>CAWHJZ010000047.1:0-87500 GCA_963829785.1 uncultured Pseudomonadota bacterium | reverse complement strand
CTCGCCCTTGCGCAGGTCGTCGAGGGCATCGAGCGCCGACTGGGCGTCGCGCGCGCCGGACAGCGCCCGCATCAATTCGCGCGCCTCGGTCCGCATCTCCTCCGCCGGCTGGCCGATTGGGCGCGCCAGCAGCCGCAGGAGGGCGCGCCAGCGCTTGAAGGCCTTGCGCAGGTCGTGGACGGCCACCGGTTCGGGCAGACTGGGGTCGGTGAGTGCCTTGCGGGCATCGGCGATGATGGTTTCGGCGGCGGCGGCCAAAGCGTCGCCAAACCCCCTCTCGCCTCTCGCGGGCGGCTCGTCCATGGCCTTGTTCTGGCCGGATTTCGTGACAGGTTGATGAAAAGTCTGGGATTCCGCTCTTCCCATCGGGGCCTGCCGTTGCTACATAGCCGTCGAACGCGCGCGGGACTCGCCCCGTGCTTCGCACTTCGGCCCGGTTTGGGGGGCATTAGAGGTCGTCGGAACCGGCGGCCATCTAACGCGGGACCCGCCGGCGCAGAAAAGACTAGATCGGAAACTTTCTCCGCGCAAAGCGGGGCATTGAAGGCCCGCCGCTCAAGGGCTTACGGATTTATCGCGGGGTGGAGCAGCCCGGTAGCTCGTCAGGCTCATAACCTGAAGGTCGCAGGTTCAAATCCTGCCCCCGCAACCAAATTAAGAAGGGCTCGCAGTTTGCGGGCCCTTTTTGATTTTGTGGGGCCTGGTGAATGAACCTGATCCGGAACCCGGCAAGCGGTGCCAGCCGCGCGGCCGGGACAAAGAAGCTCAAATCCTGCCCCCGCAACCAACTTCAGATAATATTATCAGCGCGTTAGGTCTCCACCCATAGCGGTGGACAATGTTGTCCGTCCCTGGGGGCGCCAACGTAAGTTCGTACGTGGGTCGAAAACGCGTCCACGAGCGCGTCGCAGAAGCTGTCGGCAAACCACAAATCTTGAGCAGATTGCAAAGGCTTATCCAAGCCTGTGCTAAATTACGTTTATTTTACAATGTCTTAGATCGTCGCAAAATTCTTTCAGTCGACTGTTTCAAGCATTTGACTGAATTTTATTGCCGGCCTCGGCATTCTTTCTTATCGTCCGCGCCAGTTGCAGCTGGAGAGAGGACGGATCGCATGACCGGCCGGCGCGCGGTAAAGGCGGCTGAACGTTCCGCGGTTATCGGGACGAGCACGCGGATTCTTGACGCGGCCGAGCGGCTGTTTGCCGAACGCGGCGTTCACGCCGTGTCGCTGCGCGAAATCACGGCGGCTGCCAACGCCAACACCGCGGCCGTTCACTATTACTTCCGGCGCAAGGAAGACCTGCTCGAGGCGGTCGTCGATCGCCGCGCCGGCATTGTTGTCCAAGAACGGCTCAATCGCATGGAGGCTCTGTTGGCCGGTGAGCGGCCGCCGATGCTCGAGGCGTTGATCCTCGCTTATGTGTCTCCCGGTCTTACGGACTGCTTCGACTCGGAAGAGCATCGTAAATATTTCGGCCGCATGCGCGCGCGCTTCAGCCAAGAAAGCGGCCCGATGATGCGCGCAGTTTTGCGGCGACACTTTCGTGAGCCGGGGCGTTACTTCATCGCCGCGGTGCGGCAGCTGCTTCCGCACCTGCCGGAGCGCGACGTGCAGTGGCGATTTCACATCATGGTCGGGGCGTTGATCTATCTCATGGCGCACCCCGGTCGCGTGCAGGCGGTCGACGGCGACACCGGCGCCTACCTGTACAACCCGGACGACATGCATGAGGCACTGCGGTTCGTTGTGCCGATGCTGGCCATGATTTTCCGCGCGCCGCCGGCTTCCGAAAGCACGTTTGACGCCGCGCTTGCCGAAATGAATGAGGCCATGGCGCGCGCGACACCGAAGTCGGCGGATGCGCCGGTTTCGATCGATCCGTCCTGATCCCACCGTAAGTTCACAAGAAACAGTTCCACAGGGAGACTCGATATGATGCGTAAGAGGCTAATTTTGGCCGCGGCGCTGGCCGCCTTTACGGCGGCCTTCGTTCTGCCGCACGGCGCCAAGGCGCAGAGCGTGGCGGAGGTCGAAAAGGCGACCCAGGCCGCGCAGGATTGGGCGGCCGGCAAGCTCAAGGACTACGGCAATTTTCCCGTCACCTATTCGGGCGCGCCGATCACCCTTCGGCTGACGAGCCATTTGCCTGAAGTGGCAGCGCAGGCAAAGTTCCTGAAAAAAGCGATCGTCGTGCTCGAGAAGATGTCGCACGGCAAGCTCAAGATGACCGCGCGCTGGGGCGGTACGGTGCACAAAGTGACCGAAGGATTCGAAGCAAACCGGTCCGGCCTCACGGATATGGCCGCTTGCTTCACGTTCCTCAACTCGCGCGCCTTTCCGTTGACGCAGGCGCTATCGCTTCCGGGCCTGTTTCCCAACGAAGCAGTACAGACCCTCGTGGCCGAGTCGCTGGCGAAAAAATATTTCCGCGCGGAATTCGCGCGCCAGCGGGTCTATCTGAACGGCATCACCGGCAACTCGCATTTCAACCTGTTCTCCAATGTTCCGATCACGACGTTGGCGCAGCTGAAAGGCCTGAAGGTGCGGTCCGGTACCGGCATCAGCCAGCGCGTCTTCCAGGCGTTGGGCGCGGTGCCGGTCAATGTCAGCTCGGCCGGCTTCTTCTCGGCGCTGCAGCGCGGTCTTCTCGATGCGGTCTTCACATCGGACGCGGCGGCGCGGGCCTTCCGTATCAATGAGGCCTCGAAGTATCACACGGCGACGCCGATCAACAATCTGCCGCTGGAGTGGTGCATGAACAAGCGCACGATCGACGCGTTGCCGCCCGATCTCAAGCGCGTGTTTTATGCATGGTCGCGCCAGCTCCACCAGGCCGACAGCCAGATCTCGTTCATGCTCGCCTCCGCCAAAGCGCGCCAGCTGTTCAAGAAGCAGGGGATGCAATTCGATCAGATCGCGCCCGAAGAATGGAAGAAATGGCAGGCGAAGTTCGATCCGGTCATCGAACAGTACATCAAGGACGGTGAGGCGAAAGGCCTGCCGACCCGCGCGCTGGTTGCCGACATTCGCGCGCTCGTCAAGAAGTATGGCAAGATGTCGCTCGATCAATTGATGATGGAAGCCATCAAGGATCCGGCACAGGGCGTCTCGCCGGAGAAGTAATGCATCCAATGCGACCGCCGGCCAGCGCCGCCGGCGGTCGCACTTTCTCCGTATCGAGGTCTACGCCATGGCTCGATGGCTCAGCACCCTGTCGCGCGTCCTGAACGGTGTCGGAAGCTATGTGGTGCTTCCACTGTTGACGCTCCTCATCACAGTCGATGTCGTTCTGCGTTACGTTTTCAACGCACCGCTGTCTTGGGGCTTGGAGGCGTCGCAACACATACTTTTGTTGTTTTTCCTCTTCGGGCTGCTGGAATCGTTCAGGGTCGGCGAGCACGTCGGCATGGAGCTGCTTGCTGCAAGGTTCCCACCAAAGGTGACACGGTTCGTGTCGGTGCTGCAGGCGCTCCTGCTTACGCTGGTATTCGCGCTCATCATCAAGAAGGTCCTGGACGAGATACCGTTCCTCTATTCCTTGCCTCAGGTGACGCCCGAATTGCAGCTGCAAATCTGGATGTTCTACGCCTTCATCGCGCTCATCAGCAGTTTCGTTATCATTTATGTCTTGCACGCCGCGGTTTGTATTCTTCTCGGCCGACGTAACAAAATCGAAGAAACCGATCAAAATACGTGGTCGGAGTGATGGTCGTGGACCCGGTCTGGATCGGCATCATCGGCCTTGTCGCCCTGCTGGCGCTCATCGCGCTCGGCATTCCCATCGCGATCTCCTTGCTGGCGGTCGGTGCGATTGGCCTCGTCGTCATGGGCGGTTCGGTGTTCGCCGAAACGCAGCTCGTCCTTAATTTATGGGACGAGGGCACCAACTTCGCACTGACGGCAATCCCGCTCTACCTCTTGATGGGGCAGCTCGTCTTTCGCACCGGTTTGGCGACCGATCTTTACGACTGCATCTACAAATGGGTTGGCCGTATGCCCGGCGGGCTTGCGATCGCGTCGGTGATCGCCTCGGCCGGCTTCGGCGCCGTCTCGGGCGGCAGTGCGTCTTCCGTGGTGACGCTCGGGCCGATGTGCATGCCCGAAATGCGCAAATTCAAATATGACGGCGCCCTGGCGGCAGGGTCGATCGCGTCGGCCGGCACACTCGGCATTCTCATTCCGCCCAGCATCTTCATGGTCGCCTACGGCCTGTGGACCGAAACCTCGATCGGCGCGCTGTTCATTGCCGGGATCGTCCCGGGTCTGATCATGACCCTCGCTTTTTCCGGCCTGGTTTACGTGCGTTGCCTGCGCGATCCGAAGCTTGGCCCGGTCGGGGAGGCGTTCCCGATTGGCGTCAAGGTCCGTTCGTTGCTGCGGCTCCTACCGATCCTGCTGATCTTCGGCGTCATCATCGGCGGTATCTATGGCGGCGTCTTCGATCCGACCGAGGCGGCCGCCATCGGCGCCGTCGGCGTCTTCGTGGTTGCCGGCCTGATGGGCCGTTTGTCCTTCGCGGCCACCAAGGAGGCGCTCTGGGGCACCTCGCGCACCAGTGTAATGATTTTCATGATCCTGCTTGGCGGGCATGTCGTCAGCCGCTTTCTGGTGCTGACCGAAATCACCTCGAAGATGGTCGCGGGAATCACCGCCCTGCAACTTTCGTCCGTCGGGCTGATCGCCTGCTTCACGCTGATGTACATCGTGCTCGGCATGGTGCTCGACATCTGGGCGATGCTGATCCTCACCGTGCCGTTCGTTTTTCCGGTCATTGTGGCGCACAACATCGATGCAGTTTGGTTCGGTGTGTACCTCATCATCATGTGCGAGCTGGCCGCGATCACGCCGCCGATCGGCCTGAACGTCTACATCATGGCGAAGGTTGCACCCGAGGTCCCGGTCGGCCGCATCTTTCGCGGTGTCGTGCCTTTCTTTCTCACCGCCTTGGCCGTGCTGGCGCTACTGGTCGCGTTCCCCGATCTGGTGACGTGGCTGCCGTCGCACGCCTTGCAAAAATGAGCGGGACCGACGGTTGCGAAATTGAGCGGCTGGCTCGAGCGTGGCGAAAGCCGCCGCACCGGATCTTGCCCTTCGGCGAAATGCTTTCCGTTTGAATTTGGAGAATGCCTGCCATGAGTGCGAAGCAGTATGAGATGAAGGTGGAAAAGAATGTCGGCATTCCGATGCGCGATGGACTGGTGCTTCGCTGCAACGTATTTCGGCCGGCGGCCGATGGCCGCTTTCCGGTGGTCATGGCCCAGGGCGTTTACGGCAAGGACATTCATTTCGAAGATGCATTCAAGCCGCAGTGGGAGAAGCTTCTCGCGGTCTATCCCGATCTTTGCAAGAACGGATCAACCGGCAAGTATCTGCGTTGGGAAACGGTCGATCCGGAACGCTGGGTGCCCGACGGCTACGTCGTCATCCAGGTCAACTCGCGTGGCACTGGGAAGTCGCCGGGCTATCTCGATCCGCGCTCGCCGCGTGAGATGCAGGACTACTATGAATGCGTCGAATGGGCGGGTGAGCAAAAGTGGTCGAATGGCAAAGTCGGCCTCTGCGGCATTTCGTACTACGCGTTTACCCAATGGGCCGTGGCGGCCATGCAGCCGCCGCACCTGGCGGCCATCTGCCCTTGGGAGGGCTTCGTCGATTACTATCGCAACTCCACGCATCATGGCGGCATTTTCGCCAACGGATTCACGACTGCGTGGTGGCCGCGTCAGGTACTCTCCAACCAGTACGGCAATGCGAATACGCCGCACCGCGATCGAGAGACTGGTGAACGGGCAACGGGTGGCCCCGCGCTGAGCGACGCGATCCTAAAAGGCAATCGCGCCGACTATCCGGGCGATTTGCTCAATCATTCGCTTGACGACGAGTGGTACCGGGAGCACACGCCCATTCTTTCGCGTGTGGAGGTTCCGTTGCTGTCAGCCGGCAATTGGGGCGGGCCGGGTCTGCACCTGCGTGGCAATATCGAAGGCTATCTCGGCGCCGGATCGAAACAGAAGTGGTTGTCGCTGCACATCGGGACGCATTGGGAAAGTTTTTATCTGCCCGAATACGTCGCCATGCAGAAGCGGTTCTTCGGTCATTTCCTGAAAGGCGAGGCCAATGGCTGGGACAAGGAGCCGCCGGTGCAGATGTCGGTTCGCCGGCCGGACGGCGGCGCGTCGCGCCGTTTGGAGAAGGAGTTCCCGCTCGCGCGCACACAATGGACCCGTTACTATCTCGACGCTGATAAGCGTTCGATCGATACCAAGGCGCCTTCCAAATCTGCGACCGTGAGCTACGAAGCGCTCGGCGACGGTATCAGCTTCGAGACCACGCCATTCGCCGAAGAGACAGAATTCTGCGGCTTCGTGACCGCGCGGTTGTGGATTTCATCGTCGACAACGGACATGGATATCTTCGCTTTCATGCGCGTCTTCGATCCGGAAGGACGGGAAGTGCAGTTCATCGGCGCCCATGAGCCGACGACCATGACCAAGGGATGGCTGCGCGCGTCGCATCGCAAGCTCGATCCGCAACGCTCGCTGCCTTGCCGTGTCTTCCATGCCCACGACGAGGTGCAAAAGCTGACGCCGGGCGAGTTCTATCCGGTTGACGTCGAGATTTGGCCGACCAGTATGGTGTTCCCGAAAGGATATAAGCTTGTGCTCACGTTGAAGGGCTGCGACTTGGAATTTGACGGCATTCCGGGCCGCATGTTGCACAACCATCCGGAAGACCGGCCGGCGGCGGAGTTCGGTGGCGTCAATACGATTGCGACCGGTGGCCGCTACGAGTCCTACCTGACCATGCCGGTCATTCCGGCGTCTTGAAGACGGCGAGCCAGGTCGTGCGCGGTTTGCCTTTGCCGTCACGCGCGGAAAAAATATTTTTTGCGCGGCGGTGGTGCACTGCGGCACAACCGGCACACGGATGCCTCGGGCGCGAAAACGGCGGGCTCCACCCTGGCCAAGTCGCGTCCGACCAAGGCACGACGCGCGTTCACAGGCTGGTGTATGTGCGGCTACGACCGCATTTCAGCGAGCTAAATCCGCAGCAAACGTGCCGGCGCCCGATCGGGTGGGGCCGGTCATCGTGCAGGTTGGAGGGTCCGCGGCCCAAGCGGCGAGGCCCCGGGACGTCGTGGCCCGGCGGCTGATGCCGATTTCAAATGCACGCAAAACGCGCGTTTTCTACGGGAATAAATCGGAAAGGGATTTGCCACGGCGTGGTATACTGTATACAAATAGCCGGGTGGCGGCGCTAAATCCGCAAGTTACACAGGCCTAATTCGACAATCAGGAAGCCGGCGATAAGATCGGCCAACTAAAACCCCAAGGGAGGAGTGAATGCGACGATCCACAATCGTTTCGAGCATCAGTGCGGCCATTCTCGGCGGCGCGCTTGCGCTGTCGGCTAGTCCGGCGAGTGCTGCGTGGAAGCCCACCCGCAACATCGAGTTCATCGTGCCCGCCGGCATCGGCGGCGGCGCTGGCCAGATGGCGCAGCTGATCCAGGGCATCATCACGAAGCACAAGCTGATTCCGGTCTCCATGGTCGTCATCAGCAAGAAGGGCGGTTCGGGCGCCGAGGGTTTCCTCTACATCAAGAACCACAAGAACGACCCGCACAAGATCATCATCACCCTGTCGAACCTGTTCACCACGCCGCTGGCCACCGGTTCGCCGTTCTCCTGGAAGGACTACACGCCGATCGCCATGATGGCGCTCGACGAATTCGTGTTCTGGGTGAATTCGAAGACCCCGTACAAGACGCCGAAAGAATATCTCGCGGCGGTCAAGAAGGCGCCGGGCAAGTTCAAGATGGGCGGCACCGGTTCCAAGCAGGAAGACCAGATCATCACCGCCGCGATCGAGCAGAAGACCGGCGTGAAGTTCACCTACATCCCCTATAAAGGCGGCGGCACCGTAGCCACCCAACTCGTCGGCAACCACATCAACTCGACGGTCAACAATCCGATCGAGCAGGTGGCCCATTGGCGCGCCGGCAGCACGCGTCCGCTCTGCGTGTTTGATGGCAAGCCGATGCCTTACAAGGCGAAGATCACCAAGGACATGGCTTGGGGTGACATCCCGACCTGTAAGTCGCAGGGCCTCGATGTCGAATACCTGATGCTGCGCGGCATCATGACCACGCCGGGCGTGTCGCAGGATGTCGTCGACTACTACGTCGACGTTCTCAAGAAGGTGCGCGCCACCCCTGAGTGGAAGGCGTTCATGGAAAAGGGCGCGTTCAACCAGTCCTTCATGACCGGCAAGGAGTTCAATGCGTGGCTGAGCAATGCAGCCACCGTGCATCACACTCTGATGCAAAAGGCCGGGTTCCTGCATAAGGGCTCTTAAAGCACGCGCGATCGTGGGGGCGTCGGTATCCGGCGCCCCCGCGTTCCGCCCTTAGTCTCGCATCCATGCCCAAGCCCGCTCTGCGAGCCCTGTTCAGAAATTCTGCTTTGCAGAGCTTGTCCGAGAGATCACGAGTTTCGCGCCATGCATGACGGCTCCAACAGCACAGACCCGGGAAACGGGGTAGTTTCCAACCGCACCATGAACATCGTGGTGGCGCTCGCCATGATGGCGGTTGCCACCGTCGTGATGGTGTCGAGTTACAATCTCGGCGCCGGCTGGGCGAAAGACGTGGGGCCGGATTCCGGTTATTTCCCCTTCTATGTCGCGTTGTTCTTATTTTGCGCCAGCGGCGCGACGGTTCTGCAGAACCTGCTGTCGGCGCGCGCTGATCGGAGCAGCTTCATCTCGCGTGGCGAGATGATGATGGTGCTGCAGGTACTGATCCCGACGACGATTTTCGTCATCCTCTCGATCTACGTCGGCATCTACATCCCCATGGCCCTGTTCATCGGCTTCTTCATGATTTGGCACGGCCACTATTCGATCGTTAAGACGATCCCGCTGGCGGTGGGCGTCCCGATCGCGCTCTTCATCATTTTCGAAATCTGGTTCCTGGTGCCGCTGCCGAAGGGACCTTTCGAGCACTGGCTCGGCTACTGACGCCGCGCCGACCTAAATGCTGCCGGTAACTGGACGATCATAAGAACAACCAAGATGGTTAGCTCGAAACGCTACGCCAGGTGAACGGGAGGCCTCGTTGTTCGACTCTTTCTTTTCGCTGATGCACGGCTTCGACGTGCTGCTGACCTTCCACAATATCGCTTACATGGTGGTCGGTATTCTGTTCGGCGTCTTGCTGGGGTTCCTGCCCGGCGTGGGCGGCGCCAACGGCATTGCCATCCTGCTGCCGCTGACTTTCTCGATGCCGCCGACCACCGCCATCATCATGCTGGCGGCGATCTACTGGGGCGCCTTGTTCGGCGGCTGCATCAGCGCCATCCTGTTCAATATCCCTGGCGAGCCGTGGTCGGTAGCCACCACATTCGACGGCCATCCGCTGGCCAAGCAAGGTCGCGCGGGCGAAGCGCTCACCGCCTCGCTTTCCTCGTCGTTCATCGGCGCGTTTTTCGCGACGGTCATGCTGACGTTCATGGCACCGATCGTCGCCAACTTTGCGCTGGATTTCGGGCCGCCGGAATATTTCGCGGTCTACCTCCTGACCTTCTGCTCCTTCGTCGGCATGGGCCGACAGTCGCCGTGGAAGGTTATCTCCTCGATGATGCTGGGCTTCGCATTCGCCAGTGTTGGCACTGACGAGGTCACCGGCGGCTTGCGGCTCACCTTCGGCACCGAGACGCTGCTCACCGGCTTCCACTTCCTGATTGCCGTCATCGGTCTGTTCGGTATCGGTGAAATCCTGGTGACGGTCGAGCAGGGCTTGCATTTCGAGGGCCGCGCCGCTGGCATCAACCCATACGTCGTGTGGCAGACCTGGAAAAAGCTTCCGCAGTACTGGGTCACCATTTTGCGTGGCACCGCGGTTGGCATTTGGCTCGGCGTCACACCTGGCGGCGCGACCCCGGCCTCGTTCATGAGCTACGGCTTGGCCAAGCGCTTCTCGAAGAATGGCGCGAAATTCGGCACCGGCGAGTTGGAAGGCGTGGTTGCGCCCGAAACCGCGGCGCACTCCGCCGGCACCTCGGCGCTGCTGCCGATGTTGACGCTGGGCATTCCCGGCTCGCCCACGGCGGCGGTGCTGCTCGGCGGCCTGCTGATCTGGGGCCTGCAGCCCGGGCCGCTGCTGTTCGTCGAGCAGAAGGACTTCGTCTGGGGCCTGATCGCGTCGATTTATCTCGGCAACCTCGTGGGTCTCGTAATCGTGTTGTCGACGGTGCCGCTCTGGGCTTCGATCATGAAGATCCCATTCGCCATCATCGCGCCCATCATCATCGGCGTCTGCGCCATCGGCTCTTACACGCTGTCGAACGCGCCGGCCGATCTCATCTTCATGGTGATGTTCGGCATCATCGGCTACCTGTTCAAGAAGCTCGATTATCCGTTGGCGCCGATGGTGCTGGCGATCGTGCTGGGCGGGCGCGCCGAGAGTTCGTTCCGCCAAGCGATGATCGGCTCGCAGGGCGACATGAGCGTGATGTTCTCGAATGGCTTGGTTGCCAGCATCACGATACTCAGCATCATCATGCTATTCTGGCCGTTGATCTCGAAGGGGATCAGCGCCGTTCGTGGCCGACCGTCAGCCCCGGCCGCCGGCGCCACGCGCTGACGAGCATTCGGCGCGGGCTTTGCCCGCGCCTACGCCACCCGCCAGGGAACGCGGGGGTCGGAAGTAAAGTTGCTTTGGCGGCCGGTCCGCGGCCGTTGCCGTGTGGGCGTGGGCAATGCCCCGTGCTCCCTGCGGCAAATTGTCGACAGAGCGGTTGCGACCCCCTTCCGCCTCTGGCATAATGTATACCAGACATGAGCAGCCGCGAGCGCACCTCCCATTCTGCCAGTGCCCGAGCCCGCCGAGACAGCCCCGCTGTACTCGCGGCGGCCGCGGACCAGCCCGTGCTCGCCCCTATCGAAGCCAGCACCAGTTTCAAGCAGAAGGCCTATGCGGCGCTCAAGAACGCCATCGTGTCGATGGATATCTACCGTAGCCACGAGGAGATCCGCCTCGACGAGCGCAAGCTGGCGCAGGACTTCGGCATTAGTCGCACGCCAGTGCGCGAGGCCATGGCGCAGCTCGAGAGCGAGGGCTTCGTGCGTTCGGTGCCGCGCCGCGGCATCTATGTCGTGCGCAAGACCAAGCGCGAAGTGCTCGAGATGATCACCGCCTGGGCGGCCCTGGAAAGCATGGCCGCGCGGCTGATGACGGAAAAGGCGACCGACGAGGAGATCGCCGGCCTGCGCCGCATGTTCGCGACCTTCGAGCGCGGGCAGGTGCAGGCCAAGCTCGACGAATATTCCGAGGCGAACATCGAGTTCCACCAGACCATCATCCGGATGAGTCACAATCACGTGCTGATCCATCTGGCCGAGAACCTGTTCACCCACATGCGCATGATCCGCCGCAAAACCATCGGCGAGAAGGATCGCGTCACCCGTTCGATCCACGATCACATCAACATCATCGAAGCTATCGAAGCGCGTGACACCGACCGCGCCGGAGAACTCGTGCGCGATCACGCGCTCGGTCTGGCCGAGCACGTGGCGAAGTACGCCGACTATTTGGATTGAGCGTCACGCTTACAAGAATTGTGGAGGAGTCCCCCATGGCAGAAGCTGCAGCAAAAGCAAAGAGCGCAGAAACAAGTGCAGCAGAAGCGGATCTGACCGACGGATTTCACCTCATCATCGACGCGCTCAAGCTCAATGGCGTCGAGACGATTTACGGTGTGCCCGGCATCCCGATCACCGACTTCGGCCGCATGGCGCAGGCCGCCGGCATCCGCGTGTTGTCGTTCCGGCACGAGCAGAACGCCGGCTATGCCGCCTCGATCGCCGGCTTCCTGACCAAGAAGCCCGGTATCTGCCTGACGGTGTCGGCGCCCGGCTTCCTCAACGGCCTGACGGCGCTAGCGCATGCCACCACCAACTGCTTCCCGATGATCCTGATTTCGGGTTCGTCCGAGCGCGAGATCGTCGACCTGCAGCAGGGCGACTACGAGGAGATGGACCAGCTCGCCATCGCCAAGCCGCTCTGCAAGGCGGCGTTCCGCGTGCTGCATGCGCAGGACATCGGCATCGGCGTGGCGCGCGCGATCCGCGCGGCGGTCTCGGGCCGTCCGGGCGGCGTCTATCTCGACCTGCCGGCCAAGCTGTTCGGCCAGGTCATGGATGCGGCCAAGGGCGAGAAGTCGCTGGTCAAGGTGATCGACGCCGCGCCGGCGCAAATCCCGGCGCCCGAGGCGATCAAGCGCGCGCTCGACGTGCTCAAGAGCGCGAAGAAGCCGCTGATTATCCTCGGCAAGGGCGCGGCCTACGCCCAGGCCGACGACGCGATCCGTTCTTTCGTCGAGAAAACCGGCATTCCGTTCCTGCCCATGAGCATGGCCAAGGGCCTGCTGCCCGACACGCATCCGCAATGCGCAGGCGCGGCGCGCTCGACGGTGCTGAAAGAGTCCGACGTCGTGCTGCTGATCGGCGCGCGGCTCAACTGGCTCTTGTCGCACGGCAAGGGCAAGGCCTGGGGCGAGGCGCCCAAGAAATTCATCCAGGTGGATATCGAGCCCAAGGAAATGGACTCGAACGTCGAGATCGTCGCGCCGGTGGTCGGCGACATCGGCTCCTGCGTTTCGGCGCTGCTCGATGGGCTCGGCGCCAAGTGGCCGCCGGCACCGGCCGATTGGATCAAAGCGGTCACGGAAAAGAGAGAATCCAACGTCGCCAAGATGGCGCCGCGGCTGCAGAACAACAACGTGCCGATGGACTATCACGGCGCGCTCGGCGTTCTGCGCACCATCATCAAGGAGCGGCCGGACGCCATACTCGTCAATGAAGGCGCCAACGCGCTCGATCTCACCCGCGGCATCATCGACGTGTATAAGCCGCGCAAGCGCATCGACGTTGGCACCTGGGGCATCATGGGCATCGGCATGGGCTACTGCATCGCCGCGGCGGTCGAGACCGGCAAGCCCGTGCTGGCGATCGAAGGCGACTCGGCTTTTGGTTTTTCGGGCATGGAGATCGAGACCGTGTGCCGTTACAACCTGCCGGTCTGCGTCGTCATCTTCAACAACGACGGCATTTATCGCGGCACCGACGTCAACCAGGGCGGCGGCGCCGATCCCGCGACCACGGTGTTCGTCAAGGGCGCGCGCTACGACAAGATGATCGAAGCTTTCGGCGGCGTGGGCGTGAACGCGACCTCACCGGACGAGCTCAAGCGCGCTGTGAATGCCGCGATGGATTCGGGCAAGCCGACGCTCATCAACGCGGTGATCGATCCGGCCGCCGGCAGCGAGAGCGGCCGCATCGGCAACCTCAATCCGCAGAGCGCGCTTCAGAAGAAGAAAAAGTAGTCAACACATCTGGGTCCAGGCGCGAGCCCTCGAGGGCCGCGCCGGCGATCCGGACCATCGAGATGCATTGAATTTGGAGGATAGGGCAGATGGCCAAGCGTAAGAAAACCACCAAGGCGAAAGCTGGGAAGAAGACCAAGCGTCGAGCCGCGGCGAAGAAGCCGGCCCGCAAGGTCGCCGCCCGCAAGAGCGCCAAGAGGCCGGCCGCCAAGAAGGCGAGCGCCCGCAAGCCGGCCGCCAAGAAGGCCAATGGCAATGGTTTGCCCAGGCCGAGCGGCAAGCCCTATGGCATGGACGGCAAGGCGCTGCAGGGCGTGCGCATCCTCGACTTCACCCACGTGCAATCGGGCCCGACCTGCACGCAGCTACTCGCCTGGTTCGGCGCCGACGTGATCAAGGTCGAGCGGCCCGGCGTCGGCGACATCACGCGCGGCCAGCTCCGCGATGTGCCCAACGCCGACTCGCTCTACTTCACCATGCTCAACAGCAACAAGCGCTCGATCACGATCGACTCCAAGCACCCGCAGGGCAAACGCGTGCTCGACGAACTGATCAAGACTTGCGACGTTCTCGTGGAGAACTTCGCCCCCGGCGCGCTCGACCGCATGGGCCTGACCTGGGAGCATATCCACAAGACCAACCCGCGCATGATCGTGGCCTCGGTCAAGGGCTTCGGCCCGGGCCCGTATGAGGACTGCAAGGTCTACGAGAATATCGCCCAGTGTGCGGGCGGTTCGGCCTCGACCACCGGCTTCCGCGAGGGCCCGCCGCTCGTCACGGGCGCCCAGATCGGCGATTCCGGCACCGGACTGCATCTGGCGCTGGGCATCGTCAGCGCGCTTTATCAGCGCAACCGAACCGGCCGCGGCCAGAAGGTGCTCGCCGCGATGCAGGACGGCGTTCTCAATCTCTGCCGCGTCAAGCTGCGCGACCAGCAGCGGCTCGCGCACGGCCCGCTCAAGGAATACAGCCAGTTCGGCGAGGGCGTGCCGTTCGGCGTCGCCACCCCGCGCGCCGGCAACGACTCCGGCGGCGGCCAGCCCGGCTGGATCTTGAAGTGCAAGGGCTGGGAGACCGATCCCGACGCCTATATCTATTTCATCACCCAGGCGCCGGTGTGGGAGAAGATCTGCGACATCATCGGCAAGCCGGAATGGAAGACCGATTCCGACTATGCCACGCCGCCGGCACGGCTGCCGCGCCTCAAGCACATCTTCCGCACCATCGAGGATTGGACCATGACCAAGACCAAGTTCGAGGTCATGGACATCTGCAATGCGGTCGACATTCCGGTCGGTCCGATCCTGTCGATGAAGGAGATCGCCGAAGAGCCGTCGCTGCGTGAAACCGGCACCGTGGTCGAGGTCGATCATCCGACGCGCGGCAAGTACCTGACCGTCGGCAATCCGATCAAACTGTCGGACTCGGTTTCGGAGGTGAAGCGTTCGCCGCTGCTCGGCGAGCACACCGATGAAATCCTCAAGTCCGTGCTCAAGCTCTCGGCAAAAGAGATCGCCGAGATCAAGGGCTCCGGCGCGCTGTCGGCGCCGCCGAAGAAAGACAAGGCGGCGTAAGTCAATGAGAGCTGTCGTTCCCGCCAACGGGTCCGGCCAAAGGCCGGCCCGATGACAAGCTCCGGCGGGGACCCAGTAATCACTGAACCGTCGGTGTTTACTGGATGCCCGCCTGCGCGGGCATGACGGCCGAAGAGTTTTGGGGAGAGAACCTATGCGTATCGTTGTTCACGGCCAGCAGGCGTTCGGCAAGGCCGTGCTGGAAGCGCTGCTCAAGCGCGGCGATGAGGTGATCGCCGTCTACGTCGCGCCCGAAAAGGAGGGCGCCAAGGCCGACCCGCTGAAGGAAGCGGCGGTCGCCGCCGGCCTGCCGGTCTATCAGCCGGCCTCGTATCGCAAGCCGGAAGTCTGGGAAGAATTCAAGGCACTCAAGCCCGACCTGCAGGTCATGGCCTTCGTCACGCTGTTCGTGCCGGAGGACTTCCTCAACATCCCGACCCACGGCTCGATCCAGTATCATCCGTCGCTGCTGCCCGCTTACCGTGGCGCGAGCGCGATCAACTGGCCGATCATTCTCGGTGAAAAGGAAACCGGCCTGTCGATCTTCTGGCCCGACAACGGTCTCGATACCGGCGACGTGCTCATGCAGAAGAAGACGCCGATCTCCGACACCGATACGCTCGGCACCGTCTATTTCGACCGCCTGTTCCCGATGGGCGTCGAGGCCATGCTGGAGTCGGTCGACCTGGTCAAAGCCGGCAAGGCGCCGCGCATCAAGCAGGACGAATCCAAGGCGACCTACGAAGGTCTCTGCCGCGCCGCCAACGCCAAGATCGACTGGGGCAAGTCCTGGCGCCAGATCGACCCGCTCATCCGCGGCTGCAATCCGGCGCCCGGTGCCTGGACCACGCTCGACGGCCAGACCATCAAGATCTTCGACGCCAAGCCGCTGCCGGCCAAGGACCCGAAAGGCATCGGCGGCAAGCTCGGTGAAGTGGTTGCCGTCGAAGCCGACGGCTTCACCGTGGTCTGCGCCGACGGCCGCATGAAGGTCACCCGCGTGCAGCCGCCGGAAGCCAAGAAGATCGACGCCGGCGAGTGGGCCGCTTCCGCCAAGCTCGCCGTCGGCGCCAGGTTCACGTGACGCACGTCCTCACCGCATAGTCATTCCGGGGCCGCGCGCTCCGCCTGCGGTCCGGAATGACGAATTCATAGTCACCCGCATATATTGGATACCCCCATGCCCGCCTCCCAGCACAAGAATCCGAAGTCCGACATCGACATTGCCCAGGCCGCCAAGATGCGGCCGATCATGGATATCGCCAAGGAAAAGCTCGGCATCGAGGCCAAGGACCTCGACCCCTACGGCCACTACAAGGCCAAGGTGTCGATGGACTACATCAAGTCGCTGGCCAGCAAGCCGAACGGCAAGCTGATCCTGGTCACCGCGATCACGCCGACGCCGGCGGGCGAGGGCAAGACCACCACCACCGTCGGCCTGACCGACGCGCTCAACCACATCGGCAAGAAGGCGATGCTGTGCCTGCGCGAAGCCTCGCTCGGCCCCTGCTTCGGCGTCAAAGGCGGCGCCGCCGGCGGCGGCTACGCCCAGGTCGTGCCGATGGAAGACATCAATCTGCACTTCACCGGCGATTTCCACGCCATCACCTCGGCGCACAACCTGCTCGCTGCGCTGATCGACAATCACATCTATTGGGGCAACGCGCTCGGCATCGACCAGCGCCGCGTCGCCTGGCGCCGCGTCATGGACATGAACGACCGCGCGCTGCGCGCGATCGTCTGCTCGCTCGGCGGCGTCGCCAACGGCTTCCCGCGCGAAGCCGGCTTCGACATCACCGTTGCCTCCGAGGTCATGGCGATTTTCTGCCTGGCCAAGGACCTCAACGATCTGCGCGAGCGGCTCGGCAATATCATCGTCGCCTATACCCGCGAGCGCAAACCCATCCGCGCCAAGGAATTGGATGCGAACGGCGCCATGGCTGCGCTGTTGAAGGACGCGATCGCGCCCAACATGGTGCAGACGCTGGAAGGCACGCCGGCCTTCATCCACGGCGGACCCTTTGCCAACATCGCGCACGGCTGTAACTCGGTCTCGGCCACGACGGCGGCGCTCAAGCTCGCCGATTACGTGGTGACCGAAGCCGGCTTCGGCGCCGACCTCGGCGCCGAGAAGTTCCTCGACATCAAGTGCCGCAAGGCCGGCATCGCGCCGGACTGCGTGGTGGTCGTCGCCACCATTCGCGCGCTCAAGATGCACGGCGGCGTCAAGAAGGACGACCTGAAGAAGGAAGACCTGAAGGCGCTCGAAGCCGGCATGGCCAACCTGCAGCGCCACATCGAGAACATCAAGAAGTTCGGCCTGCCGGCCGTGGTTTCGATCAACCGCTTCTCGGCCGACACAGACGCGGAAATCGCGCTGGTCAAGGAGAAGTGCAAGGCGCTCGGCGTCGAGGCGCTGATGGCCGATCACTGGGCCATGGGCGGCGAGGGCGCGGCCGATGTGGCCAAGGCCGTCGTCAAGATCATCGACTCCGGCAAGGCCAAACTGAAATTCCTCTATCCCGACGACATGCCGCTGTTCGAGAAGATCCGCACCATCGCCAAGGAAATCTACCGTGCCGATGACGCGACCGCCCCCAAGGCGGTGATGGATCAGCTCAAGGCTTGGGAAGAGATGGGCTTCGGCAAGCTGCCGGTGTGCATCGCCAAGACGCAGTATTCCTTCTCGACCAACGGCGACGCCAAGGGCGCGCCCACCGGCTTCGAGATCCCGGTGCGCGAAGTGCGGCTTTCTGCCGGTGCGGAGTTCGTGGTGGCGATCTGCGGCGAGGTCATGACCATGCCGGGCCTGCCGCGGGTGCCGGCGGCGAACTCGATCGACGTCGGTCCGGATGGCCGCATCGTCGGGCTGTTCTAGCCGCCCACTGCGTTACCGAACGATTGTGATGGCCGGCTTTTTTGCCGGCCATTGCGCGTTTACAGCCCATTTTACAGGCCTTTTTTGCTTAAAGTTTTAGCCATTTTGTCCCGTCGCGGTGGAACATCTTCTTTGCACCTTGCTGGTAGGGTGATGCTGCTATCCGCTTCCGGTTGCAGGCCTGCTTCCACCGAAAGGCCCTGCCGGGATCTGTGGTCCCTCGTTTTTGCAGTGTTCGCCCATGTCCAATATTGCCTCGCCCCAGAACGATCAGACGCAAGCCATCAACGCCTCGATCATCGACGAGCTGATCAGTGCCGTCGATAGCGGCGGCGCCAAGCAGCGCCAGAAGATCCTTCAGCGCATCACCGACCTGTTCGTGGCCGGTTCGCGCAACTATTCCCACGAACAGGTTTCGCTGTTCGACGACGTGTTGCAGCAGCTTTCGGCGGATATCGAAACCAAGGCGCGCGCCCAGCTGGCGCACCGCATGGCTGCCGTGAAAGACGCGCCGCCCAAGCTCATCCGCAAGCTCGCTTTTGACGATGAGATCAGCGTGGCAGCCCCGCTGCTCGCCCAGTCGGAGCAGTTGACCGACGACGACCTGGTCGAGAACGCCCGCACCAAGAGCCAGAAGCACCTGCTTGCCATCGCCCAGCGCTTGAAGCTGAGCGAAGAAGTCACCGACGTGCTGGTCGAACGCGGCGACCGCGACGTCGTGCGGAAGGTCGCGCGCAACCGCGGCGCCCGGTTCTCGCTCGCCGGCTATGAAAAGATGACGACCCGTGCCCGTTACGACCGCCGGTTGACGCTTGCCCTCGGCGAGCGCACTGACATTCCGCGCCAATATTTCCTCAAGCTGCTCGAATCCGCTTCGGCCTCTGTGCGCGCCAAGCTCGAAGAGTCCAATCCGGAAATGGCCGAAGCCATCCGTCACTCGATCGATGAAGTCGCGACGGTCATGCAGCGCGAGGCCCGGGCGGCCTCTCGTGAGCACCGCGCCGCCGAGCGCAAGGCACGCCGCTTCAAGGCGCATCCCGTCACCGAAGGCAACGTACACGCGCCGGCGCGCGCGCAGGAGTTCGAAAAAGTGGTGATCGCGTTGGCGCGTCTCGGCCGTTTCCCGGTCGATCTGGTGGAGCGCGCCCTGCTTGATGAGGGCGCCGACATGGTGCTCATTCTCGCCCGCGCCGCCGACTGCTCCTGGGCGACTGTCAAGGAGCTGTTGCAGATGCAGGCCGCCGGCCGGCATCTGACGTCGGACGATCTGTCCGAGGCCTTTGAGCGCTACAACAAGTTCAGCCCGCAGACGGCGCGCAGCATCTTCGAATTCCACCGTGAGCGCATGAAGGAAGAAGCGGAAGAGCGCAAAGCGGCTGAGAAAAAGGCGCAGCATAAGCTCGCCGCGAAGAAAGCATCGGCCCGCGCGTCCGCCGGTTCTTCCGAACGCTACGCCGAAAGCATGGCCTGATTGAGCGCTTCGAAGGGGCGGCCGTTCAGTCCAGCTCGAATGGCCGCCAGCGCACCGCCGCGTTGAACATGGCGGTGCGCACGCGGTTGACCGCATAAGGCTCGCCGTAAAGCCGCAGCGTTTCCTTGCTGTCGCCCTGAACCACCACGATCGCGGCGCCGTGCTCGCCCTGTTTGGCGAGCGTGCGCTCGCGCATTTCATCGGCGAGCTCGCCGATCTCCCAATCCTCGAGCAGATCGTCGAGCACGCGCACGACGTGGATCACCTTGCGCGGCTGCTCGCGAACGGTCGCATACGAGAGTTTGTAGCTCATGGTGGGTTACACCATGACGGCGGCACGCGTGGGAATCAATCGACGTGTGCCAATCGGGCGATCGAAAAAACTTGCCGTCATAGCCTGCGGCTATAAATCGCTGCCGAGCATCTTTGCCAACCGGCGCGCCTCCGCCACCAGCGCCGCGGTGAGCGGCGTCATTGGCTCGCGCGCCGGTGCCACCAACCCGATGGTGTGGCTGGCTTCCGGCTCCACGATCGGAATCGCGCGCAAAACGTCGGTGAGGCCGAGCGTGCCGGCAAGCCGCGCCGGCATGACGCTTGCCCAGCGCCCGGTGCGCACGTGCGAATAAAGCAGGATCATCGAATCCGATTCCAGCATGATGTTCGGATTGCTGCCGGTGTCGCGCAGGAGGTGCTCGATGATGCGGCGGTTCTGCATTTCGGGCGTGAGCAGGCAGAGCGGCACCTGCGCCACTTCCTTCCAGGTGACCTTGTCGCGGTCTCCGAGCGGCCCGTCGGCGGCGACCAGCAGCCGGTAGTGCTCGCGATAGAGCGGAATTGCGGTGACGCGCCCGAGCGGCTCGTTGTCGAGATAAGTGAGGCCGGCGTCGATCTCGAGGTTCTCCAGCTCCGCCAGCACCTCGATGGAGGTACGCGAATAGACGGTGAACTGCACATTCGGATGGCGCGCGCGGTAGGGCGTGGTCAGCGACTCCACCATGGCCAGCGCGGTGGGAATGGCGGCGAGCCGCAGCCGCCCGGCCAGGCCGTGGCGCAGCGCATGCACCTCCTCGCGCATGGCGCGGGTGTCGCCGACGATACGGCGCGCCCAGTCCAGCACCCGCTCGCCTTCCGCCGTGAAGCTCTGGAAGCGCGAGCCGCGATTGACCAGCAGCACGCCGAAGGTCTCCTCGAGCTGCTTCACCCCCGCCGATAGTGTCGGCTGCGTCACGCCGCAGGCCTCGGCCGCCCGGCCGAAGTGCTTCTCGCGTGCCAACGCCAGCAGGAATTCGAGCTTGTCGATCAAGGCGGAGACCCTATGCTCCCAATTGGGGCGTTTTGACCACTGGCGCGTTGTCCCCTGAGCGGCCGAAAGCGCCGGATACCCCTATCTAATAATCGGGAAATTGATGGTTAGCCACCACTTTTGATAGAAAACGCCTATCGTCCGATTGGAGCCAGGGCCTTGTTTATTGCGGTTCTACAGGCATTTTTGGGCCTTCGGAGGAACGCTCATGAGCTCGACTTTGCAGGCCCCGCCCGCAGCCCCGGACATTGCCCGCGCCGGCCGGCGGCGCCCGCGGCGTACGCCGAAGGGCCGCCAGGTCGATCCTGCCGCGCTCGATGACGTGCGCGCGCTGCTCACGGACCGCCCGCGCCGGCGTGACCTGCTGATCGAGCACCTGCACCTCATCCAGGACCACTACGGACACCTCTCCGCCGCCCATCTTGCCGCGCTCGCCTTCGAGATGAAGATGGCGCAGACCGAGGTCTATGAGGTCGCGACCTTCTACGCCCATTTCGACGTGGTGAAGGAAGGGCAGGTGGCGCCGCCGGCCGTCACCGTGCGCGTCTGCGACTCGCTGTCCTGCGCCATGGCAGGCGCCGAGGATCTGCTGGCCAAGCTCCCCGGCATTCTCGGCAAGGATGTGCGGGTGGTGCGCGCCCCTTGCATGGGCGCTTGCGATCGCGCGCCGGTCGCCGCCGTCGGTCATGTGCAGACCTGCAAGGCGACCCCGGATAATGTCGCGGCCGCGGTGAAGGCGAAGCCGCACGCCCATGCCTACAAGCCGGGCAGCGATTTCGCCGCCTACCAGAAAGAAGGCGGCTACGCGCTGCTGAAGGATTGTCTCGCCGGCAAGCGCACGCGCGACGACCTCATCAAGAGCGTGAGCGACGCCGGCCTGCGCGGCCTTGGCGGCGCAGGATTTCCGACGGGACGCAAATGGTCGCTGGTGCGCGCGGAACCCGCGCCCCGCCTATTCGCGGTCAATGCCGACGAGGGCGAGCCCGGCACCTTCAAGGACCGCCATTATCTCGAGCGCGACCCGCACCGCTTCATCGAAGGCATGCTGATCGCGGCATGGGTGGTGGAGGCGGTCGAGACCTATGTTTACATCCGCGACGAATACCCGGAAGTGCGGCTGATGCTTGCGCAGGAGCTCGCCAAGGCCGAGAAGGCCGGCTTGTCCCCGCACACCAAGCTGCATCTACGCCGCGGCGCCGGCGCCTATATCTGCGGTGAAGAGTTGGCGATGATCGAGTCGATCGAAGGCAAGCGCGGCCTGCCGCGTCATCGTCCGCCTTATGTCGCGCAGGTCGGCTTGTTCGGGCGCCCGACGCTGGAGCAGAACGTTGAGACTCTGTTCTGGGTGCGCGACATCATCGAGAAGGGCGCCGACTGGTTCACCTCGCACGGCCGCCACGAGCGCAAGGGTTTCCGCAGTTTCTCAGTGTCCGGCCGCGTCAAGAACCCAGGCGTGAAGCTGGCGCCGGCCGGCATCACCATGCGCGAGCTGATCGACGAATATTGCGGCGGCATGACCGACGGCCATACGTTCAAGGCGTTCCTTCCGGGCGGTCCGTCCGGCGGCATCCTGCCGGAGTCGATGGCCGACATTCCGCTCGACTTCGGCATGTTGGAAAAATACGGCAGCTTCGTCGGCTCGCACGCCGTCGTCATTCTCTCCGACAAGGACGACATGAAAGCGGTCGCGCTCAATCTGCTGAAGTTCTTCGAAGACGAATGGTGCGGCCAGTGCACGCCCTGCCGCGCCGGCACCGAAAAGGCCGTCAAGCTGATGGCGCAGGGGCCCTGGAACGTCGAGCTTCTGACCGAATTGTCGACACTGATGCGCGACGCCTCGATTTGCGGTCTCGGCCAGGCGGCATCGAACCCGATCACGAGCGTGTTGAAGTACTTCCCCGAGGAACTGTCGAAACCGTTAGGGACTTGGTGATCCATGGCTGACAGCAACGCACCCAAGACCTTTTTCATCGACGACCGCGAGATCGATATTCGCGAAGGCGAGTCGATCTTCCGCGCGGCGCGTCGGCTCGACATCAAGCTGCCGCATCTTTGCTACACGCCGAAACCCGGCTACCGCGCCGACGGCAATTGCCGTGTCTGCATGGTCGAGATCGAGGGCGAGCGCGTGCTGGCGGCAAGCTGTATCCGCACGCCCACACCCGGCATGAAGGTCAAGACGCAGACCGAGCGCGCCAAGACCGCGCGCAAGATGGTGGCTGAGCTCCTGGTCACCGACCAGCCCGCCATCGAGGTCGCGCACGATCCGGAATCCGAATTCTGGAAGACCGCCAAGCGGCAGAAGGTCGAAGCCGGCCGCTTCCCCAAGCGCGCGCGCGAGGCGGTGCCGGCGCCCGACCGCAGCCATCCCGCCATGGCGGTCAATCTCGACGCCTGCATCCAGTGTAACTTGTGTGTGCGCGCCTGCCGCGAGGTGCAGGTCAATGACGTCATCGGCATGGCCGGCCGCGGCCACACCGAGAAGATCGTGTTCGATTTCGACGACCCGATGGGCGCGTCGACCTGCGTCGCCTGCGGCGAATGCGTGCAAGCCTGCCCGACCGGCGCCTTGATGCCGGCGACCGTGCTCAACGACAACCAGGTGCGCACCGAATTTGCCGACCGCAAGGTCGACAGCGTCTGCCCCTATTGCGGCGTCGGCTGCCAGCTCACCTATCACGTCAAGGACGACAAGCTCTTATACGTCAGCGGCCGCAATGGACCGGCTAACGAGAACCGGCTGTGCGTGAAGGGCCGCTTTGGTTTCGACTATGTCAGCAATCCGCAGCGCCTGACGCAGCCGATGATCCGCAAGGAAGGCGTGCCGAAGGTGCCGCACGAGCAGATCGATCCCTCCAACCCATGGACGCATTTCCGTCCGGCCACCTGGGAAGAGGCGCTCGACAAGGCCGCCGAAGGCTTGAAGGCCATCCGCGATCGCGACGGCTCGAATGCGCTCGCCGGCTTCGGTTCGGCCAAGTGCTCGAACGAGGAAGCCTATCTGTTCCAGAAGCTGGTGCGCGCCGGCTTCGGCACCAACAATGTCGACCACTGCACGCGGCTCTGCCACGCTTCGTCCGTGGCGGCGTTGCTCGAAGGCGTCGGTTCCGGCGCGGTGTCGGCCACCTTCAACGAAGTGAAAAACTCCGACGTTATCATCGCCATTGGCTGCAATCCGACCGAGAACCATCCGGTCGCCGCCACCTATTTCAAGCAGGCGGCCAAGCGCGGCGCCAAGCTGGTGGTGATGGATCCGCGCGGGCAGGCGCTAAAGCGCCACGCCTGGCGCATGATGCAGTTCAAGAACGGCGCCGACGTCGCCATGCTCAACGCCATGTTGAACGTGATCGTGACGGAAGGCCTCTACGACAAGCAATACGTCGAGACCTATGTCGAAGGCTTCGCCCCGTTTGCCGAGCACGTGAAGGATTTCACGCCGGAGGAAATGGCGCCGATTTGCGGCATCGAAGCCGACACGCTGCGCGAAGTGGCGCGCACCTACGCGCGCGCGCAGAGCGCCATCATCTTCTGGGGCATGGGCGTGTCGCAGCACACCCATGGCACCGACAACGCGCGCTGCCTGATCGCGCTGGCGCTGATCACCGGCCAGATCGGCCGGCCCGGCACCGGCCTGCATCCGCTGCGCGGCCAGAACAACGTGCAGGGCGCTTCCGACGCCGGCCTGATCCCGATGTTCTTCCCCGACTACAAGTCGGTGGAGACGCCGGAAATCCGCGCCAAAGTCGAGAGCCTGTGGAACGCCAAGCTCGACCCGAAGAAGGGCCTCACCGTGGTCGAAATCATGGACGCCATCCATGCCGGCCAGATCAAGGGCATGTACGTCCTGGGCGAAAACCCGGCGATGTCCGACCCCGATTTGAACCACGCGCGCGAGGCGTTGGCGCATCTCGAGCATCTGGTGGTGCAGGACCTGTTCCTCACCGAGACCGCGGTGTACGCCGACGTGGTGCTGCCGGCTTCTGCCTGGCCGGAAAAGGACGGCACCGTCACCAACACCAACCGCCAGGTGCAGATGGGCCGTGCCGCGCTGCCGCTGCCGGGCGACGCCAAGCTCGACTGGTGGATCACCCAGGAGATCGCGCGCCGCATCGGGCTTGACTGGAACTACCAGCACCCGGGCGAGATCTACACCGAGATGGCCTCGCTGATGCCGTCGCTCAACAATATCACCTGGGATCGCGTCGAGCGCGAAAGCGCGGTGACCTATCCGTGCGATGCGCCCGACCAGCCCGGCCACGACGTGGTGTTCGACCAGGGCTTCCCGCGCCCCGGCGGCTTCGGCAAGCTGGTGGCGGCGAAGCTCTTGCCGCCCGACGAGACGCCGGACCACGACTATCCCTTCATCCTCACCACCGGCCGCATGCTGGAACATTGGCACACCGGCGCCATGACCCGGCGCTCAAACGTGCTCGACGCGCTGGAGCCGGGGCCGACCGCGGCGCTGTCGCGCGGCACCATCGTCAAGCTCGGCATTCAGCCCGGCGACATGGTGCGCGTCTCGACGCGGCGCGGCGTGGTCGAGCTCGACTCGCGCCAGGACGACGCCATTCCCGACGGCGTGGTGTTCATCCCCTTCGCCTTCTTCGAGGCGGCGGCCAACCGGCTGACCAACCCGGCGCTCGATCCGTTCGGCAAGATCCCCGAGTTCAAGTTCTGCGCCGCGCGGGTGGAGAAGGTGGAGCCGCAGCGCGAGGCGGCGGAGTAGGGGCCGTCACCGCACCCAGCGCGCGTCGGGGTGTACCTCCGGCACGTGCTGCATGGTCAGATCGAGCTGGGTGTCGCCATCGACGGTCAGCGGCTGCGGTGCCGCACTGTGGGCGGTGCGCCACAGCCGCATCTCATAGTCGCCATTGCACACGCGCAGTTCGGCGCGGCCATTTGCGTCGGTGCGGGCACGGAACGGTCCAAGCCGCACTTCCACATCGGCGAGCGGCTTTGCCGTATCGCGCTCCGTGATATTGACCGCCACGCTGTGCTCGGGCTTGGTCGCCGCCACCACGGTGAATGCCGTTGCCACCACCTCCGCCTCGTCCGGGGCGTCGACCAACTGGACTTGATACGCGGTCACCTGCGGCATGGCCGGTGCGGACACGCTGAGTGCGAGCCAGTAAAGCGCCTCGGTTCCCGGCCAGGGCGCATCGCCGAGCGTGCCCGACGCCACCATCGCGCCGCTGGCATCGCTCACCGCGATACGGAGACCTGCGAGCGCGTGGGCGTCCGCCGCTTTGGCGCCGACCTTGATCGCAAACGTTTCGCCCGCGACGACCGGAACGGCCGCGTCCCACACCGCCAGGCTGATGATATTTGCCTCGCTCACCACAAACCCCTCACGAATTGCGTTGCGCCGCGTGCCGTCCCGCAATACGGCCGAACACCAGGCTGCGTCCGAGCCCATGTTGCGCGAAGCCGCCCTGGGATTTGCCGGCGCAGTAAAGCCCGGGAATCGTCTCGCCGCGGGTATCGATGACCTGCGCGGCGGTATCGGTGCGAAGTCCGGTCAACGAGTTGTGCAGGATCGGCGTCGACCAGGCGGCATAGAACGGCGGCTTCTCGATTTTGAACAAAGGCGTGGGCTTGCCGAAGTCGGCGTCCACGCCCGCGGCGACGAACGCATTGTAGCGGTTCACGGTCTCTTGCAGCGCCGCGCCTTGCATGGGCTGCTTCTGATACGGGTTCTCGATCTTGCCGGCCAGCTCGAAAATCGTGTCGGCCTTGAAGAAGTAGCCGTCGGGATCGACATGCGGCGGCTCGGGCTTCCATTTCTGCCGCGCGACGGCGTCGGCATCGAAGACCGCCCAGATCGGCCCGCCGCCGTTCAGCTTGGTCGCATCGCCGCTATAGGCCAAGGCGGCATTGATGAAGGCGTAAGAGCTGTCGAGCTCGTTCCAGAACCGCTTGCCGTTCTGGTTGACCAGGATCGCCTCGTGCCAGTCGGTCACCGTCAGGCCGGTCGCCTTGCAGAGAGGGAAGATCGGGCTGTCAGGCTCGTAATACAGGCTGAGATAGCCCCAGCGGCAGCCGACGTGGCGCGTCTTGGTGATGGCCGGGCTGACCTCGGCGGTTTGCGTGCCGGTCGCCCATAAGGATGCGCCGATGTCCATCGCGGCCAGCTCGCCGTCCGCGCCCTGCACCGAATAGGGCATGCCGGCCTGCTGATATTCCTCGGTGAGCCGCGGGTCGAACATGCGGCGGAAGTTGACGTTGCCGGTATGGCCGCCGGTCGCGATGATGACGCCTTTCTTGGCTTCGATGGCCATGTCCTTGCCGTCGGCGCGCGCGACGATGCCCAGCACGCGGCCTTGCCGGCCATCGCGGACGATCTCCGTCATCTCATGCTTGAGTAGAATCTGTGCGCCCTTGTTGCGCGCGCTTTCGGCCAGGCGTCGCACCAGGCCCGAACCGTTGCGATTCCTGCGCGGCGCGACCACCTCGCTCGCAATATGCCATTCGTGGGTCACGAACACGCGCGGCACGGTCGCGGCGTCCGGCGTGATGACCGGATTCTCGATAAAGGTTACGCCGTTGTCGAGCAGGAACTGGAAAGTCGGCACGCATTCGGCCGCGTAGGTGCGCACCAGGTCGCGGTCATTGTAGCGGGCATCGCCGCGCTTGAAGTTCACCCAGTCGTCGAACACCTTGTCGGGGCTGTCCTCGATGCCGAATTTCTCCTGCAGGGCGTTGCCGCCGCCGAGTTGGACGCGGCCGCCGCTCAGCATGGCATGGCCGCCGATGTCGTAGTTCTCCTCGACAACGATGACCGCGGCGCCATGGTCGCGCGCCGACACAGCGGCGGCGAGGCCAGCCGCGCCGGCGCCAATGACGACGACATCCGTCGAGAGTTGCCATTCCATGGGTGGGGCCGGCGGGGGAAAGGTGGAGGTGTGTGGAAAACATGTTGGTCCGGCCGGTGCCGCAGGTCAAGGCAATGCCGGCAGCGCTCGTGGGCGTGCTCATAATTCCCGAGTTCAAGTCCTGCGCCGCGCGGGTAGAGACGATGGAGCCGCAGCGCGAGGCGGCGGAGTAGGCGGACCGGCGCCTTTCACAGGGTCGAAGTCCTCAAGTCAATTTGAAGACGCTCCGAAGAAGCGCCACCATTCTTTTCGGCCCGGCTCATGTACGATGGATCCGGGTCCAACCATTTAACAAAATGCCGGCGAGGAAATGCCATGGCCATCGAGCTGTACCAGACCGCCCATTCCACCTGCAGTCAGAAAGTCCGTATCACGCTGGCCGAGAAGGGCATGCCGGAACGCGGGAAAGACTGGATCGAGCACGAGGTCAATCTCAGCAAGTTCGAGCAGCTCAAGCCGGATTATCTCAAGCTCAACCCGAACGGGGTCGTGCCGACATTCGTGCATGATGGAGCGGTGATCATCGAATCCTCGGCCATCCTCGAATATCTGGAGGAGACGTTTCCCGATCCGCCGCTGGCGCCGCCGGACCGCGTTGGCCGCGCGCACATGCGGGCCTGGATGCACTACATCGACGAGGTGCCGACGGTCGCGGTGCGCGTGCCGAGCTTTGCCAACCTGTTTGCGCCGATGCGCTTCACCAACACCAGTGACGAAGATTTCCAGAAGCACGCCGATAGATTGCCGCTGCGCAAACAGTTTTATGAACGGATGACCCAGAAGGGCTTTAACAAGAAGGAAGTCGAACACGCGCTCGACCAGATTCGCCAAACTTGCGAGCGCATCGAACAAGCCATGGATGATACCGGCGGCCCTTGGATCATGGGCAAGCAGTACACGCTGGTCGATGCGCAGGTGACGCCGCTCATCGATCGCATGGAGGACATGGGTTATGACTATCTTTGGAAGGACCTGCCGAAGATGTCCGCCTGGTGGGACCGTATCAAGGCGCGGCCATCCTATTCCCAGGCTTTCTATCCGGGCGCCCGCATGTCGGCGCGCTTCGCCGACCATTTCAAGTCGGCCGAGGAGCTCAAGGCGGAACGCGGCTACTGAGGCGCATCACGTCCTTTGCGTTCCCTGCGTTGCGGGGCAGGCCGACTGAGCCAAGCGAGCGTCGGCCTACCCGCCGATGGTTCCTGTTGCATCTGCGTGCTACGTTTCTTGCGGCGAGGCGGTCCCCGCACGAAGTCGGTTGCCGTGCAAGGAAAGGGGAATGGCTTGTGACACAATCTGCCCCCCAGTCCAATTCAGCGCGGCCGGGCTCTCAATTCGAAATATCCCGCGAGGGCAAGCAGCCGCCGATCGCCGACTATGCCCTGATCGGCGATTGTCACGGCAGCGCGCTGGTGAGCCGCGCCGGCAGCATCGATTGGTGTTGCCTGCGCCGGTTCGATGCCGATCCCGTCTTCTTTCGTCTTCTCGATGCCGGCAGGGGCGGCTTCTGGGACGTGATGCCCGAAGGCCCGGTCGAGACGTCGCGCGCTTACCTGCCGGGCACCAATATCCTGCGCACGGTGTTCGTCACCGAAACCGGAACCGGCGCGGTCACGGACTTCATGCCGGTCGGGCGCAGCCGCGATGCGAGCGTGCATGATTATGTCTCGCTCAATGCGCCGTGCTGGCTGGTGCGCCGCTTCGAGGCGCTTGACGGTGAGGTGCGGTTCAAGAGCCGCATCCGCCCGCGCGGGCCGGGCTTTGCCGTGGCGCCGCTCAGCCTGAGCTACGACGGAAAGGCCCTGCGGGCCAAGGGCTTCAGCATCTGGTGCGGTGGCCATGTCGAGCCCGGCGATGATGGCGCCACCATCACGTTTGATCTGTCTGCGGGTCAGGTCGAAGACGCCGTCCTGACCCAGATCGAGCCCATGACCGACCCGCGGCCGCATTGCGGGCGGCTGTTCGATATCACGCGGTGCTTCTGGCAGGAGTGGATCGAATATAGCCGTTATCGCGGCCCCTATGAGGCTGCGGTGACCCGCAGCGCCTTGGCGCTGAAGTTGATGACCTATTCGCCGACCGGCGCGCTGGTCGCCGCGCCGACGACGTCCTTGCCCGAGGAAATCGGCGGCGAACGCAATTGGGATTATCGTTTCTGTTGGCTGCGCGACGCGAGCTTCACGCTGTTTTCGCTTGGTGTGCTCGGCTACTCGGGCGAGGCCAAAAGCTTTGCCGAATTCCTCACGCGGCGCTGTCTGCGCGAAGGCGTCACGCCGCAAATCATGTACTCCATCGACGGCGAGCCTTTTCTCCCCGAATGCACGCTCGATCACCTGGCGGGTTATGCCGACAGCCGGCCGGTGCGGACCGGCAATGGCGCGTTCGACCAGAAGCAGCTCGACGTGCACGGCGAAGTGCTCGACTGGGCGGAGCTGCGGCGCGTCCTCGGCGGCCGCATGCGGCGCGACGAGGCGAGCGCGCTGCGCGCCGTTGCCGATCACGTCTGCCGGACGTGGCGCGAGCCCGATCAAGGGCTGTGGGAAGCGCGTTCGGCCCCGCGGCATTACACCCAGGGCAAGGTCATGGCCTGGGTGGCGCTCGACCGCGCTTTGAATTTGTTCGGCGACAACCCTGTCTGGCGCCGCGAACGGGATGCGATCCTCGACGGTATCTTGAATGAGGGAGTCGCGGGCGATCCGCCGTATCTCGCCCAGGCGTTTGGGTTTCAGGAGGTCGATGCGGCCTTGCTCCAGGTCCCGCTGCTCGGGCTTCCGATCCCACGCGGGCTTCTCGATCAGACCGTGAAACGCGTTGAGCGCGAGCTCCGGGACGGCGATTTCGTCTACCGCTATCGCACCGAGGACGGGCTTCAAGGCGGCGAGGGGGCCTTCCTTGTCACCAGCTTCTGGCTCGTCGACGCCCTGCTGATCATGGATCGCGTCGGCGAGGCGCGCGCGCTGTTCGACCGTCTTCTCGGTTATGCCAATGACGTCGGCCTCTATGCCGAAGAGATCGATCCGTCGTCGCGCGCGCACCTTGGCAATTTCCCGCAGGCGCTCACGCATCTGGCGTTGATCTCGAGCGCGGCGCTCTTGCACCTTTACGATGTCGCCGGCGCGGACGGTATCAAGGGCACGCATGCCGACCGCGCCAAGCGGCTCGTTGGCGCGGCAGAGGGAAAGTGGGCGTTGCTTTACGCGCTATGGCGCAATCGTGGCGTTCGTATATTTGGATCGGCGAAATCCGTGCTCGATCTCCATGGAGAGAATGCTTGAAACGGTGTCGGAGTGCCGTTCCGTCGCGCGGGTGGAAGACGTTGCGCTAGCAGTCTTGCGCCTGCGCCAGGCGCATGGCATCCCTTTAAATCTCTCACGGTGGCGACAGGTGCGGAGCATGGTTGACGATCTTTCGCCGGAGAATTGGCGCCGCCGCATGGCGCGCCGGATTCCTCGCTGCGTCTTGCCCATCGCCATGTTCGCCGCGGCCGTCACGGGCGCGGCGGCCGCCGATCGTCCCGTCGTCATCGGCGCCATGTACAATCTCACCGGCGGACAGGAGGACCTCGATATCCCGTCATCGCGCGGCGCGCGGCTCGCCGTCGACGAGGCCAACAAGAGGGGCGGGGTGCTCGGCCGGCCGGTCAAACTCATTCTGCGCGATGGCGAGACCAAGCCGAAGGTCATCGCCCGTGAAACCGCCGCCCTGTTCAAGCAAGAGCCGGCGGTTGCCGGGGTGATCGGCTTTTCCGACACGGACATGGTGCTGGCGGCGGCGCCCGTCGCCGCGAAACACAGACGCGTCTTTGTCACCTCCGGCGCGACCTCGCCGCGGCTGCCGCGCGCGGTGCCGCGCTATCTGTTCCTCGCCTGCTTCGGCGACAACGTGCAGGCCGCCGCCGGCGCCGAATGGGCGTTCAAGACGCTGAAGGCGCGTAACGTGGTGGTGCTCTACAAACAGACCTCGACCTACGCCAAGCTGCTGCACGGCTATTTCCAGACGCGCTTCAAGCAACTGGGCGGCAAGGTGCTGACGGTGCGGCCTTATACGCTCGCGACCCTCAAGGACGCGGTGAAAGGACTGCCGAAGGCCGATCTGGTCTATTTCGCCGCGCAGCCGGATGATGTCGTAGTCGGTGTCGCGGCCTTGCGTGGGGCCGGTGTCATGGCGCCTATCCTCGGGGGCGACGGCCTCGATATCGGCGCCGCCTGGCAACAGGCAGCGCAGGCCGACAAGGTCTATTTCACCACCCACGCCTATCTCGGCGCCGGCAACCCGGACCCGCGTGTGCAGGCGTTCCGCGCCGCCTTTGCCAAGGCCTATCCGGGCAAGGCGCCGGACGCCTTCTCGGCGCTCGGCTACGACACGGCCCGGCTGCTCATGGCCGCGATCGAGTCTGCGGGTAGTACGAAGCCGCAAGCGGTGCGCCAGGCGCTTGCCGCGATCCATGATTTCGCGGGCGTGACCGGTACGATTAGCTATCGAGGCGGCAGCCGCATCCCGGCGAAATCGGTCAGCATCATCGCGGTCACGAAGGGCCGCCAGTCGCTCGCGGCCAGCGTGCTGCCGCGGAAAATCCCGGCGCCGTAGCAGCGCGCCACCTACTTCTTGAAATATGGCTCGACAGGCCCATGGATCTTCATGGTCAGCGGGTTGCCGTAGCGGTCCTTGCTATTGCCGACCACGACGCGGATCCAGCCCTCGCTCACGCAATATTCCTCGACATTGGTGCGCTCCTGGCCCTTGAAGCGGATGCCGACCTCGCGCGCCAGCACATCGGCGTCGTAATAGGGGCTCATGGGATCGTTGCTGAGCCGGTCCGGCAGGGTCTCGGGGGCGCTCGGTGTCTTGGGGGTGTCGGGCTTCTTGTCGGTCATGGCCGTGCTTTTAGCAGCGCCGCACGGCGCCGCAAGGGCGATCGTCGGCCTGGTTCCACCGACGGCCCCAAAAGCCAACCCCCGCGCCGCTGGCGGGCGGCGCGGGGGCGAATAGCCGGCATCGGCCGTTCCGCGTTTACTTCTTGCGGAAGTGCAGAATGCCCCAGTTGAGATAGCCCTTGTCGGCGGCGTCGACCCAGTTCTGCAGACCGACCAGCATGCGGTCGACATAGTCCTTGGAGGCGACCTTCACCATCTCGTCGTAGCGCGTCTGCAGTTCCACCTTCACGCGGGCATAGTGATTGCGAAGCTGCTCCGGCATGGGGCGGACGTCGACCAGCTCGAGCCCGTGGCGCGCCGCCGCCTCGCGGTAGAAGCGCACGGAGCCAAGCGAGGTAAGATGGATGCGGTCGTAGACCGGCTGCAGCACGCCCTTGGGGCAGTCGTCCGCCTGCATCGGGTCGGTGAAGACCAATTCGCCGCCCGGCTTCAGGACGCGCGCGATCTCGGCAATCACCCGCTCGCGCTCGCCGCTGTGCAGGATGGCGTCCTGTGACCAGGCGAGATCGAAGCTTGAGTCCTTCTCGGGGACTTCCTCGAACGTGCCATGCTTGACGTCGATCAGCTTGTCGAGGCCGGCGGCCGCGTTGGCCTTGCGGTTGCGCGCGTTCTCCACCTCACTGATGTTGAGGCAGGTGACGTGGCAGCCGAAGCGCTTGGCGAGATAACGCGCGGCGCCACCGAAGCCGGAACCGAGATCGATCACACGGCCATTCTTGCCGAGCGCCCCCTCGACCGAGTCCGCCATTGCTTCGACCGTGCGGCGGCTGGCTTCACCGATCGGATCCTTGTCCGACTGGTAGAGGCCGATGTGGATGTCCTCACCGCCCCAGATATGGAAGTAGAACTCGTCGGCATCGCTGCTGTCGTAATAGGTTTCAGCGACGTCGACGCCTTTCGCCTCACTCATTTAGACGCTCCTTCGTCCGACTCCTCCGGCTCGTGCTTGGAGGCGACATGCACGAAGAAGTCCGGGTCGTGCTCGGCATAGGTCTCTTGGAAGTCGCCATAGGTGCGCACGCTCTGGAAGCCCGCTTCCTTGAGCAGCTTGCGCACATAGTTCTTGCGCAGCGGGAACATGTTGAGGTGGAAGACCGAGCCGTCCGGGAAGCTGTACCGGAAGCGCGCGAGCGAATCGTCCATGTGCTCGGGTTCGGCTACGACCTGGTCGCCGCAATAGTAGTACTTGTGCTTGCTGTCGAAGCCGACGTCGAGGATCGCATCGTAGTTGCGCTGATCGAGAATCAGCATGCCGTCGTGGCGCAGCGCGGCGTAGAACTCGGCAAGCACGCGGCGGCGGTCCATCTCGTCATGCAGATGCGTGAACGAATTGCCGAGGCAAATGATGGCGTCGTACTTGCCAAGGATCGCTTTGTTGAGCCAGCGCCAGTCGGCTTGAACGGTCTTCAGGATGAAGCCGCGCTCCTTGGCATTTTCGAACGCCTTGGCCAGCATCTCGGCGCTGCCGTCGACGCTGGTCACGTCGAAACCGGCCTGCATGAGCTGCACTGAGTGGAACCCGGTGCCGGTCGATACGTCGAGGATGCGGTGTTTGCCCGCGGCCTTCAGCGCCTGGATGAAGAAGCCGCCTTCGCTATCGGCACGTGCCTCCCAGTCGATCAGTTCGTCCCATTTGTCGACGAACGACTCGACGTACTCCTGTTTGTAGTGTCCGGTTTCGCGGATCTCGAGGGGATCTTCGCCAAAATCCTGGTGAGTGGCTCCATTTCCATTCGATTGCGCAGTCTGGGTGGCATCTGCGTAGGCCATGAATATCCCCCTTTCCGTGTTCTTGCTGTCGCGAAATAGCGGTGGTGCGCAAAAAGCGCGTCCGCCATGACGTACGTCGCCACGACTTTTGATGGATGCAATGCTGTCTATATTAAACCATCGAGCCGAGAATGTTACCCCTCAGATGCACGAATATTGAATTTCGTCACGCGGCAGCACCGAAATTGCGGCGCATGGTCGATGTTTTGAAGTTGAAGTGCGAAAAATTTTCAAAAACGGGACAAATTGAGGGCGGACATAGGTGGAACATTTTACCGTGTGAATTTTTTGCACCCGCGAAACGGCATTCACGCACAACTTGCGGATTTGAGTGCACTTTTTAGTGAAATATCGGCGTGTTGTCGTCGATGACGCGAAGTTCCAATCGCTCGATGAGATCGCGGCGCATCGCTTCGCTCGCCGTGAGCGCGGCCTCCATCTGTTTCCACGTCGTTGAATTTGAACCAAGCAACACCACACCGCCGATCAGCGCGGCGAGACTTGCAAACAAGAAAGTGGGCAGGAAGGGCGCGAGCCCCACGAACGTCAGCACCAGCCACGCCGCACCGGCGGCGATGGCGATCTTGGCCGCCAGCGCAATCTTGCGGCAGCGCGCGATTGCCTCCTGCAGCGTCTCGATGCGCGCTTCCAGGCGTTCGATGTCGGCGGGCGTTCCGGGGCGGTCCATGGCGCCGACCGTAGCGCGGATGCGCGACGGGCGGAATGCCGAGGCCATCTTTCGGCATGACGCCGCGCGCCGGCATCATCCGGCGCGCGGCGTAGAGATGGTGTCGTGCGATCAGCCGCGCTTTTGCGTCGGCGGCGTCACCTGCTTGGCAATGCCACGGTTGGTCGTGATCGAGTAGATTGCCTGGTAGCCATCTTCGTCGCCATAATAGTCGACGGTCACCTGGTCGCCTGCGCGCAGGTCGGGCACCGCGACTTCCTGCGGAATGCTCATGAACTGCGACTTGTCCTCCAGCGTCAGGGTACGGCTGGCGACGTCCCAGCCGTCGACGGTGGCGGTGACATTATCGGCAAATGCGGGGCCGAAGCTCGCCGCGAGCAGGCCCACGCTTACGAGAAGCGCACGCGTCTTCATGGTCCGAGATCCTTTCCGGATCGGTTGAGAGTGTTTCAAGCTTTGCGGGCCATATCGCGGCCGGCTGTTCGCCGGCGGCTTGGGTCCTCCGGCGGTCGTTGCCGGCCGGGGGAGGGCTTGCGCGGGACGCGTTTCATTCCGCGAGTGTCATATGGTGGCGCGCTCTATGGCGCCAATGGGGCGCGGCCGGGCAGGCGCAAAATATTACGCGGTCTTTATGCCGCCAGGTGCGCCGGCGCTCAGGGCACGTGCGCCATGTAGTGGGCGAGGTCCGCCAGTTCCTCATCCTTGAGCGGATAGACGACTTCGTTCATCTCAGCGCGGCCGCCGAAGCGCTTGTCGCTTTTGAAATCGCGCAGCGCCTTGAGCAGGTAGTCCTCGCGCTGGTGCCTGAGTCGCGGGATTTGGTCGTGACCGGAAAAGTCCGGGTTGTGGCAGAAGCCGCAGCGATGCTTGGTGGCGAGTGTCTTCGCGCGCGCCATGCGCGCGGGATCGCCCTGTTCGGCCGGCGGCGGCGCCGGCAACTTGGCAATCCATGTTGCCGCGGCGCGCAGGTCGTCGTCGCTCATGCCCTTTATCATGTCGTTCATCGCCGGCGCTTTGCGGTTGCCCTCACGGAAGGCGACGAGCTGATAGAGCACGAACAATTCCGGCTGGCTGCCGAGCGATGGCACGTTCGGCGTCTTCGAGACGCCGTTCTGCCCGTGGCATTCTGTGCATTGCGCCTTGCGTTCGTCGAATACGCCGGCTTGCGCGACGGTGACGGTGAGCAGGCTGAACAGCAAGACAAGAAACGATCGGCGCACAGGGACAGATCCAAAGGCGTGGCGGGGCAAAGAAGCGGCCGGCGAGGCAAGGACCCCGCCGGCCGTCCGTCTGATATTACTTGCTATAGGTGATGCGATAGACGGCGCCGTTCCAGTCGTCGGAGACCAGCATCGAGCCGTCCTTCATCATCAGAACGTCGACCGGGCGGGCGACATATTTGTTGTTCTCGATGAAGCCGGTCATGAACTCCTCCACCGGTCCCTTGGCATTGCCCTGGTCGTCGAGATGGACGGCGACCACGCCGGCGCCTTCCTTCTTGGTGCGGTTCCACGGCCCATGCCGGGCGATGAAAATCGTGTTCTGGTACTTCGCCGGGAACATGTCGCCTTTGTAGAAGCGCATGCCGAGCGGCGCGACATGCGGCCCGAGCAATGCGATCGGCGGCGTGTAGTCCTTGCAGTCGTGGCCCCAGCCGAATTCAGGATCGGCGATGTTGCCCTGATGGCAATAGGGGAAGCCGAAGTGCTGCTTGCCCGGCTGGGTAATGCGGTTGAGCTCGCCGTTCGGCAGATCTTCCGACATCCAGTCGCGGTTGTTGTCGGTGAAGTAGAGTTGGCCGTTCTTCGGATTGAAGTCGAAACCGACGGTGTTGCGGATGCCGCGCGCGATCATCTGCTCGTCGCTGCCGTCGAGCTTGATCGAGCGGATCTGCCCGTGCGTCGGCGGCGGCATGCAGATGTTGCAGGGCGAGGAGTTCGACACGTAGAGCCGGTTGTCCGGCCCAACCGCGAGGAATCGCCAGCCATGCGGGCGTTGGGTACCGAGCTTGTCGTAAATCATTTGCAGCTTGGGCGGATTGTCGAGATGGTCCTCGATGCCTTCGGCCTTGGAGATCTTGGTGTGCTCGGCGATGTAAAGCGTGCCGTCATTGAAGGCGATGCCGTTCGGCCAGTCGAGGCCTTGGTAGATTACTTTCGCATTCTTGCCGTTGCCGGTGACCGCCCAGACCTTATTGGCCTGCCAGTTGCTCACGAACAGCGTGCCCTTGTCGCCCATGCGCAGCGAGCGGGCGTTCTTGATGCCGCTGGCATAGACCTCGACTTTGAAACCGGGGGGCAGCTTGAACTTCGCGACCGGCAGCTTGTCGGCCGGCGTCGCCAGTGGCGGCGGCGCGACCGGCGCCAGCTTCTTGGCCTCGGGCGTTTCTGGCCGGCCGTAAAGCGGCGTGCCCGGCTTGGGCGCGTCGTCCGAGAAGGCCGGCAGGCCGGCGGCCATCAGAAGTGCGGTCGCCGTGCAAGCTAAGAAGGCGGCGCGGCGCGTCGGTGTTGTCACAGGCATGCTTTCCTCCTCAATCTTGTCTTGGTCTTGTCGTTGCGTTTCCTCAGTGCGGCGGCTTGGCGGTGATTTCGATCGCCGAATAATACGCCGCCAGATCGGCAACGTCGGCGTCGGTCATCGTCTTGATCATGATCGACATCATTTCATTGTGGCGCACGCCTTTGCGAAAATCGTTAAGCGCTTTGATCAGAAAAGGTTCCGGCTGGCCGGCGAGATTGGGTGCGTCCGGCCGCTTGGAGAGGCCATCGAGCCCGTGACAGGCTTGGCACTGCAGCGCTTTCTTGTGGCCGGCGGCGGCATCGCCGGCGCGTGCCGGCGTGCTCGTCAGCGCCAGCACGGCGAGACAGACGCACAAGTTGCCGATCGATAGCGTTTTCATGTCCAGGGTGCCGATTCCATTGTGCCGACCGCAGCGGAAGCCGGGCTTGCCCGGCTTCCGCATCGTTCAGGCCGGCCCCTCTTATTTGCCGTCGTACCAGATACGATAAACCGCCCCGACCAGATCGTCGGAAACGAGCAGCGAGCCGTCGTAAAGCTCGGTCACGTCGACCGGACGGCCATTGTAGATGCCGTGATCGTTCCAGCCCTCGGCAAACGGGATCGAGGGTCCTGCGACATGGCCATCCTCCTTCAGGAAGGTGACCATCACCCGGGCGCCCACTGGCACGGTGCGATTCCACGAGCCGTGCTGGGTCGAGAAGATCGCGCCGTGGTATTTGGCCGGGAACTGCTTGCCCCGGTAGAAGGTCAGCCCCAGGTCCGCCGCGTGCGCAACCTGTTCGACCTCCGGGAAGATGATGCCGTCCGGCGGCGTGTCCTTGGCGTATTCGTTGGTGCGGGTATGGCCACCGCCGTAATACGGGAAGCCGAAATCCTGGCCCGCTTCGGTGACACGGTTCATTTCGCCCGCCGGCTTGTCGTCGCCCATGCCGTCGACCTGGTTGTCATTGGTCCAGAGCGTGCCGTCTTTCGGATTGAAATCCATGCCTTCCGGATTGCGCATGCCGGTGGCGTAGACCTCGCGGTTCTTGCCGTCGCGGTCCATGCGGATGATGCCGCCCATGCCGATCGGTTTGTAGATCGCCCACTTCTCATGGGACGGCACGTTGAAGGGCTGGCCGAGCTGGATATAGAGCTTGTTGTCGGGCCCAATGCGGCATTCGCGGGCGGTGTGGTTGTAGCTCTCTTCCGCTTTCGGGATCAGTTTGCCCTGAGGCACGATCGGCACCGCCACCACGTCCGGGCTTTCGTAGAAGAACTCGGCCGCCGGATACATCAGAACGCGGTTCTGCTCGACGATGAACAAGAACCCGTCCTTGGAGAAGCACGGGCCGTTCGGAATCTTCTTTGCCAGCGAAGGCGCGAACTCCTTAACCTCGTCACCCACGAAGTTGCGGTCGCGATCGGTGACCACGTAGACCTTGGTCTTGCGGGTGCCGACGAACAGGGCGATGCCCTGCGGGCCGACCGCCATGTGGCGCGCGTCGGGAACGAGCGCGTAGAGGCCGATGTGGAAGCCGGGCGGCAACGTGATCTTGGCCAGGTTTTTCTTGACCTGCTCGGCCTTCGGTCCCGTTTGCGGGATGGCCGGCCAATCGCCGTGCCACCCGCTTTCGCGAAACTCCCCGAGTGTTTTTAGGGTGTCGTCGGCGCTTGCTGTGCCGGCGGCCGGCAGGATCATGGCGGCGCTCAACATGAGCGCCGCGGCGAGCGACGTTCTCCTCATGGCGTTCTCCCGGTCCTGTTATTTGCCCCTGCCAGGGCATTACACTTTATACTAGCAGAGCCGTGTAATTGCGCCATAAGCGATGGGTGCGGGTCAGCTCTGCGGCGGCGGCGGAGCGCGGCCCATCAAGCTGCGGCGCGGCAAATTGGGCGGCCAAAGGGGGGCAATGGGCGGGGGCTTGACCTTGATGCGCTGCAGCGCTTTCAGTGAAGCGAGAAACCCTTGAAAGAAGGCGGATTGAATGTCGCTAGCGGCCTCTGAACCGGCAAACCGTGCGGCGCCTGCCGGCGCGGCCCGCCACGACTGGACCCGCGAGGATGTACGCGCGCTATTCGCGTTGCCGTTCCCGGAGCTGATGTTCCGCGCCGCCGAAGCGCACCGGCTCCATTTCGATCCGGCTGAGGTGCAGATCTCGACCCTGCTCTCGATCAAGACCGGCGGTTGCCCGGAGGATTGCGCTTACTGCCCGCAGGCCGCGCAATACGACACCGGGGTGAAGGCCGAAAAGCTCATGAGCCTCGACGCCGTGCTTGGCGAGGCGCGCGCGGCCAAGGCCGCCGGCGCGCAGCGCTTCTGCATGGGCGCGGCCTGGCGTTCGCCGAAGGACCGCGATCTCGACCAGGTCTGCGCCATGGTGGAAGGCGTCAAGGCGCTCGGACTCGAGACCTGCGTGACGCTGGGCATGCTCGAGGCCGAACAGGCGAAGCGGCTCAAAGACTCCGGCCTCGACTATTACAATCACAACCTCGACACCTCGCCGGAATACTACGGCGAGATCATCACAACCCGCACCTATCAGGACCGGCTCGACACGCTCGGCCACGTGCGCGAAGCGGGCATCCATGTCTGCTGCGGTGGCATCGTCGGCATGGGCGAAAGCGAAGACGACCGCGTCGGCATGATCGCGACCCTGGCGTCATTGCCGGTGCACCCCGAGAGCGTGCCGATCAACATGCTGGTGCAGGTGGAAGGCACGCCCTTGGCCGGGCACACGCCGCTCGACGTGCTCGATTTCGTGCGCACCATTGCGGTGGCGCGCATCACCATGCCGGCATCGGTGGTGCGGCTTTCCGCCGGCCGCGAGGATATGACGGAAGAGGCGCAGGCGCTGTGCTTCCTCGCCGGCGCCAATTCGATCTTCTACGGGCCGAAGCTGCTCACCACGCCCAACCCCGGCCGCGATCACGACATGGCGTTGTTGGACAAGCTCGGCATGCGGCCGATGGAATGAGGCGGCGCCTCACGCAAAACTGCGGATCAGCGCCAGGCCGCCGAACAGGCCGATGATGCCGGCGGCGACCGACGCCACCACGTACAATGCCGCCAGCCCCAGTTCGCCGCGCTCGTAGAGCAGGGCGGTGTCGAGGGAGAAGGTCGAGAAGGTGGTGAAGCCGCCGAGCATGCCGGTGGTGAGGAACAGCCGCCAGTGCTGCGACGGGCTGCCCTCGAAGGCGAACCACGCCACCATCAGCCCCATCACTAGCGAGCCCACCACGTTCACGGTCAGGGTGCCGAAGGGAAAATGGGTGCCGAGGAGGCGCGCGGCGACGAGGTTTACGCCGTGGCGGAGCGCGGCGCCGACACCACCGCCAAGAAACACGACAAGATAGCCCATGGGTCCAAGTCCCCTGATGTTCCGGGCGGCAAAAACCGCCTCACGGCGAAGCGATGCCCCTACCGCCAATGCCACAATTGACCGCCAATATTCGGGGCCGGCTCGACCGGCTCCTGAATCTCGGCAGATTCATGCGCAAACGCTACGCGGAAGGAGTCATCAGCCCGGAATCGGGTGATTTGGGCGGTTATCGGGGGACCCCATCCCCATCGGCCGCCAAGCTAGGGGCAGCCTCGGATCGGGTCAAGCGGCCCCCACCAAGGGCGTAAGCGCCTCCGTCTTGACAGTCCCGCCATGCAGGCCTACCTGAGAGCGAACGTTCATTCTCTTTATGCTGCATTGCGTAATTTTCTCGGGGGGCGACATGCGCCGCGCCAACACTCAGCTCCAGTCCGACCGCCGCATCGAGATTCTGGACGCGGCCGAGCGCTGCTTCGCGCGCTCCGGCTTCCATGGCGCCTCGATGCAGGAGATCTGCACCGAGGCCGGCATGAGCCCGGGCAATCTCTACCGCTACTTCCCCTCCAAGGAGGCGCTGATCGCCGGCATCTCCGAGCGCAACCGCGCCGATGCGGCGGCGAGCTTCAACGAGGTAGGGGCGGCGCCGTCGTTCTTCGACGGGCTGGCCGATCTCGCCCGCCAGCACCTGGTCGACCGCAGCGAGACTGAGGTCGGTCTCTGCGCCGAGATCATGGCCGAGAGCCGGCGTAATCCGGCCATCGCCCAGCTCTACCAGGACATCGAGCGCGACATCAAAGGACGCATCGCCGCCATGCTGCGGCTCGCGGTCGAGCGTGGCGAAATCCGCGCCGATCTCGACGTCGACGCCGCCGCCTCGGTGCTGATGGTGCTCGGCGACGGCATGTCGTGGCGCCGCGCGGTGGCGCCGGACTTCGATGCCGAGCGCGTGCTGCCGATGATTCTGACAATGGTTCACTGCCTGCTCGCCAAGCCTGAGGACAAGAAACCGGCGGAGGACGCACGATGAAAGCGAGCCGCATCACCGCAATCGGCCTGGTCGCCGCCGCGGCCGCCTGGATAGTGTCCGGCCATTTGCTGCCGCGCGACAGTAGTGACAGCCGGGCCGCCATCCGCCCGGCCGAACAGAAGGCGCAGCCGGCGTTCCGTGTGTCGGTTGCGACGGCGCGCGTGGAACAGCACAGCCCGGTGCTGTCGCTCTCCGGTCGCACCGAGGCCGACCACAAGGTTGCGATTACCGCGCGCGCCGGCGGCGTGCTCACGCAACTGCGCGTCAAGCGCGGCCAGCACGTGGACAAGGGCGAGATCATCGCCGTGCTGTCCGACGAAGCGCGCGAGGCGCAAGTGGCGCAAGCCAAGGCCCTGCTCGCCCAGCGCAAAGCCGAACTCGACGCCAAACGCACGCTGATCGAAAAGGGTTCGCTCCCGCGGCTCGACCTGGTCAGCCTCGAATCGCAATTCAAGGCGGCGCAGGCGGCGGTTGCCTCGGCGCAAGCCGAGTATGATCGCGGCGTCGTGCGCGCGCCCTGGGCCGGCGTCATCACCGACGTGTCCGCCGAGATCGGCGGCGCCGCGTTTTCGATGGCCGGCAAGCAGATCGCCCAATTGGTCGCGCTCGATCCCATGCTGGCGGTGGTCGAGGTGTCGGAGCGCAAGCTCGCCGGCATCAAGGTCGGCGAACGCGCCGAGGTGCGGCTGATCACCGGGCAGGTGGTCACCGGCCGTGTCCGCTATGTCGCCAAGTCGGCGAGTCCGACCACGCGCACCTATCGCGTCGAGGTCGAGATCGCCAATCCCGATGGCAAAATTCCCGACGGTATCACCGCCGAGGTGTCGCTGGCGCTGGAGCCGGTTCCGGCGGCGGAATTGCCGCGCTCGGCGCTGACCATCTCGTCGGAGGGGGAGATTGGCGTGCGCGTGGTCGGTGCCGGCGATGCGGTGAAGTTCGTGCCGATCACGCTGGTCGAAGACCGGCGCAACACCATGTGGGTGTCCGGGGTCGATAACGGCGCCCAGGTGATTGTGCGCGGGCAGGATTTCGTGCGCGAGGGCCAAATCGTGGCCCCGGTCGCCGTCGACAGCAAACGGGCGGCGACACGCTAAGCCCCACCCCAGAGATTTGAGATGGTGCCGCCGGTGCCGTTGGAACTGAGCCCATGTCCCGCTTTATCAACTACGCCATCGACCACGCGCGGCTGACGCTGGCGACGCTCGCCTTCCTCTTGATCGCGGGTCTGGTCGCCTACAAGACCATTCCCAAGGAGGCGGAGCCGGACGTCAAGGTGCCGATCATCTACGTCCAGCTCACCCAGCGCGGCATCAGCCCGGAGGATGCCGAGCGCCTGCTGCTGCGGCCGGTCGAAACGCAACTCAAGCAGGTCGGCAACGTCAAGGAAATGCGCGCCACCGCCTACGAAGGCGGCGGCTATGTGGTGCTCGAGTTCGAGGCGGGCTTCAATTCCGACGCCGCGCTTGCCGACGTGCGCGCCAAAGTCGACCAGGCCAAGCATGACCTGCCGAAGGACGCCGACGAGCCGCAAGTGCGCGAGGTCAATCTCTCGCTCTATCCGGTGCTGGTGGTGACGCTGGCCGGCGAATTGCCGGAGCGCACGCTGCTGCACGTCGCGCGCTCGGCCAAGGACGCGATCGAACAGGTGCCCGGCGTCTTGTCGGCGGAACTGCGCGGCGCCCGCGACGAGGCGGTCGAGATCACCGCCGAACCCATGCTCATGAAGAGCTACGGCATCTCCCTCGACCAGCTCATCGCGGTGACCAACGCCTCCAACAGCCTGATCGCCGCCGGCGCGCTGGAAGGCCAGAGCGGCCGCTTCGCGGTCAAGGTGCCGGGCCTGATCGAGCGGCCCGAGGACATGTTGCGGATTCCGGTCGCCTCCACCGCCGGCGCCACGGTGACGCTCGGCGACGTCGCGACCGTCAGACCGACCTTCAAGGACGCAACTTCGATCACCCGCGTCAACGGCAAGCCGGCGATGACCATCGAGGTGTCGAAACGCACCGGCGCCAACCTGATCGAGACCGTCGACGGCGTGAAGCAGCTCGTCGCCAGGCTGCAGAAGACCTGGCCCGAGGGCGTGCAGGTCGGCTTTACCCAGGACAAGTCCAAGGTCATCCGCCAGATGCTGGCGGACCTGCAGAACTCGGTTGCGACCGGCGTGCTGCTGGTCGCGGTGATCATCCTGTTCGCGCTCGGCTTCCGCTCATCGCTGTTCATCGGCATCGCGATACCGGCCTCGTTCCTGGCCGGCGTCCTGGGGCTGCAGCTTGCCGGTCTCACCATCAACATCGTGGTGCTGTTCTCGCTGATCCTCGCGGTCGGCATGCTGGTCGACGACGCCATCATCGTCTCGGAATACGCCGAGCGGCGCATGTCGGAGGGCACACCGCCGAAACAGGCCTACGCCGACGCCGCGACCCGCATGTCCGGCCCGGTGATCGCGGCGACCGCGACCCGCATCGCCGCCTTCTCGCCGCTGCTGTTCTGGCCGGGCGTCGTCGGCCAGTTCATGAAATACATGCCGATCACCTTGATCGCGACCTTGTCGGCCTCGCTTGCCGTCGCGCTGTTCTTCACGCCGACGCTCGGCGCGCTGCTCGGCCGCGCCGCGACGGTCGTGCACGACGACCGCGCCTCCGAGAGCGGCTTCTACATACGCACGGTCAAGACGGCGATCCGTCATCCCGGCAAGACGCTGATCGTTGCCGCCGTCATGCTGGTGACGGTGGTCATGGCCTATGGCAAGCTCAACCACGGCGTCGAATTCTTCCCCTCGGTCGAGCCCGACTACGGCCAGGTGATCGTGCACGCGCGCGGCAATCTCTCGCTCGCCGAAAAAGACAAGGCCGTGCGCCAGGTCGAAAAAGACGTGCTGGCGACCAAGGGTTTGAAGACGGTCTACACCCGCGTCGGCGAGCAGCCGCACGGCTCAACCGACATCGCCGAAGACACCATCGGCGTCATCCAGTACGAATTCGCCAACTGGCAGACGCGACCGTCCGCACACGTCATCATGGACGAGATCCGCAAGGAAACCCGCGACATCCCCGGCATCCTGGTCGAGGTGACGGCGCCGCGCGCCGGCCCGCCCACCGGCAAGCCGGTCCAAGTGCAGCTCTCCGCGACCGATCCCGCCAAGCTGCCGGCCGCGGCCAAGAAGGTCGCCGCTATCTTGTCTAAAATGCCGGCGATCCGCGATCTCGACGACGGCCTGCCGCTGCCCGGCATCGACTGGAAGCTCGAGGTCGACAGGGCCGAGGCCGCCAAATACGGCGCCAATGTCGGCTCGGTCGGCACCGCGGTGCAGCTCGTCACCAACGGCGTCAAGGTCACCGAGTACCGGCCGACCGATTCCGACAAGCCAGTCGACATCATCGTGCGCTTCCCGAAGGACCGCCGCAGCCTCGACCAGCTTGACGAACTGCGCATCCAGACGCCGTCCGGCTACGTGCCGATCGGCAATTTCGTGCACCGCGTGCCGGCGCACCGCGTCGGCTATATCAACCGCGTCAACGCCCACCGGGTGATCACCGTCGCCGCCAACATCGCCGACGGTGTGCAGAACGCGGCCTTGCAGCAGGAAATCACCAAGGAGCTCAACGCCACCGATCTTGGGCCCGGCGTCACCTTCAAGCTCAAGGGCGAGGACGAGGAACGCGCCAAGGCCGGCGCCTTCCTGTCGAAGGCCTTCGGCACCGCGCTGTTTTTGATCTTCGCCATCCTGCTCGCGCAGTTCAACCGCTTCACGTCGGTGGTGCTGGTCTTGACCGCGGTGCTGCTGTCGACCATCGGCGTGCTGCTCGGCCTCATGATCATGGGCCAGCCGTTCGGCGTGGTGATGACCGGCATCGGCATCATCGCCAATGCCGGGGTGATCGTGAACAACAACATCGTCTTGATCGACACCTACGACCGGCTCAGACGCGAAGGGCAGGACGCTTACGAGGCGATCCTGGAGACCTGCCGCGAGCGCGCGCGGCCGGTGCTGCTCACCGCCATCACCGCCATCCTCGGCGTGCTGCCGATCGCCTTCGGCATCAATCTCGACTTCATCGACCGCGCCATCACCCACGGCGCGCCGGCGACGCAATGGTGGATCAGCCTGTCGACCGCGATCGTGTTCGGCCTCGGCTTTGCCACCGTGCTGACCCTGATCCTGACGCCGGCGGCGCTGATGGGCATCGCCAATATGGCCGCCTGGCGGGAGCGCTGGCGCGACCGCCGCGCCGCGGCCCGCGCCGCCAGAGCTGCCGCCAAGGCGGGTGCCAACGCCTGAGCGGAGGCGCGTTTCGCTGGCGCGCCACCTATACCGAAACCGGTTCCCCCGGCCCCGCGCCATGCATCAGGCGGCCTTGTGGGGCCCGGCCGGCGGCGTTAGGGAGGGCTGCTTCGCGAACCTGCCCGCTGCGAAGGCGGCCAAGGAGGCTGCGATGTGCCACTACCTGCCCGTCAATCTGTCGGCCGAGGACAAGAAATCGGTGAAACGGCTCACGGGTGTGTTGATTCCGGCCTATGCCGCGGTGGCGCTGGCCGTGATCGCGGCGATCGTTGTCGTTCCTGCGCCGCGTTCGGGCGGGCTTGTCGCTTCCGCCGCTCTGCCCGCCGCCTCCCGTTAGAAAATTCCGGCCACCATTGACTGAGCCCAGTCCTCCCCGCCGCCGCCGTCGCGCTTTCGACTGGTCGACGGCCAGCATCGCCTTCATCGCGCTCGCGGCTGCCGCCACGGTTTATGTGCGCGACGGGCAGGCGCATTTTCTCGCCATCCTGGGCGACGATCTCTGGCTGCTGGTCGATATAGCGCCGAAGGTGGTGGCCGGCTGCCTGATCGCGGTCTTCATCACCGTTCTCATGCCGCGCGAGATGGTGGCGCGCTGGGTCGGCGAGGAATCCGGCTTCTCCGGACTCGCCATCGCCGCAGTGGTGGGCGCCATCCTGCCGGGCGGGCCGATCACCATCTTTCCGGTGGCCGGCGCCTTCCTCGCCATGGGCGCCGATGGCGGCGCGGTCATCGCCTTTCTCGCCAGTTGGAACCTGGTCGGTTCCACGCGCGCGCTGGTCTGGGAACTGCCGTTCTTCGGCGCCCACTTCGTGCTCTGGCGGGTGCTGCTGTCGCTGCCGCTGCCGTTTCTGGCCGGCATCATGGCGCGCTACGTCATCCGGACCTTTGCCCTGAAGCTGGGAGACCGCGCGTGATCATCGCCATCGACTTGGCGCTCTGGGCACTGGTCGCGGTGCTGGTGATCATCACCGCGCGGCGTTCGACGGCGCTGGTGTACGACGGCGTCCGCGCCGGCGGCATCGAATTCATCCGGCTGCTGCCGCGCATCGTCATCGGCGTGGTCGGCGCCGGCTACATCGCGGCGGTGCTGCCGAAGGACCTGATCGGCCAGTGGCTCGGGCCCGATTCCGGGTTCACCGGGCTGGTCATCGCGGTCATTGGCGGCGCGCTCACGCCGGGCGGGCCGGTGGTCGGCTTTTCGATCGGCGCCGCCGCGCTCAAGAGCGGGGCCGGCGCGCCGCAGGTGATCGCGTATACGACCGCCTGGGCGCTCTACGCCGTGCAGCGTCTTTTTGTCTTCGAATTGCCGATGATGGCGCCGCGGGTGGTCTGGCTGCGCGCGGCGGTGTCGCTGCCGCTGCCGTTCCTGGCCGCCGCCGCCGCCATGTTGGTGGGCAAGCCTTAAAGGCGCGCGGTTATCTTGTCGCGTTTCCGGGCGGCGAACCGGTTCCCACTTCGCCTGGAAACGCTCTAAAGCTCGATCTTCGAGAAGATGGTGATGTCGAGGTCGACTTGGCTGTTCGACAGGGTCACCGCCGTGGTGAGCGTCTCGCCGTTGTGCAGCTTGCCGCTTTCGAGCGCGCCGCGCACGACCCGTTCCAGCTCGCGCTGGGCGTTGAAGCTGATGTTCTTGAGGAACTGGCCGACGGCGGCCTTAACGGTCTCTTCGTCCATGGCCGAACTTAAGCCCGCAGTCCGGCGCCGGTTCAAGCGCGCCTTGTGGCCTTAGTTAACCGTCAAAAGTTAATGCGGCGGCCGCCGTTAGCGATAACGCGGGAATCCGCTGGCTGCATCGATGCGATGATGGAATCCTGGCGGTGCAATTCAACCAGCGCTGCAAGCGAGCTATCGCAGGGACATCAAGGAGAGAAGACGTGAACTATTTTTCCCAGCCGAAAGGCGCGCGCGAAGTCAAGCTGAAGGAAACCGCGGTCGAGCCCAAGGTCGAGTCCAGGACTGAGGCGCCGTCGGTCAAGTCGGCGCAGGATGTTCTTTCCACCTTCGGCCACGGCATGCTGGTCACCGGCAATGTCGTGTGCACCGGCGCGCTGCAGATCTTCGGCCGCGTCACCGGTGAGATCCATGCTGCCAAGGTCGTCATCTGCGAGGGCGCCAAGGTCGAGGGCAAGATCAGGGCCCAGGACGTCGTCATCCAGGGCGAGTTCCTCGGTACCGTGCACGCCAACAGCGTCAAGCTGCAGAGCACGGCCAAGGTCGACGGCGAGGTCTTCAACAAGCAGCTCAGCATCGAGCAGAACGCGCTGTTCGAAGGCGTGTCGCGCCGGCTCGAGCGGCCGATCGAGCCGCCGTCCGCCGATCAGGTGAGCGGCGCCAAGCCCGCGCCGGCCGCGCAAGCGCCGCAGCCCGTCGAGCCACTGACGCTGACCCGGCCGGTCAACCAGCCGATCCCGCTGTCGGAAGTCATCATCTAGCGCTTTCGTTCGCGCGTGATCTTGTCCGAAAACAGGCTTCCATTCCCGATCGGGTCGAGGACAGGCTTTTTCGGGATCATGCGCTAATGAACAACGGCGCCCGCGCGCGGCACGATCGCGCCCGGGTGCCGGATCACGTCGCAGGCCAACTTGTGCGCCGCGTTGACCGCATCCACCGCCCCGCGCGTTGACAGCCGCGCCGCCAGATAGCCGGCGTTGAAGGCGTCACCCGCCGCCGTCGGGTCAACCGGCACCACCACGTCCGGTACCGGCACCGCCTCGTTCTGTCCGCTCATCGCCACCAGCGCGCTGTTCGGCCCGTTCTTCACCACGATCTCCGTGACGCCGAAGGCCTGCAGCCGCTCGATGGTCGATTCCGGGCTGGGGTCGCCCCACAGCACCGCCTCGTCGTCATAGGCCGGCAGCGCGATGTCGACGCGCTTGAGCGCCTCGGCGAACACCGTGCGCGTGCGCGCAAGATCGCCCTTCCAGCCGCGCGGGCGGAAGTTCGGATCGAAGGCGACAAGGGCGCCGGCCTGGCGGGCGAGTTCGACCGCCGCCAGCAGGCGCCCAATGCCGACATTGGAGTAAAGCGACAGCGTGATGCCGGTGAAATAGATGAGCCGCGCAGCGGTGAGGCTTTCGGCGACGCGGCTCCAATGCGGCAGTTCGAACAGTTCGCGCGCCGGGGCGGTGTCCTGCCAGGAATCGGTGCGCGTCCCCTGGGGCGTGCTGCCGATCAGCCTTAAGCCGGGCAGGCGGCCGGGACAGCGCAGGATCATGTCGGTGGCGACGCCTTCCGCCGCCGCCAGGGCCACGATGGTGTCGGAATATGGATCGTCTCCCAGCGCGCTGGCGAAGGCGGTGGGGATGCCGGCGCGCGCGAGATAGATGGCGGTGTTGAAGGTGTCGCCGCCGCATTGCAGGGCGAAGCGGCCGTCGGCGCCGCGGGCGAGTTCCACGCTCGCTTCGCCGATGCAGATGCTGCGCTTCGGTTCGCTCATCGGCCCTTGCTATCACGGATGGGCCGGGTGCGTCACCGGCGCCGCCAGCGCGGCGAAATAGCCGAGCGCGCTCAAAGTCGCGATGCAGAAGCTGACCGGCCAGTCGGTGTAGTAGGCGATCGCGATACCGGCCCAGGCATCGACCAGCGCCAGTGCGGCGGCGAGCGCCAGCCCGCGCCATAGGCCGGTGGTCAGCCGTTGCGCGGCCGCCGGCGGGCCGACCATCAGCGTAAACACCAAGAGCACGCCGACGATCTGCGTGCAGGCCGCGACCGCCAGCGCCACGATGGCGAGAAAGGCGGTGGAGACGAAGCGCAGCGGCACGCCTTTGGCTTCCGCCAGTTCCGGCTGCAGGCTGGCGAAGATCAGCGGCCGCATGATGGCGGCGAGCGCCAGAAGCGTGACAACGGCGAGGCCGGCCAGGATCGCAATGGTGGCGCGGTCGACCGCCAGCACGTTGCCGAACAGCAGCGCGGTCGCCTGGCTGGCGAAGGCCGTGTGGTAATGCATGAACAGCAGGCCGAAGCCGAGCGCCAGCGCCAGCACCACGCCGATGGCGATGTCGCGGTTGCTGATGCGCTCGCTCATCAGGCCCATGACGATGCCGGCGGCGAGCGAAAAGCCGACCAACCCCCAGATCGGCGCCAAGCCGATCAACCCGGCGCCGGTCGCGCCGGCGAAGCCGACGTGCGAGAGCGCGTGGCCGGCGAAGGTCTGCCCGCGCATCACCAGGAAGAAACCGGTGAGTCCCGCCACCACCGCCACGATACCGGCGGCGGCGAAGGCGTTGCGCATGAATTCATAGGCCAGCATGGGCGGTCACTTCCTATTGCCGCGCGGCGGCAAATTCTCTTCACCCTCCCCTTGAGGGGGAGGGTCGATCGGCCGAAGGCCGATCGGGGTGGGGTGAACTTTGCCCACGCCGATCACCCCCTCCCGCCAGCCTTCGCTACGCTTTGGCTGGCGACCTCCCCCCTCCAGGGGAGGTGAAGAGAGCATGTGGCTAGCTCAGTGATGATGCCCATGGTCGTGCCCGTGCCCGTGATCGTGAAGATGCTCGACATGCTCCATGTCATGGCCGCGCGACATCACGAAGATGTGGCCTTCGGCGTGCACCACCTGGATGTCGGTGCCGTAAAGGCGTGACAGCACCGGCGCGGTGATCACCTCGTCGACGGTGCCGAGCGCCGCTTGGCCGTTGCCGAGATAGAGCACGCGGTCGAGGGTGCCGAGCAGCTGGTTGAGCTCGTGCGCGCTGAACAGCACCGTGATCCCGCGCTCGCGGCAGACCTGCCTTACGGTGGCGATGACGACTTCCTGGTGGCGGGCGTCGAGGCTGATCAGCGGTTCGTCGAGCAGCAACAGCCGCGGCGAACCGGTCAGCGCCTGCGCCAGCAGCAGGCGCTGCCGCTCGCCGCCCGACATGTCGCTCAACGCCCGCTCGGCGAGCGCGCGGGCGCCGACCAGCGCCAGCGTGTCGTCGATCATTCGGCGCTCGGCGCGGGAGACCGACGGGAAACCCCAGCGCTCGCCGTGCAGCGACGATGCGATGAAATCGCGCCCGCACACCCGCAAATCGGGAATGACCGTGCGCAACTGCGGCAGATAGCCGATGGTTGCGTCGCCGCGCTGCGGCGGCTGGCCGTGAACGCGTAAACTCCCGGCGCTCGGCGGCAGCAGGCCGAGGATGGCGCGCATCAGCGTGGTCTTGCCGGCGCCGTTGGGGCCGAGCACGCCGATGAATTCGCCTGGGCGAATGGCGAAGCTCACGCCATCCAGCACCGTGCGGTGGCCGAGACGCAGCGTGACGCGATCGAGTTCGACGGCGTTCATGCCGGCGGCTCCGACAGCGCCTTGCCGAGCGTATCGAGCTGGCCCAGCATCCAGTCGGCGAACGACACGCCCTGCGGCATTGTCTCCGTCACTGCCACCACCGGCACCTTGGCCTTGCTGGCGATGGCGATCAGCCGTTCGGTGAGCTTTCCCGATACCTGTTTGTTGACGATCAGCGCCTTGACCTTGTGCTGCTTGAGGTCGTCTTCGAAGGCGGCGAGGTCGCGCGCGCTCGGCTCGGTGTCGTTCATCATGGCAAGCTGGAAACGTTGGTTGCGCATGGTGAGCCCGAGCGCCGCCGCCATCGGAGAGAACACCGGCTCGGTCGCGGTCACGGCAGCGCCCTTGAACCTGGCGCGCATGACGGCGACGCGCATTTCGATGCGCGCGAGCGAAGCCAGCGTTTCATTGAGCCGGTCGGCATAGTCGCGCGCGTGAATGGGATCGGCTTTGCTGAGCGCGGCGGCGAGCGCCAGCGCCACATTCGGCATGGTGGCGGGGTCGTACCATAGATGCGGATTGCCGCCCGCCTTTTGGCCGGTGAGCGCCGCGACGTCGATGACGATGCGGCCGGGCCGCGGCGATGCGCGCAATAGCTTTTCCATCCAGGGGTCGTAGCCCGCGCCATTGCGGACGACGATCTGCGCATCGGCGATCTGCCGCGCCATCGTGGGGGACGCTTCGAACAGATGCGGGTCCTGCTCCGGGTTGTTCAGGATGCTGGTGACCGCCACGCGCGGGCCGCCGACCTGAGCGGCGATGGCGCCATAGAAGTTCTCCGCCGCCACCAGCCTGACCGTGCCGCCCTCGGCGCGCGCAGGCAGAGCCGCGGCAAGCCCGAGCTGGCACAAGGTCAGGCCAATGGCGAGGGCGGCCCGGCGACGCCAACCGGGACGTAACCATTTGAAATCGTTCATATCGGAAGCCTCGATGCACCACGGGGGTCGCGTTGCCGAGAAATGTAATATTATAACATTTCATAAGCAAGGGGCCCGGCGTCCGCGTTGCCATGTGATCTGGATCATATGCCTCGACGCGGTGCTGTTGTAGTTTGATCAGCGATCTTCCGCAAAACGTCCGAGGTAAGACCCGCGATGAAGCCGATCGCCGCGCTGAGTTTGTTGGTTGGCCTGCTGGCCGTCCTGCCGTTGGCGTGGGCGCAGCACGACCCATCAATGCACCACATGGACCACGGCGAGCCCGGCGCCATGCAGCCGCCGGCCGCGCCCGCGACCGAGGCCGACACGCGCGAGCTCGTGCATTTCCCTGCGCCGTTGCGCGATCACACGCTCGCCAGCATGCGTGATCATCTGTTGACGTTGCAGCGAATCCAGGAAGCGCTGGCCACCGACAAATACGATGAGGCCGCCAAGCTCGCCGAGCAGCGGCTGGGTCTGAGCTCGTTCGGGCTGCATCAGGCGCACGAAGTCGCCAAATACATGCCGAAGGGCATGGCAGAAGCCGGCACCGCCATGCACCGCGCCGCCAGCCGTTTCGCCGTCGCCGCGCAGACGGCGGGCGCCACCGGCGAGGTCAAGCCGGCGCTGGAAGCGTTGTCGCAGGTGACCCACGCGTGCGTGTCATGCCACGCCGGCTACCGGCTGCACTAGACGACCGCCTCGCTCATGCCCGGCGTTTGCCGAGATAGACCGTCTGCGTGAACGGCTTGTCCTGCAGCGGATTGTCGAACGTGACTTCCTCCGCGCGGGCCTCCGCGAACACGGCGGCAAGGCGCGCGGTGAAGGCGTGGTCGGGGAGGTCGTTCGACCACAGGCCGAACACGCCGCCGGGCGTGAGATGCCTGGCCAGCCGCGTCAGTCCCGCTTCGCTGTAGAAGGCGGCGCTGCGCGCATCGAGCAGCGCCTCGGGCGAATGATCGATGTCGACCAGTATCGCATCGAAGCGGCGGCCTGGCGCTTCCGGATCGAACCCGGATTCCGATTCCGCCAGCGCGAAAAAATCGCCAACGACGAAACGGCAACGCGGATCGCTGGTGAGCGCAGGTCCCAGCGGCACCAGCCCTTCGCGGTGCCAGTCGATCACCGGCTCGAGCGCCTCGACCACCACCAGCGTGGCGACCGTGTCGTGCTCCAGCACGGCTTGCGCGGTGTAGCCGAGCCCCAGCCCGCCGACCACGATCGAAAGATTGTCGCCGGCAAGCGCCGCCAGTCCGAGGCGGGCGAGGGCGATCTCGGACGCCGTGAACAGGCTCGACATCAGGAATTCATCGCCGAGCTTGATCTCGAAGACGTCGGTACCGTGCCGCAATTCCTTGCGCCGGCGCAGGCTCAACGGTCCGATCGGCGTCGGGCGATAATCGAGTTCTTCGAACAGCGCGCTCATGGGAGTGCGATCCTTGGAGCCGTGCACGTTGCCGGTGTGCCGCCGGTGCTTCTGCCCGTCATGAGAACACGTAAGCCATCAGGATGACAAAGCCGGCCACCGCCAGCATGGCATGAATGCCGATCAGCGTCGTGCCCGGCGGGCGCAGGCGTAGGCGGCCGGCGAGCAGCCCGCCGCCGAACAGCGCCGTCACCACGAACAGCGCGGCGGCGATGACACCAAACGAAGCCGTGCCCTGGCCGACGCCATGCTGCGGTCCTTGCAGCGCGAGGAGCAGCAGGGCGAAACCACCGAGCGCGAGCAGTGCATGCAGCGCCGCCAGCGGCCAGGGCGGTAGCGCCGTTCCCGCCTTGGTGAAATGCAGGACGGCGAGCAGCGCGCCGAGGGCGACGGCGACGGAAAGACAATAGAAGGCGGCATTCAGCATTTTTGGCGCGGCTGGCGTACGGCGAGAGAAAAGGCGCGACCCCTGCCCATACCTAGCAGATTGCCGCACTTCGTAGGCAAGGCGTTAGCGCGTGAACACGATGAAATTGGTGGACGAATCCACTTCGTCGCTGAGCCGGTTGTCGGACACGATCAGCGAGGAGCCCGGCGTCAGCAGGCCGGAAATCCTCTCGACCGCTGCCGGCGGCAACGTGAAGCGATCGAGCGCCTCCGCGGCGGTGGACGCCTTGGCCGGGGTCTCGGCGACCTTCTCGGCCTTGCGATGGCGGTGCCGCCGGCTGCTGCGGCGGTGTTGGCGGTAGCCGCTCGGAATCGTTGTGACGTTCCAGCGCATCGCCTTGCCGTCCTCGGTCAGGCCCATGGCGGTATAGATGTGGGTGCCGATCGGCTTGTCCGGGTTCGCGATGGTCACCGGCATGTCGAAGAGCGCGTGAAAGCCCTGGCGCACGAACACGCGTTTCTGCTTGAGACTGACGAGCACCGATACCGGGCCGGTCAGCCGCTTCGCGCCTGCCGGCGCTTGCCGGGGCAGGGGGATCGAGCCCGTGGTCAGGGCCGGTTCGACGGCGGGCTCCGTCTCGTCGAGCGCGTCCGGGACGCTGGACGTTTCAGCCTCGGACCGTTTGACGGCGCTGAACGATCGGGCGGCGAGGCTGACGGCTTCCTCGCTCGTTGTAGCGGCTGCGACCGTCATCGGGGGCGTCATGTCGTCGGGTGGTTTCGGGACGAACAGTTTGGGGCTGGCGATTTCGACCGGCGCCACCGGATCGCGCGTCACGATTACCCGCGCGCCGACCTTGGTCGTGTGAAACAACCGGATGGCGAAGTCCGTCGGCAGGCGGATGCAGCCGTGGGAAGCTGGATAACCGGGCCGCGACCCGGCATGCAAGGCGATGCCCGACCAGGTGATGCGCTGCATATAGGGCATCGGCGCGCCGCTGTAGATGTTCGAACGATGCCAGCGCGCCTTGGATAGGACGCTGAACACGCCCATCGGCGTCGGATGCCCGGGCATCCCGGTCGAGGTGCCGGCCCGTGCGATCAAGCCGTCCTGGCCGTACACCGCGACCTGCTGCTTGGCGATGGAGACCACGAGCTGGTACGGCCCTTTGGCCTCCTGCCATTTGTGCGGGGCTTCGCGTCGGCTGTGGCGCGTCTTTTTGTGGCGGCGGTGGCGGCGCGCCTTGGCAGGGCGCCGCTTCTTGTGACCGTGATAGACGCCCGGTCTGACAGGGCGCCAAGGATTTCTGTAGTCGTAATAGCGGGGCTGCCAGGGCGCAGCGAACGGATTGAAATCATCCGCCGCCGCCGGCGCAACAGACGCCGGCACCAGCATGAACGCGGCGGTCAGGGCCGCGACGGCAACAGAGCTCCTGCCAACTTTCGTCAAGTGCCAGTCTCGATTACGCAGTACAAGTTTTCATTCTACAAGAGATGTGCGGCGCAGGTGAAGACGGTCGGGGCGTGTCGCGGAAATAATAATCGTCACGCCGTGCCGTATGCGTCCATGCTCATCTTGATTTGCGGTGCAATTTGCCTGCTCATTATTGCAGCAGTTTGAATATTCGCGGAGCATGGCATCCGTGCCACACTGGTCGTGTACGGTTGTGGTAGCCAAAGGCCGAACCGGGCAACCTATGGTGAGCGCGGGTGACCGTGCGAAGGCGTGAATGTCTCCATTTGAATCATTCCAAGCTCTGAATGCGAAGGGACCCGAGCCGATGACAAGACTGCTTGCCGCCGGCGCCATGCTCGCCGTGCTTCTCGTGCCGCACGCGGCGCAAGCGCAGGGCGTGCCGGGCGGCGCCGTCGACGGGTATGAGAAAGGCGATCATATCGCCGGCCCGATCGGCGGCATCATCGGCGCCGCGGTCGGTGGGGTCGTGGGCGGTGTCGTCGGCGGGGTCAGCGGTGTGCTCGGCGTCCGCCCGCATGACGACGCGGACGATCGGCCGCCGCCGCGCCGGCGCCATCATCGCCGCGGCCGCACCGACGGCCGCTGAGCGAAAGCCGCGAAAACGATGCTCACTGAAGACGTGCTGAAAAGCTATCTCAACGAGATGCCGCGTGGGCACGTCTTCGACCTGCCTTACAGCCAGTTCGCCCAACTTTTCCCGCCCGGCGAGCCGGACTCCGGCGCGCGCGACAAGCTGCGCCGGCTAGCGGAAGAATGCGCCTGCGATCTCACGAACATTGCAACCGAACAGCGCTATGAACTGACGCGGCGGTGATGGTGCGGTAACGCGCTCAGCTCTGGTCGCCGTAGCGCTCGAGGACGGCGGCGGCGACGAACGCCTTGCGCCCCTGCCGGCCCGGCGTGAGTGCCGTGCGCAGCGCACCATTGCGCGAACGTGGCCGGACCGATGCGCACGCGCATCACCGGGTGGCCGTAGGCCTTGAGGCCTTTCTCCATCTCCTCGGCCATCTTCAGCCACTCTTTCCAGGTGGACGGCAGGGTGTCGCGGTCGTCGAACAGTTGCTTGGCCGCCGGATAATCGGCCTCCTCGAGCCAGTAGGCGCCGACGGCGGGAAGGGGCTTCTCGTCTGAATCGATCATGGTTTTAAGTCTAACACAGTCGCCGGCGTGTGCGTTTGGTTTGACAAGACTGTTGCTTTGGCGGGAAGCTGGTTCTCACCAACAATACCGATTTTGTTCCGTACAATAACAAAAGCGCGAACCAAGTTCGCCTAAGGGGAGGGAAGACAATGTCACGCTACGTGCATCTCATGCTCGCCTTGCTTTTCGTTGTATTCGGAAGCGCCTCGGTCATGGCAGCCGACGTGAAACTCGCCGACGGCACCATGTTGTCCGCCAAGCCGTTCTACATCGTCACCTACGTCGAGGTCGCGCCCGGCGATGTCGCCGAGGCCAAAAAGCTGATCAAGCAGCACAGCGCCGACAGCAAGAAGGACGCCGGCAATCTTCGCTACGAGGCGCTGCAGCGCACTGGCCGCAAGAATCACTTCCTCATCCTGGAAGCATGGACCGATCAGGACGCGCGCAACGCCCACGCCAAGGCCGGCCACACCTTGGCCTTCCGCAAGGCACTGCAGCCGATGCTCTATAGCCCGTTCGACGAGCGCGCCCATGTCGGTCTGGTCGCCGGCGATCCATCAAAGGAGCCGAAGCCCGGCAAGCGCGCGGTCTATGTGCTCACCCATGTCGACATCATTCCGCCGGAGCAGTTTCCGCCCTGCAAGCGGCAGGTGCAAGAGTCCGGCCCGTGCGGCAACGCGCTGGTGACGCAGTTGGTCGCGGCCGGCCGTAAGGGCGCCGGCAACGTGCGCTTCGACGCGCTGACCCAGGCCAATCGTCCCAACCACATGATGGTGGTCGAGGTCTGGAAATCGTCGAAGGCGCAGAAGCGGCACACGGTCTCGAAGGCGGTGAAGGACTTCCGCGACGCGCTGTCGGGCATCCCGCCGGGCAGCGGCGTTCCGGGCGATCCGACGGTCCTGCTCAACCCGCTGACCGGCAGCCTCTATGACGAACGGCTCTACCGCGCGATCGACTGATCGTTGCGCGGGCCGGCGCCGCGGGTGCCCGGCGGGACGCAACCGGAAGCTGTTGCGTTCCGCCGTTCGGCCTCGCGCAGGTGTGGCGATAGGCCTGTTGCACGGTCGGCCGATACTCCGCACAATGCGCACGAACACATAGTGGCGGCGGTATGATCAAGCGTTTCAGCGTTTCCATTTCCGGCAAGCTCAGCCGTTCCGCGCTCGGCCGGCGCGCGCTGCTGGCCGGCTTGTCGTTACTGGTCGCGGGCTGCGCGGGCGGCTATGGCCACATGCGCGACGGCGGCTTCGGTATTGCGCCGGTCGATCTCACCAACGTCGACCGCGATCTGCTGCGCCAGGAAGTGGCCTGGAAGGGCAAGGAGAAGCCCGGCACCATCATCGTCAATATCAAGAAACGCCGGCTCTATCTGGTGCAGAAGGGCCATCGCGCGATGCGCTATGGCATCGGCGTCGCCCGTACCTCGGCGGCAAATTTCCGCGGCACCGCGGTGATCGGCCGCAAGGAGAAATGGCCGCGCTGGACGCCCACCGCCAACATGATGGCGGCGATCCCGGTCTATCGTTCCTATGCCGGCGGCATGGAGGGCGGTCCCAATAATCCGCTCGGACCGCGCGCGCTCTATCTCTACCGCAACGGCCACGACACGTTCTTCCGTCTGCACGGTACCATCGAGCCGGAGACCATCGGCCAGGCCGTCTCGTCCGGCTGCATCCGCCTGTTCAACCAGGACATCATCGACCTCTACAGCCGCGTCCCGCTCGGTGCCCGCGTCAAGGTAATTTAGGGCTCAAAACCCCTGCCGTTATACCGCCACTGACCCGCTTCGCTTGCGGGCGCGGCTGTGATAACGAATGCCGCGGCACGGCTGCCGGCAGCGAACAGGGGATGCAATGTCGAAACAGGCGATGCGCGAGGAAGCCGAACGGCTGATCAAGGAGGCGATGGAGCGAAAGTCCGTCACCGTGAAAGAAGGCGACACCCGCATCGAGACCCACTGCGGTAAGTGCGGCGCGCCGAACAGGGTCAAGGCGCCGCGCGGCCAGTCCCGTGTCGAATTCACCTGCAAGGAATGTGGCCACAAGCAACGGGCACTGTGAGCCCCGCCGGTTCTGTCGTTTAGGGCGGTTATTTCGCCGCCGGCTCAAGCCCGTTTGCCGTGAACAGCGGCGCGCTCGCGGGCGCCGCCAAGAGCGCAATGAAAGCCGCCGCGGTGTCCCGCGCGTCGCTTGCACTGGCGGCGCCGGCGGCGAATTCCGTGGTCTGCTGCAATTCCGGTGGAAACGGCCCGACGAAATCCGCGCCCTGAACCGGCACCAATTCGCTGATCTGCTGCACCGCCAGTTCCGCCTCGCCGCGCGCGGCAACCTCGGCGACGCGGCCGCTGCCCGCGATCACGATCTTGTCGCGCATGGCGTCGGTGATGCCGAGGCGTTCCATCACCTCTTCGAAAAAGGCACCGCTGGCGCCTTCGCGCGAGCGCACCACGGATTTGGCGGCGAGCAGCGCGCGCTTGAAAGCCTCGACGCTGCCGATGTCGGGTTTGGGCGCGCCGGCGCGCACCGACACGCCCAGCCCCGTGCGGCCGACCGTGACGCAGGTTTCCGGCGCGATTCTGCCGCCCGTTGCCAGCGCGTCGATCCCGCCGCGGGTGGCGATGGCGATGTCGAATGTTTCCCCTTCTTCGATGCGGCGCCGGACCGCCTGGGTCGGGTCGAAGCTGAAGATCAGCCGGCAGCCATGCGTGCGCTCGAAATCGGCCTTGAGTGCGTTGAGCACCTCGAGGAGGGCATGGGTGCTGAATATGGTGAGGCTCTGGGTCGGCATGGGAAAACCAAGGCGGGCAGGGGCTGCGAGAAGCGGGGGAAGGCCAATTTGCGGGCCTCCCGCCCGCAGATCAAGGCCACGGGTGGGCCAAATTCGGGTCCACCGGCCCGCGAAACCCGTGCTGACCGGCCGGGCCGGGACTTTTGCAGGCGCGGCCCGGATTGCCTATATGACGGGTCGAACGGAGACCCGCATGACCGACACTGCCACCGCCGCCGCCACCCCGCAAAACGCCGACAAAATCCCCGTCACCGTGCTCACCGGCTATCTCGGCGCCGGCAAGACCACCTTGCTCAACCGCATCCTGTCGGAGCCGCACGGCAAGAAATACGCCGTCATCGTCAACGAATTCGGCGAAATCGGCATCGACAACGACCTCGTGGTGAACGCCGACGAGGAAGTGTTCGAGATGAACAATGGCTGCATCTGCTGCACCGTGCGCGGCGACCTGGTGCGCATTATCGACGGCCTCATGCGGCGAAAGGGCAAGTTCGACGCCATCATCGTCGAGACCACGGGCCTCGCCGACCCGGCGCCGGTGGCGCAGACCTTCTTCATGGACGAGAACGTCGGCGCCAAGGCTAAATTGGATGCCGTGGTCACCGTCGCCGATGCCAAATGGCTGAAGGACCGGCTCAAGGACGCGCCCGAAGCCAAGAATCAGATCGCCTTCGCCGACGTCATCCTGATCAACAAGACCGATCTGGTCTCGCCCGAGGATTTGGAAGAGCTGGAAGCGCGCATCCGCGGGATCAATCCGTACGCCAAGCTGCACCGCACCCAGCGCTCACAAATTGCGCTCGACGAAGTGCTCGGCCGCAACGCCTTCGACCTCGACCGCATCCTCGACATCGAGCCGGCCTTCCTCACCGCCGATGACCACGATCATGATCACGACCATCATCATCACGATCATGGGCACGATCATCACCACCATCACGGCGGCCTGAAGCACTATCACGACGAGGACATGCAGTCGGTGTCGCTCGCGACCGACAAGCCGCTCGACCCGGACAAGTTCTTCCCCTGGGTGCAGGACCTGGTGGCCGTCGACGGTCCCAACATCTTGCGCTGCAAGGGCATCCTGTCGTTCAAGAACGATCCCGAGCGCTTCGTCTTCCAGGGCGTGCACATGATCCTCGACGGCGACCACCAGCGCCCGTGGAAAGAGGGCGAGGATCGTACCAGCCGCATCATCTTCATCGGCCGCAACCTGCCGGAACAGCGCATCCGCGAGGGCTTCGAAAGCTGCATTGCATAGGGCGCCGCAGCGCGCCACAAGGACTGTTGTCGTCCCCGCCGACGGGTCCGCGCGAAGCGCGGCCCGATGATAAACCCCGGCGGGGACCCAGTATCCAAAGAGCCCGCCGTGATGACTGGATTGCCCGCCTTCGCGGGCAATGACCGCCGAAGAACAAGGCTGCTTCGATGAGCTCCACCGACTCTCCTTTGCCCTCTCTCGCAGACCGCGTCCGCCCGATCGCTGCCGGCGACAACACGATCGTCGGCGCGCATTTCCTCGGCAGCACGCCGGTGTTCGTGCTCGGCGAGGAAGCGCTGCTGTTCGCCCCGCGCGACGAGGAGCCGCGCCGCGTTGCGGTGCACGAAGGCGGCATTCTCGCGAGCGCCGGCGACAACGAACGCATCGTCACCGGCGGCGACGACGGCAAGGTGGTTGCCACCACCGAAGACGGCGAACACACGGTCATCGCCGCGGATCCCAAATCGCGCTGGATCGACCAGGTGGCGCTGGCGCCCGACGGCGCGGTCGCCTGGTCGGCCGGCAAGACCGCCTTCGTGCGCACGAGCAAAGGCGAGGAGCGCTCGTTCGAGGCGCCCTCGACGGTGGCGGGGCTCTGCTTCCTGCCCAAGGGCTTTCGGCTGGCGATCGCGCATTACAACGGCGCCACGCTCTGGTTTCCGAACGCGCAAGGCGCGGAGCCGACACGGCTGGAATGGAAGGGCTCGCACCTCGGCTGCACCGTCAGCCCGGACGGCCGCTATCTCATCACCACCATGCAGGAGCCGATGCTGCACGGCTGGCGCATCAGCGACGGTCAGCACATGCGCATGTCGGGCTATTCGGCGCGGGTGCGCTCGCTGTCCTGGGGCGCGGGTGGCGACTATCTCGCCACCTCCGGCTCCGAGCAGCTCATCATGTGGCCGTTCGACGGCAAGAACGGCCCCATGGGCCGCCAGCCGACGATCCTGGCGCGCGATCCGGCGCGCGTCACCGTGGTCGCCTGCCATCCCAATCAGCCGGTGGTCGCGGTCGGCTATGCCGACGGCAAGGTGCTGCTGGTGCGCACTGAGGACGGCGCGCTCATCCTGGTGCGCGAGGCCGACGGCCAACCGGCGAGCGCGCTCGCTTGGGCTGCCAACGGCCAGACGCTTTGCTACGGCACCGAAGGCGGCGCAGCGGGCGCGCTGGTTTTCTAGTTACGCCTCAGCGCACCAGCACGTTCTTGAACTGCCAGGGATCGCGCTTGTCGATGTCTTCCGTGAACAGGCCGGGCCGTCCGGTGAGCGGCGTCCAGTCGGTGTACTGCCCGATCACCGGCCCGAGATAAGGCATCTGCACGTCGAGGCAGCGCTTGTAGTCCATCTCGTCGGCTTCGACGATGCCTTCGTTCGGGTTCTCCAGCGCCCACACCATGCCGGCGAGCACGGCGGACGTCACCTGCAGGCCGGTGGCGTTCTGGTAGGGCGCGATCTCGCGCGTTTCGTCGATCGACAGCTGCGAACCGTACCAGTAGGCGTTCTTCTTGTGGCCGTAGAGCAGCACGCCCAGTTCGTCGATGCCGTCGATGATCTCGTGCTCGTTGAGAATGTGCAGCTCTTCCTGCTGAACGCCGGCCTGCCCGAACAGTTCGTGCAGCGACAGCACCGCGTCGTTGCACGGATGATAGGCGTAATGGCAGGTCGGCCGGTACAGAACTTTGCGGCCCTCGCGCAGGGTGAAGTAGTCGGCGATCGAGATCGACTCGTTGTGGGTGACCAGGAAGCCGTATTGCGCGCCCGGCGTCGGCGCCCATGAACGCACGCGGGTATTGGCGCCGGGCTGGTCGAGCCAGATCGCGGCCTGGCAGCCGGCCTTGTGCTTGTGGCCGTTCTTCGGCATCCACTTCTCGTGGGTGCCCCAGCCGAGCTCGGCGGGCTGCATGCCTTCCGACAGGAAGCCTTCCACCGACCAGGTGTTGACGAACACGTCCATCGGCTTCGGCTGCTTGGCGCGCTGGGTATCGCGCTCGGCGATATGGATGCCCTTGACGCCGGCGCGCTTGGCGAGCCGCGCCCAGTCGTCGCGCGTCTTCGGCTCCTTGAACTTGAGCTTCAGGTCGTTGGCGACGTTGATCAGGCCCTGCTTGACGAACCACGACACCATGCCGGGGTTGGCGCCGCAGCACGAAACCGCCGTGGTGCTGCCGGGCTTGCGCTTGCGCTTGGCGGCCATCGTCTTCTCGCGCAGCGCGTAGTTCGAGCGCGCCTCCGGCCCGAGCTTGCTGTCGAAATAGAAGCCGGCCCAGGGCTCGTTGACGGTGTCGATGTAGAGCACGCCGATCTCGTTGCAGAGCTCCATGATCTCGACCGATGACGTATCGACCGACAGGTTCACGCAGAAGCCCTGGCCGTTGCCTTCGGTGAGCAGCGGGGTCAGCAGGTGCTTGTAGTTGGCCTTGGTCACTTCCTGGTGGACGAAGCGGATGCCGCGCTCGTCGAGCAGCTTGCGGTCGCTGTCGTCCGGGTCGATGACCACGAAGCGGGACTTGTCGTAGGTGAAATGGCGCTCGATCAGGGGCAGGGTACCTTTGCCGATCGACCCGAAGCCGATCATCACGATGGGGCCGTCGATGCGGGCGTGAACGGGCCAATCGGTCATTCTCGATCTCCTCCAGGGAGCGTCCGGCAGTGTTCGGGTGATAGCGGCCCGGTGTGACAAACGGAAGGGAGGCCGCGCCAGAAACCTACCGTCCGGCGCGGCCTCCCACTGTTTTCGTTCGGCTCAGGCGGCGTGCGCGGGCAGATCGAGCGGGAGAAGTGCCGGCTGCGGCGCCTCGGCGCCGGCCGCGCGCAGAATCCCTTGCGCGCCGTCGAGCGCGCCTTTGACCAGCTCTCGCGCCAGCAGCCGGTGGCGCTCGAACGGGCCGGGCATCGACAACGCGCCGGTCTTGGCCGCGGTGAAGCCGAAGCGGCCGTAATAGGGCGCGTCACCCACCAGGATCACGGCGCCATGGCCGCGGCGCCGCGCTTCGCTCACCGCACGGCGCACCAGTGCCGCGCCGATGCCGGCACCGCGCCGCTCGGCGGCAACCGCCACCGGCCCGAGCAGTAGCGCCTCGGCACCGTCGCAGGCGACATGCCAGAGCCGTGCCGTGCCGACGATGCGCTTGCCGTCGGCGGCGATGAACGACAGCCCGTCCGCCGGCATCTGGCCTTCGCGCAGCCGTTCGGAGGACTTGCGGGCGCGGGCGTCGCCGAAGGCCTCGTCGAGCAGCGCCTCGCGCGCGTCGATGTCTTTGAGCTTCTCGTGCCGAATGGTGACCATGTCAGTTCATCCTCGCCCGGGCGCGCGTGCGAACGCGCGGCCTCAGGCGCAAAGTCAGTTCGAAAGGAGCGGGAAGGGAGGCGGGTTTGGCCCGCCTCCCAATTTGATCAGATGTGGTGCGTCTTCAGCGGCAGGAAGCCGTTGAACGCCACCGACGAATAGGTCGCCGTATAGGCGCCGGTGCCTTCGATCAGGACCTTGTCCCCGATCTCCAGACTGACCGGCAGCAGGTACGGCTCGTGCTCATACATCACGTCGGCGGAGTCGCAAGTCGGCCCGGCCAGCACGCAGGGTGCCAGTTCGTCGCCATCGCGTGGCGTGCGGATCGGGTAGCGGATCGCCTCGTCCATGGTCTCGGCGAGGCCGCCGAACTTGCCGATGTCGAGGTAAACCCAACGCACGTCGTCGTCGTCGCTCTTCCTGGAGACCAGCACGACCTCGCTCTCGATGATACCGGCGTTGCCGACCATGCCGCGGCCCGGCTCGATGATGGTCTCCGGGATGCGGTTGCCGAAATGCTTGCGCAGCGAGCGGAAGATCGCCGTGCCGTAGCTTTTCACCGAGGGCACGTTCTTGGTGTACTTGGTCGGGAAACCGCCGCCCAGGTTCACCATGGAAAGGTTGATGCCGCGCTCGCCGCACTCCTTGAACACGGCCGCCGCCGAGGTGAGCGCACGGTCCCAGGCGTGCTGGTTGCGCTGCTGGGAGCCGACGTGGAACGACACGCCGTAGGGCTCGAGCCCCTGACGCAGGGCGTGCTCCAGCACGTCCACGGCCATGTCGGCCTCGCAGCCGAACTTGCGCGACAGCGGCCATTCGGCGCCGACGCAGTCCGACAGGATGCGGCAGAACACCTTCGAGCCCGGCGCGGCGCGGGCGATCTTGTCGACCTCGGCCTGGCAGTCGACGGCGTAGAGCCGCACGCCCAGCGCATAGGCGCGCGCGACGTCGCGCTCCTTCTTGATGGTGTTGCCATAGGAGATGCGGTCCGGGCTGGCGCCGGCCGCGAGCGCCATCTCGATCTCAGCGACCGAGGCGGTGTCGAAGCAGGAGCCGAGCGTGGCGAGCAGCGCCAGCACCTCCGGCGCCGGGTTGGCCTTCACCGCGTAGAACACGCGGGTGTCCGGCAGCGCCTTGGCGAAGGCGGTATAATTGTCGCGCACGACGTCGAGGTCGACGACGAGGCAGGGCCCGTCCTCGGTGCGGTTACGCAGGAATTCGCGGATGCGCTCAGTCATGGCGCTCTCCCCGTGGCTTAAGGGGCTCACGAAAAGCCCCAAGGATGATGCGGCACTTGCGAGTCTGGCGGCGGCACGCGTTGGGGACGCGCCGGCGCTGGCACTCTCAAGAGCCGCCCATGCTGCCTAGGTGAGGAAAGGGATGACCCCGTCCGCACGGCCGGCAATGATGAGCAAGCCTCATCGGTGAGCCGGGTTTGGAAGCCGGCAGAGACCAAGGAAGCCCGATCGTCGTTGCTTTAAGCCGCGTCCCCTGCTGAGAGCAGGCTGTGCTGGTTTCGCCTCCAGCTGCCGGTCAGATGTGTTGAGGAGGGCTCACTGAGCTTGTCTCCCCAGGCGGCTGTCCGGCCTCTTGTCCGGACGCCCACCGACCGACACACGGCCACAGGCACGTGCGAAATTGGGCAAAGGCGCACATAAGTAATTTTCGCGCGCTACGCAAGCGATTTAGTTCGCTTTGCGTGAATTCTTGATTAATTTTTTTCTGATCCGCCTCGGCGGCGCGCCGCCGCGCGGCGCGCTCGCAGCGCTCAGGCACGCGCGGTGAAGGGCTCGATCTTGTGGGCCGCGCGCACGAACTGCACCATGATCGCGACGCCGCACAGCATGAAGAGGATGTCGACTGCGCGGGCGCCGATGCCGCCGAGCTCGAACAGGGTGGCGAGCGCCCAGCTCCCGGCGAAGGCCGCCCCAAACACCTCGGCGCCGATCAGGATGGTGATGCTGAGCACGGTGAGCACATGCAGCCAGACGATGCGGCGGCGGCCGCCGCCGGCTGCCGTCGGGGCGGCTTGCGCCGTCGGTGCTGCCGGTGCTGCGGGCGTCGCCGCTGCCTGGGCCGGCTGGGCCTTCGCCTTGGATTTCGAACGCGATTTGGCCATCAAGGCCTCCTGTGAGCCGGGCGCAATCTCCCTGAAACAGGCCATCGAATCAAGCCCAGAACATGTTCATGGCCTGTCGTCACCGGGCTTGTCCCGGTGACCTCGATAAGGGGCGCACTGTGCCCTCCTAAGCGGGATGGCCGGGACAAGCCCGGCCATGACAGTGGCTGAACGGCCTTTTTGATCTTGCGCATGGTTCCGTGCGGCCGCAGATGACAGCGTAACGCCATGGAAACTCTGCGCCTCCAACTCCGGCCCTTCTTCGCCGGCCTCGCCGCGCTCGGGCTCGCGGCTGGGCTGATGGCGCCGTTCGCCGGGCTCGGCGCCTGGTCGGACGCGATCTGGACCATCGCCACTGTCCCCGTCCTGCTCGCCCTCTTGGTCGAGATCGCGACCAGCCTGCGGCGCGGCGACGTGGGTCTCGACATCGTCGCCGCGCTGTCGATGACCGCCGCCCTTCTGGTCGGGCAGACGCTCGCCGCCGCCATCGTCGCGCTGATGTATGCCGGCGGCCAGTACCTGGAAGGTTTCGCCGAGAAGCGCGCGCGCCGCGACATGACCGCGCTGCTCGCCCGGGTGCCGCGCACCGCCATGCGCCACCGCGACCATGCGCTGGAGGAAGTGCCGCTTGAGCGGGTGGCGCCTGGCGACCGGCTGCTGGTGCGCCAGGGCGACGTGGTGCCGGTCGACGGCACCGTGGCCGAGGGCGTGGCGGTGCTGGACCAGTCGGCGCTGACCGGCGAATCGCTGCCGGTGCAGCAGCGCACCGGCGAGACGGTGATGAGCGGCTCGACCAATGTCGGCGACGCCTTCGACCTCACGGTCTCGCACAGCGCCGAGGAGAGCACCTATGCCGGCATCGTTCGCTTGGTCGAGGCGGCGCAGCGCTCGCGCGCGCCCATGGCCCGCATGGCCGACCGCTACGCCATCCTGTTCCTGGCCGTGACCGTGGGGCTGGCCGGCGGCGCCTGGTGGCTCACCGCCGACCCGATTCGCGCCGTGGCGGTGCTGGTGGTGGCGACGCCGTGTCCGCTGATCCTGGCGGTGCCGGTCGCCATCGTCGCCGGCCTATCGCGCGCGGCCAAGCTCGGCATCCTGATCAAGGGTGGCAAGGCGATCGAGGCGCTCGCCGCCGTGCGCGCGCTGGTTATCGACAAGACCGGCACGCTCACGCAAGGGGAGGCGCGCATCGTCGCCACCAACGTCGCCGAGGGCCTGACCGTGGATGAGGTCCTGCGCATTGCCGCCTCGCTCGACCAGGCCTCCAAGCACATCATCGGCCAGACCCTCGTCGCCGCCGCACGCGATCGCGGCCTCACGCTGGTCGTGCCTACCGCGGTGGTGGAGACACCGGGCGAGGGGCTCACCGGCCGCGTCGACGGCCACGCAGTCGCGGTCGGCGGCTTCCATTTCGTCGGCGGCAAGGTCGGCGCGGCGGCCTTGCGCGCGCTCAGCCGTGATCGCCAGCCCGGCGCCGTTGGTGTCGCGGTCGCCATCGACGGCAAGCCCGCCGGCGTCATCATCCTCTCGGACGCGCTGCGCACCGGCACCGAGCAGCTGCTGCGCAGCTTACGCGGGCTCGGCATCGATCGCATCGTGCTGGCGACCGGCGACCGCCGCGACGTCGCCCGCTTCGTCAGCATGGGGCTCTCCATCAATTCCGTGCGCTCGGAGCTCACCCCCGATCAGAAGATCCTGGTGGTACTGGCCGAGCGCAAGAATGGTCCGGTCATGATGATCGGCGACGGCGTCAACGACGCCCCGGCGCTCGCCGCCGCCGACGTCGGCGTCGCCATGGGCGCCAAGGGGGCCGCGGCCTCGGCCGAAGCCGCCGATGTGGTGCTGCTCGTCGACCAGCTCGACCGCATCCTGCCGGCGATCCAGATCGCCCGCCGCTCGCGCCTCATCGCCTGGGAGAGCGTGGTGGCCGGCATCGGGCTGTCAATCACCGCCATGATCGCGGCCGCCTTCGGCTACCTGCCGCCGGTGCAGGGCGCGCTCTTGCAAGAAGTCATCGACGTCGCCGTGATCTTCAACGCGCTCAGGGCGCTACGCGGGTAGCGCAGTGGGTTGCGGAAGGAGCGGGAGTCATTTCTAATCCTCAAGCTGATTTCGTTTTCTGCAATTGCGGTGACTGGGCGACGTCATGCCGGTGCACATTTGGGCGGTCGCCGAGGCCGCCGCAAAAAAGCAGCATATCGACACACATTCCGACGCCGCCGGTTACGCGGCTGGCATCATGACCTGGCTGATCGCGGGGAGCGTCTTCGTCGCGGTGAAGATCGGCGTCACCGAGATGCCGCCCTGGACGTTCTGCTGCTGGCGCGCGCTGATCTCCGCGCTCATTCTGGCGCCGCTGGTCTCCTCCCATTACCGCGACATGATAGCGCTGCTGCGAAAGCGCTGGTGGGAGGCGGCGTTCATTGGCGCCATCGGCCTTGGCTTCACGCAGGGGATCACGTTCATGGCGCTGTCGCTCACCAGCGCGGTCAATGTGGGCATCGTGTTCGCGCTGGCGCCGATGTCGACCATGCTGCTGGCGCGCGTCGTGTTGGGCGAGAAGATGAACGGCTGGCAGGGGCTCGGTATGGCGGTCGCCTTCACCGGCATCGTCGTGATCTGCGTACACGGCAGCCTCGCTCTGCTGCTCGGCCTTAAGATCGGGTTCGGCGATCTGGTCGCCTTTGGCGCGATTATCTTGTTTGCCGGCTACACGGTATTGCTGAAGCGCGCCAAGTTCGACCTGCCGACGCTGCCGCTCCTGGTCATCCTGCTGGCCGCCGGCAGTCTGGCGTCGCTGCCGTTCTCGCTGTGGGAGATCGCGCACGGCGAGCATGCGCATCTCGCCAAGAAGGGCTATCTGGCGCTGGCCTATGCCGGCATCGTCGGCGGCGCGCTGATGTATTTCCTCTACAACTGGAGCGTCAGCGTGCTGGGCGCGGCGCGCGCCGGCACGATGGTCTACAGCCAGATGCTGTTTGTGACCTTCTTCGCCTGGCTGATCCTCGGCGAGCGTATCGAATGGTACCATTGGCTCGGCGGCGGCCTGGTCGTCACCGGGGTGCTGTTCGTGACGCTGCTGCGGCCGCGGCCGGCTGCCCACGGATAGGGGACGGCCGCGGCGCCAAGCCTCTCGCCAAGCGGGCCGTTCATGGCTAGATGACCCCCATGAACGCACCCCAGACGCCCCCCTCGACCGCCCAAAATCCGCTGCTCGCCGACTGGACCGGCCCGTTCGGCCTGCCGCCCTTCGGCGCGCTCAAGCCCGAGCAGTTCCGCCCGGCCTTCGATGCGGCGCTTGAGCAGCACCGCACCGAAATCGAGCGGATCGCCGCCGACCGGGCGGCGCCCACCTTCGCGAACACCATCGAGGCGCTGGAACGTAGCGGCCGGGCGCTCGACCGCGTCGCCAGCGTCTTCTTCGTGCTGGCCGGCGCGGACACCAGCGACGCCATCGAGGAAGTCGAGCGCGAGGTCTCGCCGCTGCTCGCGCGTCATAGCAACGCGCTCTATCTCAATCGCGCGCTCTACGCCCGCATCGCCGACTTGTATGCCCGCCGCGATTCTCTGGGCCTGACGCCGGAGCAGGCGCGCGTGCTCGACCGCTATCACACCCGCTTCGTGCGTGCGGGCGGCGCACTGGAGAAGGCGGCGCAGGACAAGCTCGCGGCGATCAACGAGCGGCTCGCGAGCCTCGGCACTCAGTTCGGCCAGAACGTGCTGGCCGACGAGAAGTCGTATGCGCTGATCCTTGATGAGAGCGATCTCGATGGCCTGCCCGACTTCGCTCGCGCCGGCGCGCGCGCCGCGGCGGAAGAGCGTGGTCATCCCGGGAAATACGCTTTCACTTTGTCGCGCTCCTCGGTCGAGCCGTTTCTGCAATTCTCCGCGCGCCGCGATCTGCGCGAGAAGATCTTCAACGCCTGGATCAAGCGCGGCGAGAACGGCGGCAAGACCGACAACCGCGCCATCATCAAGGAAATGGTCGGCCTGCGTGCCGAGCGTGCCAAGCTCCTGGGCTACGAGACCTTTGCCGATTACCGGCTCGCCGACCAGATGGCCAAGACGCCGGGCGCCGCGCGCGAGCTCTTGGAAAACGTCTGGACCCGCGCCCGCGCCAAGGCCATGGCCGAGCGCGACGCCATGCAGAAGATCATCGCGGGGGAGGGCGGCAACTTCGCGCTCGCCCCCTGGGACTGGCGCTATTACGCCGAGCGGCGCCGCAAGGCCGAGTTCGATCTCGATGAGGCCGAGATCAAGCCGTACTTCCAACTCGACAAGATCGTCGAAGCGGCGTTCGAGACCGCGCGCCGGCTGTTCGGTCTGACTTTCAGCCCCGCCGACGTGCCGCTCTATCACCAGGACGCGCGCGCCTGGGAGGTGAAGGACGCCGACGGCAACGACGTCGCGCTGTTCATCGGCGATTATTACGCGCGCGGCTCCAAGCACTCCGGCGCCTGGATGACGTCGCTGCGCGACCAGGAAAAGCTGATCGGCGATATCCGGCCGATCATCCTTAACGTCTGCAATTTCGGAAAGCCCGCCGCCGGTGAACCGGCGCTGCTCTCCTTCGACGACGCCCGCACCTTGTTCCATGAGTTCGGCCACGCGCTGCACGGCATGTTGTCGAACGTCACCTATCCGCTGCTTTCGGGAACGTCGGTGCCGAGCGACTTCGTCGAATTGCCGTCGCAGCTCTACGAGCACTGGCTGGAGGTGCCGGAGATTCTGCGCAACTACGCGCGCCATGCCGTGACCGGCGAACCGATGCCGCAGGCGCTGCTCGACCGGCTGCTTGCCACGCGCACCTACGGCCAGGGCTTCGCCACCGTGGAATACACATCTTGCGCGCTGGTCGATCTCGACATCCACGCACTGCCGGACGCGAACGCACTCGACGTCAGCGAGTTCGAGCGCCGCGATCTGGAACGCATTCACATGCCGGCGGAGATCGTCATGCGCCACCGCCTGCCGAACTTTCAGCACCTGTTCTCGGGCGGCGGCTACGCGGCGGGCTACTATTCGTATATGTGGTCGGAAGTGCTCGACGCTGACGCCTTCGAAGCCTTCGCGGAAACCGGCGACGCCTTCGATCCGGCGACGGCCAAGAAGCTGCGCGACTTCATCTACAGCGCCGGCAACCTGCGCGACCCGGCCGAGGCCTATAAGGCCTTCCGCGGACGCCTGCCGGCGGTCGATGCGCTGTTGAAGAAGCGCGGGCTAACGGACGCCGTTTCCGCATGACCCTCCACACCGCCGGTCACCGCCGCGGCGTCGTCTGCGCGCCGCATTCAGCCGCCGTCGAAGACGGCCGCGCCATCCTGGCCGAAGGCGGCAACGCCATCGAGGCCATGCTGGCGATGGCGGCGAGCATCGCCGCGGTCTATCCGCACATGAATCACGTGGGCGGCGACGGCTTCTGGCTGATCCGCGAACCCAACGGCCGCGTGCGCGCGATCATGGGTGCGGGCAGGGCCGGGGCCAAGGCAACGGTGCGCTTTTATCGCGAGGCCGGGCATCATGAAATTCCGTCGCGCGGGCCTTTGGCCGCGCTCACCGTGCCGGGCGCGGTCGCCGGCTGGATGCTGGCGCTCGAGGCCGCCAAGGCGCAGACCGGCAAAGGCATCAACAAAGGCTCATCGCGACTGCCGCTGCATGTGTTGTTCGACGCCGCGATCCGGCGCGCGCGCGAAGGTTATGTCGTGACGCGCAGCCAGGCGGCGCTGACACGAGAGAAATATGCCGAACTGGAAACGGCGCCGGGTTTCCTCGACGCCTTCCTCGTCGACGGCAAGGCGCCGGACGAGGGCGTGACGCTCAAGCAGACGGCTTTCGCGGCCACCCTCGACCATCTCGCCAAAGCCGGCCTGCAGGATTTTTACCGCGGCGATGTCGGGCGTGAGATCGCCGCCGATCTGGAACGTATCGGCTCACCGGTCACGCGCGCCGATCTGGAAAAATACGAAGCGCGTATCGCCGAGCCGCTCAGCGTTACGACCGGCGCCGGCACGCTCTATAATTCGCCGCCGCCGACGCAAGGGCTGGCCTCGCTGATGATCCTCGCTTTGTTCGAGCGGCTGCGCATCACGGAAGGCGAAAGCTTCGCGCACATTCACGGCCTGGTCGAAGCCACCAAGCGCGCCTTTCTGACGCGTGACCGCGTCGTCACCGATCCCGACCATGTCGACGGCCCGCTGTCGAAATATCTCGACGCGGCCTTCCTCGATCCCGAAGCCGAAAAGATCGACGCGCGCAAAGCCGCGCCTTGGCCTGCGCCGGAGGCGCGCGGCGACACCATCTGGATGGGCGCCGCGGACGCTTCCGGTCTCGTCGTCTCCTACATCCAGTCGCTCTATTGGGAGTTCGGCTCCGGCTGCGTGCTGCCGGCGACCGGCGTGCTCATGCAGAACCGCGGTTCCAGTTTCTCGCTCGACCCGAAGGCGCTCAACACGCTCGCGCCCGGCCGCCGCCCGTTTCACACCCTCAATCCGGCGCTGGCCGAACTGAAAGACGGCCGCGTCATGGCTTATGGAACGATGGGCGGCGACGGCCAGCCGCAAAGCCAGGCCGCCGTCTTCACCCGCCATGTGATGTTCCGCCAGCCGCTTGAGGCGGCGCTCGATGCGCCGCGCTGGTTGCTCGGCCGCACCTGGGGCTCCACCCACACCAACCTGCGGCTCGAGTTGCGCTTCGACGGCAATCTGATCGACCGCCTGATGTCGGCGGGCCACGACGTCGCCGTGCTGGACGAAGCGTATTCCGACACCATGGGCCACGCCGGCGCGGTGGTGATGCACCCGGACGGGACGCTCGAAGGCGGCCACGATCCCCGCGCCGACGGCGGCGCGGCGGGGGTCTAGAGTGTTCTAGTATTCATCCCGCGACCCTTTAGGTTCTTGGCCGAAAGGAGTCGCCGCTTGTCCCACGCGCACGGCCATTCGCACGGCCACGACCATCACCACCACGGCATCGGCCATTCGCACGCGCCGACGAATTTCGGCCGCACCTTTGCGATCGCCACCGCGCTCAACATCGCGCTGGTCGCCGCGCAAGTGGTCTACGGCCTCTACGCCCATTCGCTGGCGCTGCTCGCCGACGCCGGGCACAATCTCAGTGACGTCATGGGCCTGGTGATGGCCTGGGTGGCCTATGCGGTGGCCGACTGGCGGCCGAACTCGCGCTTCACCTACCGGATGCGCTCGGCCTCGATCCTCTCCGCCTTCCTCAACGGGCTGCTGCTGCTGGTCGCGGTCGGCGCCATCGCCTGGGAAGCGATCCATCGCTTCTATCGAGCCCGAGCCGGTGGCGACCGGTACGGTGATGATAGTCGCCGCCGCCGCGGTGGTGATCAACGGCGTCTCGGCCTGGCTGTTGAGTCACGGCAGCAAATCCGACCTCAACATGCACGGCGCCTTCCTGCACATGCTGGCCGATACCGGCGTGTCGGTGGCGGTGATCGTCGCAGCCCTCGGCATCAGGCTGACCGGCTGGCAATGGCTCGATCCGGCGGTGAGCTTGCTGATCTCCGTCGTCATCCTGATCGGCACCTGGCGTTTGCTGCGCGACTCGTTGCGGCTCGCGCTCAACGCCGCGCCCGACAAGATCGATCCTGACGCGGTCGCGCGCTATCTGCGTGGCCTGCCCGAAGTAAGCGAACTACACGACCTGCACATCTGGGCCATGAGCACGACAGAGACAGCGCTCACCTGCCACGTGGTTACGCCCGCCGGCCATCCGGGCGATGAATTCCTCGGCCGCGTCGCCCATGAGCTGCAAGACAAGTTCGAGATCGGCCACGCCACCGTGCAGATCGAGCTCAGCGACGGCAGCCACTGCCACCTGCAGCCGGACAATGTGGTGTGATGCCTAACGGAAGTCGTCCGGCTGCAGCTCGATCGGCTGGCCATGCGGCGTGCGTTCGCAGGCGTGCTCCCAGGCGTGATGATAGCGGTGTAGCGTCGCCGCGTCGGTGACGCCTTTTTCCGCCACCAGCCTTTCCAGCGCCGCCAGCCAATGCAGATAGTACGTCTCGCCGGTGTCGGGATCGCCTTCGCCTTGCGCGCGCTTGATCTCGACCGACAGCGCCGTCGCCCATTCCTTCCAGGTGAACACGCCGCGCGCGTGCAGCGCCAGGGTCATGGCGAAGGCTTGCGCTTCCCACGGCTCGCGGAACACCGGTCCATCGGCGTCGTGCGGGATGCCGGGCACTTCTTGCGTGGCGCGGCGCGCGGCGGCTGGGTCGATCATGCGGGCTCCAGATACGGCTCCCAGGCGTCGACCGACACCTTCACGGTCGGGTCGGCGTCGGGCCCCCACAGTTCGCGGCCGTCGAAACGCACGCAATAAAGCCACTGCGGGTTCTCGCCCTTAAAGTGCGCGTTGCTGTCGGGAAAGACGTGGAAGCCGATCACGCGTTCCACCGTGCCGACATGCCCGCGCACGTAACGCGGCAGCCGCGTGTGGGTGAGGGGATTGATGTTCTTCGCCCGAACTTTGTCGCCCGGCTTGAACGCCGCTTGCGTGTTGGTTTCGCGCTCGGTCGGCCCGCCGCGATGCAGCACTCTCCTGACATCATCGGGCCGCAGAACGTTCGATACCGGCTTCGGTTCGTGCAGCGAATGGCCGGCTGCGATCTCGTCCTCGGCCACCAGATCGCGCTCCTTCAGCATCTTTTCGAGCGCTGCGAACCAGAGCTGGTAATAGCTCAACGACAGATATTCGGCCGGATTGCGGTTCTCGCGCGCGAAGCGCGACGAATCGAGATTCCATTGTCCGGGCCTCGCCATGGCGAGCGTCAGCGCGAAGGCGCGCTTTTCCCATTCGCCGTGGAACACCGGTTCGTTCGGCTCCGGCGTGACCGGCCCGAAGCCTTGCACGCCGCCCATGTCCTGCGCGCCGTTCATGTGCCGATGCCTTTCGGCGACTTCGCGAGGCCCGTGCCGATCATGCTGTCGCGCGTCACCAGCTCCGCGAGCTGCGCCTCGCTCCAGCCGTCGGTGCCTTCGGGGCGCATCGGGATCACGAGATAGCGGATCTCGGAGGTCGAATCCCACACGCGGATTTCGGTGTCGCTTGGCAGCGTGACGCCGAAATCCTTGAGCACCCCGCGCGGGTCGCTCACCGCGCGCGAGCGGTAGGGCGCCGACTTGTACCAGACCGGCGGCAGGCCGAGCACCGGCCACGGATAACAGGAGCACAAGGTGCACACGACCATGTTGTGCGTCTTCGGCGTGTTCTCCAGCGCCACGATGTGCTCGCCCTGGCGCCCGGCGTAGCCGAGCTCGCCGATCGCGGATGTGGCGTCCTTGAACAGCCGCGCGCGGTAGGCGGGATCGGCCCAGGCCTTGGCGACCACCGCGGCGCCGTTGCGCGGGCCCCACCTTGGTCTCGTAGGTCTCGATCAGCAGATCGAGCGCCGCCGGATCGACATAGCCCTTCTCGGTCAGCACCGTTTCCAGCGCGCGCACGCGCAGTTGCGTTTCCGACAGCTCGGAATGGTCGTGGTCGTGATGATGATGATCGTGATCGTGGGTCATGGGCGGAATTTAGCGCAATGCTCCGCTTTATGCCATCATCGTGTCATGCCGGTTCCCGCTGCCCTCATCGCACTTGCCGACCGTATCGACCGCCTCAACACCCGAATCGGCCGCGCCGCCGCCTGGCTGGTGCTTGCCATCGTGCTGGTGCAGTTCGCGCTCGTTGTGGCGCGCTATGCCTTCGACCTCGGCTCGATCTGGCTGACCGAAGCGGTGGTCTACGGCCACGCCGGCCTGATCATGCTGGCGGCGGCCTGGACGCTCTCGGCCGGCGGCCATGTGCGGGTCGACGTGTTCTACGCCCAGGCGTCCCCGCGCACCCGCGCCATTGTCGATCTGCTCGGCAGTCTGCTGTTGCTGCTGCCGTTCATGCTCACGCTCCTCTGGTTATCCGTGCCTTACGCCGCGCGCTCCTGGGCCGTCCTCGAGCGCTCGCAGGAATTGAGCGGCCTGCCGTTGGTGTTTGTGCTGAAGACGCTCATCCCGCTGTTCGCGTTGCTGATGGCGTTGCAGGGCATCGCACAGGCGATCCGCGCGGCGAGCGCGCTCAAGCAACAAGATGCGCGGGCTGGGGGCTGAATGCCGCTCGCCGAAATCCTCGCCATCCTGTTGGTCGTCGCCGTCATAGCCGCGTTGATGGCCGGCTATCCGGTGGCGTTGACGCTTGCCGGCGTGTCGCTCGCCTTTGCCGCGCTCGGTCATCTCCTCGGCGCTATGGGTCTCGGCATTCTCGGCGCGCTGCCCGAGCGCATCTTTGGCGTCATCACCAACCCGGTTCTGCTGGCGATCCCGCTGTTCGTGTTCATGGGCGTCATGCTGGAGCAATCGCGCATCGCCGAGGACCTGCTCGAGCGTATGGCCCGCCTGTTCGGTTCCTGGCGCGGGGGGTTGGGCTATTCCGCCGTCGTGGTCGGCGCGCTGCTGGCGGCCTCGACCGGTATCGTCGGCGCCACCGCCGTCACCATGGGCCTGATCATGCTGCCGGCGATGCTGCGCCATGGCTACGATCCGCGCCTCGCCGCTGGCACGGTGGCGGCCTCGGCGACGCTCGCCCAGATCGTGCCGCCCTCGACCGTGCTGATCGTGCTCGGCGACCAGCTCAACAACGCTTATCAGGCGGCGCAATTGGCGAAAGGAAACTTCGCGCCCGATGCGCTGTCGGTGAGCGACCTGTTCGCCGGCGCGGTGGTGCCCGGCGCGCTGCTGGTCGGGCTTTATCTGGCGTTCCTCGTCGGTATGGCGCTGTGGCGCCCGGCCACCTGTCCCGCGGTCGGCGCGGGAGGACACCCATCAAGCGGCAGCCTGATCGAAGCCTTGCTCGCCCCGCTCATCCTCATCGCCGCGGTGCTCGGCTCCATCCTGTTCGGCGTCGCGACTCCGACCGAGGCGGCGTCGGTCGGCGCCGTCGGCGCCACGCTGCTGGCGGCGCGCAAAGCACGGCTCGGCGAGGTGATACGGCCGGTGGCCGAAAAGACCGCGCAGATCACCGCCATGATCTTCCTCATCCTGATCGGCGCCACCGTCTTCAGCCTGGTGTTCCGCGCGCTCGGCGGCGACGTCATGGTGCATCAGGCGCTTGACCACCTGCCGGGCGGCGTCGCCGGCGCGCTCATCGCCGTCATGCTGGCGATCTTCCTGCTCGGCTTCGTCATGGACGCCTTCGAGATCATCTTCGTGGTGGTGCCGATCGTGGGGCCGGCGCTGCTGAAGATGCCCGGCGTCGATCCGGTCTGGCTCGGCATCCTGATCGCGGTGAACCTGCAGACCTCCTACATGCACCCGCCGCTCGGGCCGACCTTGTTCTACCTGCGCGGCGTCGCGCCGCCGGAGATCACCACGCGGCACATCTATGTCGGCATCATTCCCTTCGTCGTCATCCAGCTCGTCGCGCTCGTGGTGCTGTGGTTCGTGCCCGCCCTTGCCACCGCGCTGCCTCATGCGCTTTATGGGCGTTGAGAACCGGTAATCCGCCCCTTCGAGGGAGGGATTAAGAGAGGTCCTGCATGAAAGCCGCCGACATGTTCAATCTCGCCGGCCGCGTCGCGCTGGTCACCGGCGCGTCCAGCGGGCTCGGCGCTCAGTTCGCGCGGGCGCTCGCCGACAATGGCGCGGCGGTGGCGCTGGTGGCGCGGCGGGTCGAGCGGCTGAAGGACCTGAAATCCGCGATCGAGGGGAAGGGCGGCCGCGCGGTCGCCATCGAAGCCGACGTCACCGACCGCGCCGCCATGGTGCGCGCCTTCGACGAGGCCGAAAAGGCCTTCGGCACCGTCACCCTGCTGGTCAACAATGCCGGCGTCGCGCAAGCGCCCATGCGCGCGACCGACGTGTCGCCGGAGGAATGGCGCCGCGTGCTGTCGACCGATCTCGACGCCGTGTTCTACTGGGCGCAGGAGGCCGCCCGCCGCATCCTGGCGGCCGGCCAGCAGGGTTCGATCGTCAACATCGCGTCCGTGCTCGGCTTCGGTGTCGCCAAGGGCACCGCCGCTTACGCCGTCGCCAAGGCGGCGGTGGTGCAGACCACCAAGGCGCTGGCGCTGGAACTCGCCTTCAAGGGCGTGCGCGTCAACGCCATCGCGCCCGGCTGGTTCGTCACCGAGATCAACGACGAATATCTGATGAGCGACGCCGGGCAGGCCATGAAGCGCGACATCCCCATGGGCCGCTTCGGCGAGGCCGGCGATCTCGACGGCGCGCTCTTGCTCCTGGCGTCCGACGCCGGCCGCTACATCACCGGCGCGACCATCGTGGTCGACGGCGGCCAGGTGGTGCAGTTGAAGGGGTAATACCCACTAAGCCGCGATTTGTGCGGTAGCAACCGCCAACAGGACCGCCGCCGCGAACGAAGCGACGGTCCGCACATGATTCCAGAGCGTCCATCGTGAGACGTAATGGGTCCAGGCTTCGGGTGCCGACGCGGCGCTTGTGTCCGTGGCGGCCAACGCATTGTTGAGCGGGACATTGAACGCGACGGTAAAGCCGAAGGTGGCGACAAGGTAAAGTGTGCATCCCGCCAGCGCTGCGTTGGAGCCAGGACCCGTCCCGTGAAACCACCAGACAAGGATGACCAGGATGCAAAGTACCGCGCTGCCCATGAAGACCGGCATGAACAGCGAGCCGAGGATGACCCTGTTGATCGACTGCATGGCGCCAATGCCTTGCCCCGCCGGCAGTTGTGCAAGGGCCTTCATGATGAACGTGGAGAATGCAAAGAACACACCCGCGATGAGGCCGCTTCCCGCAGCCGTAAGCGCCAGCAGGAAGACGATGAGTTGTGATGTCATGTTCCGATCTCCGTTCTTCGCTCACGGCGGCAAAATCGCATTCGGCATAGCAGATCGGGCCGCAAAGAGTTAGAAATGGGGCGTGCCCTCTCGTCTTGCCGGGGAGGGAGGAAGAAAGGCCTCTGCCATGGACTTCACCCTACCGCCCGAAATCGAAGACCTCCGCCTGCGCGTGCGCGCCTTCGTCGAGGAGCACGTGCTGCCGCTGGAAAGCGACCCCGCCAATTTCGCCGAGCACGAGAATATCCCGCACGACCGGCTCCAGCCTGTGCGCGAGAAGGCCAAGGCCGCCGGGCTATGGGCGCCGCAGTCCCCGCGTGAATTCGGCGGCATGGAGCTTCCCATCGTGGCCTGGGCGGCGATCTACGAGGAAGCCGCGCGCTCGATCTTCGGCCCGCTCGCCATCAACTGCATGGCGCCCGACGACGGCAACATGAACGTGCTCGCGCGCACCGGTACGCCCGAGCAGAAAGCGCGCTTCCTGCGCCCGATCGTCGAGGGCAAGGTGCGCTCGTCTTTCGTGATGACCGAGCCGCATCCCGGCTCCGGCTCCGACCCCGCGATGATGCTCACCCGCGCCGAGAAGAAGGGCGACCGCTACATCGTGCGCGGGCGCAAATGGTTCATCACCGGCGCCGACGGCGCCGCGCATTTCATTCTCGTCGCCCGCACCTCCGACGACAAGCGCCGCGGCCTCACCGCCTTCCTCTATCACAAGGACGATCCCGGCTGGCGCATCGTGCGCCGCATCCCGATCATGGGCCCGGAGGAGCACGGCGGCCATTGCGAGATCGAATACGACGGCCTCGAGATTCCGGCCGAGAACATCCTGCTCAACGAGGGCGACGGCCTGCGCATCACGCAGATCCGCCTCGGGCCGGCGCGGCTGACGCATTGCATGCGCTGGCTCGGCTTTTCCAAGCGCTGCATGGAGATCGCGCAGGCCTATGTCGCGGAGCGCGAGGGCTTCGGCATCAAGCTCGCTGACCGCGAAAGCGTGCAGATCAAGCTCGGCGAGGTGGCGCATCAGATCGAGATCGGCCGCCTGCTCACCATGCATGCCGCCTGGAAGCTCGACCAGGGCTCGCGCGCGCGCAAGGAAGTGTCGATGGCGAAAGTGTCGGTCGCCGATACGCTGCACAACGCCGCCGACGTCGGCATCCAGCTCTGCGGCGCGCGCGGCTATTCCAAGGACACGATCCTGGAATGGATCTACCGATACGCCCGTTCGGCGCGGCTGGTCGACGGCGCCTCCGAGGTGCACAAGATGGTGCTTGCCCGCTTCATGCGCGAGGAAGGCCGCGATTTCTGGCACTGGGGCGCGGAAGGCGGGTGAGATTTACTTCTCGCAGCTCACCGCGACATCAACCCGCCGGTTCGCCTCTTTGGCGATGCCGTCCGGCGTCCACTCCTTGAGCCGCCGTTCGCCCCATTGGGTCTCGGTAACCGGAATGGACTCAGCCTTGAACGCGACCCTCAGCTTGTCGGCCACTTCGTTGGCGCGCCTTTTGGAGAGCTCATAGTTGGTCCGGTCGCCGCCAAACGTGTCCGTGTGGCCCGCCACTGCGATGGTGCAGCCGCTGTGGCCTTTGACGATATCCCGCAGCTTGCCGACAATCAGCTTCGTCTGGCCTTCGTCGTCGACCTTGCCGAGCCTTTCGAAGTGCACGGTAAACGGCGGCGGCACGACCGGCGTCAGCCCGGTGGCCGCCGTGGTTGCCGGCGCCGGCGCGGACTTGCCGGCCATCGATACATAGAACACCACCAGGTCCTGCTTGGGCTCGGCCGGTTGCACGGGCGCCGGGGCGGGCTTCGTGACCGCCTTCATCACGTCCGCCTGTCTCGACCCCAAGTCGGTGAAGCCCTGCTTGACCGATGCATCGAGCGCCGCAAGCGACTTCGACGCGGCCTCGAGCTTTGCCGCATCGGCGTCGGCGCGGCCTTTGATTGCCGCAAGCGACTTTTTGATCGCCGCCAGCGACGTTGCGGATTCCTCGAGCTTGGCGGTATCGGTGCCGCTGCCCTTGAGCGTGTCCGTGGTCTTGCCGATCGCGGCGAGCGCTTTCAGCGTGTCGTCCAGTTTGGTGTTCACCTGCGCCAGGGCCGCGTCGCGTGTCTTGTCGTCGGAAGTATCTTTAAGTTTGGCTTGCAGCGCAGCCAGCGCCTTGTTGGTGGCGTCGAGCTTGCCGGCAAGCGGCGCCAGCGCGGCCTTGGTCTGGTCCGGCGCGGTCGCCTGCTTGATTTCGGCGAGCGCCTTGTTCGCCGCCTCGATCAGAGTGCTGAGCTGCGCGATGCCGCTGCGGGTGCCGACCAGCGACACCTGATCCTTGACCTCGCGCAGCGTCGCTTCGGTGGCCTTGAGCGCGCCACCGAGCTGCTTGAGATCGCCCGCCGTCTTGGCGAGCTCGTCTCCGACGGATTGGATTTTCGAATTTTGTGCCGCGAATTGCTGGGCGACGAAGGCGTGCTGTGTCGCCGTGACCTTCCAGACTACGACGCCGGCGACTGTGCCGGTTATGGCGGCGGCAATCAGGCCGGCAACCAGAAGCTCCTGGATCCTGTTCATCACGCACGCCCACCGTTACGTCGACAAACCGCCGAGGACTCTCGTCCCCGTCTCGCCGGCGCCTGCTGCGGCGCCCGGCGCCTTGCTAGCTCTTGCAGTTTACCGCGATATCGACACGGCGATTGTTCTCGTTGGCGGTGCCGTCCGGCGTCCAGGCCTTCAGCCGCCGCTCGCCCCAGGCCGCCTCGTTGACCGTCACGTCGCTGCCGCTGAACGCAGCCTTGATTTTCTGCGCGATGTTCCTGGCGCGCTTCTGCGAGATCTTGAGGTTGGCCTGGTCGCCGCCCACGGTGTCGGCATAGCCGGCCACCGAGATGGTGCAGCCGGTACGGCCCTGAACAAGCGCCTTCAGCTTCGGGATGATCACGCCCGCCTGGCCGTTGTCGTCCGTGCTGCCGATCTTCTCGAACTGGATGTCGAGCGGCTGTATCGAGGCCACCTTCTGCGGCAAGTTTTTCTCGTTCGGCATGTGCAGATAGAAGATCACCGCTTCCTTCGACTGTGACTCGCCGGCTACCGCCTTGCTGGTGCTTTCGAGCTTGCTATTGAGGGAGGCCAGTTGCGTCTTGACGCCGTCGAGCGAGGTCGACTTCTGAATGTCGGCCAGCGTGTCATTGAGCGTCTTGATCTTGTCGTTGAGCGGGTCGATCTGGCCGGCCAGGCTCTGTTGCGGCATCGCCTGCTTGATGGCGGCGATCTGGTCGGCGACGCTCTTGAGCGCGGCTGCCTTCGGAATATCCGAGAGCGCGCCGCTTAGCGCCTTGATGTCGGATTCGAGCGCCGTCACTTTGCCGCCGAGGTCGGCCGTGGCCTGGGCCTTCTGCAGCGACGTCAGCGACGCGGCGATCGTCTGCATGTTCTTTTCCAGCGTATCGAGCCGCTCGCGCACGTTGCCGGCGGCGATGGTGCGCTGGATCTTGGCGAGCGCCTCGTTGGTGCCTTTGATGTTGTCCTGAAGCTGGGTCAGCCCCTCGGCGAGGGCTTTGGTTGCGGTCGCCTTCTGGACCTCGGCCAGCTTGGCATTGGTTTGCTCGACCTTGGCGTTGAGCGCCGCCAGCGCGTCGTTGCGCGGGCCGGTCTGCACCTTCCACAAGGTGACCCCGCCGATGGCGATGACCACCACGAACGCGGCGCTGAGCCAGAAAGTCTTCTGTCCGTCGGACATCGCAGGCGCTCCCCCGTGTGTTTTAGTTTTATTTACAAAGAATATACGCCAAGTTCGCGGTTGCAAAGCGTTTCGCGGCGGCGCTGGCCGGCCGCGGCTCAAACGGCCGTGAGCGCGGGAAACCGCCCGCGGTTCCGGCGCGCAATTTTATTATGGGGTTTTTCAACGCCGATCGGGGCCGCAGGCTTTGCGCGCGGCCCCTGGTGGCGGTTTGGCAGTGTCAGCTGCGGTAGCTGGTGTCGATCTTGTCCAGCAGGCGCAAATAGGCCGGCCAGTCGTGCGAGCCGCGGCCGCGGTCGTGGCGCTCGTACTGCTCGGCGGTCTTCTCGCACACCGCCGCCGGGATCTCGAGCAGTTCCTTGTCGGTCGCGTCCATCATCAGTTGGATCTCGGCCGCATCCATCAGATAGCGCATCAGCACGAAGGCCTCACGCGCACTCTTGCCGACCGTCAGCAGGCCGTGGTTGTGCAGGATCATGGCGCGGTTCTGCCCGAGATCGCGGTTGATGCGCGCGCGCTCGTCGAAGTCTTCGGTCAGTCCCTCATAGGCGTGATAACCCATGCGGTTGTAGAAGCGGATCGCCGCCTGCGACAGCATGCGCAGGCCGCCCTTCATGCCGGAGATCGCGATGCCGGCATTGGTGTGGATGTGGATCGCGCAGTTGACGTCCTCGCGCCCGCTCAACACGCCGCCGTGCAGGGTGAAGCCGGGGCGGTTGACGCCGGCGCTCTCGTCGAGGTCCTCGTCCATCGACACCTTCACCAGATTGGAGGCGGTGATCTCGGTGTAGAGCAGGTCGTGCCGTTTCATCAGGAACATGCGCGGCTCGCCCGGCACCCGCATGGACGAGTGATTGTAGATGACGTCGTCCCAGCCGTGGTGGGCGAGCAGGCGGTAGACGGCGGCGAGATCGACGCGTGCTTCCCATTCGGCCTGTGAAATTTCACCCTGTGAGACTTTGGCGGCAGTGCCGCCGACGACCTTGGCGTGCGTGTTCATGGGCGGTGTCCTTCCCGAGGTACCCGTTGCCGCGGAGACTATCACATGCGCCGGCCTTGGCCAGCCGCCGCCGCGCCCGTATAGAAGCTATGCGGAGAGGGAGCCAAGATGACCAAACCGATTCAAATACGCATGGCCGGCTACGGCCCGCCGACGACCGGCTTTTCCAAATCACTGCAATTCATCGGCGACAAATTACAGGCGCGTTTCGGCGATCAAGTCGACATCAAATACGTCTGGAACATCATGGATCTCGGCTTTAAGGCCGAGGATATTTTGTGGCTGGTCGAAAACGGTCTGCTCACTCTCGGATATCAGTCGTCGAGCTATTTGACCGACCGCGTGCCCGAGCTCGGCTTTGTCGATCTGCCGTTTCTGTTCGCCGACAACGCGCAAGCGCGCGGCGCCATGGACGGCGCGCTCGGCGATTTCCTGGCAAAGAAAACCGAAGAGCGCGTCGGCTACCGCATCCTCGGCTGGTTCGAGAACGGCTTTCGCCATATCTCCAATAAGCTGCGTCCCATTCACGTGCCCGCCGACATGAAGGGCATGAAGATCCGCGTGCTGCCGAGCGAGATCCAGCGCCGCACCTTCGAATTGCTCGGCGCGCAGGCGATGCGCATGGACCTCACCGAAGCCATCGCCATGATCAAGGCCGGCACCTTGGATGCACAGGAAAACCCGCTTGCCAACACGGTGACCTACGGCGTGCATAACTTCCACAAGTTCCACACGCTCACCTCGCACTTCTATATCTCGCGACCGATCTTCCTGCATCGCGCCTCATTCGAGGCATGGCCGGCCGAACTGCAACAGGCGATGCAGGAGGCGGTGACCGAATCCGTCGTCTTCCAGCGCAAGCTGGCGGAAGAAGAACATGCGCAGTCGCGCAAGATCATCGAGGATGCCGGCTGCGAGATCGTCGAGTTGACGGCGGCCGAACACGACAAGTTCGTCGATGCGGTACAGCCGCTGCTGAAGGACGCCCGCGATATGTACGGCGACGCGATGTTCAAGATGGTGGAGAAGGGCGGCTAAGCAAACGCCGCGCGCATGCGCCAGCGCATCACCAGCATGCCGATGATCAGCAGGTTGATGATATTGGCGCCGATGCCCGTGGCGAAGGCTGGCGCGTAATAGCCGTAGTGATCGTAGAGAATGCCGGCGAGCCAGCCGCCGGAGGCCATGCCGACCGCGGTGAACATCAACAGCGTCGGAATGCGCCAGGCTGCTTCCTGGGCCGGAAACAATTCGCGCAAGGCCAAGACATAAGCCGGGATGATGCCGGAAAAGCCGAGCCCGAAGGCGCCAGCGACGGTGAACAGGCCGGTCTCGCTCTGCGTGAACAGGAACGCGATCATCGCTGAACATTGCCAGGCCGAACCGATCAGTACCGTCGAGAGCCCGCCGATCCGGTCGGAGATCGCGCCCCACATCTGACGGCTCAGGAAGGCGGTGCCGAGCAGGACCGACAGCATCACGGCGCCGACCGAACGGGTGATGCCGAGATCGGTGCAGAAGGCGACCAGGTGCTGCTGCGGCATCGCCATCGGCACGCAGCACATGATCGAGGCCACGCACATCATCGCGAACACCACGTTCGGCGGCCAGCCGAGTACACGCGGCGCCCGCACTGTCGCGCCGCCCGCGGGCTTGCGTTCGATCACTTCCGGCGGCGAGTGGAAGAACAATGCGGCCAGCGGCACGATGATGAGCGCTTCCAGCCCGCCGTACCACAGCATCGTCTCGCGCCAGCCGTAGGCCGCGATGGCGCGCTCGAAGATCGCCGGCCACAGCGCGCCGGCGAGATAAGTGCCGCTGGAGATCAGCGCCAGCGCCGAGCCGCGCCGCCGGTCGAACCAGCGGCTGACATAGATGTAGAGCGGCGCGTTGATGCCGGCGAGGCCGATGAAACCGACGAATAGCCCGTGTCCGATCCACAGCGACCAGGGCAGCTCGATCGTCGAGATGGCAAGGCCGGTCGCGATCATCAGCGCGCCGCCCATCACCGTCCAGCGCGTGCCGATGCGGTCGGCGATCTGGCCCATCATGATGCCGCCGAGCCCGGAACCGAGCCAGGCGAGTGAACTGGCCAGCGCCGGAATCGAGCGCGCGCCGCCCACCTCGGCGGCGATGTCCTTGAGCGCGACGGCGGTGATCCAGTTGGCGCCAAACGCCATCATCAGCGCGAACAGCGCGACGAAGGCGACGACCCAGGATGCGCGCGATTCAACGGAAGTGGATTGCAGCATGTGTGAGGGACTCCGGCGATTCCTCATTGGCACATCGCCGCGGCTTTGACCATTGCGCGACGGGGAGGGCAGTTGTGCGACAAACCAGGCCACGCGACCCAACGGGGCCGGCGCGTCGGATTCGATTTCGCGATGCCGCAAAGCTCGCCGTCCTTGTCCCGGCAACAACGGGGGGACGGAACAGCCGGGCCAAAAACGCCGCCCGCCGGCCCCCGCGCGCAATTTCGTTGCCGCTCGCGTGGCGCGCACGCAATACCCGCGCAATCTGTTGATTTTCCGTCACTTCTTAGTGCGCGACGGTTTCCTGTGCCGCCGCTTCGGCCTATATGTTAGAGGCTGCCACCAGACATCAGGGGTGCGCGAGGGCCTCGCATGACGCTTCGACCGGTCAGCCTCGACGACAAATACGACCTTGCGCAGGATCGCGTCCTCGTCACCGGCTATCACGCGCTGATCCGCGCCCTCCTGATGCAGAAGGAGCGCGACCGCCGCGCCGGCCTCAACACCGGCGGCTACGTTACCGGGTACCGCGGCTCACCGCTCGGCGGCCTTGACCAGCAGATCATGCGCGCCGGCCGCCAGCTGGCCGCCGCCGACGTCCAGTTCAATCCCGGCATCAACGAAGAGCTCGCCGCCACCGCGCTCTGGGGCACCCAGCAGGCCGAGCTGCGCGGCGAAGGCAAGTTCGATGGTGTCTTCGGCATGTGGTACGGCAAGGGCCCGGGCGTCGACCGCTCCGGCGACGTGTTCCGTCACGCCAACATGGCCGGCACCTCCAAGCACGGCGGCGTGTTGGCGCTCATGGGCGACGACCACACCGCCGAATCCTCCACCACCGCGCATCAGTCCGAATTCCATTTCGTCGACGTGATGATGCCGATCCTCAATCCGGCCGGCGTACAGGAGATCATCGACTACGCGCTCTACGGCTGGGCGATGTCGCGCTATACCGGCACCTGGACCGCGCTCAAATGCATGCACGAGACGGTGGAGTCGACCGGCGTCATCGACGGCAGTCTCGACCGCGTGCAGATCGTCACGCCCACAGACTTCGTCATGCCGGAAGGCGGTCTCAACATCCGCCTGGTCGACACCATCCTTGGCCAGGAAGCGCGCCTGCACGATTTCAAGCGCGACGCCATGCTCGCCTTCCTGCGCGCCAACCATCTCAACAAGATCATCACCTCCGGCGGCCGTAATCCCAAGATCGGCATCATCACCACCGGCAAGGCCTATCTCGACGTCCGCCAGGCCTTCGATGAGCTCGGCATCGATGAGGTCAAGTGCAACGATCTCGGCCTGCGCCTGTTCAAGGTCGGCTGCCCGTGGCCGATCCCGCGCGAGCAGCTCGTCGACTTCGCCGAGGGCCTCGATCTCATCATCGTGGTCGAGGAGAAGCGCTCGCTGATCGAAGTGCAGGTGCGCGAGGAGCTTTACGGTACCGCCAACCAGCCGGTCTGCATCGGCAAGAAGGACGAGCAGGGCAACTGGCTGTTCCCGGTAAAAGGTGCGCTCGATCCCAACGAGGTCGCGATCTGTATCGGCGAGCGACTGCTGAAGGTCGCGCCCAACGACGAACTGGCGGCCAACGTCGCGCGGCTCAAATTGGCGCAGCGCGCGCTG
>CAWHJZ010000046.1:0-9919 GCA_963829785.1 uncultured Pseudomonadota bacterium | reverse complement strand
TCCAGGGGAGGGTGAAAGAGTGTGAAGCAGCCGAAAACAGCCCGATTGAGCCCCGAAAACCGCTAACCCTGCATCATATTTACCTTTGCAGCCGCCCGTCCGGCGGTCCATAGAACGGGGCTGATTGAGCAGAAGGCCGCGGCATCCGCGGGGGCAGAATGGATCGGATTCGTATCGTCGGTGGCAACCGTTTGACCGGCACCATCCCGATTTCGGGCGCCAAGAACGCCACCTTGCCGCTGATGATCGCGAGCCTGCTCACCGAGGACACGCTGATCCTCGACAACGTCCCCAATCTCGCCGACGTCGCCCGCCTGCAGGAGATCCTCGGCAACCACGGCGTCGACATCATGATCGCCGGCAAGCGCCCGGGCGAGAACGGCCACAGCGGCCGCACGCTGCACATCTCCGCCAAGAATATCGTCGACACCGTCGCGCCCTACGATCTGGTCTCCAAGATGCGCGCCAGCTTCTGGGTGGTGGCGCCCCTGGTCGCGCGCATGGGCGAAGCCAAGGTGTCGATGCCGGGCGGCTGCGCCATCGGCACGCGCCCGGTGGACCTGCTCATCATGGCGCTCGAGGCGCTCGGCGCCGACATCGAGATCGAGGCCGGCTACGTCATCGCCCGCGCCAGGAACGGCCTGCGCGGCGGCACCATCGACTTCCCCAAGGTCACCGTCGGCGGCACCCACACCGCGCTGATGGCGGCGGCGCTCGCCCGCGGCACCACGGTCATCGACAACGCCGCGCGCGAACCCGAGATCGGCAATCTCGCCGATTGCCTCAACGCCATGGGCGCTCATGTTTCCGGCGCCGGCACCTCGCGCATCGTCGTCGAAGGCGTCGACAAGCTGCACGGCGCGCATCACCCGGTGCTGCCCGACCGCATCGAGACCGGCACCTATGCCATGGCGGTGGCGATGACCGGCGGCGACGTGCTGTTGCAGAACGCGCGCCCCGAATTGCTGCAGGCCGCGCTCGACGTGCTCGCGCAGACCGGCGTGACGGTGACGCCGACCAACGAAGGCATCCGCATCGCCCGCAACGGCGCGGCGCTTGCGCCCGTCGAGGTCGCCACCGCGCCGTTCCCCGGCTTTCCCACCGATCTGCAGGCGCAGTTGATGGCGCTGATGACGCGCGCCGACGGCACCTCGCACATCACCGAGACCATCTTCGAAAACCGTTTCATGCACGTGCAGGAACTGGCGCGCCTCGGCGCCCGCATCAAGCTCAACGGCGACACCGCCACCATCGAGGGCGTCAAGCAGTTGAAGGGCGCGCCGGTGATGGCGACCGACCTGCGCGCCTCGGTGTCGCTGGTGATCGCGGGGCTCGCCGCCGAAGGCGCGACCACCGTCAACCGCGTCTACCATCTCGACCGCGGCTTCGAGCGGCTGGAAGAAAAGCTCGCCGCCTGCGGCGCGGCTATCGAGCGCATCAGCGATTAGTTTGCCTCAAACGGCCTCATCCTTCGAGACGCATCGCCAGCGCGATGCTCCTCAGGATGAGGCGGTCATGGGCTCTTATGAGTGTCGCGGCGCGCGGCATTCGATGATTGATTTCTTAAAAGTCTCAGGAGCGCCTTAAACCGACTTGAACGCGGCGCGCGTAGTGGTTTTTGCGTATGCATGCATTCGAGTGGATGAGCCGTGTTCAAGAAACGACCGAAATTCAAAGAACGGCGCACGGCCCCGCGCCGCGTGATCAATCAGGTCGCTGAATTCCAGTGCGGCCTGGGTTCGTTGCCGCGTACGTGCAGGGTCACCAATATTTCCGACACCGGCGCCAGGCTCTTCACCGAAATCATCGACGTGCCCGAGCAGTTCACGCTGTCGGTGTCCGGCGAGGGCGGCACGCACCGGCACGAATGCCGCGTCATCTGGCGGCTGGGCGGCGAGTTGGGGGTCGAATTCATCGGCCGCGGCCTGTCTTGAGCGGGCTTAAGGCGCACGGGCGCGCGGCATGTCATGCTGTCGGCCGCCGCGAAGGCGGCGGACCCCGGTCGACCCCGGCGCCTCGCGGCCTCATGCTGCGAGACGCATCGCTGACGCGATGCTGCTCAGGATGTGGCGGTGATCGGCTTTGTCACGGATGAATTGTTGGCGGCGGAGTTCATGACCGGCTCGCTCGCTTGGCCCGCCCGCTCCATCGATTCCATGACCCGGCCGGAAGGCCGCGCCAGCTTCGGCAACAGCCGCGCGATCTGCTCGCAGGCCGCCACCGATTCGCGCGCGTCGGCCGCGCGCGCCAGCCGTTCGCACTGAAGGTCGGTGGCGAGCTGCGCGATCTTCTGCCCGGTGGAGTCCCGCTCCGCCTGCAAGGTGGCGTCGAGGAACGTCACCATGGCGGATTGCGACGCGAGCTTCTCTTCCGCGTCCTTCTTTCCCGCGTCGAGATCCGCGGCCCGCCCCGCCAGCACGTCGCAGCGCGCGGTCAGCATCAGGTTCTCGTCTTCCAGGCTGCGAATGCGCTCGTCGCGCGCGCCGATCATGCGCGCGAGCTTTTCGGCCTGCACCTCGAACTGCGCGCAGCGCTTGTTGAAGTCGCTGTAATAGCGCGTCTTGGCTTCCGCGATCGCCGCCGTCAGGTCGGTTTCGCCGGCCTTGGCGGTCAGTTCCGCCTTGAGCGACGTCACGGTTTCGCGCACCGCCGCGATCTCTTTTTCCCGTTGCTCGAGCGCCGCGTTCAGCCCGGCGCTCTGTTGCACGAGCTCGGCGAAGTTGGCCATGGTCTGGTCGAGCTCGGTGCGCAGCGCGGCCTTTTCCTTGTCCGATTGCTGCGCCGCCTGTTTGGCCGCCGCCGTTTCCTTCTCCTGTTGCGTCAGCTTGGCGCGCAACAGCTTCACCGTATCGTCGAGATCGATGATGTCGCCGCGCGCGCGCCGCAGCGCGGCGTTCTGCTTCTGCTGGATGGCTTGCAGCTCGGCGATCTCGGCGCGCTGGGCCGCGCCTTCGCCGAACCGGTCGTGCCGCGACCCCGCGGCTTCGTCCGCGCGCCGGCGCGGGGCGGGCATGGACCCCGGCCAGGCTTTGACGGCGGCGTCGGCTGCGTCTTCCACCTGGCGGATGAGATCGGCGTTGCCGAAAGGCGTGTCGTCCTCGCCGTCGAAATCGGGAATGGCGTGCCGGCCGCGGGGGCGACGCATCAGGATGGGGCCGGCGTCGATCGCGGGCAGGACGGCGTCCTCCTGCCTGACCGGCGCGCCGGTCCGCTCGGGATCGTCCGGCGGCCGTGTCTCGTCGGCATTGATCAGGCGGATGAGGGTCACGGATCGCTTCCGGCAGGAGTCTTCCTGCAATACGCGTCACGCAACCGAATCATACCCGTTTATGCGGCCTTTACCCTTGATCGTCGGGGTTAACGGGTCGTTAAGGGGGCGTGCGCGCCCGCTTGGCATGCCTCGTCAATGCCCTACCAGAATCAATGCTCCAATTATCGGCCCAGCGAATGTCGCAAGCGCGAGTAGGAGCGTCGCTCAAAAGTTCAAATATTCGGGGGCCAGCCATTTGCGTTTGGCTTTGCGTCTCTTGCTTGTTTTCTGGCCCTTGGGGTTGCTCATACCCATGACCATACGGCCGTCCGGTTGTCGTCAACCGCGGAGCGTGTGGCCGCGGCGGGGATAACTTGCCCAAACGGGGATAAGATTTTTTTCACATTTTTTCTTGACCGTGCCGCCGGCCATGGACTATAATCCTCTCCATCCCGCCCCTCGCTACCGAGGGGTCTGCAGTCTCCAGACGTGGGGCGGGGAGCGGTGGCCGGTTCGGGGGGCGTCGGAGATGCGGCGCTGAATTCCCCGCCCGGCGGTCCAAGCCGCGAACCTCCTGCGCGTCGTCGTCGCGCCCGGGGGCACTGATGGCCGGTGGGCTCCGAGGCTGGTCAGAAGCCGAAGGGCCCGAGTGCCTGTCCCCGCCAGGTAGTGCGTGCCGTAACGGCCATTAAACGCCCGGCTGCCTGGGACCTTCGCGGAGCAAACCTAAAAACACCGCGCGCGGGACGCCGAGGGACTGGCGGACTTGCGGCAATACCGCTTCGACAAGCCTCGATGTCGCGAGGCGTCGAGGCCCGTGGGTCTGAGCACTTTTGGTTTGCGCACTCTGCGTAAACTTGAGTGCGCCCAGACCCGACAGCGTCCCGCGCGCCCTCGGTTCTTATTCGAAGGCGGGCGAAAACGACGACGGCTTACCCGGGGCCGCAAAGAACACGGGCGATGATGCGTGGCTGCTTGAAGAGGGACCGCATCCCCGTTCGTCCCCGCACGCGCGTCCAGCCTCCGGCTGGCCCGAGCGCGGGCACGAAATGGAGCGGTCCTTCGGGCCGGCCAACAATCCTCACCCCCTGAGAACCCCATCTTGACCCTGACCGGAAACCTTGCGCATTCGAAGGCCAAAGAAAATCGGGACTGGAAATTCGGGAAGGAAGCGGAAATGGCAACGATCAAAGTGATGAGCGCGGGCGCGGTCCAGGCCATGGTGGTCGCCATCGGCGCCGAGTTCGAGAAGGCGACCGGCCACACGCTCGATCTCAATTTCGGCACCGCCGGCTCGTTGCGCGACCGCCTCAAGGGCGGCGAGGCGGCCGATCTGGTGTGCCTGCCGCCGGTGGTGATCGACCTTCTGGAAAAAGAGGGCGTGCTCGTGCCCGGCAGCCGCGCCGACCTCGGCCGCACCGTCACCGGCGTCGTCATCAAGCAGGGCGCCGCCGCCCCCGACATTTCCACGCCCGAGGCCTTCAAGCAGGCGCTGCTCAACGCCAAGACCGTGTCCTACACCGATCCCAAGGCCGGCGGCTCCTCCGGCACCTTCTTCCGCGGTCTGTTGCAACGGCTCGGCCTCGCCGAAGCCGTGGGCCCGAAGGAAGTGCTCGGCACCCGCGGCGTCGACGTGGCGCGCCTGGTGGCCGAAGGCAAGGCCGAGATCGGCACCACCTTCATCAGCGAGATCCTCACCGTGCCGGGCACGACGGTGGTCGGCCCGCTGCCGGGCGAACTGCACAACGTCAACACCTATACGGGGGCGCTGGTCGCCAAGAGCCAGCAGCGCGAGGCCGCGGCCACCTTGCTGCAGGCGCTCACCGATCCCGCCCACCGCGCGCGCTGGGTCGCCGCCGGCCTGGAGCCGGCGTTTTAACGGCGAAGGGGCACTCTTGCGCGCGCATGGAAGCCTGCCTAGCTCTAGCCGGTTGAGGGGAGCGCGAAGGCCATGGACTCGTCGAATCTGGACCCGTTGAAATTCGTCGTCCTCGACGAGGAGGACCTCGAGGTGGTGTCCGCCCATGTGCAGGACGCCGTGGTCAAGGTCGCCGACGTCCTCTGGCGGCCGCAGGAAAAGCGGCTGGTGGTCGGCCTCAACCGCTTCGACTGGGAAAGCGCGCTAGACCTCCATCCCGACCTCCGCCGCCGCCGTTCGGCCCTGCGTTTCGAGCGCGTCCTGTCCTGCAAGTGCAAATCGGTGAATCCTGCTGGCAAGGATGCCGTGCTCAACCTGCTGGCGGTCGAGTTCGCCGAGACCGATGCGCCGGCCGGCGTCGTAACCCTGACCTTCTCCGGCGGGGCGGCCCTGCGCCTCGACGTCGAATGCCTGGAAGCCGAGCTCGCCGATCTCGGGCCCATCTGGGCCGCCGCCGCCCGCCCGGACCATCCGGCCGATCCGCCGGCGGAGGTCCCGCCGGCCTCCGATCACGCCGAGCGCTGACGGCCGGCTGCGCGCCCACCCATAAATACCGGTTCAGAACCCGCCCCGGGCGCCACCTTGGCTCCCGGTTCGCTTGATCTTTGTCAGGGCCGGTGGCCTAGTCACAGCGTTCCACACATCGGGGAGTGTTACCTATGCGGAAGCTCCTGTTGGTATCGGGTTTGCTGTTGAGCGGCGCGTTGCTCACCGGCAGTCCGGCGTCGGCGGAAACCGGCTGTGAGTGCGTCAAGCTCGGCGCGGCGCCGGTCTGCGTTTCGTCGATTGCGCAATGCAATCGGGTCATCGGCGGCCTTTGCATCGCGCCTTGCGACTACAAGGCGCCGAAAATGGTCAAACGTCACTACAAGCCCAAGAAGATGGCCAAGCGGCGCCCGCCGCCCAAGTCGATGAAGAAGCCCGCGCCCAAAATGATGAAGAAGCCGGCCAAGAAGAAGGCCATGTGAAGTGGGCTGATCGTTTGCTTGCCCGGCCCGGGGAAGCGCGCAAAGCTCCCGGGTGCCCTGCTTGATCTTTTGCCGCCGCGGTGGCGTACTACCGGCGTCTCATAACCATGGGGGTGAACCTATGCGAAAAGTCCTTCTTGTAACCGGCTTGTTGATGGGCGGCGCGCTGATCGGCGGCAGCCCGGCGTCGGCGGCGGCCGGGTGTGCGTGTGCCACGGTTACCGCGGCGCCGGTCTGTGTGGCGTCGCTCGACGCGTGCGTGGCGGGCATGCATGGCATCTGCGTCGCGCCGTGCGACTACAAGGCGCCGAAGATGATGAAGAAGAAGGCCCACAAAGCCAAGAAAATGAAGAAGATGTAAGCGGGACGACATCGCTTCATCGCTTTGCGACGAGGCTCCGTCCCTGGACGGAGCCTCTTGTTTTTGGGCCGTAATACCCATTTTGGCTGAGGGTTGACGGCAGGGGGCCGATCACCCATTGACGTTGGCGACCGGGCCGATTTTCACGCGCTCGCAACCCTTGCCGGACTGCAATGCCGCTCCGCCTCGACAGCCAAAGCCCCGATTTCGCCGAGCGTTTCCGCGCCTTCCTCGGCGTCAAGCGCGAGGCCGCGCCGGACGTGGAGCAGGCCGTGCGCGCCATCATCGCCGACGTGGTGGCGCGCGGCGATAAGGCGCTGGCCGAGCTGACCCTGAAATTCGACCGTGTCGATCTGGCCAAGATGGGCATGCGGGTCACCGCCGCCGAGATCGACGCCGCCGAGAAGGCCTGCGACCCGGCGGCGCTCGACGCCCTCAAGCTCGCGCGCGCGCGCATCGAGGCTTACCACACCCGCCAAAAGCCCAAGGACGAGCGCTTTACCGATCCCCTGGGTGTCGAACTGGGCTCGCGCTGGACCGCCATCGAAGCGGTGGGCCTGTATGTGCCCGGCGGCACGGCGGCTTATCCGTCGTCGGTGCTGATGAACGCGGTGCCGGCCAAGGTCGCCGGCTGCGAACGCCTGGTCATGGTGGTGCCGGCACCCGACGGCAAACTGGCGCCGCTCGTTCTGGCCGCGGCCAAGCTCGCCGGCGTCGACGAGATCTACCGCATCGGCGGCGCCCAGGCCGTTGCCGCGCTCGCCTACGGCACCGACACCATTGCCCCCGTCGCCAAGATCGTCGGCCCCGGCAACGCCTATGTGGCGGCGGCGAAGCGCCTGGTGTTCGGCAAGGTCGGCATCGACATGATCGCCGGTCCCTCCGAGGTGCTGATTCTCGCCGACGGCACCGGCAATCCCGACTGGATCGCTGCCGACCTGTTGGCGCAGGCCGAGCACGACGTGAGTGCGCAATCGATCCTCATCACCGACAGCGCCGATCTCGCCACGCAGGTCGAGAGGGCGGTGGAGGGCCAGCTCAAGACCCTGCCGCGCGCCGACATCGCCGGCCCGTCGTGGCGCGACTTCGGCGCCATCATCACGGTGCCCAAGCTCGCCGACGCGATTCCCTTGGTCGACCGGCTCGCGCCCGAGCATCTCGAAATCGAATCCCCCGACGCCGAGGCACTCGCGTCGAAAGTCCGCAATGCCGGAGCCATCTTCCTCGGCGCACACACGCCGGAAGCGATCGGCGACTACGTCGGCGGCTCCAACCACGTGCTGCCGACCGCGCGCTCGGCCCGCTTCACCTCGGGCCTCGGCGTGCTCGACTTCATGAAGCGCACGTCATTGCTCAAATGCGGCCCGGAGCAATTGCGCGCTCTAGGCCCCGCCGCCATCGCGCTCGGCGAAGCGGAAGGGCTCACCGCCCACGCGCGCTCGGTCGCCATTCGCCTCAATCGATGATGAGCCCGACAAGGACACCGCCCGCATCCGCCAGGCAGCGCCTGGTCGCGGTCAATCTCGACGAGGAAACGATCGGCCGCTCCAATCCGGACGTCGAGCACGAACGCCAGATCGCGATCTACGACCTGCTCGAGCAGAATCATTTCGCGCCGGTCGGCCACGCCGAGGGGCCCTACGTCCTCAACCTGAGCATCAACGGCAACCGGCTGGTGTTCGACATCCGCACCGAAAAGGGCAAGCCGGTGATCGCGCATCTGTTGTCGCTCTCGCCGCTGCGCCGCATCGTCAAGGACTACCACCTGATCTGTGACAGCTACTACCAGGCCATCCGCACCGCGACTCCCGACAAGATCGAGGCCATCGACATGGGCCGGCGCGGCGTCCACAACGAGGGCTCGCGCATCTTGATGGAGCGGCTCAAGGGCAAGGTCATCCTCGACATGGACACCGCGCGCCGCCTGTTCACGCTGCTCTGCGTCTTGCACTGGAAGGGCTAGCGCATGAATCCGAAAAGCATGTCCTCGACCCCGATCGGGAATGGATACCGATTTTCGGACAAGATCATGCGCAAGGGAAAGTAAGTCTCCAATGCCCGCGCAAGAGCGCCGCGCGCGCCCCCAGGCGGTGTTGTTCGCCTGCGGCATGAATAGCGTGCGCTCGCCGATGGCCGCCGCCTTGTTCCAGCAGATGTTCGGCAAGTCGGTCTATGTCGCCTCCTGCGGCGCCGTGAAGGGCGAGCCCGATCCCTTCGTGACGGCGGTGATGGAGGAGATCGGCATCGACATGTCGCGCCACCGGCCGATGACCTTCGAGGACCTCGAGGACCTGGAAGGGCTCAACTTCGACCTCATCGTCACGCTGTCGCCGCCCGCTCACCACAGGGCGATCGAGCTGACGCGCACCTTGGCGTCCGACGTCGAATATTGGCCGACGCCCGATCCGACCGCGGTCGAGGGCAGCCGCGAGCAACGGCTTAACGCCTACCGCGAGGTGCGCGACCAGCTATTGGAGCGCATCCGCCAGCGCTTCGGTGGGATGGGCAGCGGGAACGAGTAACCACGCCGGACGCAGGTTTTGCCGTTTGGGTTGTGAAGTGGGCCCCGTTCCGCTAGCTTCCGCGCCTCATCAGCAGCAAATCTTAGCCCAAAACCCATGATCGGCCGGCCCAAATTCGTGCTCGCTTCCGGTTCGCCGCGCCGCCTGGCGCTGGTCAACCAGGCCGGCATCGAACCCGACGCGCTCAAGCCCGCGGACATCGACGAATCCCCGCGCCGCGGCGAAATCCCGCGCGCCCATGCCACGCGCCTTGCCAAGGAGAAGGCGAAGGTGGCGCTGGACAATGTCAAGCTCGATGACGAATTGCGCGGCGCCTACATCCTGGCCGCCGACACCGTGGTGGCGGTCGGCCGCCGCATCCTGCCCAAGGCCGAGCTGCTCGACGAGGCGTCGCAATGCCTGCGGCTCCTGTCGGGCCGCAACCACCGGGTCTTCACCTCGATTTGCCTGGTGACGCCGAAGGAAAGCTTCCGCCAGCGCCTGGTGGAAACGCGCGTGCGCTTCAAGCGGCTGTCGGAAGAGGACATCGAAGCCTATCTCGCTTCCGGCGAATGGCGCGGCAAAGCCGGCGGCTACGCTGCGCAAGGCATCGCCGGCACCTTCATCGTGAAGATGATCGGCTCCTATTCCAACGTCGTCGGCTTGCCGCTTTATGAGACCGTAACCCTGCTCGGCGGTGAGGGCTATCCGATCCGCTTCGGCTGGCTCAACGCGACGTGACCGCGCATGATCCCGAAAAGTGGGAACCGGTTTTCGGATAAGATCACGCGCAGACTAACAGAGACGTTGTTGCGGGGGACACCATGAACCTCGCCTTGTGGCTTCAGCGTGCGGGTTTGAGTCATCCCGGTATGCCGGCGGCGGCGTCCGGCACGCGCGTGGTGGCGACTTACGGACAAC
>CAWHJZ010000045.1:0-14156 GCA_963829785.1 uncultured Pseudomonadota bacterium | reverse complement strand
CAAGAGCATCGGGACACACGCCCAATCATTGGCGGGCTTCTTCACCACTATGTTCGGGTTTAGGTTTTTGGTACACACAGGTGCAACCCGATCAAGAGGCGCAATGCCGCCCGGCTGTCCACGGAGCGCGACGTAATGCTTGATACCTCAGCAGATCCGATTTTCTCAGGCCTGTTCGATCCGACGATTACCAGCATCCCGCAAGGTGTGTCGAAGCCGGCGCCGGAGCCTGTCGCGATGGCGGGAAACCCGGGCCGCTGGATCGAATTGCCGCGCATGCCGATCGCCACGGCGGAGATGGGCGTCACCGCATGCGGCGGCAAGGTTCATGTCATCGGCGGATATGCCAGGGGCAACGTCAACAGCGACTTTCATCAGGTCTACGATCCGGCGGCCGGAACCTGGAGTTTGAAGGCGCCGATCCCCTTTGCCTGCAATCACCTGTCGACGGCCGTGATCGGACGGCGCATCTACAGCTTCGGCGGCTTTATCGAACAGAATCGCTGCCCGCATTCGCGCTGTTTTGTTTACGACGCCGATGCCGACGCCTGGGAGCCGCTGCCCAACCTGCCGCGGCCGCGCGGCGCCATCTCGGCGGTCGCGCTCGACGGCCGGGTGCATTTGCTCGGCGGCCGCGACATCCGCTCGACGGACTGGCATGAGGTCTACGACCCTGAGACGAGAACCTACGAGAATCTCGACCTTATGCGCGGCTCCACGCCGACCCAGCCTTACGGCGGTCAGCGCTGCCATATGGGCGCCGTTGTCGTCGGTGGTAAGATTCACGCCATCGGCGGCCGTAAGGACTCCTACGACTTCAACACCGGCCTGCACGCGGTGTACGACCCCGCCACGGGCAAATGGTCGTTTCGCCGGCCGTTGCCGACGCCGCGTAGCGGCCTATGCTGCGCCTACGTCGGCGGCAGGATCGTGGTGTTCGGCGGTGAGGCGCCGGGTCTCGTCTACGAAGCAAACGAAGCTTACGACCCGAAAACCGATCGATGGGAAACCTTGGCGCCGATGCCGGTGCCGCGTCATGGGCTGCATGGCGCCACGGTCGCCGTTATCGGAGACATGGTGCACGTACCGGGTGGCGCGCCGATCACCGGTGGCAGTGTGCAGGGCGCGTATCACGATGCTTTCACTTTCAATTGAGGCAAACATCAAGACAGGTCGCGGGGAAGCGGACCAACGAACGCAGAGAGCAGCCGGCGAACATCGACAGCAGATTATGAAGCGTGCTCGATTTTTCGCGCTGCAACGGTGAGGTCAGATGCCTTGACCGCATCGCGTCAGGAATCGTCCTGTGATTACCGAAAACCTGAACATGAGTTCATCACCACTATCTGCGTGCTCGATTTCCGCTACACACAGGGCATGAGAAGGATGCATGGCCACTTTTGGTAAGCCAATTTTTTGACTGGCCTCGCTGTAAGCCAAAGTCTTCAACATCGCGATTCCATCCGCAGCAACGACGCCGCTACCCTGCGGCAGCACAAAGAGCGGATTGATTTCGGCTTCTTGGAGTTTGTCGCCAAACGCTGCAATCATAGCCAAAAAGGCGATGACCGCATCGATCAGCGCCACGACGCGTCGCGAATTTCGCTGTAAGCCATTGAATTAGCTCGTTGATTATGCGTCTCAATCTTTAATTTCGGCCGTATTCGCTAAAATTCCCTGTTCTTTTCCCTGCTAGCAGGGAATTCGGGAGTTGAGACGAGTTCGACCACGACTGCGTCCGCCACCAATTACCTTTTGGCCTTTAGCTGCACTGCCCCCAATTCAACTGTCCCAATAAGGGTCAGTTACCCGGCTTTGCTTTGGGCCGGCCGGCATTCACCTTAACCGTTTCATTCAGCCTGCGTTCATGTTCGGCGCTTCATTTTGCTGAAAACAACAAGCGCACCTAGCCGAACAAAATGCCGAGAAAACTGGGGGGCTACTTCCAAATCCGCCGTGGCGTTGGCGGGCGGCCGTGCCGAGCGGCTGCGCGCCTGCAGCCCTTGGTTGCAGCGGCCGAAGCGCCAAATCGGGCCTCGCCCACGCAACAGGCCGGCGCGCCGGAAGTGGAGTAGCGTCTTGCTTTCAACACGCCAAAGAACCGAAATCGACGATCCCGCCGCGATCGATACGCCGTTGGCCTTGTTTGGCGACGGCGATAACACGATCCGCTGGCGGGCCGGTGAACGCCTCGATCACCTGATCGCCGAGCGTTGCGCGCAATTGGGTGGCGCCGAAGCGGTCGTCACCGAAAGCGCCGTTCTGACCTTCCAGGAGCTCGACCGCCGCGCCAACCAGCTTGCGCGCTATCTCATCGGCCAGGGCATCGGATCAGGCGACCGTGTCGGGCTTTTGTTCGACAAGAGCGCCGACACCTATGTCGCGCTGCTCGCGGTGATGAAGATCAACGCGGCCTATGTGCCGCTCGATGGCGGGTTCCCGACCGACCGCGTGCGCTTCATCGTGGGCGATGCCGGCCTCAAGGCCATCGTGTCGATGTCGTCCTTCCGCGAGAAGCTTTCCGCGCTCGATCTGCCGCACGTGCTGGTCGATCATGCCAGGCTCGCGATCGACATCGAATCGTGCGCGCCCCTCACCGACGACGAAGTCGCGCCGCCCGCCGATTCCGTCTGCTACATCATCTACACCTCGGGCACGACCGGCAATCCGAAGGGTGTCGTGATCGATCACCCGAGCATCTGCAATTTCGTCCGGGTCGCTGCCGAGCTTTACGGCTATGCGCCCGGCGACCGCGTCTACCAGGGCATGACCATCGCCTTCGACTTCTCGGTCGAGGAGATCTGGGTGCCGCTGATGGCGGGCGCGACGCTCGTCCCGGCGCGGCCCGGCGCCAGCCTGGTCGGCGACGAGCTCAGCAGCTTCCTGCGCGAGCGTGAGATCACCGGCATGGCGTGTTGCCCGACCTTGCTGGCGACCATCGAAGAGGAATTGCCGGCGCTGCGCATCCTGCTGGTCGGCGGCGAAGCCTGCCCGCAAAATCTGGTGCGGCGCTGGCATCGTCCCGGGCGCACCATCCTCAACACCTACGGCCCGACCGAAGCGACCGTCACCGCGACGCTGACCGAACTGACGCCGGAGAAGCCGGTCACCATCGGCCGGCCCTTGCCGACCTATTCGATCGTGATTCTCGACCCGCAAGAAGGCAAAGCCCTTCCGCATGGCGAGCTTGGCGAGATCGGCATTGCCGGCATCGGTCTCGCCGCCGGCTACATGAACCGCGACGAGCTGACGGCGCAGAAGTTCATTCCGGATTTTCTCGGCATTGAGAACAACACGTCCAAGCGCATCTACCGCACCGGCGATCTCGGCCGCATCAACGCCGACGGCGAGGTCGAATACCACGGCCGCATCGACACCCAGGTCAAGATCCGCGGCTACCGCATCGAGACCGGCGAGATCGAATCGATGCTGCTGGAACTGCCGGAGATCGCGCAGGCGGCGGTCGCCACCCACGAGCCCGAGCCGGGCATGCCCGAGCTCGTCGCCTACTATTCGTTCAAGCAGGGCGCGCACCTGTCGCGCGGCGAAATCGCCGAGGCGCTGCGCGGCCGGCTGCCGGCCTACATGGTGCCGGCCTTCCTGGAAGAGCTGCCGTTCATTCCGATGCTGATCAGCAGCAAGGCCGATCGCAAGAAGCTGCCGAAGCCGAAGGGCCCGCGCTGCCAGGGCGGTGGCAATTTCGTCGAAGCGCGCTCCGAGAACGAGCGCATCCTCGTTCGCGCGCTGGCCGAGGTGCTGAAGCTCGACCGCGTCTCCGTCGAGGACCATTTCTTCAACGACCTCGGCGCCCATTCGCTGCTGATGGCGCGCTTCTGCGCCAAGCTGCGGCAGTACCCGGAGATGTCGAACGTCTCGATGCGCGACATCTACCAGAACCCGACCGTCGCCAAGCTGGCGCGTTCGCCTGGACGGCGCGGCCGACGAGAACGTCGTCGCCACCAAGCGCGAGCCGTTCCACGTTCCCGTCCGATCTTTCCTATTACGGATGCGGCGCGCTGCAGCTCCTGTTCTATGCCGGCTATGGCTTGCTGGTGCTGTGCGTTGCCGCCTTCGGCCTGGAATGGACCTACCGCGATATCGGCACTCCGTTCGATCTTTACCTGCGCAGCGTCGCGGCCGCCGCGGCCGCCTTCGTGGGCTTAAGCGCGCTGCCGATCGCCGCCAAATGGCTGCTGGTCGGCAAATGGAAGAGCGAGCGGATCCCGATCTGGAGCCTGCGTTATTTCCGCTTCTGGATGGTCAAGACGCTGATGCGCAGCGCGCCGGTGGCGGCCTTCGCCGGCAGCCCGCTCTACAATCTCTATCTGCGCGCGCTCGGCGCCAGGATCGGCCGCGGCGCCGTCATCCATTCGCGCTTCGTGCCGGTCTCGACCGATCTGTTCTCGGTCGGCGACAACACGATCCTGCGCAAGGACTTCGATCCTGCTCGGCTACCGCGCCCGCTCCAATTTCATCGAGATCGGAGAAATCGACATCGGCAGCGACGCCTTCGTCGGCGAAGCGAGCGTGCTCGACATCGACACCGCGATGGGCGACGGCGCCCAGCTCGGCCACGCCTCGTCGCTGCAGAGCGGCCAGCGGGTGCCGGACGGCAGGCATTATCACGGTTCGCCGGCGGTGGAGACCCAGTCCGACTATTGCCCGATCGCGCCAAGGCATTGCTCCACGCTGCGGCGCGCGCTCTATGCGGCGCTGCAGCTTGTCGGCCTCGTCGGGATCGCGGCGCCGGTCTCCGATCCTGGTGCTGAACTACTGGTACGAGGTGTTCGCCGCTTTCACCGGCGCCGCGTCCGCGCAATTCAACCAGCTCGACGCCGGCGTTCGTTGCGGTGATGCTGATTGCCTCGGCGGGCCTGACCGTCGGCGCCGTGTTGCTCGGGCTCGTCGCGGTCTACGCGGTGCCGCGTCTCTGCAACCTGTTCCTCGCTCCGGACCGCACTTACGTGCTGTATGGTGTCCATTATTGGCTGCAGACGGTTGTCTCACGCACGAGCAATTCGCGCTTCTTCAATCTGCTGTTCGGCGACAGCTCGTTCATCGTCCATTACATGCGCTTCGTCGGCTGGAGGTTGAACGAGGTCGAGCAGACCGGCTCGAATTTCGGCACCAACCAGCGCCACGACAATCCGTTCCTGTGCGAGATCGGCAGCCGCACCATGGTGTCGGACGGCATGTCGATGATCAACATGCACATGTCGGGCTCGTCGTTCCGCCTGAGCGAAACGCGCATCGGCGAACACAATTATCTCGGCAATGACATTCACTATCCGCCGGACGGCCGCACCGGCGCGAACTGCCTGCTTGGCACCAAGGTGATGATCCCGATCGACGGTCCGGTGCGTGAAAACGTCGGCCTGTTGGGCTCGCCCTGTTTCGAAATTCCGCGCATGGTGGAGCGCGACAAGGACGTCAACGCCGCGCTCGGCCCGGAGCTGCGCCGGCAGCGGGTCGCGCGCAAGAACGGGCACAATCTGGCGACGGCGGCGCTGTTCCTGTTCGCCCGCTGGATGTTCCTGTTCGCGACGCTCTTCATCGCGCATCTCGGCGTCGAGAACTATCCCGAGTATGGCACTTGGTCGCTGCTCGCGGCCTCAGTGCTGGTCTCGCTGGCGGCGATCGTCTACTTCGCGCTCATCGAGCGGGCGAGCCTCGCCTTCAAGCGCCTTAAGCCCACGATGGTGTCGATCTACGATCCCGAATTCTGGGCGCATGAGCGGCACTGGAAGCTGTCGGATTCGCCGATCATCGAGCGTTTCGGCGGCACCCCGTTCAAGAACGTCGTCTCCCGCATGGTCGGCATCAAGATCGGCCGCAAGGTCTTTGACGGCGGCTGCTCGATCACCGAGCGCACGCTCACCGAGATCGGCGACGGCGTGAACCTTAACGAGGGCAGCGTGCTGCAGGCGCATTCGCTCGAGGAGGGCGTGTTCAAGTCCGACTACGTGAAGGTCGGCAATGGTTCGACGCTGGGGCCGGGCGCCTTCGTGCATTACGGCGTCACCATGGGTGAGAATGTCGTGCTCGAGGCCGACTCGTTCCTGATGAAGGGCGAGGTGCTCGACGACCACACGGTATGGCGCGGCAATCCGGCCAAGCTGGTGCGCGTCAATCGCGCGCAGGAGCAGGCGGTCGGCCGTGCCGCGGCGCAGGATAGGGCCGTGGACGAGATGCTGGACCTGAACGTCGCCGCCAGCGTTCCGGCGGAGTAGGGGCGGCCCAACCGCCTGTGGCATGGACATGTCCGCCCCGATCGAGCAAACGCTGCAACGCGCGATCAAACATTTGTCGTCGGCCGACATCCTGGTCGATTGCCGGCCGATTCAGCCGGGCGATGAACGCGCCCTCATGCCGGAAGAGGCGCGCTCGATTACGTCGTCTCTGGTGCGGATGCGGCGCGCGAGCGGTGCCGCGCGCGAGCTTGGGCGCGCCCTGCTAGTGCGCCTCGGCCATGCGCCTTGCGCGATCCCGAAAGGCGAAAGCGGCGCGCCGTTGTGGCCGGCCGGCATCGTCGGCTCCTTCGCCCATGACGGCGATATCGCGGTGGCGGCAATCGCGCGGAGCGGTGAAATTGGCGCGCTCGGGATCGACATTGAGCCGGCGGAAGCCTTGCCGGACGAATTGCGCGAGCTGGTGGTGACGCCGCGCGAGCGCCCGCGCCTCGCCGAAGACCCGTTGCAGGGCCGGCTGCTGTTTGCCGTCAAGGAGGCGGTCTACAAGGCCGTCGCCGCGCGCGACGGGCTGCTGCTCGATTACCAGGATATCGACGTCGATATTGCCGGCCGGCGCGCGCGTTTACGCGATGGGCGCAACATCGATTTGCGTTACGCCGTCTCCACCCATGTGGTGGTGCTGGCGATGATACCGGAAACCAATGCGTCGCTGATCGTGACTAGCGACCGGCGAAGTTCGGCACCCGCCGTTCCGCCATCGCCTTGACGCCTTCCTTGAAGTCGTCTGTCGCGCGCAGGCGCGTCTGCTCTTTCAATTCGTGTTCGGTGGCCGCGCGCACGCGGTCGGCGATGTTGCCGCGTAGGGTGGTGCGGGTGGAAATGAGGCCGAGCGGCGAATTCTCCGCGATCTCGGCGGCGAGCTTGAGCGCCGCGTCGCGCACCTGATCCTGCGGCACCAGCACATCGGCGAGGCCCATCTTGAAGGCTTCGTCGCCGGGCACGCGGCGGCTGGTGTAGAACATCAGCGCCGCCTTGGTTTCTCCGATCACCGCCGGCAGCGTCACCGTCAGCCCGAAGCCGGGATGGAAACCGAGCCGGGTGAAGTTGGCGCAGAAGCGCGCCTCCGGGCAGGTGACGCGGAAGTCCCCGACCATCGCCAGGCCGAGCCCGCCACCGACCGCGGCGCCATGCACGGCGGCGACGATCGGCTTCTTGGTCCGGAACAGCCGGTTGCCTTCCAGATAGAGATGCTGCACCGCCTGCTGGTGGCTCAGCTCGCTCGGCCGCTGGCCGCTCTTGTCGAGGGTGGAACCGTCTCCGAAATTGGCGCCGGCGCAGAACACCTTGCCCTGCGAGGCCAGCACCACGGCGCGGATGTCGCCATCTTGGTCGAAGGCTTCGAACGCGGCGGCGATGTCCTGGATCAGCGCAATGTCGAAGAAATTATTGGGCGGCCGTTGGATCTCGACCAGCGCGACGTGGCCGTGCTTTTCGATGGCGATATCGCTCATGGCAGAAATCCTTTGTGTCACTCGGCCGCGGTGCGGTTCTGCGCGTTGGCCGCGCGTTTGACGATCAGCGCGTCGACCAATGTCACGCCTTTGCCCTTGTCGTGCACGATGACCGGATTGAGATCGATCTCGGCGATTGTCTCGGCGTGATCGGCCGCGAACTGCGACAGCCGCACCATGAGATCGGCGAGCGCGTCGACGTCGGCTTCCGGCCGGCCGCGAAACGCGCCGAGCAGGACCGCGCCCTTCAACTTCGCGATGGTCGTCAGCGCGGCCTCGCGGTCGAGCGGCACCGACGTAAGCTGCACGTCGCCCATCGCCTCGACCAGCACGCCGCCTAAGCCCACCATCAGCAGCGGCCCCCAGCGCGCATCGCGATTGATGCCGAGGATCATCTCGCGGCCGGGCGGGGCCATCGGCTGCACCAGCACGCCGTCGATGGCCGCCGCGGGGGCGTAAGACTTGGCCGAAGCGAGCACGCGCGCGTAAGCCGCGGCGACCTCTCCGGCTTCGACATTGAGCGCGACCGCGCCGGCTTCGGTCTTGTGGGGGAGGGCGGCCGACTGCACTTTCAAGGCGACCGCGCACCCGGCGGTTTTCGCCGCGGCTTCCGCTTCGGCGGCCGATTGCGCCAGCGTGCCGGCGTCACCGGCGCCGATGCCGTAGGCCGCGAGCAGCGGCCGCGCCTGCCATTCAGACAGCACGGCATCGCTTTTCGCGAACAGGCCGCGCACCTTGTCGCGCGCCGCCGCGATCACCGGCGCGGCCTTCGCCGCTTGCAGGCTGCGCTCGCGAAGGCTGCGATAGTCGGCGAGCGCGGCCAGCGCCCGCGCACAGCCGTGTGTAGTGGTGAACAGCGGGTAGCCGGCCTCGTTGATGATCTCGATGCTGCGCTCCGCCGGCAGCGTATAGGTCCACAGCAGCACCGGCTTGTTCGACGTTTCTCTAAGCGCCTTCAGCTTCTGCAGATCGCCTTCGAGGAAGGCCGATCGCCGCGCGCTGATCGCGACTGTCACACCGTCGACCAGCGGCGACTGCGCCACCAGCCGCGCGAACTCGGCGTAGCCGAGCTTCCACAGGCCTTGCGCGGTGCAATCGACCGGATTCTGCGACGTGCCGTAGGCCGGCATATGCGCGCCGAGCTGCTCGCGCGTTGCGTCGTCGAGCACCGGCACCTCGAGCCCGGCGGCGGCGCAGGCGTCCGCCAACCAGATGCCGGCGCCGCCGGAGGCGGTGCAGATGCCGACCCGCTTGCCCGCCGGCAATCGGTCGCCGCAGGCGAGGAACGCCACCGCCATGTCGAGCATCTCGTCGAAGTCGCGGCCCTCGATCAGGCCGTAGCGCTCGAAGATGGCGCGATACGCGCCTTGAGCGCCGGCCAGCGCCGCGGTGTGCGAGGCGACCGCGCGAATGCCCGGTTCCGACTGGCCGATCTTGCCGACGATCAGCGGCTTGCCGGCCTTCAGCGCCTTTTCGGCCACGCGCTTGAATTTCTCCGGCGACTTTACGTCTTCGATCAGCAGCAGGAAGACGTCGGTGCCGCCTTCGTCGATCATGTAGTCGAGCAGGTCGGTGACCTGCAGTGCGGCCTCGTTGCCGGTGGTGACGACGTGGCGGAAGGTGATGTCGCGCGGGCGCGCACGGTCGAAGAAGGCAAAGCCCAGGCCCCCGCTCTGCGAGATCACCGACACCTGGCCGGGCCCAAGCGGGCGCACCGGCTTGATCTTGCCGGCGTTCTTGTCGAACACCGGGCTGAACGTGGGACAGAAGCCCGCGGCGATCGTGGCGAAGCCTTCGGAATTGGGTCCCGTCACCGCCATGTCGTAGCGTTTGGCGATCTCGGTGATGTCCGTCTGCATGCGCGCGCCGGCGCCGCCCGGCTCCTCGGCGAAACCGGAGGAGACAATGACGGCGGCCTTGATGCCGACCTTGCCGCAGCGCTCCAGCTCGGCGACGATGAACTGCGCCGGGATGATCAGGATCGCGAGATCGACCGGCTCCGGCAGGTCGTCGACCGACTTGTAGGCTTTCAGCCCCTGCACCTCGGTGGCGCTGCGGCTCACCGGAAAGACCTTGCCCTCGTAAGGGTGGGCGAGGATGGTCTCCAGAATGCGCCCGCGCAGGCCGCTCAAATCGTTGGAGGCGCCGACCACGGCCACCGTTTTCGGCCACAGCAGTTTGGAAATATCCGGCACGGCGACGACTTTCCTTTAACGCAGGCCCAGCCCGCGCGCGATGATGCCGCGCAGGATTTCGGTGGTGCCGCCCTGGATGGTGAGCTTGGGCGCGACGGTGGTGGCGAACGCGAGCTGCTCTTCCAGGGTGGCGCGGTTGCCGATCTCGGTATCGAGAAAGGCGGCGAGCTCGCGCACCCGGTGCGGCAGCTTCTGCTCCCAGAGGGTGCCGAGGTCCTTGACGATCGAGCCTTCCACGACCGGCTCCTTGCCGGCCTGCAACATGCCGGCGACCGACACCGACATGCGGCGCAGCGTGTGCAATTGCGCGACCAGCCGGCCGAGCCCTTCGGCGCTGCGGATGTCGGGCTCTTCGCCGAGCGCGCGGATCAGCTCGACCAGCACGTAGAAGGTTTCCAGGAACCGTTCCGGCCCGCTGCGCTCATAGGCGAGCTCGCTGGTCGCCTGCTTCCAGGCGCCGTCGATCTCGCCCATCACATGATCGTCGGGCACGAAGAGCGTCCTCGAACACGACTTCGTTGAAGTCGTGCTGGCCGGTCATCTGGATGATCGGGATTGATCGTGATGCCGGGCGTCTTCATGTCGACGAGGAACTGCGTGAGGCCGTGGCGGCGGTTTTCCTTGGTTGGCGGTGACGTGCGGAACAGGCCGAGCATGTAGTCGGCGATATGGGCGTTGCTGGTCCAGATCTTGGAGCCGTTGATCCGCCAGCCGCCGTCGACCTTGGTCGCCTTGGTCTTGGCGGCGAACAGGTCGGAGCCGGAGCCGGGCTCGCTCATGCCGATGACGAAGCACAGTTCGCCGCGGCAGATGCGCGGCAGGATGTCGGCCTTGATGTGCTCGGGCGCGTATTTGAGCAGCACCGGTCCGCTCTGCCGGTCGGCCACGAAATGCGAGCGCACCGGCGCGTTGGCGACGCGGAATTCCTCCGTCACCACATAGCGCTCGAGGAAGCTGCGCTCGCGCCCGCCGTATTGCTTCGGCCAGGTCATGCCGATCCAGCCCTTGGCGCCGACGCGCTTGCTGAAGTCGCGGTTGTGCGAGTCGCCGTGGCCGGGCCGGTACGGATCGAAAGTGCCGGCGGCGATTTCCTCGGCCAGGAACGCGCGCACTTCGGCGCGCAGCGCCTCGCATTCGGGCGGCAGGCGGATGGGATCGAACTGCAGGTTGGCGCTCATCGCGACGCCACCAGCGGCCAGAATTCGTCGGCGCCGCGCCGCGCGACGCGGCGGCCGAGCTCGGCCGCCCACCAGCTTTCGTTGCCGAAATCGTCGCGCCACGACAGCATGCGCAGCGTGAAGCGATGCAGCACGTGCTCTTGCGTGAAGCCGATGGCGCCGAACACCTGATGCGCGATGGCCGAGCCTTCGCTGGCGGCTTCCGCGCAGCGGATCTTGGCGGAAGCGGCTTCCAGGAACGTCGCGTCGTCGAACGCGTCGGCATTGCGCCAGCGTATCGGCGGCCGAGCCCGAGACCGCCAGCGCGGCGGCGGTTTCGCCGGCGAGCCGCGCCAGGTTCTGCTGCACCGCCTGGAACTTGCCGATCTTGCGCTCGAAGGCGACGCGCTCGTTGGCGTAGTCGGTGGCGCGCGAGAGGATCGCTTCCAGCGCGCCGGCGGTCTCCACGCTGCGCACGGCCGCGCCCATCAGCATCAGCGCGGTGCGGTCGAGCCTTGTGGCGCAGCGCGTGAGCGCAGCGGCGTGACGCCGTCGAAGCTCACGACGTTCGCCGGATCGCCGGCGAGATTGGCGCCGTCGCCCAGCTGGCAGTCCTTGGTGTCGACCAGCGCCACCACGGTGCCCTTGTCGTCTTCGGCCAGCACGGCGATGTGGTCGGCTTCGTGCGCGAACGGCACGCCGATGGCGCGGCCCTTCAATGTGCCGTCGGTGCTGAGTTGAATACGGTCGTTCGGCCGGGCCGGCGCAACCGTCATGGCGCCTGCCGGCGCTTCCAGCCCGGCGCGCGCCAGCAGCCAGCCTGCGGGCAGCGTTTCGGCGAGCGGCACGGCAAGCGCAAAGCGCCCGGCGACGCCGAGCACCTCGAAGCCTTCGGCGAGGCTCACGCCGGAACCGCCCAGCTCCTCGGGCACCCAGGCGAGCGGCAGGCCGGCCTCTTCGATCGCCTGCCACAGCGGCTCCTGCCAGGCGCCGTTCTTTGCCTGGTTGACGGTCTGGGGATCGGCGAGGTCCGCAAAAATCCGCGCCGCCGTTTCGGCGACGATATGGTCGCTTTCGCCTGCCACGTTTGCTGCGCTTCCCACGTTGCTCTGTTCTTGCCGCCGCAAGGGCGCGGTCGCCCTGGCCGCGGCTCTATCATTGCCGCCATGGTGGCGGCCGGGCGGGCCTTGGCAAGCGGGCGCATATGCTGCGCTGCGGCCCGTTGGCGGCAACGTGGATCGACGCCCGCAACCTATGTAGTAGATTGGCGCGGCAAAAGGGGTCCCGCCATGCGCCCCGACCTCGCCAAGATCAATCCCAATCCCTTCACCACGCGGCCCGAGATCGAGGGCACCTTCGGCGTGGTCGCCTCCACGCATTGGATCGCCACCGCGGTCGGCATGAGCGTGCTGGAGAAGGGCGGCAACGCCTTCGACGCCGCGGTCGCCACCGCCTTCACGCTGCAGGTGGTCGAGCCGCATCTGAACGGGCCGGGCGGCGACGTGCCGGTCATTCTCTACGACGTGAAGCGCGGCAAGCCGGAGGTGCTCTGCGGGCAGGGGCCGGCGCCGGCGGCCGCGACCATCGCGCATTTCCGCGAGCTCGGGCTCGACATGATGCCCGGCACCGGCCTGCTGGCGGCCTGCGTGCCCGGCATGTTCGACGCCTGGATGCTGATGCTGCGCGACTACGGCACCATGCATCTTGCCGACGTGCTGGCGCCGGCGATCTCCTATGCGCGAGACGGCCATCCGCTGGTCGAGCGCGCCACCGCCACCATCGCCATGGTCGAGGAGCTGTTCCGCGAGCATTGGCCGACGTCGGCGGCGGTCTATCTGCCCGGCGGCCAGGTGCCGGCGCCGGGCACGCTGTTCACCAACCGCGCGCTCGCCGACACCTATACGCGCATGGTGCGCGAAGCGGAAAGCGCCGGCGGCGACCGCGTCGCGCAGATCGAGCGCGCGCGCAAAACCTGGTCGCAAGGCTTCGTCGCCGAGGCGATCGACAGGTTCTGCCGCACGCAGGACGTGATGGACGTTACCGGCGAGCCGCATCGCGGCGTGCTGACCGGCGCCGACATGGCGAACTGGCAGGCGACGGTGGAGGCGCCGCTCACTTACGATTACGGCCGCTACACGGTGCTGCAAGGCCGGCGTCTGGAGCCAGGGGCCGGTGCTGCTGCAGCAGCTCGCGCTGCTCAAGGGTTTCGATCTCGATGGCCTCGATCCGGCCGGGCCCGAGTTCATCCACGCCCAGGTCGAGTGCGCCAAGCTCGCCTTCGCCGACCGCGAGAGCTTCTACGGCGATCCGGATTTCGTCGACGTGCCGATCGAGACGCTGCTGTCCGACGCCTACAATGACGAGCGCCGCAAGCTGGTGACCGACAAGGCCTCGCTCGACTTGCGGCCCGGCTACATCGAAGGCTTCGGCGCGGCGGTCGCGCTGCGCCGCGCGGAAGGCGCGCGCGCCGCGGTCGGCAGCTTCGGCGCCGGCGAGCCGACCGTCGGGCGGCTGGGCGAGGTCGCGGCGACACCGTGCATTTCGACATCATCGACCGCGCCGGCAACATGGTGTCGGCGACGCCCTCGGGCGGCTGGCTGCAGTCCTCGCCGGTGATCCCGGAGCTCGGCTTCGGGCTCGGCACGCGCGCGCAGATGTTCTGGCTCGACGACAAGCATCCGGCCGCGCTTGCCGCCGGGCAAGCGCCCGCGCACCACGCTGTCGCCGACCTTGGCGCTGCGCGACGGCGAGCCCTATCTCGCCTGGGGCACGCCCGGCGGCGACCAGCAGGACCAGTGGACGGCGCAGTTCTTCCTGCGCCACGTGCATGCCGGCATGAATTTGCAGGAAGCGATCGACGCGCCGGCCTGGCATTCCGAGCATTTCCCGATCTCGTTCTGGCCGCGCACCGCGCGCCCCGGCGTGCTGGTGGTCGAATAGCGGGTGCCGGAAAAAACCATCGACGAATTGCGCAGGCGCGGCCACGAGGTCGAGATCGGCCCGGCCTGGTCGGAAGGCCGCCTGACCGCCGCCGTCGCGCGAGGGTAAGCGCCGGCGCGCCGCCGCCAATCCGCGCGGCATGCAGGGCTACGCCGCCGGGCG
>CAWHJZ010000044.1:0-28997 GCA_963829785.1 uncultured Pseudomonadota bacterium | reverse complement strand
ATTATGGGCGCCATCACCTCGTTCATCTTCGGCATGGGGATGACGGTCACGGCCTGCTACATTTTCCTCGCCATCGTGTTGGCGCCCGCCCTCGTGCAGGAGGGGCTGAACCCACTGGCCGTGCATCTTTTCATTCTGTACTGGGGGATGATCAGCTTCATAACGCAGCCGGTGGCGCTCGGCGCCTTCGCGGCAGCGACCATGGCCGGCGCCAATCCGATCGGCACCGGCTGGGAGGCGATGAGGCTCGGCGTGGTGATCTATGCGGTGCCGTTCTTCTTCGTGATGAACCCCGCGCTGATCGGGCTCGGAGCGCCCGCCGATGTTGCCTTCTCGGTGATCTGCGCGACGATTGGGGTCTGGCTGCTTTCGGCCGCGATGCAGGGCTATCTGGCCTTCTTCGGCACCATGGGCTCCGGCTCGTTGGCGCTGGCGATGCGGGTCTTGCTTGCCGTCGCAGGCCTGCTTGTGGCGCTGCCCACGGGTGGACTTTTCGGCCTGAGCCAGACCGAACTCACCGTGGTAGGGCTAATGCTCGCGCTGCCTCCAGTGCTGTTCTGTTGGCGGCTGAACCTCACGCCGGCGGCTACCAAAGAGATTTTCAAGACTTGAGTGATCCAAAGAGCCGGCGAAGCCCTGTGATTCTCGCTTGCGTCGTATCCAGCGGCAGCGACGTAGTTGGCGCACTCTTCTGGAATGGAGAGATCGGTGAGACTGCCGAAGCGGGCATCGCCGACATGTCCGATCCGCGTCTGCCTCACGTGTGTATGAAGTCCGCCGAGGATAGCCTGTGATGCAACTTTTCCAAATTGGTCAACAGGGCGGAAGGTTTGAGCATCTTTGTTCAGTGATCGGTGTGTCCTGATTTTATTGTAATAGTCGGCATATCTTTGCAGGATCCGGCGCAGACGAGCCTCGCTAAGAATGACGAGATGATCGAGGCACTCGCGCCGGATCGAATGGCAAGAACCTGCAAGATCATGGGAAACCAACGGCAAAGCTGGACCAGAAACAGCCGATCGAAGTTCGTGAGCCGGATCTTACCGCGAGCCTGACGCCGCAGCACCGTCACCTGATGCCGCAAGACCATATTCTCTGCCGCAAATCGGTCCTTCGACTTGAACGGCGAGGCCAGGGTGGCCAAGCTCAGCCATAGCAGCGCGATCATCGTCGCAGATTAGGCGATTCCCTCACCTCATCAACACGGATGATGTTTTCGGTACGCTCAACGCCAGCGTCAGCACCAAATCAACATCCAGTCAGGGCCACTCAATGTGGGCTGGTCAATATTTTCGCAATGTGCCAGAAAGGCCGCTTCGGCCTGCTGTTCTGACCGCTCAGCTGGTCGCGCTCGCCTCCCGGTCCAGCGCACCAATTCGGATTGTATGTGATCGGCTAGGCTGGCTCTGTCATAATCGCTGGCGCGCCAAACGTTCCCGATGCGGCGCTGATTTTCCGATGTGAGGCTCATGACGCCGCACCGCTCCAAGGCTTCTTCCATCCACATGGGCCATATCCGGAGCCACGCTTTCTGGATGCTGCAGGCATTCGTCCTGACAGTGGGCCTGCTGGCGATGATCGTTGCAACGGTGCCCCACCTACAGGAGGCCTTGCGGCTAACGATCACGATCGTGCTTTGGTGCTGTCTTGGTATCTTCGCCGGCGAATGGGCCCTCAAGGCCTGGCCAAAGTCCGGCCGCGAGGCCGCATCCGCTTATATTTTCTCCTCGGCCGGCTTGGTCGACATATTGGCGATCGCGCCGGTTCCAATCGCCCTGCTGATCGGCGTGCCCGCCGACATTGCCTGGCTTCTTGCGTCATTGTGGTTGCTCAAGCTCGCCGCCATGACACCGGGTCTCTCGCTACTCCGGCGCGTCATCGCCCTGGAGGCCAAGCCACTCGCCAGCGTGCTTGTGATCTTTCTGATCGTGCTGCTGCTCGCCGCGATCGCCCTCTATGTGCTCGAAGGCACGGCGCAACCGAAGCATTTCGGCAGTCTGCCCTTGTCGCTGTGGTGGGCGGTCACGACCCTCACCGGCACCGGCTATGGCGACGCCGTACCGCAGACCGCGATCGGCCGCGCGATCGCCGGCTGTGTCATGATCTGCGGCCTTGGGGTGTTCGGCCTCTGGACCGGCATTCTCGCCACCGGCTTCGCCACCGAATACCGGCGCCGCGCCTTCGTGAGCAACTGGGACCTGGTGACGCGTGTGCCGTTCCTGCGCAATCTCGATCCGTCGGCGATTATCGAGCTGACCCACATGCTGCGCCGGATCGACCTAGGCGAGCGGACCATCGTGGTGCGCGAAGGGCGATCCGGTGATTGCATGTTTTTCGTCGCTTCCGGTGAAGTCGAAGTGATGGTCGAACCGCAACCGGTGCGCCTCGGGCCTGGATCGTTCTTCGGTGAAATCGCCCTGCTCGAAGGCGGCCCGCGCACCGCTACCGTCGTCACGACACTCCCGAGCACCTTGCTGAGCCTGGAGGTCGCCGATTTTCGCGCGTTCACAGCTCATCACCCGGACCTCGCGCGAGAAGTGGCGGCGGAGGCCACACGCCGCGCGAGCAAGACCAGCGTCGGCGCGGCTGATACGGTGCCGCCAGCCGCCTCGACGGCACACGAGGCCAAGGCGGCGGCCGAGCGACAAGCAGGGGGCGGACGTTAATGCGTATTCGTTTCTGGGGCGTGAGAGGGAGCATCGCCTGCCCCGGCCCCGAGACCGTTCGCTATGGCGGCAACACCCCTTGCATCGAAGTGCGATGCGGCAGCCACGTCATCGTGTTCGACGCCGGCACCGGCTTGCGGGCGCTCGGCAATACGCTCGGCGACGACGACAAGCTCGTCGACATCTTCCTGACGCACTGCCATCTGGATCACATCACCGGCCTGCCCTTCTTTGCGCCGCTGTTCGCCGAAGGCCGGCGCATCCGGCTCTGGGCCGGCAACCTGCTCCCGTCCGATACCATCGAGCAGGCCGTCCGCAAGGTCATGAGCGCACCGCTATTCCCCGTGCACGTCGAGATATTCCGGGCGGCCATCGAGTTTCACGACTTTTCCGCCGGCGATGTCCTAACCCCCTTCGACGACGTGACATTGCGCACCGCGCCGCTCGATCATCCGGATGGATGCACCGGCTATCGTCTCGAGTGCGGTGGCCGCGTGTTCGCGCTGCTCAGCGACACCGAAGGGTTTCCCGGCAAACACGACAAGGAGCTCGTGTCGTTGGCGAAGGATGCCGACCTGATCGTCTACGACACCACGTTCACCGAACAGGAGATCGTCACCCGGGCGGGATGGGGCCACTCCACCTGGGAGCGCGGCGTTCGCCTGGCCAACGAGGCCGGCGCCAAACGGCTCTGTCTGTTTCACCACGATCCGGCGCACGACGACGATTTCATGGATCGGATCGCCGCCGCGGCCAATGACGCCCGTCCCGGCACCATCACCGCGCGCGAAGGCCAGATCATCGATCTCTGATCCAGAGGCCGTTCACCGCGGTTTCTTCGTCGCGCGGTGCTGCCGTGAACGCGCAGGCCGACGGCGCCGTCAGGCCGGCGCCGGAGCGTTGCGCGCCTCGAGCTCACCCTCCAGCCGGCGGACGTTCTGCAGCAGCCGTTCGCTGCTGAGCTTGAGGAAATAGAACCCGAAGGATGGGTTCTGGAAATAGAGCTCACTGACCTTGTCATAGGTGATGACAAGCATCGAAACGTCTTCGAGGCATTCGACGGTCTGGGTTCGCTGGCGGTCCGGCGTCAGAAACCCGAGCTCGCCGACGAGTTGTCCGGGATTCATCTGCAGGCCCAGCTCAGCGATGCGGCAGGTGCCGCTGACGATGTAGAACATTTCCGTGGCGTGGTCGCCCTTGCTGAACAGCAGGTCGCCTTTCTTGTATGTGCGCTTGTGCATGAAGGGCTTGAGCCAATCCATCGACAGGTCGACCTGCGAGGCGGTGCGCACCTTCTTGACGAGCTCCAGCATCTCGTACAGCCGAAACGAATTCAGCACGATCAGGATGCCGTAGAGCACCAGCGTCGGATAGGATGGATAAAGAAAGCCGTAGGCGACGAACAGAACGTTGCTGGCGATTTCGCAAATGCGCAACGGCACCATGGTCTTCATGTAGTGGCTGGCAATGTACAAAGCCCCTGCAATGAAGCCAAGAACGACGCTGATCTCCATCGATGCCCCCAATCAAATTCGTGCCCGTAACCATTTCATCTGTGACGTTTAGATGCCCATGCGGCCTTCGCGAAGCGCCCGAGGTGCGTCAAAGTGCATCAAGTCACGTTCCATGCAACCGGAGTGCCAGGTTTGTTCGTTGCGCTCCAGTCCTTGCCGCACTCAAAGATCGACCTCTTGCCTCAGTTTTCCCGGATCTTCCAGGCAATAATAGCCGGACAGCCGCGTGACGATTTTCATACGCATCCACTCGTTCAAGGTTCGGCTGACGTGCTCGCGGGCGATGCCCGCCATGGCGGCGAGGTCGCTTTGGCTCATTTTCTGGTGGATGAGCACGCGGCTGCCGCCGACGTTCTGGCCAAAGGCGTGGGCAAGGTCGAGCAAGGCGCGTGCGACGCGCCCTTTCAGGGGCAGGAAGCTCCCCGCCGCCACGATCTGATCGGTGTCGCGCAGGCGGCTGGCAAGAATCGTCGCAAAATATCTATAGATTTCCGGTTGCCGGGTGGCGAAGGCGTCGAACGCCTTTCGGCTGACGAATTGCACCGTGCAATCGCGCAAGGCGCTCACCGAAGCCGAGCGCGGCTTGCCATCGATGATCGCCAGGTCGCCGACGACGGAGCCCGGACCGAGGATGGCGAGGATGCGCTCGCCGCCGGATGAGGACACGATGCTGACCTTCAGCAGGCCTTCGTCCAGGCGATAGAACCCGTCACCCGGATCGCCCGCCAGAAACAGGACCTCGCCCGCGGTGAGATGGCGCGGCGTGGCGTGCCCAAGCAACTCCGCCGACACGCTGTCGGGGAGATCCGACAGCAAGCTGGCCTGTGGCGGCGGTGGTTTCGACGGCTGTGTCAATTTTCGCCCCGAGCTCATGCGCGAACCGGGCCTCTTGGCCGGGACCGGCTCACCGGCAATCTAACAGAAACGGCCGTCGATGGCTGCCGCGCGGGTTCTCACCGCTGTCGTTTTCGCGTCACCATCATGTCGATCGGCGGATCTTCACCGACCGCAGCCGCGCGTCCAAAAAAGAAAGCGGCCCGCGCGGAGCCGCTCCAAGTCTCATGGGGTGGGTTGGAGGCCCAAGCAGCCGGCCTTCCGGGGTTGGGAAGGCCGGGAAAGTCTCAAATCGAATCGAACGTCCTGATCTTCGCGACCTCGGTGGCGTGAGCCGTTGCAGCCGGCGGCGTTGCGGTTGCCTTGGAGCCCGCGTCGGCGCGGATCAGGTCGGCCGCGAGCGAGGCAAAAGCCAGCATCAGCGTGGCAATCGCGAGCAAAATGGTCTTGCGCATCGTCGGCTCCCTCTGAGCACCTCGGGAGCCCTCGCTCCCAACGGTGCTCAGACTATTGGGACACCCCGGCGGCCGCTGTGACCGGCGTCACAAAAAGCGCCTTTTGATCACGTGCTTTTCCGCGATCGCCTCGGCCAACGCGTCGTTGCGTTTCCTGGGCCTCGGCGCGCAGGGCCTCGACCTTGTCTGACCTGGCCGTTGCCCCTCTGCTTCGCGCCATGAGCCCCAAGCAGGCCATTAACCATTCGTGCGGATTCGAATCCGACCGCGTTTCCAATTTGTTAACCTAAGAACTGCGCCTCGCTAAAAAGGTCGGGATTCCAAAGAGCACCTCCATTTGAACGCGAGGTTACACCAGCCGACCGAAGTCTGGTTGAAGTGCCTCGGATAGAACGTAATGTTATTTCAACGAGCAAGAAGTGGTGACTCCGCGCGACGACGGTTCCTGATCGGCCGCGTAAACGGGGACGGCCTCGCCTTGGCCGGCTCGGGCCCGTGGACCGCCGAGCACGCGCACACGCTCGAACCTCTACTCGACGCCGCGACCCGCAGCACATCCCTGCGCCAAGTCGTCATCGACCTGAGCCGGATCGAGAGCATTGACACCTACGGCGCATGGCTTATCGAACGCGCGCTGCGTGTTTGGAAAAGCCGGGGCTGCGCGACCCAGGTCACCGGGTTATCGGAGAACTACCGCGAGCTGTTCGCGAAAGTGCACGCCGGCACCCATGCGATGACGCCGGAGCCGCCACGGCCGAACGCCGTCGTCGCCACGCTCGAGAGCGTCGGCCGCACCATGACGGAGGTCTGGCTCGATATCCTATCGTTGATGCGTATGGGCGGCGCCCTGATTGTCGCGTTTGGGCGCATTCTCGCTCATCCCAGGACGTTCCGTATCAACGCCACCGTCAAGCATCTCGAGCGCGTCGCCTGGAACGCGGTACCGATCATTCTGCTGATGACAATCTTGATCGGCGCTATCTTGGCACAGCAGGGCATCTTCCATTTCCGGCAGTTCGGCGCCGCCATCTACGTCGTCGACATGGTCGGCGTGCTGGTGCTACGCGAAGTCGGCGTGCTGATTGTCTGTATCATGGTCGCCGGCCGCTCCGGCAGCGCCTACACCGCCGAACTCGGTTCGATGAAGATGCGCGAGGAAATCGACGCCTTGCGCATCATGGGTTTCGACCCGGCCGAGGTGCTGATCCTGCCGCGCATCATCGCCCTGATCATCGCGGTGCCGATCCTGACCTTCATCGGTTCGATGGCCGCTCTCTACGGCGCCGGCATGGTCGCCTGGCTGTATGGCGGCATCAGTCCGGAGGTGTTCCTCGCCCGCCTGCACGAGGCCGTGTCGACGAAGTCCCTCGTCGTCGGGATGGTCAAGGCGCCGTTCATGGCGATCATCATTGGCCTTGTCGCTTGCGTCGAAGGCCTGAAGGTCGAAGGCAGCGCCGAGTCACTTGGCGGCCGAACGACGGATTCAGTGGTCAAATCAATTTTTCTAGTAATCGTTCTAGATGGCGCCTTCGCCATCTTCTTCGCGTCGATCGGGATATAGCCGATGGCGCCGCCTGCTGCCGAACCCGTGATCCGCGTGCAAGATCTGGTCGTCGAACTGGACAATCACCGCATCCTCAATGGCGTCGACGTCGACCTCAACCGTGGCGAAATCCTCGGCTTCGTCGGCGCCTCGGGCGCCGGCAAGTCGACGTTGGCGCGCACCATCATCGGCCTGCTGCCGAAACAAGCCGGCCGCATCGAAATCCTCGGCATCGACATCGACAAGGCGAGTTACGAGCAGAAGCAGGCCATCGACCGGCGCTGGGGCGTGTTGTTCCAGCAAGGCGCGCTGTTCTCGTCACTGACCGTCGGCAGGAACGTCGAGTTCCCGATCCGCGAATATCTGCGTCTATCGGAGCGTCTCACCAAGGAGATCGCGATCACCAAGCTGGAGTTGGTCGGGCTCAAGCCCGACGTCTACCGCGAACGCCCGTCCGAGCTTTCCGGCGGCATGATCAAGCGCGTCGCGCTTGCCCGCGCGCTGGCGCTCGATCCCGAGATCCTGTTCCTCGACGAGCCCACATCCGGCCTCGACCCGATCAGCGCCGCCGAATTCGATCAGCTCATTCTCACGTTGCAGCAAACCCTCGGCATTTCGGTGATGATGGTGACGCATGATCTCGACAGCCTGCACCGGGCCTGCGACCGCATCGCGGTGCTGGGCGACGGAAAGATCATCGCGGACGGGACGATGGACGTCATGATGGCGTCGCAACATCCGTGGCTGAGGGCGTATTTCCATGGCGCGCGTGCGCACTCCGACTGGAATGTCGCGGTGAAAGGTTAGGATTGGAGTTGATAAATGGAGGACCGGGCGAAATTCGTCTTGATCGGGCTGTTCACGTTTGCCGTCATCGTCGGCGCATTCGGCTTCGTCTTCTGGCTGCACAATGCGGCCGGCGAGCGCGAGAGCGCCACTTACCGCGTGATCTTCAACGGCTCGGTGACGGGCCTTAAGCCCGGGGCACCCGTTCTGTTCAACGGCATCCGCGTCGGCGAAGTAACCGCGCTGCGCCTGACCGACAACCCGGCGCAGGTCGCGGTTGTCATGGCCGTGGCAAAAACGACACCGATCCGCAAGGACACGCGTGTCACGCTCAACTTCGCGGGACTGACCGGCATCGCCTCGATCTCGCTCGAAGGCGTGCTGGCGAGCGCCCCGCGCTTGACCGGCAAGAACGGCGAGCCGCCGACCTTGATGGCCAATGCCGACGCCAGCAAAGGCCTCTCCGAGTCAGTGCGCAACTCGCTCAACAAGGTCAACTCGCTTATCGACGAGAACCAAGAGAACTTGCACAAGGCCATCGCCAACCTAACAAGCTTCACCGACGCGCTGAAGCGTAACGGCGACCGCATCGAAAAGCTGATGAAGAGCAGTTCGGAAGCGATGGATTCATTCCACACGTTGGGCGATAACCTCAACAAGCGTACCGCGGTGATCACCCGGGATGTCCATGAGGTCAGCAAGACCGCGAACGAGCAGATCAAGAATGTCGGCAACGAGGCGACGCAAGCCATGCGGCACATCGACAAGGCGGTGGTCGACCTCGCCAATAACCCGCAGCGCTTCTTGTTCGGCGGCTCCAGTTCGGACAAGAAATGACGGTACGTCGCCGTCAGCCCGAGTTCCCGTCGAGTAACGCCTGAATCTTGCCGACCAGCCGCTGGATATCGACCGGCTTGGTGTCGAAGTCGTCGCAGCCGGCTTCGATCGCCTTGTCCTTGTCCTCCACCATCGCATGGGCCGTGAGTGCAATGACGGGGATCGCTTTCGTATCCGGATTGGCCTTGACCCGGCGTGTCGTTTCCCAGCCGTCGATGACGGGAAGGCTCATGTCCATGAGAATGAGGTCGGGGCTCTCGGCGGCCGCCATGTCGAGCGCCTGCTGACCGTCGACGGCGATGACGATCTCGTAGCCTTTGCGCACCAGCCGCCGCGAAAGCATGTCGCGGTTCATCTCGTTGTCCTCGACCAGAAGAATCTTCACGAACGTCACTCCCCCCTAGGCGGGTTCGGCCGGCGCCGCATGGTGGCGCCTCACCAGCGCCGCCAGCGCCGGGCCGAGCGATCCAATTGGCTGCCCGCTCTTGCTCAAGACCAGCAGCGTTCGCTGCGTCAAAAATGCGCGCTCCTTCTCGGTCAGATCCTTCGCCGTCAGCACGACGATCGGTACATCCGTCAGCTTGTCGCCCTGGCGAACCCGTTCGAGAAAGTCGAAGCCGTCCATTTCCGGCATCATCAGGTCGAGCAGCACGAGCGCCGGCGGCGGGTTGCTGTCGAGCCATTCCAGCGCGATGCGGCCATTGGCCGCCTCGGCCGCACGCATGCCGCTGCCCTCGATCGTCGTCTTGACAATGGCCCGCACATCGGGGTCGTCGTCGACGATGAGGATGGTCGAGCTCTTGTCGATGGGCACCAACTTGCGCACCAACGCAAGCAGCTTTGTCCGATCCAACGGCTTGGTCATGAACTCGGAGGCGCCCAGCGAAAAACCGAGATGACGGTCGTCGAACATGGTGAGCATGATGACCGGGATATTCTCGGTGTCCGGATCAGATTTCATGGTGCCGAGCACCGACCAGCCGTCGACTTTGGGCATGTCGACGTCGAGCGTGACGATGTCGGGCGGCGTCTTGTGCATGATATCCAGCGCCTCGGCGCCGTCGCGCGCGTGCAGCAGGGCATAGCCTTCCTTGGCGAGCGTGGCCGACAACAGTTCGTGTACGACAATGTCGTCGTCGACGACCAGCACCTTGATGGCCGAATGCGGGTGCCCGGCTTCGGCCGCCGCCGAGAGGCGCGTGCGGACCGCGGCCCCCGCTTTTTCGGGCCGGTCGGGCAGTGTGATGGTGAATGTCGAGCCTTGGCCCGCCATGCTGGTGACGCCGATGTCGCCGCCCAGCATCTGGCAGAAATGCCGGGTGATGACGAGGCCGAGGCCTGTACCGCCGAAATTACGCGTGGTCGAGGAATTGGCCTGGGTGAAAGCCTGAAATAGCCTTCCGAGCTGTTCCTCGCTCATACCGATGCCGTTGTCGGTGACCGAGAACGTCACGGATGCGGGGCTGTCCCCTTCCTGCCGGCGCACAACGCTTAACTTGATGGTTCCGTTCTTGGTGAACTTGGCGGCGTTGCTTAGCAGGTTGATGATGCTTTGCTTGAGCTTGGTCGCGTCGGTGCGGATCGAATCGACATCCGGCGGGCATTCGATTTCGAGCGTATTGCCGTTCTTCTCGATGAGTGGCGCAACGAGCATTTTGACGTCGTCGACCATCGCGGGCAGTGACACGCGCTCGAAATAGAGCTCCATTTTGCCTGCCTCGATCTTGGAGAGATCGAGAATGTCGTTGATAAGGCCGAGGAGATGCTTGCCGGCGGCTTGGATTTTCTCGAGGTCCTGCAGGGCAGCTTCGTCGTCGCGATCCTGGGCATCTTCCGCCAGCAGTTCGCTATAGCCGATGATGGCATTGAGCGGCGTCCGTAGCTCGTGGCTCATATTGGCGAGAAAGGTCGACTTGACGCGGCTGGCCGCCTCGGCGTCTTCTTTCGCCTTGCGGATCGCCTCTTCAGCCTTCTTGCGTTCGGTGATGTCGGTATAGATGGCGATGAAGCCGCCGCCCGGAATGGGGTCGCGCCGCACCTCCAGCACCATGCCGTCGGGCCGCACGCGCTCGAATGCATGCGAGGTCTCCAGGAGCCGCAGGCGCTTCTGCAGCTCGTCCTCGATATTCTTGTCGCCGAATTCGCCGCGCGCACCGAGATAGCGGATATAGTCGGAAAAGGTGCGGTCCGTGCCGAGAAACTCCTCCGGCATCTCGAGATAGGCAACGAAGCGCTCGTTCCATGTGACCAGCTTGTGCTGGGCGTCGTACATCGCCACGCCTTGGGACATGTTCTCCAACGTGGCACGAAGCAACGCGTGCTCCTGCTCGGTATTGAGAGCCGTCTTGTCCTTGGAGTCCACGTTTTCGTCCTTGCCGGTCGCCAGGCAGCCGCGCATGGCGGCGGCGGCTCGATCGGAGCACCGCAAATTATCAGGCAGGATCGGCTTCTTCAATCGTTCTGCGGAACGCGCGTCGTACCGGGAGGTGGTTCATTCCTCCAGGAGAAAGAACGTTTCCATTCGCCCTTTGCCCTTGACATCGATGATTCCACGCGGCTCGAGTGCGAAATGATCGCCGAGCGCGCGGGCGGTAGCGGCGGACACCTGGATGCGGCCCGTCAACGAGTGGGATTCCATGCGGCTTGCCGTGTTCACCGTATCGCCCCAGACATCGTAGATGAACTTGTGGGTGCCGATGACGCCGGCCACGACCGGCCCAGAGTGGATGCCGATGCGGGCCCGGAGGTCGAGATTGGTCACCGCCGCGACCTTTCTGACCTCCTGCAGCATGCGGCGCGCGAACCTGGCGACGCGCTCGGCGTGATCGTGCTGCGGTTCCGGGATGCCGGCGGCGACCATGTAGGCGTCGCCGATGGTCTTGATCTTCTCGACCCCTTCCTCGGCGGCGAGTTGGTCGAAAGCGGTAAAGATGCGATTGAGGAAGTCGATGGTACGGTCGGCGGTGAGGATGCTGCTGAGCGCCGTGAAGCCCACGAGGTCGCAGAACAGGATCGTCGATTCGGCGATGCGGTCGGCGATCGACGTCTCGCCGTCGCGCATGCGACCGACGATGCTTTCCGGCAGTATGTTCAGCAGCAGGACTTCCGAGCGATGCTTTTCGCGCTCCAGGTCGGCGATAAACTGCTTCTCCCGGTCGCGCAGATATTTCCGTTCCAAGCTGGCGTTGATACGGGCACGCAGCAGTACCGCATCGAACGGCTTGGTCAGATAGTCCTCGGCGCCGGCCTCGATGCAGCGCACGACGCTGTCGAGCTCGTCGAGCGCCGATATCACGACGACGGGGACATGCTGGGTGCGCTCGACGGCCTTCAGTCGCGTCAGGACCTCAAAGCCGCTGATCCCGGGCATGATCAGGTCGAGCAGGATCAGGTCAAACAATTGAGTGTCGCAAAGCGCCAAGGCGGCGACGCCGTCCTCGGCGGTCGATACCCGATGGCCGTCGCGCGCGAGACGCCGCGCCAGCACGTCGCGGTTCGCGGCGTTGTCGTCGACGATCAGGATCGCGCTTGGCGGTACGCTGTCCTCGGCGGCGCTCGCGTGCAGCGGCTGCACCGTGCGCAGGACGTCCGCGATGATATCGACGCGCCGGGCGTGGTCCTGGTCGTGATCCTGGTCGCGCTCCGGCGCGATCTCCTCGTCCCGCGTCAACGCGACCATGGCCGCGATCTGGCCGAGCAGCCCGTCGGCCGCGTTTCTGAGACGGGTCAGATCGTCGCGCAGCGGATGTTCGCCGTCCTCCATGTCCTCGATCAGCATCTCGCTGTAGCCGATGATGGCGTTGAGCGGCGTGCGCAGGTCGTGGCGCACGCGGCGATGGAAATCGCCGCCAGTCTCGTCCGCCTGGCGGTCGAAGGACGCGTCCTCGATCAACTGGTTGACGAACGTATGGAGCCTCAGGCCGGCTTCGTGCATGAGCTGGATATCGCTCAGCATTGCCTCGGCCTCGAGCGCGCGCGCATCCGCCAGAAGGGTGTCGAGGAACTCGGAAATCGCGCTCGTCGGCGCGTGCACCTCCTGGCGCAGATAGGCGGCCAGGGCCCGATTCAGACGCTCGTCTTGTTCGTTCATCAGGAGACGCATGTCCTCAACGGAGCGGTCCAGGGCGGCGGGCCGGCGGTACAATTCGGCCCGGGAGCCCCGATCCGCTGCCACATTATTATCATCCGGCAGGCGCGTGGTGACAAATGACGCGGCGACGAACGCTTACGGCCGTGGCGCTGTGCGAGGACGGGCCGGCTGAGCTCGGTCCTCCCAGTCTGCTATGCCAGCCTAAAGATGCCTTATTTCACCTACGGCGCGAACATAAACGTGGCGGGCAAACGAGGCCACTGTCCCGGCGCAATTCCCGTCGGGCCGACTGTGTGTACCGAAAACTCATACTCGCACATAATGGTGGTGAAGGCCGCCGAGGATAGACTGTGACGTGACCTTTCCGAGCCGCTGAATGGGACGATAGCTCGGCGTATCTTTGCGCAGTGACCGGTGTGTCCGGATGTTGTTGTAATACTTGGCGTAACTTTGCAGGATCCCACGCAGGTGCATCTCGCCCAGGACGATGAGGTGATCGACGCACTCACGGCGGATCGATCCGATCAGCCGTTCCGCAAAAGCGTTCTGCCAAGGTGACGCCGGTGCTATAGGCCTGTCTCGGATGCCCATGGCCCGCATTCGGCGCAGGACGCTATTGCCATAGACCTGATCGTTATCTCGGATGAGGTAGCCTGGTGCATTGTCCCAGGGGAATGCTTCCGTGAGCTGACGCGCGATCCATTCTGCGCTCGGATTTAGTGTCGTGTTAGTCCAGACCAGTTCTCGACGGCCCAGCCTGACTATGAGCAAGGCATACAGCAGGCTGAAGCCGATGGTGGGGACCACGAACAGATCCATGGCGGAGACGTCTGGGGCATGATTCCGAAGAAAGGTGCGCCAACCCTGGCTGGGCGGTCGCCGTCGCTTGAACATGTACTTTGCGACTGTGGACTGGGCGACCTCAAAGCCGAGCTTAAGCAGCTCGCCGTGGATGCGTGGGGCTCCCCACAGCGGATTATCGATGCTCATTTTCTGGACCAGCGTGCGTAGTTCAGCCTCAAGGACCGGCCGCCCTCCCCGCGCACGGGATTTCCAACGCCAATAGCAGCGAAAGCCGGCCCGGTGCCACCGAACGACCGTCTCCGGCTGAACGATAGCAAGAACTTTCAAAATTGACGGAACCCAGCGGTAGAGCTTGACCAGGATCAGCCGATCGACGCTCGTGAGGCGGACTCGCCCGCGCACTTGACGCCGCAGCACCATCACCTGATGCCGCAGAGCGACATTTTCCGCCTCAAGCTGGACCTTCGATTTGAACGGCGATGCCAGAGTGGCCAAGCTCAGCCATAGCAGCGCGATCATCGTCGCAGATTAGGCGATTCCCTCACCTCATCAACACGGATGATGTTTTCGGTACGCTCAACGCCCTCGAGGGGCGCCTGCCTCGGGGCGTTGGCGCAACACGTCTCTGCGACCTGCCCGCCAAATGGTCCCGCCAGCACCAGGCGCTCGGCCTCGACCTCCAGACACCCCGCCCAGTCGAACCGGTCTCCAACGAACCGGTCTCAATTTCCCAGGAAAAGGGAATTCGAGGCCAGAGATTTCGGGTCCGCAAAGCCCTGCCGGATCTCTTGGCCGCCACGCAGAGACAAACGGACCTCGCGCGGGCCCGCCAAATGCGGGGCTTTTGCTCGTAGCCAGGAAATCTCTGCGTCTGAGGGAACGCGTGGTGGGCCCGGGAGGACTCGAACCTCCAACCAGACCGTTATGAGCGGTCGGCTCTAACCATTGAGCTACGGGCCCGGCGCCAGGCGGCGGCTCAGTTCTATCAATGCGGGTGGCCTTTGCGCAAATGCCCTCTCCTGCCCGGCGGCCGGCTGGGTTAAGCTTGGCGAAGAAGAATCAAGGGAGAGGGCCGGCGCCATGCACGTTTTCAGCCTCGCACGCGAGCAGGAGTGGAATCCAAAACACCACGTCGAGAAGATCCTCGGCACCGAGGCCGCCGGCGATTTCACTGTCGCCTGCTGGGAGCCGGGCCAGACCAGCCCCTATCACTGCCACCCGGACGCGACCGAAATCTATTTCTGCTTTTCCGGCGGCGGCACCATGCGCACGCCCACCGAGACCATTCCCGTGACGCCGGGCGCCTTCGTGGTGCATCCGGCCGGCGAAGTGCACGAATACGCCAACGGGCCGGAGCGCACGCTGCTGTTCCGTGTGCGCTACGGCAGCGACATGGCCTCGCGCCATTACGAATGGCGCGGCAATGGGGACTGGAAGCAGTCGGCGGAGGATGCCGAGTACTACCGGCAACATCCGGTCGGCTGATTACAGCTTCAACAAGCGCTGGGCGTTGCCGCTCAATATCTTCGCCTTGTCGGCGTCGGACAGCGGCACGTCCTTCATCCAGCTCACCGCCGGCGGGTTCATCACGAACGGCCAGTCGACCGCGAACAGGATGTGGTCAACGCCCATCTCCATGACCGTGCACAGCAGCGCCGGGTCGGAGAAGAAGCCGGAGGTGGTAACGTAGAAGTTGTTGGTGAAGATGTCACGGAAGCTGATCGGCTTCTGTCCCGGGCGTGCGAGCGCGGCATCAATGCGCCAGAGCAGGAACGGCAGTGTCTCGCCGAAATGCCCGAGCATCACCTTGAGATTGGGATGCTTCTCGAAAACGCCGGATAGCACCAGGCGGATCGCCTGGGTCGCGGTCTCCACCGTGAAGCCCCAGGCCGGGCGCACGACCAGCGGAAAGTCCTTGGCGTAGTCTTGATAATAGATCTCGCTCACCTGTGCGTTCGGCCACGCCGGATGGAAATAGACCGGCACGTCGAGTTTCTCGGCGCGAGCGTAGATCGGCCAGAATTTCTTGAGGTCGAGGAATTCGCCGTTGGAGGGGCCGTGGATCATGGCACCCTTGAAGCCGTGAGTGGTGACGCAACGCTCGAGTTCGTCGGCGGCGGCGTCGGGCACGGCGGTCGGCAGCGCGGCGAAGGCGGCAAAGCGCTTCGGGTTGGCGGCGCAGGACTTGGCGAGGCGGTCGTTGACGCCACGGGTGATGTCAACCGCGATATCCGCCGGCAGCTTCTGGGTCGACGGCGCACCGTGCGATAGTACCTGCACGTCGATGCCGGCCTCGTCCATTTCCTTCAACCGCCGGCTGCCGAAATCGTAGAGGCGCTCTTCGGTCTCGCCGCCGCGCGAGCCCTCGGGGCCGGTGTAGTGCTTCACCAGCTCCGGATCCCAGTAGTGCTCTTCGATGGCGATGATCGGACAGGCCGGCTTCATATTCATGATGCTTCCCCCCAAGCCGCGCCAAAGTGGCGCGGGCTTCCTAGCAACCAGAACCTACCCTGTCACCGTCGATCACTATTTCACAAGCCGGTGCTGGGCGAATGCTCGTTTTAGTAGCTTTGGCATTTTTCGCGACTCAGTTATGCACAAGCTATGCTGCCGATTTTTCGACTGATTCCAGTTGGCGGCGTATTCATCGCCATTGCGATCCTGCTGCTGGCGCTCAACCCGCCGCGGGCAACGAGTCCGTCCGCGCGAGCCTCCCTGCTGCCGGCACGCGGTGCCTTGATCGATCGCACCGTGCATCCGGAATGGCGGCAATTCCTCATCCAGGCGGCGCTGCGGCGCGCTGACGAAATCGAGCGCCTGCGCGATCTGCACGACACAGTGATCCGTCCCGAGCCGCCGGTGGCGATGACGCCTGAGCCGGCGGCACCCGCGCCGCAAGCCGACGCGCCGAAATTCGCCGAGCCGGTGGCGGCGCCAGTCGAAACCACGCCGGGCATTGCCGAACCCAAGCCCGCCACCGAGGCGCCGAAGATCGCCGAGACGGCACCGGTTGAAGCCGAGCCCGATGTCGTCGAGCCCGCCCCGGCCGCGGCCAAGCCGGAACCCGCGGAGCCTAAGAGTGCCGACGCCGCGTCGGTCGCAGCAACGCCGGACGAATCAACGCCGGACGTGGCCGGACCGAAGACCGTCACCGCCGAGCCGGAGCCTGTCGTCGACGAGCCGAAGGTTGCCGACGTTGCTCCGGTTCAGGCCGTGCCCGAAGCGGCCGAGCATGCGCCGCTCGAAGCAACGCCGGAAGCCGCCGCGCCTAAGAGTGCCGACGCCGCGTCGGTCGAAGCAACGCCGGAGGAATCAACACCGGACGTGGCTGGACAGAAGACCGTCACCGCCGAGCCGCGGCCTGTCATCGACGAGCCGAAGGTTGCCGACGAAGCTCCGATCGAAGCGAAGCCGGAAGCGCAAGCCGATGCGCCGAAGCCCATTGCCGCCGGGTCCGAGTCCATCGCCAGCGAGCCCACGCCCGTTACTGCCGAACCGAAGATCGCCGCAGCGGCGCCGATTGCGGCCGAGCCGAAAGCCGCCGAACCCGAGCCCACCGCCGTGAAGCCGGAGAGCAAGGCGCCCGCGCAAGTGGCATCGATCGCGCCGGCCCCCGCCCCGGAGGAAACGTCGGCGCCGGCCGGGGCACCATCACAGAAAGCGGCCGTGGCGGCCGCGCATGAAACGGCGGCGCTATCGCAGGAAAAAGCCGCGCGTCCGCCGGCGAAGGCCGCCGCGTCCGCTTCCCCGCTCGAGACCAACGGCAGCCGCATCCACGCCGAGCCCGCACCGCCGCCCGCAGCGGCCGCGACCCAGTTCGCCGCCTTGCCGGCGCCGCCGGTGGATTACGTCGACGACGACATCACCGGCTCGATCGAGCCGGCGGACGACACGGCCACGATACCGGTCGGTATCGGTGAAGCCTCGTCGACCGAACTGATGATAACGCTGCCGCGCGAACGTCCGCCCGTGTTGAGGCGCCTGGACCTCCGCCGTGCGCGCGAGAGCAAGGTCGAGCGCGTGCACCGGCGCGCTCACCACGTATCACGCGCCCGGAGCAGGAAGGCGAAGACCCCGCAAGACGTGCCGCCCCAGTTCAACCTGTTCGCGCTGCTGTTCCAGGGATTCGACCCCAATGCCAAGTACGTGCCGCCGCACATTCCCTATCATCCGGGCAATAGCCCGGGCGCGCAATAGGTCCGGTGCGCGGCGCGCGCCGCCGCGGCTGTTCAATACGCGCTGGCTTCGCTGACCTGGACATACCGGCCGTCGTTGGTGAGCTTGATCTTTCCGGCGCGCGTCGACCCCGTCACGCCGCCGCTCGCGGCGGCTTCGGCAAAGGCGCCGATCGGATTAGCCTTGTTGCGCTTGAGCAGGCCTTTGCGCTTGGCGGCGTAGTAATAGCCGGCGGCGTAGTAGTGCACGGCGCGGTCGGCATTGCCGGCGGCGGCGCGATAGGCGCCGGCGAGATATTTCACCGCATAGGTCATGTTGGTCTCAGCATTGAGCAAGCCGCGCGCGCCGCCGCGATAACCCATGGCGCGGGCGGTGCCGAGACGGATCTGCATCAAGCCGTAATTGCCCTTGCTCACCGCGCGCGGGTTGCCGCGGCTCTCGCGATGGATGACCCGGCGCACCAAGCTCTCCGGCACGTTGTTGGCGGTGGCGTAGCGGGAGATCAGCGTATCGAGATTGCCGTTGGCGTCGAGCCGGGCATGGCGGTCGCGGGCCGTCGCGGTCGAAGCCGAGGCGGCGACGGCCAATAAAATCGTGGCGATGCAGGTTGTACGAATCATGACGGCTCCCTGAGGCATTTGCAGAATGCCCCCGCGTCTCGGCGGCAAGTCCGGCGAGTTTGTGACGAAAGCGCGCCCAAAACGGCGGGTTCCATCACGAATTGCATCCTGCGGTTACGCCCACTGCCAGGCCCGTGTAGTGGCGGGATCGCAATACCGCAGTGGCCACCTTGATCCAGATCAAAGTTCCCTGCCCCCGGCGGCGATAGTTTCTAGTGCAACTTTCTAACGGGGAGCCAACGCCATGCCGACAGGAACCGTCATCTTCATCAGCGCCGTCGTCGCCATGTTCGTCATATTTGCGGGCGTCCTGGCGTGGACCGACCACCGCGCCCACGGCTATCCGCACAAGCCCGCGGAGTAAGAGCGCGGTTCGCGCCGACCTGTTTATTCAGGGAGGGGAAGCGTGGGGAGAGTGGGCATCGCCAAGCGGTGCCCACTCGTTTTTTTGAGTGCCCTCTCCGCTCAGGCCCGCGCAAGTGCGCATTCACGCGTCGCCGCCAAAGGGCTCGATTCCCGCCTCCACGGGCACGAGCGGGGTGTGCCGCTCGCTTCGCGCCGCCGCGACCGCCGGATACGGATCTGTTAGCGCCCCCTTGGCGCGCCCGTGGTTTCCGTCTATGCCCGCCCGCGCGTTCGAGTCGAAACGCCGGCCGCCGCTCGCGACGCCGCCACCGGAGCAATTGTTCCGACCATGCGCAAGAACCTGCGCCCGATCTCTTCGCTCCTGCTCGGCGTCGCCTTTCTGCTCGCGGGCAACGGCCTGCAATTCACGCTGCTACCGCTGCGCGGCTATGCCGACGGATTCAGCTCGCCCGCCATCGGCGGCATCAGCGCGGCCTATTATGCCGGCTTCGTCGGGGGCTGCCTGCTGGCGCCTTATGTCATCCTGCGCGCCGGCCACATCCGCGCCTTCGCCGCGCTGGTCGCGCTTTCGGTGGTGGTCGGGCTCGCCTATCCGCTGGCCAATGCGGTGTGGCCCTGGGTCCTCTTCCGCCTGATCAACGGCTTCTGCATCGCCGGCTTTTATCTGGTGATCGAAAGCTGGCTCAACGACCGCACCAGCAATGAGGCGCGCGGCTTCGTGATGTCGTCCTACGTGATGGTGATCTACGTCGCCTTCACCGCCGGGCAATTGATGGTGATGCTCTATCCGATCAAGGGGACAGAGAGTTTCATGCTGGCAGCGATGCTGGCGGCACTCGCCATCGTGCCGGTGGCGCTCACCCGCTCGACGCAGCCGGCGCCGATCACCATCGTCAGCTTCCGGCCGTGGCAGGTTTATCAGGCTGTGCCGGTCGGATTGGTGGCGAGCTTCGCCATCGGCGTGATCAACGGCGCCTTTTTCGGATTGGCGCCGGTGTCGGCCGCACGCACCGGGCTCAATGTCACGGAAGTAGCGATGTTCATGAGCGCGACGACGCTGGCCGGCGCGGCGGCGCAATGGCCCGCCGGCCGCCTGTCCGACCGCTACGACCGCCGCATCGTGCTCTTGGTGTTGCTGATCGGCGCGACGGTGAGCGGCATATTGCTGTGGCTGTTCGCGGATACCGGGGGGCTGCTGGTCGGTTTCGGCTTCGTGTACGGCGCCATGGCGCTGCCGGGCTATGCGGTCGCCGCCGCGCACGCCTATGACAAGACGGACTTGAGCGAGATGGTGCCGACCGCCGCCACGGTGCTACTCGCCAACGCGGCAGGGGCGACCATTGGCCCGCTGCTGGCGCCGCCGGTGATGGATGTGCTGGGGCCGCGCTCGCTGTTCTTGTTCACCGCCGTGGTGGCGGCGGCACTGGCGGGCTATGTGTTCTATCGCACCAAGGTGCAGTCGTCGCTCACCGCGCCGGAAAAGACCGAATTCGATCTGGCCACCACCGCGCCTGTCGGCGCCGTGTTCACCAGCGAGACGCTCGACCCGGACGATCCGCTGGTGGTGGTGCCGGAACCCTTTCAGCCGACGCCCGAGGCCGACATGCCGGCCGCGGAAGGCCCGGAGGCGGAAGCGATCGACGTGGAAATACTGCCGCCGGAGGACGAGCCACCGCCGGGCGGCAAGCCGGTGTAAGATGAATCAATAATGGGGAGGACCAAAAATGCCGAAGGCCTATTGGGTGGTGACCTATCGCAGCGTGAAAAATCCGGAGGCCTGGCAGGCCTACGCCAAGCTGGCGGCGCCGGCGATCACCGCCGCGGGCGGGCGCTTTCTGGTGCGCAGCAAGCCGGCCAAGACCTATGAAGCCGGCCTCAACGAGCGCGTAGTGATGATCGAGTTCGACAGCGTGGACGCGGCGATCGCCGCCCACGATACACCGGCCTACAAGAAGGCGCTCGAGACGCTCGGCACCGGCAATGTCGAGCGCGACATGCGGGTGGTGGAAGGCGTGGAGTAGCGCTGGTCTCCGCTCATTCCCGCACAAGCGGGATTGAGCGGCGTGCCGCACGTGGCCAAAAAGACGATGCGCGGGGCAAGCCCCGCGCATGACATCGTAAGCTTCAAGCAGCGAGGCCGCGACTTACCAGTCGCAGAACGGATAGCGGCGCTGGGCCTCGCGCGCCATGCGCTGGGCTTCCGAAAACGACTCCGACAGCATTAGCGCATAGGCGGTGACGCTCGACAGCACGGTGTGGGGCAGCGACCACAGCTTGAGCGGGGCCGGTGCGCGGGTCTCAAAAGTCGACATTCCAGTTCTCCTTTGAATTCTTAGAAGCGGTTCGGGGTGGACAGGAAACGGCGCTCGATCTCGCGCTCGGTCTCGTCCGTGAAGCGGCCGCCGCTTTCGAGAAAAGCCGCGATCTCGCGCTCAGCCTGGCGCATGCGGGCGGCCATCAGGGCGTCCAGCATGCGGCGCAGCAGGCCGCGGCGGCGGGCGGTGGGTCGCGAAATTGCGATATCGCGCGGGGCGATCGCAGCGGGGGCATAAGCCATGGTCAACTCCTCGTTTCGAGGCCGATCCCAAGACGTTTTCCCCTGTAGTTTCTTATTGTTATTGCATTGCAATATAGAAGATTTTGCGCTGCAAACAACTGGTATACTAGCATGTGTCCCATGCGTGAGAGACATGCGCCACACGCGCACCGCGCGTAAGAGATATGCAGATTCGTATAGGTTGCGCGGAGGCCTGAAAGGCCAGAAATCACGGAAATAATCGGCCGCCGCCGCGTTACTCCTTCGAAGACATTCTAACGGAGGTGCATGACATGACGGCGAGCGTGGCGACGCGGGAGAAAACGCTGACCCCCAGCGACGAGGGCGACCGGCGCGGGCTGGAACTCGGCCGCGCCGAGGGCGAAGCCTTCGGGCGCATCCTCAAACACATGCTGGAAGACGTTGCCGACGGCGGCCGCGAGATCGCGAGCGGCGACTATCTCATCGCCTATGCGGTGGAGAAGGCCGAGGGCATGTATGCGCCCAAGAACGGCGGCTTCGAATGGCAGGCGCCGAAGGACGAGAACATCCATATCGAAGTGGCGGTGCGCGACCGCGCCGACGGGCGGCTGGTCCCTGGGCTCGATATCGACGTGACCGTGATCAGCGAAGACGGCAAGGAGGTGGGCACCCACCGGCATCCGCTGCTGTGGCACCCCTATCTGTATCACTATGGCCGCAACTGGGTGGTGCCGGGCGACGGCACCTATTCATTGCGGGTGCGTTTCCCGGCGCCGCAATTCCACCGCCACGACAAGGTCAACGGCAAGCGCTTTGCGCAAGGCGCCGACGTGACGTTCGAGGATGTGAAGCTGAAAACGGGCAAAGACTAGTTGCTCCCGGATCGTCGCGCCAAGCTCCGCTCATTCCCGCACAAGCGGGAATCCAGATCGACGGTAAGGCTGCGCTTGCATCATCTGGGTTCCCGCTTGTGCGGGGACGAACGGATGACTTGGCGCTGACTTCCCTGGCCCTTCGCGGCCCGCGCCTGCCCTCAATCGAACAACGCCACCGCGCGGGTCCAGCCGCCGGAGGCGGCTTTGATCTTGGCCGGGAAGCAGGCGACAATGAAGCCGTCGGAGGGAAGCTGCTCGAGATTGCAGAGCTTCTCCATGTGGCAATAGGGAATCTCGCGGCCGGCCTTGTGCCCTTCCCAGATGATCGAGGGGTCGTGCGTCTCTTCCCATTTCTTGCGCGTGTGCACGAAGGGCGCGTCCCAGCCCCAGGCGTCGATGCCGCAAACGCGCACGCCGCGCGAGGTGAGATAGAGCGTGGCCTCGCGGCCCATGCCGATGCCGGCCGACATGTAGTCGTCCTTGCCGATGCATTCGCTGGCGCGGGTGTTGACCAGCACGATGTCCATTGGCTTGAGCTCATGGCCGATGCGTTTGAGCTCAGCCTCCACTTCCGCCGCGCTGACGATGTGGCCGTCGGGCAACTTGCGGAAATCGAGCTTCACGCCGGGCCGGAAGAACCAGTCGAGCGGCACCTCGTCGATGGTGATCATGCGGTTGCCGTGGATGTCCTTGGACTGGAAGTGGTAGGGCGCATCCATGTGGGTGCCGTTGTGGGTGGCGAGATTCACCAGCTCGAAGGCCCAGCCCTCGCCGTCCGGCAGGTCCTCGGCCTTGAGGCCGGGAAAGCCCTCCAACAGCATCCAGGCGTTTTCCTTGCCGGTCTTGTAGTCGATCTTCGGCCGCATGAAGGGCGGGTCGAGCACGGTCTCGTTGTCGAGCGTAGCCGAGATGTCGACGATGCGGCTGGGCAGTTTCATGGGGCGGCTCCGTTTCGTGTCGTTGTCGGCGGCGCAATCTAGTGGACGGCGGCCGGGGCGAAAAGCAACCCCCGGCCTCATGCTTGAGGAGCGCACGAAGTACGCGTCTCGAAGGATGAGGCGGGGCCATTGTGCGCTGCACGCCAACCGCATTGCCCCCGGCCGCAAGGTTGCGATAGATTCGCAACAAAGGCGCCGCCTCAAGACGCGCCGCATTTGGGAACCCTCGGACCCGGCCATGCACCTGCTTCAATTGCCGCTGTTCCGCCTGCTCGCCATCAATCTCGTCATCGGCGCCATCATCGCCGTGCTGATGATTGTCGGGCTGTTGGTGCTCAACCCGCTCAACATTCGCCACATGATCTTCGCCGACCGCGAGCCGGTGGCGGTGATCGGGGTGCTGGTGTTCGACTTCTTCATCACCTTCGGCAGCGCGGCCATGGGCACCGCCATCATGGCGCTCGGACGCGGACCGGACGGCGACGCCTCGGCCGAGCAGGCAGGCGCGGCCGCATCGGTCGATATGTAATAGCCCCGCGGGGCGTAGCGTCATCGCCCTTTCACCCTTAAAGTTTCGAACCGATCCGGGCCACACGGCGACAGACCCGTGTGTTGTCCCTTTCATCCCTCGCAAATGAGGAGATTGACGTTATGCGGCATTACCGTCCCGCCCCCCGCACCATCCTGTTGGCCGCCGCCCTGACCCTGACCGGCATAGCCGTCGCCGCGGCGCAACCCGGCGACGTCAAAGGCGCCAAGGACTATCCCGGCATCGGCCGTTTCCAGGGTAGCGTCATCACCGGCTATCAGGTGAAGGACTTCGACGCCGCGCACATGCAGGCCGCGCCCTTCGCGCACGGCAAGCCGGCGAAACCGCTACGGCTGGAAGGCCGCATCACCCGCATCGCCTACCGCACCGGAGCGGGGCCCTCGATCCTGGAGGTGTCGCGCAATTTCGAAACTCAACTGAACAAGTCCGGCTTCGAAGCCTTGCTCACCTGCGAAACAAAAGAGTGCGGCGGGCTCGCCTTCAGCCGCGCGCTCGACACGCTGCCAATCCCGCAGATGGTCGTCGACGGCTTCAACTTCCGCTACTACGCCGGCCACAAGAAGAGCGGCACGAGCGAAACCTACGCCGCGGTGCTGACCAGCAAGAGCAACGGCCGCATCTACACGCAGCTCATCGTCGCTGTGGTCGGCGCCATGGAGAACAAGATGGTCGACGCCGCCGCCATGGCCAAGGGTTTGGGCGAGAAGGGCCACATCGCACTCTACGGCATCTACTTCGACACCGACAAGGCGGTGATCAAGCCGGCGAGCAAGCCGACGCTGGAGCAGATCGCCAAGTTGTTGCAGACGAAGCCGAAACTCAACGTCTTCATCGTCGGCCACACCGACAACCAGGGCACGTTCGACTACAACATGAATTTGTCGCGCAAGCGCGCGGCCGCGGTGGCGGCAGCCTTAGTAAAGAGCTATCACATCGCGCGCGGGCGGCTACAGACCGCCGGCGTCGGGTTCCTGTCGCCGGTCGGTTCCAACGCCACCGACGAGGGCCGCGCGCTCAACCGGCGGGTGGAGCTGGTGGAGCCTTAACCGACGTAACGACAGACCGAATTGACATCCGACCTCTCAAGGAGACACGAAATGCCCAAAGCGCTCTGGATCACCTGCTATCGCGAGATCAAGGACCCCGACAAGCTCGCGGCCTACGCCAAGCTGGCGGGGCCAGCGACCGCCAAGTTCGGCAGCCGTTATCTGTGCCGCGGCACCGCGCAAGCCGCCTACGAGCACGGACAGAAGGAGCGTGTGGTGGTGACGGAGTTCGACAGCCTCGAACAGGCGATCGCCGCCCATGACAGCCCCGGCTATCAGGAAGCGCTTAAGGCGCTCGGCGACGGCGCGGTGCGCGACGTGCGCATGATCGAGGCGTTGGAGTAGACGCAAAGCCGGCAAACAACCGCATGGGGTGTAAGCGTCCCGCAAAAAGGCACCGTCGTGCCTCGTCGGGTCATTATCGACTTGTTGGCGCATGATCGAGACGCTGGCGCGAGCGGACAAACGGCCTCCCGCTGAGGAACGTCGCGTCAGCGAAGCGTCTCGAAGCATGAAGCGGAGATAGGCCGCTACAGCGCCTTGAGCCAGAACTGCATCGGCTTTTCGGTCTCGGCCTTCTCGCCGACGTCCTTCCAGCCGAAGTGCGCGATCATGCCGTCCGCCTTGCGGTAGCCGCGTTTTTCCCAGAACGCATCGAGCGGCGCGTAGCCGGCCGGCCGCGACGGATGATCATCCGGCCGGATCACGGCGCAGAAGGTGGAGAGCCGGTAGCCGCATTTGCGCGCGTGCGCTTCGCGCTCGTCGAAGAAGGCGTGGCCGACGCCGCGGCCGCGGTATTCCGGCAGCAGCACCGACTTGCCGCAATAGAAGATGGTGTCGATGTCGTAGCCGTGGTCGCGGAACGGCTGCTGAAGCGGGCCGTGATGGGTGGCAAGCGCGGAGCCGGTGGCGCAGCCGACGATGCGGTCGCCGTCTTTCGCCGCCACGATGATGCCGTCCTTGCCCTGTGCGAATTCACGCAGGTACTTGGCCTCATAATCGAGCGTGCCGTCATAGAGATAAGGGTAGTCGCGGAACACCGCGATGCGCAGCCGCGCGAGATCGCCGAGGGCGTCGCTGAGTGCAGATCCGGTGAGCGGGGCGATGGTCAGAGTCATGGGCGCCGATATGCCTCGTCAGCCGCTGTCGCGCAACGACAAGCGGCGCGCGACGACGTCCGCTCCGTCCCGCGCAAGCGGGAACCCGGGGGCAAGCCCGCCATGCGAACCGACTTCCTCCTGAGTCGCCGCTGGAGGCTCGTGCTCGGGCCAGCCGAAAGCTGGACCCGCGTGCGGGAACGAGCGGATAAACCATAACCGCGCGCACACTCAGCGAGATTTGCAATTGTGGCCATGTCCGCCTATATCGCGCGCAAGGTGCAGGCCCCGCCCCGGCGCGGGGTTTTGTCTTTCGAAGGAGGCGCGACATGGCGAAAAAGCCGGGCAGCAATCCCAAGAACGAATTCGTGTTCTTCAACGTGGTCTACGAGGACGGCTCGCAGCGCTCCAACCGGCGGGTGCCGGCGGAGCTGCTCGGCGGGCTGGAGAAGGACGAGCCGGCGCGCGGCTTCATCATCGAGCAGGACCGCGAGATCGCCGAGAAATCCGGCCGCGCGCCGCTCAAGATCAAGAGCATCGCGCGCGTCGGCGCCAAGCCGAAGAAGGCGATGAAGGTCGACTGACCTTGCGCCACCTCAGCGCGCGCCCAGTTTCTGGGCGAACAGCACCAGCGCCTTGCGGTAGATCTCCGAGCGGTTCCACTCCCGCATCACCTCGAAATTCTCCGTGCCCTGCCCGAACGGCTGGCCGGCGCGCCAGCCGTTGACCTTCAGCAAATTGGCGGTGGAGGCGAGCACGTCCGGCACGCTGTGGCGCAGGTCGACGTGGCCGTTGCCGTCGAAGTCGACGCCGTACTTGATGTAGGACGACGGCAGGAACTGGGTCTGGCCGATCTCGCCGGCAAAGGCGCCGACCATCTGACTTGGCGGCAGGTCGCCGCGCTGCAGGATGCGCAGCGCCGCGATCAGCTCGCGCTGGAACAGCTCGGTGCGGCGGCAGTCGTGCGCGAGCGTCGCCAGCGTGCTCACCACCGGCAGCTTGCCCATGTCGCCGATGCCGTTGTCGGTTTCCATGGTCCAGATCGCCATCAGCAGTTCTTTCGGCACGCCGTAGCGCCGCTCGATGCGGGCGAGCAGCGCGGCGTTGCGGTGCATCAGCTTGCTGGCGCGCTTGATGCGCGACGTGGTGACGCGCGTGCGGGCGAACTTCTCGAAGCTGCCCTCGCGGCGGAAGGCGTGGGCCTGGCGGCGGTCGAACGCGCATCACCCTGGGGTTGGCCGTGAGGCCGGCAAAGGCCGCGTTGACGACGCGGCGTGAAACGCCCTGCGCCTCGGCCTCGCGCGCGATCTGGCGGAGGAAGCCGTTGAAACTGCCGCCGCATTGGGCGGCGAAGGACGGGGCGGTGAACGCAAGAGTCATGAGAAAGGCCGCCAGCAGTCGAACCATCATGCCGAACCTCGTTGTCGATTCCCGCGCCCAGCATGGCACGCGCGGCGCGGGGCCGGAAGGCCGGAGCAAGGCAAACCTCCATCGGCCGCTTCAGAATGACGCGGGAACCGCGCCGGCCTTCTCACGCAGACGTGTAACCTTGTGACATGCGGCCGGGCGCGCGATGCGCTATCGAAGGCCATCACGCCCGGAGAAACAACATGCGCCGATCCGCCGCTTTCCTCCTCCGCCTTTGCCGCCGCCTTTGCCGTGACGCCGTTCGCGGCGCGCGCCGCCGAGCCCGCCGTCGTCATTCCGCCGCCCGCGCACGAGGCGCCGGATACCACCGCGGGCCTCGAGACCGCCGTGATCGCCGGCGGCTGCTTCTGGGGCATCCAGGCCGTCTATCAGCACGTGAAGGGCGTCACCAACGCCGTTTCCGGTTATGCCGGCGGCGCCAAGAAAAACGCCGACTACCAGAGCGTCAGCGCGCACCGGACCAAGCATGCCGAGGCCGTGCGGGTGACCTTCGACCCGCGCCAGATTTCCTACGGCAAGATCCTGCAGATCTATTTCTCGGTCGCGCACAACCCGACCCAGCTCAACTTCCAGGGGCCGGACCACGGCCCGCAATACCGCTCGGAGATTTTTCCGCGGAGCGCGGCGCAGGCCAAGACCGCGCGCGACTACATCGCGCAACTCGACGCCGCCCATGTGTTCAAGAAGCCGATCGTCACCAAGACCGGCACCATGAAGGCCGCGTTCTTCCCGGCCGAGGCCTATCACCAGGATTACGCGATCCTGCATCCCTTTCAGCCCTACATCGTCTACAACGACGCGCCGAAGGTTCGGAATCTGAAGCGGCTGTTTCCGGACGTGTGGCGCGACAAGCCGGTGACGGTGGCGCAGGCGAGCAAGACGAACTGAGCGCGGCGCAACGCCGCCGCCGTTGCGGGACGCGAACGACACGCATTTTTGCGCGGGGACGAACGAATACGTTTCGGCCGCCATCGCCCTTCTCCCGCTACCGCCCCTGCAAATCGCGCAGCGTGCGCTGAACCTGCGCCATCGCGCGCGCGGCGCGCCGGCCATCGGGATCGGGCCTTGGCGGCGGCGCATTGCTGCACTGGACGCGCGGCGCCCGGCAGCGGCGATGCCGCCGGCAGGCCGGCTCCTTGCAGGTGCGCCAGGCGCGGCGCCGGTCGCCGACATACTGGCTGATGCGGCGCGCCAACGCATAACGGAACGCGTCCATGTCGGCCGGCGGCGCATCGGCCGGCGCGCGCGCCGTCTCGTTCGCGCTTTTCGTCATGCTCCTGTTCGTGTTCATGGTCGTGTTCATGTTCGTGTTCATGGGGGACACCTGCTTCATGGGAACACTTGTTCATGGGAACACTTGCGGGCGCGCATCATCGTCTCCGCGCGCGGGGCCCTGCGCCGGAGAGTTGCCCTGCCGCCTCACCCCCGCGCTTCCCGTCAAAGGAAGAAGTGCGAGGGCGTGGAGCGCCGAAAGGCGCAACCACCTGGTTCTCCCGCCGCCGCCCTCATCGGGCTTCGGCGGGGCGCGCTCTTGGCGACGAGCGCGTCGCCTTCCGGCGCTCCACGTGCGGCTTCTTAAGTCCCCGGGACCGTAACTTCCGGGCGCGGACGGGGCCCGAGCCGGGCCCCCGATCCGGGCAGCTTTCGCCGCCCTTCGTCCGCGCCGCGTCCAGCCATTGAAGGCAGGCCCTCGTAGTGGGGCCGGACGGTGACCCGGGGCCTCCCGGTGGCGGGGTTACAAGCCCCGCCAGCAGGCGCCGCCCCTCCCCCACATTCGGCAGTGTCCTGCAGAACGCCCCTCGCGCGGGGGAGGTGAAACGGAATATGGTCCTAGATTATGGCAGGAATATGGTC
>CAWHJZ010000043.1:0-25080 GCA_963829785.1 uncultured Pseudomonadota bacterium | reverse complement strand
GCCCTGTCCGGCAATGCCGGCGGCTTCGCCCAGGCGACAAAGGCGGTCGGGCTCAGCGCGGCGAAGCCGGCCTTCTCCAGCACCCTGCGCAGACGCGCGCGGTCGCTCGCCCCCGGCCCCAGCAAAGCCACGCGCAGCTTGCCGTCGAACTCCGGCTCGTGCGCGAAATAGATGCGGCGGGTCGCTTCCATGAAACTGCCCTGCCCGCGCCGCGACAGCCGGTAATAGCTGTTGCGCCCGACCTTCACCCGCTCCAGCCAGCCGTCGGCGGTGAGCCGCGACATGGCCGTGCGCACATGGCCGGCGTCGATGCCGAACAGCGCCATGATCTCGGTGAGCGAGCCGAGCCAGAGGTTGCCGCCGCGCGGCACGATGGCGTCGCCATAGAGCGTGACGATCAGCGACCAGGCGCGCACCGGCGGCTTGCGGTGGAACCGGTCGACCAGCGCGGCGACCGCGGCGGAAGCCGGCCTCACTTGCTCCTTCTTCGCGCCACTCAGGCCTCTCCCCGCCGAAACATAATTCGCCTGCTGTCGATAATGCTAGTGGAGCGAATATGCCATAGACTAATCGCCAGTCCGTGAACGGACCGCTAGCCCTCAAGGAACTCTTCGATGAAGCTCGAAAGCTATGTGCGTGATGCCTGGGCCGCGCCCGGCCGCGAAATGATCGACGTGCGCAGCGCGGTCACCGGCGACGTGGTGGCGCAGGTGGCGAGCGGCGGGCTCGACATGGGCGAAATCCTTAAGCACGCCCGCAAGGTCGGCGGCGCCAACTTGCGCAAGCTGACTTTTCATCAGCGCGCGGAGATGATCAAGAAGCTGGCGCAGACGCTGACCGAGCGCAAGGAAGAGCTCTACAAGCTGTCGTTCCAGACCGGCGCCACCCGCTCCGACGGCGCCATCGACATCGAAGGCGGCATCGGCACGCATGTTCGTCTATGCCTCCAAGGGCCGGCGCGAACTGCCGAACTCCACCTACCTCATCGACGGCGACGTCGAGCAGCTATCCAAGGGCGGCAATTTCGTCGGCCAGCACATCGTCACGTCGCTGCAGGGCGCCGCGGTCCACATCAACGCCTTCAACTTCCCGTGCTGGGGCACGCTGGAAAAGCTGGCGCCCGCTCTGCTCGCCGGCGTGCCGGTGGTGACCAAGCCGGCGACCGTCACCTCTTATCTGACGGCGGCGATGGTGCGCATGATCGTTGAATTCGAACATCCTGCCGCCCGGCGCGCTTGCAATGCATCATCGGCTCGACCGGCGATCTGTTCGATCATCTCACCGGCCAGGACCTCGTCGCCTTCACCGGCTCGGCCAGCACCGCCGAAAAACTGCAGCGCCATCCTTCGATCGCGCGCCATTCGGTGCGCTTCACCGCCGAGCGCGACAGCCTCAACGCCGCGATCCTGGCGCCGGACGCGCAAGCCGGCACGCCGGAGTTCGACCTGTTCGTCAAGGAAGTCGCCAGGGAGATGACGGTGAAGGCCGGGCAGAAATGCACCGCCATCCGCCGCGCGCTCGTGCCGAACGCGCAGGTCGACGCCGTCATCGACGCGCTGCGCGACCGGCTCGCCAAGGTGAAGGTCGGCGACCCCGCGCTCGAAGGCGTGCGCATGGGGCCGGTGGTCGGCCTCGACCAGCGCCGCGACGTGGTGGCGCAGATCGATAAGCTGAAAGCCGAATCCGAAATCGTCTTCGGCGATCTCGCGGGTTTCGCGGTCGAGGGCGCCGACCGCGAGCGCGGCGCTTTCCTGCCGCCGACGCTCCTGCACTGCACCGACCCGATCAACGCCGTGAGCGTACACAGCATCGAAGCCTTCGGCCCGGTCTCGACGGTCATGGGTTATGACGACCTCGACCAAGCCGTCGCGCTCGCCAACCGCGGCGAAGGCAGTCTGGTGGCCTCGCTCTACAGCAACGACACGTCGCTGACCCGCGACATCGTGTTCGGCATCGGCTCGTTCCACGGCCGCATCATCGTCATCAACCGCGACTGCGCCAAGGAGCAAACCGGCCACGGCTCGCCGATGCCGCATCTGGTGCATGGCGGCCCCGGCCGCGCCGGCGGCGGCGAGGAACTCGGCGGCATGCGCGGCGTGGAGCACTACATGCAGCGCACCGCGTTGCAGGGCTCGCCGGCGATGATCTCGGCCATCACGCAACGCTGGATCAAGGGCGCGCCGGAAATCGAGAAGCCGAAGCATCCCTTCCGCTACGGCTTCAACGACCTGGAAATCGGGCAGAGCTTCCACTCCAAGACCCGCACCGTCACGCTCAAGGACATCGAGCACTTCGCCAACTTCACCGGCGACACCTTCTATGCCCACATGGACGAGGAAGCGACCAAGGGCCACCCGTTCTTCCCCGGCCGCGTGGCCCACGGCTATCTGCTCTTGTCGTTCGCCGCCGGGCTGTTCGTCGATCCGGCGCCGGGGCCGGTGCTCGCCAATTACGGGCTCGACAACCTGCGCTTCCTCAAGCCCGTCTCACCTGGCGAGACAATTAAGGTGCGGGTGACAGTGAAGGAGAAATCGCCACGCAACGCCCAATATGGCGAGGTGCGCTGGGACGTGGAGATCGACACCGACAAGGACGAGCCGGTGGCGACCTACGAACTGCTCACCATGAACGCGCTGAAGGCGTGACCGTGACATAGCTGAAATAGCTTCAGGACGTTGTTGCGCGCCCGCGCGACCTGTTGTCTGCTGGCTGCCATTTCTGTCGGGGCCCGCACATGACATCCACAAAAAGCGAAATCCGTGACGGCATGCAGATCGAGTGGGACGTCCCCATCGAGATGGATGATGGGCTGGTCCTGCGCGCCGACGTGTTTCGGCCGGTCGACGACGGCCACTATCCGGTCATCCTCACCTATGGACCCTACGCCAAGGGGCAGCCGTTCCAGGTCGGCTACAAGGGCAGTTGGGAACGGCTGATCAAGGCAGCGCCCGAGGTGCTGGAAGGCTCGTCCAACAAATATATGAACTGGGAAGTCGTCGATCCCGAGCGCTGGGTGCCGGACGGCTACGTCTGTGTGCGCGTCGACTCGCGCGGCGCCGGCCGCTCGCCCGGCTATCTCAGCGTGCAGGCCCCGCGCGACCTCGAGGACATGTACCAGTGTGTCGAATGGGCCGGTACGCAGCCTTGGAGCAACGGCAAGGTCGGCATCAACGGCATTTCCCATTACGCCAAAAACCAGTGGCGTTTGAGCCCGATGAAACCGCCGCACCTGGCCGCCCTTTGCATCTGGGAGGGTGGCTCCGATCATTACCGCGAGCTTTGCCGCCATGGCGGAATCTTGAGCGACTTCATCCGGAGCTGGTTCAATCGCCGTATTCTGCGCGTGCAGCACGGCGTCGGCGAGCGCGGCATCAAGAGCGCGGTAACCGGCGAGTATGCCGCCGGGCCGGAAACTTTGTCGGAGGAGGAACTCGCCAAGAACCGCGCCGACACGCCGGCAGAGCCCAAGAAGCGCCGGTTGTGGGACGACTACTACGCGGACCGCACCGCAGACTTTTCCAAGATCGAAACGCCGCTGCTCTCGGCGGCCAATTGGGGCGGGCTCGGCCTGCACAGCCGCGGCAATTTCGAAGGCTGGATGCGCGCCGGCTCCAAGCAGAAGTGGCTCGAGGTGCACGGCCACACCCACTACACCCATTTCTACAGCAACTACGGCCAGTCACTGCAGAAGAAATTCTTCGGCCACTTCCTCAAGGGTGAAGACACCGGCTGGGACAAGCAGCCGCGCGTGTCGCTCAACATTCGCCATCCGGGGGAGAAATTTGAGCTGAGGGCCGAGAACGAGTGGCCTCTCGCGCGTACGCAATGGACCAAGTATTACCTGCAACCGCAGGGGCTGGGGCTTTCCACCGACGCGCCCAAGGGCGAGACCACGCTCACCTACGAGACCACCGGCGACGGCTTCACCTTCCGCACCGCGCCGCTGACCAAGCCTATGGAGATCACCGGCCCGTCCGCCGCCAAGCTGTGGCTCTCGTCCGACACCAGCGACGCCGACCTGTTCGTGGCGTTGCGGGTGTTCGATCCCGAAGGCAAGGAGGTCACCTTCATCGGCGCCAACGACCCGCGCTGCCCGATCAGCCTGGGCTGGCTGCGCGCTTCCCACCGCAAGCTCGATCCGAAAGAGTCCACGCCCTACCGGCCCTGGCACAGCCATGACGAGGAATGGCCGCTCACCCCCGGCGAGCCGGTCGAGCTCGACGTCGAGATCTGGCCGACCTGCATCGTCGTGCCGGCGGGCTACACAATCGCCTTCACCATCCGCGGCAAGGATTTCGAGCTCGATGGCACCGACGCCGCGCCGGACAACGCGCCCTACCCGATGAAAGGCGTCGGCCCCTTCCTGCACATCGATCCCGACGACCGGCCGCCGGCGATCTTCGGCGGCAAGAATACGCTGCACTTTGCACCTGGGCAGCAGCCCTACATTCTGCTGCCGATCATTCCCCCGAAGGCCTGAGCGTCACCATGACCATGACAAAGAGTGAAGTCCGCGACGGCATGCAGATCGACTGGGACGTCGCGATCGAGATGGATGACGGACTGGTGCTGCGCGCCGACGTGTTCCGTCCGGTCGGCGACGGGAAATATCCGGTCATCATGAGCCACGGGCCCTATGCCAAGGGCCAGGCTTTTCAGGACGGCTACAAGGGCAACTGGGCGCGGCTGATCAAGGCGGCGCCCAACGTGCTGGAGGGCTCCAGCAACAAGTACCAGAACTGGGAACTGATCGATCCGGAGAAATGGGTGCCGGACGGCTACGCCATCGTGCGCGTGGATTCACGCGGCGCCGGCCGCTCGCCCGGCTTTCTCGACGTATGGTCGCCGCGCGAGGCGCAAGACTTCTATCGATGCATCGAGTGGGCCGGCGTGCAGCCCTGGTCGAACGGCAAGGTCGGACTCAACGGCATTTCCTATTACGCCATGAACCAGTGGCAGGTCGGCCCGCTGCGGCCGCCGCATCTCGCCGCCATGTGCCTGTGGGAGGGCTCATCCGATCATTACCGCGAGATGTGCCGGCACGGCGGAATCCTGAGCAACTTCTTCAAAAGCTGGTTCGGCCGCCAGGTGCTGCGCGTGCAGCACGGCGTCGGCGATCGCGGGCATATGAGCCAGGTGACCGGCGAGCCGGCGGCCGGTCCCGAAACGTTGTCGGAAGAAGAACTCGCCCAAAACCGCGCCGACTGCCCGGCCGAGTCCAAACGCCGCCGGCTGTGGGACGATTATTATGCCGGCCGCTCCGGCGAGCTGGAAAAGATCGATGTGCCCATGCTGTCCGCCGCCAACTGGGGCGGCGTCGGCCTGCACACGCGCGGCAATTTCGAGGGCTGGCTCGCCGCCGGCTCCAAGCAGAAATGGCTGGAGGTGCATGGCGACACCCACTTCACCCATTTCTACAGCACCTATGGCGAGGCGTTGCAGAAGCGCTTCTTCGGCCATTTCCTCAAAGGCGAGAACACCGGCTGGGACAAGCAGCCCAAGGTGTCGCTCAATGTCCGGCATCCGGGCGAAAAATTCGTTCTGCGCGGCGAAGCCGAATGGCCGCTCGCCCGCACGCAATGGACTAAGTACTACCTGCAGCCCGACGGGCTCGCGCTCGGCACCACGGCGCCCCAGGCCGACAAAAAGCTGAGCTACGAAACCACCGGCGATGGCCTCACCTTCCGGCTGCCGGTTTCGGACAAACCGCTGGAGATCACCGGGCCGGTTGCCGCCAAGCTGTTTTTGTCCTCCGCGACGACCGACGCCGACGTGTTCCTGGTGCTGCGGGTCTTCGATCCCGCCGGCAAGGAAGTCACCTTCATCGGCTCCAACGATCCGCGCACGCCGGTCGGCATCGGCTGGCTGCGCGCCTCGCAGCGCAAGCTCGATCCCGATCGGTCGAAGCCCTACCGGCCCTGGCACCCGCACGACGAGGAATGGCCGCTCACGCCGGGCGAGCCGGTCGAGCTCGACGTCGAGATCTGGCCGACCTCCATCGTGGTACCGCCGGGCTATCAGCTCGCGCTCACGGTGCTCGGCAAGGATTACGAGGTCGACGGCACCGACGCGGCGCTGCCCAACGCGCCCTACCCGATGAAGGGCGTCGGCCCCTTCCTGCACATCGATCCGGACGACCGCCCGCCGGCCATCTTCGGCGGCAAGAACACGCTGCATTTCGCCGAAGGCCAGCAGCCTTACGTTCTGCTGCCGGTCATTCCGGACGCGTGAGCGGCGGCCGACGCAACCTTTTTCTCATTTGTGCATGATCTTGGCGGAAAACCGCTTTGCACTTTTCGAGATCATGCACTACCGCGCCGGCTGCAACACCTGCTCCAGCCAGTCCCACATATAGGCCGAGCAGATGCTCTGGTTGTCGATCTGGCAGTGGTGATAGCCACCCTCCTCGCGGGTGAATATCTTGAAGGTCTTCTGCTTGGCGCCCACCGCGTCGAAGCACTTCTGCGCGTCGCTCAAGGGCACCTGCTCGTCGCCCTCGCCGTGCAGCAGCAGGAACGGGCAGGCGATCTTCTGCACCGCGCCGTCGAGGTCGAACGGCTCCAGCCGCTTGAGCACGTCGTCTTGTGAATTCGCGTTCAGCACCCAGGCAATGTGCTGCCAGGCGACCGACAATGACGGCGTCTCCGCCCGCGCAATGCGCTCGAAACGCTTCTGCCAGATCTCCCGGTATTTCCACTGCGCGCCCCAGGCGATGCAGCAGGCGAAGCGCGGCTCGTAGGCTGCCGCCCGCGGCGCGTAATAGCCGCCGAGGCTGATTGCCATCACGCCGATGCGCTTCTCATCGACTTCCGGCCGCGCCGCCAGCCAGTCGAACACGGGCGTCGCATAATGCTCGGTGTCGTGGCGCAGGTAGAGCCCGCGAAAGCGGATGCTCTCGCCGTTGCCCGGACCGTCCACGATCAGACAGGCGATGCCGCGCGCCGCCAGATCGGCGACGCCCTTGAAATATTGAATCTCCTTGGTGACGTCGAGGCCGTCGAAGAACACCATGGCCGGCACCTTGCCGCTGGTGTTGGCCGGCTCCGCGTGCACCAGGATCGCCGGCAGGCTGGTGTCGCCGTAAGGGATTTCGACGTGCTCCATGCGCGGCCGCTTGACGTATTGGGCCGCGTCGCGAAAGGCCGCGACGCCGCGCCTATAGGCCTCATTGCCATCCTTGGCTCTTGGGCTGCAGGAAGCGCTCGCCGACATGGTAATAGGCGCTGGCGCGCTGGAGATATTGCGCGCCGCTTGATGTGAATCCCTCGGCGAGGCGTTCCCGGCCGCGGTCTTCGACGGTGCGCGCCTCGCGCGCCCACTCGCGAAACCAGGCGTCGTCGTCGCCCACGTGATCCTTCAGCCGCAGTCCGATCCGGTTGACCTCGCCGATCTCGGCGCCGCCCCATGGCGCCATGTTGAGCCCGATGAGGAGCCCGTGCGACCAGCGATAGTTGTCGGGAAAATAGACGAACGATAGTTCTTCTTGCTCAGCCGCCATGGCCCCCCTCCGGCAAATGACCGCTGGTACCTTAGCGCAGACCCGGCGGCAGCCATATGCCCGCGCGCAGGCGCCACCGAACGCGATCCGGTGCAGATCCGCGAGTGCATCATACGCGGGCTTGGCATACAGGGCGGATAGCGGCCCGGCGATCAGTCGAGCTCGAAGGCCGCGCTGTAGTCCTGTTTGAGGCTCGAATCCTGCGCCTTCTTTTCCAGGATACAGTTGCCGACGACCAGCAGGTCGAGTTCGTTGCCCATGAAGCAGCGGAAGGCATCCTCCGGCGTGCAGACGATCGGCTCGCCACGCACGTTGAAGCTGGTGTTGACCAGCACCGGGCAACCGGTGAGCTTCTTGAATTGCGTCAGCAATGCCGCGAACATCGGATTCCTGTCGGCGTGGACGGTCTGGATACGCGCCGAATAATCGACGTGGGTGACCGCCGGGATAACGGAGCGGGCGACGTTGAGCTTATCGATGCCGAACAGCGCCTGCTCTTCGGCGGTCATGGCGCGGCGGCGGTCCTCCCGCACCGCGGCGACCAGCAACATGTACGGGCTATCGGCGTCGAGCTCGAACCAGTCGGCAACGTCCTCGCGCAGCACCGCCGGCGCGAACGGGCGAAAGCTCTCGCGATATTTGACCTTGAGGTTGAGCATGCGCTGCATGGTCGGCGAGCGCGGATCGCCCAGGATCGAGCGTGCGCCGAGCGAGCGCGGACCGAATTCCATGCGGCCCTGAAACCATCCGACCGCCTGCTGGTCGGCGAGCGCGGCGGCGGTCCGTGCGACCATCGCGTCAGTGCCGACCGTCGTGAACCGCGCCCCAGCCGCCGCGAGCCGCCGTTCGATATCGCTTTGGGTATAGCTCGGCCCCAAGAGCGCGCCGGCCATACCGTCGGTGGACCGCACTTCGCGCTCCTTGCCGGCATAAAGATGAACAGCGGCGAGCGCGGCGCCCAACGCACCGCCCGCGTCGCCAGCCGCGGGCTGAATCCATATGTCATCGAAGCGGCCGTCCCGCAGCACCTTGCCGTTGGCCACGCAATTCAGCGCCACGCCGCCGGCTAGGCACAAATTGCGCATGCCGGTCTGCGACGCCAGCGCCCGGGTGAGCCGGAGGACCGCCTCTTCCAGCACCGCCTGGATAGAGGCGGCAATGTCCATGTGGAACGGCGTCAGCAATTGATCGGGACCCCGCACCGGTTCGCCGAACAACGCGGCGAAACGTTCGTTGGTCATCGTGAGCCCGGTGCAATAGTCGAAATACGACATGTCGAGCCGGAACGAGCCGTCCGCCTTGAGATCGATCAGGTTATCGAGAATGCGCTGGGCGTATTTGGGCTCGCCATAGGGCGCGAGCCCCATCACCTTGTACTCGCCGGAATTGACCTTGAAGCCGGTGTAATAGGTGAAAGCCGAATAGAGCAGCCCGAGCGAATGCGGAAAGTGAATTTCCTGAAATATCTCCAGATTACGGCCTGAGCCCGTCGCCGCCGACGTCGTCGCCCACTCCCCGACCCCGTCCAGTGTCAGTACGACCGCCTCGCCGAAGGGCGAAGGATAGAAGGCCGATGCGGCATGGCTCAGGTGATGCTCGCAGAATAGCAGCCTGCTCTTCCAGTCGAAGCTCTCACTGTAGCGGCCGAGCTCGTCGCGCAGCAGTGATTTCTGGAACAGCTTCTCCCGCAGCCAGAGCGGAATCGCCATGCGAAACGAACGGAAGCCGCGCGGCGCGAAGGCGAGATAGGTTTCCAGCAGCCGTTCGAATTTCAGGAACGGTTTATCGTAGAAGACGACGTGATCGATGTCGTCGAGCCGGCAGTTTCCGGCATCGAGGCAATAAGCGATCGCGTTGTGCGGAAACGACGGATCGTGCTTGCGCCGGGTAAAGCGCTCCTCCTGCGCGGCAGCGCGAATCGTCCCGTCTTCGACCAGCGCTGCAGCGCTGTCATGATAGAAGGCCGATATCCCGAGAACACGCATCTTGGCTTGTCAGAACAGCGTGTAGATGAAGGGTGCGATTGCGGAACCTTTGCTCAACACCACAAGACCACCCAGCACCACCATCATGACCAGAACCGGAATCAGCCAGAATTTTCTGCGCGTCCGGATGAACCGCCAAAGCTCAGCCAGGAAGTCCATTGCGATTTTCCTTGTTAGAACTGGTCTTTCATCGTCTCGGGAGCCGGCCCCGTAGGTTGCCGCTTGATCCAGTAGCTGTCCGATCCGGGCTCACGTCGCAGGCGCAGGAAATCCTTTCCGAACGCGCGCATAATCAATCCGATCGGCAAAAATGTGCTGAAGAACAACAGGGCGAGAATAACCGGGCTGACCATCTTGTGGAGCAGCAGCCCGAATTTGAACCAGAGCCAGTTGAGCGGCTTGAGCGTAGCGGGTCGGAACCATGCGAGGAGGAGAAAGCCCGCCGCCAGCGCGGTCAGCCACGGCCAAAGCGCCCCGCTGTGCCAGAAGTTTAGCGCGGCAAGAATCGCGAACGCTCCCGCCATGACCAGACCGAACGCCCGCTCGGACCCGGGCGCTTCGGTCCCGGAGCGCAAATACTGTTCGTGCGTCTGATTTTCCATGCGCCGTATGCCGCCGCCGATCAATTCACTGCGGAATGAATGAGCTTGCCGATCAGTTCGGAGCCCACCTTGTTAAAGTGAACCACATCCAAATAGACATTATCCTTGCCTTCAAAAAGATGCGAGGCGTCCATGACCTTGCTGCCGGCCTTGCGCAGGATGTAGTCGTAGCCGGTCCGGTAGATTTCGGTGTCGGCTTTGAAATTCATCTGATGGGCGCGTATCACTGCCTTGGCGGACGCCCCCGGCGTGTTCTCCACCAGCGCCGTCGGCTGAATAATGAAAATGCACTTGATGCGATAGGCCTCGCACATCACTTGCGTGTAGTTGCGCATCTTCACGTAGTATTCCGCAGCCTGTTCGATCAATTTCGCATCGACATGGCTGGGCGGCAACCGGGCGCTATTGATGAAGCCGGTTTTGAGCGCGATAAGCTCCGCGAGGCGGCTCTTTTCAATCAGCTTGTCGCGGAAAAACTTGAGCGGATTTTGCACACGGTCCTTGACGCCGGCGGTCCAGTAGAAGTCGTCTTCCGGCGCGCCGCCGTACCGGACCGAGTTGAATTCGTTGAAACCGTCGAGAAAAACCGCGTAGTCCGGGTGCAGCTCGATCACCTCGTGCAGAAACCGGATCAGCATGTTTGAGTGCCGTGCGCCGGATTCCGCAAGGTTCAGGCTCGCCACGGTCTTGTCTTTGCCGAATGCGTAACTGTCGATGGTCGTCAGATAGTTGGGCGCCTGCATGTTCTCCATTGCCGAGCCGCCCAGCAGCACCACCGACTTCGGATAGGCGGCGAACAGCTTGCGCGCGCATTCCTTGTCCAGTTTCTTGCTGGCGAAGCCGAACCGCGGGTCCCAGTTCAACCCGGAGCGGACTTCGACGCATTGGCTGCCTTGCCGTTCGGTGAAATGCGGCAGGTCGCGCCGCTGCTCTTCCTTGCTGTAGATCACCGGGCTCGGCCCCTTTTCCGGCGACGGCCCTGCCCCGAAGTCCGATGTGTAGCGAAGGACCACCTCGGCGAGCACGACCAGCGCCACCAGCAACAAGACGAAAAGCGCGGCCGCTGCAAACTTGACGGCAGGCCGGAAAGTTTCGCCTTTCCGCGGCGCGGCGTGGGTTTGATCGTCGGAAGAACCCTCAGCCATTGCATTGCCGCCTGATCGGAGTTCGGCTTCGCCGGTTCAGCCGCCGCCGAATTTAGTTAACGACGCCGCCATCGCCCAATGTCTCGCAAAGAGAACCGGCTGCGACGCCGGCGGCGGCGATGGTAATGTGCGGGGCAATGGTGGGCGCACAAGGACTCGAACCTTGGACCCGCTGATTAAGAGTCAGCTGCTCTACCAACTGAGCTATGCGCCCGGGTCACCACTGGCGGCAAGCGCCGCCAAGCTGGGGTGCCTTAGCAAAGGCCGCCCGCGCTGTCCAGCTAGGCCGCCTGTTCCAAGTGCCGGAAATCCAATGAAAAAGCCGCCGGGACGAGCCCGGCGGCGTGGACAGCGGTTTGGGTCGCGTGGGGGGAGCGCGTCGTTGGCCGCCGTCCGCTTCTCGTCAGGCCGGCTTACTGCTGGCCGGGGCCGCCGGCCGGCCCACGCGGGCCATTACCACGCGGACCGCGGTGGTGGTGCCAGCGACCGGAGCCGCGTCCATCGTGGCGGCCGCGCCAGCCGTGATGGCCGTGGCCGAACTGCCGGCCGCCGAGACGCGCCAACACCATGAAGCGGTGCTTCTGGGCGTCATCCAGGCTGGCATAGAGCGGAGCCGCCGCTTCGGCGAGCTTCTTCAGCGCGGCGCCGCGGCTCTCCATCGCCTCGGCGCGGCGGCCCAGACGCTCGACCGGATTGCCCGGCTTCTTCGCCTCACGGCGAGCGGTGACGCGTTCGGCGCGCTGCTTGGTGAGATCGCGCATGGCGCTCTCGACCGCCGGCCAGTGCTTCTCCTGCTCGGCGGTCAATTCCAGGCCCGCCTTCAACGCGGCGATGCGCGCATCGCCGAAGGCGGTGATGTCCTGCACGCTCGGCCGCCAGCCTTGCGCGCGGTCGCCTCTCCCATCGCCCGGTTTAGCGTAGGCGAGCGTGGCGCCGGCGATCGCCAGCGCGGTGGTGCCGGCAAGAACAGTCTTCCACATATCGATATCCTCCTCTTCACCGACGGCCGCTCGCGACCGCCGCGATGGTTGCGCAATCCACGCTGCCGGTCTCGAAACGGCACACCGCCTCGTGAGAGACGCCGCCCGCGAAAGCGGTTGCGTTGAATGTTAAACGGGCGGGACACCCCAAACCCTGTGCAATGTGACGAATTTGTAATGTTGCGGCCGGACCGGAGCATTCAGGGTAAAGATGGCCCTAAGCCGCGCCTTCGCCTGTGGAGGCGCTCTTGTTTTGGGCTCCGACTTTGGACTCTTATTCGCCTCTCTTGACCGGACGCTGGCGCCCGCGAAACGACGAAGCCCGGCTCCAGTACGACCGGAACCGGGCTCCATCCAACGCTTGCTAACTCTTGGCGGCCTCGATCAGCCAACGTCTTGTGAATGAATCCGGTGCTCGACGCCCGGCTCCCTGTTGCGCCGGGTGGTCATCTTGTTGAGCGCGCCCAGATACGCCTTGGCGGATGCCACCAGCGTATCGGGATCGGCGCCGCGCGACGTGTAGGAACGCCCGTCATGGGACAGCCGCACCGATACTTCGGCCTGCGCATCGGTGCCCTCGGTCACCGCGTGCACCTGATAGAGCTCGAGCACCGCCTCGTGCGGCACCAGCGCATGGATCGCGTTGAAGATCGCGTCCACCGGACCGTTGCCGGTCGATTGCGTGGTGACCTGCTTGCCGTCGACGTCGAGCGTCAGCGTCGCCGACTGCGGACCTTGCGTGCCGGCGATCACGGTCAGCGACACCACCTTGATGCGGTCGTGACCGGTGGCGATCTCCTCGTCCACCAGCGCCTCGATGTCCTCGTCGTAGATCTGCTTCTTGCGGTCAGCCAGCGCCTTGAAGCGCACGAAGGCGTCTTCGAGCTGGTTCGACGCCAACTCGTAGCCCAGCTCCTCCAGCTTGTGCACGAAGGCGTGGCGGCCGGAATGCTTGCCCATGACCAGCGAGGTCTGCTTCACGCCAACCGATTCCGGCGTCATGATCTCGTAGGTCTGCGCGTTCTTGAGCATGCCGTCCTGGTGGATGCCGCTCTCGTGGGCGAAGGCGTTCCGGCCGACGATGGCCTTGTTGTACTGGACCGGGAACGAGGTCGCCGCCGACACCAGCTTGGACGCGCGCGTCAGCATGGTGGCGTCGATGCCGGTGGCGTAAGGCAACACGTCATTGCGGACCTTCATCGCCATCACGACTTCTTCCAGCGCGGCGTTGCCGGCGCGCTCGCCGATGCCGTTGATGGTGCATTCGATCTGGCGCGCGCCCGCCTTCACGCCGGCGAGCGAATTGGCCACCGCCATGCCGAGATCGTTGTGGCAATGGGTTGAGAACACCGCCTTGTCGGAATTGGGCACGCGCTCGCGCACGGTCTTGAAGAGATTGTAGTACTCCTCCGGCACCGAGTAGCCGACGGTGTCGGGGATGTTGATGGTGGTGGCGCCGGCGTTGATCGCGGCTTCCACGCAGCGGCAGAGGAAGTCGAGCTCCGTGCGGGTGCCGTCCTCCGACGACCATTCGACGTCGTCCGTGTGGCCGCGCGCGCGCGTGACTTGCGCGATCACCATCTCGTAGACCTCGTGCGGCTCCTTCTGCAGCTTGTATTTCATATGCACCGGCGAGGTGGACAGGAAAGTATGGATGCGCCGGCGCTCGGCCGGCTTGATCGCCTCGGCGCAGCGGTCGATGTCCTTGAAGGCGGCGCGCGACAGCCCGCAGATCACCGAATTCTTCGCACGTTTGGCGATCTCGTGCACGGCGGCGAAGTCGCCTTCCGAAGCGATCGGGAAGCCGGCCTCGATGATGTCGACGCCCATGTCATCGAGCAGTTCCGCGACCTCGAGCTTCTCCTCGTGGGTCATGGTCGCGCCGGGACATTGCTCGCCGTCGCGCAAGGTGGTGTCGAAAATGACGACGCGGTCCTGATCGGACTTGGCGGTCGTACTCATGATGGTGGTCCTTCTCTATCGCTCATGCGCCGCTTGGGGCGCTCCTAAGGGGTTTCTCCGTCAAATCCCCCGAGTGCCCAGGCGTGATTGCCCTGCCGGCCCTCAGGGGCGGATAAGGAGAAGGAGCGAGCCCAGAATGAGGGAGGCCGCGGGCCCGGCCTGGGAGGCCGCCCGCTCGATCGCGCAAGATGGGTGGCGCGTCGACATGGCTCTCAAAGTCCCTCGTCTCTAACGGTCATGGTGGCGGACCTTGGTAAAGCCCGCGTTAACCGCATGGTGGATGCCCCGCTTCTAGCGGAAAGGGGGCGGCGAAATCAAGCGTGCTGAAGCATCAAGATTTGGGTCAACATTGCTGACGTTCCTAGCCGGCGGCGTTTGCCGGCCCGTTACGGCTTCTCGGCCTCCAGCGCCTTCTTGGCCTGCTGCAATTCCTTGAGCATATCGCCACCGACCTTGGGGAACTCCAGATCCAGCTCGTTCATCGCCTCGACCACTGCGGCCGCCACCACCAACCGCGTGAACCACTTATTGTCGGCCGGCACCACGTACCAAGGCGCTTCGGGCCGGCTGGTCTCGCGGATCATCTCGTCATAGGCCGCCATGTAGTCGTCCCAGCGCGCGCGCTCGCTGACATCCGACATGGAGAACTTCCAGTTCTTGGCCGGTTCGTCGATGCGGTCCAAGAATCGTTTGCGCTGCTCTTCACGCGAGACATTGAGGAAGAACTTGAGCACGCACGTGCCACTTCGCGCGATGTGCTGCTCGAAATTGCGGATCGACTCGAAGCGGTGCTGCCAAATGTTTTTATGATTGAGGGAGGGCGGCAGTTTCTGTTTTTCCAAGAACTCCGGATGCACCCGTACTGCCAGCACTTCCTCGTAATGAGAGCGGTTGAAAATGCCGATGCGACCGCGCTCTGGAAGCGCCTTGCCAATCCGCCACAGGAAATCGTGGTCGAGTTCCTCCGCGCTCGGCGCCTTGAACGAGCGAACCTGGCACCCCTGCGGGTTGATGCCGGTCATGACATGCTTGATGGCGCCGTCCTTGCCGGCGGCATCCATCGCCTGGAACACCAGCAGCATCGACCAGCGGTCGTCGGCGTATAGTTTTTCCTGAAGGTCGGACAGCTGCTTGACGCCCTCCTCCAGCATCTCCTTCGCTTCTTTCTTGTCGATGTCGAGGTCGCACGTGTCGGCGCAATCGCAATCGGCAAGCTTGAACCTGTCAGGCTTGTCGATGCGAAAGCGTTTGGCGATATCCGAGAATTTCATGAGCGGCCTCAATCAAATTGGCGGACGGACTATTCGCGCCACCCCATCGATGATGCAAGAAGGCAGCGACGAAAGGCGGCATTTTAGCATTGAGATCGGCTGCATTGCGCACAATCCGGATATCGGACAATTCCGGCATTTTCTGCTGATTGATGTTGCGCATGAGCCGGGCACGCGCCGGCTCGGCGGCATCGGACATATGTACGACCTTAATCACCGCCGTTCGTTTCCTCTCGTTGATGACGGTCCAGCCCGGCTCCGCCGATCACGTCCGCCCGGCTCAAGCCGGTTTCCTCCAGCAACTCGCGCCAGGCGCTGTGCTCAAAGTCGATTACGCCGTCAACGATGTCGGCCGGATCGGGAACCCCGGCGCAGAAATAGATGAGACCTGCATTGGCCGTCTCGGGTCCCATTTCGACGAGGAGCCAGGCGCCATCCGCGGTGCCAATCGCGACGGCTGCAAAACAATCTTTTACAGAAGGATCGGGGCGACCCAATGCCCGCCATGCATCAATACTGGCGAAATCGGTTTCAAAAAACTCGCCCTGCAACATGTTGGACGTCAACATTTGAGTGTGCTGCAGCAAAACGCGGCCGTTCCAGACCAAGGGACGCTCACGCTTGAGCGCGGCAAAATGATCGTCGATCGTCTTGCGGTTCGCGTCCGCCCACGGCCAAGGCTTCTGCACGAGGCTGAATGCCAGCCGTTCGACGACCAGAACCGGTGGATCGGCGAAACCGCCAGCGTCAATATTCATCCGATGATCGCACCTTCCGTAACGATGATGGCGTCGCCGCCAATCGTCGCCCTGGTAAGCGTTCCGCCGGCGATGGTCAACGACAACGCAATCAGGCTCGGCCGGCGCATCTCATAGCCCTGCTCGATGGTCACGCTGTGCGCGCCGTCGGCGAGCCCGCCGAAGCGGGCCAGCTCGCCGGCGAAGGATGCCGCCGCCGAGCCGGTGGCCGGATCCTCGATCATACCCATGGCCGGCGCGAACACGCGGACATGGAAATCGTGGCCGGCCTCGACGGTTTCCCGGGTGAAGACGAAGACGGCGCCATGGGCCGGTCCGGTCAACGCCGAGTCGAAAATTGCGAGGTTAGGTTTGGCGCGGCCGACGGCGTCCAGGCTCCTGAGCGGCACGAAGATGGCGCCGTTACCGGCCGACCAGCAGCGCGGCGTGAAATCGCCGAAACCTATGTCGTCCACTGCGATGCCCAGCGCTTCTGCCAGAATCGCGACCGGCGGCGGCGCGCCCGCCTCCACCGGCAGCGACGGCAGATCGAATGTCGCTTCACCCCGGTCCTCCGCCGGCGTCACCCGGCACGTCACCGGACCGATGTTTTCTTCCAGCACCATGGCGCGCGTCTCCCCACCTCCGTCGAGCAGGCTAAGCAGCACCGCCGTGCCCACGGTCGGATGGCCGGCGAAGGGCAGTTCGCGCGTGGGCGTGAAGATGCGTAAGCCAGCGCGGTGCGCGGCGTCTTTCGGCGGCAACACGAACACCGTCTCCGACAGGTTGAACTCGGCCGCGATCGCCTGCATCGCCGCGGTGTCGAGCCCATCGCTCTCCAGCACGACGGCAAGCGGATTGCCGGCAAAGCGCCGGTCGGTGAAGACGTCGAGGGTAACGAAGCGGCGTTTCATAGTGATGGCCGATATTGGATTGCGCCACGGCGGAATGCCGACGCGGCCTGTTTAGCCCGCATGAGGGCCCCATGAACAATCAATATAATCGATGCGTTACTTGAGGACCGCTTATACGCCGAGCTCTTCCGCCTCGAACAGCTCGCTCGGCTCGACGAATTCGTCCTGCGCCGTGATGAGCTGGATTTCGCGGGTGCCCGCCTCCGCCGTCTTCTTCAACACACCGAAAATGCTGGAGGCCGCTTTGTTCAGCGCCTCGTCGATGCGGCCGTCACGCAGGTAATGCGCATAGAACAGCGCGGCGATGGCATCGCCCGCTCCATTGACCACCATTTGCAGCCGCGGCGTACGCAGGCGGAAGCAGCGCTCGCCGTCGGACGCCAATAGATCGATCGCGTCCTCCGGCGTCTCCTCGCTGTGCAGCGACGTCACCAGGATCACCCGTGGCCCGAGATCGTGCACCGCCTTCACCGCGTCGCGCACCTGGGCCAAGCTCTTGCTCTCGCGGCCGGAGAGGAAATCCAACTCGAAATGGTTGGGCGTGATGATGTCGGCGGCCGGCACCGCCTTCGCTTTCATGAATTCGGGAATGCCTTGCGCGACAAAGATGCCGCGGTTCCTGTCGCCGATGATCGGATCGCAGCAATAATGCGCCGACGGGTTGGCCCTGCGTACCGTCGCCACCGCCTCGAGGATCGCGGCGCCGATCTCGGCGCTGCCCATGTAGCCCGAGAGCACGCCGTCGCACTCGCCCAATACGCCGCGCTGTTCGATGCCGGCGACCAGCTTCCTGATCAGATCGGCATGGAATACCTCGCCCTGCCACTCCTCATAGCCGGGGTGGTTGGAGTACTGCAGCGTGTGAATCGGCCACACCTCCACGCCGATGCGCTGCAGCGGGAACACGGCGGCGGAATTGCCGACATGGCCGTAGGCGACGTGGGACTGGATGGAAAGAATGTTCATGGTCTTCTCCCTCCCCCCGCTTTAGCGGGGGGAGGTGAGCGCGGCAACCGTTCTCGCTATTTGTTCGCCGCGTCGACGAACTTGTTGGTGTAGGTCTTCGACAGATCGATGTTGGCCTTGGCGATCGCCGGCGACGACTTGGCGAACACCGCGAGCACCGCCTTTGCACCCTTGGGGTCCATCTTGCCGTCGTTGGAGTACATCGACATGGTGTTCTTCAGCGCCGCGATATAGAGCGCCTTGTTCTTGGTGAACGCGGGCGGCATCTTGGCGGTGATCTCCTCGGCCGAATGCGAATGGATCCACTTCAGCGTGGAAACGATCGCATTGACCATGGCTTGCGCTTCCTTGGGATGCGCGGCGATCCAATCGGCTTTGGTATAGAGCGCGCCGCCCGGATACTGGCCGCCGAACACGGCAAGCGTATCCTTCTCGGAGCGGGTGTCGCTCAGGAGACGCAGATCCTTGTATTTGCCGGCGAGCACGGTCACCGCCGGATCGAGCATGACGGCGGCATCGATCTGGCCCTGCTCCATGGCCGCGATGGCGGAGGCGCCAAGGCCGACGCCGATCACGGCGACCGAATTGGCATCGACGCCGTTCTGGCTCAGCAGATATTTCAGGAAGAAGTCGGTGGAGGAGCCGGGCGCCGACACGCCGACTTTCTTGTTCACCAGGTCCTTGATCGATTTGATCTCGGCCGTGTGCTTGGGCGAGACCACCAGCACGAGGCCGGGGAAGCGGTCATAGACCACGAAGGCCTGCAGGTGCTGGCCCTTGGCGGCGAGATTGACGCAATGGTCGAAATAGCCCGACACCACGTCGGCGCTGCCGCCGAGCACGGCCTTCAGCGCCTGCGAGCCGCCTTTGAACTGAACGATGTCGACATCGACGCCGGCCTTTTTGTATTCGCCGAGCTGATGGGCGAGCATGGTGGGCAGGTAGCACAGGCACGAGGCGCCGCCGATGGCGAGCGTCACCTTCGGCATCTGCGCGAAAGCAAAGCCAGTCGACAGCACCAGGGCTACGAGCGAGGTAACGAGACGGCGAATAAAGCGTTCGCCCATGGGTATTCCTCCTTCTTGGGGACGGCCTTCGACTTGTGGCCGTTACGGCGCCAACCATAGGCCAGGGCAAAGATGCTGCCTAGCCGTATTCGAAATGGCTGATGTGTTCCGATCGCGGAGCCCGGCCCACCTTACGGCCGGGCGTCGCTGGGCGCCGGCCGCCAGACCAGCAGCCGCCTTTCGACCAGCGTGACGATCATGTCGATCACGATGACGAAGGCCGCCAGCACGAACATCCCTGCAAACACGCCGGCGACGTCGAACACGCCCTCGGCCTGCTGGATCAGATAGCCGAGGCCGGCGGCGGAGCCGAGATACTCGCCCACCACAGCACCAACAACAGCAAAACCAACAGAAGTATGCAGCGAGGAGAACATCCACGACAAGGCCGAGGGCCAGTAGACGTGGCGCATCAGCTGCCGCTCGTTCATGCCCAGCATGCGCGCGTTGGCGAGCACGGTGGGCGAGACCTCCTTGACGCCCTGGTAGACGTTGAAGAACACGATAAAGAACACCAACGTCACGCCGAGCGCCACCTTCGACCAGATGCCCAGCCCCAGCCAGAGCGTGAAGATCGGCGCCAGCACGACGCGCGGTAGCGCGTTGGCCATCTTGACGTAAGGATCGAACACCGCGGCCGTGCGCGGCTGGCGCGCGAACCAGAAGCCGACCAGCACGCCGCCGATCGAACCGATGACGAAAGCCAGGATCGACTCCTCGAGCGTCACCCACAGATGCTTCCAGATGATGCCGCTGACGAACCAGGCGACGACCTGCTTCGCCACGTCCACCGGATTGGAGAAGAAGAACGGCGGCAGCACGACGTGGCCGAAGATCGGATAGGTCGTCAGGACATACCACAGCACGACGAACACGACCGCGACCAGGATTTGCAGGGAGAGCAGCGCTGACCGCGACATGATCATTGCCCCTCCGCTTGCGCGTAGCCCTTGACCACTTCGGCCTTGAGGCTATGCCAGATGTCGCGGTGCAGGTCGTGGAAGGCGGGGTCGAGCTTCACCTCGGAAATATCGTCGCGCGGGCGCTTCAGCGGCACCCGCCAATCGCCGATGATGCGCGACGCCGGCCCCGCCGACATGATCACCACGCGGTCGGAGAGCGCGATCGCCTCTTCCAGGTCGTGGGTGACGAACAGCACCGCCTTGCGGTCGGCGCTCCACAGGTTGAGCAGCAGGTTGCCCATGATCTGCCGGGTCTGCGCATCGAGCGGACCGAACGGCTCGTCCATCAGCAAGATCTTGGGATCGCGGATCAGCACCTGCGCCAGCCCCACGCGCTTGCGCTGGCCGCCGGAGAGCATATGCGGATAGCGGTCGCCGAAGGCGCTTAAGCCCACGCGCTTGAGCCATTCCTGAGCACGCGGGCGCGCCTCACTTGCCGGCATCCCCGCCGTCTCCAGCCCGATGGCGACGTTCTCGAGCGCGGTCTTCCAGGGAAACAGCGCATCGGCCTGGAACAGATAGCCGGCCTGCCGGTTGAGCGCGCCCAAAGGCGTCCCGAAGATATCGACGCGGCCCGCCGCGGGCGGCAACAGCCCGGCGGCAATATTCAGAAGCGTGGACTTGCCGCAGCCGGTCGGCCCGACGATGGCGACGAATTCGCCGGCGGCAACGCTCAGGTTTGCGCGTTCCACCGCCGTATACGTGCCGCCGCCCGCGATGCGGAAGGCCACCACCACGTCGTTGAGCGCGACGGCCGTCTTTTCGTCGCTGATTTGATGAGCCGGGTCTTCCATGACTGGGCGCAAACTAGCCGCTTGCCCGCCACTTGCAAACAACCGGAAAGCGGGAACAGTTGGCGCCGTGGGTTTCACCGCGCCCTCCCCCATGCCAAATTGCCAAAATGGAGTTCGACGCCCATCTCGCCGCCGCCTGGGCCCGGCTGCCGGACTATCTCGGCAGCCACGTGCTGGTGAGCATCACCGCGCTTGCCATCGGCCTCGGCATCAGCCTGCCGCTCGCCATTCTATCCATGCGCCGGCCGGTGCTGCGCGGCAGCCTGCTGACGGTCGCGAGCGTCATCCAGACCATCCCCGGCATCGCGCTCTTGGCGCTGTTCTATCCGCTGCTGCTCGCCATCGCCGCGCTGTCGGAGCGGCTGTTCGGCTTAAGCTTCTCGGCACTCGGTTTCCTGCCCTCGGTGCTGGCGCTGGCGCTTTATTCCATGCTGCCGGTCTTGCGCAACACGGTGACCGGCTTGAACGGCGTCGATCCGCGCCTGCGCGATGCCGCCCGCGTCATCGGCATGACGCCCGGCCAGTCCATGCGCCAGGTCGAACTGCCGCTGGCGGCGCCTGTCATCATGGCCGGCATCCGCACCTCCGCGGTCTGGGTGATCGGTACCGCGACACTCGCGACCCCCATCGGCCAGACCAGCCTCGGCAACTACATCTTCGCCGGCCTGCAGACGCAGAACTGGGTTTTCGTCATCTTCGGCTGCATCGCCGCCGCCGCGCTGGCGCTGGTGGTCGATCAGTTGCTGGCGCTGATGGAACATGGCGTCGCCGCCCGCAGCCGCCTGCGCGTTGCTGCCGGCGGCGCCGGCTTGGCTCTGGTGGTGCTGGCCGCGCTGGTGCCGGGCCAGGCCGCGACCGGAAGAACCTACGTGGTCGGCACCAAGAGCTTTACCGAGCAATACATCCTCGGCTCGCTGATGCAGCAGCGGCTCAAAGCCGCCGGTCTCGCCAGCACGCGCCGCGACGGACTCGGCTCGGCGGTGCTGTTCAAGGCGCTCACCGCCGGCGACGTCGACATGTACGTCGACTATTCCGGCACCATCTGGGCCAATTACATGCACCGCAGCGACGTCAAGCCGCGCGAGGTGGTGCTCAAGGCGGTGTCGGCGTGGCTTCAGAACACCCATGGCGTGCGCATGCTGGGCGATCTCGGCTTCGAGAATGCCTATGCGCTCGCCATGCCGCGCAAGATCGCGGACAAGCTTGGCATCAACTCCATTGCCGACCTCGCCGCGCATTCCGCGACCATGACCATTGCCGGCGATTACGAGTTCTTCGACCGGCCGGAATGGAAGGCCATCCAGCAAGCCTATGGCCTGCGCTTCCGCACGCAGAAATCCATGCAGGCCACGTTCATGTATCAAGCGGCGGCGAGCGGCGACGTGGACGTGATCTCGGCCTTCTCCAGCGACGGCCGCATCGCCCAATACGATCTCAAGGTCTTGAGCGACCCGAAGAACGCCATCCCGCCCTATGACGCGATCCTGCTGCTGGCGCCGCAGGTCGCCCACGACCAAAAGCTGATAGACGCGCTAAAGCCGCTCATCGGCACCATCGACGTGAAGGACATGCGCGCGGCCAATTTGCGCGGCTCGCAAGGCACCGTGCCGGGGGAGGTGGCGACGTGGTTGTGGGGGAAGATAGAGAAGAAGTGAGAACGGCCACCTCGCGCCTGCGAACACGATGACTTCTAAAACGAAATCGCCGGGGCAAGCCCCGGCGATCACGTTGTTATTTAAGATACGTCGCGCTTAGTTCTTGCTCTTATCCACCAGCGCGCGCTCCTTGATCCACGGCATCATGTCGCGCAGCTTGGCGCCGACCTGTTCGGCCTGATGCTCGGCGAGCTTGGCGCGGGTGGCCTTGAACGAGGTCTGGTTGACCTTGTTCTCCAGCATCCAGTCGCGGGTGAAGCGGCCGGACTGGATGTCGTCGAGCACGCGCTTCATCTCGGCGCGCGTCTCCTGGGTGATGATGCGCGGGCCGGTGACGTATTCGCCGTACTCGGCGGTGTTCGATACCGAGTAGTTCATGTTGGCGATGCCGCCTTCGTAGATCAGGTCGACGATCAGCTTCATCTCGTGGATGCACTCGAAATAGGCCATCTCCGGCGCATAGCCGGCGTCGCACAGCGTATCGAAGCCCGCCTTCATCAGCTCGACCACGCCGCCGCACAGCACCGCCTGCTCGCCGAACAGGTCGGTCTCGCACTCTTCCTTGAAGGTGGTCTCGATGATGCCGGCGCGGCCACCGCCGATCGCCGCGGCATAGGACAGGCCGAGGTCATGGGCGTTGCCGGAGGCATCCTTGTGCACCGCCAGCAAGCACGGCACGCCGGCGCCGCGCTGATACTCGGAGCGAACGGTATGGCCGGGGCCCTTCGGCGCCACCATCATCACGTCGATGTCGGGGCGCGCCTCGATCAGATTGAAGTGGATGTTAAGGCCGTGCGCGAACATCAGCGCCGCGCCTTCCTTTATGTTCTTGGCGATGTGGTCGTTATAGATGTCGCCCTGCAGCTCGTCGGGCGTGAGCATCATCATCACGTCGGCCCATTTGGCGGCTTCCGCCACTTCCATGACCTTGAGCTTCTCGCCTTGCGCCTTCTTGACGCCGGCGGAGGTCTTGCGCAGCGCGACCGCGACCTCCTTCACGCCGGAATCGCGCAAGTTCAGCGCGTGGGCGTGGCCCTGGCTGCCGTAGCCGATAATGGCGACTTTCTTGCCCTTGATCAGGTTCAGGTCGGCGTCGCGATCGTAGTAAACACGCATGATGATCCTCTAGAGTTCGACCACGGTCCGGCAAGCCGGCCCATAATCTCACCTTGTTGTTTGAGCATGATCTTTTCCGAAAACCGGTTCCCACTTTTCGGGATCATGCTCGAGCCCCGGAAATGTCGGCCCTGCTTCTAGGACGCCCCGGGACCGCCGACAAGGCCCGGAATCCCTTAGTTTTGCCCTTTCAAGTCACCATCGGCACGATGCTGGCGACCAAAAGCAGCGCCATGGCCCCGTTGAACAGGCGCGCCCGGCGCGGCTCCTGCAACAGCCGGCGCAGCGCCACGCCAAAGCCCGCCCAGGTGATGGCCGAACCGGCGGTGATCACACCGAACGCGGCCAGCATGACGGCCAGATCCTGGGCCTGATGGCCGGGACGGATGTAGAGGGCGACGGCGCTGAGCGCGGCCACCAGCCCCTTCGGATTGACCCATTGGAACGCGGCCGCCTGCCAGAAGGTGAAGGGCCGCGCCGGGCCCTTGCCGTCATCACTCCGCTGGTGCGCGGTCGCCACCTTGTAGGCGAGCCAGAGCAGGTAGGCCGCACCGGCCACCTTGAGCGCCAATTGCAGCGCCGGCACCGCGGCGAAGACGAGCCCGAGCCCCGCGCCGCAGGCGAACATCAGGACGACAAAGCCGATCGCCACGCCGGTCACGTGGGGAATGGTCCGGGCGAAGCCGAAATTCACGCCGGAAGCCGCCAGCATGATGTTGTTCGGCCCCGGCGTGAACGCCATGACGAAGGCGAAGGTGACGAGAGCAAGGAATATGTCGAGAGGCATTGCCAATGACCGGGCGCCGGACCGCGTCCGGCCGCCGCTTACGCCTCCCCCGGCCCGCGCCGGATCGCCGCGATGCCGGTACGCGCCACCTCGATCAGGCCGAGCGGCAGCATCAATTCGATGAACTGCTCGACCTTGCTCGAGTTGCCGGTGATCTCGAACACGAAGCTCTCGGTGGTGGCGTCGATGACGCGGGCGCGAAAGGCGTCGGCCAGCCGCAGCGCCTCGACCCGGTGCTCGCCCCTGCCGCGCACCTTGACCATGGCGAGCTCGCGCTCGATCGAGTTGCCGACGAGCGTCATGTCGACCACGTGATGCACGGGCACCAGCCGGTCGAGCTGGTTCTTGATCTGCTCGATCACCATCGGCGTGCCGGTGGTGACGATGGTAATAAGCGACAGGTGATTCCGGTGCTCGGTCTCCGACACCGTCAGCGAGTCGATATTGTAGCCGCGGCCGGAGAACAGGCCGATGACGCGCGCCAGCACGCCCGGCTCGTTGTCGACCAGCACCGACAGGGTGTGGGTCACGATGCCTTCGTTGACCGTCTTGGCCGGATAATGGGACGTCGTGGGAGCGTTCATCACACCAACACCTTGCCTTCCTCGGTGATCGCCTCTTCGATGTCCTCGGCGGCGC
>CAWHJZ010000042.1:0-14059 GCA_963829785.1 uncultured Pseudomonadota bacterium | reverse complement strand
GGTGACCGATTTGAGAGCGCTCTCGAGCGCCTCGAGATTGCTGCCGTTGAGCGCCTCGGCGACGGTGACGTCCGCCGAGACTTCGCCGCGGTGTTTGGCGACCAGCGCGCGGAAACCCCGGATCATGCCGCGCACGGCGAACAGGCGGCGGTTGGTGGTGATGACGCGCAGGAAGTTGGCGGCGATGCCGCCGATGCCGACCTTGTCGAGGATCGCCGACAGCGCCTTGAGCTGCTCGTCGGCGCCATAGACCGGGCTGCGCACCAGGCGGTTGAGATCGGCATTGGCGGCGATCAGCGCATCGAACTTGTCGAGGTCGCTTCGTACCGCATCGAGAGCTTTTTCTTCGAGCGCGAGCTCGAACAGGGCGTTGGCGTAGCGGCCCGCCATGCCGGAAATAATCGAGTCTGTGCCTGCCACGAGGACGCCCGTTTTTCTACTTCGTTCACACGCCTGCGCCGTCGCGGAGGGGGCGGCGCCAAGCTCTTGGAATTCAAGAGGGAATTCCGATCTTCGGGGACGTCGCGGATGCCCGCGGAAAACCCCCAGAAATCGCTCGGCTAGCTAACACAGCGGCCAACGCGGTGCAACACGGCGCCTTGGCGCAGCACTTCTCCTATGCCGGAATCGTGGGCCGCCGGCCGGCTTCGACTTTCGGTGGACGGGACCGTCGCGATGTCCCCGACATGCCAGCCATACCTCGCCAGCGGCGCGCCAGCACGATAGCGTTGAGGCTGCGTCCAAGAAACGTCCAAGGAAGCGGCGGCGGCCGCCAGTTCCAAGCCCGGGAAGCCGACGCTAGCATGCCCGATACCCCTATGAGGAAAGCCGCGCCGGTTGAGGCGCAGGCCGGGCCGGTCGCCGCCGGCTCCGCCAAGCTTCTGGTGCTGCTGCTCGCCTTCGCCTGGGGCTTTAACTGGATCGCCGCCGCCATCGCACTGCCCGAGGTGCCGCCCTGGAGCCTGCGCTTTGCCGGCTCCGGCATCGGGGCCCTCACGCTGTTCAGCGCCGCGCTCTTGACCGGCCACGACCTGCGCGTGCCGCGCAGCGAACGCCTGCACGTCATGGTGGCAGGCTTCTTCAATGTCGCGCTTTTCCAGGTGCTGTCCGCCTTCGCCCAGGTGGACGGGGCGACCTCGCGCGCCATCATCATCGCCTATTCGATGCCGATCTGGGCCGCGGTGCTGAGCCGGCTGCTGCTGCGCGAGCGGCTGAACGGGGTGCGTTGGCTGGCTCTCGGCCTCTGCGTCGCTGGCCTGACGATCCTGGTCTCGCCGCTCATCTCCGGCAGCGGCGTGCCGCGCGCGGTGGTCTATTCGCTCGGCTGCGCGTTCAGCTGGGCCTTCGCCACCGTCTACGTGAAATGGATGAAGGTGACTGTGGCGCCGCTCGCCAACGCCGCCTGGCAGCTGCTGTTCGGCTTCTGCTTCATCGCCGTCGGCACCTTCACGGTCGACGGCTATCCGCGGCTGTGGCCGGTGCACACCGACGCGCTGCTGGCGGTCCTCTATGTCGGCGTGTTCGGCGTCGGGCTTGCCCATTTCCTGTGGTGGTCGATCGTCGGCAAGCTGCCGACGGTGACGGCGTCGATCGGCTCGCTGCTGGTGCCGGTGATCGGCGTCACGGCTTCCGCCATCGTTCTCGGCGAACGGCCGAGCGTGCCCGACATCGTCGGCTTCGCGCTGATCTTCGCGGCGGCCGCCTGCGTGCTGCTGCAGCCGACCGTCAAGCATACCGAGATGCCGGAATGAGTGCCGCCGGCAGGGCAAGCTCCCTCGCGCCGGAGCCCGCGGCCAGCGCCCGGGTGCTGGTCGTGCTCATCGGCCTGATGTGGGGCTTCAACTGGGTCGCCGCGCGCATCATCCTCGAAGAGCTGGGGCCGTGGAGCTTGCGCGGGATCGGCATCGGACTCGGCACCGTGACGCTGTTCGCCGCCGCGCTCATCGGCCGCCGCAGCATCGCCGTGCCGCGCGGCGAGCGCATGAAGATCCTGATCGCCGGCCTATTCAACGTCGCCATCTTCAACGTCTGCTCGGCCTATGCGCAGGTGTTCGGCACCACCTCGCGCGCCATCGTCATCGCCTATTCGATGCCGATCTGGTCGGCGCTATTGGCGCGTTGGCTGCTCAAGGAGCAATTCAATGCCGTCAAGCTCGCCGCGTTAGCGCTATGTGCCGCCGGACTAACGATCCTGATCTGGCCGGCGGCACAAGTCGGCCTGCCGCTCGGCGCGTTGTTCGCGCTCGGCTGCGCCTGGACCTGGGCAGCCGGCAGCATCTACATGAAGTGGTCCGACATCCGTGCGCCGATGCTGGCGATCGCCGCCTGGCAACTGCTGTTCGGCGCGCTGATCCTGGTCGCCGGCATGCTTGTTTTCGAGGGCGTGCCCGATCTGTTGTCGCTGCCGACACGCACCCAGGCCTGGATCGGCTACAACGGCGTGCTCGGCATGGGGCTTACCTATTTTCTCTGGTTCGTCGTCGTCGTGCGGCTGCCGGCGATGACCGCGTCGCTCGGCTCGTTGCTGGTGCCGGTGGTCGGCGTCATCGGATCGGCCTGGCTCGCCGGCGAGCGCCCCTCGACGCTCGACATCATCGGCTTCGCGCTGATCTTCGCCGCCGCCGCGAGCGTGCTGCTGCAGCCGAACGTGAAGCACGACGAGATGCCGGAGTGAGGCGGCGCGGCTGTTTGCCTCACAAGAAGCTTTGCGGATCGACGTCCACCGCAAGCTGCACATTGCCGCGCGGCTTGGGCGCCTTGGCCAGCCACTCGCGCAAATAGCCTGACAAATCAAAGTTGCGCGGCGCCTTCACCAACAGCCGCTGGCGGTGGCGGCCGCGCACCACGGCGATCGGCGCCTCGGCGGGACCGAGCACGCGTACCGTTTCGTCCTTCGGTGCGTGCGAGGCCAATGAGCGGCCATAGCTTTCCGCCGCGTGGCGTTCGTTGGCGCTGATGACGAGGCTGGCGAGACGCCCGAACGGCGGATAGGAGGTAGCCTCGCGCAATTCGATCTCGCTCGAATAGAACGCCTCGCGGTCGCCCAGGATGAGCGCCTTCATCACCGGATGCTCGGGCTGATGCGTCTGCAGATAGCCGACGCCGCGGCCTTCCTCGCGGCCGGCGCGGCCGACCACCTGATGCAACAGCTGGAAGGTGCGCTCGCCGGCGCGCGGATCGCCGTTGCCAAGACCGAGATCGGCATCGACGATGCCGACCAGGTTGAGCCGCGGAAAGTGATGGCCCTTGGCGACCAGCTGCGTGCCGATGACCAGGTCGAAGCGCCCTTCGGCCACGTCGTCGAGCTCGGAACGCAGGCGCTCGACCGATTCAACAAGATCGCTCGACAACACCAGAATGCGCGCATCGGGAAACAGTTCGGCCGCTTCCTGCTCCAGCCGCTCGACGCCGGGGCCGACCGCGGCGAAGCTTTCGGTGGCGTGGCAGTTCGGACATTCCGCCGGCGGCGGCATGGAGAAGCCGCAGTGATGGCAGACGAGCCGTTTCCTGAAACGGTGATCGACCAGCCAGGCATCGCAGTTCGGGCATTGCAGGCGGAAACCGCAGGCGCGGCACAAGGTCAGCGGCGCGTAGCCGCGGCGATTGAGGAACAGCAGCGCCTGTTCCTTGCGCTCCAGGGTGATCTGCACCGCTTCCGCCAACCGCGGCGCGATGAAGCGGCCGCGTGGCGGGCCTTCGGTGCGCAGGTCGATGGCTTCCACTTGCGGCAGATGCGCGCCGCCGAACCGTTCCGGCAGATGCAGATGGCGATAGCGGCCGCGCCGTGCGTTGACCTCGGATTCGACCGATGGTGTCGCCGACGCCAGCACCACCGGGATCTTGGCGATGCTTCCCCGCACCACCGCCATGTCGCGGGCGTGATAATGCGCGCCGTCTTCCTGCTTGTAGGCGGGGTCGTGTTCCTCGTCGACGATGATCAGGCCGAGATCGGCGTAGGGCAGAAACAACGCCGAGCGTGCGCCGACCACCACCGGCACGTCGTTTTGCGCCACCGCCACCCAGGTGCGCTGACGGGTGCGCGGCGAAAGCTGTGAATGCCATTCCGCCGGCTGCACGCCGAAGCGCGCCGAAAAGCGGTCGAGGAACTGCGCGGTGAGCGCGATCTCCGGCATCAGGATCAACGTCTGATGCCCACGCCTGATGTTCTCCGCCACCGCCTCGAAATAAACTTCGGTCTTGCCGGAGCCGGTGACGCCGTCGAGCAAGGTGACGCTGTAGCCGCCCTGGTCGATGGTGGTGCGCAAGGCGTCGGCCGCCGCCAGCTGGCCGAGCGCGAAGTCGGGCTTCGCAAAGTCGGGATCGGGCGCCTGCATCAATTTTTCGGGCGGCAGCACCAACGTTTCGAGCGTGCCTTCGTCGACCAGCCCGTCGATGACGCCGGTGCTGACGCCGGCCTCGCGCGCGGCGTCGCCCTTGGAACGCACAAGGCCGTCTTCGAACAGTGCCAGCACGCGGGCGCGCGCCGCGGTCATGCGCTGCGGCGCGGGCCCAGCGCGGCGGACACCGACGCGCTCGCGCCCCGGTCCGAGATGCGCGCCCATGCGCAAGGCCATGCGCAGCACCATGCCGCGCGCCGACAAGGTGTAGCCGGCGACCCAATCGACGAACTGGCGTAGTTCCTCTTTCAGCGGCGGCACGTCGAGTTTTTCGTCGACGTCTTTCAGCCGGTTGTGCAGGCGCGGATTCGGATTGGGGTTGTCGGCCCAGACCACGCCCAGCGTGTCGCGCGCGCCGAGCGGCACCGTCACCACGTCGCCGGGCACCAGATCGAGGCTCGCCGGCACCCGATAGGAATAGACCTGATCGAGCGCCACCGGCACCAAGACATCGACAACGCGCGTGCTCATAATAATAGATGTGTGGGTGATTCTTCCGCGTTAAGGAAGGTCGAAGGAAACCCTGCCAGTCTAGCCGGCATGAAGGAACTCCCCCTCACCGCCGATGTACAGGCCGAAATCGTCCGCTGGCTGGACTATCTCGGCGCCGAACGGCGCATGTCGGGTAAGACGCTGGAGGCCTACCGGCGTGACGTCGGCCAGTTCCTGTCGTTCCTGACCGAGCATCTGGGCACCCCACCCTCGCTCCGCCAGCTTGCCAAGCTGACGCCGGCCGACATCCGCGCCTTCATGGCCGCGCGCCGCTCGGCTGGCCTCGGCAACCGCTCGCTGATGCGTTCGCTGGCGGGCGTGCGGTCCTTCGCCCGCTATCTCGAACGCAACGGCAAGGGCAAGGTCGCAGCCCTCACCGCCGTGCGCAGCCCCAAGCTGCCGAAGAGCCTGCCCAAGCCGCTGACGGCCAGCGCCGCCAAACAGTTGACCGACGCCGACCTGCGCGCCGGCGAGGAACGCGAAACCTGGGTGCTGGCGCGCGACGCCGCCGTGCTCGGCCTGCTTTATGGCTGCGGCCTGCGCATCTCGGAAGCGCTCGGCCTCAAGCACAGGGACATCGAAGGCAAACGCGACGTGCTGACCGTGACGGGCAAGGGCAACAAGACCCGCATGGTGCCGCTCTTGCCGCAGGTCGCCAATCTCATCGCCACCTATGTGGCAATCTGCCCTTACGATCTGCCGCCCGACGGGCCGTTGTTCGTCGGCGCGCGCGGCGGGCCTCTTTCCCCGCGCATCGTGCAGCTTGCCGTGGCGCGGATGCGCGGCGCGCTCGGTCTGCCGGACAGCGCCACGCCGCATGCCCTGCGCCATTCCTTCGCGACGCATCTGTTGGCGCGCGGCGGCGACCTGCGCGCCATCCAGGAATTGCTCGGCCACGCGTCGCTCTCGACCACGCAGATTTACACCGAGGTCGACGCCGAACGTTTACTCGACGTTTATGCGAGCGCCCATCCACGGGCTTGATGGCCCGCCGCGCAAGTTCCCGCTTGCGCATTTCCAGAAACTCGTATCAACGTCCCGCTCCCTGAAATGGAGACAGCGGCAATGTCCGCACACGAAAACCTCGATCACGCCGAGCATGCCCAACATGCCGGACAGTCCAGCAAGAAGATCGCGCTGCTCATTTCAGTGTTGGCGCTGTTCCTCGCCTTCTCCGAGACCCTGGGCAAGAGCGCGCAGACGTCCGCCATCAGCTACAACGTCGCCGCCAACGACCTATGGGCGTTCTACCAGGCCAAGCACATCCGCCAGACCATCCTGAGCGTGGCGGGCGAGCAGATGCAGATCGAGGCCGACCGTGCCAGCGATCCGGCCGTGAAAGCGCGGCTCGACAAGACCATCGCCAACTGGAAAAAGACGGTCGCGCGCTACAACAGCGATCCGGCCGGCAAGGAAGGCCGCAAGGAGCTGGCCGCCAAGGCCAAGGTCGCTGAGGAAAAGCGCGACCTCACGATGGCGCGCTATCATCACTACGAGGTGGCCTCGGCGGCGTTCCAGATCGGCATCGTGCTGGCGTCGGCGGAAGTGATCACGGCCATCGCAGCACTCGGCTGGTTCGCCGGGTTGCTCGGCGTGATCGGCCTCGGCTTCACCGCCATCGGCCTGTGGGCGCCGCACGCGGTGCATTTGTTTTAGACACGTTCCGCAAGCATCACGACCGCACGCGGCCGCCGTCGACATTGAGCGTCTGCCCGGTGATGAAGGCGGCATCGTCGCCGGTCAGGAACGATATCGCGCCGACCAGATCCGCCGGCGTCTCGACCCGCTTGATCGCCTGAAAGCGGTTGGCGACATCGGCGAATTCCTCATCCATGGAGGCGAAGCCGGCGCGTGGCGGCCGCGAGGTGGCGCCCGGAGTTACGGTGAGACCGGGCTGGATCGCATTCACGGTTATGCCGAATGACCCGAGTTCGCTCGCGAGCGCGCGCGTGAAGCCGACGATGCCGAGCTTGCTGGTGACATAGGGCACGAAGCCCGTCACCACCGAGCCGACCGTGCTCGAGGACAAATTGACGATGCGGCCCCAACCGCGCGCCTTCATGCCCGGGACGAAGGCCATGCTGACCAGGAACGTGCCGTCGAGATTGGTGCCGATGATGCGGCGCCATTCGGCATAGGTAACGTTCTCCAGCGGAATCTGCGGAAAGATGCCGGCGCAATTGACGACGATGTCGACGTGCGGAAAGGCCTTGCCGGCCTCCGCCGCCATGGCCGCCACCGCGTCGGGCGACGACACGTCGCATTTGAACGCCGCGGCCTTGCGGCCCGCCGCCTCGACCGCCTTCACGGTTGATCCGCAGTCGCCGATGTCGACCGCGGCGATGTCGACGCCCTCCTCGGCCAGCCGCTTGGCGAAGGCCTGGCCGAGGCCATTGGCGGCGCCGGTGATGACAGCGACTTTGTCTTGGTGGCCTTTGGCCATGTTTGATTCCTCCCGCGATTGTTCTTTGAACGCGCCGCAAACTCAGGCCGTCACCCCCGGGCTAGACCCGGGGGTCCATGAGGCAAAGCCACGCTTGTTGAACGCGCCGTATCGCCGAGATGAAAGGCATCGTGGATTGCCGGGTCAAGCCCGGCAATGACGCCGAATGCGGGGCAGGCGCAGTGACTACATATGAATCGCGCGCTTATCCACCGCCATGGCGGCTTCCTTGACCGCCTCCGGCAGTGTCGGATGGGCGTGGCAGGTGCGCGCGATGTCTTCGGCCGAAGCGCCGAACTCCATGGCAATGGCGGCTTCCGCGATCATGTTGCCGGCGTCGGCGCAGACCATGTGCACGCCGAGCACGCGGTCGGTCTTGGCGTCGGCGAGGATCTTCACGAAGCCTTCCGTGGTCTGATTGACCTTGGCGCGGCCGTTGGCGGTCATCGGAAATTTGCCGACGTTGTAAGCGACGTTCGCCGCCTTGAGCTCTTCTTCGCTTTTGCCGACGGTGGCGATCTCCGGATAGGTGTAGACCACGTTGGGAATGACGTCGTAGTTCACGTGGCCGGCCTGGCCGACCAGGATTTCGGCCACCGCGACGCCTTCGTCTTCGGCCTTGTGGGCGAGCATCGGCCCGGCGATGACGTCGCCGATCGCCCAGATGCCGGGGACGCTGGTCGCGAAATAATGATCGGTGACGATGCGGCCGCGCTCGTCGAGCTTGACGCCGACTTCCTTGAGGCCGAGGCCCTCGGTGTAAGGCACGCGGCCGATGGACGACCAGCACCACATCGGCTTCGATGGTTTCCGCCGCGCCGCCTTTGGCCGGCTCGACCGTCGCCTTCAGGCGCGGGCCGGAGGTATCGACCGCGGTCACTTTCGATGACAGCTTGAACGTCATGCCCTGCTTTTCGAACAGGCGCTGCGCCTGTTTGCGCACCTCGCCGTCCATGCCGGGCAAGGCGCCGTCCATGAACTCGACCACGGTGACGTTGGCGCCGAGCCGCCGCCAGACCGAGCCGAGCTCGAGGCCGATGACACCGGCGCCGACCACCAGCAGATCTTTCGGCACCGACGGCAGCGACAGCGCGCCGGTCGAGGACACGATGCGCTTTTCGTCGATGTCGATGCCCTTGAGGCGCGCGACGTCGGAGCCGGTGGCGATGACGATCGACTTGGCGTCGAGCGTTTGCGTCTTGCCGTCGGCGTCCTTCACCTCGACCTTGCCGGCGGCGGCGATGCGGCCGGCGCCGATATAGGCGTCGATCTTGTTCTTCTTGAGCAGGAACTCGACGCCCTTGACGTTGCCGTCGACCCCGGAGTCCTTGAACGCCATCATCGAGGTCAGCACGAGCTTGGGCGTGGTGATGCCGATGCCCATGGCGGAAAATTTGTGGCCGGCCTCCTCGAACATCTCGGAAGCGTGCAGCAGCGCCTTCGACGGGATGCAGCCGACGTTCAGGCAGGTGCCGCCGAAGGTCGCGCGCTTTTCGACGACCGCGGTCTTGAGGCCGAGCTGCGCCGCGCGAATGGCGCAGACATAGCCGCCGGGGCCGGTGCCGATGACGATGAGGTCGTAGGAAGCCATGACAATCACCTATCGATGGTCATCGCCGGACTTGTTCCGGCGATCCCGACGGATGGGCACCGCGGTGCGTACCTAAGCGAGATGGCCGGGACAAGTGACGGGAGACGGCGCTTCGCGCCTTTTGCCCGGCCATGACGGAAATGAACGATCAAAGATCCAACACCAGCCGCGCCGGGTCCTCCAGGCACTCCTTCACCCGCACCAGGAAGGTGACCGCCTCGCGGCCGTCGACGATGCGGTGGTCGTAGGAGAGCGCCAGATACATCATCGGCCGCGCCTCGATCTTGCCGCCGACCACCATCGGCCGCTCCTGGATCTTGTGCATGCCGAGGATGCCGGACTGCGGCGCGTTGAGGATCGGCGTCGACATCAGCGAGCCGTAGACGCCGCCGTTGGTGATGGTGAAGGTGCCGCCCTGCATCTCGTCGATCTTGAGCTGGCCGTCGCGGGCGCGGCGGCCGAAATCGCCGATCGTCTTCTCGATCTCGGCGAGCGACCTGTCCTGCGCGTCGCGCACCACCGGCACCACCAGGCCCTTCTCGGTGCCGACGGCAATGCCGATGTGATAATAGTTCTTGTAGACGAGGTCGGTGCCGTCGATCTCGGCGTTGACCGCCGGAATCTCTTTCAGCGCCTGGATACAGGCCCGGGTGAAGAAGCCCATGAAGCCGAGCTTCTGCCCGTGCTTCTTCTCGAACAGCTCCTTGTACTGATTACGCAGCGCCATGACCGCGCTCATGTCGACCTCGTTGAAGGTCGTCAGCATGGCGGCGGTGTTCTGCGCGTCCTTCAGCCGGCGCGCGATGGTCTGGCGCAGCCGCGTCATCGGCACGCGCTCTTCGCGTGACGCGTCGTCGGCGGGCGACGGCGCGCGCATCTGCGCGGTCGGCACCGGAGTGGGCGCGGAAGCGGCGCGTTCGATGGCCGCCAGCATGTCGCCCTTGGTGACGCGGCCGTCCTTGCCGCTGCCGGGCACCGTGGAGGGCTCGATGCCGCTTTCGGCGGAAATCTTGCGCACCGACGGCGCGACCGGCATTTCGCGCGGCTGCGGGACTTCCGGGCCGGCGCCGATCGGCTTGGTCTTGTCGGTTTTCTGGTCGGGCGCACCGGTCGGGCTCGCCGCCGGCTTGGTGGCGGTCGCCGGCGCCGCCTTGGCGGCGGCGCCATCGGTGATCTGGCCGAGCAGCGCGCCAACCGCGACGGTCTCGCCGTCCTTCACCGCGATCTCGCCGAGCACGCCGGCGGCGGGCGCCGGCACTTCGAGCGTGACCTTGTCGGTTTCCAGTTCCACCAGCGGCTCGTCGACGGCGACGGCTTCGCCCGGCTGTTTGAACCATTTGCCGACGGTCGCTTCGGTGACGGATTCGCCGAGGGTGGGGACGCGGATGTCAGTCATGATGGGTCTCTATCTCTTACCTCTCAATTGTCATGCCCGGCCTTGTGCCGGGCATCTCGCTTAGGTTGGCATGGTGCGCCCCTAAGCGAGGTGGCCGGGACAAGCCCGGCCACGACAGGAAAATCAATTACCCCAGCGCCTCGTCGAGAAATTGCTTGAGCTGGGTAAGGTGCTTGGACATCTGGCCGACCGCGGGCGAGGCCGCGGCGGGCCGGCCGGCGTAACGCGCGCGGCGGTACTTGGCGCCGATCTGGTCGAGCACCCAGGTCAGGAACACGTCGACGAAGAACCAGGCGCCCATGTTGCGCGGCTCTTCCTGACACCAGACGATCTCGGCCTGCTTGAAGCGCGACAGCTCGGACACCAGCGCCTTGGTCGGGAACGGATAGAGCTGCTCGACGCGCAGGATGTAGATGTCGTCGACGCCGCGCTTCTCGCGGTCCTCGTAGAGGTCGTAGTAGACCTTGCCGCTGCACAAGACGACGCGGCGGATCTGGTCGTCGGGCTTGAGCTTGATCGCCTCGTTCGGCCGCAGTTGCGCATCGTCCCACAGCAGCCGGTGGAAGGTGGTGCCCGCGGTCATATCGTCGAGCCGCGACACCGCGCGCTTGTGGCGCAACAGCGACTTCGGCGTCATCAGGATGAGGGGTTTGCGGATCTCGCGGTTGAGCTGCCGGCGCAGGATGTGGAAGTAGTTCGCCGGCGTCGAGCAGTTGGCGACCTGCATGTTGTCTTCGGCGCAGAGCTGCAGAAAACGCTCGAGCCGGGCGCTGGAATGCTCCGGACCCTGGCCCTCGTAGCCGTGCGGCAACAGGCAGACGAGGCCCGACATGCGCAGCCACTTGCGCTCACCCGACGAAATGAACTGGTCGAACACGACCTGGGCGCCGTTGGCGAAATCGCCGAACTGCGCTTCCCACAAAGTGAGCGCGTTGGGCTCGGCGGCGGAATAGCCATACTCGAAGCCGAGCACGGCTTCTTCCGACAGCATCGAGTTCAGCACTTCGTAGCGGCCTTGAGACTCGCCCAGCTCGTTGAGCGGGGTGAAGCGCTCTTCGGTCTCCTGGTCGAACAGCACCGAGTGGCGCTGCGAGAAGGTGCCGCGCTCGCTGTCCTGGCCGGACAGCCGCACCGGATGGCCTTCCTTGAGCAGCGAGCCGAAGGCCAGCGACTCGGCGGTCGCCCAGTCGATGCCCTCGCCGGTTTCGATCGCTTTGGCGCGGTGGTCGAGGAAGCGCTGGATGGTGCGGTGGACCTTGAAGCCCTCCGGCACCGTGGTGATCTTCTTGCCGATGTCGCGCAGCACCGCCTCGTCGACGCCGGTGACGCCGCGGCGCGGATCGTCCAATTCGACCGCGGGCTTCAGCCCCGACCAGCGGCCGTCGAGCCAGTCGGCCTTGTTGGGCTTGTAACCTTGCGCGCCCTCGAATTCGGCTTCGAGGCGCGCGCGCCAGTCGGCCCGCATCTTCTCGACCTCGCCGTCGGTGACGACACCCTCGGCGATCAGCTTCTTGGCGTAGATATCCTGCGTCGTCGGATGCGCACGGATCTTCTTGTACATCAGCGGCTGGGTGAACGAAGGCTCGTCGCCCTCGTTGTGGCCGTAGCGCCGGTAGCAGAACATATCGATGACGACCGGCCGCTGGAACTGCTGGCGGTATTCGGTCGCCACCTTGGCGGCGTACACCACCGCTTCCGGATCGTCGCCGTTCACGTGCAGGATCAGCGCTTCGATCATCTTGGCGACGTCGGACGGATAAGGCGACGAGCGCGAGTAACGCGGATAGGTGGTAAAGCCGATCTGATTGTTGACGATGAAGTGGATCGAGCCGCCGGTGCGGTAACCCTTGAGATCGGAGAGACCGAAGCATTCCGCCACCACGCCCTGACCGGCGAAGGCGGCGTCGCCGTGGATCAGCATCGGCAAGATCATGCGCCGCTCTTCCGGCGTGGCGTCATGCTGGTCCTGCTTGGCGCGCACTTTGCCGAGCGTGACGGGATCGACGATTTCCAGATGCGAGGGGTTGGCGGAGAGCGACAGATGCACCTTGTTGCCGTCGAACTCGCGGTTCGACGAAGCGCCAAGGTGATACTTCACGTCGCCGGAGCCCTCGATCTCGTCGGGGGTGGCCGAGCCGCCCTTGAACTCGTGGAACAGAGCGCGGTGCGGCTTGCCCATCACCTGCGTGAGCACATTGAGCCGGCCGCGATGCGGCATGCCGATGCAGATTTCCAGCACGCCGAGATTGCCGCCGCGCTTGATGATCTGCTCCATCGCCGGAATCAAGAACTCGGCGCCGTCGAGGCCGAAGCGCTTGGTGCCGGTGTATTTGACGTCGAGGAATTTCTCGAAGCCTTCCGACTCGATCAGCTTGTTGAGGATCGCGCGCTTGCCCTCGCGGGTGAAGGTGATCTCCTTGTCGCGGCCTTCGATGCGCTCCTGGATCCAGGCCTTCTGCGCCGGATTGGAGATGTGCATGAACTCCACGCCCAGCGTCTGGCAGTAGGTGCGGCGCAGGATGGCGAGGATTTCGCGCAAGGTGCCGAACTCGAGGCCAAGCACATTGTCGAGGAAGATGCGGCGGTCGAAATCGGCCTCGGCGAAGCCGTAGGAGGTCGGGTCGAGCTCGGCTTCGTCCTTCTCGGGCTCCAGGCCCAGCGGATCGAGCTTGGCGTGGAAGTGGCCGCGCATGCGGTAGGCGCGGATCAGCATCAGCGCGCGAACGGAATCGCGCGTTGCCTGCATCACGTCGGCGGAGGAGAGCTCGACGCCCTTGGCCTGGGCCTTGGCTGAGATTTTTTCCCCGATCGCCTTCTCGGTTTCCGCCCACTGGCCGTCGAGGGCGGCGACCAGGTCGCCGTTGGGCCGGATCGGCCAGTTCGGCTTTTGCCAGGAGGGCCCGCGGGCCTCATGGGCGACGCTGGCGGCATCATCTTTCAGGCTCTGGAAGAATTCACGCCACTCGGCATCGACGGCGGCCGGGTCTTTCTCGTAGCGGGCGTAGAGGTCTTCGATGAAGCCGGCGTTGGTGCCGTAGAGGAAGGAGGTGCGGGCGAAGGCAGCGTTGGCGTCCTGGCGGGACATGGCGATCCAATTCCCTGGCGCGGGCAAAATCCGCGCGTTTTCCGTGGCGCGGGCCCCATGTCCGCGCGCCGCCAGCAGCCCAAACCCCAAATGGGCCGGCCCCGACGGCAGTAGCTCTTGTAACCCTATTTATGACCGCAGTAAGTCTACGAAAGTCCTAAGGACTGAATTGGGACTTCACCATTTCGGGAGGACCCGTCCCGACCCTGGCCCTGAACGGTGATAGCCCAATTCGCGCCGATTGCCTTGCCGGAATTTTGGACGCCGTGGCAGCCGCCCCGCCCGAAATGATGGCATGGGGCCGAGGCGCGCCGGAGGCCAGCACCGGCGCGCAGCGCCGGCGCCGTGGAGGCCACTCAGCCCTTAAGCACTTCCACGAGGGTCTTGCCGAGGCGCGCCGGTGACGGCGACACCTTGATGCCGGCCGCTTCCATGGCGGCGGTCTTGGACCCGGCGTCGCCCTTGCCGCCCGAGATGATGGCGCCCGCATGGCCCATGCGGCGGCCGGGAGGCGCGGTCACGCCGGCAATGAAGCCGACCATTGGCTTCTTGCGGCCGCGCTTGGCCTCATCCTTCAGGAACTGGGCGGCGTCTTCCTCAGCCGAGCCGCCGATCTCGCCGATCATGACGATGGACTCGGTCTTGGGGTCGGCCA
>CAWHJZ010000041.1:0-141797 GCA_963829785.1 uncultured Pseudomonadota bacterium | reverse complement strand
CCAAGGAGGCCGACCGCGTGCTCGCGGTGATGGCGGAGAATAGTCTCGTGCGGGCCAAGAACGGCTTGCAGGTCTATGTGATGTGCGAAATCCCCTCCAACGTCATCCTCGCCAAGGAATTTGCCAAGCGCTTCGACGGCTTCTCCATCGGCAGCAACGATCTCACGCAATTGACCCTCGGCGTCGATCGGGATTCGTCCGAGCTCGCCGGCCTGTTCGACGAGCAGGACGAGGCGGTGAAGTGGATGATCCACAGCGTCGTCGAGGCGGCGCACCAGGCCGGCGCCAAAGTCGGCCTGTGCGGACAGGCGCCGAGCGACCATCCGGAGTTCGCCGAGTTCCTGGTCCAGTGCGGCATCGATTCCATGTCCGTCAGCCCGGACAGCTTCCTGGCGGTCAAGGAGCGGGTGGCGGCGAGCGAAGCCACGGCGCCCAAGGACCGCACGCGGAAACGTGCGTGAGCCGCATGATCCCGAAAAGTGGGAACCGGTTTTCGGACAAGATCATGCGAAAGAAAATCACGTGGGAGCATCAAATCGACTTGCGCCACCCATTCCGTTCGTCCCCGCACTCGGGTCCAGCCTTCGGCTGGCCCGAGCACAGGCTCCAGCGGGGACCCAGGGTGATAAGCTTCGGCGTTTGCGATTGTGGCCCTGGATTCCCGCTTGCGCGGGAATGAACGGAGTGTGGGGCAACGAATGAGCGAACTGCGGCAAGACCGGACCGGCGGCGGCTGGGCCATCATCGCGCCGCACCGCGGTCAGCGCCCGCAAGCCGCGATGCCGGCGCGGCCGGCCGGTGCGCCGCCGCGCCTCGATCCGAAGTGTCCGTTCTGCCCCGGCCATGAAAGCGAGTTGCCCGGCATTATTGATGAGACGCCGGCGCCGGGCGCGCCGGGCTGGACCGTGCGCGTGGTGCCGAACAAGTTTGCCGCCGTCGAAGCGCCAGCCGAAACGCCGCATATTGCCGAGCACGTCGCCCATGCCGGCTACGGGTTCCACGAAGTGATCATCGAAAATCCGCGTCACGACGCCGCGCTCGACACTTTGTCGCCCGACGAGCGGCACGCGGTTATGCGCGCCTATCGCGACCGGTCGCGGGTGCTGTTCGCCGAGCCGCGCATCGAGGCGGTGGTGCTGTTCCGCAACCACGGCCCCAGCGCCGGCGCTTCGCTCCTGCATCCGCATGCGCAGGCGATCGCGCTCGACAGGGTGCCGCCATCCCTGGCGGCGCTCGGCGCCTGGGGCAAGCGCCATCACGCCGAGCACGGCGTCTGCGCCACCTGCGAAGAATTGCAGATCGAGAGCCGCCACCGCAGCCGCGTGGTCGAGGAGACCGATCGCTTTGTCGCGCTGGTGCCGTTCGCCGCCGCGCATGCTTACGAGACGTGGATCGTGCCGCTCGATCATCAGGCCGCCTTTATCGACCTCGACGGGGAGGCGCTTGCCGAGTTCGGCGGGCTGCTGGCGCGCTGTCTGCGGCGGCTCAAAAAAGTGCTGAACGATCCGCCTTATAATTTCGTGATCGATTCCGCGCCCAAGCACGAATTCGGCGCCGCCCACTTCCATTGGCGGCTGCGCCTGGTGCCCCAGGTCGCCGTCTGGGGTGGGTTCGAATTGGGCGGCGGCCTGCCGATCAATCCTTCGTGTCCGGAAGATGACGCGGCCGCGCTGCGTGCGGCATCCATCGAAACAGCATGATCGACGCGCACTGACATCCAGGATAGTTTGATGATCATGCAAGGACTGGGTCTCGTTGCCGACATCGGTGGCACCAACACGCGGCTCGCGCTGGTCGAGCCGGGCGGGGCGGTGACCCGCGTGCGCATTTATGCCACCGACAGCGCCCCCGAACTCGCCGACATCATAGAAAGCTATCTCGCCGACGAGGCCGGGAGCGAACGCCCCACCGCCGCGGTGCTGGCGATCGCCGCCCCGGTCACCGGCGACGAAGTGACGGTCACCAACTTCCCCTGGACGTTCTCGATTCACGCGCTGCGCGACCGCCTCGGCCTCAAACGGCTGCGCGTCATCAACGACTTTGTCGCCAACGCCTACGCCTTGCCGCATCTCGGCGCCGCCGACTGCACCCAGGTCGGCGGCGGTGCGCCGGTGCCGGGAACGCCGGCTGGCGTGCTCGGGCCCGGCTCCGGCCTCGGCGTCAGCGCCATCGTGCCGGGCGAGGGTGGCGTGCTGATCCCGATCAGCGGCGAGGGCGGCCACGTCACGATGGCGCCCGCCGACGCGCGCGAGGGAGCGGTGCTCGATCTCATGCGCCGGCGCTTCGACCATGTCTCCGCCGAGCGCGCCCTGTCCGGCCCCGGCATTCTCAATCTCTATAACGCGCTGTGCGAAATCTCCGGCGAACCGCAGGAGCAGTTCACGCCGGCGCAGATCACCGACACGCATATCGGCGAAGACCACCCGCGCGCGCGCGAGGCGACCGAGATGTTCTGTGCCATGCTCGGCACCGTCGCCGGCAATCTCGCGCTCACACTCGGCGCGCGCGGCGGCATCTACATCGCCGGCGGCATCGTGCGGCGGCTGGGCGCGCAGTTCGCCGAGTCGCAGTTTCGCGAACGCTTCGAGGCCAAGGGCCGCTTCCGCGGCTACCTCGCCGCGGTGCCGGTCTACGTCATCACCCGGCCGCATGCGGCGCTGCTCGGCGCCGCGAAACTGCTGGAGAGGTTGTGAGACATAATAACTCTGGGTCATTCCGGGGCGCGAATGAAATTCGCGAACCCGGAATCCATAACCCCTGCTGCGGCGTATGGATTCCGGGTCCGCCGTTTCACGGCGTCCCGGAATGACGGGAACTGACTGAACCACCTATGTCCATTCGCAATCTCGACCGCATGTTCCGGCCGCGCTCGATCGCGGTGATCGGCGCGTCCGACAAGCCGCACTCGGTCGGCGCCGCGCTGATGAACAATCTCTTGGGCGCCGGCTTCAAGGGACCGATCGTGCCGGTCAATCCGCGCGCCGATGCGATCCACGGCATTGCAGCCTATAAAGACGTCGCCAGCCTGCCGTTCACGCCGGATCTCGCCGTCATCGCCACGCCGCCCGATTCCGTGCCGGCGTTGGTCGAGGAACTCGCCGCGCGCGGCACCCGCGCCGCGGTCATCCTCACCGCCGGGTTCGGCGAGGCCGGCGCCGGCAAGGAGCGCGCCCAGCAAATGCTCGCCGCCGCGCGTCCGCATCTGTTGCGCATCGTCGGGCCGAATTGTCTCGGCATCGCCATGCCGGGCCTCGGTGTCAACGCGACTTTCGCGCCGGCCAAGCTCCTGCCCGGCAACATCGCGTTTCTCACCCAGTCCGGCGCCATGGCGACCACGGTGCTCGACTGGGCGCTGCCGCGCGGCATCGGCTTTTCGTCGATCGTGTCCATGGGCGACATGAGCGACGTCGATTTCGGCGACCTGCTCGACTAGTTCGCGCTCGACGAGGAGACCCACGCCATCCTGATCTACGCCGAAGCCGTCACCCATGCGCGCAAGTTCATGTCGGCGGCGCGCCGCGCCGCGCGCGTGAAGCCGGTGATCGTGGTCAAGGGCGGCCGTGCCGAGGAAGGCGCCCGCGCCGCCACCTCGCATACCGGCGCGCTCGCCGGCGCCGACGTCGTCTACGATGCCGCCTTCCGCCGCGCCGGCATGTTGCGGGTCAACGAGGTGGAGGAGCTGTTCGACGCCGCCGCCACGCTGTCGCGCATGTCGCGGGTTGCCGGCGGCCGGCTCGCCATCGTCACCAATGGCGGCGGCGCCGGCGTGCTCGCCACCGACCGGCTGATCGAGGAGGGCGGCCACCTCGCCGAGCTCGCGCCTGAAACGATCGCGAAGCTCAACAACGTGCTGCCGCCGACCTGGAGCCACGCCAATCCGGTCGACATCATCGGCGACGCCGATGCCGCCCGCTATCGCAACGCGGTCGACATCCTGATGGGCGACGCGGGCGTCGATGCGCTCTTGGTCGCTTACTGCCCGACCGCCGTCGCTTCCTCGGAAGACGCGGCGCAGGGCGTGATCGATGCGCTGGCAAAACAAAATCAAGGCGCGCGCAAGAACGTATTCGCCTGCTGGATGGGCGATGAAAACGTGCGCGAAGGCCGCGCCAGGCTGATCGACGCCAATATCCCGGACTTCGAGACGCCGGAACGCGCGGTGCGCGCCTTCATGTATCTGGTGCGCTACCGGCAGAGCCAGGCGCTGCTGTTGGAAACGCCGGAGGCGGTGGCGGAAAGTTCTGCCGCGCATGTGCGGCACGCGCAGGCAATCGTGCAACAAGCGCTCGCCGACGGCCGCGAATGGCTCGACCCCGCCGAGGTCGCTTCGTTCCTTTCCTGCTACGGCATTCCCTTCGCGCGCACCGAAGCGGTGACGACGCCCGAAGAAGCCGCCAAGGCCGCCGCCGAGATCAAGGCGCCGGTGGCGCTCAAGATCCGCTCGCGCGACGTGATCCACAAATCCGACGTCGGCGGCGTCGCGCTCAATCTCTCCGGCGCGGAAGCGGTGGAAGCCGCGGCCCGCGCCATGAACGAGAAAGTGGCCGAGGCGCTGCCGAAGGCGAAGCTGGAAGGCTTCATCGTGCAGGAGATGATCCACCGCGCCAGCGCCTTTGAGCTGATCGCCGGCGTCACCACCGACGCCACCTTCGGCCCGGTGATCCTGTTCGGCCATGGCGGCACCGCGGTCGAGGTGCTGCGCGACAAGTCGCTGGAACTGCCGCCGCTCAACACCGCGCTGGCGCGCGCGCAGATCGAGCGCACCCGCATCGCCAAGCTGCTGCACGGCTACCGCGACCGCCCCGCCGCCGACATCGACGGCGTGGTCAATGTGCTGGTGCAGTTGAGCCGCATCGTCGCCGACCAGCCGCAGGTGACCGAGCTCGACATCAACCCGCTGCTGTGCGACGCGCGCGGCGTGATCGCGGTCGACGGCCGCGTGCGGGTGCGCGCGGCGAGCGGGTCGGCGCAAGCGCGCCTCGCCATCCGGCCCTATCCGCAGCGCTTCGAAACCGCGGTGCAAGCGCGCGACGGCAAATCTTACGCCGTGCGGCCGATCCGCCCCGAGGACGAGCCGGCGCTGCGCGCCTTCGCCGACGCGGTCGATACCGACAATCTCTGGCACACCTTCTTCGCGCCCTTGCGCGCGCGCACGCCACGAGACCGCGGCGCGGCTGAGCCAGATCGACTACGATCGCGAGATGACGCTCGTTGCCTGGGATGGCGACACCGTGGCGGGCTTGGCGCGCTCGGTGTCCGATCCCGATTTCGACACCGCCGAATGCGCCGTCATCATCCGCGCCGACCGGCGCGGCCAGCGGTTGGCGACCGCCTTGATCGCCGCGCTCACCAAGACGATTGCCGCGCTCGGCATCCGTCACGCCGCGCTGGTGTTTCCGGCGGGGCAGACGCGCATGGTCAACCTCGCGCGCGAGCTCGGTTTCGACATGGCGCCCGACGCCGGCGATGCCACGCAAGTCCGCGCCATCAAAACGTTGTGAGGGGCGAGACGGCGCTCTGAATTTCCGTCATTCCGAAGTGCGCCGAAGGCGCGGACCCGGGATGTCGGACGGTTAGAAACGCATGGCGACCAATCCAACCGAAATCGTCCTCGTCGGCGGCGGTCATGCCCATGTCCATGTGCTGGCGGCGTTCGGCAAATGGCGCGACCCGCAGGTGCGCGTCACGCTGATCGCGCGCGACCTGATGACACCCTATTCCGGCATGTTGCCGGGCGTCATCGCCGGCCTGTACACCACCGAACAGGCGCATATCGATCTCGAAAAGCTCGCCGGCGTCACCGGTACGCGGCTGATCCACGCCGCGGCGATGGATATCGATCGCGCCAAGAAACAGGTCGTCTGCGACGGCCACCCACCGGTGCCTTACGACGTCCTCTCGCTCGACGTCGGCAGCACGCCCTCCCTCGATATCATCCCCGGCGCGCGCGAGCATGGTATCGCGGTCAAGCCAATCAGCGATTTCCTGGAAAAATTTGACGTTTTGCGCGCGCGCTGCGCCCAGCCCGATGGGCCCCGCCGCCTCGCCGTTATCGGTGGCGGCGCCGGCGGCGTCGAGCTTCTGTTGTCGGTGCGCACGCGCCTGCGCGCCGAAGCCAAGTGCGACGGCCGTGACCCCGACGTCTTCTCCTTCCAACTCGTCACCGACGGCGAGATTCTTTCGACCCATAACGCGCGGGTCCGCAAGGCCTTCCGCCGCGTCTTCGCCGAGCGCAAGGTCGCGCTCCTGGAAGACCGTCATGTCGCGGCGCTGCGTTCCGGCTTTATCGATCTCGCCGACGGCGCGTCGCTCGCGGCGGATGCCACCTTCATCGTGACGCAAGCTTCCGCGCCGAGCTGGTTCGCCACCACCGGCCTGCAACGCGACAAACACGGTTTCGTCGCCGTCGGCCCGACCCTGCAATCGCTCAACGATCCGTCGGTGTTCGCCGCCGGCGATTGCGCCGCGCTGGTCGAAACCCCGCGCGAAAAGGCCGGCGTCTACGCGGTGCGCGAAGGTCCGCCGCTGGCTGAAAACCTGCGCCGCCTGGCCCACGGCGAAAGCCCGCGTGAATGGCGCCCGCAAGCGCGCCATCTCGCCCTCATCTCCACCGGCGAGCGCTACGCCGTCGCTTCGCGCGGCCCCTTCAAGCTCGAAGGCGCCTGGCTATGGACGGTGAAAGACTGGATCGACCGCAGGTGGATGAAGCAGTACCAGGCGCTCGGCGGCGCGTAGAAACTCCGCTCGTCCCCGCGAAAGCGGGGACCCAGGACCACGGGTTTTTCTCTCGTCATGCCCGGCCTTGTGCCGGGCATCCCGCTTAGGGACGCACTGCCTTCCTGTGCGGGATGGCCGGGTCAAGCCCGGCCATGACGAGTCAGTGGTCCGCCTCAGCGCTTTACCACAAGCCCTTCAGCCGCCCGCCGTCCATGTTCAGCGACACGCCGGTGATGTAGCTCGCCCGCTCCGAGCACAGGAACACGGTGGCATTGGCGAGCTCTTCCGGCTTGCCCATGCGGCCGAGCGCGTTTTTCTTGGCGGCAACCTTGCGCGCTTCCTCTTCGGTCTGCACGCCGAATTCCTTCTTCATGCCCTCGGTGTTGCGCACCCACAGATCGGTCGCCACCCATCCCGGGCAGATGGCGTTGACCAGCACGTTGTCCTCGCCGAACTCCGTCGACAGCGACTTGGTGAGGTTGAGCAGTGCCGAATTGGTCATGCCCGAGCCGAACATGTAAGGGTCCGGTTCCTTGCCGGCGCCGCCGATGGTGTTGACGATACGGCCCCATTTCTGCGCCTTCATCATCGGATAGACCGCGCGGATGGCGCGCAGGAAGCCGAACAGCTTGGTCTCGAGCTGGTTCTTCATCTCGTTGTCGTCGAGCACCGCGAAGCGGCCTGAATACATCTGGCCGGCGTTGTTCACGAGAATGTCCACGCCGCCGAGCTTCTCCTTGGCGGTCTCGACCATTTTCGCGATGTCGGATTCCTTCGTCATGTCGGCGACGAGCGCGTGGACTTCGCCGCCGGTACGCTTGGCGAGATCGTCGCGTGCCTTGGCCAGCTTGCTCTCGTTGCGGCCGGTAATCAGCACGCGCGCGCCTTCTTCCAGGAGCTGGCGCGCCGTCTCGAAGCCAATGCCGCTCGAGCCGCCGGTGACGATGGCGCGGCGGCCCTTGATCCCTAAGTCCATTGCATTCCTCCCTCGGCTTGACGCTTGTCGGCGCACCATAGAGTATTCCGTACGGGTGCAAAGCCACTCATTAGAGATTGTGAGTGCACGCGCCACAACAGGGGAGGGCGCCTGTGTTCACTGTCGGCAACGCGACCATCACGCGCATCGAGGAAACCTACGGCGCCTGCTATCCGCTCAAGAAGATTTTTCCCGACATCACCGAGGCGCAGTTCGCCGAGCACAAGCACTGGCTGGCGCCGCACCACTATGACCCCGCGCAGGACCTCATCAAGCTCAGCGTGCATAGCTGGCTGTTGCAGGTCGGCGGCCAGAAAATCTTGATCGACAACTGCTGCGGCAACAACAAGGAGAAGCCCGGCCGGCCGTGGTGGAGCAATCTCAACGTCGACTATCTTGGCCGGCTGGCCGCCGCCGGCGCGCGGCCGGAGGAGATCGATATCGTGATGTGCACGCATCTGCATCACGATCACGTCGGCTGGAACACGATGCAGAAGGACGGCAAATGGGTGCCGACCTTCCCCAATGCGCGTTATGTCTTCTCCAAGCCGGACGTCGATTACTTCGCCAAGATCGACGCTTCCGCCGATGGCCCGGCGGAGATGGGCACCTTCCGCGAATGCGTGGTCCCGATCCTGGAATACGGCCGCGCCGATCTGGTCGAGGGCACGCACCGGCTCAACGACTTCATCGAGATCGAGCCGGCGCCCGGCCACGCCCCCGGCCACGTGTTCTTCAAGCTCGAGAGCAACGGCGAGCGCGGCGCCTTCATCGGCGACGTCTGGCACCACCTCCTGCAGGTCTATTATCCGGATTGGAATTTTCCCAAGAACTCCGATGCCGATCAGGCCCGCGTCAGCCGCCGCAAGGTGCTCGACTATTGCGCGTCGACCGGCGCGCTGATCATGCCCGGCCATGTCGGCCTGCCGTTCGCCGGCCGCGTCGAGAAGACGGCGGACGGCTACCGGCCGGATTTTCCGGCCTAGCGGGGCCGCCTGCTTGCAGCCCCTTTGGCCGCCGCGTAAGACGTGAATGGCAAAGAAGTCTAGCCTGAAACAAAAAAATGCCTGAGACGCAAACGAAGCCCTGGTACGAGGTCGTGCTGGCCACCCTCAAGGCCAACGACGTCAAGCTTGCCGTCTACGTGCCCGACCGTGTGTTGACGCCGCTGATCAAGGCTCTGCACGCCGATCCGTTCTTCACCACCTTCGCCTGCACGCGCGAGGAGGAAGCGCTCGGCGTCGTCACCGGCGCCTGGATGGGCGGCATGCGCGGCGCGGTGCTGATGCAGACCTCCGGCTTCGCGACGCTGCCCAACGCGCTGGCCTCATTGGTGATGCCGTCGCAGATCCCGGCGCTGCTGTTCGTGTCGGAGCGCGGCACGCTCGGTGAATTCAACATCGGCCAGACGCTCGTCTGCCACACCATGCGCCCGGTGCTCGACTCGCTCGGCATGGAGAACCACACCATCACCCGTCACGACGAGCTCGAATTCATTGTGGACCGCTCGATCAAGCAGGCGGTGGCGACGCAAGCCCCCGTCACCTTCATTCTGTCGCCGTTGTTGACCGGCGGCAAAGTGTTCGCGGCGTGAGGGTGGGGCGATGACACAGACCGGAGCCGCCGGCGCCCACAACGCTAAGATCATGAACCGCTTCGAACTGACCCAGCGGCTGGTCGCGCAGCTCAAGCACGAGGAAGCCGTCATCGGCGGCATCGGCAACAGCAATTTCGATTTGTGGGAAGCGGGCAATCGCCCGCAGAACTTCTACATGCTCGGCAGCATGGGGCTAGCGATCCCGATCGCGCTCGGCACCGCCATCGCGCAGCCGCAGCGGCATGTGGTGGCGCTGGAAGGCGACGGCTCGCTGTTGATGCAGCTCGGTTGCCTCGCCACCGTCGCGACGCAGGCGCCAAAAAATCTCACAATGATCATCTGGGATAACGGCATCTACCAGATCACCGGCGGCCAGCCGACCGCCAGCGCGTCCGCCGCCGACCTGGTCGCCATCGCGCGCGCCTCCGGCATCGCCAAGAGCGCCTGGGCGGCCGACGAGGACGACTTCGAGCGCCTGTTCGCCGCCGCGCTCGCGGAGGGTGGGCCGACCCTGATCGCCGCCCGCATCGACGACAAGCCCGGCGTCGGCACCACCGACCGCGATCCGGCACAGATCCGCGCCCGCTTCATGGCCGGGATGAACGTGAAGCGGTAGCCGGTACTTACCCTCCCCCCGCGTAGCGGTGGGGAGGGTCGATCCGCGTCGCGATAGCGATGGGGATCGGGGTGGGGGGTGTCGTGACGCGGCGTGTATGGCGAGACGGCCCCCCACCCCCGACCCCTCCCCACCACTCGCTCCGCTCGCGGGGGGAGGGGAGATACTCTCAGTCGCCCGCGCTTTCCAGGATGCCGGCCATCATCGCCATGCGCACCAAGTCGGACAAGCTGTTGGCCGACATCTTGGTCATCAGGTTGGCGCGGTAGATCTCGACCGTGCGCGGGCTGATGCCGAGATCGAAGGCGATGGTCTTGTTCGGCTTGCCGATCACCAATCCTTCCAGCACTTCGCGCTCGCGCTTCGAGAGCGCCGCGAGCTTGTCGTTGATCTCCGCGACCTCAGCCTTGCGCTTGGCGGTGTCGGCGTCGCGGCTCAGCGCCGAGCGCACCGACTCGATCAGCAGGTCGTCGTCGAACGGCTTTTCCAGGAAATCGACGGCGCCGAGCTTCATGGCTTCCACCGCCAGCGGCACGTCGCCGTGGCCGGTGATGATGATCACCGGCAGACCGGGCTTTTTCTCGCCGACCTCGCGCAGCACGTCGATGCCGGTGATCTCCGGCATTCGCACGTCGGTCACGACGCAGCCGTTCTCGATCTGCGGCAGCACCTCGAAAAAGGCCTTGGCCGAGTCGAAGCCATGCACGGTGATGCCGACCGTTTTCAGCAGGAACTCGATGGACTGCCGCACGGCCTCATCGTCGTCGATGACGTAAATCACCGGCTCAGGCTGCATCGTCGACATCCCCTTCGTTGACCGCGGTCAGCGTGAAATTGAAAATGGTGCCGCCGGCGGGGTTGGGCTCCGCCCAGATGCGGCCGCCGTGCGCCTCGATGATGGTGCGCGAGATCGACAGGCCGACGCCCATGCCCTCGCGCTTGCTGGTGATGAAGGGCTGGAACAGTTGCTCGGCGACCTCCGGCGCGATGCCCGAGCCGGTGTCGGTCACGCTCACCTTCACCAGGTTGTCGTCGCTCGGCACCACCGCAATCATCAGATCGCGCCTTTCCGCGGTCTTCCATCGCGTCCATGGCGTTGCGGATCAGGTTGAGCAGCACCTGCTGGACCTGCACGCGGTCGGCCAGCACCAGGTCGACGGACGGATCGAACTGGAAGCTGACGCGGATGCCGCGGTCCTTGACGCCGACCAGCGCCAGGGCGCTGGCCTCCTCCACCAGCTTGGTGATGCTTTCGACCCGCCGCTCGCTCTCGCCGCGCGCCACGAAGTCGCGCAGGCGGCGGATGATCTGGCCGGCGCGCATGGCTTGGTCGGCGGCCTTGTCCATGGCGTCGCGCAGCATGGCCGTTTTTTCGTCCGGGCCGTCGCTTAACAGCCGGCGCGAGCCCTTCAGATAGTTCGAGATCGCCGACAGTGGCTGGTTGAGCTCGTGCGCGAGCGTCGAGGCCATCTCGCCCATGGCGGTCAGCCGCGAGATGTGCACCAGCTCCGATTGCAGTTCCTGCAGCCGCGCCTCCGTCTTCTGCCGCTCGGTGAGATCGCGGATGAAGCCGGTGAAATAGCGCCGGTCGGCCGACTGCATCTCGCCGACAGCGAGTTCCATCGGGAAGGTCGAGCCGTCCTTGCGCTGGCCCACCACCACCCGGCCGATGCCGATGATGCGGCGCTCGCCGGTGGTGAGATAGCGGTCCAGATAGGTATCGTGGCTTTCGCGATAAGGCGACGGCATCAGCATCTTGACGTTGTGGCCGATCGTCTCCTTGGCGTCGTAGCCGAACAGCCGTTCGGCGGCGCTGCTGAAATACTGCATGATGCCGCGTTCGCCGATGACGATCATGGCCTCGGGCACGGTGTCGAGAATCGATTGCAGATGCGCCTCGCGCGCCAGCGCGTCGCGCGTCATGAACTCGGTGCGGCGGCGGCCGCGGCGCAGGAGCTCGCCGCCCCACGATACGCCGATGCCGATGGCGGCAAAGGCCAGCATGTTGACGATCGCCGTGCTCGTCAGGGTGGCGTTGCTGATCTCGAACAAGCCGGTGGCCGCCAGCATGCTCAGCGCGGTGGCGAACAGGCCGGGGCCGATGCCGCCGATTCCGGCCGCGATCAGGACCGCGGGCACGAAATAGATAAAAATGTCGTCGTCGTGCAGCACCGGCACCAAGAGGGCGCGCAAGCCGAACAGCAGCACGACCGCGAGCGGGGCGGCGGCATAGTGCCACGGCCGGCGTTGTTCGCCCATCGCGGAATCTGACGGTTTATCAAATACTTGAGACATATATCCGGCGGCTGGCAAAGTCCCTGACGAGGCTGCCCCCGCCGCCTCCGGTAAATCCCCTATGGAGATTATCTGAATTTTCGGTGGCGGTCCCAGAGCGTATCCCAAAACCACCAAATGAGGGAGGACGCCATGCACGCCCAGACCATCGCCGCCCGCGCAGTTCCGCAGCAGCCGGCCCGCCCGGCGCCGGTGAGCCCGAAGAGTGTGGGTGCGAATAGCCTGGGCGGCGCCATCGCGATGATGGGCGCGCCCCTGCCGTTTGCCCGTAATGCCGAGATCTACGGCGAGAACGAGCCAGCGGAATATCTCTACAAAGTGATCAGCGGCGCCGTGCGCACCTATAAGGTGCTGAGCGACGGGCGCCGGCAGATCGGTGGCTTTTATCTTCCCGGCGATATCTTCGGTTTGGAGTGCGGCGACGAGCACACCTTCTCGGCGGAAGCCATCACCGCGTGCAAGGTTCTGGTGATCAAGCGCTCGAACCTGGTCAGTCTCGCGGCCAGCGACAGCGACGTCGCCCGCCAGCTCTGGACCATGACCGCGGGCGAACTGCAGCGCGCGCAGGACCACATCATGCTGCTGATCAAGACCGCGCAGGAGCGCGTCGCCGGCTTCTTGCTGGAGATGGCCGCGCGCGGCGCCTCGGCCGGCGAGATCGACCTGCCGATGTCGCGCCAGGACATCGCCGACTATCTGGGACTCACCATCGAGACCGTGTCGCGCACGCTGACGCAGCTCGAAAAGTCGGCGGCGATCGCCGTGCCGGCTTCGCGCCGCATCGTGCTGCGCAACCGTGCTGCGCTCAACCGTATGAACGGCTGACTTTTGGAGTCTTGAGGCCGAACATCGTTCTTCCCTGACATCGTTCGGCTATACTGACCCCGGCATTTTCCCCGATGCCGGGTTTTTTCTGTATCGGTCGAATAGCAAGAGCGCCGGCGGTGACGCCGTTGTGACGCCGCCCTGAGCACGATAGGCTTTGCACCTTTCCTGGAGCGAAGCGGCGGCAAGGACCGGAACAACATGGCGACCTATGACGGTGTGGTGGTCGGCGCCGGCCACAACGGGCTGACGCTCGCCGCTTATCTGGCGCGCGCCGGTTTGCGGATCGCGGTCGTCGAGCGCAACCCGCATCTCGGCGGCGGCTGCAGCACCGAAGAGCGCATCCTGCCCGGCTTCCGCCTCAACCTGCATTCCAACTTCTTCATCGGCGTGCGCCATTGCCCGCTGATCGCCGATCTCGAGCTGCACCGCTTTGGCTTTTCCTATATCGAGCCGCCGGTGCAGCAGGCTGCGGTGTTCCGCGACGGCACGGCCATCGTCATTCACCAGGATCTCGACAAGACCTGCGCCTCGCTCGCCCGATTCTCCAAGCAGGACGCCGAGACCTTCCGCGCGCTGTGGCAGCGCTATTGCGTGGAATTGCGGCCCCTGTTGGTTTCGTTGCTCTATAACGCGCCGCTGCCGCCCGCCGAGCTGCGCGACCGGCTGAGCGGCCCGCTCGCCAAGGATCTGCTCGCCCACGCGCAACATGACCTCTTCAGCGTGGTGCGCCAGTATTTCACCGACGAGCGCATCCGCACCTTGTTCACCTCGCTGATGCACGTCATCACCGCCGAGAACGTGCCCGGCGCCGGCGTCGTGTTCCCGGCGATCTTCTCCAATGTCGCCAGCCTCGGCCTGCCGGTCGGGGGCGCCGTGTCGCTGGTCAACGCGCTGGCGCGCGTGGTGGAGGCGGGCGGCGGCGCGGTCATCACTGGCGCCGAGGTCAAGGAGATCACGGTCACGCAAGGCCGCGCTACCGGCGTCATCCTTGCCGATGGCACCGCCATCGCAGGCGAGAAATTCGTCGCCAGCGCCGTCGATTTTCCGCAGACGGTCGAACTCGCCGGCGACAGCTTGTTCCCACAGGCGGTGCGCGACAAGGCCAAGGCCTGGCACTGGGGCAGCCACAGCCTCGCGACCCTGCATCTCGCCTTGCGCCAGCCGCCGGCCTACCGCGCCGAGAGCTTCGATCCCGACGTCGCCCGCGCCTTCAACATGTTCTTCGGCATGGAGAACATCGACGACGTCGCCAGCACCTTCGCCGATTGCGCCGCTCACAGGTTCCCGCGCGTGCTGCACGGCAACGGCGCCTGCAACAGCCAGTTCGATCCGACCTATGCGCCCGCCGGCCAGCACTCCGCCTTCTGGTGGCCGTTCGCACCTTACGCGGTGGAAGACGGCCCCGAAGGCTGGGAGCGCCACCGCGCCGACTACAGCGCTCGGCTGCTCGAGACCTGGCGCGTCTATGCCTCCAATCTCGACGATGCCAATGTGCTCGGCTCCACCCTGTTCACGCCGCGCGACGTCGAGGCGCTCAACATCAACATGCGCCAGGGCGCGGTACGCATGGGCGCCTACGTGCCGGAGCAGCTCGGCATCAACCGGCCGCACCCTTCGCTTCCCGGTTCGCGCACGCCGGTCGAAGGGCTCTATCTCTGCGGCTCGTCTTCGGGCAACGGCGGCGGCGTCAACGGCGCCCCCGGCTATATCGCCGCCAACGCCATCGCCGACGACTTGGCGTTGACCCGCGCCTGGACCCCGGTGCCCGCGCCCGAGTGCCGGCGCTAGCCCGGCACCGCTTGACCTGCATCAATACGCGTCTTTTGGGTGCGTGGTCTCCTCAGTGCCGCCAATGCACGGAGAAAGCCCATGAATGCCAGCGACGTGATGGCCCGCAACGTGGTTTCGATTTCGCCGGACGCTACCGTGCTGCAGGCGGCGCGCAAGATGCTGGAGCATCACATCAGCGGCTTGCCGGTGGTGGAAGACGGCAAGCTTGTCGGCATCGTCTCGGAAGGCGATTTCCTCCGCCGCCAGGAAACCAAGACCGAGCGCCGGCGCTCGCGTTGGCTGGAGTTCCTCATGGGCCCCGGCCGCATGGCCGAGGAATACACCCGCACCCACGGCAGCAGGGTCTCCGAGGTGATGACCACCGCGCTGCAGACTGTGACGGAAGACTCCTCGCTCGAGGACATCGTCCGCCTGATGGAAAAGCATCGCATCAAGCGCGTGCCGGTGATGCGTGCCGGCAAGATGGTCGGCATCATCACGCGCGCCAACCTGATGCACGCCATGGTTGGGCTGGCGCGCGGGGCCAAGCCGGTCAAGGCGAGCGACGCCGCGATCCGCGAGGAATTGATGAAAATCATGCAGGAACAGACCTGGGCGCCCACCGCCATGGTGGACGTGCAGGTGCATGACGGCGCGGTCGAGCTGTGGGGCACCATCCTCGACGAGCGTCAGCGCGACGCGCTTAAGGTCGCCGCCGAGAACATCGCCGGCGTCAAGGCCGTCCGGGACCACCTGGCCTGGATCGAACCGGTCTTGGGCACCGTGGTCGAAAGTCGGGACGGCGCGAGCACCCATTGACGGCCGACCGGAGGTGGCCGTGTCCAAGCCTGAACGGGTCAAGCCGGCGCAGGGTCAAGAAGCTTGAAGTCAAGGCCGCCTGCGTCAGGGGCCGGCACAAAGCGCGTTTCTGCGGCCCGATGCGGCGCCGGGGCGCGCTTTTCGTTTGGCGCTTTCCGTGTCCCCGAGGGAGCCGTGCCGGGCGAGGGGGCCGGCGGCTGTGGAAAGTGGCCGGCGACGCATGGCCGCCATGCGTCATTCCCCTACTATCCCTCAAATGTACCAGCCGAATCGGCTTCATGGCCGTTTCCGGGCGTGATTCTCCAGTGAACCCGTACCCCTTTGACCTGCATCAAAGAAGCCGCGCCGCGGAAAGATAAAAAGTTCGTAACGTTCGAAGATTCCTCCCGGCCAGCCAAAAACGGAACAGCAGCATGGCGAACGCAACCGTCGCTCCTCAAAAATCCATGACTATTGGCGAAGGCGGGACCGCCCTCGCGTTCACCGGCCTGGCCTTCCTGTCCATCGTGGTGGCCGCTAAGGCCTACACGCCGGAGTACGCCTTCCACGCCTACCTGTTCTGCGCGGCGAGCGTGGCGGCGGTGTTCGCCATCATCAACCGCTACTACGACCGCCCGGCCGAGGCCCCGCCGCTCGAGATCGACGGCAAGCCGAACTACAATATGGGCCCCGTCAAATTCGCCATCGTGGCCGGCGTCTTCTGGGGCATCGCGGCCTTCACCGTCGGGGTGTTCATCGCGTTCGAGCTCGCGTTTCCGCAGCTCAATCTCGACCTGTTCATGAATTTCGGGCGCTTGCGTCCGCTGCACACCTCTGCCGCCATCTTCGCCTTCGGCGGCAACGTGCTGATCGCCACTTCGTTCTACGTCGTGCAGCGCACGTCGCGCGCGCGGATGGTCGGCGACCTGGCGCCCTGGTTCGTGGTGCTCGGCTATAACTTCTTCATCGTCATCGCCGGCACCGGCTATCTGCTCGGCATCACCCAGTCCAAGGAATACGCCGAGCCGGAATGGTACGCCGACCTGTGGCTGACCGTCGTCTGGGTCACCTATTTCCTGGTCTATCTCGGCACCATCATGCGGCGTAAGGAGCCGCACATCTACGTCGCCAACTGGTTCTATCTCGCCTTCATCATCACCATCGCGGTGCTGCATCTCGGCAACAACGCCGCGATCCCGGTGTCGCTGTTCTCGTCAAAGTCCTACATCGTGTGGTCGGGCGTGCAGGACGCCATGGTGCAGTGGTGGTACGGCCACAACGCGGTCGGCTTCTTCCTGACCGCCGGCTTCCTCGCCATCATGTACTACTTCATCCCCAAGCGGGCCGACCGTCCGGTCTATTCCTACCGGCTGTCGATCATCCACTTCTGGGCGCTGATCTTCATCTACATCTGGGCCGGCCCGCACCATCTGCACTACACCGCGCTGCCGGACTGGGCGCAGACGCTCGGCATGACCTTCTCGATCATGCTGTGGATGCCCTCCTGGGGCGGCATGATCAACGGCCTGATGACGCTGTCCGGCGCCTGGGACAAGCTGCGCACCGATCCCGTCTTGCGCATGATGGTGGTGTCGGTCGCCTTCTACGGCATGTCGACCTTCGAAGGGCCGATGATGTCGGTGAAGATCGTCAACTCGCTGTCGCACTACACCAACTGGACGATCGGCCACGTGCATTCCGGCGCGCTCGGCTGGGTCGCCTACATCTCCTTCGGCGCCATCTACTGCCTGGTGCCGTGGCTGTGGAACAAGCGGCTCTATTCGCTGAAGCTCGTCAACTGGCACTTCTGGATCTCGACCATCGGCATCGTGCTCTACATCACCTCGATGTGGGTGGCGGGTATCCTGCAGGGCCTGATGTGGCGCGCTTACACCAGCCTCGGCTTCCTGGAGTACTCCTTCGTCGAGGCGGTCGAAGCCCAGCATCCGTTCTATATCATCCGGGCCCTGGGCGGCGTCCTGTTCCTGATCGGCGCGTTGGTCATGGCCTATAACCTCTGGATGACTGTCAATGCGGCGGAATCCGCCGAACCGGCCGACCTCGCTTTGGCGCCGGCAGAATAAGGCGGAGAGCAGACAATGTCCCTTTGGCAAAAACACGCCATCCTCGAGAAGAACTCGATCATCCTGGTGATCGGTATTCTGATCGTCGTCGCCATCGGCGGCCTGGTCGAGGTGGTTCCGCTGTTCTACCTCAAGAACACGATCGAGAAGGTCGACGGCGTGCGGCCCTACACCCCGCTCGAGCTCGCCGGCCGCAACATCTACGTCCGCGAGGGTTGCTATCTCTGCCACTCGCAGATGATCCGTCCGCTGCGTGACGAGGTCGAACGCTACGGCCACTACTCGCTGGCGGCCGAGAGCATGTACGACCGGCCCTTCCAGTGGGGCTCGGAGCGCACCGGTCCCGATCTCGCCCGCGTCGGCGGCAAGTATTCCGACGCCTGGCATCGCGACCACCTGCGCGATCCGCGCTCGGTGGTGCCGGGTTCGATCATGCCGAACTACGTGCGGCTGGAACGGACGGATCTCAGCTACAAACACATCGCCAACGACCTGAAAGTGCAGGCCGAGCTTGGCGTGCCTTACAGCAAGCAGGACATCGCCGACGCGGTCGAGGATGTGCGCACGCAGGCGACCAACAACGCCGAGAAGGCCGACGATCTCACCAAGCGCTACCCGAAGGCCAATGTGCGCGACTTCGACGGCAACCCCGACCGCATCACCGAGGCCGACGCGCTGATCGCCTACCTGCAGCTCCTCGGCACCGAGGTGAACTTCAAGCTCTACGACGACAAAGCCAACATCCGGTGACACGCAATGGACCCGACCTATAAAGCCGTTGCCGAGTTCGCCCAGACCTGGGGCCTGATCTACTTCACCGCGATCTTTCTGGTGGTGCTGGTCTACGCCCTGTGGCCCTCGCGCAAACAACAGAAGCGATTCGATGAGGCGGCACGCATTCCGCTGCAGGAGGACTGACCGGTGGCCGAAGAACACAAAGAAGTTGACAAGCTGACCGGAACCGCGACCACCGGCCATGAGTGGGACGGCATCCGCGAGCTCAACACGCCGTTGCCGCGCTGGTGGCTGTGGACGTTCTATCTCTGCATCATCTGGGCGGTGGGTTATTGGATCCTCTATCCGGCCTGGCCGCTGATCTCGAACTCGACGCAGGGCGCGCTCGGCTGGCACGCGCGCGCCGCGGTCGAGACCGACCTCAAGGAGCTGCGCGCGCAGCGCGGGCCGATGGTGACCAAGCTGGCGTCGGCTTCGCTGCCGCAGATCGTCGCCAATACGCAACTGCTCGACTTCGCCCGCGCCGAGGGCCGCGTGGCGTTTGCCGACAACTGCGCGCCCTGTCACGGCGCCGGCGGCGGCGGGGCCAAGGGCTATCCCAACCTCAACGACGACGACTGGCTGTGGGGCGGCAAGCTCGCGCAGATCGAGCAGACCATCATCCATGGCGCGCGCTCCGGCGACGACAAGGGCCACCAGGGCAATATGACGGCCTTCGGCCGCGACGGCATCCTGAAGCCCGAGCAGATCTCGCAGGTCGCGGACTATGTGCGCTCGCTGTCGGGACTGGGCGTGGAGCCCGGCGCCGATCTCGCCGCCGGCAAGAAGCTGTTCGCCGCCAACTGCGCCGTGTGTCATGGCCCCGACGGCAAGGGCAAGCAGGAGCTCGGCTCGGCCAACCTGACCGACAAGATCTGGCTCTATGGCTCCGACAAAGAGACCATCGTGCAGACCATCACCAACGGCCGCGGCGGCGTAATGCCGGCCTGGGGCGAACGCCTCAGCAATCCCACGATCAAGGCGCTGGCGGTCTACGTCTGGACCTTCGGCGGTGGCGTGAAGTAACGGCGCGAACGGAGTAACAATAAGATGACGGCCGCTTCGACTGTATCGCTCGACCACCCGGCAGCGAATGTTTCCGAGCTCGCGCGCCTGGTGGAGTCGGCCGAGGTCCACGGCGCGCCGCCGGAGCCGCCCGAGGACGATATCCCGCTCTACGCGCCGCGGCGTAAGATCTACCCGCAGAGCACCCACGGCCTGTTCCGCCAGATCAAATGGGCGGTGTTGGTGCTCACCCTCGGCGTCTACTACCTGCTGCCGTTCGTGCGTTGGGACCGCGGCCCCAACGCGCCCAGCCAGGCGGTGCTGATCGATTTCCCGAGCCGGCGCTTCTATTTCTTCTTCATCGAGATTTGGCCGCAGGAGGTCTACTACCTCACCGGTCTGCTGATCATGGCCGCGTTGCTGTTGTTCCTGATGAACGCGGTCGCCGGCCGTATCTGGTGCGGCTATCTCTGCCCGCAGACGGTGTGGACCGACCTGTTCCTCGCCATCGAGCGCTTCGTCGAGGGCGATCGCCGCGAGCACATGCAGCGCGACCGCAAGCGTTGGTCGGCGTCGACCTGGGCGCGCAAGGGCGTCAAGCATTTCCTCTGGCTGATGGTGGCCTGGTGGACCGGCGGCGCCTGGGTGCTCTATTTCGCCGACGCCCCGACACTGGTGAAGGATCTTGCCACCGGCCAGGCGCCGCTCGTCGCCTACGCCTTCATCGGCATTCTGACGTTCACGACCTACGCGCTCGCGGGCCACATGCGCGAGCAGGTCTGCCTCTATATGTGCCCGTGGCCGCGCATCCAGGCCGCGCTCACCGACGAATACGCGCTCAACGTCACCTACCGCTACGACCGCGGCGAGCCGCGTTGCTCGGTCAAGAAGGCCGAGCAGTTGCGCGCGGAGGGTCAGCCGGCCGGCGACTGCGTCGAGTGTCTGCAATGCGTGCACGTCTGCCCGACCGGCGTCGACATCCGCGACGGCGCCAGTCTCGGCTGCATCCAGTGTGGTCTGTGCATCGACGCCTGCGACAACGTCATGGTCAAGCTCGGCCGCCACACCGGCCTGATCGGCTACGACACCGACATGAACATCAAGCGGCGCTTGGAGGGCAAGGAGCCGATCGTGCGCCTGTTCCGCGTGCGCACGCTGCTTTACGCCGCCATCATCGCGATCGCCGGCGGCATCATGATTTACACGCTTGCCACCCGCGGCGACCAGGGCATCGACGTCATCCACGACCGCAACCCGCTCTATGTGCGGCTCTCCGACGGCGCATTGCGTAACGGCTACACCATCCGCATCGTCAACAAGGACCTGAGCAAGCGCGAGTTCATCGTCGCCACCGATGGCCTGCCGGCCGCGCTCGTCGACTTCATCGGCGTGCCGCAGCGTGCCGATGGCCGGCTGGTGGTCGACGTCGGCCCCGACCGGACCCGCGAAGTACGTGTCACCGTCACCGACTACAGCCGTACGCCGCCGCCGGCTTCGACCCCGATCACCTTCAAGCTGATCGACGTCTATACCGGCCGGGTCACGGCGGTGCGCGACCACTTCTTCGCGCCCGAGCCTCCGAGGTGAACCATGGCTCTCTTCTCCCGCAGCGATAAGCCGCGCGAGGTCACCGGCCGCACCGTGCTGCTCTGGCTGATCGGCTTCTTCGGCATCGTGTTCCTGATCAACGGCATCATGGCCGACGCCGCGATCTCGACCTTCGGCGGCGTGGAGACGCAAAGCTCCTACAAGGCCGGACAGATGTTCGAGCACGAAGTCGCGCTCGCCAGGGCGCAGGACGGGCTGCACTGGAAGGTCGACGGCAAGCTCGATCTCGACCGCGTCGGCGAAGCCGTGCTCGACATGACCGTGCGCGATGTGGCCGGCCTGCCGGTCGGCGGGCTCACCGCCGACGCGCGGCTGTGGCATCCGGCCGATTCCCGGCGCGATCACGTCATCCCCATGCACAAGACCGGACCCGGCGCCTTCCATGGCGAGGCCCACGCGCAGTCCGGCCGCTGGGAGCTGATCGTCGACTTCTACCGCGGCCAGGAACGCATGTTCCGCTCGCGCAGCATGATCACATTGAAATAGGGGCTGACGTTGTTATGTCGCGTGTTGGCCACAACCGTTCGTCCCCGCGCAAGCGGGGACCCAGTCTTTTCTGGATTCCCGCTTGCGCGGGAATGAACGGAGTGTGAGGCGGCCCCCTAGAGATACTGCAATGACCGATACCGCCGCCCTCGACCTTTCCCTTTACGCCAAGCGCTGTGGCGAGCACACGCTCGGCATGGATCTGGCGGTCGAAGGCGTGCATTGCGGCGGCTGCATCGCGCGTATCGAAAGCGCCGTGAAGGAACTGCCCGGCGTCACGGAGGCACGGCTCAACTTCACCAACCGCCGCCTGCACGTCGCCTGGTCGGACGGCGAGGTCAAACCGGCGCAGATCGTCGAGACGCTGGAGCGCATCGGCTACCACGGCTATCCCTTCGTGCCGCAGCGCGCCGAGGAGGAAGAGGCCGCCGAGGCCCGCCGCCTGACGCGCTATCTGGCGGTGGCCGGTTTTGCCGCCATGAACATCATGCTGCTGTCGGTCTCGGTGTGGTCGGGCAGCGACATGACGCCTTCGACCCGCGACTTCTTCCACTGGGCCTCGGCGCTGATCGCGTTGCCCGCCGCGGCCTATGCCGGCCAGCCCTTCTTCATCAGCGCCTGGCGCGCCTTGCGCGCCCGCTCGCTCAATATGGACGTGCCGATCACGGTGGGCGTGACGCTGGCGCTCGCCATGTCGGTGATCGAGACCGCCAACCACGCGCATGACGCCTATTTCGATTCGGCGATCATGCTGCTGTTCTTCCTGCTGCTCGGGCGCACGCTCGAACACGCCATGCGGCGCAAGACGCGGGCGGTGGCCGGCAACCTGGCGGCGCTCAAGGCCGACACCGCGCACCGCTTCGTCGGCGACGAGTTGATCAGCGTGCCGGTGGCGGCGCTCGCGCCCGGCGACCGCGTGCTGGTCAGGCCCGGCGAGCGCGTGCCGGCCGACGGCATGGTGGTGAGCGGCACGTCCGAGATCGACGAGAGCCTGATCACCGGCGAGACCGCGCGGCGTGCGGCCGCCGCCAACGCCAAGATCTATGCCGGCAGCATGAACTATTCCGGCGCGCTCACCTTGCGCGTCACCGCCGCGGGCCAGGATTCGCTGATCGACGAGATCGAGCGGCTGCTCGAAAAAGCGGCCAGCGCGAAGTCGCGCACCCGCCGGCTCGCCGACCGCGCCGCCCGCGTCTATGCGCCGATGGTGCACCTGACTGCCGCGCTCACCGGCCTCGGCTGGCTGATCGCCGGCGCCTCGCTGCACGACGCGGTGGTGACGGCCATTGCGGTGCTGATCATCACTTGTCCCTGCGCGCTGTCGCTGGCGATTCCCGCCGTGCAGGTAGTCGCTTCCGGTGCGCTGTTCCGCGCCAACGTCATCCTCAACGCCGGCGACGCCATCGAGCGGCTGGCGGAAGCCGACACCATTGTTTTCGACAAGACCGGCACGCTCACGCTGCCGGAGCCGCGCGTGACCAATGCGGCGCAGATCGCGCCCGATCTGTTGCAGATGGCGGCGCGGCTGGCGTTGTCGAGCCGGCATCCGCTGGCGCTGGCGCTGGCGCGCGAAGCCGAGAGCGCGGCCCCCTTCGACGGCGCGGTGGAAGAGCCGGGGCAGGGCGTGCGCGTTCTGATCGACGGCGCCGAGGCGCGGCTCGGCAGCCCCGCCTTTTGCGGCCTGACGCAGGTGACGTCGCTGCGGCCCGACAGCTCCATGATCATGTTCACCCATGGCGGCCGTTCCGCCGCCATCGCCATCAGCCAGAGGCTGCGGCCCGACGCGTGTCAGGTGATCGCGGAACTCGCCGGCCGCGGCTACGACCTGCGCATTCTTTCCGGCGACCGCAGCGAGGCGGTGGCGCCGGTCGCGCGCATGCTCGGCGTTGCGCGCTGGCAGGGCGAACTGACCCCGGCCGAGAAGATCGTCTATATCGACGCGCTCAAGGCCGAAGGCCGCCGCGTGCTGATGGTCGGCGACGGCTTGAACGATGCGCCGTCGCTCGCCGCCGCTCATGTTTCGTTGTCGCCAATCGCCGCCGCCGACCTGACGCAGGCACAGGCCGACGCGGTGTTCCTCGGCGAACGGCTCGGTCCCGTGGTGGAGGCGCTGAAGGTGGCGCGCCGCGCCCGCGCGCTGATGACGCAGAACCTGTGGCTGGCCGCCGTCTATAATACCATCGCGGTGCCGGTGGCGATTGCCGGCCTGGTGACGCCGCTGATCGCCGCGCTCGCCATGTCCGGCTCGTCGATGCTGGTGACGTTGAATGCACTGAGAGCACGCCGCGCATGATCCCGAAAAGTGGATACCGGTTTTCGGACAAGATCATGCGCCATGAAAGTGATGGCGGCATGCACCGAGGTCAAGGAGCACGCCCATGAACGTTCTGGTGTATCTCATTCCGATGGCGGTGGGCCTGGGGTTGATTGGCCTGTTCGGCTTCCTGTGGGCGCTGCGCAGCGGCCAATACAGCGACGTCGAGGGCGCCGCCTTGCGCGTCCTGTCCGACGACGATCTGCCGCCGGAGCAGCGCGAAGTGTCCAACTCGGCAAACCACTGAAATAACGAAAATAAAAAACTTATCCCCGCTCGCTGGGGCGCCCTTATCATCGCCAACGTCCGGTTCGTTTGAGGGCGTCATCTAGAGACGTCTTGATGATGGGATCGGATGCGGCGCCCGCGGGCGGGGCTCGTAACCCCGCACTCGGGAGGTCCTGGGTCACCGTCCGGCCCCACTACGGGGGTCTGCCTTGAATGGCTGGACGCGGCGCGGACGAAGGGCGGCGAAAGCTGCCCGGATCGGGGGCCCGGCTCGGGCCCCGTCCGCGCCCGGAAGCACGGTCCCGGGGACAGAAATCGCCGCGATGGAGCGCCGCGGGGCGTGCGGGTCATCGCCATGATCCGCCCGCGCTTCGCTGAAGGCGCGGATTCAATGGATGCGCCACGCGGCGCTCCATCTCCCTCGCATTTTGCGGGGGTCGACTCCCCCGGACCCCCCTGGTTCGGAGAGGGAATAGGAATACGGGCGAACCCGGCGCCCGCCAAACAATACGGGCGGCGGAGCGTTGGCTGTTTGATATGTGAATCGATGATGACGTAAGCGAGCGGTTCAGCCCGCTCATTCCCGCGGAAGCGGGAACCCAGCTCGTTGGCAATTAAGCTCTGGATGCCCGCTTGCGCGGGCGTGATCGGAAATACGTCACTCTTCCAGCGTCACCGTCTCGAAGTCCGCCGGCAGCACGATCTCCAGCAGCTCGCAGTCGTCGGAATAGCCGAGCACCGTGTGCTTGATCCTCGGCGGCTGGATCCAGCACGAGCCGGCCTGGAAGGTGTGAACGCCTTCGCCTTCGAACTCGGTGGTCATCCAGCCCTTCAGCACATAGACCATCTGGAAATCGACGTCGTGATAATGCGGCGTCGACACTTCCTCGGGCCGGAACGGCGGCAGCATGCGGATGACATGCGCCTGCACCATGCCGCCGGTCGCCGGCGCGATGCCGAGATCGCGGTAGGCCGCGTAGGAGCGCAAGCCCTGATCGAAGTCTTCCTCGCGGTGGTGGCTGACGGTGAACTTGTGCTGCGGCCGCGCCTTCTTGTGCGCCTTCTTGGCGGCGGCCTTCTTTTTTGCCGTCCGCTTTGTTGCCGGCTTTTTGGCCTTGGCGGCAACTTTGGTCTTGGCTTTCTTCTTCGCCGGCGCCTTGCGCTTTGCCTGGACTTTCTTGCGGGTCTTGGCCATGGATGCCTCCCTGACGCGCATGATCCCGAAAAGTGGGAACCGGTTTTCGGATAAGATCATGCATTACGAAAAGTGATTGGATCACGATGACCGAACCCATGGAAGGGCCCCAGCAACCGGCGGAAATCCGTATTTTCGTCGATGCCGATGCCTGCCCGGTGAAGCCGGAGGTTTATCGTGTCGCCGAGCGCTATGGCCTCAAGGTCTTCGTGGTTGCCAATGCCTTCATGAACGTGCCGCGCAGCCCCATGATCGAGCGGGTGGTCGTGCCGGAAGGGCCGGACGTCGCCGACGACTGGATCGCCGAGCGGGCGGGCGAAAGCGACATCGTGATCACCGCCGATATTCCGCTGGCGGCGCGCTGCGTGTCCAACGGCGCGTCCGTCATCGGCCCGACCGGCAAGCCTTTCACCGAGGATTCGATCGGCATGACGCTGGCGACGCGCAATCTGATGTCGGACTTGCGGTCCGCCGGCGCGGTGACGCGCGGGCCGCCACCGCTCAGCCGGCAGGATTTGTCGCGTTTTCTGTCGGCGCTCGATCTGGCGGTGACGCGGCTGCAGCGGAAGCTGGCGGAGCGGCGCTAACGCAAACCGTCAGTCCGCGACTTCCGCCACCCCGCCATGCGCCTTCGACCAGCCGGCCGGATCGTTGATGAAGGTCTCGACCTCGCCGAGCATCTTGGGATCGAACTTGCCGCTGGCCTTCGCCACGCGCAGCACGTCATGCCAGGTCGTCAGGTAGTGCAGCGTGACGCCGACATCGCCGAGGATCTTCCGGCTCTCCGGATAGATGTCGTAGAAGAACAGCACCGTGCAATGCTCGCAGGTGCCGCCGGCTTCGCGGATCGCCTTGACGAAGTTGATCTTGCTGCGGCCGTCGCTGGCGAGGTCTTCCACCAGCAGCACGCGCTGGCCTGGAATCAACTGACCCTCGATCTGCGAGCCGCGGCCGAAGCCCTTCGGCTTCTTGCGCACATATTGCATCGGCAGGCGCAGCCGGTCGGCGGTCCAAGCGGCGAAGGGAATGCCGGCGGTCTCGCCGCCCGCCACCGCGTCGATCTTGTCGCGGCCGATGTCGCGGTCGATGGCGGCGACGGAAAAATCCATCAGCGTGGAGCGCACGTCGGGGAACGAGATCAGCCAACGCGAGTCGTTATAGACCGGGCTCGCCCAGCCGCTCGTGAAGATGAAGGGCTTGTCCTCCATGAACCGCACCGCGCCGGTGTCGAGATACATGCGCGCGGTCAATTCGGCGATGGTGGTCCTGTCGAGGAAGGTGGTGGGGGCGCTCATGGGGGTGCTCTCATCGGGCCGGACAGCCTTTCGATAATGCACCGGGCGGCCGAAACCAAGGGCGTGGCGCTTTTAGTCCCCGTCATTCCGGGGCGCGACCGCAGGTCGCGAGCCCGGAATCCATAGCCCCGGCGCTGCGGCGTATGGATTCCGGGCCCGCCGCTTCGCGGCGTCCCGGAATGACCAGGCTTAGATCAAGGCGCCTTCGGCCCGGCCTTCTTGTACCAGTCGGCGATCTGGCCGCCGTTCCAGAACAGCACGTCCTTCTTGTCACGGATGTGCTCGAAGATGCGGCGGAAATACTTGGCCCGGTGCGGCGCGCCCATGATGTAGGGATGCACCGAAATCGCCATCACCCGCGCCGAATCCTTGGAGTCGGCATAGAACTGCTCGAACTGGTCCATCGCCCGCTCGTAGAACTCGGAAGCCTTGTGGTGCTGGATCAGCATCATGGCGACGTCGTTGCATTCCTGGGTATAGGGGATGCTGAGCAGCGGCTTGCCGCGGGTCTTCAGCCAGACCGGCTGGTCGTCGAGCACCCAGTCGCCGACAAATTCGTAGCCTTCCTCGGCCAGGATATCGACGGTCTCCCAGGTTTCGGTCAGGCCGGGACCGACCCAGCCGCGCGGGCGCTTGCCGGTGACCTTCTGCAGCACCTCGACGCTCTTGCGGATGTCGGCGCGCTCGTCCTCCACCTTCTGCATGTTGCGCTGGGTGTAGCCGTGGCCGAGGAATTCCCAGCCACGATCGACGCAGGCCTTCACCAGTTCGGGAAACGCTTCCGCCGCGGTGCCGTTGATGTTCATCACGCCCGGGATCTTGAACTCGTCGTAGACCTGCAGCAGCCGCCAGAAGCCGACCCGGTTGCCGTATTCGTGCCAGCACCAGTTCGGGATGTCGGGCATGGGCGCGCCACCGGCCGGCGGGGTGAGCACCGTGCGCGGCATGGTCTGGGTCGGGTCCCATTCCTCGACGTTGGTAATGGTCCACACCACCATGCGCGCGCCGTCCGGCAGCTTGAGCGGCTCGCGGTTCGGGATCGGCGAGTAGGCGATGCGGTCGTTCGGCAGCATGCCGACGGGCGGCTTCGGAAATTCCATGACGCGAACCTTCTGCTACTTGTTGGCCGTGGACTGATACCAGTCCAGGATCTGCTCGCCGTTCCAGTGCAGCACGCCTTTGTGCTTGTTGACGTGGTCGTAGATCGCCTCGAGGTATTTGATGCGGTGCGGCTGGCCGCTGATGTAGGGGTGGATGGCCAGCGCCACGATCTTGGCGCGCTGCTCGCTCTCGGCATAGAGCCGGTCGAACTGGTCGATGGCGCGCTTCAAGAGGTAGTCGCTCTGATGGTGCTGGATCAGCATCATCGGAATGTCGTTGAGCTCGATGGTGTAGGGGAGGGTCACCAGCGGCCCGTTGGCGGTGCGGATCGTCGTCGGCTCGTCGTCGTAGACCCAGTCGCCGATATATTTGATGCCGTTGGCGGTGAGAATGTCCGGCGTTTCCAACGTTTCCGTCAAGCCCGGCCCGAGCCAGCCGACCGGCGGCTTGCCGGCGAACTTGGTCAGGATCTCCATGGTGCGCTTGATCATCCCAGCCTGGTCCGGCTCCTTGTGGATCGGCCCCTGCTCGTAGGCGTGGCCCATGAATTCCCAGCCGTCCGTGCGCGCCTGTTCGGCGACGCGCGGATAGTCCTCGCAGATGCGCGCGTTGGCGGCGAGCGTCGGCTTGATGCCGAGCTTGTTGAACAGCTCATGGAAGCGCCAGCAGCCGACGCGCATGCCGTATTCGTGGAAGGCCCAATGCACCACGTCCGGCATCAGCGGGGCGCCGGTCGGCGCCGGCAGCAATTGCCGCGCCATCGGTTTCGCGATGTCCCAGACTTCGTAGTTGACGATGGTCCAGAAGATGATACGGGCATCGCCCGGCAGCTTCAGTGGCGGACGGTCGACGATCGCCGAATAGTCGCAGCGCTCGCGCGGGATCATGGGGTCAGACATCGGTCGGCCTCTTTGGTTAGGCCGCGCAGGATGTCACGCGTCGGCGGCCACGCGCAAGCCAACCAGCCGGTCGAGCGTGGCGGTGTCTTTCTGCAACTCCGCCGATGGTGCGCGGTGTGCCACCGCGCCGCGTTCCAGCACGATGGCTTCCTGCGCCAGTTCGAGCGCGATGTCGGTATGCTGTTCCACCAGCACGATGGCGATGCTGCTGTCGGCCAGCATGGCGGTCATCGCCGCGGTCAATTCGTCGACAATCACCGGCGCAAGGCCCTCGAACGGCTCGTCGAGCAGGATCAGCGACGGGTTGGTCATCAACGCGCGGGCGATCGCCAGCATCTGTTGTTCACCACCTGAAAGTTGATTGCCCATGTTGCGGCGGCGCTCGTCGAGGCGTGGGAACAGCTTGAACACGGTCGCGAGGTCCCAGCCGTCGCCGCGCGCGGCCACGGTCAAGTTTTCTTCCACTGAAAGCGACGGAAAGATCTCGCGTTCCTGTGCCACCCAGCCGATGCCAGCCGTGGCGCGGGCGTGCGGCGGCAGACGCGAAATGTCCTTCCCGCGCCAGATCACGCTGCCGGCGCGCATCTGGGTGTAGCCCATGATGGTCATCAGCAGCGTCGATTTGCCGACGCCGTTGCGGCCGAGCAGCGCCAGGCTGCCGTTCTCCGGCACCTCAAGCGAGACGTCGTGCAGCACCACCGCGTTGCCGTAACCGGCAGTCACGCCTTTCAACTGGAGGAGCGGTTCAGCCATGTTTGCGCTTGCCCAGATAGACTTCGCGCACGCCCGGATCGGCCGCGATCTCGGCCGGCGTGCCTTCGGTGTAGATGGCGCCGCCCACCAGCACGATGATGTGGCTGGCAAAACGGAACACCACGTGCATGTCGTGCTCGATGAACAGCAGCGTGAGGTCGTCGGACAGCCCCGCCACGACTTCGAATATCTCGCCGCTTTCCTCGTGCGGCACGCCGGCGGCCGGCTCGTCGAGCAGCAGCACCTTGGGCTTGGTGGCGAGCGCCAGCGCGATCTCCAGGAGCCGCTGGCGGCCGTAGGGCAGTTCGCGCGTCGGCTGATAGCAGTCGTCGCCCAGCCGCAGCTTGGCGAGGATCTCGTAGGCTTCCTCGATCGCCTCGCGATGCTCGGCGATGTTGCGCCAGAACTGGTTGGTGATGCCGCGCCGCTCGGACACGGCCAGCGTCACCGCCTCGAGCGCGTTGAGCCCCGGAAACAGCGTGTTGATCTGGAAGGTACGCGCCAGACCCTTGCGCACGCGGTCCTGCGGCTCGAGCGCGGTGATGTCCTCAGCCCCGAGCACGATCTGCCCGGAGTCGGGTTTCAGCATGCCGGTCATCAGGTTGATCAGCGTGGTCTTGCCGGCGCCGTTCGGCCCGATCAACGCGTAGCGGCCGCCTACGGGTAAGTCGATCGCGATGTCGCGCGCCACGGCCAGCGAGCCGAAACTACGCGACAGGCCGCGGGTGGCTAAAGCGGGCGCGCGGGTAGCGCCCGCGTCTTTCGTCACATTGCTTGCGGACGCGCTCACGTCTTTCTCCAGCGGTCTTGCACCCAGTTCGTGGCCGCCGCCAGGCCGCCGAGAATGCCGTTGGGCAGAAACATCACCACGACGATGAGCAGCAGCCCGATCCAGAAATACCAATATTGCGGTGCGATGCCGGAGAACTGGTCGTGCGCGATCATGTAGACCACGGCGCCGACGAGGCCGCCGTAGAGCCGTCCGGTGCCGCCGAGCACCACCATGACCAGCACATCCGCCGAGCGTTGGAAGCCGAGCGCGTCGAGCGCCACCGTCTGCGTGGTCTGCGCCAGGATCGCGCCGGCGAGGCCGGCAATGGCCGCCGAGAGTGTGTAAATCGTGCGGATATGTTTGCGGCTCGGCGCGCCGATCGCCGGCATGCGCACGTCGTTCTCGCGAATGCCGCGTAACGCCAGCCCGAACGACGAATGAATCAGCCGCCGCGCGCCGAGGAACACCACGAACAATGCGATCAGCGAATAGCTGTAGGCGGTATAGCCCCAGAGATCGAAATCGAAAGTGCCGAACAGCGGCCAGATATCGATGCCCTGCAGACCGTCGCTGCCGCCGGTGATGAAGCTTGCACTGTTGGCCGCTTCCTCAAGCAACAGACCGAGGCCGAGGGTGATCATGATCAGCGTCAGATGGCGAAAGCGCGAGATCACGAAGCTGGAAGCATAACCGAGCAGCGTCGCGGCCGCGACGCCGACGATCAGGCCGGTGAACGGCTCGCCCCACACCAGCTTGGAGAAGATCCCGGCGGTATAGGCGGCGGTGCCGAAAAAGGCCGCGTGGCCGAGCGAGACGATGCCGGCGTAGCCGAGGATGAGATCGAGCGAGAGCGCGAACAGCGCGGTGATGGCGATCTGGCTGGCGAGCTGCAGATAGTCGGGGACGAGATAGAACGGCAGCAGCGTGGCGAGCCAGAACAGGGTCTCGGACCAGTGCCAGCGCGTCTGCGTCTTGAGATAGCGGACCGGTTCGGTGGTGGCCGCGTCGCTGATCGATGCCATGGCCTAGCGCCTCCCGAACAGGCCGCTGGGCCGCCACATCAGGATGGCCAGCATCACCAGATAAATCAGGAAGGCGCCGAGCTGCGGCACGTAGTATTTGCCGGCGATGTCGCTGATGCCGATCAGGAGGGCGGCGGCGAGCGAGCCGCCGATCGAGCCGAGCCCGCCGACCGCGACCACGATCAGCACGTAGATCAGGTAGGTGAACGAGAAATTGGGATCGAGCCCGACGATCTCGATGGCCAGCGCGCCGCCGAGGCCGGCCAAGCCGCTGCCGACCGCGAAGGTGATGGCGAAGGTGCGTTCGACATTGATGCCGAGCCCGCTCGCCATGCGCTGATTGTCGACCGCGGCGCGCACCTGGGCGCCGAAGCGGGTGTATTCAAGGCCGCCGACCAGCGCCAGCGTGATGGCCGCGCCGACAATGATCAGGAACAACCGGTAGGGCGCGATACTGAGCCCGAGTACGAGGAACGAGCCGCGCAGCAGTTCCGGCGTGCGGATCGGCTGCTGGACGGTGCCGAAGAACCATGCCGCCGCCGCCACCGACACGAAGGCGATGCCGATGGTGAGCAGCACTTGGTCGAGGTCGCTCTTGCCGTAGAAGCGGCGGTAGAACACGCGCTCGAAGCCAACGCTCAGCACCGCCGGCACGACGAAGGCGAGCGGCAGTGTCGGAAAGAACGACCAGCCGAAATGGTTGATCAGCAGCACGGTGGTGTAGCCGCCCACCATGGCGAAGGCGCAGTGGGCAAGATTGACGAAATTCATCAGGCCGAGCGTCACCGACAGGCCCACCGACAACAGGAACAGCAGCATGCCGTAGGCGACGCCGTCGAAAAGAACACCGAATACGGGAGGAAGCATGGCCGGTCTCTCAGCCAGCGCCGCGGGTGCTGGCGCCTCGTCGCAAGACACAGGCCGACAACTTCGGATGCTGCATGGACGCGCTTCCCCCCACGGAAATCGCATTGGAATGGCTTGTTCCCGGCACAATGCCCGAGCTTGGCGGCAAAGAAAAGCGCCGCCGACTCACTTTAGTGGCGCGACATTTTGGCCGCTTGCCTTCTCGTGGGTTTCACTGACCTGAAGCCGGCCGGTGGGCAGCGCGCCATGCGGTGGCGCGGGCGGCTCAGGCCACTTGCGCCAGCTTGCCGGCTGGAAGCTTCAGGTTGAACACGCGCATGGCGTTGCCGCCGAGGATGTCGCGCTTGGCCTTCTCGCCCAGGAACGGCAGGTCGTAGATGGTCGAGGGCAGGTCGAAGTCCCAGTGCGGGTAGTCGGATGAATAGAGCAGCTGGGTTTCCGCGTTCATCATGCGGAAGGTCTGCTCCAGCGCGCCCATGTCGGTGATCTCCATGGGCTGCGTGGTGAAGTACATCTCGCGCATATAGTCGCTGGGCTTGCGCTTGAGCAGCGGCGCTTCCGACGAGCGCATCATGTATTCGTTGTCGAGCCGCTGCATCATGAACGGCACCCAGGCGAGCCCGCTCTCGATCCAGATCACTTTCAGCTTCGGGAAGCGCTCGGGCAGCCCGTTGATGATCCAGTTGGTCAGGTGGACCATGTTGTAGAATACGAAGCCGATCGCATGCACGCCGATGAACTTGTTCATCATCGTCATCGACTGTTCGCTCCAGTTGAAGCCGGCGTGGAAGCCGAGCGGCAGTCCCATCTCCTCGAGCAGCGCATAGATCTTCATGTAGGAATTGTGGTGGATCGGCCGGTGGCGCACGGCGGTGACCATGAAGCCGCAGACGCCCGGCTTGTCGCCGAACTCCTTGACGATACGGTAGCTGGCTTCGGGATCGTTGAACGGCAGGTAGAGCATGGAGCGCAGGCGCGGCTCCTCGGCCAATACGCGCTCACAGAGCCAGCGGTTATAGGCGCGCGCCATCGCCACCTCGACCTCGACCTGCGGATGCAGGCCGAGCGTGAGCATCGGCGTCGGGAACATGCACCGCCACGTCGGTGCCCATGGCGTCCATCCAGCGCTTGGTCAGCGCGATGTCGCGGTGCTGCGAGCCGTCGGTCTTCTCGATCTTGCGCAGCGGATAGCGCATGACGCGTCCGCCCATGTCCTGATAGCCGACTTCGCTCTTGAATATGCCGGTCTGTCGCATGCCGGTTTGGCTCGCGCTCTGGGCGAGCTGCCGGATGACCGGGTCCTCCATGAATTCCAGGATCTCGCCGAGCGATTCCGATTCGTAGTGATGCGAGTCGACGTCGACGATGGGGAATTTGCTGTAGTCGCGCTCGACGGCCTGCTGGGCCGCGTGCGCGAGCAGCTTGGAGGTGTCGAATTCCTCGACCGCCATGTGGCGGAAATTGCTGAGCGGAAGGTCCATGGTCGTTGCGCTTTCTTATTGCCGGCCCGTCCAGGCCTGCCACATGCCGAGCTCGAAAACCTGCAGGTTCACCGCCTTGAGCATGGCGGAGACCGTGACCACGACGTCGGTGGCTGTGATTTGCGAGCCGGCCGGGAAAGCGGGAAGCGCATCCTCGCGCTCGGCCATGCGCTCGGCGTAAAGCCGCACGGCCTTTGCCAGCATGGCCTGGATTTCGGCGTCGCTTACGCGTTCGCCCGCGGACGCGACGGCTTCAGCTTGCGACGACATAGATGTCCTCCCCGCGCCGCACCACCGCGAAGCTCTTCAGTTTGAGACTGCGGTCGGCGACGCATTCGCCGGTTTTCAGATCGTATTCGTAGCCGTGCCAGGGACAGACGAAATGAATCTCGCTGTCCGAGAATTTCTGGCCGACCCAGGTGCGATCGGGGCCGAGCACGTCCTCGACCTTGTGCATCATCACGCCTTCGCAGGCCGGTCCGCCCTGGTGCACGCATAGATTTTCGTAAGCGTAAAATTCGCCCTGCCAGTGGAACACGCCGATTTCGGTGCCGGCGTGATTGACGATACGGCGCTCACCGTCGGGCAACTGGGCGGCTTTGCAGACAAACACTTCAGGCATGATCTCTTCCGGCATTTTTGGGCGACCCGCCCGTATGCGGCCCGGACGTGGACTATGGCATTGAAGGGCAGGTGGCGGCAATTCACGGTGTCGCCGCGTTTGGCCACAACCGAAGGCAGGGGTTTCTAATTTCCCCATTGTGGAATGACGGCCATTCGGTTAGGTCCGCGCGGGACAAGGAAACACAGCCGTTGCACGAAACAATCGGGCTCCTTGCGGCCATCGCTGCCGCCTTCATGCTTGCCGGTTTCGTCAAGGGCGTCATCGGGCTCGGCCTGCCGACGGTCAGCATCGGCCTGCTGGGCCTGCTGATGACTCCGGCGCAGGCGGCGGCCCTCGTGCTGCTGCCGGCACTGGTCACCAATTTTTGGCAGGGCACCCACGGCGACGCGTTCCGCGTGTTGCTGCGGCGCTTGGGGCCGATGCTGATCGGCATCTGCGTCGGCACCTTCATCGGCGCCGTGTTCCTGCCGAGCGGCAACAGCGGGGAGGCAACCACATGGCTGGGCGCGGTGCTTGCGTTCTATGCGGCGCTTGGCCTGTTCAAGATCCGCTTTTCGGTGCCGCCGCAGGCGGAGCCCTGGCTCGGCCCGATCGTCGGCGTCCTGACAGGTGCCATCACGGTCTCGACCGGTTTGTTCGCCATCCCCGGCGTGCCCTATGTGCAGGCGCTGCACCTCGACCGCGACGAGCTGGTGCAGACGCTGGGCCTGTCTTTCACGACCTCGTCGGTCGCGCTCGCCGCGGCGCTCGGCTATGGCGGCATGCTGCGTGCCGACCTGGCTCTGCCGTCAGGGGTTGCGCTTGTTGCCGCACTTGCCGGCATGCCGCTCGGCCGCATGGTGCGCGGCAAGGTGCGGCCGGAAACCTTCCGCCAGTGGTTTCTTGCCGCACTCTTGATGCTCGGCCTGCATCTGGCACTGCGCAGCCTGCTGTGACGGGCTGCGGCGATCCGCGCCGCGGCCCACCGTCCGGCAACGCGATGTGACCGCGGGCGGCCATCTCCCGTCTTTACCGGATTTCATTTGTGTGCAAATAATTGACCCCGCCGGAGGGAGTAGCGATGCCGTTTGTCAGTGCGCGGGACGGGGTCCGGTTATATTACGAGGAGGCGGGCGGCGGCACGCCGATCGTCTTCGTGCACGAATATGCCGGCGACTGGCGCACCTGGGAGCCGCAGATGCGGCACTTTGCGCGCGCCCACCGCTGCATCACCTTCAGCCAGCGCGGCTATCCGCCCTCCGACGTTCCGACGGACCCTGCAAAATACAGCCAAGACCTTCAGCGCGACGACGTCGTCGCGTTGTTGGATGGCCTGAAAATCGCCAAGGCCCATATCGTCGGTCATTCCATGGGTGCGGCGACCGCGTTGCATGTCGGCATTCGCTATCCCGAGCGCTGTCTGTCGGTGACGGCCGCCGGCTGCGGCTATGGTTCGAGCCCCGACCCGGCGGTGGTCGAAGCGACGCGTGAGGCGTCGCGTGAAACCGCCAAAATGTTCGAGACCGAGGCTTTCCCTGTGGCTGCCGCAAAATATGCCGATGGCGCCACGCGGCAGACCCACAAGCACAAGGACCCGCGCGGTTTCGCCGAGTTTGCCCGCATGCTGGCCGAGCATTCGCCGGTCGGTCATGCGCTGACCATGCGCAACGTGCAGGCCAAGCGGCCGACCTTGTGGGAGATGGAAGCCGATCTGAAGAAGTTTTCGGTGCCACTGTTGGTATTGGTCGGCGATGAAGACGATTGGTGCGTTGACGGCAGCATCTATCTCAAGCGCACGGTGCCGACCGCCGGCCTCGTGGTCATCCCACGCTCCGGCCACACCATCACCAGCGAAGAGCCGGCGGCATTCAACACTGCGGTCGGCGATTTGATCGCGAACGCGGAAGCCGGCCGCTGGCTCGCGCACAAACAATAGAAGACCGGGATTGGAGAACTGAGATGGACCTGAAGCTCAAAGGCAAGACGGCACTGGTCACGGGCGGCAGCGAGGGCATTGGCAAGGGCATTGCCCTTCATCTGGCGCGCGAAGGTGTCGACGTCGCTATCTGCGCGCGGCGCCAGGGACCGCTCGAGGTCACGGCCAAAGAGATCGCCAAAGAGACCGGGCGCAAGATCGTCGCCATTGCCGCCGACCTGCGCCAAGACGCGGACGCCAAGAACTTCATCGAGCAGGGTCACAAGGCGCTCGGCCGCGTCGACATTATGGTCAACAATGCCGGCTCGGCCGCCGGCGGCGTGATCGAGCATTTGACGGAAGACGACTGGGAAAAAGGGCTGCAGCTCAAGTTCATGGGTTACGTGCGCTGCCTGCGTTACGTGCTGCCGATCATGCGCGCGCAAGGTGGCGGCCGCGTGGTCAACCTGATCGGCAACGACGGCGTGAAGCCGTCGTACTGGGAAATCTGCCCGGGCGCCGCCAACGCGGCGGGTCAGAACCTCACGCTCTCGCTCGCCGGTCAGTACGGCAAGGAAGGGATCAGCTTTGTCGCGGTCAATCCGGGCCCGGTGCGCACGGAGCGTTGGGCTGGGTTGGTCGATGCCATGGCGCGCGACATGAATATCCCGCGCGAGCAGGCCGACAAGCTCGCGCCCGCTTCGATTCCCATGGGCCGCATTGCCGAGGTCGATGAAGTCGCGGCCCTGGTGGTGATGCTGGCGTCCCCTATGATGGAGATGGTCAATGGCACGATGATCGAAATCGATGGGGGTCAGGACAAGCCGCTGATGGATCGCTTCCGCGACCGGCCGAAAGGCTGATCGCTCGCCGGGGCGATTCGCCCGCAATGCGGGTTCGACAGAAGGTCATGTGACAGGAAAACGAACGGCCAGCGATGCATTTTTGCGCGGCTGGTCTGCCTGAAGCATGAAATAGCGGTTGGATTATTTGTGCGCGTACAACTTAGTGCGCCGCGAACGATCGAACCTTGCTAAGTGTCGCCGGGCAAGCGGGGCCGCATCGTGGCCCATTACGTCAAGGAATCAGGGAATGAGACTGAAGCGCCACCTTTGTCATCTCGCGTTTGCCGGTGTCGCCGCCGCCGTCATTGCAGCGCCGGCTGCGGCGCAAGGGACCATCAAGATCGGTGAGCTCAACAGCTACAAGAGTTTTACCGCCTTCCTTGCTCCTTACAAGAAGGGCATGGAAATGGCTGTCGAGGAGATCAATTCCAAAGGCGGGGTGCTCGGCAAGAAGCTGGAAGTGGTCATCCGCGACGATGGCGCCAATCCCGGCGAGGCCGTTCGCGTCGCCGACGAACTGGTGACCCGCGAGGGCGTGACGATCCTGGCCGGCTCGTTCCTGTCCAATATCGGTCTGGCGGTCGCCAACTATGCCGGCCAGAAGAAGATCTTCTATCTCGCTGGCGAGCCGCTCACCGACAAGATCGTCTGGCAGAACGGCAACAAATACACCTTCCATCTGCGGCCCTCGACCTACATGCAGACGGCGATGCTGGTGTCGGCCGCCGTCGCGGCACATAAGAAACGCTGGGCGCTGGTCTACCCCAACTACGAATACGGCCAGTCCGCGGCCGCCGCGTTCAAGGAGCTGATGAAGAAGGCGCAGCCGGACATCGAGTTCGTCACCGAGCAGGCCACCCCGCTCGGCAAGATCGACGCCGGCGCGGTGGCGCAGGCAATCGACGACGCCAAACCGGACGGCATCTTCAACGTGTTATTTGCCGGCGATCTCGCCAAGTTCGTGCGCGAGGGCACGACCCGCGGCATCTTCAAGAACCGCACGGTGGTGAGCCTGCTCACCGGCGAGCCGGAATATCTCGATCCGCTCAAGGCCGAGGCGCCGGTCGGCTGGATCGTCACCGGTTATCCGTACAACAAGATCAAGACGAACGAGCACTTCGCCTTCCTCAACGCCTACGAGACCAAGTACAAGACCTATCCGCGCATGGGGTCGGTGGTCGGCTATACGCTGATCAAGTCGCTTGCCGCCGGCATCGCGGCCGCCAAGTCGACCGAGCCGGATAAGCTGGCGGAAGCCTTCAAGGGGCTGCATGTCGCGAGCCCCTTCGGCGCGATTCAGTACCGGGCGATCGACCATCAATCGACCATGGGCGCCTACGTCGGCAAGATCGCGCTCGAGAAGGGCCAGGGCACCATGACCGACTTCAAATACATCGATGGCGCCTCGGTGATGCCGCCGGATGCGGTGGTCAAGAAGATGCGCCCGGCGAGCGCGGATTGATGTGAGCCTCGCTAATCTCGCTTCCCCTCTCCCCCTTGGGGGAGAGGGTGGCGAGTGCGGAGCGATAGCGAGCGCGAGCCGGGTGAGGGGTCAGTGCTGGCAAGTGACCTCTGAACCCCTCTCCCGCTTCGCTCACTTCGTTCGCTCAGCACCCTCTCCCCCAAGGGGAGAGGGTAAGAGCGCTCGCTGCAAGACCGCCATGACCCTCGACGCACTCCTCTTCCAGGCGCTTAACGGGCTGTCGACCGCTTCCGGTCTGTTCCTGCTCGCCGCCGGACTGTCGCTGATTTTCGGCGTCACCCGCATCGTCAATCTCGCGCACGGGTCCCTGTATATGCTGGGGCTCTACATTGCGTATTCGTTTGCGACCCATATCGGCGGTGCGGTCGGTTTCTGGGGCGGCATTGTGTTGACCGCGCTTGCGGTCGGCCTCATCGGCGCGGTCATCGAAGTCGTGTTGCTGCGCCGAATCTACCGTGCGCCCGAGCTGTTCCAGTTACTCGCCACCTTTGCGCTGGTGCTGATCATTAATGACGCCACCCTCTGGCTGTGGGGCCCCGAGGATCTGCTCGGGCCCCGTGCGCCGGGCCTTGCCGGCGCGGTCGAAATCCTCGGCCGCCATCTGCCGAGCTACGACCTGTTCCTCATCGTGGTCGGGCCGGCGGTGCTGTTGGTGCTGCATGTTTTGCTGGCGCGCAGCCGTTTCGGACGTCTGGTGCGCGCGGCCACGCAAGACCGCGAAATGGTCGGCGCGCTCGGCGTCAACCAGGCCCTGCTGTTCACCGCGGTTTTCGCGCTCGGCGCGGGGCTCGCCGGCCTCGGCGGCGCGCTCCAGCTCGCGCGCGAGCCGGCCAATCTCGCCATCGATCTCACCGCCATCGGCGACGCCTTCGTGGTGGTGGTGGTGGGCGGCATGGGTTCGATCAGCGGCGCCTATCTCGCGGCCGTGCTGATCGCCGAGGTGAAGGCGCTGTGCATCGGCATCGGCTTGGTGCACATCGGCGGCTTTGCGATCAATTTCTCCAAGCTCACTTTGGTTGCCGAATTCCTGGTGATGGCGGTGGTGCTGATCGTGCGGCCCTACGGTCTGCTCGGCCGCATACAGGCGGTGGTGCGCTCGGTGGCGGAGCCGGAAGACCCGATCCGCCCGGCCGGGACTACGCTGAAGGTCTTCGCCGCCGTGCTGCTCGCGCTTTTGATCGCGCTGCCGTGGCTGGCGAGCGGCTCGCCCTACACGTTGGTGCTCGGCATCGATGTGTTGATCGCGATTCTGTTCGCCGCTTCGCTGCATTTCATCATGGGGCCAGGCGGCATGCATTCGTTCGGCCACGCCGCCTATTTCGGCCTTGGCGCCTATGGCGCGGCGCTGCTGGTGAAATGGCTCACGCTTCCCATGGGCCTCGCACTCGCCGCCGCGCCCATCGTGGCGCTCCTCGGCGCGCTGCTGTTCGGCTGGTTCGCGGTGCGGCTGGAAGGCGTCTATCTCGCGATGATCACGCTCGCCTTCGCGCAGATCGTGTGGGCGCTGGTGTACCAGTGGGAAGATTTCACCGGCGGCTCCAACGGCGTCATCGGCATCTGGCCGCCGGCGCCGTTCGACCGGCGTGGCGCTTATTTCCTGCTGACGCTGGCGCTTACCGCCGGCGGCTTGCTTCTGATGCGCCGCCTGCTGTTTGCGCCCTTCGGTTATGCCATGCGCGCCGGCCGCGACAATCCCTTGCGCGCCGAGGCGGTCGGCATCGACGTCAAGCGCGTGCACTGGCTCGGCTTCGCCGTCGCCGGCGCGGTGTGCGGCGTCGCCGGCGGCCTGTTCGCCTTCGCCAAGGGCTCGATCTCGCCCGAGACGATCCACATCAACCGCTCCATCGACGGCTTGGTCATGGTGCTGCTCGGCGGCGTCCAGACGCTGACCGGCCCGATCGTCGGCGCCGCCGTCTTCACCACGCTGCAGGACATGGTGATGCGCGACACCCAGTATTGGCGTGCGCTGCTCGGCGGCATCATCCTGGCGCTGGTGCTGCTGTTTCCCGACGGGCTCGTCGGCGGATTTTTGCGGCTCACCGCCAAGCTGCGCTTCAGCAAAGCGGGTGCGAAGCCATGAGCGTGCTCGCGGTCCGTTCCTTGTCGAAAGCCTTCGGCGGCGTGCACGCGGTCAATGGCGTCAGCTTCGAGATCGGCAGCGGCGAATTCCTCGCCATGATCGGTCCCAACGGCGCCGGCAAGTCGACCTGCTTCAACATGATCAACGGCCAGCTCGCGCCCGACAGTGGTGCGATCCTGTTCGAAGGCGAGGACATCGCCGGCCTGAAGCCGCGCGCGATCTGGCGGCGCGGGGTCGGGCGCACCTTCCAAGTCGCCGCCACCTTTCATTCAATGACTGTCATCGAAAACGTGCAGATGGCGCTGATCTCGCACGCGGGTGAAACCTATGGCCTGTGGCGGCCGGCAGCGGCGCGCCACCGCGGCCGTGCGCTCGAACTGCTCGAACAGGTCGGCATGCAGGATGTGGCTGACCGGCCGAGCCGCGAACTCGCCTATGGCGACGTCAAACGCGTCGAGTTGGCAATAGCGCTCGCCAATGCGCCGCGCCTGTTGCTGATGGATGAGCCGACGGCCGGCATGGCGCCGGGTGAGCGCAACGACATGATCGCGCTCGTCAAGAAGCTGGTGGTCGAGGGCGGCATCTCTGTGCTGTTCACCGAGCATTCCATGGATGTGGTGTTCGCCTTTGCCGACCGCATCATCGTCTTGGCGCGCGGCGAGCTGATCGCCGACGGCGATGCCGCCGCCATTCGCGACGATGCTCGGGTGCAGGAGGTCTATTTCGGCACCGGCAAGACTTTTGCCGCGGGAGCGTCGCCATGAGCGATGAGCCCATGCTGAGCGTCGAGAACTTGAGCGCCTGGTACGGCGCCGCGCGCATTCTTTACGACCTCAGTTTCAACGTCGGCCGCGGCGAGGTGGTGGCGCTGATGGGCCGCAACGGCGCCGGCAAGTCCACCACGTTGAAGGCGGTCATGGGCCTCATCGCCCGCCGCCAGGGCCGGGTGCGCTTCAACGGCGAGGATGTTTCGGCGTTGCGATCGTTCGAAATCGCGCGCCGCGGTCTCGGGTTTACGCCGGAGGACCGCCGTATCTTCGCCGACCTTACGGTGATGGAAAACCTCGACGTCGGCCGCCAGCCGCCGCGCCGTTTCCCCGACGGCACGCCGGCGCCGGCCTGGAGCGAAGAAAAACTGTTGGCGCTGTTTCCCAACCTGGCGGAGATGCCCGACCGCCCCGGCGGCCGCATGAGCGGCGGCGAGCAACAGATGCTGACCGTCGCGCGCACGCTGATGGGCAACCCGCTGCTGGTGCTGCTCGACGAGCCCTCCGAGGGTGTGGCGCCGCTGATCGTCGAGCAGATGGCCAACACGATCGTCGAGCTGAAGAAGGAAGGGCTCTCGATCCTGCTATCCGAGCAGAATATTCACTTCGCCCGGCTGGTTTCGGACCGGGTCTACATTCTGGAGAAGGGGCAGATCCGGTGGCATGGGGCGATGCAACAACTGATGGACAACCTTGACGTGCAGCGCGCCTTTCTGACTGTATAGCGGCCAGAATCGCAGGGGGTGGGTGCACATTAGGCATAACGAGCGGGGGGCCTTTCGCTCGCGCCTGAATACGGTCATGTTTCAAGGGCTTGGGGACAGGGACTGACTATGCAGCGCGATAAATTGAAAGTCGCGGCAGCGTCTGCGGACGCTGCGACCAAGCCTATGACCGACCGTGGTCAAAGCGGTCAATACGTGCTCGACGATCAGGTCGGGTTCCTGATGCGCGTCGCCATGCAGCGTCATACCGCGATCTTCATGTCGCGCATAATCGAAGGGCTGACCCAGACCCAGTTCGCGGCGCTGGCCAAGCTCTACGAGGTCGGTCCCTGTTCGCAGAACCATCTCGGCCGCCTGATCTATCTCGATGCCGCCACCATCAAGGGCGTGGTCGACCGCCTGCGCCTGCGCGGCCTTGTCACCGCCATGCCCGACCGCAACGACCGCCGCCGCCGCGCGGTGGCCCTGTCCGAGCGCGGCCGCGCGGTGACCGAAGAAGCGGTCAAAGTCGCCGCCGAGATCACCACCGCGACCCTGGCGCCGCTCACGCCTGACGAGCAGAAGGCGGTCGTGAAGCTCTTGAAGAAGCTCGGCTGATTTTTTCTTGAGGTTACTGGCCGCTCGGCCACCACGCCGTCTGGTCCGCCAGGTCCGGCCAGCCGATGGGGCGTGCCGCGCCGCGCGCGGCCTCGTCGGGCGCGCGCGAGGTGTCCCAATCGGCGGCGGTGACGCGCTGACCCGTGAAGCCGTCCGAAGCATTCGACATCAGCCAGACGGCAGGCGGCCCCATGATGGCGGGCTTCAACATTTGTTCGCGCGGCCAGCCGGCTTCGTCGGCGACGAACGGCGTGTCGGTCGGCCCGCCGGGGATCAGCACGTTGACGGTGATGCCGGCACTTTTCAGCTCGTCCGCCCATACCGCCGACATGGATTCCAACGCCGACTTGGTCGCGCCATAGGGCAACACGCGCAGCATGGTGCGGAAGCTGGTGGTGTTGTTGACGATGCGGCCCCATTTGGCTTTGCGCATGTGCGGCAGCGCGGCCTGCGCCAGCAGCATCGGCGCGCGGACGTTGATGGCAAAGAAGCGGTCCCATAGCTCGGCGGAAAGCTCCTCGATGCCGGGATGGTTCTTCTCGGCGTCGGGCCGGATCGAGCTCATGCCGATGCCGGCATTGTTGATGAGGCCCTCCAGGCGTCCGAAATGCGCGCTTGTTTTTGCCACCGCATCGGCACATTGCGCCGGATCGGCAAGTTCGGCTTGAATGGCGAGAAAGCGGTCGCGCTGCGGCGCGGCGTTTGCGGCCAGTCTGTCGAGGGCGGTCCGGTCGCGGTCGAGGGCCGCGACGGCGTGACCGGCCTCGAGCAGCGCGGTGGTCATCACAGTACCGAGCCCACCGGCGGCGCCGGTAACAAGGATCGCGCGGTTTTCGCTATTCGCGGTCATGAGCATTTCCCCGAACGAAGTGTAGCAGGTTTCATCGGCGATCGGTCATGATCGCCTTCAACCGCTGCGGCGAAACCGGCAATCGCGTGACGGCGCCCGGGCGCTGCAGCGCGTCGTCGATGGCCGAGGCGATGGCCGCGCCCACCGGGTTGGTGCCGCCCTCGCCGGCGCCCTTGAGGCCGAGCGGATTGAGCGGGCTCGGCGCGTCCTCGGCGATCAGCACCGAGATTTCGGGGATTTCATGCGCGGTCGGCATCAGGTAATCGGCGAAAGTGACCGAGAGCGGCTCGCCGCCTTCGTCATAGAGGAACTCCTCGTATAGCGCGCCGCCCAGCCCTTGCGCGAAACCGCCGGCGATCTGGCCTTCCACCAGCTTCGGGTTCACCGCGCGGCCGATATCGTAGGCGATGGCGTAGCGTTCGACGGCCACCGCGCCAGTGTCGCCGTCGAGGCGGACCACGGCGATGTGGACGCCGTACGGATAGACCATATGGGTGAACTCGAAGGTATCCTCGGCGCGCAGGCCCCCGGGGAGGGCGCGTGCGAGTTCGGCGAGCGGCATCGACGGGCCGGGCCCATGAATGACACCGTCCACGATGTCGAGCGCGGCAACCTCCGTCTGCATCAGCGTCGCGGCTTCGCGCAGCGCCGCTTCGCGCAGTCTGGTCGCGGCGAGACGGGTGGCTTCGCCGCACATCACCGTCACGCGCGAGGCAAAGGCGCCCATGCCACGATCGATGCGGTCGGTCTGGCCGTGGATGACGCGGACTTTCGCGTAGTCCACGCCGAGTGTCTCGGCGCAGATTTGCGCGACGACCGTTTCGATGCCCTGGCCGACCGAGGCGTTGCCGGTGACGACTTCGATCATGCCGTCGGGAAGCACCGCAATGTGCACTTCGTCGAATGGGCCGAGGCCGCTCTTTTCCACGAACAGCGCGAGACCGGCGCCGACCTTTTCGCCCGTGGCGCGGCGCGCCTTCAATCGTTTTTGCAGGTCATCCCAGCCGCCGGCTTGCAGCGCCTTGTCGAGCAGCAGCGCGTAGTCGCCACTGTCGTAGACGATGTTGGTGCCCAGCGTATCGAGGCCGAGCGCATAGGGCATCGCGGCTTTCGAGATCAGATTGCGGCGGCGGATTTCGACCCTGTCGACGCCGACCTTGGCGGCGATGGCATCGAGCAACCGCTCGCGCACGAAAGTGGATTCGTAGCGGCCGGGCGCGCGATAGGTGCCACACGGCGTCTTGTTGGTGAGACGGATGTGGCCGGCGGCGCGATAGGCCGGAACGCGATAGGGGCCCGGCAACATGGCGGCGGCGAGATCGGGCACGGTGGCGGCGTGGGTACGCATATAGGCGCCGTTGTCGTGGAAGAATTCGTTGTCGATGGCGAGGATATGGCCCTCCGCGTCGATGGCCGCCTTGATGTGATGCTGCTGCTGGCGCGAGTGATTGGCCGCGATCAGGTGCTCGCGCCGGTCCTCGATCCATTTGACGGGTGTCTTGAAGGCCAGCGCCGCGGCACAGACCAACACGTCTTCGGGATAAATCTCGCCGCGGATGCCGAAGCCGCCGCCGACGTGGCCCTCATGGAGCTGGACCGACTCCGGCTTGCGGCCGAGCATCCTGGCGAGCGTATCGCGGTTCCAGTGCGGCACCTTGGCGGCGCCGTGCATTTCCAGAACGTCGCGCGCCGCGTCGTAGCGGGCGATGGCGCCGCGCGTCTCCATCGGCACGCCGGAATGGCGGCCGACTGAGAGCGCCAGCTCGACCACGGCGTGCGCGTTGCTGAAGGCGCCTTCCACGTCGCCATAGCCCTTGCGCACCACGTCTGGTTCGGTGATCAATTGGCCTTCGTAGGGACCCGGGTCTTCGGTCGCGGACATGAGCGGTGGCAACGGCTCGATATCGAGCTCGATCAAATCGGCAGCGTCTTCCGCGATGTATTGATTGTCAGCGAACACCACCGCGACCGGCTCGCCGACGTAGCGTACGGACTCGCGCGCCAGCACCGGCTGGCGGTAGGGCTCGAGCGATTTGAGCCCGGTGAGGCGGAAGCCGATCGGCGGAATGTGAGCGACGTCCGCATAGGTCCACACGGCATGCACGCCGGGCAGAGCGAGGGCGGCGCTGGCGTCGATCGATTTGATTTTCCCGTGCGCCACGGGCGAGCGCACCACGCGCATCGTCCATTGCCCGGGGAAGTTGACGTCGGCGGCGAAATGGCCTTGGCCGGTCAGCAGCGGGCGGTCTTCCAGGCGCGGGACGGAACGGCCGATGAATTTGGCCGAGCCGCTCATTTTGCGCGCATCTCCTGCGCCGCCGCGCGCACGGCTTTGATGATGTTCTGATAGCCGGTGCAGCGGCAGAGGTTGGAGGAGAGGACGTCGAGCAGATCGCCGTCGCTGATGTCGGGATCGCGCTCCAGCACACCGACCGCCAGCATCAAAAAGCCCGGCGTGCAGAAGCCGCATTGCAGGCCGTGGTGGTCCATGAAGGCCTGCTGCACGGGGTGCAGGTCGTCGCCGTTGGCGAGGCCTTCAACCGTTCGAATTTCCTTGCCGTCGGCCTGGCCTGCGAACATCAGGCAGGAGCGCACCGGCTCGCCGTCGACGATGACCGTGCAGGCGCCGCAGACGCCGTGCTCGCAGCCGATATGGGTGCCGGTCTGGCCGCAATCCTCGCGGATGGCGTCGGCCAGCGTGCGGCGCGGCTCGACCTGGATCGCGTGCGCGCGGCCGTTGATATTAAGCGTGATGGCGGTTTTGTCGGTCATGCCGCTTGCTCGGCGCCTTTACCCTCCCCCCGCGAAGCGGTGGGGAGGGTCGGATCGCATTGCATTAGCAATGCGATCCGGGGTGGGGGGTCATGGCGGAAATTCGCAACGGCTTCGATGCCGTTGCGCCGCTTGCCCCCCACCCCCAACCCCTCCCCACCACGCGCCAGAGCGCGTGGGGGGAGGGGAGGCGAGAGGCCTGCGCGTGAATGAAGTAGCTCAAGCATTCGTGGCCTCGGCATGTCGAAGCAACGCCCGGATGCGCTGCGGCGTGGCCGGCATTTCGTCGATCTCAACGCCGAACGGCGTCAGCGCGTCGTTAATGGCGTTGATCACGGCCGCCGGCGCGCCGATGGCGCCGCCTTCGCCCAGGCCCTTGGCCTTGGTGATCGAGGTGGTGCTCGGCGTTTCCAGATGGTGCAGTTCGACGAAGGGCATCTCATGCGCGGTCGGCGGCATGTAGTCGGCCAGAGTCGACGTGAGGATATTGCCGCTGTCGTCGTAGATGATTTCCTCGAGTAGCGCGTTGCCGATGCCCTGCGCGATGCCGCCGTGCACCTGGCCGTCGGCGATCATCGGGTTGATGATGCGGCCGGCGTCTTCGGCGACGACATAGCGATCGATTTTGACCTGCCCGGTCTCCACGTCCACCTCGACCATGGCGACATGGCAGGCATTGGAGAAGGTGCCGGGCGGATCGTAGGAGCCGGTTTCGGTCAGGCCCGGCTCGATTTCGCCGTTGAAGCGGTGGGTCTGGGTATAGGCCTCGCGCGCCATGGCGGGGATGCTGATGGAGCGGTCGGTGCCGGCAACCTTGGCCGCGCCGTCTTCCAGCACGATGTCCTCGGGGGCGGCTTCCAGCATATGGCTCGCGATCTTGATCAGCTTGGCGCGCACCTTGCGTGCGGCGATGAGTGAGGCGCCGCCGGAGATCACCAGCGAGCGGCTGGCAAAGGTGCCCCAGCCATAGGGCGCGCTGTCGGTGTCGCCGTGCACGACGCGCACCACCTGGGGCGTGACGCCGATCTCGTCGGCGACGATTTGCGCCAGCGTGGTGCGCAGGCCCTGGCCGTGCGGCGAGGAGCCGATGCGCGCCTCGACGAAGCCGGAGGGATCGACCGAGACGATCACCGTCTCCCAGCCCGGCGTGATCGCCATGCCGCGCGCGGCAAAAGCGGGGCTGCCATAGCCCGTGCGCTCGCAGAAGGTGGCAAAGCCGATGCCCAGATAGCGGCCATTGGCGCGCGCCTCGCTCTGGCGTTTGCGGAACGCGTCGACGTCCGCATGTTTCGCCGCCATCGCAAGCGTCTCTTTATAGGTGGCCTCGTCGTATTCGAGGCCCATCGCGCTCTTGTAGGGAAAGGTGTCGATCAGATTGCGCCGGCGGATTTCGACGGGATCGATGCTGAAAGCCTTGGCCGCCTTGTCCATCAGCCGCTCGATGGTGAAAGTGATGATCGGCCGCGACACCCCGCGATAGGCCGCCATGGGACAGGTGTTGGTCAGCACGCCGCGGGCGCGGCATTCGTAGTGCTGGAAGTCGTAAGGGCCGGGCAACTCGGCCATCGCCATCAGCGGCTCGACGCCCGACGTGGTGGGAAAGCACGAATAGGCGCCGACGTTGGACAGCACGTCGCCCTTGAGCGCGATCAGCTTGGCGTTGGCGTCGAAGGCGCCGGACACGGTGAGGTACTGGTCGCGCGCGTGGAAGCTGGCGATCAGGTTCTCGCGCCGGTCTTCGGTCCAGGCGACGCTGCTCTTCAGCTTGCGCGCCAGCCACACCAGCACGACGTATTCAGGCGCCAGCGACATCTTCTGCCCGAAGCCGCCGCCGACGTCGGGCGCGACCACGCGCAGGTCGGCCTCGGGAAAGCCGAGCACGTCGCAGATGGCGGTGCGCGTCAGATGCGGCATCTGGGTGGTGCAGTGCAGGGTCACCCGGCCGGTGGCGCTGTCGTAGGCGGCATGCGCCGCGCGCGGCTCCATCGGCGTCGCGTTCTGGCGGCGCGAGCGCACCTCGATGGACAGGGTCTTGTGCGCGCCGGCAAAGGCCTCGTCGAAGCCGGGCGTCTTGGCGTAGCCTTCGAGGATGACGTTGCCGGGCGCCTGCTCGTGGATCTGCGGCGCGCTTGCGTTCAGCGCGGCGGGGGCGTCGATCACCGGCGTCGTTTCGTCGATATTCAATACGACGTCGTCGACGATGTCCTCGGCTTCTTCCTCGCTCGCCGCCACCACCGCGGCGACCGCCTCACCGACGAAGCGCACCTCGCCGTCGGCCAGGATCTGTTGCGGCACCGGCCGGTAGTTGAATTTGTACAGCATCGGCAGGATTGGCTTCACGTCTTTCAGGTCGGCGGCGGTAACGACCGTCGCGCCCTGCGGCGCTTCGATGCCGGTGATCTTGCCGGCGGCGACGGGGCTGCGCACGAAGCGCACCCAGTGCGTCGCGGGCAGGTCGGCGGTGAAGCGGCCATGGCCGGTGACCAAGGCGGGATCTTCCAGCCGGCGGATGGCGCGGCCGACCCAGGTCATGCCCGACCCTTTGGTCTCGTGCGCGCTCATACGCTTTTTCCTTCGCGCATGATCTTGTTCGAAAACTGGTTCCCATTCCCGATCGGGGTCGAGGACATGCTTTTCGGGATCATGCGTTTGCCTGCTCCAGCGCGCGCCGGACCACCGCGCGCACCAGATCGCGCCGGTAGTCGGCCGTGGTCTGATGATCTTCCATCGCCTCCACGGCGTTCCCTGCCGCTTCCGCCGCGGCGCGGAACACCTTGTCACCTGGCGTCTGGCCGTTGAGTGCCGCTTCGGCTTTTGCAATGCGGCGTGGAAACGCCTCCGCGCCGCCGACGCCGATGCGCACATCGGTCATCTTGCCGCCGTCGAGCCGGTAGCGGCCAACGCCGCGCTCATGGCGAAATCGCCGGCGCGGCGGTTGAACTCGTTGAAGCCAAATTGGGTGTCGGGCGGAAGCAGCGGCAGCCGCACATGGGTGAGCAGTTCGTCTTCAGCCAAGGCGGTCGACATGATGCCTTCGAAATAATCCTGGGCCGCGATCTCGCGCTTTCCGCGCACGTTCTGCGCCACCATCGTTGCGTCGAGCGTCGCCGCGACCAGGCACCATTCGGATGCCGGGTCGGCATGGGCAAGACTGCCGCAGAAGGTGCCGCGGGTGCGGATCGGGTAGTGCGCGATGTTCCGCGCGACGTTGGTGAGCAACGCGCCGAGCGGATTGTCGACGACCGGTTTGTGGAAGGCGGCGTGCCGCACGCCCGCGCCGATGGTCAGCGCCTTGCCGTCGCTGTCGACGCGGCCGAGTTCATCGATCTCGTTGATGTCGACGAGGTGCGCCGGTTTCGCCAGCCGGAACGCCATGATCGGCACCAGGCTCTGGCCGCCGGCCAGCACACGGCCATCCTCGGGCGCAACCTTGGCCAGAATCGCCACCGCCTCGGCAACCGTTCGCGGAACGTGACGGGTGAACGGTGCGGGTTTCATGTCTTTTCCTGGCACGTGGTCTTGTCCGAAAACCGGTTCCCATCCCCGATCAAGTCGGGGACAGCCGTTTTCGGGATCACGCGCGGCCAGCTCCTCAAAAATCGCTTGTATGCTAACGATCTCGGTTCCATCGAGTCAACGCATGGGCGCGGGCCCGGCGGCGGTGCGATTTCCTGCCGCAAGCGACGCGGCACCCCGCCAGGGTGCAACACTTTGACGCCGCCGCTTCGCTTGCGGAGGCGCGCCGATGCGGGTCCCATGCGGGCGCCTGAGTTGATCAGTCCCGCAAAATCATCCCACAGTTCCGGAGACGCCGCCGCATGTCGTTTTTGCGCCCGATTCGCTTTCCGTTCTTTCTCTTCCTGGTTCTCGCATTCGCCTTTCCCGCGAAAAGTTTCGCCCGTCCCGTCACCGTCGCGGTGATCGGCGACTCGATTGCGAACGAGCTCGGCCGCGGCATGCAGGCGCTGTTTGCAGGCAACCGCCATGTGCGCGTGATCAAGCGCACCAAGTTTTCCACCGGACTGGTGCGCACCGACTATTTCAATTGGAATGCGGCGCTGCGCCAGTTCTTGCGCCATCATCGCGCGGACAAGATCGTCGTGGTCATGGGCGGCAACGACCGCCAGAATATCATGGCGGGCCATCGCAAGCTGCATCGCTTCTCCCGCGCCTGGCGGCGCAACTACGAGCGGCGCACCGCGCACTTCATGAAAATCCTGAAGGGCTCGCACGCCAAGGTCTACTGGGTCGGGCTGCCGCAGGTCGCCTCGCGCCAGATGAGCCACGACTATCGCATCTTGAATTCCATCTACCGCCGCGAGGCCAAGCGCCACGGTTTCACTTACGTGAACATCTGGCACACCTTCACCAATTCGAAGGGCGCCTACACCTCTTTCGCCAGCGTCGGGAAGCGCCGCGCGCGGGTGCGCAAGAAGGACGGCCTGCATTTCACCGACCTCGGCAGCCGCGCGCTGGCCGCCCATGTCGCCCATGTCATGAGGCTGCGCTGAGTTCGCGCGCGATCACGCGCAAACAAGAAAGCCTTAGGAGCCTTCGACGGACGCGTCTTCCTGCGGCCGCGGCGCGGACGTGGGCTTCGCCGGCTGCGGTGGCCGCTGCGTGATCTTCGGAATCGTCTCCGGCCCCAAAACGCCGAAGGAGAAATAGAGCTTGATCAGCGCGTCGGCATCCATGTTGGGGACCGGGATGACGGCGGATTCCGCCACCAGCACCAGGCCGCCCCAGGCCGGCAGCGGCGAGGTCGGCAGATAGACCAGGAGCCGCTTCTCGCCCTTGACCTCGTAGGTCTGCGGCGACGCCAGGAAAGCGGGGACGTCGACGCCCTGCTCGCCGCCGAGCCGGCACATCACCACCGGCAGGCCGCTGAGGTCGGCATTGCTGCCGGCGAACAGCCGCACGACCTGCGACACCGGCCGGTACACCGCGCGAAACACCGGCACCTTGGCCAGCACCTCGTCCAGGACGTGCTGCAAGGTGCGCTGGGCGCGGGCGCGCACCGCCAAGCCGAGCAGCCACAGGATGATCAACACGATCACGGTGCCGATCACATAAGCCAGCGTTTCGCGTTTTGGGCCGACGAGGGCGGCGCCGCTGATGGACAGAATGTCGCCGAACCAGGTGCCGGGCCCGAATGCCGCCACGATCCAATTGAGGCCCCAGCCGATGATCAGGACCGTCAGCACGAACGGCAGGACGACCAGCGATCCGGTCACCAGATTGCCGATGATGCTGGTACGCCAGAGATTTCGCAAAAATGAACGCATGGCGGAGGCCGTGACCGTGAATTGAGCGATTCGGGCGCGCCGGGGCGCTCCCCTATAACGCGCCAGCGGCTATTTTGGCGCAACTATCGTCTCGAGTTTTGCGCAGGATTGAGGCAAGGGGCCCCGCCCCGAGGCAGGTTACCAGCGGATATGGCGGATCCGGTCGAACCCGTCCCGCACGGCCGGTTCCAGCCGGGCGGGGCCGAGGTCCTCCATCAGCGCGTGCCAGCGGTCGGCGCCGCGCACCAGCACGTCAGTCATGGCGTTGCCCGGCAGGTCGCGGGTGAAGTGCCGGATGCCCTCGGACTCGAACAGCGCGAACAGGGCGAAGGCGATCAGCATGGCGACCGCCGCGCCCCGGGCATTGGCCATAGACTCCGGGATCGTCCGCGGCCTTGGTGCGGCCGATGCGGCCGATGCGGCGGATCGGCGCCAGGCTGCGCGAAACCCAGTGCCGGGCGCGGCTGCGGTAAGGAGGAAAGAAGACGTCGTCGGTCATCGATCGGCCTTTATTTGTTTACGCGTGATCTTGTCCAAAAACCGGTACCCACTTTTTTGGGATCACGCGCTTAGAATCGGAAATAGATGAACGGCGCCACGCCTTGCGGCCCGATCATCTCGATCAGCAGGAGGCCCGCGCCCAGAAGCAGGCCGAGCGAGACCGGCGACCAGGCCTTGGTCTTCTCGGCCAGCTTCTCGATGCCGTTGCCGGGCAGGAACTGGGTCGCCACCGCGCCGGCGGTGAGCACGAGCAGGAACGGCGTCAGATAGTGCGGGCCGCCCTGGAACGTGAACATCTGCTCGAAGTAGCGGAGCGCGACGTCGAGGTGGGGGCTGCGGAAGAACACCGCGGCCAGCGTGAACAGGTGGAAGGTGACCAGCCAGCCGACGAAGGCGGCGAACCAGGCCGTACCCGGCGATTCCGGCACGTCGCCGACCGCGGCGGCGCCGAGCGTGCTCAGCTTGGGCTGGCGCGCCGAACGGAAGGCGGACCACTGCGTCTTGATGAAGCGCTCGGTGCACAGGCCGACGCCGTGGATCGCGCCCCAGATCACGAAGGTCCAGTTGGCGCCGTGCCACAGCCCGCCCAGCAGCATGGTGAGGAAGATGTTGCGGTACATGCGCAGGCCGTGGTCGCGCTTGTTGCCGCGCAGCGCGCGATAGAGATAGTCGCGCAGCCAGGTGGAGAGCGAGATGTGCCAGCGGTTCCAGAGCTGCGCCAGCGAGGTGGCGCCGAGCGGGCGGTCGAAGTTCTTGCGGAAGCGGAAGCCGAGCAGGGCGGCGGCGCCGATGGCGATGTCGCTATAGGCGGAGAAGTCGCAATAGACCTGCACCGCGTACGCGTAATGCGCGGCGATCAGGTCGGCGCTGGTGGCTGCGCTGGGATCGGCGAAGACCGGGTCGACCAGGCCCGAGGCGATGTAATGGGCGATCACCACCTTCTTCAGCATGCCGTTGAGGATAAGCAGGAAGCCGAAGGTCACCATGGTGCGGTTGAGCGCCGGCGCCTTGGTGAGCTGCGGCAAAAAGTGCGAGGCGCGCACGATCGGCCCGGCCACCAGCTGCGGGAAGAAGGAGATATAGAGGAAGAGGTCGAGCGGCGAGCGCACCGGCTTGATGTGGCCGCGGTCGACGTCGATCACGTAGGAGATGCCCTGGAAGGTGAAGAACGAGATGCCGACCGGCAGGATGATCTCCAGGAACGGCATGTCGCGCTGCAGCCCGAGCGCCAGCGTCAGGTCGGTCAGGCTGTTCATGAAGAAGTTGTAGTACTTGAAGATGCCGAGCACGCCGAGATTGAGCGCCACCGCGGTGATCACGATGCGCTTGCGCAGCACCTTGTCCTTGGTGGCGGCGAGCCCCAGGCCGGCGAGATAGTTGAGGCCCGAGGAACTGGCGAGCAGCGCCATGAAGCGCCAGTCCCAAAAGCCGTAGAAGAAGTAGCTCGCGCCCAGGAGCAGCAGTTTGCGCGGCTCGGCATGCGCCCGCAATGCCCAGGCCGCGAGGAAGACCGCGAAGAAGAAGATGGCGAACTCAGGCGTCGGAAAAAGCATGCGGTCTTTCGCGGTTCGTCGTATCGAGGATCAGCGCAGGCCGGCCGCGCGGGCGACGTCGTAGGCGAATAGCAAGCGGCCGTCGTCGGTGAAGTGCTGGCCGTCGTCCATGCGCAGGCGCCGTTTGACGCCCTTCAGGTTGTCGCCGAACGAGCTGTAGGCGCCCTTGGCGGTGAGAAAGCGTTTCCAGACGCTGATATAGTGAAAGCCGTGCCGTTTGGCCTGGTGGCGATAGATGGCGTTGAGCTTGCGGTAGGCGGCGCTGAGCTTGGACGAGCGCACCGGCGGCAGGCTGACCCAATAGACCCGCGCGCGGGTGTGCTTGCGGCTGAAGTTGTTCATGAAGCGCGACACCAGCCGGCTGTACTCGGCGCGCCAGGCCTTGGTGCCGGGGTCGTAGCGCTTGCCGTGGCGGCGGATGGTCTGGTTGTCGTTGCCGCCCATGACGACGAAAATGACGTTTGGCTTGTGGCTGCGCAGGAAATCGCGCGCCACCTTGTTCCAATTGTAATAGTCGACGCGCACCAGCCCGGTGGCGAACTTGGTCTGGCGGACGACCTTGACACGGGCGTTGTCGGCGAACAGGTCCTGCATGCCGCGGCCCAGATCGTGGGCCACGGAATCGCCGAGCACCGCGATCGTGACGGTCCGCGTGCGCGCGCTGAGCAGATCGGAACGCGCCGGTGCGGCGGTTGCAAGCGTGCCGGCGGCCAACAGCGCCAGAATGGACAGTCCCGCACGGTGCAGCAACACGGCGGGTTTGAGGTGTGTCAGCGACAAAAACATGCCGATACGCCTCCCTTCGAGTCTCAAGAGTGCGTGGGAAGGAGCGCCCGGAAGCGCTCCCCGGACGTGCAGGGTAACGATGAAAGAATTCCGTATAAACTTAACGGCGCGGATTGATCACGCTATGATTAATCGCGAGAAAGCTGCGTTTTTAGGCGTTTTTGCGGTTGAATTGCGGGCTGCGACATTAGGTCTCGCGAACGCGCAGCGGGAACTTTTCGCGGCGCGTTCGGATCGTGGCGTGCATCAGATGATGGCGTGGCGCACCTTGGCCGAGACCCATTCGCTGACAACAACAGTGCCGATGATCACCAGTAGGATCAACGAGACCTGCGTCCAGGCGAGCGTCGTGATGGCGCCGTTGAGCGGGAGACCAATGCCGCCGGCGCCGACCAGGCCCACCACTGTCGATTTACGAATGTTAATGTCCCAGCGGAAGACGCTGATGCCGGCAAAGGCGGGCATCACCTGCGGCACGATGCCATAGGCGGTAACTTGCGCACCGCTGCCCCCGGTGGCGCGGATCGCTTCGACCTGGGTCTCGTCGATCTCCTCGATCGCTTCATATAGCAGCTTGGCGCAGAAGCCGATCGAGCGGAGTCCGATGGCGAGAATGCCGGCGAACACGCCCGGCCCGACAACGGTCACCAGCATCAGCGCCCAGATCAGCGAATTAATCGAGCGCGAGGCGACGATAATGTAGAGCGCCACCGGACGGACCAGCGTGACGCTCGGCGTGGTGTTGTGGGCGGCGCAATAGGCGACTGGTACCGCGATGACAATCGCCAGCACGGTACCGAGCGTCGCGATGTTGAGGGTGTCCCAGAGCGGCTTTTTCAGCTCCCCGATGAAGCCCCAGTCCGGGGGCACCATGCGCGCGGCGAGGTCGCCGGCCTGGTGCGGCGCGTCCCAGACGAAGGCCCAGATGGTCTTGTCGGAGATGAGCTGGAAGCAGCCAATGAACAGCGCGACGGCCGCGAGCCAAGCGGCCCAGACCGCGAGTTGCACACCCCGCTCGCGCCGCTGCCAGACCTTCGTGCCGTTGCCGAGCGCGACCGCCATCACTGCACCCAGCGCCGCAGATGACCGGAGGAATATTCCACTGCCATCACGATGGCGATAATGACAAGCAAAATGGCGGCGGCGGAATCGAATTCGTAGCGGTCGAAAGCCGTATTCAGCGTGGCGCCGATGCCGCCGCCACCAACGATGCCGACGATCGCCGATTCGCGGAAATTGATGTCGAGCCGGTAGAGACCGAGGCCGATCATGCGCGGCATGACCTGCGGCTGTACGCCGTAGTTGATCCATTGCAGCCAGCTCGCGCCGGTCGCGCGCACCGCTTCCGCCGGCACTGGGTCCATGTCCTCGATATCCTCGGCGAGTAGCTTGCCGTAGAAACCGATGGTGGCGAAGGACAGGGTGACGAAGCCGGCAAACGGCCCGAAGCCGAACAGCTTCACGAAGAAGATCGCCAGGATCACTTCCTGGAAGCTGCGCGACACGGCCAGGATGGAGCGGCAGAAATAATAGACCGGCAGCGGCGCGATGTTGCGGGCGGCGCCGATGCCGACCGGGATCGATAGCGCCACGCCGATTACGGTGGAAACCACCGTCATCCAGAGGCTTTCGGAGATGCCGTCGGCGATCTCGTCCCACCGGCTGGTGAAATCGGGGGGAAAGAAGGCGGTGACGAATTTGACGCCGCGCGGCAGGCCCTCCAAGACGCGCGTCCAATTGACGTCGGTGGTGCCGAGCGCGAGCGCAAGATAAAGCGCGGCGCCGACGACGAGCGTCCAGCGCAGCCAGGCCCGCTTGATAAAGGGCGGCTTTCGCCAACGGCGTGGAGCGACGGCGGCGACACTCATGGGTGGCCTCCCGTCGTCACCGTAGGCCCGCCAATCGGTCGCGTTCGGGCTGACGAGACTCAAGCGGGACGACCTCGGCGTCCGTCTCGCCCGCGGCGTCATCGGTTTCATCGGCCTTGCGGACGGTGGCCGACCAATCCTCTTCGCCGTAGATTTCGGTGAGCACCTCCGCGGTGATCATGGCCGGCGGCCCGTCATAGACGATCTCGCCCAGCCGCAGGCCGACGATGCGCTCGGCGAATTGCTGCGCCAGCATGACATCATGGATGTTGATGATCGCCGCCAGCCGGCGTTCCTCGCATAGTTCCTGGATCAGCCGCATGATCTGGCGCGAGGTCTTGGGATCGAGCGAAGCGGTCGGCTCGTCCACCAGCAGCAATTCCGGGTTTTGGATCAGCGCGCGGCAGATGCCGACGCGTTGGCGTTGGCCGCCAGACAATTCGTCAGCGCGTTTGTCGGCCATGTGGTCGAGACCGACGCGCGTCAGCAGCCGGAATGCCTCGTCGATGTCGTCTTGCGGAAAGCGGCGAAACCAGCTCTGCCAGAAGCCGACGTAGCCGAGGCGGCCGCTGAGCACGTTTTCCATCACGCTCAGGCGTTCGACCAGCGCGTATTCCTGGAAAATCATGCCCATCTTGCGCCGCGCGCGGCGAAGCTGGTTGCCGCCCAAGCCCGTGATCTCAACGCCGTTGAGCGTGATGGTGCCAGCGGTCGGTTCGACCAGCCGGTTGATGCAGCGGATCAGCGTTGATTTTCCGGCGCCGGATGGGCCGATCAGCGCCATCACTTGGCCGTCAGGCACATCGAGATCAATCGTCTTGAGTGCCAGGTCGCCGGTGCGGTAGCGCTTGCTCAGTCCTTCGATGCGGAGCATTTGGCGATCGTCCCCCCATTCGCCAACATTAGCGCGCGATCATGCCCCGCAAAAGCAGGGCTTTCCAATAAACGCGAAGCTGTGCCCGGGATAACGCAGGAATTCAGCAACACCGGGGTCATTGGAACGCCCGCCGACGGCCGCGTCCGGGCGAGCCGAAGGCTGGCCCGGACGCGGAAGACGGCAGTTGCGATTGCCGGATGACCCGGCCAAGCGTCACTTGCAGGTGTACTTGACGCCGTTGGCCGCGTCGATCTTGCGGATGACCGCCCAGTCCTTCTTGTAGTCGATGGGAATGAACTTGCCCTCTTTCTTGAACTCTTTTTGCAGGGCGGAGCCTTCCCACGGGAAGGTGAAGAACGCTTCCTTGATCTTGGCCACGACCTTGGGGTCGAGATCGTGGGCGTAGCCGTAACCGGTGGTCGGGAAGGTCTGCGACTTGTAGATCGAGCGGATCTTCTTCGGGTCGACCACCTTGCGATCGATCATGCGCTTCAGCACCGAGTTGGCGATGGCGGCGGCGTCATAGTCCTTGTTGGCGACGCCGAGGATCGAGTTGTCGTGCTTGCCCGAGAATGTCGGCTCGAAGTCCTTCTTGGCGGTCAGGTGAAAGTCCGCCTTGAGGATCGCCGACGGCGCCTTGAAGCCCGAATTGGACGTCGGCGACGTGAAGGCGACCTTCTTGCCCTTGAGGTCGGCGGGCGTCTTGATCGGGCTGTCGGCGGGAACGATGATCTCCATCTCGTAACCGAACGAGCCGTCTTTTGACGCCATCATCGCGAAGGGAACGAGGCCCGCGCAATTGACCGCAATCGGATTGCCGCCGGTATTGACGCCGGCCACGTGCAGCCTGCCCGAACGCATCGCCTCATATTGCGCCGCATAGGACTGCACCGGGAAGAACACGACCTTTTTGCCGGTCACTTTCTCCATGTGCTTGATGAAGCCGTCCCAGACCTTCTGGTAGACGGCCGGGTCTTCCACCGGCGTGTAGGAGAAGATGATGGTCGACGGATTGACCGTCTTAGCCGGCGTGTCGGCGACCAGGTCGCCGTTGCGGTCGCAGTAAGCCTTGTCGAGGGTGCCGCGCGGGCAATCCTCGGCGGCAGCCGCGCCGGCGATGCCAAATACGATCGTTGCGACCGCGATGAATCCGAATAGTGATTTGATGGTTTTAGACATTATCGCCCTCCTGCCGTGGTTCACCGGCAACGGCCGGACCATGCCACGGCTATGTGACAGTTTAATCTGCAGCCAACGGGCCGGTCACGCCGCATTGCGGTATCGGGCGCCGTGCGCCACGCGGCCAGGGCCTGGCGGGGCAGGGATTCGTCCACACGGTAAGGACTTACGGTTGGCTGGCGTTCGGCCTCAGCGCCAGCCGTCCAGCCGCCAGCCGTCGTCGGTGAAAGCCACTTTGAGCCCGGCGGCCTCCATGCGCTCGCTGGGGCGGGCGCTGATGCCCCAGTGGTCGAGCCGCCCCGGCGGCCAGATCCAGTCCTCCGGCATGCCGGGGCGGTAGGTCGAGTTGATCTGCTGCATCTCGCTGGTGTATTCGATGGGCAAGTCTTCCGGCCCGAGGAAATAGCAGAACACGTTGTTGCCGGGCCCGTGGCGGCCGGGGCCCCATTCGATCTCGAAGAACGCCGCGCCGGCGTCCGGATCGGCGAGGCCGATATCGACGCTGCGCAAGGCGCGCACTTTGGCCGGGCTCATGCCGCGTCTCCCAGAAAGCGCGCGGCATTGTCGTGGTGCAGCAGCTTCACGTCGCCGTCGGACAGGTTCAGCGCGGCGACGGCATCGATCGGTTTGCGCTCATAGACTATGAACGGGAAATCGGTGCCGATGCAGAGCTGGCGCACGCCGAAGGTGTCGATCAGGTGCTGCAGCGTCGGCGCATCGTAGACCAGCGTGTCGTAATAAAGCCGGCGTGCATGCTCGTGCGGCGGGGCGCCCATGCGTTCGGCGAATTCGGGGTAGAGGCTCCAGCCGTGCGCCAGCCGCGGCAGGATCGAGGCGAAAGCGCCGCCGCCATGGCTGAAGGCAAGCCGCAGCCGCGGATGCCGGGTCAACGTGCCGCCGGTGATGAGCGAGGCGATGGTGAATGCGGTCTCGAGCGGAAAGCCGATGAAGGTCATCAGTCCGGGCGGGCCGACGATGCGCTCCTTGCCGCTCGGATGCAGCGCGTGCACGAATACGGCGGCGCCGAGCTCTTCCGCGGCGGCGAACACCGGCTCGAAACGCGGGTCGCCTAGCGCCGCGCCGTTGATATTGCTGCCGAGCTCGATGCCGCTGAAGCCGTCCTTCATCAGCCGCTCCAGTTCGCGGGCGGCGGCGTCCGGGTCCTGCATCGGCACGCTGCCGAGGCCGAGGAAGCGCTTCGGCTCGCGCGCGACCATGGCAGCAATGGTGTCGTTGACGTGGCGGGTGAGCGGCAGCGCGTCGTCGAGCGGCAGCCAGTAGGACAACAGCTCCGGCATGGGCGAGAGCACCTGCCGCGCGATGCCCATGACCGCCATGGCCTCCAGGCGGCGCTCGATGTCCCAGCATTCGTCGGTGACGGTGCGGAAGTTCTTGCCGTCGATGATGACGTTCTTGTGGTGGCAATCGTGCGCCGGCTGCATGTTTGGCCAATGCGCGCCGCCGTGCTTGCCGGCATAGGCGGGAAATTCCGCCGGCACGATGTGGGTATGGATGTCGATGGCGTGCGGCATTGGTGGCGCGTCCCCCGGTGACGGGCGCATCATCCGCTGCTGTGTGCGCTAGGGCAAGCACCGGAAGACGATCCGAAAAGAAAGGTTCAGTTCAAGCCGCGGGGCCGACCAGGGCACTGCCGTCTTGCAGCGCGTGCTCCGCTTGCGTCACCATCGCGGCAACGATGTCGGCGGCGGGACGCCTCGCTTCGATGAGCCCGATGGCTTCACCGGCGACGACCGGCAGGACATTGAAGTCGCCGCGCACGCGGGCCTCCTCGTAGGCCTGCTTGAGTGCGCCGAAGTTGGTGCGCGCTTCCTGCTCGCGCTGCGCCCATTCGTCGGTCATGCGGTTGTGCATCATGCGGAACGAGTATTGCTCCGGCCAGGGCACGCCGCGCAGGGGGTCGATAGCAGCAGTGCGTATGGTGGCGTCGCCCGTGGCGGCGGCGGCGCGCGCGACAGCCGCAGGCGGAGTCAATGCTTCCTCCGCCGCCCAGAACCGCGTGCCGACCAGGACGCCGTCGGCACCGAGCAGCAGACTGGCGGCGAGGCCGCGTCCATCGGCGATGCCGCCGGCGGCAAGCAGCAACACGTCGGGCGCGCGCCTGGCCAGCAGATCGGCGGCCTCCGGCACGAACGGCAAGGTGGCGCGGCGGCCGCCGTGGCCGCCGGCTTCGCCGCCCTGGGCGACGACCGCCATGGCGCCGGCGTCGAGCGCCTCCTCGATGTGGCGCATCGTCTGGGCTTGGCAGATGACAGGGATGCCGGCATCGGTCGCCTTGCGCGCGAATGACGCCGGATCCCCGAACGAGAGAAACAGGCAGGCGGGGCGCCGCGCGATGGCCCAGTCGACCGCTTGCGGGTTCTTCTCCGCAGCCCAGGTGATGAAGCCGATGCCGATGGGCGTATTGCCGGCGGCGCGATACTGCTCGTCGAGATCGGGTTCGTTGCCAAGTACACCGGCGTAGCCGCCGCCGAGCAAGCCGAGACCACCTGCCACGGTGACCGCCGCCGCCAGCCGGCCGCCGGTCACCAGCGCCATTGGCGCACACAGAATGGGATGCTTGATGCCGAAACGTCGCGTCAGCCTTGTCGTGATCATGACGTCAGCCCCGGCGCGAGGCGCTCACCGCCCGAGAAACGCGTCGAGCGCCGCAATCTCTTGCTTGTCGCCCTCGAAGTCGTCGGCGATGCGCTCGTAAAGCCGGGCGGCACCTGCCAGCATCGCGCTTTCGGGATGGTCCTTGCCGACGAAGTCCGAGATTTCGTCGAGCTCGGCCACCCAGCGATAGGCCTTCGAATACATGCCGGGGATGTGATGCGAGAGATAGCCGAGCAGGTCGGGCCGGCTGTCGGCGAGCTCGGCCTGCAAGGCTTCTGCCGCGCCGCCGCGGCTCGCCGCCAGCATCATGGTGGTGCCGAGTGCGGTGAAGCCCTTGGTGATGCCGGCATAGGACATCTTCAAGGCGGAAGCGGCGGTGAGCGGGCCGTCCAGTACGGGCACGATCAGGCCGTAGTCGCCGAGCGTGGCAAGCCGTCCGGCGGCCAGACCCGAGGTGTAGATCTTGGTGTTGTTCGAGCCTGGTTTGGGCGGTGGGCCGATGATACCGGCGTCAGCGAAGGGCGCAGCCGTTTCCGCGATCACGGCGGCGATGGCGGCCGCGGTGTCCGGGCTCACCGCGTTGCAATCGGCATAGACCGGTTTGCGGTTGGCGGCGGCAAGAAGCGGGGCGAAATGCCTGGCCAGCGCCATCGCCTCGCCCGGCGGCACGATGGAGAGCAGGAAGTCGGCTTCCATCAGTTGCCGCTCGTCGACGTCCTGCATGCCGGCGGCGCGCGCACGGGCCGCGCTCGCTTCGCTGCGGCCTTTCAGCGTGGTCAGTACCGTCACCTTGTTCTCGGTCAGGCGCCGGGCGACGCCGGCGCCCATGTTGCCGGGGGCGATGATGGCGACGGTGGGGGTCATGGGGAGGTTCCTGCGATCACAAAAAAGCCTCGGTACCACGCTATTTTGTGTTATTCTATATTATGTGATCGGGCGTGAACGCGACAGTCCTTAAGGCTTGAGCGGTCCTGTACCGCAGCCATTACACCAAAAAGGACCTCAGTTTGGACACCCTATCCGGTGCGGCCGGAACCAGCGGCGCACGCGCCTGGACCCATCGCCTGCTCCGCTACCGTGAGCCGAGCCACCTGCGCAGCGCGATTGAGCTCGGCATCAGTTTCGGGCCGCTGGCCGCGCTCTGGGTGGCGATGTGGCTCGCCTATTCGTTCGGATTCTGGTGGCTGACCCTGCTGCTGGCGGTGCCGGCGGCGGGCTTCCTCGTACGCCTCTTTCTGATCCAGCACGATTGCGGACACGGCGCCTTTTTCCGCAATCGCACGGTCAATGACTGGACCGGCCGCGTGCTCGGCGTGCTGACCATGACGCCCTATGACTTCTGGCAGCGCACCCACGCCATTCATCACGCCACCGCCGGCAATCTCGACCGCCGCGGTATGGGCGACGTCGACACGTTGACGGTGCGGGAATATCTGGCGCTGCCGCGTTGGCGCCGGCTGCTCTATCGCCTTTATCGCAATCCGCTGGTGATGTTTGGCGTGGGACCGGCCTATCTCTTCTTCGTGCAGCACCGTGTGCCGGTCGGCCTCATGCGCAGCGGCTGGAAGCCGTGGCTCAGCACCATGGCGACCAACGCGGCGCTGGCGCTGATCGCCGGCCTGCTGATCTGGCTGATTGGCCTAGTCGCCTTCGCGCTGGTGCATCTGGTGACCATGCTGCTGGCGGCGACCATCGGCGTGTGGCTGTTTTACGTGCAGCATCAGTTCGAGCAGACGGCGTGGTTCGACGGCGAAACCTGGGATTTGCACGAAGCGGCGCTGCACGGCAGCTCCTATTACGTGTTGCCCGGCGTGTTGCGCTGGTTCACCGCCAACATCGGCATGCACCACGTGCATCACCTGTGCAGCCGCATTCCCTATTACCGGCTGCCGCGGGTGCTGAAGGAAAACCCCGAGCTCGGCGATGTCGGCCGGCTGACGGTGTGGGACAGCCTCAAATGCGTGCGCTTGGTGCTGTGGGACGAAAACCGCCGGAAGCTGATTTCGTTCGGCGAGCTGCGCCGCATGCGCGCGGTGGGGCAGGCGGCGTAACACTCACGAAGACGTCACGCCGCCGTCGAGATTGATGCACTGGCCGGTTACGAAACTGGACGCATCGAAATACTTACTTTCGGCTCAGTTCCGGGGCAGGGCTTCCAGGGCCTTGCGCGCGTCCTGCGGGGCCCACCAGGGCTTCACGCCTAGGTCCTCCACGATGAGGTTGGCGCTGATATAGCCCGCGCCGCCGGAGATCGCCCCGCCGGGATGGCCGGCGGAGCCGGCGTTGTACAGGTTCGGGATCGGCGAGCGATAGCCGAAATGGTTGTACATCACCTGTTCGGCGTTGAACGCGCCCATGAAGATGTCGCCGCCGCGCATGTTGATCATTTCCTGCACGTATTCGCGCCCCGTGTAGGCGTAACGCCCCAGGATGTTCTTCGACGTCATGTTGGGGCAGTAGCGCGCAAAGGTCTCCACGATGCGGTCGGAGAATTCCTCCTTCCAGCTCTTCGTAATTCTTGCCCGCCGATATCCGGCTCGAGCGGCATCACGTGCCAGCAATAGGTGGTGTGCTTGCCCGGCGGCGCTTGCGTGGGATCGAGCAGACTCAGCGGTCCCGAGCCGAACTGGACGATCTTGGGTACCCGGCCGGCCTGCACGTCCATGTGGGCGGCGTTGAGGTCGTCCATGGTCTCGGCGCCGATCGACCATTTCAGCGAGCGGTTGATGTTGGGATCGAACTTCGCTGCGGCGAACTGCGGGCTTTCGTTCAGCGCCAGATGCAGACCGAACAGGCTCCAGGCGGTGTACTGGAAGCCGTCGAGCTTTTTCAGGAAGTCGGCCGGCAATTGCTCGCGGCCGACCAGCGTCTCGAAGGTCTGGTGCACGTCGAGGGTGGAGGCGACGAACTGGCGCGCGCGCACGGTGCGCCCGTCGGCAAGCGCAATGCCGGTGGCCTTGCCGTTCTCGATGACGATGCGATCGATATTCACCTGCGGCTGGAAGGTGCCGCCGGCGGCGATGAAGGTCTCCATCAGCCCGCGCGCCAGGTTGAACGAGCCGCCCTGGCAAAGCTGGTAGCCGCTCTCCAGATCGAAGGCGCGGATCACCGAGCCCATGGGCGAGGTCTTGGACAAGGTATCGGTCAGCCAGGTGCCGAACAGCGATACCTTGAACAGGAACAAGAGGCGCACGTGCTCGTTCTCGAACAGCTCGCGCACCACCTCGAGCGGCTGCCGGTTCGCGACTTCGAGGAATTCGCGGCCGAGCGCATTGCGCGACAACAGCGCTTCGCGCTCGTCTTGCGGCAGCGGCGCGGCGTAGCGCTCGGCCATGAAGATGTCGCGGGTGATGGCCTCGGCTTTCTTGTTCCAGTCACGGAATGTCTGGGCGTCCTTCTTGGAAAAGCGCGCGATGTTGGCGACGGATTCCTCGAGGTCGCGGCCGAGCACCAGCGCCGAGCCGTCGTTGTGCGCCTGGCCGAACTCGTAGCGCGGCGTGATGTAGGTGACCTTCTCGTCCAGCCCCAGATCCTTGAACCACGGCGTCTCGGAGATGTGGAAGTGATTGATCGAGTGCAGGTTGTGGTAGAAGCCCGGTAGCGTCACTTCGCGTGTGCACAAGCCCGCCGCCATAGGTGAGCCGCCGCTCCACCAGCAGGATGTCGAGGCCGGCGCGGGCGAGATAGCTGCCCAGGATCAGGCCGTGATGGCCGGCCCCGATAATGATGCCGTCATAGGTCTTTTGCAGGGCTTTGGACAAAGGGCGCGGTTCTCCTGTCCGGTTCGCGGGCGTCGGGTGGGCAGCAGGCGCTACAGTGCAGAACGCCAGCGCTTGCGGTCAATGGACCGCCGGCGCGGCCGGTATATTGGCCGTCTGCAGTATAGTTCGGAACCCTGCGGGTGGACCTTTCCCCACCGATGCCGGTAACATGCGCGGCAATTCAATCGATGGGCCGCAACGGCCCGGGGGAGGAACTATCATGCGTATCATGCGTAAGAGCTTGTTTGTCGCGGGCGCCGCGTTGCTGCTCGCGGCGGGTCCGGCTGCGGCCCAGCAGAAGCCGGTCAAGATCGGTTTCGTCTCGACCTTTTCGGGACCCGTGGCCGTTATCGGCAACAATATGCGCGACTCGTTCGAGCTCGCGCTCGACCACATGGGCCGCAAGATGGGCGGCCGGCCGGTCGAAGTGATCTACGAGGACGACGGCTTCAAGCCGGCGATCGGCAAGCAGAAGACCGAGAAGCTGATCCAGTCCGACCATGTCGACTTCCTGGCCGGCTACATCTGGTCGAACGTGCTGCTGGCCTCGCTCAAGCCGGCGGTCGACTCGCACACCTTTATCATCAGCGCCAATGCCGGCCCGCATCAGATCGCAGGCGAGTTGTGCTCGCCCTATTTCTTCTCGACCTCCTGGCAGAACGACCAGACGCCGCAGGCGATGGGCCTCTACATGAACCAGAAGGGCGTGAAGTCGGCGTTCCTCATCGGCCCGAACTACGCGGCCGGCAAGGACATGCTGGCGGGCGTCGCCTCCACCTTCAAGGGCAAGATCGTCGGCAAGGAACTGACCACCTGGCCGAAGCAGCTCGACTTCTCCGCCGAGCTGGCGAAGGCGAAAGCCGCCAAGCCGGACGCCATCTTCGTGTTCTATCCGGGCAAGGCGGGCGTGCAGTTCCTGAGCCAGTACGCGCAGGCCGGTTTGAAGGGCAAGATCCCGCTCTACACCGCCTTCACCATCGATGAGCTGTCGCTGCCCTTGCAGAAGGACCTGGCGCTCGGCGTCGCCGGCGCGCAGGAATGGGTCAACGACCTGCCCAACGCGACCAACAAGAAGTTCGTCGCCGACTTCGAGAAGAAGTACAAGGGCAAGAAGCCGTCGTTCTACGGCGCACAGTCCTACGACGCGGCCAACCTGATCGCCTCGGCGGTCAACGCGCTCAAGGGCAATCTCAGCGACAAGAAGGCCGTCGAAGCGGCGCTGAAGAAAGCCGACTTCAAGTCGGTGCGCGGCGGCTTCAAGTACGGCAACAACCACTTCCCGATCCAGAACTTCTACCTGCAGACCGTGGCGAAGAAGGGCGACGACTACGTGCTCAAGACCGTCGCCACCATCGTCAAGGACAACCAGGATCGCTATCATAGCCAGTGCAAGATGAAGTGACGCGATCGGCGCACGACACGAAGCGGCAGAAGCGGGGACGTTTCTGCCGTTTCCTTTTTTGTATTACCTTGTCTTCCGGGGCGTGGCCGAAAGCCGCGAGCCCGGACTGACTGCGGATTTCTCTAAGTCATGACTTTGTTCATCGAGCAATGCCTGAACGGATTGCAGTTCGGCCTGCTGCTGTTCATGCTGGCGGCCGGGCTGACGCTGGTCTTCGGCATCATGGACCTGGTCAACCTGGCGCACGGCTCGCTCTACATGATCGGCGCCTATTTCGCCGCCACCTTCGCGGCCTGGACCGGCAGCTTCGTGCTGGCCGCCGTGCTGGGCGTGGTGGGGACCTTGATTGTCGGCATGGCAGTCGAAGTTATCGTCATGCGAAGGCTCTATGGCCGCGATCATCTCGACCACGTGCTCGGCACCTTCGGACTCATTCTCTTTTTCAACGAGGCGGTGCGCTTGATATGGGGCGCGGAGGGCATGAGCCTGCCGTTGCCGTCCTGGCTGCTGATGCCGGTCGAAGTGCTGCCCGGCATTTCCTATTCCGCCTACAAGCTGTCGATGATCGTGGTGACGCTGGCCGTCGCCGCCTTCCTCTATTTGCTGGTGATGCGCACGCGCATCGGCATGCTGATCCGCGCCGGCGCCTCGAACCGTGAAATGGTCGGCGCGCTCGGCGTCAACATCAAGCTGCTCTTCACGCTGGTATTCGGATTGGGCGCCGCGCTTGCCGGACTTGCCGGCCTGATGCAGGCGCCGATCCTCACCGTGCAGATCGGCATGGGCGAGAACATCCTCATTCTCGCCTTCGTCGTCACCGTGATCGGCGGCATCGGCTCGATTCGCGGTTCGCTGGTGGCGGCGCTGCTGGTCGGCTTCATCGATACGTTGGGCCGCGCCTATCTTACGGACCTCTTTCGGCTCGTGCTGAGTCAGGAGGCGGCCTCGACCGCCGGCCCGGCGATTTCCTCCATGCTGATCTATCTGCTGATGGCGCTCGTGCTGATCGTGAAGCCCGAAGGTCTGTTCTCGGCGGGCGGCCGATGAACGGCGCGCTCAACGTTCGCAACGTCGCGGTGGTCCTGCTGGTGGCGGGGCTCACGTTGCTGCCGCTCTATGTGCACCTCGCCGACGACCAGTTCGTGCTCACGTTGTTCACCCGCATCGTCATCCTGGCGCTGACCGCGGTCAGCCTCAATCTGATCCTCGGCTATGGCGGCATGATGAGCTTCGGCCACGCCGCCTACCTCGGCATCGGCGGCTACGCGGTCGGCATGCTGGCGCACGAGGGCGTCTACAACGGCTTCATCCAATGGCCGGTGGCGCTCGGCGCCTCGGCGCTGTTCGCGCTGGTGATCGGCGCGTTGTCGCTGCGCACCCGCGGCGTCTATTTCATCATGATCACCCTGGCGTTCGCGCAGATGGCCTATTACGTCATCTCCGGCATTTCCCGCTACGGCGGCGACGACGGGCTGACCATCTACAAGGACAGCCAGTTCGGCGGCCTCATCAATCTCGGCGACCGGGTGACGTTCTACTACGTGTGTCTGGCGATCCTGTTCGCGGCGATATTTGTCGTCTGGCGGCTGGTGAATTCGCGCTTCGGCCTGGTGATCCAGGGCACGCGTTCCAACGAGGCGCGCATGCGCGCCATCGGTTTCCCGACCTATCGCTACAAGCTCACCTGCTTCGTCATTGCCGGCACCATGGCCGGGCTGTCGGGCGCGTTGCTCGCCAACAATGCCGACTTCGTCAGCCCCTCGATGATGTATTGGACGCGTTCCGGCGATCTCATCATCATGGTGGTGCTGGGCGGCATGGCGTCGCCCTTCGGTGCGGTGTTCGGCGCGGTGGCGCTCTTGGTGTTGGAGGAGGTGCTTTCCGGCATCACCGAATATTGGCAGATCATTCTCGGGCCGCTCCTGCTGCTGGTGGTGCTGTTCGCGCGCGGTGGTATCGACGGATTGCTGTTGCAGCTCGGGCATTGGTGGACATTGAGGCGGGCGAAGTCGGGCGCGGCGGAAGAGGTGCGCCCATGAGCGAACCCTTGCTGCAGGTCGATCATCTCGCCAAGCGCTTCGGCGGCATCGTCGCCACCGACGACGTTCTGTTGACGGTCGCGCCGGGCGAATTGCACGCGGTGATCGGGCCGAACGGCGCCGGCAAGACCACGCTGATCGCGCAGTTGTCCGGCCAACTGCCGCCCGATTCGGGTAGCGTCCGTTTTGCCGGTACCGACATCACCCGGCTGCCGGTCTACAAGCGCAGCGCGCTTGGGCTGGCGCGTTCGTTTCAGATCACCTCGCTGTTCCTTGATCACAGCGTGCTCGACAACGTGGCGCTTGCGGTACAGGCCCATGCCGGCCACTCGTTCCGCTTCTGGCGTAACGCGCGGCGCGAGCCGGCATTGCGCGAACCGGCCATGGCCGCGCTCGAACGCGTCGGCCTGGCCGAGCGGGCCGACTGGCGCGCCTCCGTCTTGAGCCACGGCGAACACCGGCTGATCGAGCTCGCCATGGCGCTGGCGAGCCGCCCACGCATGCTGCTGCTCGACGAGCCAATGGCGGGGCTGGGGCCGGAAGAGTCGGCGCGCATGGTGACCATGCTGCAGGCGCTGAAAGGCGACTACACCATCCTCCTGGTCGAGCACGACATGGAGGCCGTGTTCGCGCTCGCCGACCGCGTCACCGTGCTGGTTTACGGCCGGGTGATCGCGTCGGGCGCTCCCGACGTCATCCGCGCCGATGAGGCCGTGCGCGAGGCCTATCTGGGCGAGGAAGAGCAGGAGGCCGGTTATGGCTGAGCCTTTGCTCGAAGTTTCCGGCGTCGAAACCGCCTATGGCCTGAGTCAGGTGCTGTTCGGCATGTCGCTTGTCGTTGCGCCGGGCGAAATGGTGACGCTGATGGGCCGCAACGGCATGGGCAAGACCACCACCGTGCGCTCGATCATGGGCCTGACGCCGGCGCGTGGCGGAACCATCCGCTTTGCCGGCACCGACATCCACGGCCTGCCGTCTTACAGGATCGCCAAGCTCGGCATCGGCCTGGTGCCGGAGGGCCGGCAGATCTTCCCGAACCTTTCCGTGCGCGAGAACCTCGTCGCCACGGCGGTCGGGCGCGGCGACGGCGCCTGGTCGCTCGATGCGGTCTACGACCTGTTTCCGCGCCTGCGCGAGCGCGAGACCAGCATGGGCAACCAGCTCTCCGGCGGTGAGCAGCAGATGCTGGCGATCGGCCGCGCGCTGATGACCAATCCGCGGCTCTTGATCCTGGACGAAGCCACCGAAGGCCTGGCGCCGCTGATCCGCGCCGAGATCTGGCGCTGCCTGGCGCGGCTCAAGGCGACCGGCCTGTCGATCCTGGTCATCGACAAGAACGTCGGCGCGCTGATGCGCGTCGCCGACCGGCATTTCCTGATCGAGCGCGGCAAGGTGGTGTGGTCGGGCAGCTCTACCGAACTCGCCGCCGCGCCAGACGTGCAGCACCGGTATTTGGGGGTGTGAGGCCTACTCCGCCGGTTCCGTGACCGGCGGCGCGCCCGGGCGCCGCTTCACGAACGTCGGCATGGCGCCGCCGAGCTTCCGGTGCAGGCCGTCGAGCAGCAGATAGATCACCGGCGTCGTGTAGAGCGTCAGCACCTGCGACACCAGCAGGCCGCCGATGATGGTAATGCCGAGCGGTCGGCGCAGTTCGGAACCCGGGCCGGTGGCGATGATCAGCGGCAGCGCGCCGAGCGCGGCGGCGAGCGTGGTCATCAGGATCGGCCGGAAACGTTCAAGACACGCTTCATGAATGGCCTGCGCCGGCGGCAGGCCGCGCCGGCGCTCGGCGTCGAGCGCGAAGTCGACCAGCATGATGCCGTTCTTCTTGACGATGCCGATCAGGAGAATGATGCCGATGAAGGCGATCACCGTGAGCTGCTGGCCGGACACCATCAGCGCCAAAAGCGCGCCCAATCCCGCCGACGGCAACGTGGAGATGATGGTGAGCGGGTGCACCAGGCTTTCGTACAAGACGCCGAGCACGATATAGACCGCGATCAGCGCCGCGACGATCAACAGCGGTTGCGCGCCCATGCTGCGCTTGAACGACTTCACGTCGCCGGCAAAATCGGTGCGGATCGTGTCGGGCAGGTGCATGTCCGCCACCGCCTGCTCGATCGCCGTCGTCGCCGGGCCCAATTCCACGCCGGTTTTCAAATTGTAGGTGATGGTGGTGGAAGGGAACTGGCCCTGGTGGTTGACCACCAGCGGCGAGATGGTGCGCCTCACATGCGCCACCGCCGACAGCGGCACCTGCCTGCCGTTGCTGCCGGTGACATGGATGTGGGTGAGATCGGTCGGATCGCGCTGATATTTGCGGTCGACCTCCAGAATGACGCGATATTGGTTGCGCGCGCCGTAGATGGTCGACACCTGGCGCTGCGAGAAGGCGTCGTTGAGCGCGCTGTCGATGTCCTGCATGCGCACGCCGAGGCGCGAGGCGGCCTTGCGGTCGATGTCGACCGAAGCTTGCAGGCCGCCCTGCTCGCGGTCGGTGGTGACGTCGGTGAGTTCGGGCAGCGCCTTCAAGCGCTCGACAACCTTCGGCACCCATTCCTGTAGCGCGTCGATGTCCGAGCTCCACAGCGTGAACTGATATTGCGAGTCGCTCGAGCGGCCGCCGCGGCGCAGCGCCTGCGCCGGCACCAGGAAGACGCGCAGGCCCGGGATGCGCCCGAGCTTCGGCCGCAGCCGCGCGATCACCTTCCGGGTGCTGATGCCGCGTTCCTTCAGCGGCTTCAGCGAGATGAACATGCGGCCGCGGTTGACCGAGGCGTTGAAGCCGGACGAGCCGATCGAGGAACCCAGGCCCTCCACCGCCGGATCGGCGAGGATGATGTCCATCGCCTTGAGCTGCAGCTTCTTCATGGCGTCGAAGGAGATGTCGGTGGAGGCGCGCGTGCCGGAGAAGATCAGTCCGGAGTCGTCTTGCGGCACGTAGCCTTTCGGCACCTTGATGAAGAGGCCGATGGTGAGCGCGATTGTTGCCAGGAACACGATCAGCGTCAGGATGCGGAAATTCAGCGCCGCGGTGAGGCTGCGATCGTAGAAGCGGATCGTGCGGCGCATGACGCCCTCGACCAGGCGGTCGAGCCAGGTGGCGTCGGTGCTCGGACGCTCGTGCACGAAATAGCCGCAGATCATCGGCGTCACCGACAGCGACACCACGGTGGAGACCGCGATCGCGAACACCAGCGTTACCGAGAATTCGCGGAACAGGCGGCCGACGATGCCGCCCATGAACAGCAGCGGAATGAAGGCGGCGATCAGCGACACGCTGATCGAGATCACGGTAAAGCCGATCTGGCGCGCGCCTTGCAGCGTGGCGCGCAGGGGCGAATAGCCCTTCTCCAGATTACGGAACACGTTCTCGATCATCACGATGGCGTCGTCGACCACGAAGCCGATGCACACGGCGAGCGCCATCAGCGACAGGTTGTTGATGGAAAAGCCGGCGAGCCACATGGCCGCGAAGGTGCCGGTGAGCGCCAATGGCACCGTGATTCCGGCGGCGAGCGTCGCCGCCGTCCGGCGCAGGAACAGCGCCACCACCAGCATGACCAGCAGGATGGAGGCCAACAGTGTGAGCTGCATGTCGTCGACGCTGGCGTGGATGGTGCCGGTCAAGTCGGCGAGCACCGAAATGTCGATGCCGGCCGGCACCCATTTCCGGATCTCGGGCAGTACCTTGTAGATGCGGTCGACGGTCTCGATGACGTTGGCGTCGGCCTGCTTGGTGATGATCAGCAGAACGGAAGGCGAGCGGTTGTACCAGCCGGCCGAGCGGCTGTTGCGCACGCTCGCGCGGATGGTCGCGATGCTGGAGAGCCGGATGACGGTGCCATTGACCGTCTTCACCACGACCGGGTCGTATTGGCTCGCCTTCCGGAGCTGGTTGTTGATGCCGATGGTGGTGGCGCGCGTCGGTCCGTCGAAGGCGCCGAGCGGGCCGACCGCGTTGGAATTGGCAATCGCGGTGCGCACCTGCTCCATCGACACGCCCATGGCGGCGAGCCGGGTCGGGTCGACGCGCACGCGGATCGCCGGCTGCTCGGAGCCGGCGACGGTGACGTCGGCGACGCCCTGCACCTGGCTGAGCCGCTGGGCGATGACGCTGTCGGCGGCGTCATAGATCTGGCTGCCGCGCAGGGTCTTCGAGGTCAGCGCCAGGATCAGGATCGGCCGCGCCGACGGGTTGACCTTGCGGAACCGCGGCAACGTCGGCATGTCGCCGGGCAGGTCGGTGAGCGCGGCATTGAGCGCGGCCTGTACGTCGCGGGCGGCGCCTTCGATGCTGCGCGACAGATCGAACTGCACGACGATGCGCGTATTGCCGAGTGAATTGACCGAGGTGAGCTCGCTGACGCCGGCAATGGTGCCGAGCTGGCGCTCCAGCGGCGCCGCCACCGTCGCCGCCATCACATCGGGCGCCGCGCCGGGGCGGCTGGCGGAGATGAAGATGGTGGGGAATTCAATACTCGGCAGGCTCGCGACCGGAAGCTGGGTGTAGGCCACGATGCCGACCAGGAATATCCCGATCGCCAGCAGCGTGGTGCCGATCGGCCGGCGGATGAAGATGCGCGAGAAGTTCATGGCGCGCCCCTGTGCGGACTTTGGGACATCGCCGTCATTCCGCCGGATGCGCCTTGAGGCGCCGCCGGCGTGACGAAAGCCGCGCGCGCAGACGCTCCATGTAAAGGTAGATCACCGGCGTGGTGTAGAGCGTCAGCAACTGGCTGAGCAGAAGGCCGCCGACGATGGTGATGCCGAGCGGGTTGCGCAATTCCGCCCCGGTGCCGCCTTCAAGCGCCAGCGGCAGCGCGCCGAACAACGCGGCCAGCGTCGTCATCATGATCGGCCGGAAGCGTAAGAGCGCCGCCTGCACGATCAACTCTTCCGGGCTCATGCCCTGCTGGCGCTCGGCGTCGAGCGCGAAGTCGATCATCAGAATGGCGTTCTTCTTCACGATGCCCATCAGCAGGATGATGCCGATGAGCGCGATCACCGACAGGTCGTAGCCGAACAGCATCAGCGCCAGGAGCGCGCCGACGCCGGCCGACGGCAAAGTGGAGAGAATGGTGAGCGGGTGGATGAAGCTCTCGTACAGCACGCCCAGCACGATATAGATGGTGATGGCGGCGGCGAGGATCAGCCAGGGCTCGCCGGCCAGCGACTTGGCGAATTCCGCGGCCTCGCCGAAATAACTGCCTGACACCGAGGTCGGCATGCCGATCTGCTGCTCCGCCTGGCTGATGGCGGTGACCGCGTCGGACAGCGCGTAGCCGGACGCCAGATCGAAGCTGATGGTGATCGACGGAAACTGCTCCTGGTGCGCGATGGCCAGCGGTGCGGTGGTGCGCACGAAGCGGGCCAAGGCCGACAGCGGCACCTGGCTGGAGCCGGTCACCGAATTGGGCGTCGCGGTGGTGTTGGTGTTGCCGGTGCCGATCGAGGTGTTGCCGGCGGTCGAAACGGTGCCGGTCGAGGTGCGCGAGCCGGTGACATAGATCTTCGACAGCGAGGCGGGGTCTTGGCCGTAGCGCGGCTGCGCTTCCAGGATGACGCGATATTGGTTGGCCTGGCCATAGATTGTGGAAATCTGCCGCTGGCCGAACGCGTCGTTGAGGGTGTCGGTGACGCTCTGCATGGAAACGCCGAGGCGGCCGGCCTTTTCGCGGTCGACGTCGACTCTGACGCGCGGGCCGTTCTCCTGCGCTTCCGACGCGACGTCGCGCAGCGCCGGCGCCTGGCGCAAGGCGTCCGTCAGCTTGTCGGCCCATTGCACCACTTCCTTCCGGCTGGTGCTGGCCAATGTGTATTGATACTGCGAGCGGCTGACGCGGGTGGAAATCTGGATGTCCTGGGCGGCCTGGAAATAGACCGACATGCCGGGAATGTCCGCGACCTCGCGCTTGAGCCGCGCCATGATGACGCCGACCAAGTCCTTGCGCTCATCGCGCGGCTTCAAGGTGATGGTCAGCCGGCCCGTATTGGGCGTGGCGTTGAGCGGGCTGACGCCGATCACCGACACCACGCCGCGCACGTCCGGGTCCTTGCGGATGACGTCTTCAACCCGGTGCTGGCGGCGTTGCATTTCGGCGAAGGAAACCGACGGCCCGGCCTCGGTGACGGCGGTGATCAGGCCGGTGTCCTGCAAGGGCAGGAAGCCCTTCGGCATCACGACATAGAGCGCGACGGTGGCCGCCAGCGTAACAAGGGTCACCATCAGCGTGCCGAACTGGTGGCGCAGCACCCATTGCAGGCTGCCGTGGTAGAAGTCGACGACGCCGTCGAGCGCGCTGGCGAAACCGCGCGCCAGTTTCCCCGGGGCGCGCGCGCCATCATGCCCACCTTGGCCGGCGCGCAGCAGGCGGCTGCACATCATCGGCGTCAGCGTCAGCGACACGACGGCCGAGGCCACCACCGCGATGGTCAGCGTCAGGGCGAATTCGCGGAACATGCGCCCGACCAGGCCGGTCATGAACAGAAGCGGGATGAACACCGCGATCAGCGACAGCGTCAGCGAGATCACGGTGAAGCCGATCTCGCCGGCCCCGCGCAACGCCGCCTGCAACGGCTTTTCGCCGTTCTCCATGTGGCGCACGATGTTCTCGATCATCACGATGGCGTCGTCGACCACGAAGCCGGTGCCGATGGTCAGCGCCATCAATGAGAGATTGTCGAGCGAGAGCCCGCAGAACCACATCACGCCGAAGGTGGCGACCAGCGACAACGGCAGCGCCACGCCGGCGATGATCGTGGCGCGCACCGTGCGCAGGAAGATCAGCACCACCAGCACCACCAGCGCCACGCTGAGGATCAAGGTGAATTGCACGTCGCGCACCGAGGCGCGGATTGTCTCGGTGCGGTCGTTGACGATGGTGAGTTGCGCGCCCGCCGGCATGGCGCGGCGCAGACGGGGCAGTTCCTTCTGGATGCGCTGCACCGTCTCGATCACGTTGGCGCCGGGCTGGCGCTGCACGTCGATCACCACCGCCGGCTTGCCCTGGTACCAGGCGCCGACCTTGCTGTTCTCCAGCCCGTCCACCACGTCGGCGACGTCGGAAAGGCGCACCGGCGCGCCGTTGCGGTAGGCGATGATCACCGACTTGTAGGTGTCGGCGTTGGTGACCTGGTCGTTGGCGGCGATGGTGTAGGCTTGATGCGTGCCGTCGAGCGAGCCCTTCGGCCCGGCGACATTGGCGCCGACGATGGCCGTGCGCAGGTCTTCCAGCCCGATGCCGTAGGAAGCGAGCCGCGCCAGATCGGCCTGGATGCGGATCGCCGGACGGATGCCGCCCTGCACCGAGACATGGCCGACGCCGCTGATTTCCGACAGCCGCGGCGCCATGATGGTGTCGGCGAGATCGCTCAGGTCGCGCTGGTTGATCGTGTCGGAGGTGAGCGCAAGTGTGACGATCGGCGTATCGGCCGGGTTCACCTTCGAATAGAGCGGCGGGTAGGGCAGGTTGCGCGGAAGCTGGGAGGCCGCCGCGTTGATCGCCGACTGCACGTCCTGCGAGGCGGCGTCGATGTCACGGTCGAGCGCGAATTGCAGGGTGACCTGGCTGACCCCGAACGAGCTCGACGAGGTCATGGCCTCGAGCGCCGGTATCTGCCCGAACTGGCGCTCCAGCGGGGCCGTCACCAGTGACGCGACGGTGTCCGGATTGGCGCCCGGCAGCTGGGTGGTGACCTGGATGGTGGGGAAGTCGACCTGCGGCAGCGCGGAGACCGGCAGCCACCAATAGCCGAGCAGGCCGGCCAGCATTACCGCGACGCCAAGCAGAGAGGTGGCGATCGGCCGGTGGATGAAGGGGGAGGAGACGCTCATTGCGGCGGGCGCCGTCTCTCGCCGCCCCCGCGACGCCCCTTTCGTTCAGCCGCGGTGGCGTTGCCGGCGCCGACGGCTTGGCTGGTGTTGTTCGGCCGCGCCCCTGGCGGCCGCCCTCCTGGAGCGCCCCGGCCGCCGATCCTGACTTGCTTGCCGTCGGTCAATTGCACGAAGCCGGTGGTGACCACGCGCGCGGGCGGCACGACGCCGCTGGCGATCACCGCCTGTTTCTCGTCCTGTTTTTGCACCTTGACCAGATGCACGACCGCCTTGTCGGCGCTGCCGACCACATAGACGAAGGCGCCCTTCGGTCCGCGCTGCACGGCGGCGGTCGGCACCACCACCACGTCCTTCAGGGTGTCGATCAACAGCCGCACATTGACGAATTGGCCGGGCCAGAGCTGCAAATTCGGATTGGGGAACTCGGCCTTCAGCTTCACGGTGCCGGTGGTGGAATCGACTTGGTTGTCGACCACCGTCAGCTTGCCGTGCGCGATCACGTCGCCGGTTGCCGGGCGCTGCGCCTCGACCGGCAGCGGCCCTTTGGCGAAAGCGGCGTTGACGCGGTCGAGATCCTGCTGCGGCAGGTTGAACAGCACCGCGATCGGCTTGATCTGGCTGATGGTGACGATCGCCGAGCTGGAATCGGAGGCGCGCACGTAGTTGCCTTCGTCCACGTTCAACAGGCCGGTGCGGCCGGAGATCGGCGCGGTGATGGTGGTGTAGCCGAGCGTCGCCTCGGCGTTCTCGACCTGCGCCTGATCGGCCTGCACCAGGGCGGTGTATTGCGCGACCAGCGCCTTCTGGGTGTCGGCCTGCTGCTTGTTGATGGCTTTGGAGGCGGCGAGCTTCTGGTAGCGCGCGAGGTCGTTCCGGGCGTTGGCGAGCTGCGCCTCGTCCTGCGCCTTCTTGGCCTTGGCCTGATCGAGCTGGGCCTTGTAGATGGTGGGATCGATGCGCGCCAGCACGTCGCCTTTCTTGACGTCGTGGCCTTCCTTGAAGGTGACCGCGATCAGCTTGCCGTCGACCTGCGGGCGGATCGTGACGGTGTTGAGCGCTTGGGCGGTGCCGACGGTGTCGAGATAGACCGGCACGTCGGCGCGTTTGACCGGCGCCACCAGCACCGGCACCGGTCCGGCGGAGGCGCCGCGGCGAAACCGGCCTTGCGTCTGCTGCTGTTGCTGGCTGGGCGCATAGACGAAGTAAAGCGCGGCGCCGACCGCGCCCAGAACGATCAGCCAAACGAGCGCTTTGCGTCCGCGCCGCGAGGTCGTTTTCTTCTCAGTCAGTTCTTCTTTCGGCAGTTTACCGTGCATGTCTGGGTTCCGCTGGCTTTGGTAGCCATCCACCCCCGAGTGCTTGGTACAGGCTGACAATGGCCTGAAGATGGGCCAGCCGTGCCTGCACCAGCGTATCTTCCGCGCTATATAGTGACTGTTGCGTCTGCAGCACGGTCACCAGGTCGATGGTGCCCTGCTGGAATCGCTGCTCGGATATATCGAAAGCGCGGCGCGAGCTCGCCACCACCGCGCGCTGCAGGCGTTCGCGCGAAGCGGTCTGGCGGACGCCGTCCAGCGCGTTTTCCACGTCGGAAAAGGCGGAAATCACGGCCTTGCGGTAATCTTGCAGCAGTTCGTCCTGCTTGCCCTCTTGCAGGTCGAGGTTGCCGGTCAGCTTGCCGGCCTCGAAGATCGGCTGGGCAACGCCGGCGGCAACAGAGTAGAGCGCGGATTCCGGCCGCAGCAGAGTCTTGAGTACCGCGCTCTGGAAGCCGCCTTCGCCGGTCAGCGTGATCGAGGGCAGAAACTGGGCGCGTGCATTGGCGACATTGGCGTTGGCGGCGGCGAGCTTCGCCTCCGCCTCGCGGATGTCGGGCCGTTGCGCCAGCAGTTCCGACGGCAGGCCGGGCGTGACCCGCGGGATGCGGATGCTGTTCAGGCTGCCGCCGCGGATACGCACGCTCTCGGGCGAACGCGCCATCAACACCGCGAGCGCGTTGCGGTTTTGCGTGAGCGTCTGTTGTAGTGGCGGGATCGCCGCGCGCAAGCTGCCGACCACGCTTTCCTGTTGCGCGACTTCCAGCTCCGAAGCGGTGCCGGCGTTCAGCCGCTGCTTGATCAGGTCGAGCACGCGGTTGGCGCTTTTCAGGTTGTTGCGCGCGGCCCGCAAACGGTCCTGCGTCGCCAGCACCTGGAAATAAGCATTGGCGGCGGTCGCCACGGTCGACAGCGCCACCACTTCCTTGTCGAAGCGGGTCGCCGCCGCGGTTTCCTCGGCCGCGCGCGTCGCGGAGCGGTTCTTGCCCCAGAAATCGATCTCGTAGCTGGCGCTCAGCGTCCCGATCAGGCTGTCGCGTTCCGATCCGGAGGACGAAGAGCTGCTGCTTGTCGTCTGTGACGAGCGCGAGTGCGTCGCGCTGCCGCCGAAATCGACCGTAGGCAGCAGTGCCGCGCCCGTGACGCGGGCCGAGGCGTCGGCTTGCACGATGCGGGCGACCGCGGCGGCGATATCGAGGTTGGCGTCGCGCGCGCGTTCGACGACGCTGGTCAGTTCGCGCGAACGAAAGCCGCGCCACCAGTCGAGCTTGGGAAGCGCGGCCTGCGCCAGCTTGGGGTTATGCGAAGCAAGGCGGTAGGCCGCCGGGATATCGAGCCCGGGTTCCGGAAGATCGGGGTTGAGCCAGCAGCCGCCGAGCGGCAATGCCAGAACGAAACCTTGCAGCATGGTCATCGCCGGACGTGCATAATGTTTTGTTGCCGGGCCAATGAGCTCCATAACCTGACGCATACCGACGACTTCCAATCGCTGTGAGCACGAAACGCAGACCTGACGATGCCTAGTTTGGCTTGTTTCTCGGTTTGCGTCGACGCGGCCAGTCAGCCAACGCGTGGCGGCCGGCGGACGACATCTTGGCGGCGGCGTCCGCGAAGACGCCCTGGATTAGCTCGTAATAGGCTTGGCGAGCCGCGCTGGCCTTGGCCGCTGCCGCGCGCATCGCTTCGAGCTTGAACGGATCCTGCCGCAGCGTTGCGCGGATGTCGTCGCGGGCCTTGTGATATGCGCTCTGCGCCTTGGCGATGGCGTCGTGATTGGCATCCATGGCCGCGCGGATGATCTGCCCATCGGCCGGGGGCAGGGTGGCGGCCAAGCGCTCGACCCGGGTGAAGACGTTGCGGTCCCAGTGCGGCGGTGGCGGCCCGCGGACCAGCATCGCCACCGCGATGCCGATGAAGAACAAATTGAGCGCCAGCGAACCGAGCAACAGCCAACGTGGGCTGCGGCGCGGCGTGCCGGTGCTCGCCTGCGTTTCGCTCATGGCCGCACCCCGGGGAACGGCTCGGGTTCGAACATGGCGGTGGGGAGGTCGGTGCTGGCGGCGGCCACCGACTGGCCGTCGATCTGGCGGTCGAGGCCGGCGATGCCGATGGCGAATCCGAGCATCGCGCAGCAGGCGAGCGCGGCCATGCGCGGCCAGGCCGGCGCGAACTGCCAGTCGAGCAGCACCGCCGGCAGTCGCCAGAACGGCTTCTTCTGGCGCGGCAATGGGCCGGCCAGTCGCGCCGAAAGGCGGGCGAGCGCGGCGTCGTCGACCTGTACGGCCTTTCCATGACGGATCAGCGCGGCATCGAGCCCGCGCGCTTCCTCGAACAGGTCGCGGGCGTCGGCGTCGCTTGCGATCAGCCGTTCGACCGCGGTGCGCTCGTGCGCCGGCCAGCGCGCCGGATCGGAACCGTGGCGGTCGAGAAAGGTCTGCAGCAACTCGATGTTCATCACGCTAGTCCTCGTCGATCAGGTTCCCTAGGGCGCGGCGCAGGTTCTGCTTGCCGCGCATCAGCAAAGTCTCCACCGCCGAAACGGTGGTATCGAGTATCTCGGCCACCCGCGCATTGCTCAGCCCCTCGTTGTAGGTGAGCACGATAGCCGTTCGCTGGCGCGCCGGCAGTTCCTCGATGGCGCTGGCCACCAGCCGGTCGCGCTCGTCGGTCTCCGACTGCTCGGCGGCGTCGGGCGCGGGGTCGACGATCTCGCCGGCGGCCTCCAGCGCCACCCAGGGCGCCTTGCGCTTGCGGTCGAGGCAGAGATTGACCACGACTCGCGTGAGCCACGTGCGGAACGCCGCCAAAGGCTGCCAGCGCGGGGCATGGGTCCAGACCCGCAGCATGGCCTCCTGCACCACCTCCTCGGCATCGGCCGCATTGCCGAGAATGCGCCGGGCGAGCCCGAGCATGGCCGGCAGATGACGGCCGGCAAGCGTGCGGTAGGCCCACTGATCGCCCTTCGCGACCCGGGCCATGAGCGCTTCGTCGCTGTCATCCATTGCAGTGCGGCGGTCGCCATCGGAAGAACCGATCCATTATAGCCCCGGTCTTGACCATTGAACGCACCAGGGTGGCGAATCCTGTGCCAGGAGGGAAGGGGCAGGATCGGAAAATTGAGCCGGAACCCGTCGTTAACGTATTGGGCAGGCGGGCTTTTTCAATGGGCCGGTCTGCCACCCTGCCCGCCGGGCGCAAGGCGCGCATGGCGGGCCGAAAGGCAGGGTAACGCGAAAGCGAGCTACCCGCGCCGGCCCAGCCCTTCGTCGGCCAGCGCAAAACCGGCGATACGCTTGTAGCTCTCCGACAGCGCCCGCAGCTCGTCCTGGGTGATGTACTTGTCGAGATCGTCGAATGGCTTGTCGCCGACCAGTTCCTCGACCTTGATGTTGATGAAATCCGGCGGATGCTCGCGGTTGGTGCGCACCACGCGGCCGGCCGGGCCGCAGCGGGCGGCCTCGTAGGCCTTGAGCGCCTCGCGCGGATCGGTGCTCGAGCGCAGGAAATCGGCCAGCGTGTGGGCGTCGATCGCCGCCTGTGCCGCGCCGTTGGAGCCGCGCGGATACATCGGGTGTGCGGCGTCGCCGGCGAGCGTCACGCGGCCGAAGGTCCACTGGTCGATCGGGTCCTTGTCGACCATGGGGTATTCCAGGATCTGGTCGGCGTCCTTGATCATCTGCGCGACGTCAAGCCAGTCGAAGCGCCAGCTCTCGTAGATCGGGAAGAAGTCGGCGAGATCGCCCGGCTTGTTCCAGTCGTTGGCATCGGTGGTGTCGCGCTGGATCTCCGCCATCCAGTTGATGAGCTGGTTACCCTGGCCGTCGACGTCGTCGATGATCGGGTAGATCACCATCTTGCCGGTGAGGATCGAGCCGACCCGCATGTAAGTGCGTCCGCCCAGGATCGGCTTGTGCCGGGTCACGCCGCGCCAGGTGTTGATGCCGGAAAACACCACCTTGTCGTCGGGATAGAACTGCTTGCGGATCACCGAATTGACGCCGTCGCAGGCCACCACCACGTCGGCGGTCACGTTTTCGAGCATTTCGCCCGTCGATGTCCGCTTGAAATGCACGGTGGCGCCGCGCTCGTCCTGCTCGACGCCCAGCGCATTCATGATCGGTACGGATGGCGTCGGCACCGATCGCCTCGCGCGCCGCCTCGTACAGGATCAGGTGCAGCTTGCCGCGGTGGATGCCGACTTCCGGATACTGGTAGCCGGCAAACTTGCCGCGCGGCTCCTTGTAGATGAGCTGGCCGAAGCGGTTGAAGAAGCAGCTCTCGCGGTTCTCGATGCCGGCGGCGAGCAATTTGTCGCCGACGCCCAGCGCCGTGAACTCGCGCATGGCATGGGGCAGCGCCGTGATGCCGACGCCGAGCTCCTTGATCTCGGGCGCGCGCTCGTAGACGCAAGCTTCGATGCCGCGCTGCTTGAGATTGAGCGCGAGCGAGAGCCCGCAGATGCCGCCGCCGATGATAGCTACTCTCATACGCAATACCTGCCCGTAGATTTCTGGGCGGAATGGACGAAATCGGCGCTCTCCTGTCAACATGGCCCCGAAATCGGCGAAAAGGCGCCGTCTCAACCCGGGAGGGAAAACGAATGACGATGGATCAGACCCGCTACGACCGCGGCATGGCCATGCGCCGCAAGGTGCTGGGCGACGACTATGTCGACCGCGCCATCGCCAATACCGACGACTTCAACCGCGACTTCCAGGCGCTGCTGACCGAGTTCGCCTGGGGCGCGGTGTGGGGCGACGAGCGGCTTAGCCCCCGCGACCGCAGCATCCTCAATCTCGGCATGATCGCCTGTCTCGGCCGCATGCACGAATTCGAGGCTCATTTCCGCGGCGCCATACGCAACGGGCTGACGAAGGACGAGCTCTCGGCCATCCTGCGCCATATCGCGGTTTATTGCGGCTTTCCGGTCGCGGTCGACTGCCACCGGGTCGCCAAGCAGGTGCTGGCGGAGCAGGCCGGGAAGAAAGCCTGAACCCGATCAGGGATTTCCCGCCAAAACGGACGGAAACCTCTCCCATTCAAAGCGTCGAGCCCGCGGGGTGCCGTGTGCACCGTGGCGACGGCCTTGCACGGGCGCGAAGGGAGCAAAATCGGCGACCTTCGAAGGCGGGACGGCCGGTCATACCGGCGCCCGGACAGATTAGAGGCCGATATTGATATTTTCCGGAACGGCGGGATATTGGCCGCCATCATAGTACCGTGATTCCCTTGTTGTTGCCGCCGGGAAAAGACGACGGGAAGCCGGCCGGTACACCAATTGAGTACGTTTTCAGTCTATTGACGTCTTGAATGCGCCGCGATCGCGGGGCAAATCTGCGCACAGCGATGGCGTTGGCGCGCCCCCGAAAAAGCGGCTACGGGTGAACAATGGTCCGATTCTTTGGTGCTTTTCTGCTGGCTCTGACGATGGCGCTGCCGGTTTTCGCGCAGGCCTCGGCGCAATCCTCCTCTTCCGGTGGCCGGTTGCCGCCCGGGGCTTGGTTCTTTGGCGGAGAGGAGCCGCCCCCGCCGCCACCCGCCTTTGCCCAGCCACCGCAGGTGAGCGCGCCGCGGACCCAGGCCGATCCCGCCGCGATCCGGCCGCCAGGCGCGGTTGGCGCCAGCCAGCAGGCTGCCGCCCCCCAAAGCGTCATGACGCTGCCGCCGGAGGACCAGCCGGAGACCGGCACCCCCAAAGAGCTGCCGCCGAACCTCAAGCGCCAGGTCGTTGACTTCAGGACCAAGGAGCCGGCCGGCACCATCATCATCGATACCGGCAAGACCTACCTGTATCTCGTCCTCGGCAACCACAAGGCAATGCGTTACGGCATCGGTGTCGGCCGCGAGGGCTTCACCTGGTCGGGGATCGAGCGCATTTCCAAGATGAAGGAATGGCCGGACTGGTTCCCGCCCAAGGAGATGATCGAGCGCCAGCCCTATCTGCCGCGTATGATGGCTGGCGGTTCCGGCAACCCGCTCGGCGCCCGCGCGCTCTATCTCGGCCACACGCTCTACCGTATTCACGGCACCAACCAGCCCTCCACCATCGGCAAGTTCGTATCGTCCGGCTGCATCCGGTTGCTCAATGGGGACATCGAGGATCTCTACAGCCGCGTGCAGGTGGGCACCCGTGTGATCGTGCTGCCCGGCAGCAAGCCGCCGGCCCCGGTGTCGGCGAATGGCGGCGGCGGCGCTGTCGCGCAAGCGCCGACCAGTTCGACGCCCGCCGCCACTGGCGCGGGCCCGCTGCCCACCACCGCCGCCATCACCTCGTCGCGACTGCCGCCGCCGCGCTGAGCTGCGGCGCGCCAAACTTCTCATATGTTGAGAATTTCGTAAGGCGCTTTTTGACCGCCGGGACGGCTTGTGTATGTCGAAAGGCACACAAGGAGTGTCGCCATGCCAGCCGCCGTCGCCGCCGGAACCTTTCTGCATCATCTCGAACTGACCAGCGCGCACCCCGATGCGCTCGCCGCCTTCTACGGTCGTGCCGTGCAAATGCAGGTCGAGCGTTTCGGCGACACCTGGCTATGCCGCGGGCCGGACCGTTTGATCGTCGTCAGGCAAGGGCCCGACAACGGCCTTGGCTTCGCGGCGTTTGCCTGCCGCGATGCCGAAGCGTTGGCGGACTTGCGCGATCACATCGCGCGGCAGCGTGCGCCGCTGTTGCCCTCGCCTTCACCTCTGTTCGACGAGCGCGCCTTCGCGGTGCGCGACCCGGAGGGAAATTGCATCGTCTTCGGTGTCGCCCGGGCGGAGCCTGACAACGCGCCTGCCGGCTTGCGCGGGCCCTTGCAGCACGTCACCGTCACCAGCACCGATCTCGGAGCGATGGAAGAATTCTATGTCAACACGCTTGGCTTTGCGCTGTCCGATCGCGTGCGCGACGAGAGCGGGCGGGTGACTACATTCTTCGTGCGTTCGAACCACGAGCATCACACCGTCGGCGTGTTCCTCAAGGACAAGGCCGGCCTCGACCATCATAGCTACGAGGCGGGCGAATGGGATACCATCCGCGACTGGGCCGACAGCCTCGCGGCTTTGCATATCCCGATCGCCTGGGGCCCGGGCCGGCACGGCCCCGGCAACAACCTGTTCATCTTCATCAAGGATCCTGACGGCAACATGATCGAGATTTCCGCCGAGATGGAAGTCATCCGCGACCGGCCGGTGAAGGAATGGAAGCACGAGCCCTACACGCTCAACATGTGGGGACCGGCGATCATGCGGATTTGAGACGGCGATGGGCGACCGCGCATCTCGCCCACCCACGAGCGCCGACAAGGTGCTCGCCGTGCTGTCGCTGTTCACCGCCAGCCAGCCTGTGTGGTCGCCGGAGCGCGCGGCCCGCCGCATGAACGTGTCGCTGGCCACCGGCTACCGCTATTTCAACATGCTGGTCGACCGCGGCCTGCTTGAACGTCTGCAACGCAACCGCTATGTGCTTGGACCTGCGGTCGTCGAGCTCGATCGCCAAGTGCGCGCGGCCGATCCGGTGCTCAAACTGGCGCAGCCGGTGATGGAACGTTTGCTGCGTCGCGTGCGTCAGCCGGCGACGGTGCTGCTCTGCCGCTATTACCGCGAAAAGGTGATGTGCATTCATCAGGAAACCAACCGGCTTGGCGAACCGATCAGCTCCTACGAGCGCGGTGTGCTGCTGCCGTTGTTCCGTGGCGCCACCTCGAAGGCGATCCTCGCCCATCTGCCGCCGCGCACGGTGGCCAATCTCTGGCGCGATCATCGCCGCGAAATCGCCGCCGCCGGTCTCGGGCCGCTCCTATGAGGACTTCAAGGCGGCGCTGCGGGCGCTTGCGCCGCGACGGCGTCGGTCGTCGGCGCCAACGAAGTCGATCCGGGCCGCACCGGCATCGCCGCGCCGCTGTTCGACGCGTCACGGGCGGGTGATCGGCAGCCTGAGCGTCGTGCTGCTGACGCAGCCGGACGAGCGACCGCATCGTGCCGCGCCTGCGCGCCGCCGTCATCGGCGCGGCGCGCGAGATCGAGCATATCCGTGACGAGCGCGCCGGCCGGCGCAAAGCGGCAGAGAGCCGCCTCATGAGCGAGACGCCGCTTCGCATTTTCCAGTTGCCATTGTCGGCGCCGGCCCCACCGGGCTGACGCTCGCCAATCTGCTGGGCGTCTATGGTGTCGCCTGTCGTGCTGATCGAGCGCAACGCATCCACCGTGCACGAGCCGCGCGCGGTTTCCATTGATGATGAGTTGCTGCGCACCATGCAGGCCGCCGGCCTGGTCGATGAGGTGATGGCCGAGACGGTGCATGGCTACGGCTCGCACTATTATTCCGCGCGCGGCCGTCTGTTCGCCAAGGTGCAGCCGACCGAACAGCCCTACGGCTTTCCCCGCCGCAACGCCTTCCGCCAGCCGATCCTTGAAGCACAGTTGCACAAGGCGCTTTCGCGCTTTCCGCATGTCGCCACGCTGTTCGAACATGAATTGATCGCGTTCGAGGACACCGGCGGCGGCGTCAGCTTGCGCGTGCGCAAGGCCGATGGTCACGCGTTCGATCTGACTTGCGATTATCTCGTCGCCAGCGACGGCGCCTCCAGCTTCGTGCGCCGCACGCTCGGCATCGGCATGAGCGGCTCGACCTTCCGCGAGCGCTGGCTGATCGTCGATCTGGAGGATTTGCCGGTCGCGTCGCCGCATACCAAGGTCTATTCCGATCCGCGGCGGCCGACCATCGCGCTGCCGGGCCCAAACCTGACTCGCCGTTATGAATTCATGCTGCACGACCACGAGACCGACGCCGACCTGTTGGACCCGGCGACGGTGCGGCAATTGCTCGAGACCCACGAGGCGGCGCCGCAAAGCCGCGTCGTGCGCACCGTGGTCTATACGTTTCATGCGCGGCTGGCCGACCGCTGGTCGCAAGGCCGCGTGATCCTGGCGGGCGACGCCGCCCATCTGACGCCACCCTTCGCCGGCCAGGGCATGAACAGCGGCGTGCGTGACGCCAGCAATCTGGCCTGGAAGCTGGCCGCGGTCGTGCAGGGCCAGCTCGGCCCCGGCCTGCTCGCGAGTTACGAGCCGGAGCGCCGCGATCACGCCTGGAGCATGATCGAATTCGCGCTCAACATCGGCCGGGTCATGTCGCCGTCGAACGCGCTCGCGGCCTTTGCGCTCGAATACGGCTTCCTGCTGCTTTCGCTGTTTCCCAAGGCGCGCGATTACATCGCGCAGATGAAATTCAAGCCGCCGCCGCGCTTTTCGCAAGGCTTCCTCGTGCCTGACGCGGCCGGCGCCAAGAACACGCTGGTCGGCCGCATGTTGCCGCAGCCGCGCGTGCTCACCGCCGATCGCAGCGAGGTGTTGCTTGACGAGGTATTGGGACCCGGCTTTGCCGTGCTGGTGCACAGCAACCGGCCGCAAATCGCCTTGCAGGCGCTGCGGGCCGGCGCCTGGACCGCATTCATGTCGCGCTGCGTGGTGATGCGGCCCGACGGCAATGACGCGGCGGTGCCGGAAGACGTGATCGCGGTGCGGATGCTGGGCATGCCCGACAAGCGCCTCGCGCGCTTTGGCGACCATGTGCTGCTGTTGCGGCCCGACCGCTATGTGGCGGCTTGCGTTGCGGTGGATGATCTCGACAAGGGCGCCGAAGCGGTGGCGCGGCTGGTCAAGGGAACGTTCGGGTAATGCCTACTCCGCCGCCGCGCTCTTGCCGATAGCGGCGTTGATGCGCGGCATCACTTCTTCCGCCATCAACTGCATCGAACGTTTCGCCAGCGCCGGATCGACCCAGTCCATGCCGGCATAGACCAGCTCGCCGAAATCGCCGGTCTCCTCGCGCATCGCCAGGATCTGGTCGACCACCTTGTTGACCGATCCGGTAAACACGCAGTTGTCCATGACGAAATCGTCGGTGATCTCGTCGTCCGGCTGCTCCTTGTGGCTCTTGAACACGTAGAGCCGGCCGCCGCGCTTCATCTTGGCGCGCATCTGCGAGAAGTAGAACTTGTAGGGGCTGTTCTCGTCGGTGCGGCCGTAGCGTTCGGCGGTCTTGTCGTCGTCGGCGACGAAGATGGTGCGCGCGACGCGCCAGTCGGCGACCTTGGCCTTCTCGCCGGCCTCGGCCTTGCCCTTGGCATAGTTCTCCCAGTGCGACTTGAGATGCTTGGAAAGCAGGAAGTTGGCCGACAGCGGATGGAAGTCGCGCTTGCCCATCAGCACCACGCCGGGCGAGAACGGCGCCACCACGGTGCCGACGATCTCCGGCCGCGGCTTCTGGAACGGCTTGGGCATGTAGCCGACGCCGAGGTTAAGCGCCGGCCGTGCGCTTGAGCGAAACCTTGAAGCGGTTGTCGGCAAAGTCGATGTCATAGGGCGTGTCGCGCTCCCAGATCGCCAGGATGACGTCGATCGACTCGGCGAAGATCTTGTTGCGGTCCTCGTCGAGAATGCCGAGCGCTTCCGCGTCGGAGGTCAGCGCGCCGGCGGAAACGCCAAGGATGAAACGCCCCTGCGCCAGATGATCGAACATCGCCGCATTGGCCGCGACCACAACCGGATGCTGCTGCGACAGGTTGGTGGTGCCGGAGGCGAGCTTGATGTTCTTGGTCGAGTGGATGAGCGTGGCGAGGAACAGCGTGCTGTTGGTGATGTTCTCGCAGGCGTCGGTCAAATGCTCGCCGACGAAGGCGTCATGGAAGCCGAGCTTGTCGGCCAGAATGATCGCCTCGCGATCTTCACGCAGAGTTTGCGACCAGTCGCGCCCCATCGGATGCACCGGCATCGTGAAATAACCCAACCGCATTCGTCTCTCCGCCTGAAAATCTGATGTGTTCGTTTGGCCGCAAACTAACCGACCACGCGCGTTCTTGCAGTAAAACTTGCGCCGCGCATATCAGATTTCCGTTACACGCAGAAACGGCTTTGACACCATGATAATTGTCAATTTTGGGAGGGCGAAAAGACACCCGAGAAATGTACCTTACACTGCGACGCTGTCGAGGAATCCCTCGACCTCGTTGCGCAGGTCGGCGGCGGCGGTTTCCACCGCCTGCGAGGCGTTGAGCACGCTCTCGGCCGAATGCCGGGTGTCGGTGGCGGCCCCCGCCACTTCGCCGAGCACCGACAGCACCAGCTTGGCGCCGCCGGCGGCGCTGGCGACGTTCTGCGAAATTTGGCCCGTCGCGGAACTCTGCTGGTCGACCGCGGCCGAGACGGTCGTGGCGCAGCCGTCGATCTCCTGCATGCGGCCGGTAATGCGGCCGATCGCTGCGACGGCGCCTGAGGTCGCTTCCTGCACTGCGGTGATTTGTTTGGCGATGTCCTCGGTCGCCTTGGCGGTCTGAACGGCGAGCGATTTCACCTCGGAGGCCACGACGGCGAAACCTTTGCCGGCCTCGCCCGCGCGTGCGGCCTCGATGGTGGCGTTGAGCGCCAACAGATTGGTCTGTCCGGCGATGGTGCGGATCAATTTGATCACGTCGCCGATCTTCTGCGCGGCCTGGGCCAGGACCGCAATTTGTTCATTGGTGTCCTGCGCCTCGACGACTGCCGACCGCACGATGTCGGTGGTCAATGAGAGTTGCCGGCTTATCTCATCGATCGAGCCGATGAGCTCGTCGGCGGCGATGGCGGCGGTCTCCACATTGATTGAGGCCTCGTTGGAGGCAGATACCGCGCCCTCGGCGCTCTTCGAGGTGTGGCCGGAATTGGCGAACAGCGTGGTGGAGGTCGCGCGCATGGCGATGGCGCCGTCGACGACCGTACGCAGCAGGCTTTCCACCCGTTCGCGGAAACTCACGATCGCCTGCTCGATGACCGTGCGCCGCTCCTGCTGCTCCTGCATCATGGTGCGCTCGCGCGCGGCGTTGCGGCGCTCGGTGATGTCTTCGTGGGTCGCCACCCAGCCGCCGCCGGCCATCGGCCGGTTGATGACGACGATGATCGTTCCGTCGGCCGAGGTGATCTCGGTCGTGGTCGTCTGCCCTTGCGCCATCGAGGCCATCAGCTCACGGCGGTATTCTGTCGGGTCGCGCGCGAAGCTGCCTTTGGCAATGCGGTATTCGAGCAACTCGGCGAGCGAGGTGCCGGATTTCGCGACTTCGACGGGCAGCTTGTACATGTCCCGGTAGCGCTGGTTGCACACGACCAGCCTTTCGTTGCGGTCGAACATGCACAGGCCTTGCGACATGTTATCGAGCGCAACGCGCATGCGGATGTTGTACAGTTGCATGCGCCGGCCGAGCACGATCAGCGTGGCTGTCGTTGCCAGGACCGCGGTGATGAAAGCGAAGATGACGGAGGAATGCGGCGTGAAGGCACCGACGATCCGGCTATCGAGCGACGCGGCATAGCGGTGCACGGCGAAGCTCACCGGCAGCACCAAGCCGCCGACCAGCACCGCCAGCCGCCAGTCCCGTGGTACGGATAGCCTGGACAATATCGTGCTCACTGAGTAGCGCTCGACGATTGCAGACATTGGTATTCCCCAACCAGTTGTTTTGCAGTTAATTGCGCGCGCGTGATTGGTTAAACAAAGCTTAACGCGGAACGTGCGGGAGGAGGCCGGAATGGCGAAGTTACGGGCGGTGGAGTGCCGCGAATTCATCAAGGCGGTGATCGAAAAGGCCGAGGAAATGGGCGCTCCGGTCTCGATCGCGGTGGTCGGGCCGGAAGGCCACCTGATCGCGCTCGAACGCATGGACGAGGCCGGCTTCATCACCCCGGACACGGCGACCGCCAAGGCCTTCACGGCGGCGGCGATGCGCTCCATGAGCCCGCGGTTCCCCGACGGGCTGGTGATCCAGCACTGGTTCAAGGAGCGCAATCCGCAGTTGCTGATCGGCCTCTCCGCGCTGACCAACGGCCGCATCGCGGCGAGCGGCGGCTGTGCGCCGGTGTTCAAGGGCGACGAGATGGTCGGCGCCTACGGCATTTCGGGCGGCACTTCGCAGCAGGACGAGGAGATGGCGATTTACGCCCTTGCCAAGACCGGCTGGGCCAAGGTGCCGGAGCACGACACCACCGATCCGAGCGTGAAGGAGCACATCAACGCGCTTTATGAGAAGATCGGTCTCAAGGGCCGGATTTGATTCTTGCACCACGCGGAGGTTTCGTAATGACCAATTCCACTGCCGCTGACCAATCGGCCTGGCACGGCCGCATCGAAGACGAGCCGCTGCTCAAGGGCACCGGCCGCTTCGGCGACGACGTCAAGCCGGACGGCGCGCTGGCCGCCTATTTCGTGCGTTCGCCGCACGCCTTCGCGCGCATCACGCATATCGACGCAACGGCGGCCAGGCAGGCGAAGGGCGTCAAGGCGGTGTTGACGGCCGCCGATCTCGCCGAGGCGCACTATCATTCCATCTCGCACGGCCTTCCGATTCCCGGCCGCGGCGGCAAGATGCCGGTCTCGCCCGATCGTCCGGTGCTGGCGGGCGAGCGCGTGATGCATGTGGGCGAGCCGGTCGCGCTGGTCGTCGCCGAATCCGCCGCCATCGCGCAGGAAGCCGGCGAGCAGGTGATGGTCGATTACGAACCGCTCGACTCGGTGACCGAGGTGCGCGCCGGCGCGGCCGCGGGCGCGCCGCAGCTCTGGCCGGAGGCGCCGGGCAATATCGGCTTCGACTGGACCGCGCCGCCCGATCCCGACGGCAAGAAACAGACCGCGCTCGACCGCGCCTTCGCCGAGGCCGCCCATGTGGTGAAGGTGGAGCTGGTCAATCAGCGCCTGGTGGTCGCTTCGCTCGAGCCGCGCTCGGCAAGCGCGAGCTACGACGCCGCCACGCAGCGCTATACCTTGCGCTGCGGCACCCAGGCCGTCGGTGCCATGAGCGCGCACATGGCCGGGGTCATGGGTGTCACGCCTGACAAGATGCATGTCACCGATGATGACGTGGGCGGCGCCTTCGGCATGAAAGGCGCCACCTATCCGGAATATGCCGCGCTGCTGCATGCGGCCAAAACGCTCGGCAAGCCGGTGCATTGGATGTCGACGCGTTCGGAAGCGTTCGTCACCGACAACCAGGCGCGCGATTCGTTCTGGACGGTCGAGCTCGCGCTCAATAAGCGCGGCCGCTTCCTCGCGCTGCGGGTGAACGGTCTCGGCAATACAGGCGCCTATTTCACCGCCATCGCCCATTTCATCGTTACGCTGCACGTCGCCGGCTGCCTGCCGACGGTCTATGACATTCCGCTGGCGCAGGTGAATGCGCGCTGCGTCTTCACCAACACCGTACCGACCGGGCCCTATCGCGGCGCCGGCCGGCCGGAAGCGAGCTATCTGCTCGAACGCGTGATCGATGCCGCGGCCGACCAGACCGGCATCGACGCGGCCGAGCTGCGCCGCCGCAATCTGATCGCGCCGGAGAAAATCCCCTACACCACGCCGTTCGGCAACACCTACGACAGCGGCGACTTCCCCGCGGTATTCGAGCGTGCGCTCGCGCGAGCCGACTATGCCGGCTTCGCCGTGCGCAAGAAGGAAGCCAAGAAGAGGGGCAAGCTGCGCGGCATCGGCATCGGTTGCTATCTCGAGATCGCCGGCGCCTTTCCGGAAGAGCCGGCGCGCATCACGTTTCCCGGCGGCGACAAGATCGACGTCAGCATCGGCGCCGGCGCCAGCGGGCAGGGGCACCAGACCGTGTTCGGCAAGGTGACCGCGCGCCGCCTCGGCATCGCGCCGGAGATGGTCACGGTCACCTCAGGCGATTCCGACCGCGACGTGCCCGGCTTCGGCGCCGTCGCCTCGCGTTCGGCGATGATGACCGGCGGCGCCATCGCGGTCACCGCCGATGCCGTCATCGAGAAAGGCAAGCGCGTCGCTGCCATGCTGCTGCAGGCCGGCGAGGACGACATCGATTACGCCGGCGGCAAATTCAGTGTGAAGAACAGCGGCCGGGAGGTGTCGCTGTTCGAGGTGGCCACGCGTGCCGCCGAATTGAAAAAGCAGAATGTGATCGAGGAAAGCCTCGACACCACCGCCAAGGCCAAGCTGCCGCCGTCGTTCCCCAACGGTTGCCACGTCGCCGAGGTGGAGATCGATCCCGACACCGGCGCGGTGGAGATCGTCAACTACACGGCGATCGGCGATTGCGGCAATGTGCTCGACGACACCATCGTCATCGGCCAGATGCATGGTGGCGTCGCGCAAGGATTGGGTCAGGCATTGACCGAGGACACGATCTACGATTCGAGCGGCCAGCTCGTCTCCGGCTCGTTCATGGATTACGCCATGCCGCGCGCCGACACCGTGCCGCCGATCAATGTCGAGCATTTCCCGGTGGCCTGCCGCACCAATCCGTTGGGCGTGAAGGGCACCGGCGAGGCCGGCACCACCGCGGCGCCGCCGGCGTTGATCAACGCCATCCTCGATGCGTTGCCCAAGGGCGCGCAGCTCGACATGCCGGCGACCCCCGCGCGCATCTGGCGGGCCTTGCAGCAGGCGCGCTGACGCGCGCGTGCTGCACGGGGCTGGAGCTGGATGCGCCTACGTTGCCCCATCCGCTCGTCCCCGCGAAAGCGGGGACCCAGGGCCTCATCTCCGCCGTTTGTAATCCGGGCTCTGGATTCCCGCTTGCGCGGGAATGAGCGGAGTTTGTACCCCGTCAGCTCGCCTTGATGCCCTGCAGGCCGTAGGAGCCGTCCTTGACGGTGAAGAACACGACGTCGGATTCCTCGGTCGCTTTGCCGGTATGCACCGCGTTGGCCGGGATGTAGAGCACCGCGCCGGGCTTCACCTCGACGTCCTTGCCTTCGATGTTGGCGCGGAAGGTGCCTTCCAGAATGTAGATCCACTGCTCGTTGGGGTGCGAGTGCGCCTCGGCGCCGGTGCCGGCTTTCATGCGCATCAGGCCGACGATCATGCGGTCGCCTTCCACGCAGGGGCCGTAGGCGGTCGAATAGTCGGGACCGCCCATGATCTTGTGCTCGCTGGCAAGATCGAACAGATACTCGCCCGGCGCCGCGCGCTTGGCGCCCGGCGTCCGCGCGGCTGGCTGAGCTGACATCGGCTTCCTCCTCGGTTTTCTTCATCGATTGGCGTGCCGTCGCTTCTTGTGGCGAAGGTTTCGGCATTAGTGTCGGCGGATGTTAGTGGAACGGATAACGCAGCGCCAGTGGACGGGCTGCCGGATTTCGCCGTGGGGCCGGGTTGCTCCCTTGTGCGACCTCGCGCGAACAAGCTTCCGCCACGCTTGTCCGGTCCGTTCGACAGCCGCCCGCGAATCAAGGATTGCTCACCTGATGAAACTTTGGCCGCTGCTCGCCCTGACTGCCCTGTTCGCGCTCGCCGCCTGTTCCACCTACGTGCCCGATGAGCAGCCCAGCTTCCGCCGCGATCTGGCGCGTCCGGGCGCCGAGCTCGATGCCGCGGCGGCGGCGTCCATGATCTCCGGTTACCGCGCCAACAGCGGGCTGCCGACGGTGACGCTCGATCCCACCTTGATGCGGTTGGCGCACGAGCAGGCGGCGCTGATGGCCGCGCGCGACAAGCTCGGCCACCATGTTGGTAAGCCGTTCAAGACCCGGCTGAAGGCATCGGGCTACGACGCCGAGCGGGCGGCGGAAAACATCGCCGCCGGCTACCACACGCTGGCGCAGGCCTTCTCGGGCTGGCGCGAGTCGCCGGAGCACAAGTCCAACATGCTGCTCGCCGGGGCGACGCGTATGGGCATCGCCGCGGTCTATGCGCCGAAATCCAAATACAAGGTGTTCTGGGCGCTGATCCTGGCCAAGCCGGACAGGCCCAGGGGTTAAGCCCTGACGCGGTGCAATAAAACCGGGCGCGGCTGCCAACCGGCTGGCACAAACCCCGTTTTCGACCCGCGAAAGTTGTTGACCGAAATGGCGAACAGGTTTCCAATTCGGCTTATCCCCCTGCCGGGGCACTGGGGAGGTAGCGATGAAGCTTGGAATCGCTTTGACGCTGGTGATCGCGTTCCCGACCTTCGCGGCGGCGCAATCCGCTTTTCAATTGCGGCCGTCGCCCTATCGTATCCTGAGCGGTTGGGAGCAGAGCGCAAATACCTACCGCACCCAATCCATCGAACGCGTCACACCGGCTGCCACACCGGTCAGCGACCGCGCGCAAGCCGGCCAGGCCGGTATCCGGCCGAACGGCCGCGAGCGCGACGTAACCGGCAGCACGCAGGCGCCGCGTTGATATAAACGAAGCGCACTCGCGCGGACAGCGGTGATGCGCACGATGTCTTGTGCGCGCCGGCGTAGGGCATTCGCGTTGCGCCATGCATAGAAAGAAGAACCCGGCACGCGTGCCGGGTTCTTCATGTTCCTGCGAGCAGGCGTCAGGCCGTCTTGTCGACGACGTTGCCAGTGCCGGGCGCAGTCGATGCTTGCGTCTGCGTCTGCACGGCGCCGCCGGCGTCGTCGCTGTCGCCGTCGTGGTCCGGACCGGGGCCTTCCGCCCGCTCCTGCGAGACCGGGGCGGTGTTGCCAGCGCCGATTGCCGAAATACTCATCGTGAAATCCTTTCACGCATTTCCAGAAGCCCCTGCCGGATTCATGGCACGAACCAAGTAAGCGTCTCTTTAACGGGCCGTTAAGCCGTTGTTGACCGCATCTGCTGGCTTTTGCTGCGCGTTTCGGCCCGCGATGATGCCCCTGGACCTGGCCGCCCTTGCTGACTAGGTTTGCGACCGCATGCCGGTGCTACCCAATTTCGACAACTACGACGACGTCTACCGCGCCTTCCGCTGGAACGTGCCGGCGCGCATCAATATCGGCGTCGATGTCTGCGACCGCTGGGCGGCGGCCGATCCCGGCCGGCTCGCCATCCTGCATGTGCGGGAGGACGGACGCTTCGACGAAATCAGCTTCGGCCAGTTGCGCGAGACCTCCAACCGGCTCGCCAATGTGCTCGCCGCGCACGGCATCCGGCGCGGCGACCGCGTCGCCATCTTCCTGCCGCAGGCGCCGGAAGTGGCCGCCGCCCATGTCGCCATCTACAAGCTCGGCGCGGTGGCGCTGCCGATCGCGATCCTGTTCGGACCGGACGCGCTGTCTTATCGGCTGCAGAATTCCGGCGCCAAGGCGGTACTGACTGACGCGCAAGGGCTCGCCAAGCTCAACGACGTGCGCGATGAGGTGCCCGATCTCGCCTGCGTCTTGTCGGTCGATGGCGCCGGCGACCGCGCCTTGAGCTTCGCCGACGAACTCGCGCGCGCTTCGTCTGATTTTGTGGCCGTCGATACCGCGGCCGAAGATCCGGCGATGATGATCTACACCTCGGGCACGACCGGGAATCCGAAGGGCGCGCTGCACGGCCATCGCGTCTTGATCGGCCATCTGCCGGGCGTCGAGCTGCCGCATTTTCCGTTTCCGCAACAGGGCGACCGTTACTGGACGCCGGCCGACTGGGCCTGGGCCGGCGGCCTGCTCGATGTGCTGTTGCCGAGCCTCTATCACGGCGTGCCGGTGGTGGCGCGCAAGGTCGAGAAGTTCGATCCGGAAGAAGCCTTCGCGCTGATGGTGAAAGCGGACGTGCGCAACGCCTTCATTCCGCCGACGGCGCTGCGCATGATGCGCGCGGCGCCCAGTCCGCAAGGGCGCTACGCTTTCAAGCTGCGCAGCGTGGCTTCGGGTGGTGAATCGCTCGGCGTCGAAGCGTTGGAATGGGGCAAGTCGGCGTTCGGGCTCACCATCAACGAATTCTACGGCCAGACTGAATGCAATCTCGTCGTCGGTTCCTGCGCCCAGCTCGGCATGCTCAAGGTCGGCGCCATGGGCAAGCCGGTGCCCGGCCATGACGTGGCGGTGATCGATCGCGACGGCAACGTGCTCAAAGCCGGCGAGATCGGGCAGATTGCGGTCAAGCGGCCCGACCCGGTGATGTTCCTGGAGTATTGGGGCCGGCCCGACGCCACCCGCGACAAGTTCATCGGCGACTGGATGACCACCGGCGACCAGGGCGTCACCGACGAGGCGGGCTACATCACCTTCGTCGGCCGCGATGACGACGTCATTACATCATCGGGCTTCCGTATCGGGCCCGGCGAGATCGAGGATTGTCTGTTGCGGCATCCGGCGGTGGCGCTTGCCGCCGTCATCGGTAAGCCGGACGCGGTGCGTGGCGCGATCGTCAAGGCCTTCATCGTGCTCAAGCCCGAGACGGCGGAGTCCGACGCGCTCGCCGCCGAGATCCAGGGCTTCGTGCGCACGCGGCTCGCCGCGCACGAATATCCGCGCGAGGTCGCCTTCATCGAGCAGATGCCGATGACCACCACCGGCAAGGTGATCCGCCGGCTGTTACGGGAAAAGGCGTAAACGTTACCCGCGCAGCTTGTCTCGCAGCACCTTGGCGCTGTGAATGGCGCTACGGCGCAGGGCTTCCATGGCGCAAACGGCATCGAACACTGTCTGGTGGCCGTTGCGCACGGCAAGCATGCGGTCGGCGACGGAATGCCGGTCGGACCACAGATGATTGATCAGCGGATGATCGGCCGCGGTACAAGAATCGACCCGCGCGATGCTATCGTCGGCGAGCACGTTCTGGGTGAGGTCGAGCATGAGCTGGGCGCCGGGCGAATACTTGCGATAGTCTTCGTCGTAAGCCATCTTCCAGCCGAACAGGGTATCGCCGCTGCGCAGCGCCACGGAGGTGGCGATCACGCGTTCATCGACGCGCAACTGTTCGACGCGTGCCTTGCCCTCGCGCGCGAGATCGGCCACGGCCTGGCGGAAGAAGCGTAGGCGCTTTTCACAATTCATGGCGGCAGTGCCACGGTTGCCCTTCCAGCCGCGCGCCTCGAGCTCGAGGAAGTGCTCAAGCATTGCTGCGACTTCCGGAGCGTCGGTAGCGACCTCATGGGCGACGGGGCCGAGCTCCGCCAACCGGCGGCGCCGGCGCGGCAGTTCCTTGCGGTGCTTGGCGCCCATCGCGTGCGTGAGATAGCTGGTGCGGTCGTCGCCGGGCGCGAGTAGCGCGCGCTGGTGCGGGTCAAAATCGACGTGACGTGCGCCGCGGTTCGCCAGAACCCGGTTGAGGGCTGCGGCAAACGGCCCCTCGAGCGACAACGTCGGCAGCAACATGATATCGGGCAGCGTTGGTTCATCCGCCACGTGATCGAGCCAAGTCGCGATCACGCCCTCGGCATGTTCGCCGTCGACCAGCGGCGTGCCGAGCAGGGCAAAAGGATGGATCCAGCCGCTAAGAACGCGCGGGCCGACGCCATATCGCCGTGCGGCGTGCACCGGGAAGAACCCGAGCAGGCGTTTGTCCGGCGACTTCGACCACACCAGAAGCGCATGAACGTCGGGTCCGAAGACCGGCGCGGCCGTGCGCGCGAAAGCCGGCTCATAGAACGCGTTCGGTTCGATCGCCTGCGCGGCCAACGCCCGCCAGGAACTCGACGATGTCGCCGAGCGCGGCGAGCGGGCGCCATTCGACGTCGAGGCTGGGCGGTTGCGAGAGTAAGGCACCGTGCACGTTATTGCTCCGCGTGACGCAAGATGAAGACGTGGTAGCCGAGACGCCGCCGCGTCACGAGATAAAGCAGGATCAATTCGACGACCAGCGCGGTCGAGGTTGCCGCCGCCGCGCCTTCGATGCCGAAGTGCGGAATCAGCACGACACACAGGCCGAGATTGATGGCGAAGGCCAAGGCATAGATACCGGCACATTGCTTGCGCTCGCCCAGCATGTTGAGCAGCCGCTCCGCCGGACCGACGGCGGCGCGCGCCAGCATGCCGACGGACAGAATGAACATGACCCAATAGCCGGACGTGAAGCCGGGGCCGAACAGCGACAGCAGCGGCCGCCCGAAGAGGAGGATCATCCCGCAGGCGGCAAGCGACGGCCAGAAGGTCCAGCGCGTGGTTTCCTTGAAAAAGCTCGCCAGCCGCTCGTGATTGCCGGCGACGTAGTATTGCGTGAACCGGTGCGTGGTGGCGCCGGCGATGGCGAAATAGACGAAGGCGACCACCGCCAGGATGCGCGCGGCGGCATAATAGACGGCAACTTCGCCCGGCGGCCGGAAACGCTCGAGCGCGAGGATGTCGACATAAGTGAGCAGCAGGTAGAAGCCTTCGACCATGAGGATCGGCAGCGAGGTGCCGAGCCAGGTGAGCGGCGCGTAGCGTTTTGGTCCGGGGTCGATCTTGTGGATGAGCCGGCGGTTGAGCATCAGCAATTGCACCGCGGTCACGCTCCAGGTGGCGGCGATGGCGACGATCATCGCCATCGTCGCGCTCACCGCGTAGCCGAGGAACCATGCGGCGCCCACCGCGACGGTCAGCAGCAATTGTCGCCCGACGTAGAACGGCACCAGCGCGAGGAATGGCCAATTGTAGGTTTGCGCGATGCCGCTTTGCAGCGCGCTGACGCCGGTGATCGGAATGATGACGCAGGCGAGGTAAAGCGGGATCACCGCGAAATTGTCGATCCAGGGCTCGAGCACCGTCACACCGATGACGCCGACGACGGCGATGCCCGTGGCCAAGGCGAGTGCCAGCCAGCGGCCGCCGACGAGGAAGCCGCGCAGGCGGTCGGGCTCTTTGAGCTCGGTATATTCCGGAATGAAACGGCGCGCTGCCGTGGACAGGCCGACGTCGGACAGGGAGCCGATCATCAGCACCCAGGTCCAGACATAGATGTAGACGCCGAACTCGAAGCGGCCCATCCAGCGCGCCAACAGCACCTGCGAGGCGAGCGCGATGACGGCATTGGCCACCCGCAGCAGGAAGACCTTGCCGGCGACGATCTGCGTCAGCCGGCTGTCGCTGCGGTCGGCGAGGATGGCCTTGATTCGTGAGATGACGCGCGCGATCGGTCCCGCCGCCGACAGGGGCGACGGCGCGGGGGCGGTGTCGGCGCCGGCCGGAGGCACGGCTTCCTCCCGCGCCGGCCGCGTTGCGTGGGACGGCGACGTCATCGGTCCCGGATAGCAAGGAATCCTTAAGAATCGGTTGGACGGCGCATTTTCGCGTACCCTGGCGCGCATTCTGCGCGCGGGCGCAAGGGCGGAGACCGCGCGCTTAAGCCATCTCCAGCTTGGCCACGTCGGCCAATATGGTTTCCACCACCTTGCGGTCGTCCGGCGACAGCGGCGTCTGCGGCGGGACGGGATCGCCGACCGCGTAACCCTGGATCTGCAAGCCGGCCTTGATGCAGGCGGCGAGGTTGAAGCGGGCGAAGGCCTCGTTGATGCGCCAGAGGTCGCGCTGCAACGCCAAGGCCTCGTCCCATTTGCCCGCGCGGCAGAGCTCGTAAAGCCGCACGCTTTCGCGCGGCACGATGCAGGCCGGGCCCGCCATCCAGCCGAGGCCGCCGATCAGCATCACCGCCGCCGGGATATGCGCGGACGCGGAAAACACTTTCATCTTCGGCGCCCGGTTCATGATCGAGAGCAGACGGCCGGTGTTGCTGGAGGCGTCCTTGATGTAACGGATGCGCGGGTGCTCGGAGAGCCGCGTGATGACGTCGAGGGTGAGATCGCTGCGCTGGAAGTTCGGGTTGGTGTAGATCACCACCGGAATGTCGACGGCGTCGGCGATGGCGCGAAAGTAAGCTTCGACCTGCGCGTCCTTGAGCGGGAAAGTAGGCTTCGAGCACGGCCAGGATGCCGTCGGCGCCGAGCTTCTGCCAGGCCTTTGCCTGCTCGACCGCGTCGGCGGTGGCGGTCGAGGCGACGCCCGCGACCACCGGCACGCGTTTGTCGGCGGCTGAGATGGTGGCTTTCACCACCGCTTCGCGTTGCGCGCGGGTGAGGTAGGCGAACTCGCCGGTGGAGCCGAGCGGGGTCAGCCCATGCACGCCGGCCTTGATGAGATCGTCGCACAGCTTGCCGAGCACGTCGGTCTTGATCTTGCCGGCGCTATCGATGGGTGAGACCAGATAGGGGAAGACACCGTGGAAGTCGGTCATGGTTTTTGTCGCCTTTGTTCAAACACCCACAGCGCGTCGGGTGGAAATTCGATATAGTGTTCGCCGCGCGCCGGCGGCGTATCGGCATAGGCGCGCACACTCAGGTCGCCGCGCGTGAACAGAAGCTCCCAGCGCTCGCCGAGATACATCGGCGCCTGCAAGCGTCATCGCCAGCCGGTTGGGGCCGGGCGCGTCGGCGCAGCGCACGCGTTCCAGGCGAATGATGCCGACCGATTCGCTGCCGACGCTCGAATGGGTGCGTGCCATGCCGGTGATGCGCTCGCCGAAAACCTCCATGGTGGCGCGGCCGTTTTCAAGCGCCACCAGCTTGCCCTCCAGCCGGTTGTTGACGCCCATGAATTCGGCGGCAAAGCGTGTCGCCGGCTCATTGTAGAGCGTGGTCGGCGGGCCGTCCTGCGCGATGACGCCGGCATCGAGCAGCACGATGCGGTCGGCGATCGCCATCGCCTCCACCTGGTCGTGGGTGACGTGCACCGCCGACAGGCCGAGCGTGGTGATCAGCGTGCGCAGCCAGGCGCGCGCTTCCTCGCGCAGCTTGGCGTCGAGATTGGACAGCGGCTCGTCGAGCAGGATCACCGGCGGCTCGTAGACCAGCGCGCGCGCGATCGCCACGCGCTGCTGCTGGCCGCCGGACAATTGCGCCGGCATGCGGCCGGCCAGATGCGTAAGGCCGATCTGGTCGAGCACCTTGTCGACGCGCTGCTTGACGTCGGCAGGCGCCGCCCCGCGCAGTATCAGCCCGGTTGCCACGTTCTCGAACACCGTGCGGTGCGGCCACAGCGCGTAGGACTGGAACACCAGGCCGAGCCCGCGCTGGTCGGGCGGCAGCGCGATGTTGCGCGCGGCGTCGAAGAACACCTGATCGCCGATGGAGATGGCGCCCGCGTGCGGCTGCTCGAGCCCGGCGATGGCGCGCAACAGCGTGGTCTTGCCGCTGCCGGAGGCGCCGAGCAGCGCGACGATTTCGCCGGCGGGCACGCGCAGCGACACGCCCTTGAGCACGTCGTTGCCGCCGAGCCGGACGGCGAGGTCCTGCACCACCAGGTCAGCCATGGCAGCCGATTTAACCGGCAAAGCCGCCGCTGTCGAGGAAGGCCTGTTCTTCCGGCGTAGTGGCGCGGCCGAGCGCGGCGTTGCGGTGCGGGAAACGGCCGAAGCGGCGGATGATGTCGGCGTGCAGCTCCGCCCATTTCACGCCGTCGTCGTTGTCGTAAGCGCGGTAGAAGGCGATCGCCTTCTCCTGGTCGGCCATGTCTTCCGAATGCATGAACGGCAGATAGAAGAAGGTGCGCATGTCGCTGAACGTGCTGTCGAAGCCGTTGAGAATGCCGCGGCTGGCGATCGACAGCGCCAGACCGTCGGTGGCGAAGGCGCGTTTGTCGCCGCGGAACATGTTGCGCGGAAACTGGTCGAGCAGGATGAGCAGCGCCAGCGCGCCTTCGGCGTTCTGCTCCCAACTTGCAAGTTCGCCGGCGGCGGCCTGTTCATGACGCGTGAGAAAGCGGCGGCGGATTTCCGCGTCGATGTCCTCGTGCTTCTCGAACCAGCGCTTGGGCCCGACCTCGCGCCAGAAGGCAATGATGTCGGCGGGGCTCGGTGCGTTTACGTCCTCGTTCATGACACTCCCCGTCCAGGCTCTTCCTCGCGCAAGGCGCGGCGCAGGATCTTGCCGACGTTCGATTTCGGCAGTTCGTGGCGGAATTCGATGTGGCGCGGCACCTTGTAGCCGGCGAGGCCCGTGCTCAGGAATTCGCGCAGCTCGTGTTCGGTCACCTCCGGCTTCTTCCTGACCGCGAACAGCTTTGGCACTTCGCCGGAATGGCGGTCGGGCACGCCGATCACCGCGCATTCCAACAAGCCGCCATGGGTCATGGCGAAGTCCTCGACCTCGTTGGGGAATACCTTGAACCCGGACACCGATGATCATGTCCTTCTTGCGGTCGACGATGCGCACGCGGCCCTGCTCGTCCATCACGCCGATGTCGCCGGTGCGCAAGAAACCGTCCACGGTCATGACCTTGGCGGTCTCGTCCGGGCGGTTCCAATAACCGGGCATCACCTGCGGGCCGCGGGCGCAGATTTCGCCCTCGTCGCCGATCGGCACTTCATGACCGCCGTCGTCGCGGATGGAGATCTCGGTCGATGGCACCGGCAGGCCGATGGTGCCGGTCCATTCGGCGAATATCGCCGCGGTTGCAAGTGAGTACCGGCGAGGTCTCCGACAAGCCGTAACCTTCGATGATCGGATGACCGGTCGCCTTCATCCAGGCTTCGGCCACCGCTTTCTGCACCGCCATGCCGCCGCCGACCGCGTATTTGAGCAGCGACCAGTCGAGCTTGCCGAACTCGGGATGATGCAGCAGCGCGTTGAACAGCGTGTTCACCGCCGGAAACGCGTTCACCTTCACCTTGGCGAGTTCCTTGATCAACCCGCCGATGTCGCGCGGATTGGGAATCAAGAGGCACATGCCGCCCAGGCGCATGCCGAACAGAAAACAGGCGGTCAGCGCAAAGATATGATAGAGCGGCAGCGCGGTGAGGATGACGACCTGATCGATGCGCGGCGGTACCATCACCAGCGGCGTGTTCCAGGCCTCCACCTGCAGGACATTGGCGACCAGGTTTCGATGCAGCAGCATCGCGCCCTTGGCGACGCCGGTGGTGCCGCCGGTATATTGCAGGAAGGCGACATCGTCGGGCCCGACATACGGAGGTTTAAACGTCAGCGCGCGGCCCATTCTAAGTGCACGGTTGAACCGGATCGCGTCCGGCAAGGCATAGGACGGCACCATCCGCTTGACGTGGCGCACCACGCCGTTGACCAGCGTGCCTTTCACCGTGCCCAGCATATCCCCTAGGCTGGCGACGACCACGTGCTTGATCTTTGTTTGCGGCAGCGCCTCCTGCAGCACGGAGGCGAAATTCTCCAGCACCACGATCGCCTCGGCGCCGGCGTCACTGAGCTGAAAAGCCAGCTCGCGCGGCGTATAGAGCGGATTGACGTTCACCACCGTGAAGCCGGCGCGCAGGATCGCCGCGATCGCAATTGGATATTGCAATATATTGGGCATCATCACGGCGACGCGGGCGCCGCGTTCGAGACCACAGCCTTGCAGCCAGGCGGCAAGCGCGCGTGAAGTCTCGTCGAGATCCGCATAGCTCAGTGTCCTGCCCATGCATTGACAACATGGCCGCGCGGCGTAACGGGCAAAGCTTTGTTCGAACAGCGCCGTCAGCGACGGACATGACGACGGGTCGATGTCGGCGGCGACGCCCGCGGGATAGTGCCGCAGCCAGATCCGCTCCATGAGAGTTTTCCCGGCGCCGGCGGCGGCCGGCGATTCAGCCTGAGAATCGTGCGAACCGGCGTCCAGCGCAAGGCCTTGGCGCCTAAAGGAGACCGGCGTTCTGCCGGCAAAGTGGCGGATGAGCGCGGCATGATCGTATTTGTCCCGGCCGATGGTTCGCCGGCTGGGAGCCACATGGATGATAGGCCCCACGGTACAACCGCTTGATGGCGCGCTCGGCGCCCATGTTTTCGATGCTTTGCATGGGTCGGAGGACACGCAGCACGCCTTATGCGCGTGTGCATAGCCGCCACAGCGGCGACAATTCCGCCAGGCTATCGGCTCGAACACTTGCGGTAGTGGGAAGAATCAGAATCAATCTTTATCGTCACACCAATCACCGCGATCCTCACACAAACGTTGGAGGATGTTCATGTCGGTTGAAGCTGAGAATGGGCCGCCGCCCGCGCGGGTGATCGTCGTCGCTAACGAAAAGGGTGGATCGGGCAAGTCCACCGTCGCCATGCACATCGCGATCGCGTTGATGAAGACGGGTCGGCACGTCGCCACCATCGATCTCGATTCGCAGCAGCAGACCTTCACGCGCTATATCGACAACCGGCGCGCCTGGGCCGCCCACATCGGCCGCGATCTCGAGATCCCGAATCATGTCGAGCTGGACGAGGCCGCGCAGGATGAATGGGCGCGGCGCAAGGCGCTTGCCGCTGCGGTCATCGCGCTGGCGCGGACATGCGATTTCATCGTTATCGACACACCCGGCTATGAGAGCCCGCTCACTCGCGCGGCCCATGCGATTGCGGATACGTTGGTGACGCCGCTCAACGACAGTTTCGTCGATCTCGACGTGCTCGCCACCGTCGAGCCCGAGACCTTTCATGTCACCGGCCTCAGCCGCTACGCCCGGATGGTGGAAGAGGTGCGCCGCGAGCGCGAGGACAATCATTATTTCACCGATTGGATCGTGTTGCGCAATCGGCTGACGTCAATCAATTCGCGCAACAAGCGGCTGGTGGGTGAAGCGCTGCAGACGCTGTCACAGCAACTCAATTTCCGTTGCATCGACGGCCTGGCCGAGCGGGTGGTCTTCCGCGAATTCTTCCCCCGCGGCCTGACCGCCATCGACGATCTCAATGAGGCGACGCACAGGACGCGGCTGACCATGTCGCACGTCACCGCACGTCACGAGATCGAAAACCTGCTTAGCGCTATGGGCTTCGCCGAACCGGCAGCGGCCGATCAAAAACTCGACGCGGCATGAGCCTCTCGCTCACGCCGTGGTTGCCGCTTCGGTAGCGGCTCTTCAGCGGTCGGCGCCACCGAACGGCACTAGCGGATTGTCGGTGAGCGCCTTGGCGTCGGGCCGGTCGGGGGCGGGGGCGCCGAGAAAGGCCTCGAACAATTCGCGCACCGTGGCCTCGGGCAGATCGCGGGTGATGAACACCAGCCGGGTGCGGTGGTCGTCGTCGGGCCAGCGTTCCAGCCGCGCGCTCGGGTGGAAGACGTGCTGGACGCCGTGCACCACCACCGGCGTGTCCGGCATTTCGGCGAGCTTCACGATTCCCTTCACGCGCAGGAGCTGGGCGCCGTAATTGGCGCGCAGCAGCTCGAGAAACATTTCCAGGGTGCCGGCGGGAATCGCCGTGTCGCTGGTCAGCGCAAAGGCGCTGATGTGGGAGTCGTGGCGGTTGCGGTCGAGATGGGTGTGATCGTGGTCATGACCATGTGCGTGATTATGTGCGCGATCATGGCCGTGATGGGCATGACCGTGCGGCTCGGCATAGGCCTCGGCCGCCAGCCATTTCTTCACGTCGGGAATCTTGCGCTCGGGATCGTAAAGCCCGCAGTTCAGCAGCCGGTCGGGCGTGGCGTCGCCCTTGGCGGCGTCGAGAATGGCGGCGGCCGGATTGAGCGTGTGCAGCCGCGCGGTCACCCGTTCGACCTGCGCGGCGTCCGCCATGTCGGTCTTGGTCAGCACAATGCGGTCGGCGACCGCGGCCTGCTTCACCGCTTCTTCGTGGGAGTCCAGCGTCGCGTCGCCGTTCATCGCGTCGACCACGGTCACCACGCCGTCGAGCCGGTAGCGCAGCAGCAGATAGGGATGCGACATCACCGTGTGCAGCACCGGCGCCGGATCGGCGAGGCCGGTGGTCTCCAGCAGCACGCGGCTTGAAGGTGCAGCGGCGGTTGTCGAGATCGCGCAGCAGCGTTTCCAGCGCATCGACCAAGTCGCCGCGCATGGTGCAGCACAGGCAGCCCGACTGCAGCAGCACCATGTTGTCGCTGACGTATTCGACCAGCAGATGGTCGAGGCCGATCTCGCCGAACTCGTTGATGATGACCGCGGTGTCGGCCAGCGCCGGATCCTTGAGCAGCCGGTTGAGCAGCGTGGTCTTGCCGGCGCCGAGGAAGCCGGTGAGCACGGTCAGCGGGATCGGGGTCGGCGGCGTGCGGCGGTCGGTGCGCTGCCCGGTGTCGCTCATTTCTTGGCCGACGTTGCTTTCGATTTGCGATGCCGGGTCCGCTTGGACGACTTCTTGGATGACTTGTTTGACGACTTGGCGCGGTGGTGCACGGCCTTCCTCTTCTTGGCCCGGTGGCGCACCACCGGCGCCGGATCGGGATGATCGGCCGGCCCGGTGAACACGACCACCGGCGGCTCGGTTTCGACCGGCGGCCCCAGCACGAACTTGCCGTTGGTCGGCCGCAGGGCTGGAGAGCATGAAGCCCGGGTTGGTCCCGTCGGCGCTCGAAGCTACCGCATCGGTGTCCTCTTCATTGTCGGACGGCGGCTTTGTGGCGCTTGCGATGCGGACCGCACATTTCGTCGCGCAGATCGGGCGGCTTCGCGTCGATCGGCGTCAGCGCGTCGACGGTGCCGAGCGAGGGCGTCAGCCACGACAGCGGCGTCGAATTGAAGCCGCGCTCCAGGAGCTTGGCCGCTTCCAGGTTGCGGGCGCTCCCGGAATGAGACGCCGAGCACGACCGCGATCAGGCGGCGGCCGTTGCGGGTGGCGGAAGCCACCAGATTGAAGCCGGAGGCGCAGATGAAGCCGGTCTTCATGCCGTCGGCGCCGGGATAGCGGTCGAGCAGGCTGTTGTAGTTGTGAATGATGCGGTTGCCGTAGCGGATGGCGTGGATGTGCCAGAAGTAGTCGTATTGCGGGAATTCGCGGATCAGCGCGCGGGCCAGAATGCCGAGATCGCGCGCCGAGGTGACATGATTTTCCGCCGGCAGTCCGTTCGGATTGACGAAATGACTCTGGGTCATGCCGAGCCGCGCGCGCATTGGCGTTCATCATGTCGGCGAATTTCGGGATCGAGCCGCCAACTCCCTCGGCGATGGCGACCGCGACGTCGTTGGCCGACTTGACCAGCAGCATCTTCAGGGCGTTGTCGATGGTGAGCTTGGTGCCGACCGGCAGCCCCATCTTGCTCGGTTCCTGCGCCGCCGCGTTGCGCGTCATGGTGATCAGCGTATTCAGGCTGATCTTGCGCTGCTGCACCTCGCGCAGGGTCGTGTAGGTGGTCATCAGCTTGGTGACCGAGGCCGGATACCACGGATAGGTGGCGTTTTCGGCCAGCAGCACCTTGCCGGTGGAGGCTTCCAGCAGCAGCTTGGCCTCGGCGTGGGCGCGGGTGGCGCCGCTCGACGCCAGCGCGAACACCGCCAACGCGAAGACCAGGAAACGGCTACAGGAAAAATAATTCACGGGGTCTCGGTCCGGTCTGACGGAAACGGGCCTCTAGAAACAGTTGGGTTCCACAGGCGGCGGCGCGGCGCTAAGCTATCCAAGGTTGGCAGATGAGGCAAAGCCGGCATACTCGCATCTTGAATTATGGTAATTGCCGCTTATCCGTTGGTAATGCGACCAAAGTTCGGCATTCGGACGCGCCCCGGTCCGGCGTGAGGGGTCTTGGCGCAAATTGGCGCAAGGAGAGCAATTATGACCGCAGCCATCGTCGGGTGGGCCCACACTCCCTTTGGCAGGCTTCAGGACCAGACGGTCGAGAGCCTGATCGTGCAGGTGGCCGGCGACGCGCTCAAGGACGCCGGCGTCGCAGCCAAGGACGTCGACGAGATCGTGCTCGGGCATTTCAACGCCGGCTTCTCGGCGCAGGATTTTACCGCCTCGCTGGTGCTGCAGGCCTCGCCCGATCTGCGCTTCAAGCGCGCCACGCGGGTGGAGAACGCCTGCGCCACCGGTTCCGCCGCGGTCCAGCAGGGCCTGAAGGCGATCGCCGCGCGTTCCGCGCGCATCGTGCTGGTGGTCGGCGTCGAGCAGATGACGACCACGCCGGGGCCGGAGATCGGCCGCAACCTGCTCAAGGCTTCCTATGTGCGCGAGGAAGCCGAGATCGAGGGCGGCTTTGCCGGCGTCTTCGGCAAGATCGCCGGGCTCTATTTCCAGAAATGGGGCGACCAGTCCGATGCGCTCGCCATGATCGCCGCCAAGAACCACAAGAACGGCGTGGGCAATCCCTATGCGCAGATGCGCAAGGATCTCGGCTACGACTTCTGCCGCACCGAAAGCGAGAAAAACCCGTTCGTCGCCGGCCCGCTCAAGCGCACCGACTGCTCGCTGGTGTCGGACGGCGCCGCCGCGGTGGTGCTGGCCGATATCGAGACCGCGCTCAGGTTCGACAAGGCGGTCGCCTTCCGTGCCGCCGAGCACGTGCAGGATTTCCTGCCGATGTCGAAGCGCGACATCCTCAAGTTCGAGGGCTGCGCGCTCGGCTGGCAGCGCGCGCTGGCGCAAGCCGGGCTTACGCTCGACGACCTGTCGTTCGTGGAGACCCACGACTGCTTCACCATCGCCGAGCTGATCGAATACGAGGCCATGGGCCTGGTTCCGGAAGGCCAGGGCGCGCGCGCCATCAAGGAAGGCTGGACGCAGAAGGACGGAAAGTTACCGGTGAACCCATCCGGCGGGCTCAAGGCCAAGGGCCATCCGATCGGCGCCACCGGCGTGTCGATGCACGCGCTCACCGCCATGCAACTCACCGGCAGCGCCGGTGATTTGCAGGTGAAGAACGCCCGCCTCGGCGGGATCTTCAACATGGGTGGAACCGCGGTTGCAAATTACGTCAGCATACTTGAGCGCATCAAATAGCAACGCTGAATTTTCAGGATTTCTTGCCACGAAGCGGTTGTAATGCAGGATTGCGTTTCGTGGGAACGCACATTTGCGGAACAAAGGACCTATCGGTAGGTATGATTTTGCATTAGTTTGATATGCAACGAATTTCCTCGAGCGTGTGGCGAAATTGTTTGCAGGGGAGGACGTGCTACGGTTTTTGTGGCATGTATTTACAGCAGTTATGGTATTCGTTCGTATGCATATGTTCGCGCTCCTGTTGAGGCCGATATGAGCGAAAGACGACCGATGACCAATATACCGACCGATCTTCTGCGGACGCTGGTTGCCGTCGTCGATTTGCGCAGTTTCACCAAGGCTTCCGTCCTGCTCGGCCTCACCCAGCCCGCCGTCAGCGCGCAGATCAAGCGCCTGCAATATCTGCTCGGCGCGGACCTTTTCGACCGCAGCGTCCAAGGCATCAGTCTCACCCCGCAAGGGGATATCGTGGTCAGCTACGCGCGCCGCCTGCTTTCGATCAACGACCAGATCATGCACCTCAGCGCTGGCGATACCCGGTCCGAGCTGGTGATCCGGGTGGGCGCGTCGAGCGACTACTTAACCTCGATTCTGCCCAGTACCTTGGCTCGGTTCCGCGAGCGCTGCATGGACGTGCGTTTCATCGTGCGTACCGCTTCCTACGATTTGCTCGTGCGCGATTTGCGTAGCGGCGGCCTCGATGTGGTCGTCGGCCTGTCGCTTAATCCGCCGCCCGATGCGCATCAGGTGGTGACAAGGGAGGCGGTCTGGGTGCGCGGGGTATCGACCCGGCTCGATCCCGATAGCCCGGTGCCGCTGGTCACCTACGGCGAGGAGGCCGCCTATCACAGGGTGGCGGCAACCGCCCTGCAGGCGGCGGGGTTGAATTGGGAGGCGGTCTTCACCGGATCCAGCATCGCGAGCCTCAGCGCCGCCGTTGCGGCTGGGCTCGGGGTCATGCCCGTCACCCGCTACGTTGCCGCCGGCCTCGGCATGATCGTCTGGGAGGACGCGCCGCTGCCGAAGCTGCCCGACCTTTATTCCGGCGTCTATGTGCGCGAGGGCGGCGAACGCGCCACCTATGAGCAACTGGCTGACGATATTGCCGAGACGCTCTACGGTACCTCGCGCCGGGGGCCAAAGCTGGTGATCGACCAGCCGCGCAAAGCCAATCCAGCCGCCTAGTGGAGCCAAATTGACATTTGATCCCGGCTTGCGGAAAGCCGCTTATCAAATGTCAAATTCAAAGCTCCGCTCGAATCAAATAGTCTCTCGTGGTTCTTTGATTCCGACATTTGCTCGGGAGCTTGCGGCAGCGGGATGCACCACTAGCGGTCAGCGAACCACCCGCGCCTCTGCCGGCGGCAGATAGGACGCATCGAAAATATCGGCAGGCTTCGGCTTAGCGTTCTTGAAATCATAGCCGAATGCGAGCTGTACAACGGCGCGAATGAAGCGCGCCTCGTCGATGCCGCCGTAGCCGTTAGCCTTCACTTCCGGCGTGACGAAGTCGTTCGCGACGACCATCGCCAACCGTTCGCGCTCAACGTCTTTCTTGAGTGCTTCGCTGCGGGTCAGCACCGCCTCGATCGCGCGCGTCGGCGAGGCGACGCTGGCCTTCAGGCCCTTCAGGAAGGCGCTCAGGAAACCCCGCACCGCCTCCGGCTGCTTGGCCGCGAAATCGGTGTTCACGATGATCGCCTGGCCGTAGAGCACGACGCCGTAGTCGGCCATTGTCAGCACGGCGATGTCGTTGACCGGCACGCCCTTGTCCTTGAGATCGATGAATACCGAATAGGACTGGCCGGTGACGGCGTCGAGCTGGCCGGCGGCCAGTATCGGCTCGCGCACCCGGGCGGCGATGGTCTCGATCGTCACCTTGGCGGTGTCGATGTTGTTGACCTTGGCGAAAACCGGCCATTGCGCGGTGGCGGGATCGTTGGCCGGCGCGCCCAGCCGCTTGCCCTCCAGATCCTTTGGAGCGGCGATGCCGCGGCTCTTGCGGCTGATCACCGCATAGGCCGGCTGGTTGTAGAGCATGAACACGGCCTTGACCGGCGCCTTGGGATTGGCGTCGCGGTATTTGATCAGCGCGTTGATGTCGGCGAGCGCCATGTCGAATTGGCCGGAGGCCACCCGGGTGATCGGTTCGAGCATGGTCTTGGCCGGCGCGACGCTGACATTGACGCCGGCAGCTTTGTACCAGCCCCGGTCGAGCGGCAGCAGGAACGGCGCCGCGGTGCCGTCGATGGCATGGTCGAGGCTGAAGCTGACGGGGGTTTCGGCGGCTCGGGCGCTGGCGGTGCCTGTGACGGCCAGCATCAAGGCCGTGCAGGCCGTCCAAGCGGCACGCCGAACGCTCATGATACCGGCCCTTCCTCCAACACGCGCGCCCGCATAGGCCTTCCGCCCTTGGCTTAATTCTCGTTGCGCAGAAAAGTACATGCATCGGTAAAGAGCAAGACAAGAGCGCGAAATTAAGGTGCTTGGCGTGAGGTAAGACTAACATTGCCCCTTAATCGGGCAGTTCTTCGATTAACTTCTCAAGCCGCGAGAATCGCGGCGGTCTGCGTTATGCTTCTGGGCGACGCCGATGTGCCGGCTTGGAGACCCGATCCATGCAGACGGCGAAGCCCGTGGGCGCGATCTGCGACATTCCGTCCTTCCGTGCGCCCTATGCGCCGCCGGATGAAGCGATCGCTGCGCGTCTCTTGCAGGCCGCCGCCCGGCCGCCGGAGGCCGAGGCCCGCATCGACGCGCGCGCCACCCGCCTGGTCGAGGCGATCCGCGCGCGCAGCGGCGGTCTCGGCGGGGTCGAAGACTTCCTGCATGCCTATGCGCTTTCCACCAAGGAGGGGCTGGCGCTGATGGTGCTGGCGGAGGCGCTGTTGCGCGTCCCCGACGCCGACACCGCCGACCGCCTGATCGAGGACAAGCTCAAGAGCGGCGACTGGGCCCATTACGACAGCCACTCGACGGCTTTCCTGGTTTCGGCTTCGGCCTGGACGCTTGGCATCACCGCGCGCGTCATCCATCCGGGCGAGACGCCGGAAGGCATTGTCGACGGCGTGGTCAAGCGGCTCGGGCTGCCGGCGGTGCGTGCCGCCACCCGCCAGGCCATGCGGCTGTTGGGCTCGCATTTCGTGCTGGGCCAGACGATCGACGAGGCGCTTGACCGCGCCGCGGACAATCGCGAGTTCCTGTATTCCTTCGACATGCTGGGCGAGGGTGCGCGCACCAGCGAAGATGCCGTGCGCTATTTCGACGCCTATGCCGAGGCTATCGCCGCCATCGGCGCGAGTGCCGGCAACGAGACGCTGCCGCGCCGGCCCGGCATCTCGGTGAAACTGTCGGCATTGCATCCGCGCTACGAGCCGCTGTCGCGCGTGCGCGTGCTCAAAGAGCTGACGCCGCGCGTGCTGGAGCTGGCGCGGCTGGCGAAATCCCACGCGCTCAATTTCACCGTCGATGCCGAGGAGTCCGATCGCCTCGAACTGTCGCTCGATGTGATAGCGGCAGTCCTGCGCGATCCGTCGCTGGCGGGCTGGGACGGTTTCGGTCTGGCGGTGCAGGCCTATCAGAAGCGCGCCGGCGACGTGATTCAATGGGTTGAAGATCTGGCCGGGGCGCTCGACCGCCGCCTGATGATACGGCTGGTCAAGGGCGCCTATTGGGACACCGAGATCAAGCGTGCGCAGGAGCGGGGACTTGCCGACTATCCCGTATTTACCCGCAAGGCGATGACCGATCTCTGCTATCTCGCTTGCGCGCGGCGGCTGCTGAAAGCGCGGCCGCGGCTTTATCCGCAATTCGCCACCCACAATGCGCTGACGGTGGCGGGCGTGATCGAGGATGCCGGCGGTGTCGGCGGTTACGAATTCCAGCGCCTGCATGGCATGGGCGAGGCGCTTTATCGGGAACTGCGCGCCGAGTTGCCCGAGGTGAGCTGCCGCGTCTATGCGCCGGTCGGCGGTTATGCCGATCTGCTCGCTTATCTGGTGCGGCGGCTGTTGGAGAATGGCGCCAACTCATCCTTCGTCTCGGTGGCGGCCGATCCGGCGGTGCCGATCGCCGGACATTCTCAAGCGCCCGCAGTCGTGGATCACCGATCCGGCGCGGGCGCGCAATGCGCATATCCCGCTGCCGCAAGACCTGTTCCTGCCACTGCGCGGCAACTCCGCCGGCATCGAATTCGGCGACGGCACCGTCGCTCGATACGCTGCTGGCGGAAATCGTCGCCGCGCGCGAAAACATCCGCGCCACGCCATTGATCGATGGCGTCGCGGTTGAAGGCCGCGAACGGCCGCTCATGTCACCCATCGACGGCAAGCCCATCGGCGCGGTCGTGGAAGGCGACGAAGCGATCATCGCCGCCGCCGTGGGCGCGGCACTGACAGGCTTCACCGTCTGGAACGCAACGCCAACCGGCCAACGCGCCGCCGCGCTCGAACGCGCCGCCGATCTGCTTGAACAAAACCGCGCGTCCTTGATCGCGCTGCTGCAGAACGAAGCCGGTAAGACCCTCGACGATTGCCTTGGCGAGGTGCGCGAGGCGGCCGACTTCTGCCGCTACTATGCGGGCGAAGCCCGCCGCACGCTCAATGCCCAACCGCTGCCGGGCCCGACCGGCGAAAGCAACCAACTGCTGAGCCGTGGGCGCGGCGTGTTCGTCTGCATCAGCCCGTGGAATTTTCCACTCGCCATCTTCACCGGTCAGGTCGCGGCCGCGCTCGCTGCCGGCAATGCGGTCATCGCCAAGCCCGCCGAGCAGACGCCGCTTATCGCCTCTGAGGCGGTGAAGCTCATGCAGGCGGCCGGCGTGCCCGTCAGCGCGCTGCATCTCGTACCCGGCGACGGCACGGTCGGTGCTTTGCTGGTCCAAAACAGCCGCATCGCTGGTGTTGCCTTCACCGGCTCGACCGATGCCGCGCGCGCCATCAATCGTGCGCTCGCCGCCAAGAACGGGCCCATCCCGCCGCTCATCGCCGAGACCGGCGGCATCAACGCCATGATCGTCGACGCTACCGCCTTGCCCGAGCAGGTCACCGACGACGTCATCATGTCGGCCTTTCGCTCCGCCGGTCAGCGGTGTTCGGCATTGCGTTTGTTGTGCGTGCAGGAGGACGTGGCGGAGCGCATCTTCACCATGGTCGAAGGCGCCGCGCGTGAACTGCGGCTCGGCGACCCGCGCGATATCGCGACGCAGGTCGGTCCGGTGATCGACGTAGAAGCGCGCGACAAGCTGGAAGCCTGGATCGCCGGCATGGACGCGCATGGTGCGGTGCGTTTCCGCCGCGCAGGGGACCCGCCGGCCGGCGGCACTTATGTCGCGCCGACCATCGTCGAACTCGACTCAGCGCGTGAACTGAAAGAGGAGGTGTTCGGCCCGGTGCTCCATGTGGTGCGCTGGCGCGCCGATGAACTCGACGCGCTGCTTGCCGACATCGCCGGCAACGGCACCGCGCTCACGCTCGGCATCCACACCCGCATCGACGCCACCGCCGAGCGCATCGCGGCGCGGCTCACCAACGGCAATGTCTATGTGAACCGCAACATGATCGGCGCGGTGGTCGGCTCGCAGCCATTCGGCGGCAGCGGCCTCTCCGGCACCGGCCCCAAGGCCGGCGGGCCGCACTATCTGCCCCGTTTCGCGCTGGAACAGGTGGTGACGGTCAATACCGCCGCTGCCGGCGGCAATGCCAGTCTGCTGAGCACCGAGGATTAGCAGCCCGCCCGTTAGCCTTACCGCGCGAAAGCCGGCCCAGAGCCGCCTGTGGTGACCATCCGTTAACCGTATTGACTCGGGGAACGGGTATTCTCGCCCCATGGCTGATTCGGTCACCCGGCTCTACAGCGCGGTGCTTGCCGCCCGAGGCGCCGACCCCGCGAAGTCGCGGACGGCCCGGCTTATGCGTTCCGGCCGGGCGAAAATGGCCAAAAAGGTTGCGGAAGAAGCGGTCGAGGTGGTGATCGACGCCATGAACGGCCAGCCCGAGGCCGTGGTGCGGGAAAGCGCCGATCTGCTCTATAATTTGGTGGTGTTGTGGGCCCACGCGGGCGTCAAGCCTGAGGAAGTCTGGGCCGAAATGAAGCGGCGCGAGCAGCTCTTCGGAATTGCCGAAAAATTGCCCAAGAATATGGTACAGAGCCCGCCGCGGCGGAAAGTCGTCGCGCTGCAAACCCGGCGTGATAGTAAGCGCCGCTGAATTCCGGCCATTTCCTGTACGAGTTCCACGATGACCTTTGAGGCCGCCGCGCCGCGTTCCCCTGTTCGCCGCCTGTATGACTGGTGCCTGGGCGCCGCCCATAAGCCGCACGCCATGTGGACCCTGGGCGCGATCGCCTTCGCCGAAAGCTCGTTCTTTCCGGTGCCGCCCGACGTGATGCTGATCCCGATGGCACTGGCGCGCCCGCAGCGGGCCTATGTGATGGCGGCCTGGTGCACGGTCGCCTCGGTGCTGGGCGGTCTCGTTGGCTATGCCATCGGCGCGCTGCTCTACGACTCGGTGGGCGCCTGGCTGATCCAGCTCTACGGATATGGCGACAAAGTCGAGGCCTTCCGCGAGGCCTATGCGCAATGGGGGGCCTGGATCATCCTGCTCAAGGGCCTGACGCCGATTCCCTACAAGGTGGTGACCATCACCTCCGGCTTCGCCAATTACAATTTCGGGCTGTTCATCCTGTTTTCGGTCATTACCCGGGGCGCCCGCTTCTTTGTGCTCGCCTTTTTGCTGCACCGCTACGGCGCCCAGGCCCGCGACATTATCGAAAAGCGGCTCGGCCTGTGGGTGACCATCGGCGCCGCGGTGGTCGTGCTCGGCCTGGTGGCTGCGGTATACTTGATCTAACGAATCGGCGTTCCTCATTTTCGCCACCGGACGGCCCTATTGCGAGTGCGCCGGCGCGAATGCCGTTGCACGATTGGGTCACCATCGGGCCGCTAACGGGACGGTCGCTTGGCCATGGGCAGCAAACGCGTTTCTCTCTTCGATCCTCGCGCGGTCGCGCTGACGGCCGTGGTAGTGTGCGTCGCCCTGGCCGCCGTCGCGTCGCTGCCGGCCGTGGCCGTCGCCCGCGATAAGGCGCACGGGCCCGCCGCCGGGCAGCTCGGCTTCTTCGAGAGCATCGGGCGCTGGTTCGACCAGCAAGCCACCACCTTCAAATCGACCTTCGGCGGCGCGCAGTCCACGGTCGAGGAGTTCGGCCACGAGGCCGGCGTCGCGGCCAGCAAGACCGTCGACGGCGCCAGCGATGTCGCCAAGGGCGCCGCCGATGTTGTGACGCGTCTGCCGTCGACCCGGTTCGTTTCGGGCCATGCGAAGTGCCGGGTTGCGCCCAATGGCGCGCCCGATTGCGGGCCCGCCGCCGATGCGGTGTGCCGGGTCAAAGGCTTCAAGTCCGGCAGCAGCATCGACATGACCACGGCCGAGGTCTGCCCGCCCAAGGTCTGGTTGGCGGGCCGTAGCGCCGGATCCGGCTGTCACACCGAGACTTTCGTCTCCCGCGCCCTTTGCCAATAGTTGCATGGCCGTCGGCGCTTGTGCCGCCGACCTAGCTATGTTTCGGTTTCGCTCCCTTTCGATGGAGGCGAGCCGGTGAACCTCTATTCCAAACTGCTCGAACGCGAAGCCGCCGGCCGTCCGGTGACGGTCGGCCTGATCGGCGCCGGCAAGTTCGGCACCATGTTTTTGACGCAGGCACGGCTGACCCGCGGCATGCATGTCGCCGGTGTCGCCGATCTCGATGTCGCCCGCGCGCGCAGCCAGTTGCAGACGGCCGGCTGGCCGGACACGGCTTACGCCGCCGCTTCGCTCGATGACGCCCACAAGCGGCACAGCACCCTCGTCACCGACAACGCCATGGCGTTGATCGAGGATCCGCGCATCGAGGTGATCGTGGAAGCGACCGGCGTCCCCGGCGCCGGCATCGCGCATTGCTTGAAGGCGGTCGACAACGGCAAGCACATCGTCATGGTCAATGTCGAAGCCGACGCGGTTGCCGGCCCCTTGCTGGCGCGCCGCGCCAAGGCGGCGGGCGTCGTCTATTCGCTGGCCTGGGGCGATCAGCCGGCGCTGATCTGCGAACATGTCGATTGGGCGCGCGCCGCTGGTTTCAAGGTGATCGCGGCCGGTAAGGGCACGCGCTACGAGCCGCACTATCACCAGTCCAACCCCGACAATGTCTGGGACATCCTCGACAAATACCTGAACATCGCCGACCGCAACTCGATCAATCCGAAGATGTTCAATTCCTTCGTCGACGGCACCAAGTCGGGCATCGAGATGACGGCGGTGTGTAACGCCACCGGCCTGGTGCCGCAGTCGGACGGCCTGCACTTTCCGCCGGCAACGCGCTTCGAGCTCGCCGAGATCTGCAAGCCCAAGAGCGACGGCGGCACGCTGGAGAAAGCCGGCGTGACCGAGGTGGTCTCGTCGGTCTATCGCGACGGCCGCGACGTGCCGCATCATCTGGCGCTCGGCACCTTCGTGGTGTTCGAGGGCGAGACCGATTACGCACGCCGCTGCTTCAAGGAATACGCCATGCTGCCGGACAAGAGCGGCCGATACGCCGCGCTTTACCGGCCGATCCACATGATCGGGCTCGAGCTCGGCATTTCAGTCGCAAGCTGTGCGCTGCGCGGCGAGCCGACCGGCGCGCCCACCGGATTCCGCTCCGACGTGGTGGCGACCGCCAAGAAGGCGCTGAAGGCCGGCGAGATGCTGGACGGCGAGGGCGGCTTCTGCGTCTGGGGCAAGCAGACCCCCGCCGGCGTTTCGCTTGAGAAAGGCCTGCTGCCGCTCGGCCTCGCCCATGGGGTCAAGCTCAAGCGCGACATTGCGGAAGGGGCTGCGCTCTCCTGGGCGGATGTCGAATGCGATCCCAATGACACCGCGGTGAAGGTGCGGCGCGAGATGGAAGCTGCCTTCGGCCGGCGCAACGCCGCCACCGAGCCGGTGGTCTAACCGAATCGCTCAGTACCAGCGGCAACGGGGATTCGTGCGCCATGTCCAGCGATGATGGGGTGCCCACCGGCCCTCGTGCCAGCAGTGCCGCCGGGACCGCCAATACCGGTCCCGCTGCCGCTGGCGGCCGTCATGACGCCAATACCGTGTGTGTTGGAATCCGGCGGGCGTGGTCCTCGCCGTCGGCGATGCGGAATCGATCATCCGGGCGTACGCCGGCGCTGGCGCGCTCAAGGTGACGAATGCGGCCGCCATCGCCGCGCAGGACATCGCTCGGATCATCAACACGCTCCTGTTCAATGCCAACAGTGAGCGTCAATCTCCGAGCGGCGCTGAAGTTTCATGCGAGCCGGCGTAACGCGCGCGGTCCAATGTCGCACACGCACCGCCTGCAATATTTCCGAAGACCTATTCGAGTTCGATAGTGCCGTCGATGGTGTGGCTCAGGCCTGCCTTGTCGATGGTCAACACCACGCGTGCTGTCAGTGCCTCGTTGCCCTTCAACCGGCCGTCGGCAATGCCCGCGCGAATCGCCTTCTCGATCTCGCGCTGGGAGGTCACGCCCACGGTCTTGAGGAATTTGCGCAGCGAGGTGTTGAGGGCTTCTTCGTTCATGCCGGATCTCCTTGCAAAGCATCCTTGAAAAAGGCGGATTTTCCGCAATCTAGTGGCCGCCGGCAGCCGGCGAAAGCCACCTTTCGGCGTACCGGGCGGTGGCGGCCGGGTGCCGTTGACCCGCGCCAGCGCGTCGCTATGATCCGGCCCGCTGGCGTAGGAGCGGCCGATTTCGGGGACGATCCTTGCGCGGAAATGCCCCTGTGGCGGAATTGGTAGACGCGCCTGACTCAAAATCAGGTGGTGGAAACATCGTGCTGGTTCGAGTCCGGCCAGGGGCACCACCTTTTCTCGTATCGCAATCGGCCGGTGGGGGCGCTGAGGACGCGCGCATGAACGACACCTTGGCTCTGGTCCGCCGGGACCCGCCGCTTTCCGCCGCCGCCATCGTGGCGGTGGTGGGGCTCGTCACCATCGGCGGGTTCTTCTTCTTTCAATACGTGCTCGGCTATCCGCCCTGTCCGCTCTGCCTCGAGCAGCGGCTCGCCTATTACGCCGCGGTGCCGCTCGCCGCGCTGCTATGGCTCGGCGCCGGCCATGGCGCCGCGCGCAAGGTGCTGCTGCTCGGGTTCCTGGTGATCGCGGGCGTGATGTTGTGGAACACGGGGCTTGCCGCTTACCACGCCGGCATTGAGTGGAAGTTCTGGCCCGGCCCGCGCGATTGCAGCGGACCGATCAACGACTTCGGTAGCAACCTGCTGCAGAGCCTGCAGCGCATCAGCCTGGTGCGCTGCGATCAGGCCGCCTGGCGCTTCCTCGGCCTGTCGCTCGCCGGCTGGGACGTGTTGGTATCGCTGGGTCTTGCGCTGGTCGCGCTGTGGGGCGCCAAGGGCGCGCTCGCGCGGCCCGCGGAGTGATACGCCTACCGTAAAACGCTCGGTCTTGTCGGCACTATCCCGCTCTTGCCATAATTCAGCGACCTAAGCCGCCGATAAGTGGCGCGCAAAGACCGGGGATTGAATCGCAATGGAAGTCCTGATCATCGGCGCCGGCATTGGCGGCCTCACCCTCGGCCTGATGCTGCACCGTGCCGGAATCGCCTGCCGCATCTTCGAGGCGACGCCCGAGATCAGGCAGGTCGGCGTCGGCATCAACATGCTGCCGCATGCTTCGCGCGAATTGTGCGCCCTCGGCCTGGAAGAGGCGCTCGCCAAGGTGGCGGTGACCACGCGCGAATACTGCTTCTACAACCGCTTCGGCCAGTACATCTACAGCGAGCCGGCCGGTCGCTTCGCCGGCTACGACGTGCCGCAGTTCTCCATCCATCGCGGCGACCTGCAGATGGTGCTGCTCGAGGCGTTCAAGGCGCGCGCCGGCGCCGACAAGGTCATCCTCGGTCACCGCTGCACACGCGTCGACTACGACGGCGACGAGGCGATCGCCACTTTCGAGGATGTGGACGGCAAGCCGCTTGCCCCCGTGCGCGGCACCGTGGCGGTCTCCTGCGAGGGCATCCATTCGGTTCTGCGCAAGCAGCTTTATCCCAACGAGGGCCCGCCGAAATATTCCGGCATCAACATGTGGCGCGGCGTCACCCGCTGGAAGCCGTTCATGTCCGGCGCCAGCATGATCCGCGTCGGCTGGCACCATCCGGCCAAGCTGCTGATCTATCCGATCCGCAACAATGTCGATGCCGACGGGCGTCAGCTCGTGAACTGGGTCGTTGACATCGAGACACCGCAATACAAGGCGCGCGACTGGAACCGGCGCGGCAAGCTGGAGGACTTCCTGCCGGCCATGGCGGACTGGCATTTCGATTGGCTGGATGTGCCGGAATTCATCCGCGCTGCCGACGTCATTCTGGAATATCCCATGGTCGACCAGGACCCGCTGCCGGGCTGGAGCTTCGGGCGGCTGACACTGCTGGGCGACGCCGCGCATCCCATGTATCCGCGCGGCGCCAACGGCGGAGCGCAGGCCGTTCTCGATGCGCGCGCGCTCGCCGACGCGCTTGCGGCCGACGCCGATCCGGTCGCCGCGCTCAAGGCTTACGAGGCCAAGCGCCTGCCGGCGACCAGCGAGGTCGTGCTCGCCAACCGCAAGGCGCCGCCCGACGCCATTCTGCACGAAGTCTACCGCCGCACTGGCGACAAGCCGTTCAAGAACATCGACGACGTCATCAGCCGCGAAGAGCTGGTAGCGCTGTCGGAGAGCTACAAGCGGGTAGCCGGCTATGACAAAGAACGGCTCAAGGCCGCTCACTAGCGCCATGGCCTCGGATAAAAACCGCTTGGGCAAAAAGACAACGACCACGAACGGAACGATGCGCGTACATCCGGCGTCATCGATCTATCGTGGCCGTCCACGGCAACGGAGCAGGAAATGCTCAACACTGCCGTTCAATCCCATATAGGGGCAAATCCTCCCACTGCAAGGGTACAATACCTCCATGACTACTATGACTAGCTCTTCCGCCAAGCCGGTCTATACCGGCACCGCCCAGCTGCTGCACTGGCTGATCGTCGCGCTGCTGATCGCGCAGTTCATTTTCGGATGGACCATGCCGCATATCGGCCGCACCGTGCCGGTCAGCACGCTGATCGACCTGCACCTCTGGTTTGGCACTTTGATTTTGTTCGTCGCGGTCATCCGGTTGGCATGGCGGGTGACCCATCGTGAACCGGAGCCGGAAGATGGGCTGCCGCCGTGGCAGGTGGCCTCCGCCCGCGTCGTCCACTGGCTGCTTTATGTGCTGCTGTTCGTGGTGCCGATTCTGGGCTGGATCAACGCCTCCTGGCGCGGCATGCCCGTCACCTTCTTCGGTCTGTTCGAGCTGCCGAAGCTGGTCGCCACCCGCGCGCCCAACTGGGGCTTCACCGGCGACCTGCACGGGGTGCTGGCGGAATATGCGATGCTGGCGTTGGTCGGCATTCATGTCGCCGCCGCGCTCTATCATCACTTCATCCGCCGCGACGGCGTCTTGCAGCGCATGCTGCCGGGATCGTAAGCCCGCTCACTCGTAGCGCAGCGCCTCGATTGGATCGAGGCGCGCCGCTTTGCGCGCCGGGTAATAGCCGAAGAAGATGCCGACCGCGGCGGAGAACAGGAAGCCGCCGATAATGGCCGTGGCCGAGATCGGCGTCGACCAGCCCGCCACCATGGCGATGATCGCAGAGAAGGCGACGCCCATAATGATGCCGGCGATGCCGCCGGTCACGCTGAGGAAGACCGCCTCGGCGAGGAATTGCAGCAGCACGTGCAGGCGCCGCGCGCCGATCGCCATGCGCAGGCCGATCTCGCGCGTGCGCTCGGTCACCGACACCAGCAGGATGTTCATGATGCCGATGCCGCCCACCACCAGCGAGATCGAGGCGACGGCGGCCAGCAACAGCGCCATGATGCGGCTCGAGCTTTCCGCCGTCTCGGCGATCTGACTGAGATTGCGCACCGAAAAATCGTCCTCGTCGCCGGGCTTGATGTGATGGCGCCTTTTGAGGATGTCGGTAACCTGTGTGATGGCGCGCCGCACATCCGCCTGGTTGTTGGCCTGCACGAAAATCTGGTTGACGTAGCCGGCGAGATGCGGCGTCAGGCCGTAGGGGTTGGGCGGGTTCGGATAGATCCAGTTGAGCTGCGTCTGCGTCTGGCTGGGCGAGGCCACCCCTAGAACTTTCCGCTCCGCGGTGGTGAACGGGATCATCACGAAGTCATCCTGATCCTGCCCCCAGGGTGTCTGTCCCTTCGATTCCAGAATGCCGATCACCCGCATCGGCACGTCTTTCACCTGGATCAGCGCGCCGATCGGGATTTGCGATTCGCCGAACAGCTTGCGCGACACTGTCTCGCCGATAACGGCAACCAGCGCGGCGGACGCGTCGTCTTCCGGCGTGATCGCACGGCCGACCGTGACCCGCCAATTGGTCATCGGCGGATAGTTCGGGCTGACGCCCTGGATTTGCGTGCTCCAATTCTGGTTGCCGGCCTGCACCTGGCCGCCTTGGCGGATGAGATAGCTGACTTCGCTCACCACCGGGCTCTCGTGCAGGATCGCCTGCGCGTCGGTGACGGTCAGCGTGGAGGCGCTGCCCGATCCGCCGCGCATGCCGCCCATGCGATGCGCGCCCGGCAGCACCACAACGAGGTTGGTGCCGAGTCGCTCGATCTGCTTGCGCACTGCCTCGTTGGCGCCCTGGCCGACGGCGACCATGGCGATCAGCGCGGCGACGCCGATGAACACGCCGAGCATGGTCAGCGCCGAGCGCATCATGTTGCGGCGGATCGCCTGCACGGCGGCCGCCATGATCATCAGGCCGAAGGCCCAGGCGGCGTTGCGGCGCGGCGCCGTCGCCGCTTTCGCGTGCGGTAGCGCCACGCTTTCGCCGGCGGCGCGGACGCCTGGCGCCGTCTTGGCCGGCTTCGGATTGCGTTTGTCGGAGATCACCTGGCCGTCGCGCATGGTCAGCACGCGGTCGGCGTAAGCGGCGATATCGGCCTCGTGGGTGACGACGACGATGGTGACGCCCTGCTCGCGGTTGAGCTTGGTCAGCGTCTCCATGATCTCGTGCGAGGTGCGGGTGTCGAGATTGCCGGTCGGCTCGTCGGCGAGCAGCAGGCCGGGGCTGTTGATCAGCGCGCGCGCGATCGCTACCCGCTGCTGCTGGCCGCCGGACAACTGGCCGGGCGTGTTGCGCTCGCGGTCGCCGAGGCCCAGCAGTTCGAGCGCCTCGCGTGCGCGCTCCGTGCGGGAGACGGCGCTGGCCGGCCCGGAGGCGGTGTAGAACAGCGGCAATGCCACGTTCTCCAGCGCGCTGGTGCGTGCCAGCAGGTTGAAGCTCTGGAACACGAAACCGAGCCGCTCGCTGCGCAGCTGCGCGCGCTCGGGCTCTTCCAGCCCGGCCACGTCTGTGCCCTCAAAGAGGTAGCGGCCGCTGCTCGGCTGGTCGAGGCAGCCGAGAATCGCCATCAGCGTCGACTTGCCGGAGCCCGAATGGCCCATGATGGCGAGGAACTCGCCGGCCTCAATGGCGAGGCTGACGTCGTTGAGCGCATGCACATCGACGTCGCCGACGTGGTAGGTCCGCGTGATGTGCTCGAGCTTGATAATCGGTTCGGTCATGATCGGTCCCGGGCCCTAAAGCCGCAGGCGCGGCCCCGAGGCTGACCGATTGTTGCCGCTGCCGTTGCGCTGTTCGGTGGTGATGACGCGTTCGCCCGGCTTGAGGTCGCCCTTGACGATCTCGGTGAAGCTGTCGTCATCGAGGCCGGCGGTCACCGGCACCGCCACCGGCTTGCCGTCGCGCAGCACATACACCTGGCCGGGCCGCGTTTCGCTGTCGCCCGGCTGGGCGGTGATGCCGCGCCGACCGCGCGCGCCGGCGAGCCCCGCCGGCGAATAGCGCAGCGCCTGGCTCGGCACCCGCAGCACGTTGTCGCGCTCCGCAATGACGATACGGTTGGCCGCGGTCATACCGGGTTTGAGCGCGAGGTCGGGATTGTCGACGTCCACCACCACGTCATAGGTGACGACATTCTGCACGTTCTGCGGCGATTGCCGCACCTGGCTGACGGTGCCTTGGAAGGTGCGGTTGGGGAAGGCGTCGACGGTAAAGAGCGCCTTATCGCCATTCTTGATGCCGCCGATGTCGCTTTCGCTCACGTTGGTGTCGACCTGCATCTTGGTGAGGTCGGTGGCGATCAGGAACAAGGTCGGCGTCTGGAAGCTCGCCGCCACGGTCTGTCCGACGGTGACATTGCGCGACACCACGGTGCCGTCGACCGGTGAAACGATATTGGTGTAGCCGAGATTGATCTGCGCCGCATCGAGCTGGGCCTGGCGCTGCTCGATTGTCGCCTGGTCGACACCGACCTGCGCGCGCGCCTGGTCAAGTGTGCTCTTGGCGTTGTCGAGCGCATCCTTTGAGATCGCATTGGTCGCCGCCAGCCGGACGTTGCGGTCATAGATCTGCTTGGCATAAGTGAGCGTGGCCGTGTCCTTTTCGAGCTGGGCCTTTGCGACGTCGAGATTGGCTTTGTTCTGGTTGACCACCGACTGATAGGGGCGGGGATCGATCTTGGCGCAAACCTGCCCCTTCTTGACCTCGGTGTTGTAGTCGCAGGTGACGTCCTGCACGACGCCCGACACGTAAGTGCCCACGATGATGGTGAGCACCGGATTGACCGTGCCGGTGGCGGTCACCCCGCGGGTCACGTTGCCGCGCGTGACGGCGGCGGTGGTGTAGCGGATGGTGCCGCCGCTGCCGGTATACCACCACGTGGCGCCCGCGGCGGCGATCAGCACGAGCACCAACGTCCCGGCGATCAGCCACCGCCTCCCGGTGTGCGATTTGGCGGGCGCCGGACGCGGCGGTTTGGGCACCAGGACGATCGGTGCCGGCGCATCCGGCCGCGCGGGATCAGTTTCGACAGGCTTGGTCATCAGGGTTTCCGCCTTTCCTGCATTATTTAACGCACGAGCGGGCGGAAACCTTTGATGCGGGTCAAATCATGATGAAACCATAAGAATCCGGCGCGGACCCGGCTAGTCGTGCCGCAGCGTGATGGAGGCGGTCATCCGCTTGCCGGCGCCGCGCGAGTCGAGGCTGACCGACTGCCGGCGGCTGCGCGTGACCATGTTCAGTTCCGCCGAGAAGGCCGAGCTTTCGGCGTGGACCTGCAGGCGGCCGCCCTGCGCGCGGCCGATGGCGGTGCCCCCGATATTGTGGTTTTCCTCGTTCCAGCGCCCAGTGACCTGGTTGCTGGCGTCGACTTCGAAGTTGCCGGTGAGGCTGAATTTGTAGTTGTCGCCCTTGCAGCCGAGCTCAAGGCCGACCACGCGTGCGCCGCTGACGCGGTAGCTCGCTTTGCAGCGAACGCGTTCGGTTGTGAGCTTGTTGTCGTCCTTGACCCGGATTACGCCGGTGCCGGACCAGTGGCCCGGAAAGTCGGCGAACGGCTTGGAATCGGCGGCAGCCGAAGAGATCAACGCGCTGCCCGACAGGAGGGCAACGGTGCATCCCAGAACGACGGCGTGACGGCGCGGAAAATTAGCAATACGCAGCATGGTGAGCATCCCCTGTTATGACAGCCCCTGAGGGCGTTGCTCATGAGTGCGTATTTACGCGCGTTAGGTTCAAACCGCCTTAAAGGGATACCGCAAAAAAGAACAAGCCGCTGTATGGTAAAGAGAATCTAGCCGCCTGCCGGGGCGTTGAGGGGCTCAGTGCCGCCGCAACCGGATGGATGCGCTCACCTGCCGGCCGCCCCCGTTGGCCTTCAGGCTGACCGATTGGCGGCGCCCATGCGTGGTCATGCTTAAATTTGCGTTGAGCACTGGGCTTTCGGCATGGACCAGAAGGCGGCGGCCGCGCGCCCTTCCGCTGACGCTGCCGCCGACACCACGGCTGAGCTCGGTCCACTGGCCGGTGATGCGGTTGCTGGCGTCGGCCTCGAAATCGCCGGTCAGGTCGAAGCTGTAGCTGTCGCTCTTGCAGATCAGCTTGAGATTGACATCCTGGCTGCCGCGTTGCCGGTAGGCTGCGCTGCAGCGAACGCGCTCGGTGGTCTGTTTGTTGTCCTCATCCTTGACCCGGATGATGCCGGTGCCCGACCAGTCGCCGCGGAAGTTCGCAAACGGGCCCGAGCGGGCCGCCGCCGACTGCAGAATCGTACCACCGCATAATAGGGCGGCGGCGCATCCCAAGACTGCGGCGCGGCGTAACAGGAAGACAACAGAGCGCGTCATCGCGAATATCCTTCTATACGCGGCAAACAACCTTCAATAACGGAATTCCAGAGCCGGTAGATTTCTAGCACCTTAAACTTCATATGCCCGCACGTCGTAGGTCCGCGTTCTTGACATGCGTCAACGGCCAAATTCCTGCATTCCGCTTCGCAGATGGGATGGTGCCATATCAGTCGACACCATCCTAGGAGCGGTGGCTTACGGTTCGAGTTCAGTATCCCAGTAGAGATAGTCGAGCCAGCTTTCGTGTAGGTAGTTCGGTGGAAACAGCCGGCCATTGCGGTGCAAGTGATGCACCGTCGGCTGGAAAGGCATTTGCGACGGCCACATCTTGGCTTCGGCCGGTGTCTTGTTGCTCTTGCGCAAGTTACAGGGCGAACAGGCGGCGACCACGTTGCCCCAGGTGGTCAAACCGCCGCGCGAGCGCGGGACCAGATGGTCGAAGGTCAGGTCGTCGCGGTCGCCGCAATACTGGCAGGCGAAGCGATCGCGCAGGAACACGTTGAAGCGCGTGAACGCCGGGTGGGTCGAGGGTTTGACGAAGGTCTTCAGCGATACCACGCTCGGCAGCTTCATCTGGAAGCTGGGGCTGTGCACCGCGTGGTCGTAGTTGGCGACGATGTTGACGCGTTCGAGGAAGACGGCCTTGATCGTGTCCTGCCAGGACCATAACGAAAGCGGATAGTAGCTCAGGGGCCGAAAATCCGCATTGAGCACCAGGGCTGGAAAACCGCTGGGCGAGACGTGGACGTTCAAGCGACGTTCCTCCACCTCCAGAAGGCTGCCGCCACGCAGCTAGGACCTCAATTATAGGGCCAGCGTGACGGGATTGTGAAGCGGGTGGGGGACCTTACCCGCAGGGTCCCAAGGCGTGGGCGGCCGCTCGTTTTGCAACCGGACTCGGGGGTCGGCCTCTTGGCGTCGCGCGTCAGCTACAGCCGGCGTGCGAGGAATTCCCCGCCCTGCCGCAGCCCCTCCTGGTCGATGCCGTGGCCGACCCCCGGCGAAATGTGCCACTCGGTCGGCACATCCAGCGCGGCCAGGGTCTGGGCGGCATGGAACAGGGCCTGTACCGGGATCAGAGGGTCCTGGTCGCCATGCACCAGCAGCACCGGGGGGCGGCTGCGGATTTCCGCCGCAAAGGCGTCCGCATCGGTCTCCTCGGGCATGGCCAGCATGCCCGAATAGCCGACGATCGCCGCCGGCGCGATGTCCCGGCGCAAGCCCACGTGGAGCGACATCATGGTGCCTTGCGAAAAGCCGACCAGCGCCAGGGCGGAGGGCGGCAGGCTGTGCCGCGCCAATTCCGCGTCGAGGAAGGCGTTGAGGCCGGGCGCCGCCATGTTGACGCCGGCCCAGCGTTCGCCGGGATCGCGGAAGGTGAGGGGAAACCATTCGCGGCCCTGCGGCGCCTGTCCACATGGGCGCGGTGCGTGCGGCGATACGAAAGCGGCGTCGGGCAGCAGGCTTTGCCATGCGCGGCCGATATCGATCAGGTCGTTGCCGTCGGCGCCATAGCCATGCAGAAAGACGACGAGTTGTTTCGCCTGGCCGGAATGCGGCGCCAGCCGCGGACCGTCGAGTTCAGCCATTCACACGTTTCCTTTTCACTGATTTTGTCTTCGCGCTTCTTCGCGGTTTTCTTCTTTGTCTTCTTCTTGGCGGTTTTCTTTTTTGCCACCGTCTTTTTCGCGCGCTTCTTCACTTTCGCGGCCGGCTCGAGCGACACGCCCTCGCGCCGCTTCACCACGTGATAGTAGGCCCACAACAGATGCGCCGCCACACCGCGCCAGGGCCGCCAGGCTTCCGCCAATTTGGTCAGCGCCTTGGCGTCGGGCCGCTTGCGCAGGTTGAACGCGATGCGCGCGGATTCCTGCACGGCCAGGTCGCCGGCGGGAAAGGCATCGGCATGGCCGAGGCAGAACAGGAGATAGATATCCGCCGTCCAGGGTCCGACGCCGTGCAGTCGCGGTGAGTGTCGCGTGCGCGTCGTCGGCCGCCATCTCGCCGACACGGTTGAGATCGATCTGGCCTTTGGCAACGGCCTTGCCGATCTCGCGGATCGATTTGATCTTGGCATCCGACAGCCCGAGCCGCTTGAGCTTGTCGGGGCGAGCTTTCAGCACCGTGTCGTGATGGAACGGATCGAAGGCGGCGAAAAGCCGCGCGCGGATCGCCGCCGCGCTTGCCGTGGAGAGCTGTTGGCCGCAGACGATGGCGCACAGGCCGGGAAAGCCGGCCTCGCGCCGGCGTAGGGCAAAGGCGCCGGCCTTCTCCGCCACTGGCTTGAGCCGCGGATCGGCGAGGATGAGCTGGGCGAGGCCCGCTTGCAGGTCGGCGTCGGTGTGGAGGAAATGGGTCATGCGCTATCCGTTTAGCAAGCAAAACGATACATGGAAAAGCCATGCCACCCGTTTTCCGCTTCGCCCCGTCGCCCAACGGCTATCTGCACCTCGGCCACGCGCTGTCGGCACTCATCAACGCCGACATGGCGGCTGCTGCCGGCGGGCGCCTGCTGCTGCGCATCGATGACATCGACACCGCCCGCTGCCGGCCGGAATTCGAAGCGGCGATCTATGAGGACCTCGCCTGGCTCGGCCTCACCTGGGAGCAGCCGGTGTGGCGGGAGTCCGAGCACATCGAGGATTACCGGGCCGCGCTCGCCAAGCTCGAGGCGCTGGGCCTCATCTATCCGAGCTTCGAAAGCCGCGCCGAAATCGCCATGATGGTGGCCGGCCGCGACGCCCGCGGTCACTGGCCGCGCGATCCCGATGGCGCGCCGCTCTATCCCGGCAATGCCAAGGCCCTGAGCGCCGCCGACCGCCGGCGCCGGATCGAAGCCGGCGAGCCTTACGCCCTGCGCCTCGACATGGCGGCGGCGCTCGCGCGCGCGCCCGCGCTCACCTGGACTGAAACCGGCGCCGGGCCCCACGGCGAGACCGGCACCATCGCCGCCGATCCGGCCGCCTGGGGCGACGTCATCCTGGCGCGCAAGGATGCGCCGGCGAGCTACCATCTCGCCGTGGTGGTCGACGACGCCGCGCAAGGCGTCACCGACGTCGTGCGCGGGCAAGATCTCTTTCATGCAACCAGCGTGCACCGGCTGCTGCAGGCGCTGCTTGGCTTGGCCGAACCGCGCTACCGCCATCACCGGCTGCTCCTCGACGCCGACGGCCGCAAGCTGTCGAAATCGACCGCCGCCACCGGTTTGCGCGAATTGCGCGCCGCCGGGGCCAGCGCCGCCGATATCCGCCGCCGGGTCGGGCTCGATTGAGCTCAAGTTCCATGCCATTGTCGAGCTTTCCGGGGCAGGGGAGCATGGCTAAGCGTACAGCCAAAAAGAGGCCGCGCCGCAAGGCGCCGTCGCGGCGTAAAGCCCGCGTGGTGCGCGTGCGCCCGGCGAAAGCGCGGAAAGCTCCCAAGGCCCCCAAGGCCTCCAAGGCCTCCAAGGCGCAAGCGCCGCCCTCGGCGCGCGCGGTCGAAGCGGCGCTCGCCGGCATCGCCCACGACATCCGCACCCCGCTCACCGGTATCGTGGCGCTGGCCGAATTGCTCGCGTCCTCCGATCTCGGCCAGCGCGAGCGCGAGTGGGCGAACGCGATCAAGAGCGGCGCCGATCATCTGGCCGCGCTCTCCACGCTGATTGTCGATGCCGCCAAGGCCGACGCTACCGGGCTCACGCTGCACCGCGAGCCGTTCTCGCCACGCGTGTTGGCCGAAGCGGTCGGCGAAGCGCTCACCGCGCGCGCGGCCAACAAGCACGTCGCGACCGAGATCGACATCGCGCCCGATCTGCCGGCGATGGTCGCCGGCGACGCTTTGCGGTTGCGGGCGGCGCTGGAAAACCTCGCCGACAATGCGGTGAAATTCACGCAAGAAGGCGCGGTCTCGTTCCGCGCCGCCGCCGAGCCGGCCGCGCGCAACCGGCTGCGCCTCGTCTTCACGCTCACCGACTCCGGGCTCGGCATGAGCCCGGCCGAGTTGAAGCGCCTGTTCCGCCCGTTCGCGCAGGCCAGCGAGCATATCGCCCGCCGCTTTGGCGGCGCTGGCCTTGGCCTCGTCTTCGTCAAGCGCATCGCCAAGGCCATGGGCGGCGATCTCAAGGTGGTCAGCAAGTCCGGCCAGGGCAGCACCTTCCGCCTCACCGTCCAGGTCGAGCGCGTGACGGCGCAGCCCGCGGCGATCATGGACGGCGTCCCCAATGTGCCGGCGCGCGCGCTCTCGATCCTGTGCGCCGAAGACAACCCCTACGGCCGCGTGGTGATGAACACGATCCTGCGCGAGCTCGGCCACAAGGTCGATTTCGTCGAAAGCGGCGAGGCGGCGGTCAATGCGGTCGAAGCCAACCGCTATGACGCGGTGCTGATGGACGTGACGCTGTCCGGTATGGACGGCATCGCGGCGACGCGAAGCGATCCGCGCGTTGCCGGGGCCGGCGGGCCAGGTGCCGGTGATCGGCACGTCCGGCCGCGGCGACACCGCCGACGAAGAGAAAGCCCGCGCCGCCGGCATGGACTTCTATTTCGTCAAGCCGGTGAGTCCGGGCAAGCTGGCGCAGGCGTTGGCCACTATCACCGTTCGTCCCCGCGCAAGCGGGGACCCAGACTGACGGCTGCTACTGGGTTCCCGCTTTCGCGGGAACGAACGGAGTATGCCGCAAGGCTAAGCGCTCTCCAGCTCGCTCTCTTCGCTCTTCTTCTCCACGATCCGCACCAGATCGGACATGATGCGGTTCAATTCGAAATCCTTCGGCGTATAGACCGCGGCGACGCCGGATTTCTCCAGCGCGGCGGCGTCCTCGGCCGGGATGATGCCGCCGACCACCACCGGCACGTCGATGCCGGCTTCCTTCATGCGGCCGACCACGTCCTTCACCAGCGGCATATGGCTGCCCGACAGCACCGACAGCCCGATGACGTGCGGCTTCTGTTCGCGCGCGGCCTCGACGATCTCCTCCGGCGTCAGGCGGATGCCTTCATAGAGCACGTCCATGCCGGCGTCGCGCGCGCGCACCGCGATCTGCTCGGCGCCGTTGGAATGACCGTCGAGCCCCGGCTTGCCGACCAGGAAGGTCATGCGCCGTCCGAGTTTCCTTGAAACGCGATCGACGTCCGCGCGGATGTCGTCGAGCCCGGTGACGTCGTTGCGCATGGCGCGGCCGACGCCGGTGGGCGCGCGGTATTCGCCGAAGGCCTCGCGTAGCGTCCAGCCCCATTCGCCGGTGGTGACGCCCGCCTTGGCGCATTCGATCGAGGCCGGCATGATGTTGCCGGTGCCCGACGCCGCGCGCTTCAAATTCGCCAGCGCCGCCTTCACCGCATTGTCGTCGCGCGCCGCGCGCCAGGCTTTCAGCTTTTCGATCTGGCCGCGCTCGGCGTCCGCCGACACGGTGAGGATGGCGTCGGCGGCATCCGCCAGCGGCGAGGGCTCGCTCTCGATGTATTTGTTGACACCGACGACGATGTGTTCGCCGCGCTCGATCGCCTCCAGCCGCGCGGTGTTCGATTCCACGAGCTGCTGTTTCATGTAGCCGGTGTCGACCGCGGCCACCGCGCCGCCCATCTCCTCGATGCGCTTGAGCTCTTCGCGCGCTTGCTCCTTCAGCGCCGCGACCTCGCGGGCGATTTCGGTGGAGCCGTCGAAAATGTCGCCGTATTCCAAGAGGTCGGTCTCGTAGGCCAGGATCTGCTGCATGCGCAGCGACCATTGCTGGTCCCACGGCCGCGGCAGGCCGAGCGCCTCGTTCCAGGCCGGCAGTTGCACGGCGCGCGCGCGCGCGCCCTTCGACAGCGTCACCGCCAGCATCTCGATGAGAATGCGCGCGACGTTGTTCTCCGGCTGCTGTTCGGTCAGGCCCAGCGAATTCACCTGCACGCCGTAGCGGAAGCGGCGTTGCTTGGGATCGGAGACGCCGTAACGTTGTTCGGTGATCTCGTCCCACAATTCAGTGAAGGCGCGCATCTTGCAGACTTCGGTGACGAACCGAAGTCCGGCATTGACGAAGAACGAAATGCGCCCGACCACCTCGCCGAATTGGTCGTCCGGCACCTGGCCGGACGCCTTCACCGTGTCGAGCACGGCGATGGCCGTCGCCAGCGCAAAGGCGAGCTCCTGCACCGGCGTCGCGCCGGCTTCCTGCAGATGGTAGGAGCAGACGTTGATCGGATTCCATTTCGGAATCTCTTTGGTCGTGAACTGAACCACGTCCTTGATCAGCCGCATCGACGGCGCCGGCGGAAACACATAGGTGCCGCGCGAGAGATATTCCTTGATGATGTCGTTCTGGATGGTGCCCTGCAGGGCCGCGCGCGGGGCGCCTTGCTCGTCGGCCACCGCGATGTAGAGCGCCATCAGCCACGCCGCGGTGGCGTTGATGGTCATCGAGGTGTTCATGGTGCCGAGCGGAATGCCCTCGAAAAGCGCCCGCATGTCGCCGAGATGGCAGATCGGCACGCCCACCTTGCCGACCTCGCCTTTGGCCAGCACATGGTCGCTGTCGTAGCCGGTCTGGGTCGGCAGATCGAAGGCGACCGAGAGGCCGGTCTGGCCCTTCGCCAGATTCGAACGATAGAGCGCGTTCGACGCCGCGGCCGAGGAATGGCCGGCGTAAGTTCGGAAAATCCAGGGTTTGTCACGCATCGAATGCCGCCTATGGCGGCACTTTGGCGCAAGCCTTATTGCAATGCAACAAAAAGCGCCGCGCGGGGGCAACCCGCCCCGTCGCCCGGTGCGCCCCTTGCGGCAAGCCCCCGAGGTGGGGCGATCAGGCCCGCTTCACCAGCCCGATAATGAACAGCAGGATGACCGCGCCGATGGTGGCGTTGATGATGGCCGCGATGATGCCGCCGCCGATCATGATGTGCAGCGCGCCCAGCACCCAGGTGCCGATGAAGGCGCCGACGATGCCCACAATGATGTTGCCGATCAGGCCGAAACCGACGCCCTTGACGATGAGGCCAGCCAGCCAGCCGGCGATGGCGCCGACGATAATCAGGATGATCAGTGATTCGAGTGCCATATCGCCCTCCGTGATCGGCTGCGGCGCCCCGGTGGCGCGGCCTGCAGACGACGCCGATTCAACAGCAAACCGCTGAGTTGGTCGAGCGGTTGCCACGAACTGTAAACAGACTCATTTGATGGGCGTATGACGGATTTGTCGCCACGCGTCGGCACCGCGACACCATCCGTCTCGGCGCGCTAAGGTTCGGGACTTGTGAGGTACATCCATAATCATGGACGCGACAACACCTAAGCTCAATCTGGCCGAAGTCGTCGCTATCGGCATCGGCGGCATGATCGGCGGTGGTATTTTCGCCGTGCTCGGCCTCGCCATTGCCCAGGCCGGCCATGCGGTGCCGCTCACGTTCGGGATCGGCGGCGCCATCGCGCTGCTCACCGGACTCTCCTATGCTCATCTCGGCCTTGCCTTCCGCGGCGACGGCGGCAGCTTCACCTATATCGAGCACGCTTTCGACCGCCCCGGCCTTGCGGCGATCGCCGGCTGGCTGCTGGTCGCCGGTTATGTCGGCACGCTGGCGCTCTACGCCACAGCCTTCGGCGCTTACGGCGAAACGCTGTTCGACGGCAGCGGTACGCCCGGCGCCATCAGCGCCGGCTTGTCGACGCTGGTGCTGCTCGGCTTCCTCGTGGTCAATCTCGGCGGCGCCAAGACTTCGGGCGCGACCGAACTGGCGGTGGTCGCCATCAAGCTCGCCATCCTCGCTGCTTTTGCCGCCGCCGGGCTCTACACGGTGAAGGCGTCGCATTTCGAACCCTTGTTCGACCGCGGCATGCTGGCGCCGATCACCGCCGCGGCGCTGATCTTCGTCGCCTACGAAGGCTTCGAGCTCATTCCCAACGCCATTGACGAGATGCAGAACCCGCAACGCAACTTGCGGCGCGCGCTGATCATCGCCATCGTGCTCACCACCGCGATCTACGTCACGGTCGCGCTCGCCGCGCTCGGCAATCTGTCGGCGGCGCAAATCGAGCACGATCAGGAATACGTGCTGGCGGTGGCCGCGCGCCCGATCATGGGCCAGTTCGGCTTCGTGTTGGTCGGCATCGCCGCGTTGCTGTCGACGGCGTCCGCCATCAACGCCACCCTGTTCGGCTCGGCGCGGCTCGCCATGGTTATGGCGAGCGAGCACGCGTTGCCGAAGGTGTTTTCGTTGCGCGAGCGCGTGCGCCCGGTGCCGTGGGTGGCGTTGCTGGTGCTGACCGCTGCGGCGCTTGCTTTCACCTTGACCGCGTCGCTGACGGTGATCTCGACGTTCGCCAGCGCCACTTTCCTGCTGATCTTCTTCGCCATCAATCTGTCGGCTTGGCGCCTGCGCCGGCGCATCGGGCTTGCCGCGCTCTGGCCGCTCGCCGGCGCCGCCGCCACCGGACTGAGCTTTCTGCTGCTGATGGGGCGAACCTATGACGCCGATCCGCAAAGCCTGTGGTGGATCGTCGGCTGTTATGGTGCTGCCGGCACGCTCGAAGCCGCATTGGTGCTGCTGCGCGGGCGGCGCATTGCCAAGCCGTGAAGCATCAGGCGGAGGCTTGCGCTGTCATCTCTTTCCGCAACGCGAGCGCGCGGCGCGCAACCAGTGCGGCGACGACCAGCACGGCGGCGAAACCGACCGGCGCTTTGACGAAGGGGAAGATCAGGATCAGCAGGCAGGCGGCGCCAATCGCCGGCATCTCGCCCGGCCAAAATCCGTGCACGCGGCCAAGCTTGAACAGGTAGGCGAGCGGCACCGCCAGCACCACCAGGTCGTAGGTGTAAAGATACGGCGTCGCCAGCAGCGCGCCGGCGCCGAGCGCGGCGGCCTTGATCTCGTAACGCGCGCGGCTGCGCCACAGCGCGGTCACCGCGGCGGCGACCGCCAACGCGAGCACGATCTGCGCCGTCCAGGCCAGTCCTTCGGGCACGCCGAGAATACGCGCCAGGCCGAAGGCGGATTGCAGTTTGGCCCAGTCCGCCCAGCCATCGGACAGGAAGGCTTCCGACGTGTGGCCGATGTTGCCGATAAAGGCCTGCCAGGTCTCAACGCCGAAGGCCGCCCACGCCGCCGCCGCCATCAGTGCCGCGGTGACGCTCGCCGCGCCAAACGTCTTCCAGCGTCCGCTCGCCGCCAGCACGATCGGAAACAGAAGGCCGAGATGCGGCTTGTAGGTGAGCAGGCCGAGCAGCACGCCGGCGAGCAGCGGCCGTCGTGGCAAGAGCACGAGCGTGCCGCCGAACAACGCCGCGCTCAGAAAACCGTTCTGGCCGTCGATGAAATTGCACAACACGGCGGGAAAAGCGGCGGCGAGGAAATAGCCGGTGCGATCGCCGACGATGCCGCGCATAGCGACGAGATAAGCGGGAAAGGTGCCGAAGGCCCACAGCACATAGGCCGCCGTATAGGGCATGAGCGACAGCGCGGCGGCGATGAACAGAAACGTTGGCGGATAGTGCCAGCCGAAATAGCCGGCGAAGGGATGACCGAGCGCCGTCACCTCCATCGCCTTGTGCACCGGCCAGTCGTAGGCCGCGGCGGCATGGCCTTCGAGCACCAGCCTTCCCGCCGCCCAGACGCTGACGAAGTCTGTCGGCACACCGCCGCCGTCGGGCGCGATCAGCCAGCTACCCTGCAGGTAGGAAGCGGCGAGATAGACTGCGTGCGCGACGATCAGCGCGAAGCACGTCAGCTCGGCCGGCCGCGACAGCGGGATGGCGGTACCGCGCCTATCGGTCAATTCGTAGACAGCCATGCAAATCCCCGCCTTCGGGCCTGGCGAGGCTAGGCCGGCGGCGTTGCGGAACCCTTAAAGCGCCCTTCGGCGCGGCTTTTCGGATGGTCGAACGTTGATGTTGCGCTGCAACATCTTATGCGGCAGACTAACAGGGTTTCGCTGCCTCAAGGAGATGCAGATGCCGGCTGCCGCACCCGTGCGGAGCATCGCTCCGCTCAAGGATCTCTACGATATCGGCGAGGTCCCGCCGCTCGGACACGTGCCGGAGAAGATGCACGCCTGGGTCATCCGCAAGGAACGGCACGGGCCGCCGGATCAATCGTTCCAGCTCGAAGTGGTGCCGACCTGGCCCATCGGCGAGGACGAGGTGCTGCTGCTCGTGATGGCCGGCGGCGTCAACTACAACGGCGTCTGGGCCGGCCTCGGCCAGCCGATCTCAACGCTGGACGTGCACAAGCACCCCTATCACATCGCCGGCTCCGACGCGGCCGGCATCGTCTGGGCGGTCGGCAGCAAGGTGAAACGCTGGCATGTGGGTGACGAGGTCATCGTCCACTGCAATCAGGACGATGGCGACGACGAAGATTGCAACGGCGGCGATCCGTTGCTGTCACCCTCGCAGCGCATCTGGGGTTACGAGACGCCGGACGGCTCGTTCGCGCAGTTCTGCCGCGTGCAGTCGCGCCAGCTCATGCACAAGCCCAAGCATCTCACCTGGGAGGAGGCGGGCTGCTACACGCTCACCCTCGCCACAGCCTACCGCATGCTGTTCGGCCACGCGCCGCACACGCTCAAGCCGGGCGACAACGTGTTGGTGTGGGGCGCCTCCGGCGGTCTCGGCGTGTTCGGCATTCAGCTCGTGGCGGCGTCGGGCGCCAACGCCATCGGCGTCATCTCCGACGACTCCAAAGCCGAATACGTACTCAATCTCGGCGCCAAGGGTGTCATCAACCGCAAGGACTTCAAGTGCTGGGGCCAGTTGCCGCCGGTCAATTCCGCCGAGTTCGGCGACTGGACCAAGGAGGCGCGCCGCTTCGGCAAGGCGATCTGGGACATCACGGGAAAACGCGACGTCGACATCGTGTTCGAGCATCCGGGCGAAGCGACCTTCCCGGTATCGTGCATGATCGTGAAGCGCGGCGGCATGGTCGTGTTCTGCGCCGGCACCACCGGCTACAATCTCACCTTCGATGCGCGCTATGTCTGGATGCGGCAGAAGCGCATCCAGGGTTCGCACTTCGCGCATCTGAAGCAGGCAAGCCAGGCCAACCGCTTCGTGCTCGAGCAGCGCATCGATCCCTGCATGAGCGCCGTGTTCCCGTGGGAGAAGATCCCGCTCGCGCATACCATGATGTGGAAGAACCAGCACCCGCCCGGCAACATGGCGGTGCTGGTCAATTCGCCGCGCGAGGGCCTGAAGACGCTCGAGGACGTGCAGGAGGCGGCGGGCGCCGTCTAACGAGCTTTTCGCCTGCGCCCCCCCTTCACGAAACGGCCGTTCCGGCGGGCGCGGGCATGCGCTCGTCGCCAGCGGCGCGCCGGCGTGCACCAAGACCCCGGCGATAGTGTTGCAGCGGCCGTTCGACGAGCAGATAGCTGATGGTTGCCACAGTGAGGGCAAAAGCCAGCACCAGCGGCCAGGTCTGGTACCAGGGCAGTTGAGTCCTCAAGAAGACCGCGGCCGGGTAATGCCACAGATAGACGCCGTACGAGATGATGCCGATGCCGACCAGCGGCGGCGTCGACAACAGCGCGCTCACCCATGAGGTTTGGACCGAAGCCGCGATCAGAAGCGCCGCGGCTGCGATTTCCACCACACTCATGGTCCACTCCAAGGCGCGGTGGTCGCGCCAACAGCTGATGGCAATGCACGAAACGAGCGCAATGCAGGCGAACGTGCCGGCGGCATTGGCGGTTTCCTTGGAAATCCGCTCGAGCCGCGGCAGTCCGATCACGAGCAGCGCCCCGAACACCAGCCCGCCCATACGCGTGTCGAAGCGAAAATACGTTTGTATCCAGCCCACGTGCTCGTATTCGAAGATGCGCCAAGCCGTGACAAGGACGTAGATGCCGATGAGAAACGCAATTCGCCAACGCAGTTGGAACCGCGTCAACATCAGGACGGCGAACGGCCAAATCAGGTAAAAATGCTCTTCGACCGAGAGCGACCATGAATGCAGCAACATCTTGGGATGTTGCCACAAGGCCTGCGCGTAGTCGGACAGATAGAACCCCGCCAGTCCGGCGTCGCGGATGCGTTCCCAGAGATCGAACTGCGGCCAGAGCGTGGGCGCGACCGCCAAATACGCAGTCAGCATCAGGATGAGCGGCGGCGTGAGCCGAAGGATGCGGCGCAGATAAAATCCCGGCAGGTCGATTTGGCCGCGTGAGCCATATTCGTCGACCAGAAGCCGGGTGATCAGAAACCCGCTCAGGACGAAGAACAGGTCGACGCCGAAAAAGCCGCCTCGGAGTCCCGGTATACGGCAATGGCTGGCGACGACCAGCATGGCGGCGATGGCGCGCAGCCCATCCAGTGCCGGATTGTACTGAAGTGACGATCCCAACCGTGCCCTCCGGTTTGGCATTGCGGTCCGCGCGCATGGGGCGGACACCCGCCGGAGGCTACTGAACCCGGAAAATCCGCGATCCGGGATGGCGGACATTTATGAATATCTAATTCAACTGGCGGTGTAGTTTTTAGGCAAATTCCGCGCTGTGCGAGCGCTGCCGCGCGCCGCCGGTGCGCGTTTCAGGGCTGCTCGCCGCGCATCCGTGCAATGACCGAATTCAATTCGGCGCCGTAGATGAAGATCGACGCGCACATATAAAGAAACACCAGGGCGATCATGGCCGAGGCCAGCCCCGCGTACATGATCGAATAGGCGAAGGCGAAAGACGCAAGATAACGGCCGAACACCGCGCCGCTGATCAGCCACAACAGCAACGTCGCCACGATGCCGGGCGCCACCTCGAGAAACGTGCGCCGCCCCGCCGGCAACCATTTGTGCAGGATCAGCAAGGCGATGGTCAGCACCGCCGCAGCGATGGCGTAGCGCGTCAACGTCACGAGATTGCCGAACGGCTGCATCGCCGGCACGTACTGGACGAGCTTGGCCCAGATCAGCGGCGCCAGCACCACCAGGAACGCGAACGCCAGAATGGCGATAGCGGCGACCAGCACATAGAAGATCGATTCTAGCCGCAGCCACCACCATGAACGCGATTCCGGCGCGCCATAAGCGCGGCTGAGCCCGATGCGCAGGCTCTCCACGCCGCTTGAGGCGAAATAGGTCGCGAACAGCACGCTGAAGGTGAGGACGTCGCCGCGCGTCTTCGTGAGCACGCCGGTGACGTCCTGGGCGATCGGGCCGGCGACCTCCGGCGGCCAGGCTTCCAACAACAGTTTGGCGGCTTCATTGGCGAGTTCGTGCGAGCCGAAGAAGAAGCCGGCCAGCGTCGTGACCACGATCAGGAACGGGAACAGCGCCATCAGCATCGACAACGCGATATGGCTGGCGATGGCCCAGCCGTCGTCGGCGATCAGGTGTCGCGCCGCGTCAACGGCGATCCGAAATGACAATGTCACATAGCGCAAAGGACTTGCTCCGAAAGGACGCCGTCCTCCAAATCATTCATTGCCGGCGCGTTTGCAAGGTACCGGCTGTCCCGGGGACGGCGCCCGTGAGATCGCCGGACCTACGCCGCCTGCACGTTGACGAGGAACTGGCGCACTTCGGTTTCCAGCCCTTCCGCCTCCACCGCCACCGCGTCGGCCAGTTCCTTGACGCCGGCGGCGGTGGCGCGCGCGTCGCTGGTCGCGCCGGCCACCCGGCTCATCGACTCGGCGCCGATCCGCGCCTCGCCCGAGGCGCGGTTGACGCCTTCGGCGATCGAAGACACCGCCGCGTTCTGCTGATCGACGGTTGCCGCCACCGTGGTGGCGATGTCCGACATGTCGCGGATGATGTCGTTGACCTGTTCGATCGCCTGCCCTGCGTCGGCGGCGGCGGATTGGATCTCGCCGATCTGCAGCGCGATCTCCTCGGTCGCCTTGGCGGTCTGCCCGGCGAGCGACTTCACTTCCGACGCGACCACCGCGAAGCCCTTGCCGGATTTGCCGGCGCGCGCGGCCTCGATGGTTGCGTTGAGCGCGAGCAGATTGGTCTGCCCGGCGATCGCCTGGATCAGCCCCACCACCTCGCCGATGCGGGTGGCGGCATTGCCCAGCTCGGTCATGGTGGTGACCGTGCGCTCGGCTTCCGACACCGCGCGCTTGGCGACGCCGGTGGACTTGGCCGCTTGCGATGCGATCTCGCCGATCGACATCGCCAGTTCGTCGACCGAGCCGGCGGCGGCCGTGACGTTGTCGGAGGCGGCGCCGACGCGCTGTTCGGCGGCGCCGGCTTCCGAGCTCACCGTATCGGCCGCCTTGTTGAGATCGTTCGAGCTCATTTCCAACTGCAGGGACGCGCCGCGCAGCTTGCCGAGCACGTTTTCGACCGAATTCTTGAATTGCGCGATGGTCTGCGAAATCGTGCTGCTGCGCTGCTCGCGGGCGCGGCTTTCATCGGCTTGCACGGCCGCCAGCCGTTCGCGCTCGATCATGGAATCGCGGAATACGATCACCGTGCGCGCCATGCCGCCGATTTCGTCTCGCGCCTGCGTCGCCGGAATGCGTCCATCGGTGTCGCCCTCGGCGAGCCGCTTCATCGCCTGCGCCAGCCCGTTCAGGGGCCGCGTGATGCTCAGCCCGATCATGAAGCTGAAGGCGAGGCTGAGCACCGCCATGGCGATGCCGGCGGCGATGATGCCGGTGCGCGTGCGGGCCTGCGCCGCCGCCAGCCGTTTTGAGGCATCGTCGGCGGTTTCACGCGCCCGCGTGATGATGTTGTCAGCCGCCGGCATCATGCGCTGGCTATCGATGTCGATCACGGCGCGCAAGGGCTGAACCTGGTCGAAACCCTTGACCCATTGCGCGAAGGTGTAGGCGTAGGCCCTCACTTGGCGGTCGAGCGCGACCTTCATCGCCGGCGTGCCGTCGATGTTGGCAAAGGTGTCGTTGAATTTCTTGAAGGCGCCGAGGAACTGCTGTCGCGTCAGTTCGATGGGATCGAGCCTGTATTTGATCTCGTAGTTGCGCATGGCAAGCAGCGCGACCAATAGCTTTCTGGCTTCGCCGGGGTCGAGCCAAGTCATATTCTCGTTGATGATGCGTTCGACCGCATTGCCGGCATTGCGCAGATTGCCGCGCAGGCCGGAATTTTCATCAAAGCCGAGCGTAGTCTGGCCTTCCACCAGCTTTGCGAACGTGTCGTTCAGTTTTCCCACGTCGGTGCGCAGCGCGCCGATGATGGCGGCGTGGCGCGCGTTGATCGAATCCGCGATGGTGTCGAGGCTGTTCAGCGCCAGCCTCTGCTGAAGCTGGAAGCTCATTGCCAGTGCCTTGCTGGGGTGGACGCCGAAGTCCTTGACGATGATCCGCATCGCCGCCACCGCGCCCTTGAATTCGCGGCTGGCGTCGGCGAGTTCGCCCGAGCTCTTAACCGTCTGGAAGGCGCCGCCGACGTCATGCTCGCCGACGAAATAGGTGACGCCGTTGATGAAGAAGCCGATCGCCGGGATCAACGCCAGCGCGATGATCCGGTTGCGCACCGAGATCGAGCCCAGCAGCCGGACCGGGTTGCGCACCGTAAATGGAAGCTTGAATGCGCGCATGGGAGCGGCCTCGCAGGGGCAACAGGGCGCTGCGGTGGTTTCGCACCATGGAATCCTGAAATGGTTAATTTTGTAGCAATTTCGCAGGGCTAGAGCGCCCGGAGGGCCCAATTTACAGTGCCCTCTTTGCTTTTGTGCAGTGCACGCGTACTGTCGTCGGAACCCCCCTGCCGGCGCCTGACCGCCTGACCGAGGAAGCCCTATGCCGATCGCCGCCTCCCGTCCCGCCACCGACCATGAACTGGTCGAGCTTGCCCGCGAGGCCTCCGCCGCGCTCGAGGCGCTGCTGGCCGACGCCACCGCCACGGTGCGCGAGCGGGTGGTGGTGGAAGGCCACGTCGTGGGCCGCCTCGCCGAGCGCGAGCAGCGCGCCACCCATGGCCTTGCCTGGCTCGCGACCTACGTCGAGGCGGTGCGGCAACTTGCCGCCTACGCCGAGCGCATGGTGCGCGACGACACCCTCGGCGAACTGGAGGAGCACCTCGTCCGCATCGGGCTCGGCGAATACATCGCCCAGATCGTTGGCGGCATTCCCATGAGCCAAGGCGAGGTCGTGCGGCCGAGCGATCTCGGGCTCACGCCATCGCAGGTCGCCGCGCGCATCAACCCGAGCATCGACCACCTGATCGCCACCGGTAACACCGCCGAGCGGCGCGCCCGCCT
>CAWHJZ010000040.1:0-15554 GCA_963829785.1 uncultured Pseudomonadota bacterium | reverse complement strand
CTATACTTTTCTCGGCTCTTGGCCGTGGTGTCTTGCGCTGGCCTACATCGGGTACATGCTAGGCGACGGTTGGCACAACGATCCAAATTTCCGCCGGCTATTTCATGAATTCGATGGCGTTGTTGTTGTTGCGATTGTAATAGGCATCAGTTGGTTCTTTTGGTCTAGGTTGCGCGAAAAGTCGCGCCGCTAAGTTCGGCGGCCGAGAGCCGATGCCAATTCCGGTTTGGCCTTCCATCGAGTGGGAAGTTATCGTGGTCGGGCTAGTTCACCGGCACATGTCGTCCCAGCTAAGCCCATGGTCCGCGAGAAATTCGAAGCAAATCTTACGCAATGCTGGATGCCGAGGCCGACCGACTCAAGGGTCGGCTAGTAAGAGCGCAGGGAGGCCCGGTAGGAGATCTGGGCGGCAGCCACGGACGGGCACGCAGAGGCTGGCGATGTTTGCCTCAAGGTCCTAAAGCTGCGGCGCAAGACCTTTGAGGTGGTCGTTGTCGATCGCTACCGTTGGCTAGAAATCTCCATCGAGGAAGCGCTGTTCGAGGTGTTGCCCGCTGGAAGCGCTAGAAGGTTCATTTTTGCCGCAACGTCTTCAGACGCGTGCCGGTGCTACCGATAGCGGGCACGGCGAAGAGGCGCGTAAACTCGCCGCTGATCTTTAGACGGAGCCCGCGTAAGCGAGGCGGTGATGCGCATGGGATGGTACGCGTCCGCCGACAAGGCAAGGCTGACGCGCGAAATACCGCAGGTCAGCCTTGTCGCGTATCGCGGGGAATAGACTCTATCCTGGACGTTTGTTGAGGTCGCGGTTCGGCGCTTTGAGTTGGTTCTCCAAGGCTGCAAGCTGTGCTTTCAAGTCGGATATCTCCTTGTTGGCCGCGGTAAGCAGGGCAGCTAGACTTGCGCAACGGTGTTTCCAGCTTGAAATTTCTTCCTGAAACTTGGCGGCGATCTCAGTCCGCCATTTCGCCTTCAGCTCCTGCTCTGCATCGAGTGTGATCGCCAGGGCCTGGTCGGCTTTCTGTCGCGCCTTGTATTCGCCGCGGGTCAGACGTTGTCGCCTTGGGCCGACACGCGCGATGCCGACCGGCGCGTAGACTTCGGCATGGATCGCATCCTGCAACTCGACCATGGCTCGTTTATACGCCCTCATTGCGGCGGCATTGGTGCCGCCGTCGGCCTTTATACGCTCAGAAGCAGCGTGTCCCGGATGAATGCTCGAAAGGCGCATACGTTTGTTCGGTTCCAGCTTGGGTACCGCACCCCAGTGCACGTGAGGATAGCGCTCGTCCGTATGCAATAGAACGTAACCGAGCGTCTCGGGGTATTTTGCCTTCAAGAATTTGAGCAATAGCTTGAGCCAGCGTCGGAGACGCATTTTTTGATTATCATCATTTCGTACGCGCTCCCACTCGACGGGGTAGCTTGCCACGCCTCCGAGGAATATCAGGGCGTCGCACCGTAGCTTCTTGTCGGCGCCATCGACGGCTTGTTCCGCGCGCTCTGCAGCCAGGCGTACGGCCTCGCGCGGTTCGCCTCCGAATAATGTGATGGGCGGTTTGGGGTGTTTCACGTGGGAGCAATACCCGGTCTGTCGCTCTGCCTCGAATGCAACCCCCTCCATTGAGCGGCCGTTCGACTTCCGTTTGGACGGATGGCGCCCGTAACCTTCGATGCGGAGAAATTGGCTTTCCATGGCGACAAACAAAGTCGGTTTATTTGTTTCTCACGCGCCGGCGCCGCCACTGCTTAGGCGGACGGGTCGCGAGCTTGCGGATTTTCCGGAAGCAGGAGCCGAGCGTAATTTTCAAGCGCCGCGAATATTGATTGAACAGTGCACTGTCGCGCTCCTGCCGGATGGTCACGGCTCTCGCGCAGGCGCGGGCGTATTCCGTGTTGCTCAAAAGGTGACGGAAGGCGGCCACTGCCTTCCCGTCGTCTTCGGCAAGCGCCTTGGCGACGATCGCAGTGATCTGCTCGATGTAAATCGGAACCATCCGCGCGAGTGCCCACGCGAGTGCGCGGTGCGTAGCGAAAATGTCGCGCCTTGCGGGCATCAGATGGGGAACATCTGTTCGAGCTGTTGGACCGCGTCGCGCCACCAAGCGGCGAAGAAGGCCCGCGCGGTCGCGGTCGCCACTTTTCCGCCGCCGGTCAGCTTGAGCAGGTCGGCTTCGCTGGCGCGCATAACGGACAGGTACGAGCGATGGTTCCGCGTGAGAGCGGTCAACGCGTGGCCCCGGACGAAGGGCAAGACGAGCGTCGGGAGGTCGCTGTGCGGGCGCAGCACCGCGCGGAAGGCCTCTGCCTGCGGCGTTGTGAGCCCGGGCCGTTCGGTCGGCGTCCGATAATTGATCACCAGTACGACGTGCGTTTCGGGCATGCGCTCGCGCACATCCTTCACCAACGTCAAGGCTTGCGACGCCGTCTCCGGATCGGGCGTGGTCACCACGAATGCCGCGGACTGCCGTCCGGCGGCGGCGACCTGGGTCGAGAGGCCGGTGAGGCCAGCCATTCCCAAGACCGGCGGATGAGCGTTGGCTCCGCCATCGATTACGGCGGCGCATTTACCTGCCATGGCCTGTTCAAAAGTCGTCCACGCGGGCTCGAAAATCGTCGCTTCGCCGCCCAATCCGAGTGCGGCTTCGGCAGCATGGTCGAGATCGATGACGATATCATGGGGTCCGAATTCGCACGCCCGCACGCCCGTTTCCACTCGGATCGACCGGACACGCAAGTCAGCCGCTTCGAGATAACTCGCGATCAATTTCGAGAATTTCGTCTTGCCGAGACCGCCGGTCGGGCCAAGCACGACCATCAAAGCGAGTTGCGACACGCTGCAAAGTGGATCGATTCGCCGCTTTAATTGCACTTCTTTAGTCATCTTTTTCACCTCGCGTTCCAAGGTTTGTCGACCAGAGCCGCTCGTCGGGCGAGATCTTCGCCCACGTTGAATTCCACAGCCAACGTCGACGACGTCGGCTGCGCTTTCTGCTTTTTGGCCTCCGGGTGGATGCCGTTTCCAAAAGACAAGCTCCCCCGTGCGGGATTGCTCGGCGATTTGTTTCGTTGCGGAGCGCTCCTGTCTTTCGAACTTGCCTGCCGACGGTTCGCTTTGGCTTGTTGGGAGCGATCGAGTTGCGTCGCGGGGTGGCTCGCTCTTTCTTTCGACTTCGTTTCAGTTTGACGCGGTCCGCTCGAGAACGTTCTGGCCTGTGTCGGCTGGCTCGTCAGAAGCACGTCACATGCGTCGCATCGAACCCTCGTGGCGGACTTTCCCCAGACTCGTTGTCCGCAGCTCGGACAAGAAAAGCACTGTTTACTGGCCGTCTTTCGGTCCCGCTCCACCTGCGAACGGTTGTCCTCGAAATAGACGATCTTCCCTCCCGTCAGGAGTTCTCTGCACGCGGTGTCGAAAGGTCCGCCTGGTACGATGCTGTGTTCGACGCGGTCGCCGGTCTGAGCCGTCCGATCGGTTTGGGCGGAGGTGGGCTCGAGGCCGACTGCCTGCATTTTTTGCGCCCATTCCGAATTATGATAGCCGGGTCGGCCCGCGTGGCCGCAATGATGCTGCCAGGCCGAACACATCAGGCGGACAAGGAAACCGAGGATGAATTCGTCCGGCTGGCCGTGGAAAGCCTTCGGGTTCAGCGCGAGCTCGTCGAGGTGAAGCCCTTCAATGCTGCGATGGATGAATTTTTGGGGCGTGAAAAACCCACGGCTGCGCGCCTTGCGCTGGAGAGTGATGAGCGGGCATGGGAGCTCACCGTCAAAAAGTACCTCGTTGAAATGGTTGAAGGCCTCCTCCAAGCGGACGTATGTCTCCGCGGCGCTATCCGGCCGATGTTCTTTGATCTGGGCATCCATGGGGATGGCATATGGCACGTCGGAGGGATGCCAGCATCCCACCGACTCCGGCCTATTTCTCGGACGAGGCGTATCGGCCTGGGTCGTACGATCCAGGGCGGCTCTGGCTCACCGAGATGGGTCCAATCTTTCTTGGATCGGATTGGATCGTACGATCCGTGCGGGCCTTATCGAGGGGCTCCACTTGATGCCGACCGTCAATTGCCACTACATGCAGCATCCAAATAGGCTGCGGACGCCGTCTTGATCACGCCCGCTTGCCTTTTTGGGCTGCGGCAACCAGAGCGTCCGCCAGATCCTTCTCTTGTCGGCTTTGCGGCAGCTTCGACGGAAACTTCCATCTCGGCGCGGGAAGATCGAAGCGAGCCGCCGCATCGTGCCCCTGCTCATATATGCCAAGCTGCAACAAGCCTTTAAGATAGTCGGACCAGCGCCCCAATTCTGAAAACTCCTCATCCGAATATTGGTCTTCCCCTTTGGGTTCGAACATTTTCTCGATCGACGGCCGACGTGTTTCAATGTAGCGCCGCGCTTGGTCGATGAAGCGGATTTGGGTGAATATGCGGGCAAAGCCCTCAGCATAGCGGTCGAAGGCGGCCGAGTTTTTCTCGGGGTCCAAAAGCCCGACGGCCTGCGCGCTTCGTCGAAATGTTTCTGGGGCGCATTTGAAAGCTTCCTCGGCAGTCCGCCGGATCAGATCGAAGAGAACCGCATATAGAGATCCTCGAAGCGTGGGATGGAAGTCGTAGGATTCGTCGGTGCAATCGCGCAGAAAGGCCGCTACCTCGTTCCGCTCCGGCGTGGTGGGGACCGGAAAGGGCACTTCGGACAGGCGCTGAAAAACCCATGCGGTGGCCTTGGGGCCCACGAGGCGGTTACGATCCAGGATTATCGGATCGTTACGTTTTGTAATTCCGAAGTTCGTTTTCAGCCACGATGCGGCGCTGCGGGCCAATTCCGCGATTTCGGCTTTTTGCGCGGGTTCGAGGCTCTTCAGAGTGCGGATGTCAATGCCGGCCTCGGGAAGCGCATCCGGAGTGAAGCCGAGTTGAGCCAGGCCTTCGGGCCAATTGGTCAATTCGGGCGACGATACGGCGAACGGACGGTCCTCAGCTGACATCATGTTCAGCAGCCCCGAAAATAGCAAGGAAGCGCCACTGATCGGGATCATGTCGCCTGCGCGTCCCAAGGTCGGTCGCCTTTCCGGCGGGGCTTCAATTGGAACCGACGAGTGGGGCTCGGCGGATGCCCCTATCAGAAAACGGCCGTAATCCCCGAAATGGCTGCCCGCCCAGGACGGCGGCGTCAGGCAGACAGGCAATCTCGCTGTCAGAACGGTCAAGGCCTCGGCGCTTATGATGCGCGCATCGCGCGGTCGCCGCCCCGGTTCGAAGGCTGTCGCAAGATAATCCAGATCTGAGAGAATATCCGGCAGAGAAGAGCGCAATATGTCCGGGTCAGCGGTCGCCACCATCTCACGAACGTCGTGTACAAGGTCGTAAAGTTCTTCATGTATCTGGTTCAGTGCGCCTTCTTTTTTGTCCCGGAAGAAAAGTCGGGTGATGATAAAGGTCGCCGTCCGCGAATCCAAATCGCCAATTCCGTCGCGGCACGCCGTCTCGTGAATCCGTTGCGGCGTCCATTCGTTGGCATTTGGAAGCATAGCGTTTGTCGTTCTAATCAACATATACTTGTCCGACTGGTTCGATTGAGCATGTGAATTTCAGCCCGCCAGGTATGCCGGATTTCAGAGCTGACCGATCTCGGCTCTTCTGTTTTCATTCTGCTGTGCTCACGTCGAATATATCAACTAAAATCTATTTGAGGACTATGCTCTTCGTTAGCGCAGGCCGAAAACTGAAGGCAATCGCGGTACGTTATGCGCAGTCGTGCGAAGCAATCGCAACTGCATGCCAATCTAGCTGATCCTGAAAGGACACCGCCCGCCCAGCCTCCTTTACCATCGCCAGAAGTGTGGCTAAACCGAAATTGAAAATAGCGGTTATTGCGCGGTTACCAAGATATCAAGGGTCTCCGACCGAGCCGCTATCTCCTGTGGAGCTTTCAGGTTGCTCGGGGCCGATCGTTCCAACTTGCGTACCAGGAGTTGACGTCGAGGCGTTTGCTAGACGCAAAGAGAGAGGTCTCAACAAATCGTTCATCTCGGTGCGGTCGAGATAGCCGCGGTCGAACAGCGAAGCGCCGAGCGCGTCGAGGGCCTTCCGGTTGCCGGCCAGCAAGTCAGTTGCTGCCTTTTGCGCGTGCTCGATGCGCAGGCGGACAGAAGCTCGCAGTTCGGGCATGAGCAGAAAATCACGTTGAGCGGAAGGCGCGATCCATACCGGTCCTAGATCGCCCAGCCCGTAGGATGCCTCCAGGCGAAGCGCGAGTTGCGTGGCACGGCCGAGGTCGGAGTCTTCATCGCCGCCGGCGCCCGCCGTGGGTTCGCCGCAGACGAGGATCTCGGCAGCGCGGCCGGCGAGAAGGGCGGCCAAAATATCTTCGTAATGCCCGCGCGTGAGCGCCTGGGCCGTGGCGATTTCGTTTTCGGTGGTGCCGCCGCCGCCGTCGATTGAGAGCGCGACCGGCTCGCCGAGGCCCAACACGATGGTCGCGATGGCGTGGCCCGCCTCGTGATAGGCAACGCGCCGGCGGGCATCCGGTGACCAGCGGCGAGCGTCCTGACCCGCGGCGTCGAGCAGATCCTGAATTCTCATAGCACGCCCCAGCTTGCGCGCGGTGCGTCGCGCGTCGCGGACGAAGCGTTCGACGTCGGCCCCGGTGTGACCGCGGGCGGCAAGCGCCGCCGGCCGCAGGTCGACGCCGCTCAGGGCGTCAGCGAGGTGCGTCCTAAAAATTCCTTCAAGTGCCAGGATGTCGGGCAACGGGATTTCGATGTGGCGATCAAGCCTACCGGCTCTGACCAGCGCCGGATCGAGGCGGGCGGGATCGTTGCAGGACGCGATCACGATGACGCCCTCGCGGCGGTCAAAGCCGTCAAGTTCTTCCAGGAGGCAATTTACAACGGCTGTCCACCACTCCGAATTGTAAGTTCTCAATCCTCTCGTGGGGATGCTGTCAATTTCGTCGATGAACAAAATAGCGGGCTGCCGCCGCCGCGCCTCTGCGAACGCGGCCCTGATAGCCTTCGTCACAAATCCCAGATGTCCATCGCCGTTCGATTGCCAACTGGAGTAACTCGTGGCGACAAAATGGACATCTGCGGCGCGCGCGAGGGCACGGGCAAAAGTGGTCTTGCCGGTACCCGGCGCGCCGGTGATCAGGGCGCCGCGGTCGACTTCCGACCAGGGCAAGCGGCCCGCCTTGTAGTCGCGCAGGTCGGCAACAAGCGCCTCGCCCCAGGCGCGCGCCGCGCCAAGGCCATGCAGCTCGGCGAGGCTGGGCCCCGAAGCCGCGTCGGCAGCTTGGCCAAGCAGGCGGTGCAGCCTGTCCAGGGACCCCGCGGCCCCAAGGTCGGCCCGCACGCAGGCCATGAGCGTTCCAATGCTGGTGTTGCGGGCCAGTTCGTGGTCGATCGCCGCCGGCTTGCGGCCCGTGACGGCCTCGATTACCGCCGCAACCGTCTCGGCGTCGAGCGGCGGCAGAACGATCCGATAGTCGGCAAGCCGGACCAGGTCGGACGGCAACAGGCGGTCCGGATCGGCAGCGATGCCGATGATGGCGCGCTGCACCTGGCAGGCCGCGGCGAACGCGCTGTTGCCGCGGGGCAGGTTCTTCTTCTGGAGGCCCTGGTCACGGCTGAACAGAATCACGCAGTTGCCGGCGGCGCCCGCGTCGGCGGCCTTGCAGTCGTCGCCCTCGATCACGCTGACGCTGTCGCCGAGGACACCGTCCTGCAGGACATCTTTGACGAGATCGACGAGATCCGGGGTCGGCACCTCAATGATCGCGACGGTGGTTCGATCCTGCAGCTTGCGCAGCGCGGTGCGGTTGCTGTCGAGCGCGCGCCCGAGCAGCACGGCAGCGCAGGCCTTGTCCGGACGGACGGCCCCGACAACGGCATCACGCGACGCCGCGTCGTCGTCGAGCGGAAGGTCGGGCTGGAAGGCCGCATCATCATCGTCGTGCCCGGCGCCGGCGCGGCCAGGTCGATCGAACGGGCCCGGCCGAACTCGTGGCACGAAGACGGTCGACCAGCACCGCGGCGAGCGGGCGGGCGGAAGCAGCAAGCCTCTCAACCGAATTCATCGCGCCGCTTCTCCGCGCACCGTGAGCCGCACGCCACCGCCCGCAGCGCTGGCAAGCCCCAGGACCGATACGGCGCCCCAGGCGCCGATCGTCCATCCGCGGGTCGCGACCACCATCGCCTTCACTGGCGGCCTCCTTCTGCCACGGCGGACCTGGTCAGCGCGCGGCGCTGGCGCTTGCGCCAGGAGCGCTGAATGCGCGTCCGGTCGAAACGGTCGGCGTTCTTGCCGATCATGGTGATCAAAAGCGCGATGGCCGCCGTGCTGCCCCGGATCGCCGCGATGAGCACCGTCGACATGGTCAGGTCCACCACCGGCAGGGGAATCTCGGGGGCGTTCACCGTCCGCAGGGCCACCTCGACGGCGGCGACCGGTTGGCCGTGCGCGGCGTCGGCCCAGCGTGGCTCGCCGACCATGCCGATGCCGGCGATGGCGCGATGCAGCGTGATCAGGTGCGAAGCCGAGTAGGCCTCGGCCGGCAGATTGCGCCACCACTGCAGCGGCGGTACCGCGCCGTTCCTGGGCGATTGCGGCCCTTGGCGGCGGCGACGGGTCGACGCCTTGATCGGCTGCGGCGAGCCGCCGCCGGTCCGGCCGCCGGTCGTGGGGAGAAGTTTGGTACTCATAACAAGCCTCCACGCGTTATCATTGCGTGCGGTGATGTGCTGAAGGGAAGGGGAGGCGCCGAAGCGCCTCCTAGTGCTTGACGGACGTCGCCTGACGCGGCCGATTCCGTTTGGCGGACAAACGCGAAGCCTGCGTGGGCCCGATCGGCGGCGACCACATGACATCGAGCGGCTCTTTCTCCCTCGTGTCGGACTTTTGCCGGCCGGCCTTGCGCGCGATCCGTTGGCACGGTTCGGGGCCGGTCAAGCAATCGAACACGGGCTCGAACAGACGGGGCAGTTCCGCCTGCAGCGCCTCGCGCAATGCGTCAGTCACCGCGTCCACGGTAGCAATCACCGGCACTCCGAAGTGACGGTCGAGGTCATTCCGCGTCAGCGTGAACTTCGCCTCGAAACCGGAGCCGCCGTAGTAATCAATGACGGCACTGGTCGTGCAATCGACCGTGTCGTAACCGAGCAGGCGGAGATGCGAGGCGAGCACGAGCCGCGCCGCTCGCAACTTCTGGATTGCGGGCCGGCGCTTGCCGTGTTCGGTCACGCCATTGCCTCGTTTGATCTCGTAGGCGCCGGCCCAGCCCACTTCAGGGTCGACAACGACCAAATCGACCTTCACGATGCTGTCCGCTTCCGAATCAGCAGAGAGTCGGATCTTGGCCAAGTTTTCGTCGTGGTTGCGCGCGGCCAGCAATTGCTGGGCCCCCTTGGTCAGAGGGAGAGTGACGTTGGTCAGGACGTCGAAACGCTCGCTCACCATCAGTGCGCCGGCGATGCTCGCTTCCAGGAGGCCACCGTGGCGCTTGACCACGCTGTTGACGCACGAGAGCGCACGTCCGAGGTCCCGGCCGATGATCGGGTCCTCGGGGAATTCGCCGGCCAGCGCGCCGGCCACCGCCGCCCGCGCGGCGCGGACCAGCGCCGGACGCGACACGTCATTGAGTTCCAAAATCTTCGCCATGAGTACGGCCTCCTTTGCCGTCAGTAATCCCAGTCCTTAGGCGAGATAACAGCATAATTGATGGGTAACTGCATCAAAAGAACCATTTTATGATTAACAGAGAGCAAATGCGCGCGGCCCGCGCATGGCTGAACATGTCCCAACAAGACTTGGCCTTAGCGGCCAAGGTATCGCGAACAGGACGATCGCTGATTTTGAAGCCGGGAATTATATTCCTCACGACCGCACGTTACGCGATATCGAGCAGGCTCGAGTGGCCTTCGGGATTGTGTTTCAGTTTGAGGGGGCGCAGGGTTGGCATCCGACTGCAATCCAAACCGAATCGGATTGTGACCCGCAAGGAATTGGAGTATGGCGTCGCTTGCCGATCCCCGATGCGAGCGGGGCACCGGGATCGGCGGCCAATTAGCCTTCTCACTCCGCCATTGCGGGCTTGCCGCAATGCTGACTTGCGGCTTGTCGGCCCGAGGAAAATCTCCTGCGGACGAGGGCTGCTCTCTAGTCCTCACCGGAAGACCTCATGACTGTGTCCGTCACTTAACATCGCTCGCCTGGCAAGTGTTGTCGGCACTCTCCCCTTGCCCCGGAGCCCCCGGCGCCATGATTGGCCCGTCCAGTCGCCAGCGAAGGCTGACCGAATGGAAAAAGCCGATAAACGGACAACCACAAGGCCGGCTCGGACCACCAAAGGCAACCGCTCTGGCCCATTGGCAGGGAACTCGAGTTAGCTTCCCATTCTATGTACTGATGGATGTCGCTGGCTCACAGTCGATTCGCTGGGAAGTTCTAATCGAGGGCGCTGGCGGGTAATTGGATCTGAATTGTCGGCACTGAACAGGATCATGGTCTATACCGGGAACAGACCGAAAGCCGACTGGCTCAGCCGAAAGCACTGAATGGTACAATGCTCGCCTGACCTTTCTCGGTGGACCAACAAGAACTCCTGATGTTGATGCGAAACCACCCGATATCGATGTCCGGTCCGAGGACAGCACCAACCCTGATACCCATGTGCAGCACTAAGCCGGGAGTGATGTTGCCCGGCAATCGGAGTCCGATTAGGTCGGCGTCATGATCAAGCGCATCCTCACGGTCGGCGGGTTCACGCTGTTGTCGCGGGTGACCGGCTTCGTCCGCGACATCATCCTGGCGGCGATCCTGGGCGCGGGGCCGGTGGCCGATGCCTTCTTCGTGGCCTTACGCCTGCCCAACCATTTTCGCGCCATTTTCGCCGAGGGCGCTTTCAACGCCGCCTTCGTGCCGGCCTATGTCCGCATCCGCGAGCAGGGCGGACCGGCGCGGGCAGGAGTGTTTGCCGACCGCATCTTCACCCTATTGCTGGCGACCCAGCTCGTGCTGCTGGCGGTGGCGCTCATTTTCACGCCCGCGGTCATCGACGTGCTGGCGCCCGGCTTCGAGAACGATCCCGAGCGCTACGCGCTGGCGGTCGACCTCACCCGCATCACCTTTCCCTATCTGCTGCTGATCACATTGGTCACGCTCTATGCCGGCATCCTCAACGCCATGCAGCGTTTCGCGACCGCCGCCGCCGCGCCCATCCTGCTCAATCTGTCGCTGATCGCGGCGCTCTTGCTCGCCGCCTTCTTCCCCACCGCCGGCCATGCCGCCGCCTGGGGTGTGCTGATTTCAGGTGTCCTGCAGGCGCTGTTGGTCGGCGGCAACACGTGGCGCTCCGGCGCGCTGCCCGGTTTGCGCCGGCCGGAGCTCGATGCCGATGTCAGGGCCTTTTTCCGCGCCCTGGGGCCGGCCACGGTCGGCTCCGCCGGCGTGCAGCTCGCGCTGTTCGCCGACACTATCATCGCCAGCTTCCTGCCTGTTGGCGCGCTCTCGGCGCTTTATTACGCCGACCGGCTGAATCAGCTCCCGATCGGCGTCATCGGCATTGCTGTAGGTACGGTAATACTGCCCGAGATGGCGCAGCGCATCGCGGCTGGCGATGACCGCGGCGCCCTGTACGCGCAGAACCGCGCTGTGGAATTCACGCTGCTGCTGGCGGTACCGGCTTTGGCCGCATTCGTCACGATACCGGACCTGATCATGCGCGCGCTATTCATGCGCGGCGCCTTTACCGCTGCCGATGCGGTCGCTGCCGGTCATACGCTGGCTGCCTATTCCGTTGGCCTGTTGCCCTTTGTGCTGATCCGCAGCGCGGTTGCCACCTTCTTCGCCCGTGGTGACACCGCAACCCCGGTCAAAGCGGCGCTGGCCGCCGCCGCGGTCAATATCGGCTTCAAGTTCCTGCTGATGGGCCCGCTCGCTCAGGTCGGTCTGGCGTTGGCCACCTCGATCGGCGCCTGGATTAATCTCGGCCTGGTGGTGTGGTTTGCCCACCGCGCCGGCCATCTCCGCATCGACCAGCGCTTGCGGCAATCGGCGGCGCGGCTGGCGATTGCGGGCGCGGTGCTGGCGGCGGTGTTGTTCCTGGCTTACGCGCCGGTCAGCGCCTGGCTGGCGGGCCTCGACGATTATTTGCGCGCGATCGCCATCCTGGCCGTGCTGGCGGTATTGGGATGCGCGGTCTACGGCGGCTTGATCGCGGTATTTTTCGGGCGCACATGGCTTGCGGCGTTTCGTGCCAAGCGCCAGTCCTGAAACGATATTTCGTCATCCCCCGAATCCCGTCCCCACTGTGGACAACACCATCCGCCGGGTCTAAGGGGACGGGCCGGGTTACGCTAAGCGTCGCCTGATGACTGCAGGTCCTGCATGAAATCCACTGCCCCGAAGGCCGCAAGGCCGACTTCCCCTGTATCGTTGCCTCGCGTCGCCTGCCGTGCGCTGTTGCCACTGGCGCTCGCCGCCCTGCTGGCCGGCTGCGGCCAAGGCCAGCAAGAGAAGCAGGCGAAAGCACCGCCGCCGCCGACCGTCACCGTCGCCAACCCAGTCAAACGCACCGTCACCGACTATGACGAATATGTCGGCCGCTTTGTCGCGGTGAATTCGGTCGAGGTGCGCGCGCGCGTCTCCGGCTATCTCGACGGCGTGCACTTCGTGGATGGCCAACTGGTCAAGAAGGGCGACCTCCTATTCACCATCGACAAGCGCTCGTTCCAGAACGCGCTCGATCAGGCGCGCGCCACACTGACCCAGGCCAAGGCCAGTCTGTCTTACGCGCAGGCCGACCTTGAACGCGGCCAGTCGCTGGTAAAGGAAAAGACGATTACGCAGCAGACCTTCGAGCAACGCACGCAGGCCGCCCGCATCGCACAAGCCGTCGCCACCCGCGCCGAGGCGGCGGTGCGCCAGGCCGAGCTTGATCTGCAGTTCACCGAGTTGCGCGCGCCGGTCGACGGCCGCATCGGTGCGCGGCAGGTGTCGCCCGGCAACCTCGTCACCGGCGGCACCTCTAATAACACGCTGCTTGCCACCATCGTCTCGACCAATCCGATATATTTCGAGTTCACCTTCGACGAGGCCTCGTTCCTGCGCTACCAGCGGCTGGGCAATACCGGTCATGACATTGCCAGCCGCAGCGGCGGCCTGCCGGTGGCGCTCAAGCTCATCGACGAAAAGACCTTCGACCACAAAGGCCGTATGGATTTCGTCAACAACGTGATCAGCACGTCGACCGGTACGATTCTCGGCCGCGCCGTGTTCCAGAATCCGAACAGCTTGTTCACGCCCGGCATGTTCGCGCGCGTGCGCGTGGCGGCCTCTGCGCCCCATGAGGCGCTGCTCGTCCCCGACACGGCGATCGCCAGCCAGCAGACTCAAAAATATGTGCTGGTCGTTGACGGCAAGAGCCTCGCCAAGACGAGAACCGTGACAATCGGCCAACTCGACGGCAAGCTGCGGGTGATCAATAGCGGCCTCAAGCCGGACGACAAGGTAATCGTCAACGGGCTGGCGCGCGTGCGGCCGGGCCAGAAGGTGACGCCGAAGCGGCAGGCCCCCGCGCCCGCGAAGGGCACGCCGGCGGCGAGCGCCAAGTCGTCCAGCGCCAAGCCTGCAACGCCCGTCAAGCCGAACTGAGGCGGGGCGACCCATGCCCATTTCGCGCTTCTTCATCGATCGCCCGATCTTCGCCTCGGTCATCTCGATCGTCTTCATCATTCTCGGCGCGGTGGCTTATCTCGAACTGCCGGTCGCGCAGTATCCCGAGATCGCGCCGCCGACCATCACCATCAGCGGCCAGTACGCCGGCGCCAGTGCCGAGACGGTGGCCGACACCGTGGTCACGCCCATCGAGCAGGCGGTCAACGGCGTCCAGCGGATGCTCTACATCACGTCGAATTCGACCGCCGACGGCAGGTTCACCATCTCCGTCACCTTCTCCGTCGGCACCGATCTCGATATCGCGCAGGTGCAGGTGCAGAACCGCGTCGCCACCGCCACGCCACGGCTGCCGGAGGCGGTGCGCCAGGTCGGCGTCACGGTCGACAAGCGTTCGCCCGACATCCTGATGGTGGTGAATCTCTATTCGCCGGACAATTCGCGCAGCGCGTTGTTCATGTCGAACTACGCGAACCTGGAGATCACCAACGCGCTGACGCGCGTGGAGGGCGTGGGCTCGCTCACCATCTTCGGCGCCCGCGACTACGCCATGCAGGTCTGGCTCGATCCCGACCGCCTGCAGTCGCTCGACCTGACCGCCAGCGACGTGGTCAACGCCCTGCGCGGGCAGAACGTGCAAGTCGCGTCCGGCGGGCTCAATTCGCCGCCGGTGCCGCACCAGCGCGCCTTCCAGATCGCGGTGCGCACGCAAGGGCGCCTGACCACGCCGGCCCAGTTCGGCAATATCGTCATCAAGCAGAGCCCGACCGCCGTGGTGCGGCTCAAGGACGTGGCGCGCGTCGCGCTGCAGGCGCAGAGCTACAATTCGAATTCCTATCTCGACGGTCATCCGTCGGTCGCGGTCGCGGTGTTCCAGCGCCCGGGCTCCAATGCGCTCGCCACCGGCAAGAACATCCGCAAGGCGATGGCGAAGATCTCCAAGGATTTCCCGCAAGGGATGAAGTACACCATCATCTACGACCCCACGCAGTTCATCCAGCAGTCGGTGGACGCGGTGGTGCAGACCATCCTGGAGGCGATGGTGCTGGTGGTGCTGGTGGTCATCCTGTTCCTGCAGACATGGCGCGCCGCCATCATCCCCATCCTGGCGATCCCGATCTCGCTCATCGGCACCTTCTTCGTGATGAGCCTGTTCGGCTTCTCGCTCAACAACCTGTCGCTGTTCGGCCTGGTGCTGGCGATCGGCATCGTGGTCGACGACGCCATCGTCGTCGTCGAGAACGTCGAGCGCAACATCGCCACCGGCTTGTCGCCCGGAGCGGCGCGCAAGAGCATGGACGAGGTCGGCCGCGCGCTGATCGCGATCGCGCTGGTGCTGACGGCGGTGTTCGTGCCGTCCGCCTTCATCACCGGCATTTCGGGCCAGTTCTACCGCCAGTTCGCGCTCACCATCGCCGGCTCGACGGTCATCTCGCTGATCGTGTCGCTGACGCTGTCGCCGGCGCTGTGCGCGCTGCTGCTCAAGACCCATGAGCGCGAGCGCCATCACTGGTGGGGCGCGCCGTTCCGCGCCTTCTTCGGCGTGTTCAACTGGGGCTTCGAGGCTTCGCCCGCGGCTATGGCTGGCTCGCCGGCAAGGTTGTGCGCTTCGCGCTCATCATGCTGGTCATCTACGGCGGCGTGATTGCCTTCGGCCTCAACGAATTCCGCAAGACGCCGCAGGGCTTCATCCCGCAGCAGGACCGCGGCTTTCTGATCGTGGCGGCGCAGCTGCCGCCAGGCTCTTCGCTTCAGCGCACCGACGCCGTGATGAAGCGCGCCTACGATATCGCTTCCAAGCAGCCGGGCGTGGACATGCCATCCGCATTGTCGGCTTTTCCGGCGCCACTTTCACCAACGCGCCGAACGCGGGCGCCATGTTCC
>CAWHJZ010000039.1:0-19381 GCA_963829785.1 uncultured Pseudomonadota bacterium | reverse complement strand
TGAGGCCGAGACGGTTTTTTGAGAGGGCATGACCTTAACCGAAACCCGGTTCCCACTTTTCGGGATCATGCCCTGGTTTTCAATTTTTTTTGTCGCGTTTCCGGACGGCGAACCGTTTCCCACGTCGCCTGGAAACGCTCTAGCAGTGCGCCCGCTTGAGCTCCCGCGCCACGCCGCGCTTTACGCTCGAAGAGGCGTGCGGAAATTTGTTGTTCACTTCGCTGAGCGTGGCGCAGGCCGCTTCCTTGTGATGGAGCGCGGCGAGCGACTGGCCGAGGCGCAGCAGCGCGTCGGGCGCCTTGCTGAAGCGCTTGTACTTGGTGGAGACGGCGAGGAAGGCGCGCGCCGCTTCCTCATAGTTCTGCTGCTGATAGAGGCTCTCGCCCAGCCAGAAATGCGCGTCCGGCACCAGATGGTCCTTGGGATGCTTGCGCAGGAAATCGCGGAACGCCTGGGCGGCGAGGCCGTAGTCCTTGTGCAGCACGTAGCCGTAGGCGAGCCGATACTCGTCCTTGGGCGCGGCCGACGGCGGCAGGGTCGCGAGCTGGGCGCCGGTCGCGCTCGGATTGCTCGGCGGCGGCGGCGGCAACGCGCCGGCCGGCACGCCGCCGGGCGCGGCCGGATTATTGGGCGGGGCGGCGGCAGGCGCGCCCGTCTGCACACCGGCAAGCGAGGTCAGATCGAGCGGGGCGCCGGCCTCACGGCCGCCCGGGGCACCGACCGGCGCGTCGTTGACGGGCTGGCCCGGCGCGCCGCCAAGCGACCGCGGGGCGCCCGGCGCGTTGGGGTGCATCGCCGGATTGAAGGCGTCGCCCTGCCCGGTATTGGCGACCTGATTGGCCGGCGCGCGCGGCGCGGCTGCCGCGTTCTGGTTCTGCATCGGCGGGAGGGTCTCGGACCGCTGGCCGGGCTTGGCGCCGCCGCGTCCACTGCCCAACTGCTGGAAGCGATATTCGGTGTCGTCCTGCATGCGCTTGATCTGCATCTGCAGCATCTGATTCTGATGCTGCAGGACCTCGATCTGGCCGGTGAGCTGGCGCAGCGCATTCTCGATGCGGTTGATGCGCGATTCGACGCCGCCGCCGTCCTGCGGCCCCATGGCGGCCGGCGGCTGCGGCGCGGCCTGCGCCTGCTTGCTGCCATTATTGAACAGGTTGCCGAGCAGGCCGCCGGACTGCTGCGCGAAAGCGAAACCGCCCGGCGCCGCCAGACAAGCGGCGAGGATCGTACAGCCAAGGAGGGTGCGGGTGCGTGTCATGTTAATGAATGCGGCGGCCAATTCGTAATTCAACGCGAAAACGATCTCTGATCGGCGGCGTTTCTTATCATAGCCTTTCGAGTACGACCAGAATATGGCCGCAGCGGACTTTAAAGCGGGATGACTTTTCTTCGAACCGTCATCCCGCTTTAGATTCTTGTTTGAGCATGATCTTTTCCGAAAACCGGTACCCATCCCCGATCAGGCCGGGGACAGGCTTTTTCGGGATCATGCTCCAAAAAAAACCGCCCTACTCGGCCGCCCCCACCGGGACCGGTTTCTTCTTGCGGGAGAGGCGCCATTCCTCGAAACGCTGCACGATCACGTAGAACGACGGCACGAACAGGATCGCGATACAGGTCGAGGCGAGCATGCCGGTGAACACCGCGATGCCGATCGAGGCGCGGGCGCTGGCGCCGGCGCCGGTGGCCAAGACGAGCGGCAGGACGCCCAAGATGAAGGCGAACGACGTCATCAGGATCGGCCGGAAGCGGGCGCGCGCGGCTTCCACCGCGGCCTCGGCGATCGGTTTACCGCCCTCGCGCAGTTCGCGCGCGAACTCGACGATCAGGATGGCGTTCTTCGCCGACAGCGCGATCAACAGCACGATACCGATCTGGGTATAGAGATTGTTGTCGATGTGCAGGACCGTCAGCGCGGCCACCGGACCCACGAGCGCGATCGGCACCGCCAGCAGCACGGCCAGCGGCCGGTACCAGCTCTCGTACTGGCCAGCCAGCACCAGATAGACCAGCAACAGCGCCATGGCGAACACCATGTACATCTGATTACCGACCAGGTTCTCCTGGTAGGACATCGCCGACCATTGCGACTCCACGTGCGGCGGGAAGGTCTTGTTCGCGACCTGCTCCATCAGCGCCATCGTCTGCCCGCTGGAATAACCAGCGCGCGGCAGGCCGATCACGGTCGCCGATGGGTAAAGGTTGAAGAGACTGATCAGCGAGGGCCCCATCGCCGGCGTGATCTTCACCAGCGTGCCAAGCGGCACCATCTGACCCTGACTGTTACGCACCGTGAGATGGCTGATGTCCTCGATGCGCTGGCGGTCGACCGGCTCGGCCTGCATGAAGACCTGGAAGGTGCGGCCGAACTTGTTGAACTGGTTGACGTAGGTCGAGCCGAGATAGCCGGAGAGCGCCTTGAACACGTCGTCGATGTTGACGTGCATCGACTGCGCCTTCACGCGGTTGAGCTCCACCGTATATTGCGGGGTCTCGGCGCGGAACGAACTGATGGCCATCTGGATCGCCGACTGCGAGGCGGCGTCGCGCACGGTCGTGCTCACGACGCGCGCAAGCTTGCTGTAGTCCGAGCTGCCGTCCTGCAGATTGATCTGCATGGTGAAGCCGGCGGCAAAGCCGACGCCCTGGATCGGCGGCGGCGGCAGCACGCGCACCTGCGCCTCCTCGACCTCGCCCATGGCTTCATTGAGGCTGGTGAGCATGTGGCGCAGACCCAGCGCCTTGCCGCGCACGGACCAGTCCTTGAGAATCACATAGGCGACGCCGTTGCTCGACAGCGACGCGTTGCCGTCGAGCGGCGAGACGCCGGCGATGGTGACCACTTCCTTGACGCCGGGGGTCTTGCGCGCCAATGCGCTGACGTGATCGAGCGCCTTCTGGGTGCGTACGAGCGAGGCGCCGTCGGGCAACTGCACGGTCGCCAGCATGTAGCCCTGGTCTTCGTAAGGGATAAAGCCGGTCGGAATGCGCGCGAAGCCGTAGACCGTGGCCACGATGATCGCGAGCCCGACGAGCGACATGATGCCGGCATGGCGCACAAGCCGCGCCATGAAGCCGGTATAGACCCGCTCGAGCCAGAGATAGCCGGCGTCGAAGCCGCGATAGAAGATATTGCGTTGCGGCACCGGCACCGTGGGGCGCAGCCACAGCGCGCACTGCGTGGGCTTCAGCGTCACCGCATTGATGGCGCTGATCAGCGCGGTCGCGGCGATCACCAGGGCGAACTGGGCATACATCTGCCCGGTCAGGCCCGGCAGGAACGACGCCGGCAGGAACACCGCGAGCAGCACCAGGGTGATGCCGACGATCGGCCCGAACAGCACGTTCATGGCGGCGATCGACGCCTGCTGGCCGTTCATGCCCTTGTCGATATTGTGGGCGGCGCCCTCCACCACGATGATGGCGTCGTCGACCACGATGCCGATCGCCAGCACGATGGCGAACAAGGTGGCGAAGTTGACGGTGAAGCCGAGCGCCCACATGGCGGCGAAGGCGCCGATGATGGTGACCGGCACGGTGGTCGCCGGCACCAGCATGGCGCGCCAGTCCTGCAGGAACACCAGGATGACGATCAGCACCAGGATGGTGGCCTCGAACAGCGTCTTGTAGACCTCGTCGATCGAGGCCTTGACGAACACCGTGGTGTCGAAGGGAACCGAGTACGTGAGACCCTGCGGGAAGTTGCGTCCCAACGCCGTCATGCGCTTCTTCACTTCGGTCGCGACATTGAGAGCGTTGGCGCCGGGCGCCAGGAAGATGGCAAGCCCCGCGGCCGCCTTGTCGTCGAGCTTGAAGCCCTGGCTGTAGGTCTGAGCGCCGAGCTCAACCCGGCCGATGTCGCGAATGCGCGTCAACTGACCGTCCGAGCCGGTCTTGACCACGACGTTGGCGAATTGCGCCGGATCGTCGAGCCGGCCGGCGACGTTGAGCGTGTACTGGAAGGCGACGTCGCTCGGCGACGGCGGCGTGCCGATCTGGCCGGCGGTGACCTGCACGTTCTGCTGCTGCAAGGCACCGCTCACGTCCGACACGGTCAGTCCACGCGCCTTCATCTTCTCCGGATCGAGCCAGACGCGCATGGCGTATTGGCCGGCGCCGAACACCGTGACATTGCCGACGCCGGCCAGCCGGGAAATCTCGTCCTGGAGATTGATGGTGGCGTAGTTCGACATATAGAGGCTGTCGTAGCGGTTCCCCGGCGCGGTCAGGGCGATGATCTGAAGGATCGAGGTGGACTTCTTCTCCACCTTGACGCCTTGCGATTGCACCGAGTCCGGCAGCGAGGCGAGCGCCGTCGACACGCGGTTCTGCACCAGGATCTGCGCGAAATTCAGGTCGGTGCCGATCTTGAAGGTGACGGTCAGCGTATAGCTGCCGTCGGAGGCGGCGTAGGACTGCATGTAGATCATGCCGTCGACGCCGTTGACCTCCTGCTCGATCGGCAGCGCCACGGTGTCGATGACGGTCTTGGCGCTGGCGCCGGGATAGCGCGTGGTCACCTGCACGGTCGGCGGCACCACGTCGGGATATTGCGCGACCGGCAGGCCGAACACGGCCACCGCGCCAATGACGACGATCAGAATCGCGATGACGTTGGCGAGGATCGGCCGCTCGATGAAAAATTTCGAGATCATGGCGCGCCCGTCACTTGGCGGCCGCGTGCGGCTCGACCTTTTGGCCGGGGACCGCGCGCAGCAGGCCGGCGACGATGACCTGATCGTCCGGCTTGAGGCCCTTCTCGATCACCCGTAGCGCGCCTTCGCGCTGACCCACCGTAACGGTGTGCTGCTCGACCACGTTGTCCTTGTTGACGACCAGCAGATAGCGCCCGCTCTGGTCGTTGCCGAGCGCCGCGTCGGGCACCAAGAGCGCGTTCGGCACCTTTTCCGTCGGCACGCGCACGCGCACGAACATGCCGGGCAGCATCACCCGCTTGGCATTGTCGAGGACGGCGCGGGCGGACAGCGTGCCGGTCGAGGAGTCGACGGTGGGCGAGGCATAGTCGAGATGGCCGCTGAGCGGATAGCCGGTGTCGTTCTGCAGCCCGACCTCGACCGTCACCTTTTTCAGGTCCTGCGGCGTCAGCCCGCGCTTGCGGATCTCGGCGCGGATGCGCAGCACGTCGCGCTCGTTGATGTCGAAATTCACATAGATCGGGTCGGACTGCACGATGCTCGCCAACGTCGCCGGCGGACTCGAGGCGACGTAGGCGCCGACCGAGACCTTGCGGTCGGTGACGATGCCGTCGAACGGCGCGGCCACGCTGGTGTAGCCGTAGTCGATCTGGGCCTGCTTCAGGCTGGCGACCGATTGATCGAGGGCGGCCTGGGCGCTGTCGCGGTTGGCGATGGCGTCATCGAGCTTGGCCTGGGTCGTGCTGCCGCTTTTGATCAGGTCGGCCTGCCGCCCGTAATCGGTCTCGGCGCGCTTCAACGAGGCGCGCGCGCTCACCTCGGACGCCTTGGCCTGCTCGACCTTCAGCGCATAGGGCTCCTGCTCGATGACGAAGAGCACCTTGCCCTTCTTCACGAAGTCGCCGTCCTTGTATTTGATGGCCTGCACGAAGCCGGCGACGCGCGCCACCAGATCGGCGCTGTTGACCGCGGCGGTGCTGCCGGTGGCCTGCAGATAATGGGTGACCGCGCGCTGGACAGGCTTGGCGACCGTCACTTTGGGCGGCGGCGGCGCCACATAGGTGTTCTTTTCACCGCAGCCGGCGAGCACCAGCAACGGCACGAGCGCCAGCAAAGAGACTTCAGCCGCGCGCCGCTTCCGACCAATTCGCAAATGTCCCCCCTTCCGCCACCGCAAAGCGGACTGACGCGACCGCACCGGCTCACCCGGTTCACCCGCCAGAAGGGCTAGCATCGGTAAATTACAGGAATTTGCAAGCCCACGGGCCGGCGCCGATGGGCGCCGGGCAGCGTGTCAGGGCCGCGGCAGATACCGCGCGCTATGAGCTGGACGCCCCGCCATGCAGGGCGGTCACCGCGCGCCGGTTCTGCGACCAGCAGGAGATGTCATCGCAGGTCGCCACCGGCCGCTCCTTGCCGTAGGAGATGGTGTTCATCCGGGTGGCGGCGACGCCGCGCGATACCAGGTAGTCGCGCACCACCTGCGCGCGGCGGGCGCCGAGCGCGAGGTTATATTCGCGGGTGCCGCGCTCGTCGGCATTGCCTTCGATGGTGAAGGTGTATTGCGAATATTGGTTGAGCCACTGCGCCTGCTTGTCGAGCGTGGCGCGGGACTGCGCCGACAGCTCGGACGAGTTGGTCGAGAAGAAGACGCGGTCGCCGACATTGACCACGAAGTCCTGCTGGCTGCCCGGTGTCGCCGCGGCGCCGGCCTGCGGACCGTTGGCCTGGTTGGCGCAGGCCGAAATCGTGAGCGCAGCAGCCAGCACGGCGACGAGCCGCGCGCCGCGCAGGATATGCCTGAGGTTGATCATTCCGACGTCTCCATTCTCACGCACCGACCAGCCCAGCCGATGGTCTACCAGCGCGTTCGTTAAACGAACGTTCCATCAACCTTGATGAGCCCTTGCCCGGTACCGCTAAAACTGACGGAACCGGCGAAACTCTTTGTCATGGTTAAGAGCCGGTGAATAAGGGTCATTTGATGACACCGCGCGCCTGGGCGCATGCGGTGCGCGAGTAGCGACGCCAAGCCGCAAGACAGCCGGGCCTCAAGACAGAAGCGGCGACCAGGCCGGGTCGGAGGCGAAGTCTGGCGTCGGAACCTTGAGCTCGTTGCGCCCGGTGATGTCGATGGTGTGCAGGAACGGACCCTGGCCGAGATCGCGGAAGAACATGAGCACGCGGCCGTTGGGGGCGAACGTCGGGCCTTCGTTGTGGAAGCCTTCGGTGAGGATACGCTCGCCGGAACCGTCGGGCTTGAGAATACCGATGGCGAACTTGCCGGCGGTCAGGCCGGTGAAGGCGATGTAGTCGCCGCGCGGCGACCACACCGGGCCGGCGTGGCGGCCGGCGCCGAAGCTGATGCGCTTGGCCGCACCGCCCGCCGCCGGCATCACATAGATCTGCTGCGAACCGCCGCGGTCGCTTTCGAAGCAGATCCACTGGCCGTCGGGCGAATAGCACGGCGCGGTGTCGATCGCGGGCGTGTCGGTGAGCCGCGTTGTCGTCTTCGAGCGCAGGTCCATGACGAACAGGTTGGCGTTGGCGCCCTGCTGCAGGCTCATGATGACTTTCTGTCCGTCGGGCGAAAAGCGCGGCGCGAACGACATGCCGGGGAAGTTGCCGACGATCTCGCGCTGGCCGGTCTCGATGTTGAGCAGATAGACGCGCGGCTGTCCCTGCCCGTAGGACATGTAGGTGACCTCCTGCGAGGTCGGATTGAAGCGCGGGGTCAGCACCAGGTCGTCGCCGCGGGTGAGGAAGCGCACGCCGAAGCCGTCCTGGTCCATGATGGCGAGGCGCTTGATGCGCCGCTGCTTCGGGCCGGTCTCGTCGATGAACACGATGCGGGTGTCGAAATAACCCTTCTCGCCGGTGAGCGTCTCGTAGACCGCGTCGGCGATGATGTGGGCAATGCGGCGCCAGTTGGCGGGCGTGGTGAAGTACTGCTTGCCGTCGAGCTGCTGGCCGGCGAACACGTCCCACAGGCGGAATTCGGCCTTGAGCCGGCCGTCGCGCTGGCGGGTGATGCGGCCGGTGACCAGCGCCTGCGCGTTGATGACGCGCCAGTCGGCGAAGCGCGGCACCCGGTCGGTGTTGGTGATCTTCTCGGTGTAGGCGGCCGGATTGATCGGCGCGAACAGGCCGCTGCGCTGCAAGTCGGCGGTAATGACCGATGTGATGTTGCGCGCGGTCTCCGCCTCGCCCGGGGCGCCGGCGAGGAAGTCGGGCAGCGCGATCGGCATCGGCTGGAAATTACCCTGCGTGATGTCGAGCCGCAGCACGGCGTTCGCCGGACGCGTGGCCATGGCGGCGAAGGCGCCGGCCCCGGCGCCGATCAGCACGCGGCGGCGGTTGATTTCAGATACGCGGCGCAGCGGCGAAAGAGTGGGGTCAGCGTCAAAATGCTTCATTGGACGATCACAAAGGCCTTGGTTCAACCGCGGAACATGTCGCGCGGATCGAAGGTGACTTCAATATCCCGCCAGACGGCGTAGTGCTCGGGCTTGAGCATATCGAAAGGCTGGCCGCGAAACACCGCCCTCACGGCGCTGTCGCGCGCCGAGTTCGAACAACTGGCCGTGGCCGCTGGTCATCACTTGCGGCGGCGCGGTCAGCCGGCCGTCGCGGCCGAGACGGATGCGGATGCGGATCACGAACTCTTCCGGATCCTTGATGCCGACCGGCGGATTCCACAAAGCCATCAGCCGCGCGCGCAGGGCGTCGAGCTCCGACTGCGAGAGCGCCGCGGCGCGGCCCATGGGGGTGCCGAGCCCCGGCGCGGTGCTGAGGTCCTCGCCGGTGGCGAGCGTCCGCGTCGGCTCGCGCTTGTCGAGCAGCGCGGCGATCTTGTCGGCGTCGAATTTCGGCTCCTTGTGCCGCGGAGGCCGCGGCCGGCGCGGCGGCAGCTTGGGCGCGATCTTGGCCAAGTGTTTCTTGGCGCTTTCCGCCTTCAGCTTATCGGCGATCGGATCGATCTTGGGCGGCGGCTTGGGCTCGGCCTTGGCCTCTTTCTTCTCCTCGGGCGGCTTGACCTTGGGCGGCGGCGGAGGCTCCGGCGTCTTCTCGGCGGCGGCCTTGACCTCTTTCTTCTCGACCTTGGCCTTGGGCTGCTCGACCGGCTTGGGTTCGGCCTTCTTCTCGACGAGCTGTTTCGGTTTTTCCTTCTTGGGCGCTTCCTTGATGCCCTTGGTCATCTGCGAGAAATCCTTCTCGCTGATGAACTCGACCGGCAGCGACTCCGGCGGCGGCGCCTCGACCGCCCGGCCGGAATAGGACAGCGTGGCCCACGCCAGCACCGCGACGTGGAGCCCGATCGAAAGCGCTGTCGCTTGCTTCATCACTACGGCGTTTTGCCCTGCTCGAACTCGGTGACCAGCGCGACGTGGGTGAAACCGGCCTGCGACAGCCGCCCCATCACCTTCATCATCGTACCGTAATCGACTTGTTTGTCGCCACGCACATAGATGCGCGCGCCAGTCCCCCCGCGCGCCTGGGCGATGGCCTGCAGCTTCGGCACCAGACTATCCGCGTCGATTTCGGCATTTTGCAGGTAGATCTTGCCCTGCTGATTGACCGAGATCGTCAGCGGCGCCTTGTCCTGGTTGAGGCTCTTGGCCTGGCTCTGCGGCAGGTCGATCGGCACGCCGACGGTGAGCAACGGCGCCGACACCATGAAGATGATGAGCAGCACCAGCATCACGTCGACCATCGGCGTGACGTTGATCTCGCTCATCACGCCGCGGCGATGGTGGCGACGCCGCCGTCCGTTTACTGGCGTGCCGGCATTGGCTGCTGCCATGATCCCATTCCCTTGCGCGTGATCTTAGCCGAAACCGCTTGCCGCTTCTCGGAATCAAGCGCTGGTTTACTGTCCGCGTTCGTCGATCTGCCGCGACAGGATGGCGGCGAATTCGTCGGCAAAGCCCTCCAGGCGCTGCGCCTGCTTGTTCACCTCGGCGGCGTACTTATTGTAGAAAATGGTCGCCGGTATGGCGGCCACCAGCCCGAGGGCGGTGGCAAACAGCGCCTCCGCGATGCCCGGCGCCACCACCGCCAGCGAGGTATTCTTCGAGGCCGCGATCGACTGGAAGCTGGTCATGATGCCCCAGACGGTGCCGAACAGGCCGACGAAGGGGCCGGCCGAGCCGACGGTCGCCAGCACCAGGAGGCGCCGCTCCAGGCGTTCGATCTCGCGGGCGATGGAGACCTCCATCACCTTCTCGATGCGCATCTGCAAGCCGGCGAAGGAACGCGGCTGGCCCTCGAAGCTGCGCTTCCATTCGCGCATCGCGGCCACGAACAACGCCGCCATGGAATGGGTCGGATGGCTGACCAGCGAGCGGTAAAGCTCTTCCAGCGATTGCCCGGACCAGAACGCGGTCTCGAAGTGGTCCATGTCGCGGCGCGAGCGCCGGTAGAGCACGGCCTTGTCGATGGCGATCGCCCAGACCCAAACCGACGCCACCAAGAGCCCGGCCATGACGGCCTTCACGATCCAGCTCGCGTGCCAGAACAGCGTGATCAAAGAGAGGTCGGCGGTAACCGGGAGGACCGACTGGGCCACGTCGGTAGGCTGCATTAGCTCGTCCTTTCCGCTTGATCCGGCTTGAAAGAGCCGGATCAATGCCCGGCGCGGTGCGCATGTCGTCGGACCAAAAAGAACGCCACGGCGAAACCGCTCCGTAAAGCGCTCCGCCGAAACCGCTTGGTTCGCGAAACCCCAAAAACCCGCCGCCGGCCGGGTCAGGCAATCTGCGCGAAACTTGGCCGAACTTGGGCGCGGCCGTGCACGAGGCCAGTGATTTACCCCGCTAAACAGCGCCGATTGTGGTTAATAATGGGTTAGCGGCCGTGCCCGCGGCATCGATCTCCCCTCCCCCCGCGCGCTGTGCGCGTGGTGGGGAGGGGTCGGGGGTGGGGGGCAAAATTTCCCCAAAGCAAAGCCGCAGAAGACCCCCCACCCCGCTTCGCATCGCTTGCGCGACGCGAAGCGACCCTCCCCACCGCTTCGCGGGGGGAGGGCAAACTCGCGGCACTGTTCCGAAAAACAAAACGACCGCCCGCCTTCGGGGAAAGGCGGGCGGCCGGTTCGCGCTCAAAGGGGGGAAGCGCGAGGGCAGTTATTTCGCTTGGCGCATGATCTTGTCCGAAAACCGGTTCCCACTCTTCGGGATCATGCGCCGGTCGAGACGGCTCAGTTCTGCGGCGGGGGCGCCTCGTGCTCTTGAACAGGTGCCTGCGGCCGATCACGGCGCTCGGCCATGAACTGGTCGAACTCGGACTTGTCCTTGGCCATGCGCAGGCGCTCGAGGAAATCGCGGAACTCGCGCTGCTCTTCTTCGAGGCGGCGCAGCGTCTCCATACGGTATTCGTCGAAGGCGCGATTGCCGCTCGGCGGGGCGTAATGATAGCCGCCGGGCGAGCCGCCGCTCATCTTGGCGCGCATCCAGTCCATCTTGCGCTGCATGCGTTCCATCTTGTGTTGCCAGCGATCATGACCGCCGCCGGCGTAGCGATATCCGCAACCCATTCGTCCGCTCCATATTGTGAAAGCCAGGATGGCAAGGCCGATCGGCCACCAGGCGATGAACCCGAGGACGATCAGGGCGATCCAGGCGGGCTTGCCGAATTCGTCGAGCTTCGCAGAGATAGGCATCTTGGGCCTCACGTGAATGTAAATAACATTTACATTGATAAGGGCGGCTGGGGTGAATGTCAACACCCTTCACATAGGCGCGCCCGGCGGATTTGGGAGGGGTGGCGGCTTCCCCGGCATTCCGGGACGGCCCGCAGGGCCGGACCCGGAACTCCGTAACCCCCTTCTGCGACTATGGATTCCGGGCTCGCGGGCTTTCAGCCCGCGCCCCGGAATGACGGGTCGAGAGCCTAACTGCGACCACCCGCCGCGCCCTCGGGCAGGCCGAGGCCGCGCAGGTAGATGAGGACCTCGGCTTCCAGGAGCTCCTCCGGCGGCATCGGCAGCGCGCGCCGCGCCGCGTCGCCGCGGCCGAACAGCGAGGCGATGCCGTGGGTCATCGACCAGATGTGCAGCGCCACCATCAGCGCCGGCGGCCTCCCCTTCGCCGGCATCAAGGCCACCAGTTGCTCGGCCGCGCCGCGCAAAACGCCGAAGGCGCGGTCGCTCGCGTCACGCAACTCGGGGTCGACATCGACCGGTACGCCGGCCTCGAACATGGCCGAGTAATAGGCCGGCTCCGAACGGGCGAACGCCAGGTAGGCTTTGCCGAGCCGGTCGAAGGCGGTCATCAGGTCGGGCTTGCCGTCGTTCCAGGCCTTGGCCAGCGCGGCGGCGAATTCGTCGAAGCCGCGCTTGGCGACGTCGGCGAGCAGCGCGTCGCGGTCGCGGTAATGACGATAGGGCGCGGCCGGACTGACTCCCGCCCAGCGCGCGGCATCGGCGAAGGTGAAGCCGGCCGGACCTTTCTCGGCAATGAGTTCGAGCGCGGCGCGCACCAGGGCCTCTTTGAGATTGCCGTGGTGATAGCCGCGCGGGCCGTGGCGCTTGCCCCAGGTCATGTCCAAGGTCTCATGTTAAGGGCATTTACATGAGTCCGGGGACGATGGCGAGGACGGATTTCAGCGCCGATCGAACTACGGTCCGCGCGCCGTGACAGCCGCTACCGTCATCGGTGCATTGAGCCCCCGCTCGCAACGCAAGCACCCGCGCATTATCTTACCGCGGCGCAGGTCGGCGCGCGGATAAAGGAAACGGAGGAGGCGATGGTAAGAACCACATCAATCCTGGTCGCGCGCTTGATTTTCGCCGGCGCCTTTCTAATGGCGGTTAGCTTCAAGTTCATGGACATGGGAGCGACGGCGAAATTCATCGCCGCCGCCGGCTTTCCCATTCCGCTCGTGCTGGCGTGGCTGGCGGCGATTTTCGAGGTCGCGCTCGTCGTGGCATTTTTGACTGGCGCGTTCTTTTCTTATGCCACCTATCTCGCCGCGGCCTATGTCTTGTTTCTAGGCTTTGCCTTTCACGGGCCCTCGCATTGGAGCGGCAATCAGGCGGAGTTCGGTTTCTTCGTCGATCATTTTACGTTCCTCGCGGGCCTTCTATTTGCCGCAGTGCATGGGCCGGGCGATAAGTTAGTGTGGCATATTCCGCACGCAGAAGCGTCGTAAGAGACTTACCGACGCCGAGCTTCCAACGGCAAACGATCGAACAACGTCGGGCCGCCTGGCTGCGCGCCCTCGATGGTGAGCAGACGCAGCTTGGTGATGACGCCGCCCGGTGCCGAGAAACCACCGGTCTTGCCATTGGCCGCCAGCACGCGATGGCACGGCATGACGATCGGCGTCGGGTTTTCGCCCATGGCCTGGCCGACCGCGCGCGCCAGTCCTTTGTCGCCGAGCCGTTCGGCGATCTCGCCATAGGTCATGGTCTGGCCCGGCGGGATCGCGCGCGCGATGGCGTAGACTTTGCGGTTGAATGCGGAGATGGCCGCGTCGTCGATGACGATGCCGGTGAGATCGCGGGGCTCGCCGGCGGTGAGCGCGACGATGCCGTCGATCGCGCCTCGTATTGCCGGCGGTGGCGACGTTTCGCTTGCGTTTGGGAAGCGCCGTTCGACCCGCCCCCGCGTCGCGGCGGCGTCCGCTTCGGGAAGCTGCACGCCACAGACCCCGCGCGCGCTCCAGACGACGCCGCAGGCGCCGATGGCGGTGTCAAAGAGAGCGAAGTTCATATCAGTCATAATAAAGGCGGCCTAGGCTCTGATCCACAGCGCCTGACACACTCTCCGCTCATTCCCGCGTAAGCGGGAATCCAGGGCAACAAATATCATCCTTCGATTTGGCCCCTGGGTCCCCGCTTTCGCGGGGACGAACGGAAAAGTACCGCGTCGGCTTCAACCGATCAGACACTAGCACGCGCGGTCAGGCCGCCCCACCCGCTTCCTGGTCGGCCTGCATGGCGGTGCGCAACGGTTTCGGGATCGGGCGCGCGCGGCCGGCCGAAATGAAGGCGACCTGCACATGCGCCTCGACCAGCAGTTCGTCGCCACGCATCGACCTGCTGATGCAGCATGACGGAGGCGCCCTTCACCTCTTCCGGCGTGGTGACGATGGTGAGCACGTCGTCCATCACCGCCGGCTTCTTGAAGTCGATGCTCATATGGCGGACGACGAAGGCGAAGCCCGGCGCTTCCTTCTGCCGCCTGCTCGAACAGCGCGCGGTGGTCGGCGCCGATCAGCCGCAGGTAGTTGGTGCGCCCGCGCTCCATGAAGCGCAGGTAGCTGGCGTGATAGACGATGCCGGAGAAATCGGTGTCCTCGTAATAAACGCGCACCTGTTGCAGGTGGCGGCCGTTGCGGATTTCACCGTCGAGGGCATTCATGGACGCAGCACTACTCATCTTCTTCGCCATTAAACAGCCCGAACTGGCTGGCGTCGCGCGTCGGTTCATCCAGGCCGAGGTGCTTGAAGGCAGCGCCCGTAAGCAGCCGCCCGCGCGGGGTGCGCTGGACGAAGCCTTTTTGAATGAGGAAAGGCTCGATGATGTCCTCGATGGCGTCGCGCGGCTCCGACAAGGCGGCGGCGATGGTGTCGACGCCGACCGGGCCGCCGCCGTAGTTCTCCGCGATGGTCTTGAGATAGCGCCGGTCCATCGCGTCGAGACCGGCGGCGTCGACCTCGAGCGCCGACAGCGCGCGGTCGGCGACCTTGCGGTCGACCGATTTGGCGCCTTCGACATGGGCGAAGTCGCGCACGCGGCGCAACAGGCGGCCGGCGATGCGCGGGGTGCCGCGCGCGCGCCGCGCGATCTCGTTGGCGCCGTCCGCGGTCATGCCCATGCCGAGCACGCGGGCGCCGCGGTTGACGATCTGCTCCAGCTCGGCCTCGGTGTAGAAATTGAGCCGCACCGGAATGCCGAAACGGTCGCGCAGCGGATTGGTGAGAAGCCCCGCGCGCGTGGTGGCGCCGACCAGCGTGAACGGCGCGAGATCGATCTTCACCGAGCGCGCCGCCGGCCCCTCGCCGATGATGAGATCGAGCTGGAAGTCCTCCATCGCCGGATAGAGGATTTCCTCCACCGTCGGGTTGAGCCGGTGGATCTCGTCGATGAACAAGACGTCGCGCGGCTCGAGATTGGTGAGCAGCGCGGCGAGGTCGCCGGCCTTGGCGATCACCGGGCCGGAGGTCGAGCGGAAATTGACGCCGAGCTCGCGCGCCACGATCTGCGCCAGCGTGGTCTTGCCCAATCCCGGCGGGCCGACGAACAGCACATGGTCGAGCGCCTCCTGGCGCGACCGCGCGGCCTCGATGAAGATGGAAAGATTGGCGCGCGCCTGCTCCTGGCCGATGAAGTCGCCGAGCTTCTGCGGGCGCAACGAAGCGTCGACGTCGTCGTCGCGTTTCTCGGCATTGACGAGGCGGGGGTTGCTGTTCATGTCATCCCGCGCCGGTATTTGTTCGGCAGCAGTTCGCCGATGGTGGTGACGGCCGGGCCGTTGGTGCCGTCGGGCACGATGACGCGCGCCTTGGCGTCGTAGTCGTGGATCAGCTCCCGGCAGGTGCCGCACGGCGACACCACCACGATGCCACCCGGCTCGCCGGGTTTGGGATGACGCACCGCCACGATGGTGTCGATGCCCTGATCGCCTTTCGCGGTCAGCGCGGTGCCGATGCAGATCGCCTCGGCGCAGACCGCGCCGCGCCCGACATAGGCGTCGAGATTGACGCCGGTCACCACCCGGCCGTCGCGCGTGCGCATGGCCGCGCCGACCTCCTGCCAGTCGTTGCGGTAGCGCGACTTGATGGCGTCGGTGGCGGCGGCGATCAATTCCTGGTCCTTGGCGGTCAGCTTCGTCATCTCGACATCTTACTCGCTACTTCGCTAGTTCCTTGAGACCCTGACGGATCAATGTGGCGGTATCGGCGCCCTCGCCGGCCGCGCGCGCGGCGGCGGCGATGGCCGCGGCCGCCTGCGGCTGACCATAGCCGAGATTGACCAGCGCGGAGACCGCGTCGACCACCGGCTTGGGCGCGCGCTCTTCGTCGAGGCTGCCTGCCAGTTGCACCACGCCGGGATCGACGCTGGCGAAGGCTGGCGCCTTGTCCTTGAGTTCCGACACGATGCGCTCGGCCACCTTGTTGCCGACGCCGGGCGAGCGCGCCACGCTCGCCTTGTCGCGCGTGGCGATGGCGTTGGCGAGTTCCGAGGGCTTGAGCGTGCCGAGCACCGACAACGCCACCCGCGCGCCGACGCCCTGCACGGTCTGCAGCAGGCGGAACCATTCGCGTTCGGTGTCGCTGGCGAAACCGAACAGCCTGATCTGATCCTCGCGCACGTAAGTTTCGATCGACAAGGTCGCAGCCTCGCCCTGCGCCGGCAGTCCGTGCAGTGTGCGCGCCGGGCAATGCACCTGATAGCCGACGCCGTGCACGTCGAGGATGACATAGTCCTCGCCGTAGCTATCGATCACGCCTTTGAGCTTGCCGATCATGACGCCGCCGTATTCAATACTTTTGCTAGTTCAACCAAAAACAGACCTACCGTTGCCAACGAAGCAGCGATTATTGCGCAACGCTCGATTAAGCTTAGTGATATGATTTTTTTGATTACAATCTCTTTGCCATCCCAATAAAGATGACCAGTCGATTGATGAATCCCAAGAAGACTCAGACCTTCCATTGAAATAGGTTTGATCTGCGGATTCCAATGACCTGGCGGTTCACTATCCGCCCACCAATGTTTTCTAATCTTTTCCCAATCTGTTTGTTGAGACATATCATGATCTCCCGACGGCCGTCTTCATCGCGAGGCTCGTCCGGTGATGCGCGTGGCAGATGGCGATGGCCAGCGCGTCGGCGGCGTCTTCCGTTTCCGGATCGGCCTTCGGCAGCAGCACGCCGATCATCATGCGGATCTGCGCCTTCTCGCCGTGGCCGGCGCCGACGATGGTTTTCTTCACCAGGTTGGGCGCGTATTCGGCGACCGTCAGGCCGGCGCGCGCCGGCACCAGCATGGCGATGCCGCGGGCCTGGCCGAGCTTCAGGGTCGCCGCCGCGTTGGTGTTGACGAAGGTCTGCTCCACCGCCGCCTCGTGCGGCGCGAACTCGTCGATCACCCGCGCCAGGCCGTCGTGGATCGCCACCAGCCGCGTGCCGAGATCGGCCTTGTCGCTGGTCGCGAGCGAGCCGCAGGCCACGTAGATCAGCCGGTTGCCGTCGCTCTCCACCAGGCCCCAGCCGGTGCGGCGGAGCCCGGGATCGATGCCGAGAATGCGAATCGGTTGGCGGCGCATGACCCCGTTGATAGCCCCCGGGCCCGGCCCCGCCTAGACCGGCGCCAAGCCAGCGCGCCACAATGAGAAAATGCCGCTGCGACAGGCCGTTGCTGAATATCCAATATGCCCAATCGCGCCTCGTGCGGCCTCTGGCGGCCTGTTAAGCAGGGTGCCCGTAACCTCTGCCCTTATTCGAGTTCCGTGATCCAGCTTCCCGACAGCGCCGCTTTCCTCGCCGTGCTCCACGACAGCGGCTTCATCGCCGTCGCCGTGGTGGCGATCACCGCCGCCGTGGTGCGCGGCTTTTCCGGCTTCGGCGCGGCGCTGATCTACGTGCCGCTGACCGCCGCCGTCTTTACGCCGCAGGTCGCGGTCGCCTCCTTCGTGCTGATCGATTTCACCTGCGTCATGCCTTACGCGGTGCGCGCTTTCCGCCAATGCCACTGGCGCGAGCTGCTGCCCGCGCTCGCCGCCGGTTTCGTGCTGGTGCCGCTCGGCACGCTGGCGCAAGCCGCGCTCAGTCCGGTGGTGCTGCGCTGGGGCATGGCGCTGGTGGTCCTCGGCTTCGTCGCACTGCTGGCGAGCGGCTGGCGTTATCCGTGGAAGCCGAGCATGCCGGCCGCGATCGGCGCCGGCGCGCTCTCCGGTTTCTTCGGCGGCGCCGCGCAGCTCGCGGGCCCGCCGATGATCCTCTATTGGCTCGGCGGACAAAGCGCCGCCGCCCATGTGCGCGCCAACCTGCTGGTCTATCTGATGCTGATCGCGCTCGTCCTGATGGGCAACTACGCCTGGCACGGGCTGATGACGGCGCAGACGATCGCGCTCTCGGTGACGATCTGGCCGGTCTATATCGTGGCGATGTGGCTGGGCGCGCGGATGTTCCGCGGCGCTTCCGACATGACCTATCGCCGCATCGCCTACGCGATCGTGGCGATCGCCGCACTCGTCAGCCTGCCGGTGTTCGACAAGATTTTGCACTGACGAAAATTTTCGCCTGAAGAAAGCGCGGGTCACCGCCCGCGCGTTGCTGACGCGTTTCTGCATCAAGCATGCGTGATGCAAGCGCTGGACACGGTGACCAACGTGGCCAGCATCGCTATGCTGTTCCCGCCATGCCGGGACCGACTTCTTCCCCGCGCCGCCGCAAGCGCCGCGCCGTGATCATCGGCGGCTCGATGTCCGGGCTGTTCAGCGCCGCATTTTTAAATCAGATCGGCTGGGACGTGGACGTCTATGAGCGCTCGAAGGTCGAGTTGGTCGGCCGCGGCGCCGGCATCACCGGCCATCCCGAACTGTTCGACGCGCTCGAAGCCAGCGGTGCCGGCACCGAATCGCTCGGCGTCGAGGTCCCCAAGCGTATCGCCATCGACCGCGACGGCCGCGTCACCGACGAGCGGCCATTGCGGCAGATCCTCACCTCATGGGATCGACTGCAGCGCCTGTTGCGCGCCACCATCGATCCCGCGCGCTACCATCTCGGCCGCCAATTCGAGCGGGCCGACCAGGACGAGCACGGCGTGCGGGTGCAGTTCTCGGACGGCGGCGTCGAGCACGCCGACATCATGATCGGCGGCGACGGCATCCGCTCCAGCGTGCGCAGACAAATGGCGCCGGACATCCAGCCGGTCTATGCCGGCTATTACATCTGGCGCGGCGCCCCCAACGAGGCCGATCTGGCGCCGGCGACGCTGAGCTCGATCTATCCGCTGTTCACCTTCTACCTGCCGCCGCGCCAGCAGGTGATCACCTATCCCATCGCGGGCTTCAATGACGACCTCACGCCGGGCCGCCGGCGCTTCAATTTCATCTGGTACCGCGTCGCCGACGCCGCGCAACTGCGCGAGATGAACGTCGACGAGAATGGCGTGCAGCACGAATACTCGGTGCCGCCGCCCTTGATCCGCAAAGACCTGATCGCGGACATGCATCGCGACGCCCGCGAGATCATGCCGGCGCCGCTGCTTGACGCGCTCATGAAGATCGAGCAGCCGTTCATCACGCCAATCTACGACTTCACTGCGCCGTCCATCGTCTTCGGCCGGGTCGCCATGGTGGGCGACGCGGCCGCCAACGCACGGCCGCATATGGGTTTCGGCATGGCCAAGGCGGCGACCGACGCGCAGGCGCTCGCCAGGCATCTGCGCGACAATGAAGATGTCGACACGGCGCTGAAAGCCTATAACGACGAGCGTCAGCCGATTGGGAACGATATCGTCCTGCACGGCCGCAAGCTCGGCTGCCATCTCGGCGTCGATCTGAAGACGGAGGAAGACCGCCGCATGCACGACATGCTGCAAAGCGACGGCGCCATGCTCGACTGGATCGCGGTGCCGAATTTCCTCGATGCGTATCGCTGAACGCCGTGATGGCGCGTGAGAATCACGCGCTCAGCTTCTGCACCAGTTCGTCGGAAATCTCGAAGTTGGCGTAGACGTTCTGCACGTCGTCGTTGTCGTCGAGCGCGTCCA
>CAWHJZ010000038.1:0-56355 GCA_963829785.1 uncultured Pseudomonadota bacterium | reverse complement strand
CGCCCCGATCATCAGCGGCACGAACCAATTGCCGAAGCCGCCGATCATGGCCGGCATGACCATGAAGAAGATCATGATCAGACCGTGCGCGGTGGTGAAGACGTTGAAGTCGTGGGCGTTCGGGAAGATCTGGAGTCCCGGGTTCTGCAGCTCCATACGCATGGCGACCGAAAGCGTGGCGCCGATGACGCCGGCCATGATCGCGAACACCAGATACATCGTGCCGATGTCCTTGTGGTTCGTCGAATAGACGAACCGCCGCCATCCGGTGGGATGGGCATGGGCATCGTGCGCGTGAGCAGCCGCAGTGTGAGCCATCATTATTGTCCTTCGACCCTTAGTCCTCGTCGCCCGGGATTGTATTCAATTTCTTATATGTGTGTCACGCCGTTTACTTGGCCTTATTTGGCGGCCCCGGCCGCCGCCACTTTGACCCCATCGGACGCGGCCGGCTTGGCGGCCGCCAGTGCCGGGCGGTCAGCGCCGTCATCGGCGGCGAACTTCTTTTTCGCATCGGTGAGCCAGGCGGCATAGTCACTGTCGCTCACGACGCGGATCGCGATCGGCATCTCGTCGTGGCCGCGGCCGCACAGTTCCGAGCACTGGCCGTAATAGACGCCGACCCGCTCGGCCTTGAACCAGGTCACATTGAGACGGCCGGGGATGGCGTCGATCTTGATGCCGAACGACGGTACCGCGAAGGAGTGGATGACGTCGGCGCCGGTGGTCTCCACCTTCACCACTTTGTTGACCGGCACCACCATCTCATTGTCGACCGAGAGCAGCCGCGGCTGACCGGGCTTGAGATCCTTTTCGGGCAGGACGAGCGAGTCGAAGGCGATCTTCTGATTCGGGTAGCTGTAGCTCCAGAACCACTGCTTGCCGACGGCCTTCACCACCACGTCCGGCTTCGGGATGTTGAGCTCGAGGAACAGCAGCCGGAACGACGGCACCGCGATGGTGACCAGGATCAGCACCGGCACCACGGTCCAGACCACCTCGATCAGCGTGTTGTGGGTGGTGCGCGAGGGCACCGGATTGGCGCGGGCGTTGAAGCGCACCATCACGATGACCAGCAGCCCGAGCACGAACACCGCGACCGCGCCGATAATCCACAAGAGGAAGTCATGGAACCAGACGATGTCGGTCATGACCGGGGTGGCGGCCTTCTGCAGGCCGATCTGCCAGGGCTCCGGCTGTCCGGTGGCGGCGAAGGCGGCGGTCCCGCCGGCAAGAACGGTCACACTCGCGGCGACCAGAAAGGCGAATAACCGCTTGAGCACCAGCATCGTCTTATGCGCTCCCTCGACGAAGAAAAAGCCCTGGATCCAAGGCCCTTTTTGGCCCCTTTTTGCCGCCCACCGCGAGATGTGATGTTCGGCGTTGCCCCGCCGTGCACGGCATTTGCCACGGGCGTGGCTGCTTCGTGGTGCGGCGGGACGGGGGGAAATCCCGGTTTCTCAAACCACAATTCCGGCGCGCCCGCAATGCACCTTGTAGTCGCTGCTGTGCGTCATTCGAATGACCCGGGAGGGCGCGCCGGCGCCGCAATTACGCCACCCGGGCAGTGCTTTGCAGGGGGCGCCTGATGTGGCCGGAACGCCCTTTGCTTGACAGGATCGGCCGAGCATGACCCAACGGGGGCGATTAAAATAAGAAAGCGGGGCGGCGATTCGCGCTGGAGCCGGGGCAACGGGGACCGGAGCGGCCGCCAAGGGACTGATTAATGGGCATTTTCGTGCATGTCTGGCATGCGCCCGGCGTCCGGGCCCAGATCGCGGCGGCGCTGTTGGCCACCATGGCCGCATTCACGCTCGGTTCCGCGCAGCCGGCCGCCGCCCAGGGCGCGGTCAAGTCTGTGCACAAGGACTGGCAGATTCGCTGCGACACGCCGCCCGGCGCCAAGCAAGAGCAATGCGCCCTGATCCAGAGCGTGACCGCGGCCGACCGCGCCAATGTCGGCCTGACCGTCATCGTGCTCAAGACCGCCGACAAGAAGAGCCGCCTGATGCGCGTGGTGGCGCCGCTCGGCGTGCTGCTGCCCTCGGGCCTGGGGCTGAAGATCGACACCACCAATGTCGGCCGCGCCGGCTTCGTGCGCTGCCTGCCCAACGGCTGCATCGCGGAAGTGGTGATGGACGACAAGCTGCTCAAAGAGTTGCGCACCGGCAAGACCGCGACCTTCATCATTTTCCAGACGCCGGAAGAAGGCATCGGCTTTCCGATGAGCCTCGCCGGTTTCGCGGAAGGCTACGACAAGCTGCCGTAAAAGCCGCCGGAATCGCCGGCCCGCCGCCGGCACGCCCGCGGCGCGCAAGTCTCAATCGTTGCCCACCCTCGCATTCACCGTCCAATCCGTGGATACTGCCGCGCAACGCCGCGCGGAGGACGCGCGGCCTTGAGCCGCCGGGGGTGATCGCGTCGTGAAGTTGGGGTTTGTCGGGCTGGGCGCGATGGGGCAACTCATCGTCCCGCGTCTCATGGAAGCCGGCCATCTGGTCACCGGCTGGAACCGGTCGCGCGACAAGGCGGCCGCGCTGATGCAGGCCGGGATGCGCTGGGCGGACAGCCCGCGCGCGGTGGCCGAGCAATCCGAGATCGTGTTTTCCATTGTGACCGACGGCGCCGCGGTGAAGGCGGTGGCGCTGGGGCCTGACGGCATCGTTTCGGGTCTACGCAAGGGCGGCATCTATATCGACATGAGCACCATCGAGCCTGACGTCAGCCGCACGATCGCCGCCGAGTTCGAGAAGGCAGGCTGCATCATGCTGGACGGCCCGCTTTCCGGCTCGCCGGTCACGGTGAAAGCCGGCCAGGCATCGGTGATGATCGGCGGCGACGAAGCCGCCTTCGAGCGCGCCAAGCCGGTGCTGCTGGCGATCGGCCCCAAGGTGACGCGCATCGGCGGCAACGGGCTGGCCTGCCAGATGAAGATCGCGGTCAATCTCCTGCTTATGGTCGAGGTGATCGCCTTCGGCGAAGCGGTGGCGCTGGCGGAAAAAGGCGGCGTTTCGCGCGAGTCGGCGGTGGACGCCATCCTGAAAAGCGTCGCCGCCTCGCCGGTGTTGGGCTATCGCGGACCTTTCATTCTCGAGGGGAAAATGCCGGAGGTGCCGCTCGCCGACGTCACATTGCAGCAGAAGGACATGCTGCTCGCGCTCAATCTCGGCCGCGGGCTCGGTTCACCGGTGCCGCTCGCGGCCGCGGCCAACGAAATGATGAACGCCTGCCGCGGCCTCGGCATCGACGGCAACGATTTCGTGGTGGCCCATCAGGTCTACCGCCGGCTTGGCGGACAAGAATAAGAATTGGAGGACAAGCATGAATTCGCAAGGTGAGAAGATTGGGTCGGCGCTGGCCAAGGCCATGAAAGGCACCGCCGCCAAAATGCGCGACGACAAGCCGGCGCCGAAAATGTACCGCACCAATCTGCGCGACGTACCGAAGGTCGAGGGCCTCAAGCGCGACGACGGCTGGGTCGACATGCAGGTGCAGTTCCTGATCGACAAGAAAACCGCCGGCGCCGACCACGTGGTCGGCTGGACCGTGCTCAAGCCGGGCGCCCGGCACGAGAACCACCGGCATCATAACTGCGACGAGTTCTTCATCGTGCTCAAAGGCCACGGCCACATCTACACCGAGGATGGCGAGGTGCCGTCCGGCGAAGGCGACGTGGTCTATTCGCCGCGCGGCTGCTGGCACGGCTTCAACAACACCTCCGTCGAAGACGTGGTGTTGGTGTGGGGCTGGATGGACGCGGGCTCGATCGAGGCCTCCGGCTACGAGGTGCACCCGGAGAGCCATAAGAAATGAAAACATGGGAGGATCCGCGCGTCGTTTCCGGCATGCAGGCGCAATTGGCGCGCCGCCGCGAACGGATCAATGCGGGCGAAACGCCGCTCGGCTGGAAACTCGGCTTCGGCGCGCCGGCCGCCATGGAGATGCTGAACCTTACCGGTCCGCTGGTCGGGTATCTGATGCAGGGCGCCCTGCTCGCATCGGGTGCACGGGCCGACGTCACCGGCTGGACTCAAGTCGTGGCGGAACCCGAGATCGGCGTGCGACTCGGCGCCGATCTTGCGGCGGGCGCGACCGCCGCGGACGCGCAAGCGGCGATCGCATCGCTGATGCCAGCGATCGAGCTTGCCGACCTCGACATTGCGCCGACCAAGGAGAGCGTCGAGGCCGTGCTGGCCGGCGACATTTTTCAACGCCATGTCGTGCTCGGCGCCGACAGCCGCGAGGGCGGCGACACCGCTGACCTTTCAAGCCACGTGTTCCGCCGCGGGACGCTGGCCGTCGAGACCACCGACCCGCAGGCCCCGACCGGACGCATTCCCGACCTGCTCGTGCATCTCGCCGGCACGCTTGCGGCTTTCGGCGAGCAACTCAAAGCCGGCGAACTCGTTATTTGCGGCTCGACCGTGCCGCCGCCGCTGATCGAGCCGGACGAAATCGAATTTCGCTACGAACTTCGCCCTATTGGCGCCGTATCGGTGCAGTTTTCTCGAGGTTAAGGCGACCTCGCAGAATCGGCTGCCAGCACCTATCTCGGGGGTGCACAGACTTGTCTTATCGCGTTTCCGGACGGCGAACCGGTTTCCAGTCCGCCTGGAAACGCTCTGGGAGTTTCCGCATGGATCAATCCGTATCCTCGCTCATCGACCGCGCCGGGCTCGACAAGGACAAGGTCGCCCGCATCATCAATCGCGGCCTGGAGGGCGCCGACGACGGCGAACTGTTCCTCGAATACAAGCAGGCCGAGATGCTGGTGTTCGACAACGGCCGGCTCAAACAGGCGACCTATGACACCGCGCAAGGTTTCGGCCTGCGCGCCGTGAAGGACGAAGCGGTCGGCTATGCGCACGCGTCGGACCTCTCGGAAGCCGCGCTGGCGCGGGCGGCGGAAGCCGTACGCGCGGTCAAGGGCGGCCACACCGGCAGCTATTCGCAAGCGCCGGGCCGCACCAATCGCAAGCTCTATAGCGACGACAATCCCCTTAGCCAGCCCGCCTTCGAAACCAAGGTGAAGCTCTTGGCCGAGATCGACGCTTATGCCCGCGCCAAGGATGCGCGCGTGCGCCAGGTGTCGGCGAGCCTCGGCGCCACCTGGCAGGTGGTGGAAATCCTGCGCGTCGATGGTTCGACCTATCGCGACATCCGTCCGCTGGTGCGGCTGAACGTGTCGGTGGTGACCGGCGACGGCGACCGTCAGGAATCGGGCTCCTACGGTTTCGGCGGCCGCGAATTGTATGAGCGCTTCATCACGCCTGAGTCGTGGCAAGGCGCGGTGGACGAGGCCGTCCGTCAGGCGCTGGTCAATCTCGACGCGGTGCCGGCGCCGGCCGGCGAGATGGACGTGGTGCTGGGCTCGGGCTGGCCGGGCGTGATGCTGCACGAAGCGGTCGGCCACGGCCTGGAAGGCGACTTCAATCGCAAGAAGACGTCCGCATTCGCCGGTTTGATGGGCCAGCAGGTCGCCGCCAAGGGCGTCACGGTGGTCGACGACGGCACCATGCAGGACCGCCGCGGCTCATTGTCCATTGATGATGAGGGCACGCCGACCAACCGCACCGTGCTGATCGAGGACGGCATCCTGGTCGGTTACATGCAGGACCGCCAGAACGCGCGGCTGATGAACATGAAACCGACCGGCAACGGCCGGCGCGAATCTCACGCCCACGTGCCGATGCCGCGCATGACCAACACCTACATGCTCGCCGGCGACAAGCCGCGCGAGGAGATCATTGCCTCGGTGAAGAACGGGCTCTATGCGGTGAGCTTCGGTGGCGGCCAAGTCGACATCACCTCGGGCAAATACGTGTTCCAGTGCACCGAGGCCTACAAGATCGAAAACGGCAAGGTCACCGCGCCGGTGAAGGGCGCCATGCTGATCGGCAACGGGCCCACCGACTTGAACCGCATCACCATGGTCGGCAACGATTTCGCGCTCGATCCCGGCATCGGCACCTGTGGCAAGAACGGCCAGGGCGTGCCGGTCGGCGTCGGACAGCCGTCGTTGCGCATGGACAAGATCACCGTCGGCGGCACGGCTTAAAGCGCGCGCGGAGGAGTATTTCATGTCGTCGTCTTCTTCCTCGCGTCCGGTGCGCAAATCCGGTCCCATCCGCTCGGCGCTCGAGTTCGCCGCCGTCATCGCGGTGGTCATCGTGGCCAAGACCGCGATCGCGGAGCCGTTCTACGTGCCGTCCGGCTCGATGGAGCCGACGCTGTTGATCGGCGACGAGCTGCTCGCCACCAAGTTCTCCTACGGCTACGGCACCGCCTCGCTGCCGAGCTTCATCGATCTTCCGACCAGCCAGCGCATTTTCGCCAGCATGCCGCGGCGCGGCGACGTGGTGGTGTTCCGCTGGCCCGGCGACCGTACCCAGACCTGGGTGAAGCGGGTGATCGGCCTGCCCGGCGACCGCGTCGCCATGCGCGACGGCCAGGTGTGGATCAACGGCCAGCCGGCCAAGCTCACGTCCGACGGCAGCGGCAACGTCGAATTGGAAAGCGGCGCGCGCACGCCGGCGAAGAAATTCGTCGAGACGCTGCCGGGCGGACGCCAGCACCAGATCTTCAAAATGCTCAGCGAGGGTCCGCTCGACAACCTGCCGGAAATCACCGTGCCGCCCGGCCATCTGTTCGTGATGGGCGACAACCGCGACGACTCCGCCGACAGCCGCGTGCCGGTGCGCGAAGGCGGCGTCGGCCTGTTGCCGGTGCAGAACCTGGTCGGGCGCGTCGACGCGCTGGTCGGCTCCTGGGATCTCGCGGTCCGCCAGCAGCCGGTCTGGACCTGGCCGTCGGGCTTGCGGCCGTCGCGCTTCTTCACCGCGGTGCGTTAAGCGAGACGTTAACGCACCACGCCCGAGATGCAGCAGTAGCTGCGCTTGGGGCGCGGGATCTTTGCCTTGAGATAGCAGCGCGCCGACGCGCTGCCGTAGCCCGGCCGCACATAGGTGAAGGCGCGGCAGCGCTTCTCGTCCTTGCAGGCCGCCTGGCACTTCTTGCCGGTGGGATCTGACGCCAGATCGAAATGGCGGTAGTTGCCGCCACGCCGCGAAATCGAAAATTCCAGCGGCCCGCCGACGCGCGGCTCGATGACGCCGGCGCCGCGCACGCTCGACACGCAGCATTGATCCTCGACCCGCGGCGGCACGCTGTTCTTCAGCGAGCACGCCGCCAGCGCGCGCTTGGTGCGCGGAAACGAGAAGCTCCAAGCGCGGCAGCGCGCGTCGCGTTCGCAGCGCGCGGCGCAGACCGCGGGATCGCCGGAACGGATGGTGAAGGTGAGATAGTCGCCGCCGCTGCGGTCGTAGCCGACCTGCGCTTGCGCCGGCGCGACGAGCGCCCAGCCGAACAGCGCCAGGACGCCCAGCCGCTTGACCCAAATCCACATGCGCGCGTTTGCCTCCGGCTTGCGTCGCCGTTGGTCGTCCCCGGGCACGCATGTTATCGCGCCCGCGCCCGCTTGGGCAGGTGCGTGAAAAAGAAAGCGCCCGCCGGAGGGGCCAGCGGGCGCTTGATCCGGCCGCGAGAGGGGATTTTCGCGGGGGTCCGGACCGGGCGGCCGATGAGAGGGATCGGCCGTTTGGCTTCTGTCGTCTTAGAGCATCGGCAGCGAGCTCCGGTGCGCCGGCTGCGGATAGGGCTGCAACGGCGGCACATCGTCCGGCGTCAGGGCCGTTTGCCGGCGCGGCGACGGACGGCCGCCGCGGCGCTCATCGGCGCGCGCGCGCAAGACTTCGGTCGGGTCCTCCCAGAAGCGGGAGGAGAAGGCGTCACTGACGTCGGCAGGGGAGACGCCGATGTCGGCCAGCATGCGCCGGTCGAGCCCGGCGAGCGCCCGCGCCTCGCGGCGGTGGCGGCGCGCCCGCGCCAATTCCTTCAGCCAGCGCGTGACCAGCGCCAGCGCGGCGAAGCTACCCCGCAGCGCGGTGGCGCCGGCAAGGGGCAAAACGGGGACGTTTGCGCTCATGACTATTCTCCATGGGTCTTACGGCTTGTTCGCCAATCTCGGCGGCCAAACAGGCCGAAACCACCCGAATCCCCCACCCGATTCCTGGGTTTCTCGCTTGTTTTGATGGACGCACCATGCGCCGCAAAAATTGATTAGTGAAACGAATGTTTTTCATGCAACCGATCAACCTCAGTGATACAGTCCCTATCAGGCCCACTTGAAGGGCCAGCTTAAGGCTTTGTCTTGATCGCGTTTCCGGACGGCGAACCGGTGCCCACTTCGCCTGGAAACGCTCCGTGTCTTAATCGCGTTTCCGGACGGCGAACCGGTGCCCACTTCGCCTGGAAACGCTCCGTGTCTTAATCGCGTTTCCGGTCGGTGAACCGGTGCCCACTTCGCCTGGAAACGCTCCGTGTCTTAATCGCGTTTCCGGACGGTGAACCGGAGCCCGCTTCGCCTGGAAACGCTCCAGAGGACCGCCGCCATGCCCGCGCTGCTCGACATCGACCAACTGCGCACCTTCATCGCCATCGCCGAGACCGGCAGCTTCACCCGCGCCGCCGAGGTCGTGAACAAGACCCAGTCGGCGGTGTCGATGCAGATGAAGCGTCTGGAGGAGCGCCTCGAGCGGCCGATCTTCGCGCGCGACGGCCGCGCCTCGAAGCTCACCGAGGACGGCATGCGCCTGCTCGATTACGCGCGGCGCATCGTGAAGCTGAACGTCGAGACCATCGCCGCCTTTTCCGACGAGGCGCTGTCGGGCCGCGTGCGCCTCGGCGTGCCGGACGATTACGCCGACCGTTACCTGCCCGAGATCATGGCGCGCTTCTCGCGCGTCTATCCGGGCGTCGAACTGACGGTGCTGTGCGAGCCGTCGGTCGATCTGCTCGACCGCATCGACGCCAACGAGATCGATCTCGCCATCGTCACCAATTGCGAGTCGAAGCGCGCCTCGGAAACGTTCCGGCGCGAGCGGCTGTTGTGGGTGACGTCGAACCGCCATCCGACCCATCTGGAAGAACGCGTGCCGCTGGCGCTCGGCCGGCCGAGCTGCATGTGGCGACACACGGCGATCGACCGGCTGGAAACGGCGGGCCGGCCTTACCGGCTGCTCTATTCGAGCTCGAATGCCGGCGCGGTGGCGGCCGCGGTGCTGGCAGGATTGGCGGTGTCGGTACTGCCGGAATCGGGCCTGCGTCCCGGCATGCGCGTGCTGGCCGCGGCGGAAGGTTTCCCCGAGCTGCCCTCCTGCCGCATCGGGCTGGTGCGCAACGCGCACGACAGGTCGGCGCTGGCGGAGGCGCTTGCCGAGCACATCATCTCGTCGCTCGACAATTTGTCGGACGCGCAGGCGGCGGAGTGATGTTTTCTGCTCAGCAGATGTCGGCGGCCGTCGCATTCAGCACGCGCATCAAATCGTCCGGCGCGAGCTCGACCTGCAATCCGCGCCGGCCGCCATTCAATACGAGGCGCTCGAAGACAAGCGCCGCGCGTTCGATGAACACCGGCACGCGTTTCTTCTGGCCGAACGGCGAGATGCCGCCGACGTGATAGCCGGTGATGCGCTCGGCTTCCGCGGCGCCGAGCATGGCGGCGCTCTTGGCATCGGCCACACTCGCGAGCTTCTTCAGATTCACTTCGCGGTCGGACGGCACCAATACGCAGACCACCTTGTCCCCGGCCCGCGCCATCAATGTCTTCAACACACGCTGCGGCTCGATGCCGAGCGCTTCGGCCGCCTGCATGCCGATGCGGGGCGCGTCGGGGTCGTAGTCGTATTCGTGGAGCCGGAACGCGACGCCGGCTTTCTGCAGCATCAGCGTCGCGGGGGTGGATTTGGCCATCGTGATTCTCTTTCACCTCTGCCCGCAAGCGGGGCGAGGGAAAAGATCAATACGCATACTCGTCAAAGATCGGATCGACCGAGCCGTTCCACTTGCCGTGGAATTTCTGCAGCAACTCCTCGGCCGGCGTGATGCCGGCAGCGATCGATTCCTCAAGCGGGCGCAGATAACGCGTCTCGTCGCGGCCGTTCTGGTCGAGATGCTGGCGGCGCTTGAGCGCAGCCGAAGCGAGCCGCAGCGTCTCCTGCGCCAGCGTCAACACGTTGCGGCCGCGGATCTCCGCGTTGAAGCCGAGCCTGGGCACGTCGTCGCGCAGCTTCTGCCGCTCTTGCGCCGTCCAGTCCTTGACCATCTGCCAGCAGGCATCGAGCGCCTCATCGTCGTAGAGCAGCCCGACCCAGAAGGCGGTGAGCGACGGCAGCCGCCGCCAAGGAACGCCGTCAGCGCCGCGCATTTCCAGATAACGCTTGAGCCGCACCTCGGGAAAGATGGTGCTGAGATGGTTGGCCCAGTCGGAAATGGTCGGCCGCTCGCCCGGCATTTCCTTCAGCTTGCCCGCGAAGAAATCGCGGAACGACTTGCCCGAGACGTCGATGTAGGTGTCTCCGCGCTTGATGAAATACATCGGCACATCGAGCGCATAGTCGACCCAACGTTCGAAACCCATGCCGTCCTCGAACACCCAAGGCAGCATGCCGGCGCGATCATTGTCGGTGTCGGTCCATATCTGCGAGCGAAAGGAGAGAAAACCGTTGGGCTTGCCTTCGGTGAACGGCGAGTTGGCGAACAAGGCGGTCGCCACCGCCTGCAACGCGATCGACACGCGCAGCTTCTTGACCATGTCGGCTTCGTCGGAGAAGTCGAGGTTCGCCTGCACGGTGCAGGTACGGTACATCATGTCGAGGCCGAGCGTGCCGACCTTCGGCATGTAGGCGGTCATGATCTTGTAGCGGCCCTTGGGCATGACCGGCATATCGGCGCGGGTCCAGCTCGGCGCCATGCCAAGGCCGAGGAAGCCGATACCGAGCGGTTTCGCCACTTCGCGCACCTGCGCGAGATGCGCCATCAACTCGCAGGCGGTCTGGTGCACGGTCTCCAGCGGCGCGCCGGACAATTCGAACTGGCCGCCGGGCTCCAGCGAGATGGCGCCGCCGCCGGTGACGTCGAACATGCCGATGATGTTGTCGCCTTCCATGATCGGGTCCCAGCCGAGCAGATCATGCATGCCGTCGAGCAGCGAACGGATCGAACACGTGCCCTCGTAGGGCACCGGGCGGTGGCCCTCGACCGTGAAGGCGAACTTCTCGTGTTCGGTGCCGACCCGGAACTGGTCCCTCGGCTTGCAGCCCTCTTCGAGCCAGGCGACGAGTTCGTCGCGCGTCTCGATCGGGGTCATGTCGATCTGGTCACGAGCCATGGAGAGGTCCGGCAATTTCAGTGGCGCGCGATCTTTTCCGAAAACCGGTGTCCACTTTTCGGGATCGCGCACGAAAGGGTCGAGACCATAAACATGGTGCGCCGCAAAGGGCAATGCGGGGGGCGGATGGCGGGGTTGCGGCCGAACGGCTTGCGGCGGGCTATTCCGCCGCCTGCGGCAGAGCCGCCGCGGGCGCGGCAGCGAGCCAAGCGCGGCCCTTGGCCGTCACACAGACGTGACGGTCACGCCAGCGGCCTTCGCCAAGCGCGATCAGGCCGTCGCCCATGGCGTCTTCCCAGATCGACAGCCGCGGGCACGAGGTGCGCCAGGCGTCCATCGCCTCGCCGTAGCTGCGCGGGCGCTCGATCAGCCAGGCCAGGAACTGAAGGGTGAGATAGCCGCTCGGGCTGTCGGGGACGATGGTGGACATGGGAAGCGCCTCCCTGCGTCGCGGGGATTTTAGCGCGGCGGCGGCCGGAAGGCACGCGGCGCGCCGCCATTCTCCCGCTCATGCCCGCGGAAGCGCGGACGAACAGTCAGAGCCGGCAGGCGGCGGTAGAAAGGCCGGAAATCCCATGGATTTCCCGCCATAGTTCATATTTTGTTCTTTTGCCCGCGGCCGCGATGCTTTATTGATCGCGCCATGCCGCAGTTCACCCCGCACCAGGACCAGGCGCTCAAGGCCGTGGCCGACTGGATGAAGTCCAAGCCCGGCGCGGGCAACACGCCGCCGGTGTTCCGCCTGTTCGGCTATGCCGGCACCGGCAAGACCACGCTCGCCAAGCACATCGCCGAGGGCGTCGACGGCGAGGTGAAATACGCCGCCTTCACCGGCAAGGCGGCCTCCGTGATGCGCGGCAAGGGCTGCCACGGCGCCTCCACCATTCACAGCCTGATCTATAGAACCCGGGAAAGCGGCGAAGAGATCCCGAGCTTCGACCTGTGGGACGAGGCGCCGGCCTCGAAGGCCGACCTCATCATCATCGACGAATGCTCGATGGTCGACGCCGAGCTGGGGCGGGACCTCATGTCGTTCGGCGCGCCGCTCTTGGTGCTTGGCGACCCGGCGCAACTGCCGCCGATCCAGGGCGGTGGCTTCTTCACCGAGGCCGAGCCCGACGCCATGCTGACCGAGGTGCACCGGCAGGCGCAGGACGACCCGATCGTGCGGCTGTCGATGGACATCCGCGCCGGCGAATATCTCGAGCCCGGCCGTTACGGCGAGACGGAAGTCGTCGCCAAGAACGATCTCGATCCGCAGCGCGTGCTCGACGCCGACCAGGTGCTGGTCGGCCGCAACGCCACGCGGCGCGCCTACAACGGACGCATGCGCGAGCGGCGCGGCTTCGAGGACTCCATGCCCGAGGCCGGCGACAAGCTGGTCTGCCTGCGCAACAACCGCAAGAAGGCGCTGTTCAACGGCGGCCTGTGGACGGTGAAGGCGCGCGGCCAACGCAAGAGCGGCGCCAAGACCGGCATCATGTCGCTGCAACTGCTGCCCGACGACGAGACCGCGCGGCGCGGCGTCAAGGTGTCGGTCAGGCCCGAGTGCTTCACCGGCGGCATCGAGCAACTCGACTGGCAGCGGCGCAAGCCTTACGACGAGTTCGACTACGGCTATGTGCTGACCGTGCACAAGGCGCAAGGCTCGCAGTGGGACGACGTGGTGCTGTTCGACGAGAGCTTCGCGTTTCCGGATTCGCGCGAGCGCTGGCTTTACACCGGCGTCACGCGGGCGGCGAAGCGGCTGACGGTGGTGGTGTAGCCACACACACCGCTCATTCCCGCGCAAGCGGGAATCCAGAAAGAGCTGGCCCCCCGCTTTCGCGGGGGTGAGCGGGAGAGAGGCTGCGGCATTCTCTCTTCTTCACCCTCCCCTGGAGGGGGAGGGTCGCGCGCTGGAGGCGCGCGGGGTGGGGTGACGGCGCCGCAGTCAATTTTCTGCCAACCAGTTTGCTTCGCAATTCACCCCCTCCCGATTGGCTACGCGCAATCGACCTCCCCCCTCCAGGGGGAGGTGAAGAGTGCCAGCCGCTCAGCCGTGCCCTCTCCTCACCCGCCAGCGATGGGCGAAGGGCAGCGCCGCCAGCGCGATGGCCGTGAAGATGGCGCCCGCGATAAACGTGCCGTCGGGGCCGATCACATCCCACAACGCGCCGGCGATGATGCTGGCGGCGAGCATGGCGAGCCCGCTCACCAAGTTGAACACGCCGAAGGCGGTGCCGCGCAGCCGCTCGGGCGCGGTGTCGGCGACCAGCGCCGACAACAGCCCTTGCGTCAGCCCCATGTGCAGGCCCCAGAGCGCCACGCCAACCATGACGGCGATAACGCCTGTGCTGAACGCCAGCACCAGGTCGGCGACGATCAGCAGCGCGAAACCGGAGATGAGCAGGCCGTAGCGGCCGATGGAATCCGACAGCACGCCGGCCGGCCAGGCCGAGAGCGCATAGACCACACTCATCACCACCATGACCGAGGGGACGAGCGTGAGCGGCATGCCGACCGACTGGGCGCGCAGCAACAGGAACGCTTCGCTGAAGCGGGCGAGCGTGAACACCGCGGCGACCGCGACCACGATCCAATAGCCGATGTCGAGCTTTGCGAGATCGGCGCGCGTCAGCGGCGCGCGAGTTTCCTTCTTTTCCGTCGCCCGGCGCGGCTCACGCACAAAGAAGACGATGACCGCGACCGACAGCAGGGCCGGGATCACCGCGATCCAGAACACGGCGCGGAAATCGTCGGCCAGGAGCGCCATGAAGGCGATCGCCAGGCCGGGGCCGATGAAGGCGCCGACGGTGTCGAGCGACTGGCGCAGGCCGTAAGCCGCGCCGCGCAGCGTGTTGGGCGTAAGGTCGGCGATCAGCGCGTCGCGCGGCGCGCCGCGGATGCCTTTGCCGACGCGGTCGATGAAGCGCGCGGCGACGACCCAGGCGATGTTGGGCGCCAGCGGGAACATCGGCTTCGACAGTGCGGCGAGGCCGTAGCCGGCGGCGGCGAGCCATTTGCGCTTACCCAGCCAGTCGCTGATGACGCCGGAGAACACCTTGGTGACGGCGGCGGTCGCTTCCGCGATGCCTTCGATGACGCCGACTTCCAGCGTCGACGCCCCGAGCACGCCGACCAGATAAAGCGGCAGCAGCGCATGGATCATCTCCGAGGAGGCGTCCATGAACAGCGACACGAAGCCGAGCGCCCACACGCCGCCGGGGATCTCACGCCAGCGTAGGAGGGAGGGCTTTTTCTCGGTGGCGGCCATGGAGAGATAAACGTCCGGGCGGGGGTGGGGTTCGCCGGCGCAGTGTAGTTCGCTTATTCAAGACGAGCGAGATGTAACAAGAGCTGCGGCATGCTCTCTTCCCCGCTCCCCTGGGGGGAGAGGGGAAGCGTGGGTGCGGCAGCGTCCGTAAAAACTCAGGCCGCAGCCTTCGCCTTCGGCGGGGCGAAGCGGCGGTAGAAGCTGTCGTTCTTCTCCGCCATGTCCACGAGCAGCTTGCATGGCTTGAAGCGCGCGCCGTGTTTCTTTTCCAGGTCGCGGCAAAGCGCGACGAATTTCTTCGAGCCCATCATGTCGATCCACGACAGCGTGCCGCCCGACCACGGCGCGAAGCCCCAGCCGAGGATGGAGCCGACGTCGGCCTCGCGCACGTCAGTGACCACCTTCTCCTCGAAGGTGCGCGCGGCTTCCAGCGCCTGCGTCACCAGGATGCGGTGCTTGAGTTCCTCGACGTCGAGCGCCTCGACCTCCTCGCGGGACAGCTTCTTGGGGATGAGATCGGCAATACCCGGCCACAGCCGCTTCGGTTTGCTCGCGTAGTCGTAGAAGCCCTTGCCGTTCTTGCGGCCGAAGCGGCCATGCTTCTCGACCATGTCTTCCAAGAGCTTCTTCTGCGCGGGATCGACGGCGCCTTTGCCCAGGTCCGCTTCCGCGGCGCGCACGATCTTGAGGCCGAGATCGAGCGCGGTCTCGTCGTTGAGCGCCAGCGGGCCGACCGGCATGCCGGCCATGCGCGCGGCATTCTCGATCAGCGCCGCGGGCACGCCCTCCAGCAGCATCAGATGGCCTTCCTGGATGTAGTTCAAGACGCAGCGGTTGGCGTAGAAGCCGCGGGTGTCGTTGACCACGATCGGCGTCTTCCTGATGGCGCGCACGAAGTCGAGCGCCACGGCCAGCGCCTTGTCGCCGGTTTCCTTGCCGAGGATGATCTCGGTCAGCATCATGCGGTCGACCGGCGAGAAAAAGTGAATACCGATGAAGCGCGCCGGTTCCTTGAACTCGGACGCCAGCGAGGTGATCGGCAGTGTCGAGGTATTGGAAGCGAGGATGGCGTCGTCGCGGATCACTTGTTGGATTTTCGCAATGACGTCGGCCTTCACCTTGCGGTCCTCGAACACGGCTTCGATGACCAGGTCGCAATCCTTCAACGCATTGTAGTCGCTAGTGGGCGTAATCTTGGCGAGCAGCGCGTCGCGGTCGGCGCCCTTCATGCGGCCTTTCATGACGCGGTCGCTGAGCGCCTTGGCGACGCCTTCCTTGCCCTTGTCGGCGGTTTCCTGATCGCGGTCGATCAGCACCGCCTCGATGCCGACCGCGGCGGTGACGCGGGCGATGCCGGCGCCCATGAAGCCGGCGCCGACGATGCCGACTTTCTTCAGCGTCGAGGGCGGCACGCTCGGCGGCCGGCGCGCGCCCTTGTTCAATTCCTGCATGGAGACGAACAGCGTGCGGATCATGGCCGCCGCCTGCGGCGAGCGCAGCACATGCGCGAACCAGCGCGATTCGATGCGCAAGCCGGTATCCATGTCGACCTGCAAGCCCTCGTAGACCGTCTGCAGAATCGCGCGGGCGCCCGGATAGTTGTCGTAGGTCTCGCGCCGGTAGATGGCGTTGGCCGGCATGAAGGTCATCATGCCGGCCTTCGACCACACCAGGCCGCCCGGCAGGCGGAAACCCTTCACGTCCCAGGGCGCCACACCCTTGTTGCCGGCCTTGATCCACTCTTTCGCGGTCTTGATGAGATCGGCCTCCGGCACGACCGCATCGATCAGCTTCATGGCCTTGGCGCGGTCCGCTTTCAGCTGTTCGCCCTTGAGCAGAAATTGCAGCGCGTCGGACGGCGGAATCATGCGCGCCACACGCTGGGTGCCGCCGGCGCCGGGGAAGAGGCCGACCTTCACTTCCGGCAGGCCGAGCCGCGTCTTGGGATTGTCGGACACGACGCGGTGATGGCAGGCGAGCATCAGCTCGAAGCCGCCGCCCATGGCGGTGCCGTTGACGGCGGCGACCCAAGGCTTGCCGCTGGTTTCCAATCGGCGATAGAGCTGCGACAGCTTGCGGCTCTCGTCGAACACCATCTTGGCCGGCGGCTTCCGCGCCCTCGCGCTTCAGCAGGTCGTCGTAGGTGGCGCCGTAGCGCTCCAGCATGGTGAGGTCGGCGCCGCCGCAGAACGCGTCCTTGCCCGAGGTGATGACCGCGCCCTTGATGGCCTCGTCGCTCGCGACCTTCTCGACGATGCCCGACAGTTCCTCGATCATCCCCGGATCGATGAGGTTCATCGATTTGCCCGGCATGTCCCAGGTGACGAGCGCGATGCCGTCGGCGTCGATGTCGAGGGAGAAGTTGCTCATCGGGGTTTCCTCAATAGGGCTCGCCGGTCGTCTTCTTGGCGTAGTGAAAATCCTTGCCGTCGCGCACGACCATCATGTCGATGTCGGCATAGGTCGCGCGCTCGGTCGCGGCGCGGGAGCCGACCTCAAGCACGATCGCATCGCGCTTCGAACGATTGACCAGGCAATGGCCGTCCGCCACGCCCGCCTTCCAGGCCGCCGCTTCGCCGGCCCTGAGCACGGTCTCGCCGCCGTCCTCGCACAGCACCACCTCGCCTTCGAGCACGTAGACGAATTCGTCTTCGTTCTCGTGCCAATGACGCTGCGACGACGCGGCGCCGGGTTTCAGCGTGCAGATGTTGACGCCGAACTGGCTCAAACCGGCGGCGCGGCCGAGCCGCTGACGCGCGCGGCCTTCGACCGCCTTATTGAACGGCGCGGGATAATTGGTCGCCGTGTCGAGCGGGACTTTCGAAAGATCGATCTTTGGCATGAGGGTATCTTTAACCTTGCCGTTATGCGTTCCCCTCCCCCACGCGCTCTTCGCGCGTGGTGGGGAGGGGTCAGGGGTGGGGGGCCGCCGCGCCAGCGGCGCCATTCAAGGCATCATAAATGATCGTCATGACAGCCTCCGTATCCTTCAGCACATCATTGTTCCAGAACCGAAGCACGCGATAGCCTTGCGATTCGAGAAAGCGTGTCCGCACATTGTCCGCGGCGATTTGTTCACGTTCTGCATGACCGCCACCATCGACTTCAACGACCAGCTTGCATTCATGGCATGCAAAATCCGCGAAATATGGACCGATAGTCGCCTGACGTCGAAAATGGGCACCTTGCGTTTTCAATCCTCTTAGATGCCACCACAGTCTCCGCTCGGCATCCGTCATGGCGCGGCGGAGCTGCCGCGCACGCGGCACGCGGGTGTCCTCCTTGCGCGGGCGTCGCTCGCTGCGAGCCATTCCCCCCACCCCTGACCCCTCCCCACCACTCGCCTCGCTCGCGGGGGGAGGGGAAATGCGCCGCTGTGCGTCCCTCACGGTTATTCGGTCTCAAACTCTTTCGATGATGGTCGCGGTGCCCATGCCGGCGCCGATGCAGAGCGTGATCAGCGCGGTGGACTTGCCGGTGCGCTCCAACTCGTCGAGCGCGGTGCCGAGAATCATGGCGCCGGTGGCGCCGAGCGGATGACCCATGGCGATGGCGCCGCCGTTGACGTTGATGTTCTTGTCGTCGATGTCGAAGGCCTGCATGAAGCGCAGCACCACCGCGGCGAAGGCCTCGTTGATCTCGATGAGATCGATGTCGCCGAGCTTCATGCCGGCTTTCTTCAAGACCTTGTGCGTCACGTCGATCGGACCGGTGAGCATGATCGCCGGCTCCGAGCCGATATTGGCAAACGCCTTGATGCGCGCACGCGGCTTCAGGCCCGCCGCTTGGCCGGCTTCCTTGCTGCCGATCAGCACCGCGGCGGCGCCGTCGACGATGCCGGACGAATTGCCGGCGTGATGGACGTGGGTGACCGCTTCGATCTCGGGATGCGCCTGCACCGCCACCGCGTCGAAGCCGCCCATCTCGCCCATCTGCACGAAGGACGGCTGCAGCGCGGCCAGCGACTGCATGGTGGTCGACGGCCGCATGTGCTCGTCCTTGTCGAGAATGGTGAGGCCGTTGACGTCCCGCACCGCGATAACCGAGTTTTTGAAACGCCCCTCCTCCCACGACTTGGCGGCGCGCTGCTGGCTTTCGACCGCGAAAGCATCGACGTCGTCGCGCGAGAAGCCGTACTTGGTGGCGATCAGATCGGCGGAAATGCCTTGCGGCAGGAAGTAGGTTTTCACCGCAATCGACGGGTCCATCGGCCAGGCGCCGCCGGAGGCGCCGATGCCGACGCGGCTCATGGATTCGACGCCGCCGCCGACGGTCATCTCGTGCTGGCCGGACATGATCTCGGCCGCCGCGAAGTTTACGGCATCCAGGCCCGAGGCGCAGAAACGGTTGATCTGCACACCCGGCACGCTGTCGCCGAAGCCGGCCATCAGCGCGGCGGCGCGCGCGATGTCGCCGCCGGCTTCGCCCACCGGATCGACGCAGCCCATGACCACGTCGTCGAGCCGCGACGGGTCGAGGTCGTTGCGGTCCTTGATCGCTTTCAGCGCCTGCGTCGCGAGGCTGAGCGCGGTGACTTCGTGCAGCGCGCCGTCGGCCTTGCCGCGCCCGCGCGGGGTGCGGACGGCGTCGTAGATGAATGCGTCGGGCATGGAGGTCTCCGGGATTTCCGTCGCGGCGGGGCGCGCCGGGAGGCGAATCTAGCTCGCTCCAACATAGGACGGGAACCTGGGCGGCGCGAGGGCGGACCGGGCCGAATTGCCGCGATTGTGACGGGTGGGTGACGGGGCAGGCGGCCCTTCCCTCTCCCCGCGCGCGGGGAGAGGTGACACCTCACAAACTGCGCGCGATCAAGAGCTTCATGATCTCGTTGGTCCCCGCATAAATGCGCAGGACACGCGCATCACGGTACATGCGCGAGATCGGATATTCGTCCATGAAGCCGTAGCCGCCGAACAATTGCAGGCAACGGTCGAGCACCTTGCCTTGGGTGTCGGTCAGACGGTATTTCGCCATCGAGGCAGTAACGGTGTCGAGCCGGCCTTCGATGTGCTCGCCGATGCAGTGGTCGAGAAACACCTTGGCGATGGTGGTGTCGGTCTTGACCTCGGCGAGCTCGAACTGGGTGTTCTGGAATTCGATGATCTTCTTGCCGAAGGCGCTGCGCTCCTTGACGTAATCGACGGTGAGCGCGAGCGCGCGCTCCATCATGGCAACCGCATGCACCGCAACGATCAGCCGTTCCTGCGGCAGCTCCTGCATCAACTGGTAGAAGCCTTGCCCCTCCTCGGTGCCGAGCAGGTTTTCCGGCGGCAGCTTGACGTCCTCGAAGAACAGTTCCGAGGTGTCGGCGGAATCCATGCCGAGCTTCTTCAGCTTGCGGCCGCGGCGGAAGCCGGGCGCGTTGTCGGTTTCCACCACCATCAGCGAGACGCCCTTGGCGCCGGCCGACATGTCGGTCTTGGCGACGACGACGATCAGGTTGGCATGCTGGCCGTTGGTGATGAAGGTCTTGGAACCGTTGAGCACGTAGCCGTTGCCGGATTTCTCCGCCTTGGTGCGCACGCCTTGCAGGTCTGAGCCGGTGCCGGGCTCGGTCATGGCGATGGCCCCGATCAGTTCGCCGGTGGCGAGCTTGGGCAGCCAGCGCTGCTTCTGCTCCTCGGTGCCGTAATGCAGGATGTAGGGCGCGACGATGCCGGAATGCAGCGGCGCGCCGAAGTCGTCGAAGCCGGCGAGCGAGAACTCGCGGTTAATCACCGCCTCGTGCGCGAAGCTGCCGCCGGCGCCGCCGTATTCCTCCGGGATCATGGCGCACAACAGGCCCGCCTCGCCGGCCTTGGTCCAGACCTCGCGCTCGTACATGCCCTGCTCGTGCCAGCGGTCGATATGGGGAACGTATTCGTCGGCGATGAAGCGCCGCGCCTGTTCTTCCAGCAGCACGAGATCTTCGCTCATCCAGGCGGGGCGCGGGAGATTGAGGGCGTCCATAGCGAGAAAGCCTTTTCAGCGATTCAAGGTCGCGATCATACTAGAGTGGTTTGCGCTTTCGCGAAATCATCCGCTCGTCCCCGCGAAAGCGGGGACCCAGGGCAAAGCTCGGCAACTGTCGATATTGGGCCGGGATTCCCGCTTGCGCGGGAATGAGCGGAGTTTGCATTGGCCCGAAGAAACATAATTCAGAACTGGAAAAGCGAAGGGGCGAGGGCCTCAAGGGCCCCCGCCCCTCGAACTTTATGTCCGGATGCTGCGGATTACTTGTGCAGCGGGTCCTTCACGTTCTTGATTTCGTCGATCACGACGTTGACCAGCTTGCCGTCGACCTTCTCCACCTTGCGGATGTAGACGGTCTGCACGATGTCGCGAGTTCTTGGGATCGATCGAGATCGGGCCGCGCGGGCTCTGCCACTTCATGCCCTTGGCCGCCTTGACGAGCGCCGCGGCGCTGGTGTTGCCCTTGGTCTTCTTCAGGGCGGCGTAGATCAGGTGCATGCCGTCCCAGGCGCCGACCGAGAAGAAGTCCGGATTACGGCCATAGGCGTCGTGATAGTCCTTCACGAACTTCTCGTTCGCCTTGTTCTTGAGATAGTAATCGTAATGGCCGGTGGTGATGATGCCGATCGCGGTGTCGCCCATCGCCTTGAGCGCGTGCTCGTCGGTGATCTCGAGCTGGCCCATGACCTTGGTCTTCTGAGGATCGACGCCGCGGTCCGCCAGGGCCTTGCCGAAGGCGCCGGGCTGCGAGCCGCCGGGAATGAAGACATAGATGCCCTGCGGGTTGAGGTCCTTGGCCTTCTGCACGAAGGCCGAGAAGTCGGCATTGCGCACCGGCATGCGCACCGAACCGACGATGCTGCCGCCGCCCGCCTTGAAGCCGGCCTGGAACGACCGCTCGGCGTCATGGCCCGGCCCGTAGTCGGACACCATGGTGTAGGCCTTCTTCACGCCACCCTTGGTCGCCGCCCATTTGCCGAAAGCGGTGTTGAGCTGCGGAATGGTGAGCGACGTGCGCACCATGTAGGGCGACTTGGTGGTGACCACGGAGGTCGCCGCGTTCATGACCACCATGAACTTCTTGCCGGCCTTCGACACGTCGCCGGCGGCCATGGCGTTCGGGGTCAGCACGAAGCCGGCCAGGAGGTCGACCTTGTCGCGGGTGACCAGTTCCTGCGCCAGGCGCTTGGCGACCGGCGGATTGATGCCGCCGACGTCCTTGCGGATGATCTCGATCTTCTTGCCGGCGACGGTATCGCCGTTCAGCTTCATGAACAGCTTGATGGCGTTGTCCTGCTGGGTCGCCGCATCGGCGAACTGGCCGGAATAGGGTTCGATCAGGCCGATCTTGATCGTGCCCGCGGCATGCGCCGACACGGCCAGCAGTGCGGCGGTGGCAACCCCACATAATGCGGTAGTGGCTATTCTCATCGGTCGTCCCTCCTCGGTTGTTTTGTCATTGTCCCCACGATAGCTAACGTGACTTCGAATGGTCAATTAAGCGCGTCCGCGGCGCGAATGCCATAGCCCATTGCGCCCACGCTTAACACAGCACAGCCGGCGGTGGGCAGATCCGGCCGGAGGAGGTGAATTGGTGTTGAAATTCGGGGTTTTCGACCACCTGGACAGCGACGGCGGACCGCTCGGCGCGCTCTATGAAAACCGGCTCGGCCTGGTCGAGCTGATGGAGAAGGAAGGATATTTCGGCTATCACATGGCCGAGCACCATTCGACTCCGCTCGGAATGGTGGGGAGTCCAAGCATTTTCCTGTCCGCGGCCATCCAACGCACCCGCCGCCTCCGGCTGGGGCCGCTGGTCTATGTGCTGCCGCTCTATCATCCGCTGCGGCTCTACGAAGAAATCTGCATGCTCGATCAGATGAGCGGCGGCCGGCTGATGGTCGGGGTCGGGCGCGGCGGCGCATTGTTGGAGCACCAACGATTTGGCGTCACGCCGGAGGAGGCGCCGGCGCTGTATCACGAGGCCTTCGCGGTGCTGATGCGTGCCTTCGAGGCGGACGTGCTCGATTTCGACGGACGGTTTTTTCACTACAAGGACTATGCGGTGCAGGTGAAGCCGGTGCAGCGGCCGCACCCGCCGATCTGGTATGGCGCGCCGCACGCCGAGGCGATCGCCTGGGCGGCGCCGCGCGCGGTCAACGTGGTGTCGCTGGGGCCGGCCGAGCGGGCGCGTTCGATCGCCGACCGTTATCGAAACGAGTGGCGCGCGCTCGGGCGCGATGCCGCCGCGCTGCCGATGATCGGCATCACCCGGCATATCGTGGTGGCGGAGAGCGACGCCGAGGCCGAGCGGATCGCGGCGGCGGCCTATCCGCGCTGGCGCCAGGGCATGGACTGGATCTGGCGGCGCTCGGATGTCGAATTCACGCTCAAAGAAATCTACCCGGACAGCTTCGCGGAGCTGGCGCAAATCGGCCATGGCGTTGCCGGTTCGCCGGCGACGGTGCGCGATTACGTCGCGCGCTTGCAGCAAGAGACAGGCGTCAATTACGTGCTCTGCCAGATGGTGTTCGGCGACATGGCGGTCGAGGCGGCCCGCCGCTCGCTGACGCTGTTCGCGCGCGAGGTGATGCCGGCGTTTGTCTAACCCTCCCGCTCGTCCCCCGCGCGCAGACATCGGGTATACCCGATGTCTGCCACCGAAAGTGCGCAAGTCGGCTATAGCCGACTTGCGATGGGGATCCAGCTCTGGATTCCCGCTTGCGCGGGAATGAGCGGAGTATGCGGCACACTGCTGCGCGGTCTTTCCCGTCCCTGAGAGAGGGTAGCCAGAAACTGTGCTATGAGATCGCGCCACGCCAGGTCCAGCCATCATGACCACACACACGAGCGGTGACGCCGCCACCGACACTGAATCGCCCTACGCCTGGCTGCGGCTTGCCACCGCGGTGCTGCTGGCGACCATCGGCGGCGTTGGCATGTGGTCGGTGGTGGTGGCGCTGCCGGCGATCCAGGCCGATTTCGGCGTCGACCGCGCCGACGCCGCCCTGCCCTACACACTCGCCATGCTCGGCTTCGGCGCCGGCGGCGTGCTGCTCGGAAGGCTGGCCGACCGCACCGGCATCGTGCCGCCGCTCGTGATCGGCACCATCGCGATCGGCCTCGGCTATCTCGGTGTCGGACAATCCGCCAGCCTCGGCCAAGTGGCGGCGGCGCAATGCCTGATTGGCCTCGGCTGCTCGGTGAGCTTCGGACCGCTGATGGCCGACATCTCGCACTGGTTTGTGCGCCGGCGCGGCATCGCCGTCACCATCGCCGCCGCCGGCAACTATCTCGCCGGCACGGTGTGGCCGCCGGTGACGCAACATTTCATCGCCGCCGACGGCTGGCGCGCGACCCATACCGGCATCGGCTTGTTCTGTCTCGCCACCATGCTGCCCTTGGTGCTGATCATGCGCCGGCGCGTCGGCGCGCTGAGCCACGCCACGGCGGACGCCGCCGCCGCGCTGCGGCGGGCGGACATGCCGCTGTCGCCGAACACGCTGCAGGTGCTGCTCTGCATCGCCGGCGTCGGCTGTTGCGTGGCGATGGCGACGCCGCAGGTGCATCTCGTCGCCTATTGCGGTGACCTCGGTTACGGACCGGCGCGCGGCGCCGAGATGCTGTCGCTGATGCTCGGCCTCGGCATCGTCAGCCGCATTTCCTCCGGCTTCATCGCCGACCGCATCGGCGGCGTGCGCACGCTGCTGCTCGGCTCGGTGCTGCAAGGCACGGCGCTGCTGCTCTTTCTGATGTTCAACGGATTGGTTTCGCTCTACGTGATCTCCGGCCTGTTCGGCCTATTCCAGGGCGGCATCGTGCCGAGCTACGCCATCATCGTGCGCGAATATTTCCCGCCCAAGGAAGCGGGCACGCGCGTGGGCCTGGTGATGCTTGCAACCTTGAGCGGCATGGCGCTGGGCGGCTGGCTGGCGGGCGCGATCTTCGACGCCACCGGCTCCTACCAAACGGCCTTTCTCGACGGCATCGGCTGGAACTTGCTCAACGTCAGCATCATGACATTTCTACTTTTACGTGGGCGGCGGCTGCTGATGCAACGGGCGTAACGTGCGCAGGCACCCGCAAAGTTTTGCGCCATGACGCGGGAATAAAGCGCATCGCGTGACGTTCTTACCACTCATTGGAACCACAGCCGTGGTATGTCGAATCAACTACCGGGCAATGTTGGGGGCAATGCCTATGCAATTCACGCCGGCGCGGCCGGATGCTGTGCGCGCCATCAACCAACGATGGCTGCTCAAGTTCTGGATGCGGCATCTCGACGGCGCACGCGTGCCGCGCTGGCAGGCGGTCGAGGCCGACGACCTCGCCAGCCTATCGGATCGCCTGAGCCTTCTCGACATCGCCGCCGGCACACCGCCGCGTTTCCTGATCCGCTATCACGGCCGCATGGTCGCCCAAGTCTATGGCGTGACCGATGCGCGCGGCCGCTATCTCGACGAGGTCGTCCCGCCTGAGCGCCATGAAATCGGGCTTGAGCCCTACGTCCAATCCGTAAGCACCGGCGCACCGGTCTACACCATCCAGGACGTCAACGACTCCGCCGGGCGGGTCATCCATTTCGAGCGGCTGCTGCTGCCGTTCGCCCGCGACGGCGAGACGGTCGACCGCATCCTGGCGGCGCTCGAGTTCGTCTGCGACGACGGCGATTTCGGCGCCGAGGCGCTGCTGAGCGCGCCCGGCGCCGCGCAAACGCTGCGGCTGGCGGCGACGATCGAGGCGCGGGCGATGGCGTGAGGCGCGCCGACCGCCGCACCATCGAATCCCGGGCAGCGCGGTGGGGCATGGCTGCGGCGCCCCTCTTTGCAAGTTAACGCATCATTAATGATAGCTTAACTGCAAGCAAACGGTTGTTCGGCTATCAATTCGCCAGCGATCCGGGCGCTGAATATGCGAATTGTCTTCTCTTTATTTCACGTCAGACGTGGCTGGTGGATTCCGCTTGGCGCCGGGCTCGCGATCTTTGCCGTCAGCTTCGGCGCGCTGGTGGTGTTCGCGACCGATCTTGCGGCCGCCGCGTTCCCCGCCCAATCCGATCACACCATCACGATCGTCTTCGCCGCCGTCGCGGCGCTCGCCGGCCAGCTTGCGGCCGGCGCCGCCAACAGGCGGCTCACACGCCATCTGCATTGGAAGAACACGCAGATGCACCGGGCCCTCAACAGCATGAGGCAGGGGGTCAGCATGTTCGACGCGGCGGAACGGCTGGTCTTGTGCAACGCGCAATACAACGAAATCTACGGGCTGACGCCGGAGGACGTGAAGCCAGGATCGACGCTGTCCGAGGTGCTGGCGCGGCGCGTGGCCAACGGAACCTTCGCCCTCGATCCGCACAAATATCGGGAAGACTTCCTGCGCGCCTACGAAGCCGGCCGCACCACCATCACGGAGGTCGACGCCGGCAACGGCCGTATCGTGCTGGTGACGAACCACCCCATCAAGGGCGGCGGCTGGATCACGACGCACGAGGACATCACCGAGCGGCGGCAGACCGAGCAGGCGCGCATGGCGCTGGAGCAGCAACAAGAGCGCCGCGCGACCATCGAGAGCGCGATCTCGGCGTTCCGCGAATATGCCGAAACCTTGCTGCAAACGACCACCGACAGCACGGGCAAGATGCGCGCGACCGCGGCCAGCCTGTTCAGCACGTCCGGCGAGACGACCCGGCACGCCGAAGGCGCCATGCAGACGTCGCGGCAAGCCCTCACCGGCGTCGAGACCGCGGCAAACGCCGCGACCGAACTGTCAAACTCGATTGCCGAGATCGACCGCCAGATCAACCAGACGACCGACGTCGTCCGGCTGGGCTTGAGCGAAGCGCAAACCACCAACGGCGACATCAACCGGCTGGCGGCAATCGCGCAAAAGATCGGCGACGTGGTCGGCCTGATCCGCCAGATCGCCGGGCAGACCAACCTGCTGGCGTTGAACGCCACCATCGAGGCCGCGCGCTCGGGCGAAGCCGGCCGCGGCTTCGCCGTCGTCGCCTCCGAGGTGAAGGCGCTCGCCGTGCAGACCTCGCAGGCGACCGAGACGATTTCGCAGCAGATCCTCGATATCCAGAACTCGACCGGCAGCGCGGTCGAAGCCATCGGCCGCATCGCGCACCGCATGGAGGAGATCGACAGCTACACCTCCGCGGTCGCCGTTTCGGTGCAGCAGCAGACGGCGGCGACCGGCGAAATCTCCCGCAACGTGGCGGGTTCCGCGCAGGGCGCCAAGACCATCGCCAAGGTGCTGGACGAAGTGGTGCGGGCAACCGGCGAGACGCAGCGCTCGGCCGAGACCGTGCTCGCCGCCGCGGAATCCGTCGACGGCGCCAGCGCCGACCTGCGCCGGGAAGTCGAAAGCTTCCTCACCAAGGTGGCGGTGTAGCGGCGCGCCGCGTCAGGCGGCCACCGCTGCTCTTTTATGCTTATGCGCAAGAATATCCGTTCGTCCCCGCGAAAGCGGGGACCCAGGAGCACAACTCAACGGCTTGCGGTCTTGGCACCGGGTTCCCGCTTGCGCGGGAACGATTGGCACTGGGTTCCCGCTTGCGCGGGAACGAACGGAGTCTGGATCGGCTCTGGCCGAACACATCCAGCTTATGTGTTCTAGCCTATGCCTTCCGGCAAACCGAGATCGCCGGATTGCATCGCCGCCGCGGCGTCATAGCCGTAAAGCCAGCCGATCGTTTGCAGCGACCAGTCGGTGCCGCCGGCGGCCATGGCGGCGTCGCGCGCGGCCTGCTCCGGCCCGTCCGGCAGATGGAAACGCGTCTTGTTCGCCGTGGCTAAAGACTGCACGTGGGCGGTGCGCGGTTTGCGCAGACGTTCGTAACGCGCCAGCGCCGCGGCGATGTCGTCGCTCTGTTGCAGACACGTGGTGAGCGCGAGGCCGTCTTCCAGCGCCTGCGCCGCGCCTTGCGCCATGTGCGGCTGCATCGGATGGCAGGCGTCGCCCAACAGCGTCACCCGGCCGGTCGACCATTGCGGCAGCGGCGCGCGGTCGAAGATGCCCCAGATGAAGGTCTCCTCCACGCCGTCGAGGATCGCGCGCAGCTTCTCGTCCCACGTCGCGAAGGCGGCGCGCAGGTCGTCGGGATCGCCCTGCTCGCTCCACGACTCCGCCGTCCACGCCTCGCGCTCGACATTGGCGACGAAATTGAGCAGGCGTTTGCCGGCGACAAAGTAAGTCACGAGATGGCTGCCCGGCCCCATCCAGACCTGCGTCGTCACCTCCACGTCGAGATGCGCGACGCGTTCGGCGCGGATCAGGCCGCGAAAGGCGGTGACGCCGGTGAAGCGCGGCGCCTCCGGACCGAACAGGAGATGGCGCACGCTGGAATGGATGCCGTCGGCGCCGACAGCCATGTCGGCGCGCGCCGTCTCGCCGTTGTCGAACGCCATCTCGACATGATCGGCGTGTTCGCTGAGCGCGGCGAGGCGATGGCCGGTGTGCAGGCGCTCCGGCGGCAGCGCGCCGGCCAGCATCGCCAGCAGCTCGGCGCGGTGCACCTGGACATAGGGAAAGCCGAAGGCGTCGCGCACCGTATCGCCGAGCGGCGTCTTCAGAACCGTGCGGCCGTCCTGCCAGCGCTTCTGATGAAAGGCCTCGGGGCGCACGCCGATTTTGGCGAGCGGCGCGGCAAGACCGAGCCCGTGGATGACGCGCGACGCGTTCGGGCTCACCTGGATGCCGGCGCCGACCTCGCGGAAGCTTTCCGCCTGCTCGTAGACCTCGACGTCATGGCCGGCCTTGAGCAGATTGAGCGCCGCCGCCGCGCCGCCAATGCCGCCGCCGATGACGGCGATTTTGAGTTTGTTGTTGGTCATTGCCTCCCCGTCCATGGCCGTTGCTCTTACGGCAACGTGACAGGCGGCATCAATGGCGCAGAACGGCGCGCAGGGCAATCAACCAGCTGAACGTAACTTTCTCCGTCATTCCGGGGTATCATCGGGAGGCTGCGGCTTAGGAAAATTGACAATCCCGCCTTCACTATCCGCGATAGCAAGTCGGCATCTTTTGGCAAACTCAAGATCGGAAAAATCCTTTATGTGCATTGCGACTTTGAAAAGATCTGGGGTGCGAACAAGCGCGATCTTGGTTCGTCGAGCGCCACTCAGAACCTTGTCCGTGAAAAATTCCCCTCTCTTCTCTAAAGGCAGCAATCTTTCGGCGTTGCCAAATAGGACCCCTTTTGCGTACTCATTTACTTCGTCACGCGTATAATCTTCCTGGAGATTGCGCTCCAGTTGCGATAACTTGCTGATCGCTATTCCTTTCTCATCGCGTCCTTCGACCTCACCAACAAATCTTCCTTCCGGGGATTCGAATACTGCGTCAAATTCATGCTCTCCTTCTTTGAAACCATCTGCTTTGAAGCCCAAGATTCGAAGAGCATCCCTAACTGCGGACTCCAGTCGCGGCCCCTTTTCAAACAGCAGAGATCGCAGCGTGCCTGCCTTGCTAAGTCTTTGTTGCTCACTTTGGCGCCGACCGAGCAATCTTTCGATTTTTGAATCCAAGGAAAGAATTGAATTTTGAATTACCTCTTCTTCTCGCAACCGAAACTCCGAAGCGGTGGTCCAATCCGGCGTCGGACTCACGTCGCTTTCGGCGTGAGCTACCCTATCAGTCTCGGTGGCTACCGACACAAGCTGATGGCCGAGCTGCTTTGCCATTTTCGTCCATGAGCCAGCTTCCGTGAAGAATTTCTCCGAATTCAAATCCGGCCAAAGAACCAGCGTCCCCTTTCCAGCGAGGATGCCGCCGACGATTTTATCGCCAGTGCGAGTAAACAAGATTGGCTTGATGCCCTTGCCTTCCAGCAAAACCCGATATTGAACATGCTCTCTCAGCAAGTGCCACAAGGGGGTCAAGAAACCTAAATCGTTTGCAATCTTGATTCCCTTCCCCGCAGTCGCAGTCACCTTGAGATCAAGCGGAAGAAACTCGTAGTTACTCCTTCCATCGAGCATAACTGTCGTATGACGATTTCGGCCAGTTCCAGAATGCTCCCGCCCTCCGGTATCGACATAGACGTTTTCGTAGGGCGCAAGAAAAATAATAATTGTCTTGCTTGCTTCGTGCGCGATTTTAAGCTGAGAGCGCCAGTGTGCTATGGCCCTCTGTAGCGCGAAAGAACCTTCCTCGCTTAGCCACCTGTCGCCTTGGTAGGTCCTGCGATGGCCAAGAACATCTTTTTCGCTCGGGAATGCTGATAGCTCCGGTCTAAAAAAAATGATGTCCGCATCCAGAAGGGAATGATCAGAGTTCACCGAAACGGATTCGACAAAATCTCCGGGAAAATCAACGCCGACCGCGACCAAAATCTTAGACACTGTTCGCCCCTTCCAAGAACACGCAAATCGCAGCGGTATCTGAAATTTTTCGGAGGCAGCCTGCTGCTCAAATTCTCCTATACCCAATCAATTTACCGGGCGACGCCCGCAGGGCGCAACATGCAAAACGCATGCGGAGGTGTAGTCGGACCGATCATGACGACTGCGCAATGCACTTCGCTTACTGCGCCTCGCCGACTGGCAGGGGCTGCCAAGGTTAGAAGCACCCCAGATCGAGAAGAAAGCCGACGCGATAAGAAAGTAGTTTGGGTAAAGTGCAGCGAAACCCGCGCTCCGCCCCTAAAACCCCTCGTCCGGCAATTCCATCGTGCTCCTCGCCCCCGACCTGAACCCGCGCCAAACGCAACGCTGTCTCCGGCAACATCCGCTCCATGAAGAAGCGCGCGGTGACGAGCTTGGCGCTGTAGCGCGGCGCGGCGCCGTTCGCCTTCGGCAATTTAGCGATCGCCGCTTCCGCGATGCGCGCCCACATGTAGCCGAGCGCCACCAGGCCGAAGAGATGCATGTAGTCGGTGGCGCCGGCGCCGGCGTTGTCCGGCTTCAACATGGCGTGCTTCATGAACCACATCGACGCCTCTTGCAGGTGGCCGGCGGCGACGCCCAGCGGCGTCACGAACTCCTTCATCGCCTTGTCGCCGCTCTTCTCCTTCACGTAATTATTGACCTCGCCGAGGAAGGCCATCAGCGCGCGGCCGGCGTTCTTGCCGAGCTTGCGGCCCACGAGATCAAGAGCCTGTATGCCGTTGGCGCCCTCGTAGATCTGCGCGATGCGCGCGTCGCGCACGAACTGCTCCATGCCGTGCTCGGCGATGTAGCCGTGGCCGCCGAACACCTGCTGCGCCATCACGGTGTTTTCGAAACCGCGGTCGGTGAGCACGCCCTTGATCACCGGCGTGAGCAGGCTCATGTGGTCTTCCGCGCTCGTGCGCTGCTTCTTGTCGTCGGTGCGCCAGGCGACATCGCCCTGGATGCCGGTCCACACCACGAGCGCGCGCGCGGCCTCGTTGAAGGCGCGCATGGTCATGAGCGTGCGGCGAATGTCCGGATGCACGACGATGGGGTCGGCCGGCTTGTCGGGATATTTGACGCCGGAAATGGCGCGGCCCTGCAAACGTTCCTTCGCGTAGGCCGCGGCGTTCTGATAGGCGACCTCGGACTGCGCCAGCCCCTGGATGCCGACGCCGAGGCGCGCCTCGTTCATCATCGTGAACATGGCGTTGAGGCCGCGGTTTTCCTCGCCGACCAGCCAGCCGGTGGCGCCGTCGTAGTTCATCACGCAGGTGGCGTTGCCGTGGATGCCCATCTTCTCTTCGAGCGAGCCGCACGTGACCGCGTTGCGTTCACCGAGCGCGCCGTCGTCGCCGACGATTGTTTTCGGCACCACGAACAGCGAGATGCCCTTGGTGCCCTCGGGCGCGCCGTCGATGCGCGCCAGCACGAGATGGATGATGTTCTCCGAGAGATCGTGCTCGCCGGCGGAGATGAAGATCTTGGTGCCGGTGATCTTGTAGCTGCCGTCGTCCTGGCGGACCGCCTTGGCGCGCAACAGGCCGAGGTCGGTGCCGCAGTGCGGCTCGGTCAGGTTCATGGTGCCGGTCCACGTCCCTTCCACCATCTTCGGCAGGTACTTGGCCTTGATGGCGTCGGAGCCGTGGGCGATGAGCGCGGCGATGGCGCCCTGCGTCAGGCCCGGATACATGGCGAAGGCCATGTTGGCCGAACAGAAATATTCGTTGACCAACTCGGTCATGATCGCCGGCAGGCCCTGGCCGCCGAACTCCGCCGGCGCCGACATGCCGACCCAGCCGCCTTCGGCGAGCTGCTTGTAGGCGTCCTTGAAGCCGGTGGGCGTGGTGACGCTGCCGTCGGCGTGGCGGGTGCAGCCTTCCTTGTCGCCGACCCGGTTGAGCGGGGTCAGCACCTCTTCGGCGAACTTGGCCGCTTCGCGCAGCACCGCCTCCACGATGTCGGGGCTGGCGTCGGCAAAGCCCGGCAGGTTGCCGTAGCGGTCGATCTGGAAGACGTCGTTGAGCAGAAACAGGGTATCGTCGACGGGCGCCTGATAGGTCGGCATCGTTCCCTCTCCCGGCGCGCCCGCGCGCGCCAAGCTGTTACGGGCTTTGCTACTGACGGTTTCCGTGAGCGGCAAGGCGCGGGCCCCAATTGCCGCCCGGCCCGACCGGCGCAGCAAACCACCCCCACCTGGGGCAAATTATGACAGCACCGCTTTACGGCCGCGTTAAAGGCCGCCGGCCCACCCGCCACGGGCGAATTCGCCTTTAAATCGGGCACTTCCCGCAAAAGTTAACCGCCTGTTTACCGCGACCGGGAAAAAGTCGGGGGTGGCCACGAGAACCGCGCCCCCGAGCAACCCCGCGTTAACGCGTACCGGTTCCACAAGAGTCGACGACGGCTCTTTGCGCCTCCACCTCAACGTGGTGCGAGCATGAAATTTGGCGTCCCGTGGAGAGCAAAAGGCATCCGGCCCGAGGCGCGCGAGACGGCCCAGGAGGCGGCGCGCCGTTCCGGCATGTCGCTCGACGACTGGCTCAATTCCGTCATCCTGCAGCAGGCGGCGCAGGCCGGCGTCCAGCCCAACCCGCCGCAAGGCGCCGCCGCGCAGCCCAATCCGCGCGAGCTTGCCGCGGTCAATAACCGCCTCGACGATCTTTCCCGCCGCATCGAGCAGTTCACCCGCACCGGACCGGCGGCCGGCTATGCGCCACAGCGGCCGACGCCAACGCGCGGGCCGGATCAGCGCGCCGATCTGATCGGCCGGCTCGATCAATACGTTCACAACGCCCGGCCACCGGCGCAGCCAGCGATGCGGCAGCCCACGCAGCACCCGATGCCGCAGCAGCCAATGCCGGGACGGCGCGCGCCGGCTCAGCCGGCCATGCAGCGGCCACCGGCGCTCGACCGCGCGCTCGCCGACATCGCCGCGCGTCAGCAAATGTTGAATGGCGGCGCCCCGCCGCCGCCGCGGCGCCCGGCCGCCTCCTCGCCCACGGCCTATGCGCCGCCGGCCGCCCGCGCGCAGGAAGCCGCTCATGCAGCGGCGCAAGCGCCGGCCCAAGCTCCAGCCCAAGCGCCGGTGCCGACGCAGGACCTGTCGGGGCTGGAAGAGCAACTGCGCAAGATCACCGACCAGATCGAGACCCTGCGCCATCCGGGCGTGGAGGAGGCGATCAACGCCCTGCGCGCCGAACTCGGCGAGATCGGCCACGCCCTCGGCGAGGCGATGCCGCGGCAATCGATCGACACCATCGAGCGGCAGATCCAGGGCCTGTCGCAGCGCATCGCCGAAGGCCGCCAAGCCGGCGCCGACCAGGGCGCGCTCGCCGGCATCGAGCACGGACTCACGGAAGTGCGCGACGCGCTGCGCGGGCTGACCCCGGCGGAGAACCTGGTCGGCTTCAATGACGCGGTGGCGGGGCTGGCGCAGAAGATCGACCTGATCGTCGCCCAGAAGGACCCGGAGACGCTGGCGCAGCTCGAAAACGCCATCACCACCCTGCGCGGCATGGCCAACCACGTCGCCTCCAACGACACGGTGAGCGCGCTGGCCGCGGAAGTGCAGGCGCTGAACGACAAGGTCGATTACATCGCCCATGCGGGCGCCAACGCCGACGCGCTGTCGAGCCTCGAGCACCGCATCGACGCGCTCGGCCAGGCGCTGGCGGAGCGGGCGCAGAACGGCAACGCGGTGCCGCCGCAGCTGGAAGCGCTGGTGCATTCGCTGTCCGACAAGATCGAGCAGATTCAGGCGGCCCAACAGACCCACGGCGATATGGCGGGCGCGCATCTCGATGACCGTATTGCGATGCTTGTGGAACGGCTGGACGCTTCCGACTCGCGGCTCGGCCAGTTGGAAGCGATCGAGCGCGGGCTCTCCGACCTGCTGCTGCATATCGAACAGCAGCAGTCGGGCCGCGATCCCGCCGCCCAGGCCAACGACGCGGTGGCGGTCGATGCGCTCAAATACGATTTCGCGCAGGCGCAGGAGGCGCTGAAATACGACCTCGCGCAGGCCCAGGACGCGCTCAAGCATGACCTGGTGCATTCGCAGGAATCGATCAAGGGCGACATCGCGCGCACGCAGGACGCGCTCGACCAGGTGCATGGCACCCTCGGCGAGTTGGTCCACCGGCTGGCGACCATCGAACAGAGCTTCCGCAACGAGGCCCGCGCGCCAGCGCCGGCCCACGCGCAAGTCCACGAGCAAGTCCACGAGCAGCCGGTCCACCCGGTCGCGCACGATGAAGAGCCGCTCGAGCTCACTCAGCCGGTCGGCCGGGTGGCGGTGCGGCTGGTCGACGACGCGCCCGGCATGACGGCCTTCGACGACATGCCGCAGCACGCGGCCGCGCCGGAACCGATCACCGACGAGCCGGCCGCGCCGGACCCGATCGCCTACGAGCCGGCCGCGCCGGAACCGATGGCGCACGAGCCGTACGAGCCCGAACCGCTGGCCCCGCCGATCCAACCGGCGCCGATGGCAGAGCCCGAGCCGGCCGCGTTCGAAGAGGCGGAGCCGCCGCAGGCATCGCTGCCGCCGGCGCCGCAATTGGAGGCGCAACTCGAGGCGTTGCGCGCCCACGCCGCTGCGCATCCTCCGCAAGCCCAGGCCCCGCAACCCCAGCCGGCGCAAACGTGGGCGCCGGAAGTTCCGCCGCCCAAGCGCATCCCGCCAAGCCACGGCCCGATTAATCCCGACCTGCCGCCCGACGAACCGCTCGAGCCCGGCTCCGGGCCGCCGCCGCTACGCGCCAATCCGGCCGCCCGCATCGCCGCTTCGGAAGCGGCCCTCGGCCACGCGCGGCCGGCGCAAGAAGAGCCCGCCGGCGGCAAGTCGAGCTTCATCGCCGCCGCCCGGCGCGCCGCGCAAGCCGCCATGCAGCACGAGCCGGCGCAGGAACCGGCCGCCGCGCTGGAGTTCGAAAACGAAGCGGAGGAGGCGGAGGACGCGGAGGCGCATCCGCTGCGCAAGCGCGTGATGCGGCGGGTCAAGTCGCTGTTCGTCGCCGCCAGCATTATCGCCATCGTGGTCGGCTCGGTGCAGATCGCGGCGACCTTCTTCAATTTCGGCAAGTCGAACGCGCCGGCGACCAGGACGACCCAGCAGCACCTCAGTATGGACCGGCGGGCGGACACCGCGCCCGAGACAGTTCCCAGCCGACAGGCCCCGGCCCCCGCGGTCATGGCGCAATTGCCGTCCCATGTCGCCGCCACACCGCCGATGGCCTCCATCGACCTGCTGGCGCCGCCTGACCAGACGGTGAGCCTCGCCAAGGTGCCGACGCCGGATCCGCGCCGCGCCGCGCCGCATACTGCCGCCTCCAGCGACATCACCGGCTCGATTCCCAACACGGCGGCCGGCCGCTCCACGCTGGCGCCGACGTCGCCTGCCTTGGATCACCGCGCCGACCTGCCGGTCGGCATCGGCAGCATCCGCCTGCGCCAGGCGGCGACCGCCGGCAACAGCGCCGCGGCTTATGAAGTGGCAATGCGCTATGCGGAAGGCCGCGGGGTCGCGGCCGACCTGACCAAGGCCGCGCGCTGGTACGAACGGGCCGCCAACAAGGGCCTGGCGCCCGCCCAGTTCCGGCTCGCCAGCCAGTTGGAGAAGGGCCGCGGCGTGAAGAAGGATCTCGCGCGGGCGCGCGCGCTCTATTTCGCCGCTGCCCGCCAGGGCAACGCCAAGGCTATGCATAATCTTGCAGTGCTTTACGCCGAAGGCATCGACGGCAAGCCCGACTATGCCACCGCGGTGCAATGGTTCCGCACGGCGGCGGAACACGGGGTATCCGACAGCCAGTACAATCTCGGCATTCTCTGTGCGCGCGGCATCGGCGTCAAAAAGAGCCTGCTTGAGTCCTACAAGTGGTTCGCGCTCGCCGCCAAGCAGGGCGACAAGGAAGCGGCCAAGAAGCGCGACGAGGTCGCCAGCCACATGGATGCCAAGGCGCTCGCCACGGCCCGCCAGGTGGTCGCGAAGTTCGTGCCCGCGCCGCAGCCGAAGCAGGCGACCGCGGTGCCGACGCCGCCCGGCGGCTGGGACAAGGTTTCTGCCGCGCCGGCCCCGCGCGTGACGGCACCGACCGCCTTCGCCGTTGGAAAACGGTGAAGCAAAGTGCGGCTGATCGCCCTAAGGCGTGATTGCTGACCGATAGCCCGCTAAGATCGATTCGGTTCTTCGCGACCGGTTTTTCCGCACGTTTCGCACGTCATGAGACCGGCCGCAGGGGTTGACCTGCTGACCGGCGCGTGGCCGTTAGCGTATCAGCCGCGAACGCCGGACGACGCCCTTGCAAATCTACCTCCCGATCGCCGACCTGCCCGTAAACATCTTCCTCATTCTGGGGCTGGGGCTGGCGGTCGGCTTCCTCTCCGGCATGTTCGGCATCGGCGGCGGCTTCCTGATGACGCCGCTGCTGATCTTCGTCGGCATCTCACCGGCGGTGGTGGTGGCGAGCGTGTCGCCGCAGATCGCCGCCACGTTGTTTTCCGGCTTTCTGACCCATTGGCGGCGCGGAACCCTCGATTTCATGCTCGGCGGCATGTTGTTGATCGGCGGCATTCTCGGCACCTTGGCCGGCGTCTGGCTGTTCACCCTGCTGCGTTCGGTCGACCAACTGGACCTGCTGATCTCACTCTCTTACGTGACACTGCTCGGCGTCATCGGCGTGCTGATGGTGACCGAGGGCCTGCGCGCCATAAACCGCGCGCGCCGCGGCGGCCGCGCCGACCTGCGCCGGCCCGGCAGCCACACCTGGATCCACGGCCTGCCACTGAAGATGCGCTTCAAGCGCTCGCGCATCTACATCTCGGTCATCCCGGTGTGGGTGATCGGCCTGCTCATCGGCTTCCTCGGCTCGGTGCTCGGCATCGGCGGCGGCTTCATCCTGGTGCCGATGCTCATCTATCTCCTGCGCGTGCCGACGATCACCGTGATCGGCACCTCGACGCTGCTGACGCTGGTGACCATGGTCTCGGCCACCGTCCTGCACGCGGCCGCCGACCATCTGGTCGACGCGGTGCTGGCGCTGGTGCTGATGGTCGGCGGCGTGGTCGGCGCCCAGTTCGGCGTGCGCGCCGGGCAGAACATGCGCGGCGAGTGGCTGCGGCTGCTGCTCGGCGTGCTGGTGCTGCTGGTGGGCATGCGCTTCGCCATCGACCTGGTGCTCACGCCGGCCGATCCCTACACCATCCGCGTGGTGAGGGGCGACTGATGAAGCGGCTAGCAGCTCTCCTCACCCTGTTGCTTCTGGCCTGCGGCGCACGGCCGGCGGCGGCCGAGCGACTGGTGGTGTCGCTGTCGAACCACCGGGTGGAGATCACCTCCAACTTCACCGGCGCGGACCTGGTGCTGTTCGGCACCATCGAGCCGGACAAGGGCAAGACCACGCGCGCGACCGGCTACGACCTGGTGGTGACCGTGACCGGCCCGCTCCAGAACTACCGCACCCGGCGCAAGGGGCGGGTGATGGGCATCTGGGTCAACGCCGACTCGCGCGAATTCGTGAAAGTGCCGTCGTATCTGGCGGTGCTGAGCAATCGGCCGGTGAAGGACATCGCCCAGCCGCCGATGCTGCGGCGGCTGCAAATCGGCCTCGACAATTTCATCCTGACGCAACACATCGGCCCCGACTTCGCCGACACGGTGCCGGACGATCCGTTCCGCGTCGCCTTCGTGCGGCTGAAGAGCGACCTGGGCTTGTACCGGCAATCGCCGGTCGCGGTGACGTTCCTAACGCCGACGGTGTTCCGCACCGCGATTCCCTTGCCGGCGGACGCACGCACCGGCACCTACGACGTCGACGTCAAGCTGTTCGCCGACGGCGCCATGATCACGCAGACCAAGACGGCGCTGGAGGTGATCAAGACCGGTTTCGAGCAATACGTCGCCGAGGGCGCCGCCGATTATGGCCTGCTCTACGGCATCCTCACCGTGCTGATCGCGCTGGTGATCGGCTGGCTGGCGAGCGTGATTTTCAGAAAAGACTAGACACGCTCAGCGTTTCACGGAAACGGCGAACCGGTTCCCACTTCGCCTGGAAACGCTTTAGTCCGGCAGGCAGCGCTTGGCGGCAAAGGCATAAAGCCTTTGCTCGCCCAGCATGTGGGCGGTGAAGGCCAGCGTGCCGAACAGATCGGCAAATGCCGCATGACGCACGTTGAGCCCGCCGGTGAAGGCGCCGAAGGCCGGCATCACCACGCGCGTCTCGTCGGCGGCAAAGCAGCGCCGGCGCACCGCGCTGCCGCGATGGGAAACGCGCGCGACCGGATGCAGATGGCCGGCGATCTCGTTAGCGGCATCCGTGGGCTTGTGGCGGAAGGTGATGGCGCCGAGCGCGAAGCTGTCGTGGAAGGCGCCGCCGATGGTGGCGGCGGGTTCGGGATCGTGGTTGCCGGTAAGCCAGATCCAGTCGCGGCCGCGCTGCAGGGCGCGCAAGGATTCGCGGTCTTCGGCGCCAAGGCGGGCGGGACCGCCGCCGTCATGGAAATTGTCGCCAAGCGCGATGACCGCGCGCGGGGCGTAGTGCGCGATGAGCTTGGCGAGCCGCGCCAGCGTCGCCGCGCTGTCATAGGGCGGCAGCAGCTGGCCGCGCGATGCGAAGCTGGAGCCCTTTTCCAGATGCAGATCGGCGACGGCGATGAGGCCATGCTCGGGCCAGTAGAGCGCACCGGAGGGGTCGGCGGCCAGCGTGGCACCGCCTACGACGATGTCATGGCCGGGCTTGACCCGGCCATCCCGCTTAGGAAACCCCGGTGCCCGCGAATTGAGATCACCGGGTCTCGGACCTTCGGTCCGGCCCGGTGATGACACCGAATATGTGGCGCGGAACGCGCTCACCGCATCGCCTCCTTGATCAGCTCGTCGGCGGCTTCGGCCAGAAGCGCGTCGGCCGCCTCGCCATAGACCGTTTCGCGGCCGATCTCCAGCAGCGCCGGAACCGCCAGCGGCGAAACGTGGTCGAGCGGTTTATGGACGATTCTCCCCCTGACGCGCGAGAGCATTTCGCCGAGCCGCTTGATGTCGAGCAGGCCGGACGCCGCATCGGCGCGGGCGGCGCGCAGCAGGATGTGATCGGCCTGGTGCTTGCGCAGGACGTCGTAGACGAGGTCGGTCGAGACGGTGAGTTGGCGGCGCGATTTCTCCTCGCCGGGAAAGCGGCGCTCGATCAGCCCGGCGATGATGGCGCAACTGCGGAAGGTGCGCTTCATCAGCGCGGATTCGGCGAGCCATTCTTCCAGATCGTCACCCAGCATGTCCTCGGCGAACAATTGAGCGAGTGAGAGATCGCCGCGCTTGATGTGCAACGCGAGATCGCCGAGCCCCCAGACCGCGAGCGCATATTCGTTGGCGACGAAGCCGAGCGGCTTGAGCCGCGCGCGCTCGAGCCGGCGCGTGAGCAACATGCCCAGCGTCTGGTGGGCGAGCCGGCCCTCGAACGGATAGCAGACGAGATAATGCTTGGCCGCGCGCGGGAAGGTCTCGACCAGCAGATCGCCGGCGCGCGGCAAGAGCGAGCGCCACGCTTGAATTTCCAGCCATTCGCGCACTTGGGTCGGCAGCGCACGCCATGTCTTGTTGTCGGCGAGGATGGCGCGCACGCGGGCGGCAAGATACGTCGAGAGTGGAAACTTGCCGCCCTCGTAGGCCGGCACCTTGGGATCGCTTCCGGTCGCACGGGAGACATAGACTTCGTCCTCGACCAGCGCCTCGTATTTCAAGATTTCGCCGGCGAACACGAAAGTGTCGTTCGGCCTCAGCGTCTCGATGAAATATTCCTCGACCTGGCCGAGCAGGCGGCCGCCGCGCGGGATGGCCTTACCGCTCGACCGTGAGCGCACCAGCCGGACTTTCAGCATGTCGGCTTCGACGATGGTGCCGACGTTCATGCGGTAGCGTTGCGCGACGCGCGGATGGGTGGTGCGCCAGCGGCCGTTCTTGTCTTGGCGGATCTTGGCGAAACGCTCGTAGGCCTTGAGCGCGTAACCGCCGGTGGCGACGAAATCGACCGCGGCGTCGAAATCTGAGCGCGCGAGCGACGTGTAAGGTGCGGCGGCGCGCACTTCATCGTAAAATTCGTCGGGCAGGAACGGCGCGCCGACGGCGCGGCCGAGAATATGTTGCGCCAGCACATCGAGCGCGCCGGTGCGCAAGGGCGGCGTATCCTGGGCGTTCTCGGCGACCGCGTCGATGGCGGCGCGGCATTCCAGCACCTCGAAGCGGTTGGCGGGCACCAGCACTGCTTCCGACGGCTCGTCGAAACGGTGGTTGGAGCGCCCCACCCGCTGCATCAGCCGCGACGAGCCTTTCGGCGCGCCGACATTGACGACGAGATCGACGTCGCCCCAATCGACGCCGAGATCGAGCGACGAGGTACACACCACCGCGCGCAAACGGCCGGCGGCCATGGCGTCCTCGACCTTGCGGCGCTGGGCGACGTCGAGCGAGCCGTGATGCAGCGCGATGGCGAGGTTATCGTCATTGATGCGCCAGAATTCCTGAAACAGAAATTCCGCCTGGCTGCGGGTGTTGACGAAGATGAGCGTGGTCTTGTGGCTCTTGATCAGAGCGTAGATTTCGCCGAGCGCGTGGCGGGCGGAATGGCCGGCCCAGGACAGATGCTCGGCGGTGTCGAGCATGCTGACGCGCGGCTGCGCGCCGGCCTGCGCGATCACCAGATCGGCCAGCGCGTCGCCATGGGGCGGCTGCGGCACCAGATAACGGCGCAGGTCATCCGGTTCGGCGACGGTGGCCGACAAGCCGACGGTGGTGAGCTGCGGCGCCAGCGCGAACAGGCGGGCGAGGTCGAGCGACAGCAGATCGCCGCGCTTCGACATCACCAGCGAGTGCAGCTCGTCGAGCACCACGCGCTTGAGCGTGCCGAACAGATAGGGCGCGTCGGCGGACGCCAGCAGCAGCGCGAGCTGTTCGGGCGTGGTGAGCAATATGTCGGGCGGCTGGCGGCGCTGGCGTTGTCGTTTCGAAGCGGGCGTGTCGCCGGTGCGGGTTTCCAGCCGCACGTTCAACCCCATCTCGCGCACCGGGATTTCCAGGTTGCGGGCGATATCGACGGCGAGCGCCTTCAGCGGCGAGATGTAGAGGGTGTGGAGCCCCGCGAGCCCGGCCCGCGCACGCTTATTTTCGTTCAGCTCCACCAGAGTCGGCAGGAAACCGGCGAGCGTCTTGCCGCCGCCGGTGGGCGCGATCAGGAGCACTGAGCGCCCCTGCCCTGCTTTTGCCAGCAGATCGAGCTGATGCGCGCGCGGGTGCCAGCCGCGGCCGGCAAACCAGCGCTGGAAGACCTCGGGCAGCAGGGGCGCCTCGGCATCGCCGGGCACGCGGGCGGGTTCCATATTCCGAGTTTAAGGCATATCTGATGACGGCGCCCGGCCAGCCGTGCTGGAGTAAGATGGCGCCAGTTGGACGGAGAATGGCCCATGAACGACGACACCGCGACGCGGAATGATATGACGACCCGGATTTTCGGCGGCTCGCCGCTCGCCGTCCTGGCGCGGCTGGTGCTGGTGTCGATCCTGGTCGGCGTCATCCTGTCGGCGCTCGGGCTCGACCCGTTCGATATCGTGCGCAGCATCGAGCGCCTGTTCCGCACGCTATGGAACATGGGCTTCGATATCGTGCGCTACGTGTGGCGCTATTTCCTGCTCGGCGCCGTGATCGTGATCCCGATCTGGATCCTCGTCCGCGTGGTCAACGCGCCGCGCGGCCGCTGATGTGACCACCGTCGAGGTTTCCAACACCCGGGTCTTCAGCATCGCCGGGCCGGCGATGCTGACCAATGTGACGACGCCCTTGCTCGGCGTCGTCGCCACCGCCGCCATCGGCCGGCTGGGCGACGCGGCGCTGCTCGGCGGCGTCGCCATGGCCTCGATCGCCTTCGACTGCCTGTTCTGGCTGTTCGGCTTCCTGCGCATGGGCACCGTCGCCTTCACCGCGCAGGCGCTCGGCGCCGGCAACGCGCTCGAACAGCGCGCGGTGCTCGCGCGCGCCCTGCTGATCGCCGGCGCGATCGGCCTCCTCATCGTCGCCGTGCAGGCGCCGTTCGCCACGCTCGTCTTCGACTCCATGGGCGGCAGCGCGGAGGTGACCGCGGCGGCGCGGCAATATTTCTTCGTGCGCGCCTGGGCGGCACCCTTCACCCTCGCCAACTTCGTGTTTCTGGGCTGGCTGGTGGGGCTGGCCCGCGTGCGCACGGCCATGGCCATTCAGATCGGCCTCAACCTCGTCAACGCGGTCATGGTGGTGGCGCTGGTGCTGTATTTCGATCTCGGCATCACCGGCGCGGCGCTCGCCACGGTCATCGCGCAGGTCGTCGGCTTTGCGGCGGGCGTCGCGGCTGCATGGCGCATCCTCGGCGGCCGCTTCGGCGTCACGCGCGCCCTGCTGTTCGACCGCGCCCGGCTGGCGCGCATGCTGTCGGTCAACGGCGACATCATGATCCGCACCGCGGCGCTGATCTCGGCCTTCGTGTTCTTCACCGCCCGCGGCGCGCGCGCCGGCGACGTGACGCTCGCCGCCAACGCGGTGCTGCATAATTTCACGCTGGTCGGCGCTTTCTTCCTCGACGGCATCGCCACCGCGGCCGAACAGATTTGCGGCCAGGCCTATGGCGCGCGCGACCGCAAGGCCTTCGGCTACGCGGTCAAGCTGGTGCTGATCTGGGGCTTTGCTTTCGGCGCGGCCGCGACCGCGTTATTCGCCATCATCGGCGACCGGATGATCGACGTGATGACGACGAGCGCCGACGTGCGCGACACCGCGCGGCGCTTCATGTGGTTCGCCGCGCTGGCGCCGGTCTGCGGCGTGATGGCGTTCTGCTACGACGGCATCTACATCGGCGCCACCTGGGCGCGCGACATGCGCAACCTGATGCTGGCCTCGCTCGCCACTTACCTCGCCGCCTGGTGGCTTTTGCAAGGGCTCGACAATGCCGGCCTCTGGATCGCGCTGCTGATCTTCTTCATCGCGCGCGGCGTCTATCAGGCCGCGCGCTATCCGGCGCTGGCGCGCGCGCCGTTTGTATAATGTGAAGGACCATGGAGAGGAAGCCAATGTTGCAAGGCAAGACGGCCCCCTTCCGCGCCGAACACATCGGGAGTCTCCTCCGCCCTCCAGCCCTCATAGACAAGCGGGCGAAATTCCAGCGCGGCGAGATCGGCGCGGCCGATTTGGCTGAAGCGGAGGAGCAAGCCATCAAGGAGGCGCTCGCCCTCCAGGAACGCGTCGGGCTCAAGCTGGCGACGGACGGCGAATTCCGCCGCCGCTCGTATCACAGCTACTTCTACAGCCGGCTCGGCGACATCAACATTGACACGGTCACCGCCAGTAGCGCCGACGCGCCCGGGCACCGGGGGGCGCAGCCGACCGCCACGATCGACAGCCGCGTGCGCTGGTCCGGGCCGATCAACGTGCCCGACTTCGCGTTTATTCAAGCGAATACGACACTTCTACCGAAGGTCACGATTCCGGGTCCCTGCGCGCTGCACTTTCGCGGCGGCGATCGGGCGGTGCTGGCGCGCGCCTACAAGGACCTCGACCAGTTCTGGGACGATATCGTCGCGGCCTTCGACGCGGAGCTCAAGGCGTTATCGGATGCCGGGTGCCGCTATGTGCAGATCGACGAGACGGCGTTTGCCAAGTTCGGCGATCCCGAGGTGCAGGCCTCGCTGAAAGCACGTGGTGACGACTGGGATGCGCTGATCGACAAATACATATCCGTCACCAATCGTATCCTGGAAAAGCTTCCAGCCACGATGCAGGTCGGCATGCATCTTTGCCGGGGAAACCGCGGCGGGCAATGGCACGCGGAAGGCAGCTACGATTCCGTCGCGGAGCGGCTGTTCAACGACCTCATGATCCCGTTCTATTTTCTGGAATACGATTCGGAGCGCGCCGGTTCCTTCACGCCGCTGCGCCTTGTGCCGCCCCACAAACGGGTCATCCTCGGTCTCGTCTCGACCAAGACCTCCAAGCTGGAGGACAAGGGCGATCTGAAAAGGCGGATCGACGAGGCCACGCGCTTTCTGGACCTCGACAAGCTCTCGGTCAGTCCGCAGTGCGGGTTTGCCAGTGTCGATACCGGCAACCCGATCACGCCTGAAGTTCAAGAGCAGAAGCTTCGGCTGGTGGTCGAGCTCGCGCGCGAGGTTTGGGGAGAGGCTTAAGCGTCCGGTTGTCTAGCGCGGCGGCGGGCCGCCCCAAGGCGGAGGACCACCGGGTCCGCCAGGCGGGGGACCACCAGGGCCACCGAAACGCGGCGGCGGACCGCGACGACCGAAGCCCGGCGGGCCGCGCCGGCGCGGCGGCGGCCCCGAGATGGCGCGCACCACGGAGCGATCGAAATTCCCGCGCAGGCAGCCGACCGTGTAGGGAAAATCCACCGTCGCCACGTAGTGATACATCTTCACCTTGCGGCCGTCCCACGTCACAACACCGGTCTTGCCGTGACAGGCGTCGAGATCGTGCGGTGGTCAACTGCCGGCCGTTCTCATAGGGGCCGTAAATGCCGAAGCCGTCGATAGCGTAGCCGACCAGCGGCGAATTGCCGTCGGCGTCCGGCTTATCGTTCAGGCAGTTGGTCAGGCTGTGATAGTGATAGACGCCGCCCTCCTGCGGATGGCCGTGGCAACTGTCCTGCGTCTCATGCGCGACCGCGTCGCGGCCGGGCGCATCGAGCGCGTTGAACAGCGCGACGCCGGTGAGCAGGATGCCGACCGCGCCGGGCGCGCAGCGCGCGCGGGCCGCGATCTTGGGATTGGCCGGCAGCTCGAAATGGATGCGCTGGCGCCGGATGCTGTTCGGATTGCGGTCGATGCGGTAGGCCGGATCGTTGCGCGCGATCGGGAAATGCCCGGTCGGGTGACTGGGATAATCGTTCGACGTGAAAACGCGCTTGTCGCCGCGAAGCGCAATCTTGAAGCTGTGCGGCCACCGGACCGAGCCGCGCACCGCGAGCTTGGCGGTGAGGTCGTAAGTCTTCGTCTTCAGATTGATCCAGGGGCCGACGACCTGCGCGCCGCCGGCCTGTGGATCGACATGACAGGCCCAGATCCAGCCGCGCTTGGGCGCATGCGAAAGCTTGCCGTCGCCGAGCGGCAATTTGTGCAGATTGATCTCATGCGCGGCCGCAGACGCCGCAAGCGCCGCGGCAAGTGCGCACACGATTCCGATCGCTCCGACGCGCGGCATTGTCGCTCCCCTCCGATTCGATCTGGATTTTAGCCCGGCCAGCTTTCCGCTGTCATCGCGGGCGCGTCGACGCCGACCATGGCGGTGAGCGAGCCGCGCTGGCCGCGCTTGGCCGCCGCGGTGAGATCGGCCTTGATCTGCGTGAGCAAGCCGAGGCCGTGGTAGACGAGGCCGCTGTAGAGCTGGATCAGGCTGGCGCCGGCCTTGATCTTGGCGATGGCCGCGGCGCCCGAATCGATGCCGCCGACGCCGATCAGCGGGAAGGCATCCTCGGCGCGCACGAAGGTCTCCGCCAGCATGCGCGTCGACAGGCGGAACAGCGGCCGCCCCGACAGGCCGCCGGCCTCGCGCGCCTTGCCGCGCTCGTGCAAGCTCGCGGGGCGGCCAATGGTCGTGTTGCCGACGATCATGCCGTCGATGCCGTGCTTACGGGCGACGCCAACCACGTCGTCGAGCTCGGAGAGCGTCAGGTCAGGGGCGATCTTGAGCAGCACCGGGGTGACGCCGGCGCGGCGGCGCACGCGCTCGCGGGCTTCGACCACCCGGCCGAGCAGATCGTCGAGGGCATCGACCTGTTGCAGGTCGCGCAGCCCCGGCGTGTTGGGCGAGGAAACGTTGACGGTGAAATAGCTGGCGACCGGCGCGAAGGTATCGATCAGCCGCACATAGTCCTCGGTGCGGTCGGCCGAATCCTTGTTGGCGCCGACATTGACGCCGACGATGCCGCCGTCGTTGGCCCGCGCCGCCAGCCGGGCCAGCATCGCGGGGGCGCCTTCGTTGTTGAAGCCGAGCCGGTTGATGACCGCCTCGTCGCTCTCCAGCCGGAACACGCGCGGGCGCGGATTGCCGGCTTGGGCCCGCGGAGTGACCGTTCCCACCTCGACAAAGCCGAAGCCGAGCCGCAGCAGCGCATTGGGCGCCAGGGCATTCTTGTCGAATCCGGCGGCAATCCCCACCGGGTTGGGGAAATTGAGGCCGAAAACGCGGGTCTTGAGCTCGGGAGGATCGGCCGCGGCCTTCCCCACCGGAACGATGCGCAGCGCCTTGATCGCCAGGGCGTGGGCGTCCTCAGGATCGAGGGCCCGCATCAGAGGGCGGGACAGGCGGTCGAACAGACCGATCAAGGGCGGCTCCGGGGTTTGGTGGCCGACCCTATCGGGGGGATGGCGGTCGATTCAAGGCAAAGCGCCGCGGGGGCCGCAAGAAAGTGTTGGCATCGGGGTGCGATTCACGGCTATAATTCCTATGATTTACGCCCATCTGATTCTTGGGTCGCTACCGGGGGCTCAACCAACCGTTCGGCCGAGGCCATGCTGACACATAACCAAATCTGGACTGCACTCGATCGGCTCGCCGCGCGCGCCAAGCTGACCCCCTCAGGGCTTGCCAAGAAGGCGGGGCTCGACCCCACCACCTTCAACAAATCCAAGCGCATCACGCCGGAAGGACGGCCGCGCTGGCCCTCGACCGAATCGGTCGCCAAGGCGCTGGCCGCCACCTCGACCAAGGTCGAGACCTTCATGAGCCTGCTGAACGACAGCGGCAAGGCGGCGATCACCAACGTGCCGCTGATCGGCTTCGCCGAGGCGGGCGGCGGCGGCTTTTTCGACGACGGCGGCTTTCCGGTCGGCAAGGGCTGGGAGGAGATCACCTTCCCCTCGGTCACGGACGAGCACGCCTACGCGTTGGAAATCTCCGGCAACTCGATGAAGCCTGCCTATCGCGACGGCGACATCATCGTCGTGTCGCCCGCGGCGCCCGTTCGCAAGGGCGACCGCGTCGTCGTCAAGACCAAGGACGGCGAAGTGATGGTCAAGGAGCTCAAGCGCAAGACCGCCAAGACGGTCGAGCTCAAGTCGCTCAACACCGACCACCGCGACCGCAATCTGCAGATGGCAGACGTGCTGTGGATCGCCCGCATCGTGTGGGCCAGCCAATAGCCGGCGGCGCATGGGACCGCACGCCCCGCTCGCCGACTTCATCAGCCTGTAGGTGGTGGTCGATCCGTTCTCGGTGCTCGCCATTTTCGTCGGCGTGACGCATGGCATGGACGCCGCCGCGCGGCGGCGGATGGCGGTCAAGTCCGTCTTGCTCTCCTACGTCGTCATTCTGTTCTTCATCGTCGCCGGACAGTTCATCATCGAGGCGATCGGCCTGACGCTGCACGTGTTCCAGATCGGCGGCGGCATCGTGCTGATGCTGTTCGCCATCAGCCTGGTGGTCGGCCACGAAGGCGACGAGGCAATCGCACAGGAAAAGTATTCCAATCCCGCCGTCTATCCGCTTGCCGTGCCGGCGATCGCCGGGCCCGGCGTCATGCTGATGGCGATGCTGCTCACCGACAATACGCGGCTGTCCTGGTTCGAGCAGGCGCAGACCGCCACGGCCGCGGCCGTTGTGCTCGTCATCCTCCTGGTGATGCTGATGTTCGCGCAGCCGATCACGCGGGCGATCGGCACCAGCGGCGCCAGCATCATCCGGCGCATCATGGGCATGATATTGTGCGCGGTGGCGGTGAACGCGATCCTCATCGGGCTCAGCACCTGGCTGAAAACGCAAGGGCTGGCCTGACCGGTAGACGGGCTCCTTCTCCGCCATAGAATTCACACGTAGCCGCACTGGCTTTCATGCACGTAAGCTGTCAAATAGCATTCGTGAAAACCTAATGAGTCACCGGTTCCGACGGCAGCACGCCATCGCGCGACCGAAGCGACGGGGGCAGTGATGAGAATAATCCATATCGCCGCGGGTGCGGCCTTTGCCTTAAGTCTTGCGTGCGGGCCGGCGCAGAGCGCCGACATTTGCCAGAAATACGGGCCGCAAACGCCGCGCGACATCACCATGAAGAACGGCACCAATCCGCGTACGTTTCCGTTCGCACCGGCTCCCGGCAAAATGAACCTGTGCAACATCCATTTCCATACCCAAGCCGAGCACAAGGGGCCGGGCTTCAAGGTGTTCGCCGGCAAGGGCGATCACGGCGGCTACAAGTGCAACGGCAGTGACAAGCTGACCAAGGCCGAGTTGAAAGCGCCGGCGCACAGCGCCTGTCACGGCGTCAAGCCCGGCGACACCGTCGAGGTGCACTGGGTCTACAGCTCATGCGACGTCGCGCCCGGCAAAGGCTTGGGCTCATGCCTGTCCGATCAATGCGCCAATCCCTCGCTCAGGGTCGAGACGCAGGTCTTCCTGGTCGTGAACGACCGGAAAGCGCGCGATTTCGGCAAATACGTCTATGGCGGCCATATCGTGCACGGCCTGCACCAGCCGAAGGCGCTGCCCACGGGCACCGGCAGGCCGGTGGCGTTCCTCGGCTCGACCACCGGCCCGAGCTACACGCAAGCGAAGTGCTCGCCGATGCAGGTCACCTGGAGCGTGCGGCCGGCCTGCGCCAAGATCGACATCCACTCGCTCGACAAGTGGTGCGAAGGCAACGTGTTCAAGGAAGACCACGCCCACGGCATCCGCCAGCTCGTAACCGCGCCGAAGCTGCTGTCGAAGATCAAATAGGCACGCGCGCCGATCAGGCAACAAATGTCATGCCCCGCGAAAGCGGGGCATGCACTATCCGCAAGACCGTCAGTCATGACCGGATCGCCTGCCGGCGTTGATCATCGCGCCGCGCTTCGCGCAGCCCCGTTGGCGGGCGATGACATCTGAGGATGACATCAGAGTATGTGACGGGCTGACAAAGCTGACCGTGCCAGCGCGCTGTCAATCATGTCGGTAGTGTGATGCAACCCGTCAAATGCGATTAAAAAGCCGAACGTCGCTGGCGCTTTCCCGCGGCGGCGTTATGATCGCCGCCCGTCTCCAGACAGGAGCGTATCATGACATCGGCCTCTCCCCGTCACGCGAGCACCTGCGCGTGCTGCGGCGACATGCTGCGCGCGCGTTTCGACCGGCGGCGGTTCCTGCATCTGACGGCCGGCGCCGGACTGTTCGCGGCCTTTCCATCGCTCGCCTTCGCGGCGTACGGAAAATACGAGGCGATGCTGCTGACCTGCATCGACCCGCGCTTTCCCGAGCCGACCATCAAGTACATGGAAGGCCGTAATATGGTCGGGCAGTACAGCCAGTTTTCGTTTGCAGGCGCCGCCATCGGCGTGGTCGCGCCCGCCTTCAAGGCATGGGAACCGGCATTCTGGGATAATCTGGCGGCCTCAATTCAGCTTCACAGCATTCCGAAGGTGATCGCGATGAATCATCGCGACTGTGGCGCGGCGAAGATCGCCTATGGCGAGGCGGCGGTCGCCAATCCGGAGATCGAAACCAAAACCCACAAGGCGTCGCTGATGGAATTCCGCAAGCAGGTGGGTCAGCGGCATCCCAAGCTGAAGGTCGAGATGGGGCTGATGGCGCTGGATGGGAAAGTGGAGATGTTTTCGTAAGGCGCTGGCCGCGCCCACCCGCTCATTCCCGCGCAAGCGGGAATCCAGCCGACAAACGAAGAACCGGGTCCCCGCTCTCGCGGGAACGCGCGGCACTTGGCCTAAGCCGACCGCGCCAGCGCGCCGTCGATCATGTCGATGGTGTTCTGCAGTCCATAGACCGCGACGAAGGAGCCGAAGCGCGGGCCTTTCTCCTGGCCCAGCAGCACCTGGTACAGCATGTTGAACCAGTCGAGCGAGACGCCCGGCTTGCCGTCCTTGGCCTTCTTCTTCTCATCGAGGAACGGCTCGCGGCGGCCGATCTCGTAGACCACGTCCTGGACCGCGCCCGCATCCGCATCGCCCGGCAATTGCGCCAGCGCGTCACGGAGATCGATGAGCGCCGCGCGCTCCGGGTCGGTCGGATGGCGGAATTTCTTTTCCGGCAGTACGAAGTCGCGGAAATAATGGATGGCGTAGCCCACCAGCTCGTTGAGCTTGGGATGCGTCTCGGGCGTCACCCCCGGCCGGTAGCGGGCAATGAAACCCCATAGCGTTTCGGCGTTCTCCGCATTCGACGACGACACCAATGTCAGCAGCATCTGGAAGCTGATCGGCATGTCGATCTTGGGCGGATTGCCCGAATGGATGTGCCAGACCGGGTTGCTCAGGCGCTGGCGCGGGTCCTGGCGCTCGTAACCGCCGAGGAACTGATAATATTCGTCGACGCAGCGCGGGATGACGTCGAAATAGAGGCGCTTGGCCGCCTTCGGCTCGCGGTACATGAACAGCGACAGCGATTCCGGCGAAGCGTAGCGCAGCCATTCCTCGATGGTCAGCCCGTTGCCCTTCGACTTGGAAATCTTCTGGCCCTTGTCATCGAGGAAGAGCTCGTAGTTGAAACCTTCCGGCGGCATGCCACCAAGCGCCTTGCAGATCTGGCCGGAGAGCTTGACCGAATCGATCAGGTCCTTGCCGGCCATCTCGTAGTCGATGCCGAGCGCCACCCAGCGCATGGCCCAATCCGGCTTCCATTGCAGCTTGCAACGCCCGCCGGTGACCGGCGTCGTTACCGGCGCCTTGGTGTCGGGATGTTCGTAAGTGATGGTGCCGGCCTGCGCATCATGCGCGATCACCGGCACCTGCAGCACAATGCCCGTCTCGGGATCGATCGGCAGGAACGGCGAATAGGTGGCCGCGCGCTCCTCGCGCAACGACGGCAGCATGATCGCCATCACCTTGTCGAAGCGCGCAAGCAGCGTGAGCAGCGCCTCGTCGAAACGGCCCGACATGTAGCAGTCGGTCGACGACATGAATTCATACTCGAAGCCGAATTGATCAAGGAACGCGCGCAGCCGCGCATTGTTGTGGGCGCCGAAGCTGTCGTGGGTGCCGAACGGGTCGCGCACCAGCGTCAGCCGCTTGCCGAGGTCCTGCTCCAGCATGTCCTTGTTGGGGACGTTGTCCGGCACCTTGCGCAGGCCGTCCATGTCGTCGGAGAAGGCGATCAGCCGCGTCTTGACCTTGTCCTCGGTGAGCACGCGGAAGGCGTGGCGCACCATGGTGGTGCGCGCCACCTCGCCGAAGGTGCCGATGTGCGGCAGGCCCGAGGGGCCGTAGCCGGTCTCGAAGATGACCTCGTTCTTCGGCTGCTTCTTCAAGCGTGCAACGATCTTGCGCGCTTCTTCGAATGGCCAGGCGTTGGCGTTTTCAGCCAGATGGCGCAGGGTTTCGGTGGCTTCGGTGACGGACATTTTGGGAACTCCGGCGCGCAGACATAGGGAAGGCGCCGCATCCCGTCAAATCGCTTGGGCCAAAGCGGCGATTCGAGGGTTACTTGAGCCGCCGCGATGCTCTAGTCCTGGGCCATGGCGCAGGGCACCACAGCGGCGGAGACGGCGAGCGACGGCACGCGCGAACTGACCCTGCGGGCGGTGGTCACCGGACTGATCATCGGCGCGGTGCTCACCCCCTGCAACGTCTATAGCGGGCTGAAGATCGGCTGGTCGTTTAACATGTCGATCGCCGCCGGCCTCTTGGCCTACGGCTTCTGGGGCGCGCTGCATCGCGCCGGCCGCGCCGCGCCGCTGGCCTTGCGCGAGAACAACATCAACCAGACTTCGGCATCGGCGGCGGCCTCCATCGTCTCCGGCGGGCTGGTGGCGCCGATCCCGGCGCTGACCATGCTGACCGGGCAAACGCTGCCCTGGTTCTGGCTGATGGTGTGGGTGTTCCTGGTCTCGATCCTCGGCGTGTTCGTCGCCGCCTCCTTGCGCGAGGCCATGCTGGTGCGCGAGCGGCTGCCGTTTCCGGCCGGCATCGCCACCGCCGAAACCTTGCGCGAGATCCACGCGCGCGGCCGCGAAGCGGCGCTGCGCCTGCGCGCGCTGTTGAGCGCGGCGGGGATCGCGGGTGTGGTGAAATTGATCGTCGATCTGGGCGCGGTGGGACCGCGCTTCGCCCTGCCCTTTTCGGTGCCCATGTGGGCGAGCTTGCGCGCGGCGGCGCCCGGTGGCGTGAGCTTCGCCAATCTCGGTTTCGCGTTCGATCCCTCATTGCTGATGCTCGGCTTCGGCGCCATCATCGGTTTGCGCGCCGGTATCTCGCTGTTGCTCGGCGCACTTGCCGGCTGGCTTATCTTGTCGCCAATTGCAATTTCAAATGGCTGGGCGCAAGCCGGCGCGGCGAACGCGGCCTGGTATGGCGAGCTGGTGACCTGGCTGTTGTGGCCGGGCGTGACGCTGCTGGTGGTGTCGTCGCTGACGTCGTTCATTCTCACCGTGGTGTCGTCGGCACGGCGGCGGCGCGCGGAAGGTGCTGCGCTGATAACGCGCGGGCGCTTCGACTGGCGCTTTGCCGCGGGGCTGGCGGTGCTGGCCGCCGTATTGACCGTCGCCTGTTATGAATTCTTCGCCATTGACCCGATCATGGGCATGCTGGCGGTGGCTTTAAGTTTCGTGCTCGCCATCGTCGCCTGCCGCGTCACCGGCGAGACCGGCATCACCCCCATCGGCGCCCTCGGCAAGGTGACGCAGCTCACCTTCGGCTTCCTGGTGCCGGGCCAGATGGCGGCGAACCTGATGACCGCCAACGTCACCGGCGGCGCGGCGGGACAAAGCGCCGACCTGATGACCGACCTGCGCACCGGCCTCGAAGTCGGCGCCACGCCACGGCTGCAGATCATCGCGCAGAGCTTCGGCATCCTGGTCGGCAGCGTGGTGGGCACGCTCGTTTATCTCGTGCTGATACCGGACCCGGCGCACATGTTGATCACGCCGCAATGGCCGGCCCCCGCGGTCGCCACCTGGAAGGCGGTGGCCGAAGGCCTGGCGCACGGGCTGTCGTCGTTGCCGCCGAGCGCGGTGATGGCGATTGCGATTGCCGCGCCCATCGGCTTCGCGCTGGCGCTGGCCGAATTCCTGCTGCCGGAACGTTACAGCCGGCTGGTGCCGAGCGCGCCGGCCATCGGCCTTGCCTTCGTCATCCCGGCGTGGAATTCGATTTCGCTCTTCATCGGCGCCGGTGTCGCGGCAGCGTTCGGACGACTTTGGCCGCGCGCCGCCAGCCGCTACACCTTGCCGGTCGCGGCCGGGCTGGTGGCGGGCGAAAGCCTGATGGGCATCGTCACCATCGGCATTCACGTGTTCTCGAAGTAGGCACGCGTTGACCCCATCCCCTCTCCGCGACAAGAACGCCGCCGTGATCGGCGGCGGTCCCGCCGGCCTGATGGCGGCGGAAGTACTGGCGCGTGCCGGTGTGCGCGTGACCGTCTACGACCAGATGCCGTCGCTCGGGCGCAAGTTTCTGCTGGCGGGGCGCGGTGGACTCAACCTGACGCACGGCGAAGAACTCGCGACTTTTCTGGGCCGCTATGGTGACGCGCCGCCGTTGCTGCGCCAGGCGATTGAAGCTTTTCCGCCCTCGGCGTTGCGCGCATGGAGCGAAGAGCTGGGGCAACCGACCTTCGTCGGGTCGAGCGGACGGGTGTTTCCAAAGAGCTTCAAGACCTCGCCGCTGCTGCGTGCGTGGCTGCGGCGGCTTGGCGATCTCGGTGTGGAAGTGCGTTTGCGCCATCGCTGGCAAGGCTGGGACGCGGAAGGACGACTGCGTTTCGTCAGCGGCGCAGAAGAAGTGGCGGTGGACGCTGACGCCACCGTGCTGGCGCTTGGCGGCGCGAGTTGGCCGCGGCTCGGCTCCGATGCTTCCTGGGTCGATATCCTGCACGCGCAAGGCGTCGCCATTGCGCCGCTGCGGCCGGCCAACTGCGGCTTCCTTGTCCCCTGGTCGGAACCATTCCGCCGCTTCGAGGGCCAGCCTTTGAAGCGCATCGCCATCGCGCATGGCGATCAAAGCGTGCGCGGCGAAGCCATGATCACCCGTGACGGCCTGGAAGGCGGCGCCGTCTATGCGTTGTCCGCGCGCCTGCGCGATGCCATCGATGCGGCGAACGAGACCACCATCGCCATCGACCTGATGCCCGACATCGCCCGCGATGCGCTGGAAAAGCGCCTATCGGCGCCGCGCGGCAAGCAGTCGCTCTCCAATTTTCTGCGCAAGACAACGCGGCTGGCGCCCGCCGCCATCGGCCTGCTGCGTGAAGCGGCGGGACCGGCGCTGAATACAATGACCGCAGAACAATTCGCCACGCTGATCAAAGCGGCGCCGGTCACGCTTGCCGGCACTAAGCCCGTCGCCACGGCCATCTCCACCGCCGGCGGCATCGCCTTCAGCGAACTCGACGGCCGTTTCATGTTGACGGACAAGCCCAGTGTCTTCGCCGCCGGCGAGATGCTCGACTGGGAGGCGCCGACCGGCGGCTATCTGCTGCAGGCCTCGTTTGCCACCGGCGTGGCGGCCGGCGAAGGCGTGCTGGCTTGGCTGCGCGAGCAAGGCTGAACGCACCGCCTCAACGCAAAAAAGAAGGGCTGCCCTCACGGAGCAGCCCTTCCATTGTCAGACCGTAGTCCGTTTTTCGGACCGGGCGCGACCTTAGGCCACGCAGACCCCCGCAGAGGCGGAAATCCAGGTCACGAATGCCGGCGACTGCGGCGATAGACAATGAGACACTGGATCACCTCCTTTCTGTTGTTGACGACGGAACAAACGTAAGCGCTCAACGCCGGCTTGGCTAGAACGGACTGACCGGAAAATAACGCAACCACAGGTCGGTGAAGCGGCCGCGCTCCCACAGCCGGAACAGCGCCCAATTGAACGCCCGCCGCAACAGGTGGTCGCCGTGGCGGACCGCGATGCCGACGCCCTCGCCGAAATAGCGGCTCTCCAGATACGGCCCGCCGCGGAACGCGCAGCAGCCGCCGGAGTCGGTGCCGTTGAGCCAGAAGGCGAGCGAGATGCCGTCGCCGAACAGCAGATCGGCCTCACCTTTCTTGAGCGCGGCGCGCGCCTCGGCGGCGGTCTTGTAGGGCTTCAGCTCAACCTCGGTGAACAGGTTCTTCAGATACGCCTCATGCGCGGTGCCGGCCACCACCGCCACCTTCTTGCCTTCCAGCGTATGGGCGCTGAGCGCTTTCAGCGGCGACGTGCGCAGGGTCACGAAGCGCGCCGGCGTGCGGTAATAAGGATTGCTGAAATCGACCAGCTTGCGCATCTGCGGCGATTCCGAGAGCGAGGCGATGACCGCGTCGCCCTCGCGCTTGTTGAGCGCGTCGATCAAAGTGTCGAAACGCCGCATCTGGATGGTGCACGGGACCTTGATCTCGTTGCAGATCTCGCGCGCCAGTTCGACGTTGAACCCGGTCGGCACGCCGTCCGGGCCGACATAGTTGAACGGCGGATAGTCGGTCTCGGTCAGAAAGCGGATGACGCTGAGGCGGGAGAGATCGGGCCGGTCGGGGCGGTGGCGCGGATCCCAGAAGCTCGGCACCACCAGCGGGTCGTTGGTGCGCGTGGCGGCGGCTGCCGCGGCGGCGTTGCGGGGCGGGCGCGCCAGCTTATCGTCCGGCGCGGCGCCATTGGTGGCCGGCGCCTGCGCGCCGGCGACGCCGGTCATACTCAGCAGCACGGCCAATGCGATCAGGGCGCCGCCGCGCCTTACCGAATGGAAAAGAAAGCTCATTCAGCCGCCTCGAATCATGGAATCATCTTAGCGCATGATCTTATCCGAAAACCGGTATCCACTTTTCGGGATCATGCGCGGCGACCATAACATCGCAAATGCGGCGAGCCAGTCCTATTCGCAAGTCGTGGTGAAGTGTCCGTCAGGCCCCTGTCAGGTGCTTCTCGATCTCGTGCACCGGCATCTTGACGAGATCCTTGTGGAGCTCGGCGCGCACGGCGCCTTTGAGCGCATGGCTGTAGGCCGGCCGGATCATGCCGAGCGCGCGCGGCGATGCCACCATGATGAGCGACTTGAGCTTGCCGGCGCCGACCGCCGCGTCCAATCGTCCGGCGAGTTGGTGGAGGAACGCCTCTTCCGAGCGGTCGTGCCAGTCGGTCTGCTCATACGAGCTGCGGCCGTGGCCGACCGAGCTGAAGGTACGGCCGGGTTCGCCGGTGCCCTGCTCACGCGTCGGCAGGTCCTTCTGCTCCATCACCTCGAGGGTCTTGAGGTTGGGGAATTTGGCGTCGCCCATATTCTCCAGGATCAGCGCCTTGGCCCCATCGCAGACCACCACCCATTCGCCTTCGTGAATCGAGAATTCTGACATCGATCGACCTCCTGAAACCTGCAGGCACCCTAGGACACCGGGGGCTGCGGCCCCTTGCTTTGGATCAAACGCAGCAGGAGGGCGATCGGTTCGAGAAAAAGGACTAGTTTGTGCCGTCCAGCAACCGGCGGGCGATGACCTGGGCCTGGATTTCCGCCGCCCCCTCGAAAATGTTGAGGATGCGGGCGTCGCACAACAGGCGGGAGGCGACGAATTCGAGCGCGAAGCCGTTGCCGCCGTGGATTTGCACAGCATTGTCGGCGGCCGACCACGCCACCCGCGCGGCCAGCA
>CAWHJZ010000037.1:0-9965 GCA_963829785.1 uncultured Pseudomonadota bacterium | reverse complement strand
GGATGGACATGGACGTTCTCGTCGATGCCCCGGGACACACGGAAGCATTGAAGCAGGATCGCGTGCGGTCTCCGTTCGCGAGCCATCTCGTTTCGCTTTCGGTCACCGACGGCGACCATGTCAAGGCCGGCGACGTGGTCGCGGAGGTGGTATCCAAGAACAGTGAAGCGGCGCTGGAGGGGGCCCAGCGCATGCTGGCGGCAGCCGGCACCGCGCAGGATTCCGCAGACGCGGCGCGTGCCATCGAGGTGGCCCGGCGCCAGCTCGTACGCCGGCCGCTGCTCGCCACCGCCGACGGCATCGTGCTCTCCCACGGCGTGGCGGTGGGTGACTACCTGGATGAAGGCGAGGTCCTGGTGACCATCGCCGAGGCGGGCACGGTCTTCTTCAGCGCCGACGTCAGCCAGGTCGAACTGGACCGCGTAAAGCCCGGTGAGCGCGCGATCATCCATCTGCCCGCCGCCGGGAAGGCGCCCGTGGCGGCGGTGGTCCACGGGATACTGCCCACCGCCTCCAGCGAGAACCTGAGCGCTCCGGTCCGCCTCGACTTTCGGCCACCACGCCCGAACATCACGGTGGGCCTCTTCGGGACCGTGTCCATCGTCGCCGGGCGTCACCCGGACGCCATCGTCGTGCCTCCGGCCGCCGTTCTGCGGGACGACGTCAGCGGGGTGAGCCGCGTCGCCGTCCTCGACTCCGCCGGCGCGACGGCCCACTGGGTGGTGGTGAAGACGGGGCTCGAGGAGGGAGGGCACATCGAGATCACGAGCCCGACGCTGCCCGTCGGGAGATTGGTGGTGGTGGATGGGCAGGTGGGGCTGCCCGACGGCTCGAAGGTGAGCATCCAGCCATGAAGTTCTTCGATGCCCTCCGCAGAAGGCCCACCGCCCTTTTCGGCCTCGTCCTCGTCCTCATGGTGGCGGGGACCTTCGCTGCCATGCGCCTGCCTTCGGCCATCTTCCCCTCGGTGACCTTCCCGATCGTAAAGGTCATCGCGGACGCGGGGGAGGAGCCGGCCGCACGCATGATGCCCACGGTGACGCGCCCGCTGGAGGAGGCCGGCGGCGTGCACGAGCACATCGAGCTCATCCGCGCCGGCAAGCTGCGCAACCTGTTCCAGTGCGGCACCGACGACATCAAGCTCGCCGATGGCAAGGTGCTGCCCTCGATCGGCACGCTGCGTGCCGGCGACCAAGCCGTTGCTGCCGGTCGGCGGCACCTACAATCTGATGATGCGCCGCTCGGTGCCGGTCGAGATCCAGAAGGAGATCACCGACGCCTTCATCACAGGCCGCCAAATCGGCCGCCTTCAACGCGGTCTGCGAGAAGAAATTCTTCGAGCAGCAGGTCCTCACCGGCGAGGCCGCCGACAAGCGCGCCGCCCAGCTCGAGGCCAACACCGCCTTCCTGTTCAACAAGTATCACGACCAGATCGGCGGCAAGGTGAAGACGCGCCAAGGAGCTCGGCCTGCCCGATCCGGACGACTTCGACAAGTGGTGGCCGCCGAAGGGCTATAAGCCGGTCGGCGCCTGACCGTCGTGCTTGCGGGCGGGGCGCTGCACGGCGGCCCCGCCTGCCGCAATCGCGACGTTCCTAAGACCTCTCCCCTGACGATCAGGGTCGAGGTAATGACCGACAATCAGACGGCCAACCCAGATTCGCCCAAATACGATCTGGCCGAGGACGAAAAACGCGTCCTGTCGGAAGACGCCAATGCCGGCATGGCCAACCCGATCATGGACCTGATCGCGGCCGCCGTCGATCGCCGCCATCGCGCTCTTCATGGCGGTCGAATCGCTGCGCCTGCCGGTTCCCGGCGGCATCTTCACCGCGCCCGGCCTGCTGCCGTTCCTCACCTCGGCCAGCCTGCTGGTCATGGCGCTGCTGCTCGGCTCTTCGGCGCTTCAACGCCGGCGCACCATGCCGCGCGCGCTCGACCGCTTCGAGATCCCCGACGATTTCATGCGCTCGCTCGTGCTCGGCGGCATCGTCATTCTCTATGTGCTGGGGCTGCAGGTCATGCCGGTCGACGCGAGCTTCAATGTCGGCCCGCTGCATTTCGTCATCGGCGCCTTCGAGGCGGTGTCGCTGATCGTGATCACCGGCCTGCTGCGGCTCTACTGGCGGGCGCCGCTGTGGGCCTGCCTCGCCGTCACCGTCGGGTGGATCGCCTTTCTCTCGATCGTCTTCCGCATGCTGTTCCAAACCCCCTTGCCCTGAGGCCGGCCCGTGATCGACGCATTCGCTGCAGGCGCTGTCACCCTATCTGCTGCTGGTCACGCTCGGCGGCGTCGTGCCTCGGCATCTTCTGGGGCGCCATGCCGGGGCTTTCCACCACCATGGCGATGATGCTGCTGATCGGCCTGTCGGTCGGCATGAAGCAGGACGTGGCGCTCGCCTTCATGCTCGGCGTCTATACCGCCAGCACCTTCGGCGGCGCCATCTCGGCGGTGCTGATCAATATTCCCGGCACGCCGGATTCGGTGCCGACCATGATCGAGGGCCATCCGCTCGCCAAGCAGGGCAAGGGCGGCCAGGCGCTCGGCCTGTCGATCACCGCGTCGTTCCTCGGCAACTGGGTCGGCATCCTGCTGCTGGTCGCCTGCATGCCGGTCATTCTCGCCATCGCGCTGCAGTTCCGCTCCTGGGAAATGTTCCTGCTGGCGCTCATCGGCATCTCGATCTGCGGCACGATGACCTCGGGCACCCTGCCGCTGAAGGGCTGGATCACCGGCTGGCTCGGCATGCTGCTCGCCTTCGTCGGCTACGACGCCATCCACGGCGTGCCGCGCTTCACCTTCGACATCCCGGCGCTCTATGACGGCATCAGCTATGTCGCCATCCTGATCGGCCTGTTCGGCCTTGCCGAGATCCTGAAAGTGCTGCCGCAGCGCGAGCACACGCCGATCCCGGAAAACGTCGGCCGCGCCATTCCCTCGTTCGACCTGCTCATGAAGTCACATGCCGGCGGCGCTGCGCTCCGGCCTGATCGGCACCGTTGTCGGCGCCATTCCGGGCGCCGGCGCCAACATCGCCGGCTTCCTCGCCTATGACGTCGGCCGCCGGCGCGCCAAGCCGGAGGAAAAGGCGAAATGGGGCAAGGGCAGCTTCGAGGGCATCGTCTGCGCCGCAGTGCGCCGACAACGCCAATATCGGCGGCTCGATGCTGCCGACGCTGACGCTCGGCATTCCCGGCAGCGCGCCGGCCGCCGCGCTGATGGCGGCGCTTGCAGCTCAAGAACGTGGTGCTCGGGCCCACCATCGCCATCGACCAGCCGGGGCTGATCGAGTTCATCTACGCGCTGCTGATCGTCGCCAATTTCCTGATGTTCGGCGCCGCGCTGGCGCTGATCAAGCCCTGCGTGAAGCTGTTCTCGCTGCCGCGCGGGCTGCTGATGACGCTGATCATCCCGATCTGCATCATCGGCGCCTATTGCGGTGCGCACCAACATGTTCGACGTCTGGGTCATGGTGGCGGGCGGCTTCATCGGCTACGCCTTCCACATGTTCAAGTTCCCGGCAGCGCCGGTCGTGCTCGGCGTCATCCTGGCGCCGCTTGCCGACGAGAACCTGCGCCGCGCGCTGCTGCTGTTCGACAACAACGGGTTCGGCTTCTTCGCCAAGCAATATATCGGCCACGTGCTGGTGCTGGTCATCGCCTTCGTCTTCATCGAAGGCTTCCGGCGCGGCCGCCGCAACCGCAAGCTGGCGGCACAGGCCACGGCGGCCGAATAGCGCTGCTCAAACCGTCAATTCCGTCGGGTCGATTCCGGTTTCCTTGATCGCGGCGTCGCGGATATCGGCCACCGCGGCGGCAAAAGCGGGCCGGTCGAATTCATCGGCGCGGGTGACCGTCACGCCGTCGGCCAACAATTCTTTCAGGCAAATCTCATCTTCCCGTTCCGCTTCCTGGCGCTGGATGACGGTTGCCGCCGCCACCGCCTCGCGCAACGCGGCTTGAATGTCCGCAGGCCAAGCGTCGAAACGCGTCTTGTTGCACAGCACCAACGCCACGCCGAAGAAATGGCCGGTCAGGGTGACGAAGCGGTGGGTTTTGTGGAGCTGGAAGTTGATCAAATTGGTGAGCGGGTTTTCCTGGGCGTCGACGCGGCGCTCGTGCACCGCCGCCACCAGATCCTTGACGTCGATGGTGACCGGCTTGAAACCGAGCGCCGCGAACACACGCCGGTGCAAAACATTATCCAGGGTACGGATGGTCAGGCCGCGGCAGTCGGCCGGCTTCACGATGGGATGGCGAGAATTCGAGATATGACGGATGCCGTTGTCCCAAAAGCCGAGCACGCGATAGCCGGTGGCGGCCGCAATCGAACTCGGCGAGAGAAGCGCCTACCCGGTCAATCGACGCATAGGCCTGCGTGCGGCTCTCGAATTGAAACGGCAGATCGAATAAATTTAGCGCCGGCACCCTTGCCGCCAAATAGCTCGAGGAGAAACAACAAAGATCGAGTTCGCCGCTAGCCGTCATGGTCAGCAGGTCGACCGCCTTGCGGCCGGCGGCGGTGACGTTTTCTTCGAGCTCGAACGCAACGTCCGCACCGAGTCGCTTCGTCAACTCTTCGCCGACGCGGCGCGCGCCCCGCGTCAACACCGAACGCGTGGGCTGATAGCCGCCGAATTTCAGGGAAAGCGCCGTCATCGCCCGGCGGCGTAGCCCTGCATGCCGCGCGGATTGGCGGCGGCGCGGCGGCGCGGGCCGACACGCGAGGCAGCCGTCAGGCGGCCCTCCGACCAGGCCGGGCCGACTTCGACCTCGTGTCCGCGCTTGCGCAGGTCCTTGATGGTCGTCTCCCCGACCCGCAATTCCACCACCAGAACGCCCGGGCGCGCGGTGCGCGGCCAGAACGAGATCGGGCAATGCTCCGAGTGCCAGGCCGGCGCGTCGATCAATTCCTGCATGTTCATGCCGGCGTGCACGTGGCGCAGGAAGAACTGGGTGGTCCACTGGTCCTGCTGATCGCCGCCGGGCGAGCCCCAGGCGATGTAAGGTTCGCCGTCGCGCAGCGCCAAGGTCGGCGACAACGTGGTGCGCGGGCGTTTGCCCGGCACCAATGCGGACGGATGCTTTTCGTCGAGCCAGAACATTTGTGCGCGGGTGCCGAGCCCGAAACCAAGCTCGGGGATGACCGGCGAGGACTGCAGCCAGCCGCCGGACGGCGTCGACGTCACCATGTTGCCGGCACGGTCAACGATGTCGAAATGCACGGTGTCGCCGACGACTTCACCGAGCCGCCCGACCGTCGGCTCGCCGGCGCCGAAACTGCCGACCGCGGCGCGCGCGCCTTCGGCGCGGCGCAAGGTCACCGCGGCGCCGAAGCCGTCGATGACGCCGGGCCGCAACTCGAGCGATGCCTTGTCGGTCACCAGCTTACGGCGCGCGTCATTGTATTGGTCGGAGAGCAACGTCTCGACCGGCACCTTCGCGAACTCCGGATCGCCGTAGAAACTCTCGCGGTCGGCAAAGGCGAGCTTGGCGCATTCGACCTGGGCGTGGATGAAATCCGGGCCCGCCGGATCGAGACCATCGAGGTCGAAGCCTTTCAGCAAGGCGAGCTGTTGCAGCAGCACCGGCCCCTGGCTCCAGACGCCAGCCTTGCACACAGTGTAGCGCCCGTAATCGTAGGTCAGCGGCGCTTCGACCGTCGCCTGCCACTTCGCCATGTCGGCGCCGGTCAGCACGCCGCGGTGCCGCTCGCCGGTGACATCCATCACATCCTGCGTGCGGCAGAATTTGTCGATCGCCTCGGCGACGAAGCCTTGCGACCATGTTTGACGCGCGCACTCGATCTGCGCGACGCGGTCGCCGCCAGCGCTTTCGGCTTCACGCAGCACCCGCGTATAGGTGTCGGCAAGCGCGCGGTTGCTGAACAGCGAGCCGGGTTCCGGCACGTGACCATTGGGCAGATAGACCGCCGCCGACGTCGTCCAGTGCTCGCGGAATAGCTTTTCGACCATGGCGATGGTGGCGGTGGCGCGCTCGACCAAGGGATGACCGTCGCGCGCGTAAGAGATCGCCGGCGCCAGCACGTCGGAAAGATGCATCGTGCCGTAGTCGCGCAGCATCAGCATCCAGGTGTCGAAGGTGCCGGGCACGCAGGCCGCCAGCAGCCCGGTGCCGGGGATCATGTCGAGGCCGAGCTTGCGGAAATGCGCGATGGTCGCGGCCGCGGGCGCCGGACCCTGACCGCAGATCACCTGCGGCTTGCCCTGCTTCACGTCATAGAGAATGACCGGCACGTCGCCGCCCGGGCCGTTGAGGTGCGGCTCGACCACCTGCAGCGTGAAGGCGGTGGCGACCGCGGCGTCGAAGGCGTTGCCGCCCTTCTCCAGCACGCTCATGCCGACCGCGGTGGCGATCCAATGGGTGGTGGCGACCACGCCGAAGGTGCCTTCGATCTCCGGCCGCGTGGTGAAGGGATTGGGATTGATCTTGGAGACGTCGGCTCGCATGGCATGACCCGGCTTTGTGTCCCGCCACTCTACTACATAGGTTGCGGGCGTCGATCCACGTTGCCGCCAACGGGCCGCAGCGCAGCATAGTGCGCCCGCTTGCCAAGCCCCGCCCGAGCCGCCACCATGGCGGCAATGATAGAGCCGCGGCCAGGGCGACCGCGCCCTTGCGGCGGCAAGAACAGAGCAACGTGGGAAGCGCAGGAAACGTGGCGGGCGACAGCGACCATATCGTCGCCGAAATGGCGGCGCGGATTTTCACGGACCTCGCCGATCCCCAGACCGTCAACCAGGCAAAGAACGGCGCCTGGAAAGAGCCGCTGTGGCAGGCAATCGTGGAGGCCGGCCTGCCGCTCGCCTGGGTGCCTGAAAATCTGGGCGGTTCCGGCGTGAGCCTCACCGAAGGCTTCGAGGTGCTCGGCGTCGCCGGACGTTTCGCGCTTCCCGTGCCGCTCGCCGAAACGCTGACCGCAGGCTGGCTGCTGGCGCGCGCCGGGCTGGAAGCACCGGCAGGCGCGATGACCGTTGCCCCGGCCCGACCGAACGACCGTATTCAACTCAGCACCGACGGCACATTGAAGGGCCGCGCCATCGGCGTGCCGTTCGCGCACGAAACCGACCACATCGCCGTGCTGGCCGAGAACGAAAAAGGCGCCGTGGTCGCGCTGGTCGACACCAAGGACTGCAAGGTGAGCGACGGCGCCAATCTCGCCGGCGAACCGTTGAACGTCGTCAGCTTCGACGGCGTCACGCCGCGCGCTCACGCTGCTGCACCACAAGGCTTCGACCGCACCACGCTGATGCTGATGGGCGCGGCCGTGCGCAGCGTGCAGACCGCCGGCGCGCTGGACGCGATCCTCACGCGCGCCACCGACTACGCAAACGAGCGCGTCGCCTTCGAGCGCAAGATCGGCAAGTTTCAAGCCGTACAGCAGAACCTGGCGCGGCTTGCCGGCGAAACCGCCGCCGCGCTCGCGGTATCGACGTCCGCCGCCGATACATTGGCGCAATCAGACGCGTTCGACGACGCCGCGTTCCTCGAAGCGGCTTCCGCCAAAATCCGCTGCGCGGAAGCCGCCAGCGAAGGCTCGGCCATCGCGCATCAGGTGTTCGGCGCCATCGGCTTCACGCAAGAGCACGTGCTGCATCGCTTCACGCTGCGCATGCTGTCGTGGCGTGACGACTTCGGCAACGAAAGCTGGTGGGCGGCCGAGCTCGGCCGCCGCGTCGCGCGGCTCGGCGCCGACGACTTCTGGCCGCTGGTGGCATCGCGATGAGCGCCAACCTGCAGTTCGATCCCATCCGTCTGCCGCCCGAATGCGAGGCGTTGCGCGCGGACGTGCGCGCGTTCCTCTCCGACGAAATCGCCGCCGGCACTTTCGATCCGTACCGGCCCGGCCACGGCGACTCGCACAACCGCGACTTCAGTCAGCGCGTCGGCGCCAAGGGCTGGATCGGCATGACCTGGCCCAAGCAATACGGCGGGCGCGAGCGCAGCTTCCTCGAACGCTACGTGGTGACGGAGGAATTCCGCGTCGCCAACGCGCCGGTGCGCTCGCACTTTGTGGCAGACCGGCAGAGCGGACCGGTGCTGCTCAAATACGCGCCCGAGCACATCAAGGCCGACATCCTGCCGCGCATCTGCCGCGGCGAGCTGTGCTTCGTCATCGGCATGAGCGAGCCCGGCTCCGGCTCCGACCTGTTCGCCGCCAAGACCAAGGCGACCAAGGTCGATGGCGGCTTCCGTATCAACGGCTCCAAGATCTGGACATCGAACGCGCACATCGCCGACTACATGCTCGGCCTGTTCCGCACGTCACCGCCAACCAAGGAAAACCGCCGCCACGGCCTCACCCAGTTCCTGGTCGACATGAAGACGCCGGGCATCACGGTCAATCCGATCATCCAGATGACCGGCCAGCACGACTTCAACGAGGTGGTGTTCGACGACGCCTTCGTGCCCGACGACCATGTGATGGGCGAGATCGACGGCGCCTGGAAGCAGGCCACCAGCGAGCTCGCCTATGAGCGCAGCGGGCCGGAACGGTTCCTGGAAACCTTCTACGTGTTGGCCGAGCTGATCCGCGCGCTCGGCGAAGAACCCGACACCCGCAGCGCCGAAGGGCTCGGCCGGCTGGTCGCGCAATTGCACACGCTTGCGCCGCATGTCGGTGTCGGTCGCCGGCATGTTGCAGGCCGGCAAGGAACCGGTCGTGGAAGGCTCGATCGTCAAGGACCTCGGCACCCTCTGGGAGCAGAAGCTGCCGCACCGGGTGCGCGAGCTCGCCGCCTTTCTCGATACCGAGATCGGCAACCGCGCCACCCTGGAAGAGCAGCTCGCGTTCGCCACCACCGTCGCGCCCAAGCTCACCATCCAGGGCGGCACCACCGAAATCCTGCGCGGCATCATCGCGCGCGGGCTGGGCCTGCGTTAAAGGAAAGTCGTCGCCGTGCCTGATATTTCCAAACTGCTGTGGCCGAAATCGGTGGCCGTGGTCGGCGCCTCCAACGATTTGCGCGGCCTGCGCGGGCGCATCCTGGAGACCATCCTCGCCCACCCTTACGAGGGCAAGGTCTTTCCGGTGAGCCGCAGCGCCGACGAGGTGCAGGGGCTGAAGGCCTACAAGTCGGTCGACGACCTGCCGGAGCCGGTCGATCTCGCGATCCTCATCATCCCGGCGCAATTCGTGCCGGCGAGCTGGAGCGCTGCGGCAAGGCCGGCATCAAGGCCGCCGTCATTCTCTCCTCCGGTTTCGCCGAGGAGCCGGGCGGCGCCGGCGCGCGCATGCAGAAGGACATCGCCGCGATCGCCAGGCGCTACGACATGGCGGTGACGGGCCCAACACCGAAGGCTTCGCCAATATCGCCGCGGGCTTCTGCCCGACCTTCAGCCCGGCCTTGGACAAGAACGCCGGCAAGATCAAGCCGGTGCGCCCGCTTGGGCACGGCCAGGTGTCGGTGATCTCGCAGAGCGGCGGCCTGGGCTTTGCCTTCTTCGACCGCGCGCGCCCGCGCGACCTCACCTTCCGCCACATCGTCACCACCGGCAACGAGGCCGCGCTCGAGGTCACCGACCTGCTCGACTACATGCTCGACGAGGGCGGCACCGACGTCTTCCTGCTGCTGATCGAGGACGTAAAGTCGCCGGAGAAATTCAAGCGCGTGGCCGAAAAGGCGCTGAAGGCCGGCAAGCCGCTGATCGTCGGCAAGATCGGCCAGTCGGAGCCGGGCAGCCGCGCGGTCGCCTCGCACACCGCGGCGCTTGCCGGCGCGCAGGCGCCTACCGCGCCATCTTCGAGCGCTACGGCCTGATCGAGGGCCGCGACTTCGACGAGATGATCGACATGGCGGTCGCGTTCCTCGCCTGCGGCGACCGGCTGCCGGCGGGCAACCGCGTCGGCGTCTGCACCGTCCTCCGGCGGCGCCGGCGTGTGGATGGCGGACGCCTGCGCCGCCGCCGGGCTCGAGGTGCCGGTGCTCGACGACGCAACGCGCG
>CAWHJZ010000036.1:0-44946 GCA_963829785.1 uncultured Pseudomonadota bacterium | reverse complement strand
GTATTTTATGTGGTCGCGCGATGGATCGCACAGCACGCGCGGCATCGCCGCAAGACGTCCGAAGCCGAGCAGGCGGCCGAATAGTCCATTCGGCTATGAGCGCACCGCCGGCGGTGGCGATGGCGCGTGCGGCGTGCTAAGCGATTTGGATCAACAGCCAAGCAGAGACTATTCCTCACCATGAAGTTCGGATTCGGTCAGGCGCTCACGCGCAAGGAAGACGCCGCGCTGCTGCGGGGCAAGGGTTGCTACGTCGCCGACGTGTCAGCCGGAGGGCGCTTTGCAGGCGGTGGTGGTGCGCTCGCCGCACGCCCATGCCCGCTTCACCATTCATGATCTTGCCCGCGTACGCGCGATGCCGGGCGTGCGGCTGGTGTTGACTGGCGGCGATGTATCCGACCTCGGGCCCATGCCTTGCCTCGGCGTGCTGCCCGGTGTCGAGACCGACGTGCGGCCTTATCCGGTGCTGGCGCGCGACGTGGTGCGTTACGTTGGCGACGCGGTCGCCTTCGTGGTGGCCGATACGCTGGAGGCGGCGAAAGACGCCGCCGAAGCCATCACCATCGACTGGCAGCCGCTGCCGCATATCATCGGCGCCGTGGAAGCGCTCAAGCCCGGCGCCGCGTCAGCCTGGGAGGACCAGGCCAATCTCGCCTTTGAGGCCGAGGAGGGCGATGCCGACGCCACCAAAGAGGCGTTCGCGAATGCGGCCCGCGTCATCGAGACCACCATCGTCAATCAGCGGCTGGTGACCAACTATATGGACACCCGCGGCGTCATCGCCGAATACGACGGCAACCGATACACGCTCACCCTCGGCAGCCAGGGCAGCCATATCATGCGTGACGTTATCGGCGGCATGGTGATGAAGCTGCCGCCTGAGCGCATGCGTGTCGTCACCAACGACGTCGGCGGCGGCTTCGGCACCAAGCTGTTTCCCTACCGCGAATATGCGCTCGCCGCGGTGGCGGCCGAACGCACGGGCAAGCCGGTCAGGTGGGTGTGCGACCGCAGCGAACACTTCCTTGCCGACAGCCAGGGCCGCGACAACATCTCGACCGCACGGCTGGCGCTCGACGCCAACAACCGCATCATCGGCCTCGCGGTCGACATCGTCGCCGACATGGGCGCCTACCTGCACTGCTATGCGCCTTATATCCCGTGGCTCGGCGTCGGCATGGCGACCGGCGTCTACGACATTCCGGCGGCGCATGTGCGCCTGCGTTCCGTCTACACCAACACGGTGCCGGTCGACGCCTATCGCGGCGCCGGCCGTCCGGAGGCGGCCTATCTGATCGAACGCGCGGTCGACACCGCCGCGCGCGAGCTTGGCGTTGCAGCCGGACAGCTTCCGCAAGAAGAACTTCATCAAGCCGAAGGCGATGCCGTACACGACGCCGACCGGCAAGGTGTACGACTCCGGCGACTTCGCCGGCATCATGGCGCGCGCCCAGGAGCTCGCCGACTGGAGCGGTTTCAAGAAGCGCGCCGCCGAGTCCAAGCGCGCCGGCCGTCTGCGTGGGCTCGGCCTTGCCACCTATATCGAGGCCTGCGGCAACAACGGGCCGGAGACGGCCCATATACGCCTGGAGAAGGACGGCAGCATTACCGTGCTGATTGGCTCGCAGGCGAGCGGGCAGGGCCACGCCACGTCTTACGCCCAACTCGTCGCCGAGCGGCTCGATCTGCCACCCGAGCGCGTGAACGTGATCCAGGGCGACACCGATCTGATCGCAAGCGGCGCCGGCACCGGCGGCTCGAGCTCGATCCCGATCGGCGGTGTGTCGGTCGACCGCGCCAGCAAGACGCTCGGCGATCAGCTCAAGGAGATCGCTGCCGACGCGCTGGAAGCCTCCACCGGCGACCTCGAGATCGCCGACGGCACCATCCGGGTTGCCGGCACCGACAAGGTCATCTCCTTTGCCGACATCGCCGCCCATCCGTCGGCGACGCCCGAGCGGCTGAGCGCCGCCAACGAGTTCGGCAACGAGCCGCCGACCTTTCCCAACGGCGCCCACATCGCCGAGGTCGAGGTCGATCCCGACACCGGCGTCACCACGATCCTCAACTATGTCGTCGTCGACGACTTCGGCCGCACGCTCAACCCGCTGCTGCTCGCCGGCCAGGTGCACGGCGGCATAGTGCAGGGCATCGGCCAGGCGCTGATGGAGGATACGGTCTACGATCCCGCGTCCGGACAACTCCTGAGCGCCAGCTTCATGGACTATGCCATGCCGCGTGCGGAGGACGCCCCGTCCTTCGTATTCGAGACCCGCAATGTGCCCTGCGAGACCAACCCGCTGGGGGTGAAGGGCGCGGGGGAGGCCGGCGCCATCGGCTCTTGCCCGGCCCTGATCAACGCTGTGATCGATGCGCTCTGGCGTGGCTACGGGGTGCGCCACATCGACATGCCGGCGACCCCGGCGCGGATCTGGGCGACGATTCAGGGCGCAAAGGCGGTCTCCTCCTGAGGAATCGTCCGATCACGGATTCGTGATGAGCGCGGCTAACCGCCTTCATCGGAATGTCGGAATAGGGCATTTAGCGTGGTGTTTGCTGGAGACAGCAGGACCAACCAGTAAAGGGAATCCCATGAAATTGATGGCAGCTTTGTCGGCCGCGGTGGTTGCGGCCGTGGCGTTCGGCGCGACCGCGGTTGTAGCGCAGCAGAACCCGATCGAGATGCGCCAGGCGTTGATGAAGGACAATGGCAAGCATGCCAAGCTCGGCGCCGCCATGGCCAAGGGGGAGAAGCCGTTCGATCTCGCCGCCGCCAAGGAGATCTTCGTCACCTTCGAGAAGTCGGCAGAGAAGATGCCCGATCTGTTCCCGCCCGATTCCAAGACCGGCCACAAGACCACGGCCGCGCCGAAGATCTGGGAGGACATGGCCGATTTCAAAGCGCGCTTCCAGAAATTCGGCGCCGACGCCAAGAAGGCGGAAGCTTCGGTGACGGACCTCGCCAGCTTCAAGACTGCCTTCGGCGCTATCGGCAAGGATTGCGGCGGCTGCCATCGCGAATACCGCATCAAGAAGAAGTAACCGTCGCCGGTCATCCGGCTTGAAAAAGGGCGGCGCGTGCTGACGGCGCGCCGCCTTTTTGCTATGGAAACGGCGATGCGGATGGGAGTGTCAAATTGCGCAAATTGATTGTCGCGGCGCTGGTCCTTGTCGTCATCGGCTTTGCCGCTTTCTGGCTCCTCACCAACCCACGGTCGGTATCGACGAGTGCGCTCGGGCCCCATACGCCCGATCTCGCCAACGGCAAGACCATGTTCAACGCCGGCGATTGCTCGTCCTGCCACGCCACGCCGAAGCAGAAAGACCGCACCAGGCTCGGCGGCGGCCGCGCGCTGAAGACGCCGTTCGGCACCTTCTATCCGCCCAATATCTCGTCCGATGCCAAGGACGGCATTGGCGGCTGGAGCGAAGCGCAGTTCGTCACCGCCATGCATGACGGCGTCTCACCCGGCGGCGCGCATCTCTACCCGGCGTTCCCGTACACATCTTACACGCACATGACGTTCGCCGACCTGCGCGATCTGTTCGCCTATATGAAAACGCTGCCGGCGGTGGCCGGCCGGGCGCCAGCCCACGAACTCTCGTTTCCGTTCACGGTTCGCCGCGGCATCGGTTTGTGGAAGCTGCTCTTCTTCGATCGCACCGTCTTCAAGCCCGATCCTTCGAAATCGGCCGCATGGAACCGCGGCGCCTATCTCGTCAATGGGCCGGGCCATTGCGCCGAGTGCCACAGCCCGCGCAACATGTTCGGCGCCATCATCAACGACAAACGCTTCGCCGGCGGCCCCAATCCGGAAGGCGATGGCTGGGTGCCCAACATCACCCAGAAAGGCCTTGCCGACTGGTCGGCGAAGGATATCGCCTATCTGCTCGAAAGCGGGATGATGCCGGACGGCGATTTTGTCGGCTCCAGCATGGAAGAGGTCACGACCAACACCGCTCTGCTCAGCGCCGCCGACCGACAGGCGATGGCGACCTACATCAAGTCGCTGCCGCCGGTGGAAGGCCCGTCCAAGCCGAAGAAATAGTTATCGACCCCCACCATGCTCGCTCGGCCACAGCGGCTTGAGCGGGTCCGGCAATTGTGCTCGCATCGTCTTTGCGGCGATGGGGTCGGCGTGTTCGGCCAGCACGGCAAACACATCATGCACGATCGTGTCCGGCGGCACATGGTGCGGCGCCAGCGCCGCGACCACCTCGCGCGAGAACGCTTCGGCAGACGTAATCGGTGCGGCCTCACCCGGCCGCCAGCCTTCGATGAAGATGCCGCGTGGAAGCGGCGGTAGCGCGTCGGCGAAATCCAGCACCTGCGCGCTCGTCATATGCCGGCGCAGCCGGTGCAGCACCGCGCGGAACATGGCCTGGCTCTGATTGTGGGTTTGCAACAGGGCGCGCTGCTTCAGCGCTGTCATCCAGTCCTGAAACAGCTTGGAGGCTTGCAGGATATCGTAAGGCTGCGTCATCGAATCCCCGACGCTCCGGGGGAGCGGTTCGCGCGCTCAGGCCTGGAACGCCTTGAAGGTGATGATGGTGTAGGTGTCCCGGATGCCCGGGATGCACTGCACCTTCTCGTTGACGAAATGGCCGATGTCGGTGCCGGCGTCGACGTAGAACTTCACCAGCAGGTCGTAGTCGCCGGCGGTGGAGTAGATCTCGGAGGCGATCTCGGCCTCGGCCAGTTCGTTGGCCACCTGGTAGGCCTTGCCGAGCTCGCACTTGATCTGAACGAAGAAGGGGGTCATTTCCAGCCTCCGGGCGCCTTTTCTTGGCGCATGATCTTGTCCGAAACCGGTGCCCATCCCCGATCAAGTCGAGGACATGCTTCTCGGGATCATGCTCCGGCAATCCAGCAAAAACGCGGCCCCCTGGCAAGCCAAAGCCGGCGCGCGGCCGCCCTTGCCTTGGCCTGCGCGCCGGACTAGGTAACAGCCAAGCAATCTCGTGGGGTGCCCGGAGCCGCCGGGCTGAGAGGCCGAGAAGGTCAACCCAACGAACCTGATCCGGGTCATGCCGGCGGAGGGACCAGAGATGCACAATCCTTCGGACTTGCAACCGGGCTCGCAATCAGACACGCCGCAGAACCTGGCGGAGGTGGTGCAGGCCGCCGCCGCCGTGGTCGGCCGCCTGCGCGCGCGGGCGCCCAAGGTGCACTGCATCACCAACGCGGTGGCGCAGAACTTCACCGCCAATGTGCTGCTCGCCGCGGGCTGCGTGCCCTCGATGACGCTCTCGCCCGAGGAGATCGCGCCTTTCGTCGCGCGCGCCGACGCGCTCCTGGTCAATCTCGGCACCTTCGACCGCGAGCGCCGCGAGGCCACCGAGATCGCGGTGGAAACCGCCGGCCAGGACAAGGTGCCGTGGGTGCTTGACCCCGTCTTCATCGACCGCGCGGCGCCGCGCGCCGATTTTGCCCGTGTGCTGGTCGACCGAGGCCCCAAGGTCGTGCGGCTCAACACGCGTGAATTCGCCGCGCTCGCCGGGGCCGAGCCTGCGGCCGAGACGCTCACGGCCTATGCGCGGGAGCGCGCCATGGTGGTGGCCCTGTCGGGCGAGACCGACCTCGTGGGCGACGGCGCGCGGTTGGCGCGCATCGCCAACGGCCATCCGCTGATGGCCAAGGTCACCGCCATGGGCTGCGCCGGCGCGGCACTGGTCGCGGCCTGCCTTGCGGTCGAGCCCGATCCCTGGCGTGCCGCCGCCGCGGCGGCGTTGATGATCGGCGTCGCCGGCGAATTGGCCGCCGCCAAGGCGGAAGGCCCCGGCAGCTTCGCGGTGCCATACTCGACGCGCTCTACCGGCTCGATGAGCCGGCTCTTCTCCGCCACGCCCGGGTGACATGATGGACGTCGATCTGCGTCTTTATGCTCTGCTCGATCCGGCGGTTGCCGGCGGCCGCACGCTCTCCGATCTTGCCGGGCGCGTCGCCGAAAGCGCGACCTTGGTGCAATTGCGCGACAAGCGGTCCTCCACCCGCGCCATGGTGGAGGAAGCGCGGGCCCTGCGCAGCGTGCTGGCGCCGGCGCAGATCCCGCTTCTGATCAACGATCGCGTCGACGTGGCGCTGGCGGCGCGCGCCGACGGCGTCCATATCGGCCAGGAGGATATGACGCCGCAAGATGCGCGCACGCTGCTCGGGCGCACCGCCATCATCGGGCTTAGCATCAAGACCGTGCGCGACGCCGAGACCGCGCCGCTTTATTTGCTCGATTACGTCGCCATCGGCGGTGTCTACGCCACCTCGTCGAAGAAGACGGCCTCACCGCCAATCGGCAACGCGGGATTGCGCGAGGTGGTGCAGGCGGTGCGCAAGCGCGCGCCGAAGTTTCCGATCTGCGCCATCGCCGGCATCGACTCGCGCAACGCCGGCAAGGTAATCGCCGCGGGTGCCGACGGCGTGGCCGTGATCTCGGCGATTTCGAAAGCGTCCAATCCCGGCACCGCGGCGCGCAAGCTGCGCGATGTCGTCGACCGTGCGCTCGCGCAGCGAGGCCAAGGATGACTGCTATCGCCTTGACCATTGCCGGCTCGGATTCGAGTGGCGGCGCCGGCATCCAGGCGGACCTGAAGACCTTCGCCGCGCTCGGCGTTTATGGCGCCAGCGCCATCACCGCGCTGACCGCGCAGAACACGCAAGGCGTCAGCGCCATCCATGACGTGCCGCCGGCGTTCGTCGCGGCGCAGATTGACGCGGTGTTTGCCGACCTCGACGTCGCTGCGGTGAAGATCGGTATGCTGTCGCAGACGCCGACCGTCGAAACTGTGGCGCAGGCGCTCGATCGTCACCGGGCGAAGAACATCGTGCTCGACCCGGTGATGGTCGCCTCCTCCGGCGACCGTCTGCTGGCGCCCGATGCGATCGAGGCGTTGCGCCGGCTGCTGCTCCCGCGCGCGCGCGTGATCACGCCCAATCTGCCGGAAGCCGCGCTTCTGCTCGATACCAACCCCGCGCGCGACGAAACCGAAATGGAAGCGCAGGCGCGCGCGCTGATCGAACGCTTTCATGCCCAAGCGGTGCTGATCAAAGGCGGTCACGGCGCCGGCGCCGAGAGCGTCGATCTCTTGGTGGAAGGCGGCGCCGCGACCCGGATTGCAGCCCAACGCGTCGCCACGAAAAACACCCATGGCACCGGCTGCACCCTGTCGTCGGCGATCGCCGCCGGCCTTGCCAAGGGCCTCGAACTCACTGGCGCCGTGCGCGCCGCCAAGACGTATGTCACCGCGGCCATTGCCGGCGCCGACACGCTTGCCGTCGGCCACGGCCACGGCCCGCTTCATCATTTCCATGAACATCCACAATGGAGAAGTCCGTGACCACCACCCGCCGCCGCTTCACCCTTGCCGCCGGTGCAGCCGCCGCTGGTGCGATTGCCGCGCCGGCTATCGCGCGCGCCGAAACGCACAAATGGCGCATGGTTACTTCCTGGCCGAAGCGCCTGCCGGGCCCGGGCATGTCGGCTGAACGTATCGCCGAGCGCATCCGCAAGCTCTCCGGCGGGCGCATCGACATCACCGTCTATGCCGCCGGCGAAGTGGTGCCGGCCTTTGGCGTGCTCGATGCGGTCGGCAACGGCGTCGCCGATATCGGCCATACCGCGGCGTTCTACTGGCAGGGCAAGATGCCGGCAGCGGCGTTCTTCACCACCGTGCCGTTCGGCCTGACGCCGGGCGAGCACGTCGCCTGGATCGAGGCCGGCGGCGGCCAAGCGTTGTGGGATGAGCTCTACAAGCCGTTCGGCGTCAAGCCGTTCATGGGCGGCAATACCGGCGTCTGCATGGGCGGTTGGTTCCGCCACGCGCTGAAGAGCCTCGCCGATCTGCGCGGCGTGAAAATCCGCTCGGCCGGCCTCGGTGGCGAAGTCTATCGCCGGCTCGGCGCCACGCCGCAGACCACGCCGCCGGCGGAAATCCTGACCAGCCTGCAATCGGGCGTGCTCGATGCCGCCGAGTTCGTCGGCCCCGGCTCCGACATCGCGCTCGGGTTCTATCGGGTGGCACCATTCTACTACTATCCCGGCTTCAACAAGCCGAACGGCACCGGCGAATGCATCGTCGCGCTGAAAGTCTGGAATGCGCTGTCCGACGAGCTGAAGGCCGTGGTCGCGCACGCCTGCGCGGCGGAAGCGACGTATGCCTTGGCGGAAATGGAACGTCTCGATGCGGTGGCTTTGGAAGCGCTCACCGGCAAACACAACGTCAAGCTCGTCGCTTTCCCAAGCGACATGGTTAATGCCGCGCGTAAGCACGCGAGCGATGTGCTCGGCGAACTCGCTGCACGCAGCGCCGTGACGGCGAAGGTGCACAAGTCCTACGCTGCCTTCCGCGCCCGCACCGCGCCCTGGTCACGGGTCTCGATCGAAGCCGTACTCAGGGCGCGCGAGGCTTAAGCGAATGCCGCCACGCCAGTGCAGAATCGCCATGGGCCGCGCAAAATCGCGCGCCGTTGTTGTGCGTAATGCGCGGTGCGGTCGGTGTTTGGCGCGACCGTAAGCAAGCGCTCATTCACCTTTGATTCACCTCTCATTCACCTCTCATTAACGAAACCGCGTCGTCGGTGTTGCGCATTAGCGACACTGAAAGGTTTGCGTGGCCGAAGCTTATGGTTACTACCTATGGTTAACCGGCCCTTTACGATTTTCAGGCTTTGCTAGCCATCGAGACGTTGTCTTGCGTGCGCCCGTTCCGGGCGTGCGGGGGACTCTCGAGTAGCCATGCGTACATTCAACATCGGGTCGATCAGATGCGATCGCCCGCTTGCAACCTAAATGCTAGTCAAGGGGCCGACCCAAATGACGACCAAACTAATCCGAGGCGGTTTTGTTGCCGCGATCTTCCTGGCTGCTGCTCCGATGGCCGTCCAAGCGGCGGATCTTCCGGCCCAGCCAGCTTACCAGCAACCCTATAAGGCGCCGGCCTATGTGCCGCCGGAACCGGCTCTTGCGACGTGGACCGGGTTCTATCTCGGTCTCAACGGCGGCTACGGCTGGGGCAAAGCCGACGTATCCAATTCGGTCGCCAGCTTCACGACCGACAATCAGAACGGTTGGCTGATCGGCGTGACCGCCGGCTACAACTACCAGACCGGCACGTGGGTCTGGGGTCTTGAAGGCGACATCGACTACGCCCTCATCAAAGGCAATGCCACGAACACCGCCACCTGCGGCGCGGGCTCGTGCGAGGTCAAGAACACTTGGTTTGGGACGGCGCGCGGCCGCATCGGTTATGCCGGCTGGAACAACTTCCTGCCCTACATCACCGGCGGCGGCGCCTTCGCCGGCCTGAAGGTGGAACCGTCGGGCGGCACCAGCTCGACCGACACCACCATCGGCTGGACCGCCGGCGCCGGCCTCGAGTACGCCTTCATGTCGAACTGGAGCGCCAAGATCGAATACCTCTACGCCGATCTCGGCACCGCCACCTGCGAAGCCGCGGTCTGCGGCGTCGATACCGACATCAGCCCGAAGATCAACATCGTCCGCGGCGGCATCAACTACCGTTTCTGAGCCCCGCCGCTCGACCAAACTGGAAAGCCCCGGGCCGCGAACGCCCGGGGCTTTTCGTTAACGGCCGCCGGCCGCTCTTAACCGGTCTTGAACCTTGGCGGGCGCCGGCACGACCCAAAAGGCAGGAGACCGGAGACGAGAGCCACGCGGCGAGACGCGGTTAACCCGCCGTTCATCGCGTCCACAGGCAAAGGCGGCGACCGGCCGGATTAAGCTAAACATCAACACAATGTTGACCGGTGACACCTAGCCTTGGACGCTCGAACAGGAAGACCCCGTGGCTTCAACAGCGAGGCGGCCCGCGCGACAAGGGGCCGCGAAGCGAGGCGACCATGGTGAGGATACAGGATCTTGCGCTCGACCTTGAGACCTTCCGCGCCAGCCGCGTGAGCGACTACCGGCGCGGCGGCGAGCAGTTCGTCAACGCCCTCCGCATCGTCGGCTTCGACCGCGCCGCGCACGCCGTCGGCGCGCACATCTACAGCGCGCACGGCGTCGAATGGATCATCCTCGAGCAGGCGGCGGCCGACGACGCGCCGGTGTTCGAGTGCCTGTGGTTCCAGGACGCGTGCGAGCGCGCCGCGACGCTCGCCGGCGCCGAGGAACAGCTCTACCGCCACATCGCCACCAGCGACGCCCCCGCGCTCAGCGCCTGACGCGCGCGGCACCTTCTCCGTTCGTTCCCGCGCAAGCGGGAACCCAGCTCTTAATTGCAGTGCAAGCCGCCTCTGGATCCCCGCTTTCGCGGGGATGAACGGTGAATGCTTCGGCGTCGGCTTTCTCTCTCCAGGGGAGGGCAAGCGCTGCGTTTGCCGCGTCGCATTGCCTGAAACGCTGCCGTGTAAGCCCGCGCCGCAATTCCGCCTGAAACAGCCACCGTCTATGCAGGCGCTTTACCGCGCGGCGACGCGAATTTACGCCGCCGCTATGCGGCCGCCATGCAAAAGACGCCGCGCGCGGCGAACGTCTCTCCCGGCCGGACGCTGATCCGGCCCTCAAGGAGAGTGACATGAAACGGTTGGTCTACGGTGTTGCGGTGTCGGCGCTGTTGCTCGGCACCGGCGGTGTTGGCGTCGCGTGCGAGCAGCACGACAAGTCGGCGGCGCTCGCGAACCCGGCCGCGGCGTCGCAATCGGTCGTTCCGCAGGGCTGGGTGGTCGCGCAGCAGGACGGCGACAAGAGCACCACGGACGAGGAACCCAAAGAGAAGTCCGAGGATTCGAAGTAACGGCGTAGACGCGCCGCGCCTGCAGCGTCCCCCGCGGGCGCGGCGAGACGCCTCGCTTCCCCCAAGCGCGAGGCGTCGCAAACCCCCCGGCCAGCAACGGCCCGGGGGTTTTGTTTTTTGGGGCAGGGGAGAACCTCGCCGCTCATCCCCGTGCAAGCGGCGCCCGGCGTCCGTCGGCGCGCGGCATAAGTGGCCGTGACGCAAAAGGAACTTAATCCTTGACAGCGTGACGCTGTGCCGGTAGCGTTGCGGCATCGTCGGCGCGGTGTGTTCGCGGCCGGCCAAGTTATCCCCGCACAATCGAATCCACCGACCAACGCAATGGAGCTTCGCCATGGCGAATTCCAAGCGTGCGCCCGCGCGCGCCCCGAAGAAGCGTGCGCCCGCGCGCGCCTCGAAGAAGCGTGCGCCCGCGCGCGCCGGCACAAAAACCGCTGCCAGGACTAAGCCCGCCGCCGCGGCAGGCGAGGGGGCGGCGGCCGTCAAGATCGACGGGCGCTGCCTGAGCCGCCGCATCGAATTCACCGCGCGCCTGAGCGAGCATATCCGCCAGCGCTACGAGGAGGCGGGCGACAGCCCCGAGGTCATCGCCCGCAGCATCGGCGTCGCCAAGACCACGATCCAGCGGCTGGTGCGCGAGCAGGCGTGGACGCGCGCCGCGCAGGGCCCGCGCGATCTGTCGCCGGCGGTGCAGCTTGAGGCGGCGGCGCGGGCGTTGGCGGCTTCAACCCTCCCCCCGCGCAGCGGTGGGGAGGGTCGGCGAACCTTGCGCGAGCAAGGTGAGCCGGGGTGGGGGGTGGGCGCCGACACGGCGATCTCTTCGGATGTCGAAGCGCTGCTGCCCCCCACCCCCGACCCCTCCCCACCATTCGCTGCGCGAACGGGGGGAGGGGAGGAATCCGCCGCGCCGCCTGAACAAGAAGCCGTCGACATCGACGACCAGATCGAGCGGCTGCTGCGCCTGGTGAGCGCGGAGATCGGCGTCTACGAAAACCTGCGCGCGCAGCTCAAGGCCGAGCCGCAAGGCCAGCGCGAAGCGCTGAAGACCGCGCACAACCTCGGCTCCCTCACCTCGACCCTGGACACCCTGCGGCGCATGCGCGCCGGGCAAACCGCGATTGGCTCTCATGACGAATACGACGACGACGACATCCCCGCCGATATCGATGCCTTCCGTGAGGCGCTTGCGCGGCGCATTGAGGCGTTCATGGCAAGCCGGCCGGACGAAGGAGATGCTGGCGCGGATGACGCCCCGGGAGGCGATGGCGCTTGAGCGCGACTTCGTCACGCTCGCGCATCCGCACCAGGAGCCGCCCCGCTTTGCCGCCAACGGCAAGCCCTGGACCACCTGGCTGGTGCTGGCCGGGCGCGGCGCCGGCAAGACGCGGCTGGGCGCCGAATGGGTGCGCGCGCTCGCGAAAGGCGAGGGGCCTTACGCCGAGCAGGCGCATTTGCACATCGCGCTGGTGGGCGAGACCGAGCACGACGCGCGCGAGGTGATGGTGGAAGGGCCGGCGGGGCTGTTGCGGTGCTCGCCGCGCGGCGAACGGCCGCTGTGGACCGTATCGCGGCGGCGGCTGGAATGGCCGAGCGGCGCGGTGGCCTCGTGCTTCTCGGCGGAGGACCCGGAGCAATTGCGCGGGCCGCAATTCGACGCCGCCTGGTGCGACGAGCTCGCCAAGTGGAACTATCCCGACGCCACCTTCGACATGTTGCAGTTCGGATTGCGCTTAGGGATGCGCCCGCGCCAGCTCGTCACCACCACGCCGCGGCCGATCCCGCTCATCAAGCGCTTGCTCGCCGACCCGCGCACGGCGGTGACGCGCGCTGCGACCCACGCCAACGCGGCGTTCCTGTCGCCCGCGTTTTTCGAAGAAGTGCTGGCGCGCTATCAAGGCACGCGGCTGGGGCGGCAGGAGATCGAGGCTGAGATCATCGAGGAGCGGCCCGACGCGCTGTGGACGCGGGGCATGATCGAGGCGGCGCGCGTGCCGGCAAGCGCCGCCGCTGATGCGCGTCGTCGTCGGCATCGACCCGCCGGTGTCGTACGCGCGACGGCGCCGACCTGTGCGGCATCGTGGCGGCGGGCTTGAGCGAAGAGGGCATCGTCTATGTCTTGGCGGACGAAAGCCGCGGCGGCTTGGCGCCGGACGGATGGGCGCTCGCCGCGATCGCGCTCTACCGGCGGCTCAAGGCCGACGCGCTGATCGCCGAGGTCAACCAGGGCGGCGACATGGTGAGCGCGGTGCTCCGCCAAGTGGACCGCAGCGTGCCGGTGCGCGAGGTGCGCGCCACGCGCGGCAAATATCTGCGCGCCGAGCCGGTGGCCGCGCTCTATGCGCAAGGGCGGGTGAAGCACGTCGACCCGCCGCTGGCGGCGCTGGAGGACGAGATGTGCGACTTCGGCCTGGGCGGCTTGTCGAGCGGCGCCTCGCCCGACCGGCTGGACGCGCTGGTGTGGGCGGTGACGGCGCTGACGAGCCGGGGGTGGGAGGGGCCGCGGATCAGGAGTTTGGGGCGGGATCCGCTGGCGCCGAAGCGGTGGGGCTAACGGCCTCCGGCACGGCCACCGGCGTATAAACGCCTTTGGCCGCGTCATACACCGAAACCTGAATCACCGGGAAACGCTGCTTCAGTTTGGCGCCCTCGGCGGCGGCGTCCTGCTCGGTTTCGTAGCGCGTCTTCAGCTTGCCATCGATGGTCAAGACATAACCGTCGGTCGGCATCACGTTGGCGCGTAAATTTGACGGTTTCTTGGCAACTGTGCTCATGGATCGTTCCTTTGTCGGTTCAGCGATGCGGCCGGACTCAAACGTCGGCCGCGTTGATGTCGTAAGCGCCGCGGCGTCCGCGCGCGTAGACCCGGGCGGCGCCCGCGTAGATACGGTCGCGGTTGTTGTCGAACGCGCGCAGCACGTCGCTTTCCTCGAATTGCAAATTCGGCTCGAGCTTTTGCAGCGCATCCGCCGTCAGGAAGAAAGAACTCTCCATCGAGCGGTCATGCCCCCAAAAGCGAACGACGCCCCGCGTCGCATCGTAGCTGCGGCTACTGTTGGGAAAATTGATCGTCATGGTGCCGGCCTTTGTGCCTTCAGGGAGCGATGGGGATCGAACGATGGCGCTCAAATCGTCGTGCCTTGGGCGCGCGCGCCGGGTTCTTCCGCCGGTGCTTCGCGCGCCAGCGCCTCGGCAAGCATGAGCGGATCGACGGTGACCATCTCGACGGATCGCGATAACAGGCCCGGCACCAGCATCATGGTCGAAACGCGGCGGTAGGCCGGAAACGACAGGCCCTCGATCAGCTCTTCGTCGGTGACGACCTCGTAGGCGCCGGCGGGCAGACGGCGGCCAACCCCGTCGAGCGTGAACGGCGTCTTGAACGTCACGGTCTTGCGGCTGGTTCGCGTGGTCATGGGGCGCTTTCCGGGAGGCTTCCGTCCAGGAGGGAAGCGATATCATGCGTGGCGGACGGCTTCGGCTTGAACGTCGCGTGGGTCATCGATACGGCCGTGCCGTGGCGATCGCTCGCGATGTCCACGTGGGCATCGAGTTGCTTCGCCAGCGCCTGGACCAGACTGGTGCCGAGCCCCGGCTTGGTGTCGCCGGCCTTGATATCCGGCTTGCCGGCGCCGTTGTCGGATACCGTCAGCTTCCAGTCGGGTTCGGCGACCCTGTACGAAACGACGATCGCCGCGTCCGGTTTCGCGCCGGGGAAAGCATGCTTCAAGGCGTTCATCACCAGTTCGGTGACGATCAGCCCGATGCTGACGGCATCGCGCGATGTGGCGGTGCCGGCATCGGCGTCGACCGTGAGCGAAATCGGCCGGCTGCTGCCGACCATCGATTGCGCCAGCGTTTCGCATAGCTTGCTGAGATAAGTGGCGATTTCGATCGGTTCGTGGTGTCCGGTGAGATGCAGGTGCTGTTGAACCGCGGCGACCGACAGAACGCGCTTATGCGCATCCTCCAACTGCAAGCGCGTTTCTTCCGACTGCACCGTGCGCGCCTTGATGAGGAGAATGCTGGCGATGATTTGCAGGCTGTTGGCGACACGATGCTGCATCTCTTCCAGCAGCATGTCCTTTTCCCGCAGCAGGTCCTGCATCTGCTGTTCCACGGCGCGGCGCTCGGTGATGTCCTCGAATGCCAGCAGCACGGTGGTGTGGGTTCCCGTCTCGTAGAAAACCTTGCGCGCGCTGAGCAGCATGACGCGCCGCCCGAGCGGCGGAAAGTCCTGGTCGGCCTCGTAACCCTCGATGGGCAGGCCGTCGTTCGTGATCGCCTCCAGGAGGCGGCGGAACTCAGGCATGTCCCATCGGCCGCCATCGATCTGGTAAATCGACTGGCCGCGAACGTCGTCACGCATGAGCCGGAAGGTCTGGTAGAAGGACCGGCTTGCGGTGATGATCCGCAAGTTCTCGTCCAGCACCAGAAACGGATCGCGGATGGTGTCGACGATGGCTTGTGCAAGCGCGACGCCATCCTCGATCGCAACGAACGGGACATCCTCCGACAGGGCCGAAGTGATCATGTAAACCTTCTGCCCCGCATTCGAGCAGGGGCCAGGCCGCGCCAATTTTCCTTAAGTCGGCGAGATCGCCTTGTTCGAGGGTCTCGCCAAAAACACGATGCGCTCTTATCCGTGAATAGTCGAGCTATTCATCAGTTCGGCCATGTAACGCCTGTCGCTCCAGGGCCGACGGGCGGCATCGCCTTGCGCGCATAGTGCCCCCCGTATATGGCGACGAAAAGCACCCGCCACAGGGGGCGGGCGTCCCCTTTGGAAAATAAAGATCGGGCCGGGTGGCCGCGGCTGCCGCAATTGGGCTTGATCGTCGCCATATAGAGAAGAACGACAAGGCGGAAGCAGCGCCGCCGCACGGGGCGATCGCCCGGATGGCGCCTTTGAGGAAACAAGCCATGTTCACGGCAGAACAGTTTCGCACGAAAGCGGCGGAATACGCCGAATTGCTTAAGCATACGGACAGTCCGGACGAAATCCGCGACCTCAACCGGTTGAAAGAGAGCTTCACCCAGCTGGCGAAGAACGAAGACTGGCTGGCGAGCAACTTCGATCGGATCGTTCACGCGCAGGATCTTGTGCCGCAGGCCCAAGCCGCCGCCAAGCCGGTCGACCGCAAGTCGGTCGCCGAGATCGAAGAGCATGTTCTGCGCTGCCTCGGCGCGGCCGTCATCATGCAGTGGAATACCATCCCGACCAAGCTGCAGCGCGAACTGTTCGATACCGCCGGCTCGCTCGGCGACGTGCTGCAAACGGCGGCGCTGCGCGGCCAGATCGCGCGCTTCCTGCACGGCCACAAGGACGAAGCGAGCCCCCGCCACGCCATGTGATGGGGGAGGGGTTGGGGCGTTCGGTGGGCGGTCTTTAGCGTCCGCGAAAGACGTTTCTTCAAACCGTTCGAGCGGGCGGCGCCAACCGCGCCCTTCGCCTCACGCCACCGTCGACACCGTGCTGCCGCTCTCGGTGCCCGACGTCGCCGCCGCCTGATACGCGCTGGCGCCGTCCGAGCCCGTCAGCGCCGGCGAAGCGCCGAGCAAATTGGGCGCAGCGCCCAGCAACAGCCCGCCGAGATCGACCTGCGCCGCTGCCGCGGCGCGGTGGCTCACCGCGAAGCCGAGGCCCTCGGCGCTCGCCAGCAGGCCGTCGATATGGTTGATCGCGCCGTCGAGCGAGGCCTTGTCGGGCCGCGACAGCGCGGTGTTCAAATCGGCGCTCTTGAGAAAGGCGCCGATCTGCGATCCGAAGGTGTTTTCGTTGGAAAGGCCGGGGGCGGAGCCCACGTTCACCGTCGCGTTCAGGAGCACCCGGAGCGACTCGCCGATATCGGTTCGCCCGCGGTTGACGCGTTCGTAGCCGACCAGCACCTCCTGCTGGCCCACGGACACCGTGACGGTGCCGTTCTGCACCGGCTTGCCGTCGATGGTGACGTAGGTTGGCTTGTCGACGTAGCGCTCGATTGTCGCGGTGACGGCTTTGAGCGTGGTGCGGCCGGGAACGGCGTCGGTATTGTCGCGCGCGCCGATGAGCGCATCGCGCAATTGGGTGAGCGCCGCCTGGATCTCGGCGACGCCGGCGCGGCCGCCGGCCAGCGACGACAGCGAAGAGCCGGCGAGGAGGCGGCTGGCGGCGTCCGCGGCGTAAGCGTTGCCGCCGCCGGAAAGCCCCGTCGATCCGAAGCCGCCGAACGCAAAATTGCCCGAGAAACCGACCACAGAGCCAATCACCGGCGCGAACTCCCAGACACCCGTGCCGCCCTCCGCCTTCGGCCGGATGCAAGTGGTCTGAGGTGTAGGCGGAACGTGTTGACGACAAGCCGCCGGGGCGCGCGGGATTTGATTCAAGCTTTAACGGCCGCCGTAAGCCAATGGCAGGGCCTGCCGGGCTAAAGGAAGCGCGCCGATATTACGTCTGGTGAACTACGAGCCCCGCGCAAGCGGGGCTTCTTTTTTGCCCAACAAAACCCGGGCGGCGGGCCCGGGGTTTTGGCGCCCGTTCGGCGGGAGAGGGCGCCGCGCATGGGCGCGGGCGGCCGGGACGGCGCGCGAGATCGGCTCGCCGGGGGTTTAGGGGGAATACCACTCTTGCCGAGAACTTTAATTTCAAGTCAGGCGAACAAAACCGGCACACCGCGCGTTGGGCTTGCAGAGCTTAACCAGAAAGTTTTCAGGAGAGTATCATGCGCAGTCTTCTTTTCGTCGCGGCAGCGGTTGCTGCGCTCGGCGTTGCGGCCCCTGCCGGCGCCCAAGTCTTCATCGGCTCGGACCGCGGCGGCGCGGGCGTCCAGCTTGGCCCCCTCGGTGTCGGCGTCGGCCCCCGTTTTTCGGACGATGGCTACCGTCATCGTCGCGGCTACGGCTCGAATGCCTATTACGACCGTGAATGCCGTATGGTCCGCACGCGCCACGTCACGCGCAACGGCCACGTGAGATACCGCACGCGGCGCGTCTGCCGCTAAGCCGAACGCCGATCTGCGCCGAGATGGCCCCGCGCAAGCGGGGTTCTCTTTTGCGAACATAAAAACCCCGGGCGATGAGCCCGGGGATTTTGTTTGTTGCGCTGGATCCCCGCGTTCGCGGGGATGAGCGGAGGGACGCTTACTTCTTCGGCGCGACCACCTTCTGGCGCTGCTCGCCGAGCTTCTCGATGCCGAGCGTCACCACGTCGCCGGGCTTGCAGGAACTGCGGCTCCGGCTTCATGCCGAGCGCGACGCCCGGCGGCGTGCCGGTGATGATGATGTCGCCCGGCTCCATGACGAAGAACTGCGAGCAGTACCACACGATATGCTCGGCGCCGAAGATCATGGTCTTGGTGTTGCCGGTCTGGCGGCGCTGGCCGTTGACGTCCAGCCACATGTCGAGGTTCTGCGGGTCCTTGACCTCGTCCTTGGTGACGAACCACGGCCCGATCGGCCCGAAGGTCTCGCAGCCCTTGCCCTTGTCCCACTGGCCGCCCGAGCGGTCGATCTGGAAGGCGCGCTCGGAGACGTCGTTGGAGAGGAAATAGCCGGCGATGGCGGCCTTCGTGTTCTCCTTGGTCAGATAGCGCGCGCGCTTGCCGATGACGATGCCGAGCTCGACCTCGTAGTCGAGCTTGGTCGACTCGCGCGGCGTGATGGTGTCGTCGTTCGGCCCGCAGATGCAGGTCGAGGTCTTGGTGAAGATGATCGGCTCCTTCGGGATCGGCATGCCGGCTTCCGCCGCGTGGTCGGAGTAGTTGAGCCCGATGGCGAAGAAGTTCTGCACGTTGCCGACGCAAGCGCCGAGCCGCGGGCGGCCGGCGACGGGCTTCATGCGGTTGAGGTTGGCCTTCTTGATCTTGGCGAGGCCGCCGGAGGCCAGCATGGCGCCGTCGATGTCTTTGACGATGCGGCTAGAGGTCGCGGATCTTGCCGTCGTCGGCGATGATGCCGGGTTTCTCGCGGCCGGGCGCGCCGTAGCGGACGAGCTTCATTACCAAATCTCCTTGGGGCGTGGCGTTTCTCTTGTCCCCCGCGGGGGAGGCCTTGCGGGCCGGGTGGGGCAATCGCGAAAACGGCCGTAAAACCGGTTCCGCGTCATGCGATTTGAGGCAAATCGGGGCGGATATTGCGCTGGCAGAGGGCGACGGGCAACCCGGTCGCCGGGCGAAATTTGAGGGCCGTCACCAGCCGCGCTGGCGCCGCCGCCGAATGAGCAAGAGCGCCGCAGCGTAGACGCCAAGCGCGCCGGCGATGACCAGCATCCAGTTCTGCCCGTCAAGGCCCAACACCCGGCAACTTCCGACCAGCCAGTGCAGCATCGTCGTGGACCGCCAATCGAAGCCCGCTTTCTTGGCGGCGCGGGCCCCCGTTCCTCCGCGGGCCGCGCGCCGGCCCGCATCGTAGGCTGGATGCACGCGTCCCGCGGATAAATTAGCCGTAAAATGGAGATCAATCGCTGCAACATTGGCGACATGAAAAGGCGGCTGTGGGTGCGGCCAAGCCCGTGACCCGCCTCATAAAAAGCCCGGACGCCGCCGCCATGGTGAACAAGCGCTAACGGCAAAGCCCGGCTTTCGACGATCAGTTTTACGGTCGGATAAAGCGTGCGGCCTATGATGGCGACATCGACCGCTCAAGACGGCGCGATGCGGGAAAGGCCCGCAGGGAGGCGCGCCCGAGAACGAGTGGAGGGGGTTATGGAAGAACGTCGCAAGGTTCAACGTCACCGCGTGCTCAAGTCCGGCAGCATCGGCTTCAACCGCGCTGCCGGCATCGACTGCCGCGTGCGCAACATGTCTCCGGTCGGTGCCTGCCTCGACGTCGCCAGCCAAGTCGGCATCCCCGACTACTTCGTGCTGGCGATCGACAGCGACCATCTGCGCCAGGCGTGCCACGTGATCTGGCGCAACGGCAACCGCCTGGGAGTCGAGTTTTGCGCCGACGAGCAGCCGGTGCCGCCGAACGCGGCGTGAGGCGCGCGGCGCGCTAGAGCGCGCCGTTGAAGACGCCACCGTCCATCAGCAGGTTCTGCCCGGTGATGTAGCCGGCGTGGCTGGAGCACAGGAACGCGCAAGCCGCGCCGAACTCGCCCGGCTCGCCAAAGCGCTTGGCCGGGATCGAGGCGATGCGCGCGGTCGTGACTTCGGCGAGGCTCTTGCCCTGCTTTTCGGCGGTGGTGGTGAGCGTGCTGTGCAGGCGGTCGGTGTCGAAGGGGCCGGGCAACATACTATTGATGGTCACGTTGTTGGCCGCGACCGAGCGCGCCACGCCGGCGACGAACGCGGTGAGCCCCGCGCGTGCGCCGGAGGAGAGGTCGAGGCCGGCGAGCGGCATCTTCACCGAGCCCGAGGTGATGTTGACGATGCGGCCGAATTTGCGCTCGCACATCGGGTCGATCACCTTCTGGATCAACTCCACCGCCACGATCATGTTGGCGATGACGCCGTCGATCATCTGCTGACGGGTGAGTTCGCGGAAGTCGCGCATGGGCGGGCCGGCGTTGTTGTTGACCAGGATGTCGGGCGCGGGGCAGGCGGCGAGCAGCGCCTTCTGCCCCTCGGGGGTGGCGACATCGGCGGCGACGGGTGTGATCTTGGCGCCGGTCGCCTTGGCGATTTCGCTTGCCGCGGCTTCGAGCGTGCCGCCGTTGCGGCCGTTCATCACCACCTCGCAGCCGGCTTCCGCGAGCGCGTGCGCGCAGGCGCGGCCGAGCCCACGGCTCGAGGCGCAAACGATGGCCTTGCGGCCGGCAATTCCAAGATCCATGGGGTCCTCACGCGTCGGGGAAAACTCGTTTCGGGCGGGAGTGTTAGGGGCTGAGCCCGGGGCGTCAACCCGGGCTTCTTCCTGCTTCCCGCATGCGGGGAGAGGTGAAAGAAACATCTGTCGCCTGACTGTCGCACAGCGTTGCTACCTCCGACGCGACACAAGCATTCTTGATTCGTGGGGGGACCATGCTGCGCGATCCCGAACGCCAGGTGATGGAAAAAGCCTATGCCCGCTGGGCGCCGGTCTATGACGCGTTGTGCGGGCCCGTCTTCCTCAACGGGCGGCGCGCGGCGGCGCAGGCCGCCCGCGACGTCGGCGGGCGCATTCTCGAGATCGGTGTCGGCACGGGGCTGTCCTTCGACGACTACGACGTCTCGACCGAGATCACCGGCATCGATATTTCGGAGCCGATGATCGCGCGCGCCCGCGAACGGGCGGCGCGCGGGCGCTACCCGTCACGTCAAAGGATTGGCGGTGATGGACGCGCATGACCTCAAGTTCGAGGACGCCAGCTTCGACTGCGTGGTCGGCCAGTTCGTCATCACGCTGGTGGAGGACCCCGAGCGCGTCCTGTCGGAATGCGCGCGGGTGGTGCGGCCGGGCGGGCAGATCATCCTGGTCAACCATCTTTATTCCGAGCGCGGCTTTGCCGCCGCGGTCGAGCGGCTGCTGGCGCAGAAGGCGCGGCGGCTGGGCCTGCGTCCCGAGTTTCCGTTCCAGCGGCTGGCGGCGTGGGCGCAGGCGCATGGCGGCGCCGAGCTGATCGAGCGGCGCAAGGTCAAGCCCTTCGGCGTCTACACCTTGGTGCGTTTCCGGCGGGCGTTAACCCAAACCATTGCGGCCTGACGCAACCGCTGCGCTGTCACAAAACTGCAATCAACGCATGCTAGATGCTGCGCCACATGAAGATGGACAGAAAGAGCATCGCCTCGTGACGGACGTCGCCACGAAGCGATATCGCGCGCTTTTCATTTCGGACGTGCATCTCGGCACGCGCGGCTGCCAGGCCGACAAGCTGCTCGACTTCCTCCGCCACTACGACGCCGATACCATTTATCTCGTCGGCGACATCGTCGACGGCTGGGCGCTGCGCTCGTCGTGGTACTGGCCGCAGACGCACAACGACGTGGTGCAGAAGCTCTTGCGCAAGGCGCGCAAGGGCGCGCGGCTGATCTACATCCCCGGCAACCACGACGAATTCCTGCGCGGCTATTACGGCACCCATTTCGGCGGTATCGAGGTGGTCGAGCACACGGTGCATGAGGCCGCCGAACGGCAAGCGTTATCTGGTGGTGCACGGCGACATCTTCGATCTGGTGGTGACGCAGGCGCGCTGGCTGGCGCTGCTCGGCGACAAGGCCTATGAGCTCGCGCTCACCGCCAACCGCGTGTTCAACATCCTGCGGCGGGTGCTGGGCGCGCCGTACTGGTCGCTGTCGCAATGGGCCAAGCTGAAGGTGAAGAACGCGGTCAATTTCATCGGCGCCTTCGAGAAGGCGCTGGCGACCGAGGCCAAGCATCATCACGCCGACGGCGTCATCTGCGGCCACATTCACTACGCCACCATCCATAACGATTTCGGTCTGCACTACATCAATTGCGGCGATTGGGTGGAAAGCTGCACCGCGGTGGGCGAGCGGCCCGACGGCACCTTCGAGATTATCGCCTGGACCGAGACGATGCGCGACGACCGCGCGCGGCCGCGGCTGAAGACGAAGTCGCTCGAACGACCGTAGTCGCTGAAGCCGATGGCGCAGGCGGCCGCGTGAGCGCTGGACAACGCATGAAAATCCTGGTCGCGACCGACGCCTGGCACCCGCAGGTCAACGGCGTGGTGCGCACGCTCGGCCAGGTCGCCAAAGAAGCGCGCGGCTTCGGCGTCGAGATGGAATTTCTCAGCCCCGGCGAATTCCGCACGCATGCCGATGCCGAGCTATCCGGAAATCCGCCTGGCGCTGGTCGGCGCGGGCGCCATCGAACGGCGGCTGGAGCGCGTGCGGCCGGACGCCATCCATATCGCGACCGAAGGGCCGCTCGGCCACGCCATGCGGCGCTTCTGCATCAAGCGCGGCCTGCCGTTCACGACCAGCTTCCACACCCGCTTTCCCGATTACCTCGCCGAACGGCTGCCGATGCCGGCGCGCTGGACCGAGGAACTGACCTGGGCCTATCTGCGCCGCTTCCATGGCGCCGCCGCCGCGGTGCTGGCGGCGACGCCGACGCTCGTGAGCGAGCTCGAAACCCGCGGCTTCAAGAACGTGAAGCTGTGGCCGCGCGGCGTCGACGCCCATCTGTTCCGGCCGCGCGTTGGCGCCGCGCTCGATCTGCCGCGGCCGATCTTCCTCACGGTCGGCCGGGTGGCCGTGGAAAAGAACCTGGAAGCGTTCCTCAAGCTCGAACTGCCCGGCACCAAGGTGGTGGTCGGCGACGGGCCGGCGCGTGCGGCGCTCGAGAAGGCTTATCCCGGCGCGGTGTTCCTCGGCGCCCGCCAGGGCGAGGCGCTGGCGGAAGCCTATGCCGCCGCCGACGTGTTCGTGTTTCCGAGCCGCACCGACACCTTCGGCCTGGTGCTGCTGGAGGCGCTGGCGAGCGGCGTGCCGGTGGCGGCGTTTCCGGCGCCGGCGCCGCGCGACGTGCTTGGCGCTGCGCCGGTCGGCGTGCTGGACGAGGATTTGCGGCGCGCCTGCCTCGGCGCGCTGGATGTCTCGCGGCAGGCCTGCCGCGATTTCGCGCTCACCATGACCTGGGAGCGGAGCGCGCGGCTGTTCGTTCAGCATGTGGCGGATGCGGCCAAGGGCGCGCATATCGCCGAAGTGGCGACGGCGACCGTCGCGGCTTAAGGCCATGACAGGCCCGGCACGGCGCGCTACCGTCGCCGGCCATGAATATCGCAGACACCCTTCCCACCGCCGCCGATGTCGCACGCGCCGCCGAACGCCTGAAGGGCGTCGCGGTGCGCACGCCCTTGATCAATGCGCCGGTGCTGGACGAGCGCCTGAAGGCGCGCGTCTTCCTCAAAGCCGAGATCCTGCAGCGCACCGGTTCGTTCAAGTTCCGCGGCGCCTATAACAAGATTTCGTCGATCCCGCCCGAGCGCCGCGCGGGCGGCGTGGTGGCCTATTCCTCCGGCAATCACGCGCAAGGCGTGGCGTCGGCAGCAAAGCTCTGCGGCATGCGCGCGACCATCGTGATGCCGGCGGACGCGCCGCGCGCCAAACGCGAGCGCACGCTGGCGCTCGGCGCCGAGATCGTGGCCTACGACCGCGACACGCAAGACCGCGCGGCGATTGCCGAACGCATCGCGCAAGAACGCGGCGCGACGCTGGTGCCGCCCTACGACGATCCGCTGATCATCGCGGGGCAGGGCACGGCCGGCCGCGAAATGATGGAAGACCTCGCCGCGCTTGGTTTGAAACCAGACATCGTGTTGGTCGGCGCGTCCGGCGGCGGGCTGGCCGCCGGTATCGCGCTCGCCGTGAAGGATGCGGCGCCGGAAACCGCGATCTACGCGGTGGAGCCGGAAGGCTTCGACGACACGCTGCGCTCGTTCAAGAGCGGAAGCCGCGAATCCAACACGCGCATGAGCGGCACCATCTGCGACGCGCTGATGAGCGGCACGCCCGGCATGCTCACCTTTCCGATCACGCAGAAGCTGATCGGGCAGGGCTTCACGGTCAGCGACGACGAGGTGGCGCTTAGCGTGCGCTATGCGTTCGAGGAATTGAAGCTGGTGGTGGAGCCGGGCGGAGCGGTGGGCCTGGCCGCGTTGCTGGCCGGCAAGCTCGACGTCGACGGCAAGGTGGTGGCGACTGTGTTGTCGGGCGCCAACGTGGACGCGGCGCTGTTTACGAAGTTGATCGCGGGTTGAGCTTTACGTGAACAACGCGATGCGCTCGTCCTCGCTCAGCGCCATGATGGCGGCGAGGGCATCGCCGGCGGATACGACCGCCGGCGCGGGCACCGGCTCCGCCGCGGCCTGCGGCGCGGGCGGCCGCTTCATCCTGCTTTCAATGTCCGCATCGAGCGCGGCTTTGATCTCGGCCTCGATCCCGAGCACCGGCGCTGCGGGCGCGCCCGTCTCAAGGCCGGCGGCAAGCGGAATCGGCGGCGGAGCCGTGTCGCCACGAACGGCGGCGGGCCGCGGCGGCGGACCGACATCATTGACGGCGGGAGGCGGTTCGAGCGGCTCCTCGAGCCAGCGCGCCGCCGCCGGCCGGGGCGGCGCTGCCGGCGCCGCGGCCTCCGGCGCCGGCGGCAGGCCGGGTTGATTGCTGGCGGCCGGCGCCAGCATCTTGGTGAGACGGCGCTGCATGATGTCGAGCAGGGCCGCGAGCTGCTCGGCCTTGGGCACCTTGCCGCCGGTCTCGATGCGCGCGCGCGCGGCGCGCATGTCGTCGAGCACGCGGCGCAATTCGTCGTGCACCGCATCGGGCACCGCCGGCCGCGGCCGCACCTGCGCCTCGATGCGCTCGATGGCGGTGAGCAGAATATTGGTCTCGGCGCCGCGGCTGCGCCGGGCGTGCTCGGCGAGGAAGCCGCGGCCGCGCGCACTTTCAGAGAGCGCTTCGACGAGCGCCTGGTACTCGGATTCTTCTAGTGCGTCGGCCGGCCGGGTGTAGGCAAGCGCGATGGTCTGCTTCGACATGAGCCATGACTTGAACGGCGACTTAAACAGCGACTTGAACGACGACTTGGGCGAACTCGTGCCCGGCAGTCTATCAATCGAGCGCCCTGATTCGCTCGTAAAAGACCGGGAAATGCCCTTGTTTCACCAGCTCAGGTTCGGGTTTGCCGGCCGCTTGGCGGCGTTTTACGCCGCGCTATTCGTGCTGACGGGCGTGCAGCTGCCGTTCCTGCCCGTTTGGCTCAAGGCCAAGGGGTTCGATGACGGGCTCATCGGTGTGGCGCTGGCGGTGCCGATGCTGGTGCGCGTGGTGGCGGTTCCGCTGGCGACCCGGACGGCGGACCGGCGCGACGCCCTGCGCGCCGCGCTGGTGCTGGCCGGCGTGGCGAGCCTCGCCGGCTATGGGTTGCTCGCCTTCGCCTCCGGCGCGGCGGCGGTGCTGGCCACCTATGCGCTGGTCTCGTTCGCCTTCACGCCGGTGATGCCGCTCGCCGACACCTATGCGCTCAGGGGGCTGGCGGCGCAGGGGCGCGCCTATGGGCCGGTGCGGCTGTGGGGCTCGGCGGCCTTCATCGCCGGCAGCTTCGGCGCCGGGCTCGCCAGCGACGTGCTTCCGGCCCGCGACCTGATCTGGCTGATCGTGGCGGCGAGTGCCGGGATGATGCTGGCCGCTCTGGCGCTGGCGCCCATGCCGGGTACCCATGGCGCGGCCTCCGCGTTGCCGGTGCCGCGGCGCAGCCTGTTGCGCGATCGGGCCTTCCTGGCGGTGGTGGCGGCGGCGGCGCTGATCCAGGCCAGCCACGCGGTCTATTACGGCTTCTCGGCGCTGGCCTGGCGCGCCGCCGGCCTCAGTGGTGGCGCCATCGCCGCGCTATGGGGCGCTCGGGGTCGTTGCCGAGATCGTGCTGTTTGCGTTGCAGGGCCGGCTGCCGCCGTTCTTCCAGCCGACCGTGCTGTTGATGGCGGGCGCGCTCGGGGCGGCCGTGCGCTGGGCCGGCATGGCGTTCGACCCGCCCGCCGCGGTGCTGCCGTTCCTGCAGGTGCTGCACGCGCTGTCGTTTGGCGCCACCCACCTTGGCGCGCTCACCTTCATCGCCCGCACCGCGGCGCCCGGGCAGGGCGCCACCGCGCAAGGCTATCTCGCCATCGCGCTCGGGCTGGCGATGGCGGCGTCGATGGGATTGGCCGGTTGGCTCTATGGCGCCTTCGGCAGCGCCGCCTACGCCGCGATGGCGCTAGCGGCGGTCGTTGGCGGCGGCTGCGCGCTGATAGCGCAGCGAACGCGCCACGACGCGGCTGCGCCGTGAGCGGGTGCGGTGGTGGCGGGCCTGGCGTTGCACCCTTTGCGAGGCGCAGCTCGGCACGAATTGGTAGAGGGCGCGGCCCTGCAGGTAGATCATTTGGCGCGACAGCCCGCCGTGGCGGTTGATCCAGCGCCGCACCCGCCGGGGATAAACTTTCCATAATTCCCGCGTGCCGGGGCTGCTGGTGACCGGCCGGCCGTCGCGGCCCGGCATCCAGGCGGCGTGAAAGCCCAACACGGCGCGCGAGGTGGCGCACATACGGCTGCGCGGGATCATGCCCAGGATGAGGGTGCAGGCCGACAGGCAATTGCCGTCGATGACGACGCGCTCGCCGGACGAGCGAAGCATGGCAAAGGCCTGAAGATAGCGGCCGATCTGGCCGCCACGGTCCTCGGAAATACGCATGGTCGCCGCCGCCGGCGTCGCATACGCGGCCCATAGCACTGCGATCAGCAGCAATCCCCAAATCCGCATCGGCCGTCCCCGAAACCTTTGGCCCCCGCCTCCCGAACGACGGCGGGATTATTTTATGGAAGTTTAATCCAGGTGGGGGCGGGACGGAAAGACTTGGTTAACCAAAAGGCGGGCACATTCCGTGAACAAACTCAGGCATTTACGCCTGAGCCGGGGGTCAATGCAGGCGGCGAGGGGGTTCCGGCTCGATATTGTCGGCGGCTTCGATGCACTGATCGGCGAGCCGGGTGAGCTCGATGGCGATCGTTTCATTCCAGCTTTCATGGGCAATTTGCCGGCAGAGCCGTGCATGCGCGCGCAATCGCTCGGCGGCCTTTGAAGCCGGCCACGCAGAACTGGACGGAGGGTCGGGTTTCCGCTTGCGCATGATGCGACTTATCCACGCGTTTCTCCCCGGCCGCATTGAGAGAAATCAACCCGCGCGGAACCCTCGAGGCCCTTTCAGCCCCAAAGGGCGGCAGAAGCGGGAAAGACCAGGCTGTCGCGGTAGATCAGCCCGTCCGGGCGGTCCTTTTCCAGCAGCAGGGGGCCGTCGAGATCGACGAATTGCGCGGCTTGCGCCAGCAGCACCGCCGGCGCCATGGCGAGCGAGGTCGCCACCATGCAGCCGGCCATGATGGTAAGACTTTGCTTGCGCGCCGCTTGCGCCATCGCGAGCGCTTCGGTCAGGCCGCCGGCCTTGTCGAGCTTGATGTTGACGGCGTCGTATTTGCCGGCAAGCGCGCCGAGCGAGGCGCGGTCATGGGCGCTTTCGTCGGCGCAGATGGGAATGCGGTGGGCGAAGCGCGCGAGCGGCGCGTCCCGCCCGGCCGGCAGCGGCTGCTCCACCAGCGCGACACCGGCGGCGGCGCAAGCGGCGAGATTGGCGTCGAGGTTGGCCTCGTCCCAGCCTTCGTTGGCGTCGACGATCAGCGTCGCCCGCGGCGCGGCAGCGCGCACCGCGGCGATGCGCTCAGGGTCGCCGGCGGCGCCGAGCTTCACTTTCAGCAGCGCGCGGCCGGCGGCGCGTTCGGCCGCCTTGGCCATCTCGTCCGGGGCCGCAAGCGAAATCGTCAGGGCGGTGGTGAGCGGCTGAGGGGCGGGGAGGCCGGCGAGGTCATGGACCGGGCGTCCGCTACGCTCGGCTTCCAGATCCCAGAAGGCGCAATCGAGTGCGTTGCGGGCGGCGCCGGGCGGCATGGCGTCTTGCAAGGCCGCGCGGGTGAGCCCGGCGGCCAGAGCCGGCTGCATGGACCGAAGCGCCGCCGCGACGCTCTCGACCGATTCGCCGTAGCGGGCGTAGGGCACGCACTCGCCCCGGCCGCGTGCCTTGCCGTCGCCCAGTTCAGCGACCACGACCACGGCTTGCGTCTTGGCGCCGCGGCTGATGGCGAATCCACCGCGGATGGGCCAATTTTCGATGGAAACGGTGAGGGTGACGGGCATCGACGGCCGAGTTCGGGTATAATGATCAAATCAGTCAAACCCTCGACAGGTTCGCCTGCGATGGTCAAGTATCGGTTCTCCGCTCGCGAGCGGTTTCGCCACGCGGGCGGGGCGACGTCATCTTGCGGCCGACACGAGGGTCACCCTCGGACAACCGTGCCGTCCGTCCCATCCGGGGCGGTGAGCGACATCAGGGGTCTTAAGCCGTGAGCGACACGCTGCTCGAAGCCAAAACCGAAGGCGACCGGCTCACCATCGCCGCCGGTGGCGACTGGATCGCCGCCAACGCCCGCCAGCTCGAAAGCGACGTCGACAAAGAGATCAATCGCCACGCGTCCGCCAAGCATGTCGATATCGACATGGGCCAAGTCGGGCGGCTCGACACCTTCGGCGCCTGGCTGTTGGAGCGGCTGGTGCGCGCCTTTTCCACCCACGGGGTGGAGGCGAAGGTGAGCGGGCTGAAGGACGACTACAAGCAGCTGATCGACGAACTGCGCGCAGTCGCGCCGGCGAAGCCCGAGCCGAAGCATCGCCACGGCGTCGCCTTTGTGCTCGGTTCGATCGGTCTCAGCATCGTCTCGGTCGGCCACTTGCTCGCCGGCATCGCCAATATGATGGGTGCGCTCGCGGTCGCCCTCGGCCGGGTGATCGTCAATCCGCGCCGCTTCCGCTTCACGGCGATGGTGCACCAGCTCGACAATGTGGGCTGGCGTGCGGTGCCGATCATCCTTCTGATCACCTTCCTGATCGGCGCCATCATCGCGCAACAGGGCATCTTCCACTTCCGCAAGTTCGGCGCCGACATCTACGTCGTCGACATGGTCGGCATTCTGGTGTTGCGCGAGCTCGGCGTGTTGATCGTCTCCATCATGGTGGCCGGCCGCTCCGGCAGCGCCTACACCGCCGAGCTCGGCGCCATGAAGATGCGCGAAGAGATCGACGCCCTGCACACCATGGGCTTCGATCCGGTCGAGGTTTTGATCCTGCCGCGCATCGTCGCGCTCGTCATCGCGGTGCCGATCCTCACCTTCCTCGGCTCGATGGCCGCGCTCTACGGCGGCGGCCTGGTGGCCTGGCTCTATGGCGGCATCGATCCCGACATTTTCATCGATCGCCTGAAACAGGCGATCAGCATCCAGCATTTCGAGGTCGGGCTGATCAAGGCGCCGTTCATGGCGCTGATCGTCGGCATCGTCGCCTGCGTGGAAGGGCTGAACGTGAAGGGCAGCGCGGAATTGCTTGGTTTGCAGACCACCGCTTCGGTGGTGGAATCGATCTTCCTGGTGATCGTGGTCGACGGCCTGTTCGCCATCTTCTTCGCCTCGATCGGGATCTAGGTCATGGCCGGCAACGGACACAAGGAGACGGTGATCGAGGTGCGCGATCTGGTGGTCGGCTTCGGCGACCATAACGTGCTCGACCACCTCGATCTCGACGTCTATCGCGGCGAGATCCTCGGCTTCGTCGGCGGCTCCGGCGCCGGCAAGTCGGTGCTGATGCGCACCATCATCGGCCTGTTGCCGCGCCGGCAGGGCACCATCAAGGTGCTCGGCGTGAACCTGGCCGCCGCGAGCGACGACGAGCGGCAGTCGGTCGAGCGGCGCTGGGGCGTGCTGTTTCAACAGGGCGCGCTGTTTTCCTCGCTGACCGTGCGGGAGAACCTGCAATTCCCGATCCGCGAATATCTGAAAGTGTCGCAGCGCCTGCTCGACGAACTGGCGCTGGCCAAGCTGGATATGGTCGGCCTCGACGGCAGCGTGATGGAGAAGTTTCCCTCGGAGCTCTCCGGCGGCATGACCAAGCGCGTGGCGCTTGCCCGCGCGCTGGCGCTCGACCCCGACATCGTGTTCCTGGACGAGCCGACGTCGGGCCTCGACCCGATCGGCGCCGGCGATTTCGACAGCTTGATCGCCACCCTGCAGCGCACTTTGGGTTTGACCGTGTTCATGGTAACGCACGACCTCGACAGCCTGCACACGGTCTGCGACCGCATTGCGGTCTTGGCCGACGGCAAGGTGATCGCCGCCGGCACCATGGAGACCATGCTCGCGTCCGAGCACCCGTGGCTGAAAGAGTACTTCCGGGGCAAGCGGTCGCGGGTGGGGCACGCGAAAGAGGAGAGCGTCCGCGTCTAGGGCCGCTTTGCTGCCGAAGTTCGTGTCAGAGCGTGCTCCAATGTGTCACGAACGTCGCCCAGTGGGGCGTGAGTCCTGCGTGAGACGCATAGCTTAGGCGGGCGGGGGCCGGGTTTCCGACAAAGTCTTGCGGCAGGAACCCAGCGAACCTCGAGAAGGCCGGGACGTTTTCCGGCCGCAACGGACTGTCGGACGGGACGGCCATGGAAACCAGGGCGAACTACACACTGATCGGCGTGTTCACGCTGGCCGTCATCTTCGGCGCGTTCGGCTTCGTCTACTGGTTCCAGAGCGTCGGCATCAGCGGCGCGCGCGCCTATTACCGGGTGGTGTTCGACGGCGCGGTGTCGGGCCTTTCGGCCGGCGGCCCGGTGCTGTTCAACGGCATCCGCGTGGGGGAGGTGACCGGCCTTTCCCTCGATCCGCAGCACCCGGAGCGGGTGATCGCCGACATCGCGATCCGGCAGTCGGTGCCGGTGCACAAGGACACCCAGGTCGGTATGCAGTTTCAGGGGCTGACCGGCCTCGCCTCGCTGTCGCTCAAGGGCGGCACCGTCGGCGCGCCGGTGCTCAGCGGTACCAAGGACAATCCGGCGGAACTGGTCGCGACGACGACCGCCACCCAGGACGTGGCGCAGACCGCGCGCGACGTGCTGGGCAAGCTCGACAGGCTGCTGACCGACAACCAGAAGGCGCTGCACACCGCGCTCGCCAACATCAACACCTTCACCGCCGCGCTCGCCAAGAATTCCGAGCACATCGACAATACGCTTAGCAATGTCGACAAATTCAGCGGCATGCTGGCGCGCAATTCCGACCGCATCGACAAGATCGTGGCCGGCATGCAGGACTTGACCGGCGGCGAAGACGGCAAGAGCGGGCAGATCAACGAGGCGGCGCGCTCGATCCGGGGTCTGGCCGCAAAGCTCGACGAGCGCACCGCGGCGGTGACCGACGGCCTCAGCGATCTCGCCGCCAGCGGCAAGAAGCAGCTCAACTCCTTGTCGGCGCAGGCGCGGCAAACGCTCGGCACGCTCGACCGCACCATCAAGAACATCGACAAGGACCCGAGCCGGCTGCTCTGGGGTGGCAGCGCGAAGCCGGCGACGAAGCGCTGAAACGAAAACGCCGCGGCGATGAAGCCGCGGCGCTTGAACGATCGTTGGGCCGAACGCTCAGCTCATATTGCCGAGCGGCGTACCGGCGGCAGGTGAGAGCTCCGGTTTGTCGTCGATGACGACCTCTTCGACGTCGCTATCGAGTTGGCGCCGGCGCACCACCAGCCAATAGGCGATCACCGCGATGATGCCGAACGAGACGACGGTCGATGCGACGTCGTTGAACGATAGCAGCACGTAGAGCGACATCGCCGCCAGCACCAAGCGTACGCCGATGTCGATCGCGCGCGAATTCGAGTAGGTGGCCTGCAGCGAGAAGGTGATCCCCAAGGTCGCGACCATCAACAGATAGGCGGCGCCCATTTGGTTGAGACCGGGTTCGATCACCAATTCGGGATGGATGAAGATGCCGACCATCAGCGTGAACAACGAGACGCAGATCTGCAGCGAGCGCCATAGCGTGACGTAGAACGACGTGTTGGCGATCTTCGACGTGATCGCCGCGGTGATCGAGGTCGGCGGCGTCAATTCGCCGAACACGGCGACGAAGAAGGCGAAGAAGTGCACCACCCACGGATTGATGCCGGCCTGCATGAAGGGCGGCGCGATCACGATGGCCACCAGGATATAGACCGGCGCCGGCGGCAGCCCGGTGCCGAGGATGACACCGAACAAGAAGCCCATGCCCACCATGGCCGCCATATTGATGCCGGCGGCCTCCACCAGCAGCAAGCCGAGCTTGGTGGGCACGCCCGTGATCACCAGCGCGCCGGCCATGATCGACAGCGTTGCCAGGAGCAGCGTCAGGTCGGTGATCATGTCGGTGAAGGAATCGAGGAAGCTCTTCAGCGGCTTCACGAACTCGGCAAGCGACCATGGGCCGGGGCGCAACAGCGTCACCACGTGGAAGAGGAGCATCCCCGCGCCGACGATGCAGAACATGTCGAGGGCGGCGAATTGCGGCGCCAGGTACAGCGCGGCCATCAGCGTGACCAGTCCGCCGACGGTGACGACGAAGGCGCCGAGATTGAAGACGTCGCGCCAGGTCAGCGGCTGCGCCTTGCGGTCGATCACCATACGGGTGCGGTAGAAGATCGCCAGCAGGTAGACCGAAACCGACACGGACGTGAAATAGATCAGCGCCGGCACCCAGCCGCGCGCCACCACGTCGAAATAGTCGACGCCGAGGAATTCGGCCATCAAGAAGGCCGCGATGCCCATGACCGGCGGCATCAATTGCCCGCCCATGGAGGATGCGTTCTCGATGGCCGCGGCGGTCGCCGGCGGCAGGCCGGCTTGGATCATGGCCGGAATGGTGGCGGAACCGACGGTGATCGAATTGGCCGACCCCGAGCCGCTGACGGTGCCGATCATCATCGAGCCGATCACCGAGGACTGCGGAATGGCGTGGTGGGAGCGGACGGCGACGCGCTTGGTCGCGCGCATGAGCGATTCAATGCAGCCGAAACCGCGCAGCACGCTCAACACCAACAGGAACGAGCCGATCAGCGTGAGCGCAAGCTGCGGCAGGCGCGCGAAAATGCCGGTCTCCATCTCCACGCTCGCGGCCGCAATCACGCGGTGCCAGGTCAGCCCGGCATGATAGAACATGCCCGGCACCAGATAACCGTAGACGGCGTAGAGAATGATGATGACGTTGAGGATGAACAGCGGCATATGGCGTTTGCGCGCGTATTCGATGATCAGCCCCGCCATTATTCCGCCGGTGACGATGTCCTGCGTATTGTAAAAGCCGTTGCGTTCCTCGCCGAGCGCCAGGTAGTTGGTGGTCATGTACCAGGAGCAGTAAATCGAGAACAGGCAGAACGCGATCGCGATGACGTAGTTCACGCTTCTCGGCAGACTCGGATAGAATTCGTTGTCGCGCAGCGACCGCAGCGTGAACAGCCCGAACGTGAGCGGCACCATGGTCATGGCGAGCACGACCGGGCCGCCGGCGCTGGTCCAATAATAGTAGAACATGTAGACGGTGTAGGCGACCGCGGACACATAGTAGGCCGCGTCGAGCGCGAGCGGAGACTGCCGCGCGGGATGGTCGGTCATGGCGGACGCGGTCGTGAGCGATTCGGACATAGCGAGCCTGTGCCTCTTAGAGTCCAATCCACATAAATTGAATCAGAACTCCACCTGACATTTTGCTTGCGCATGAACTTTTCCGAAAACCAGTTCCCACTTTTTCGGGATCATGCGCGGGCTGAACGCGGTGAGGCGGGCGCGCCGACGCGCCCGCCTCTTAAGGGATCACATCAAGGGACCATGACCCTTACATGTGCGCCTTCGCGATGTTGGCGTCCCACTTCTTGTCCCACTGGCCCTTTTCCTTCAGGAACTTGGCCAGGCCGGGGTGGATCGGAACGAGATTCCAGGTGCTCTCCAGCGCGGTATGCTGGAACTTCGCGAAGTTGCCGCCCGCGATCTGGCGGAAGCTCGGGTCGAGCTTGGCCAACTGGTCGGCGTTCTTCTCGATGATCTTGAGCATCTTGTACATGTCGTCTTCCGGCACGTTGAGGCCGAGGTCGAATCCCCAGAACACCGGCAGCAACGTGATCTTCGCGCCGGTCTTGTCCCGCTTGTTGAAGTTCTTGACCGGCACCTGAATGGGGCCGAAGCCCTTTTCCTTCAGCTCGGCAAGCTCCTTGGCGCTCGGATTGAGCGGAGCCCAGTCCACCGAGAGCGTGGCCTGCGACAGCCACGGCGCCAGGGTCTTGCCGCCGGCGCCGTAGATGAGCATCGCCTTGATGGTGCCGTTGTTGAGCTGCGAGCCGGCGGTTGCCTTGGAAACTTCCTTGTAGATGTGCTTGACGCCGAGTGCCGCCAGCCCGTTCTCGACTTTCTTGCGGGTGTCGAACGGCGCCGGACCGGTGTACACCGGCTTGCCGGTCAGGTCGGCCCATGACTTGATCTTACCAGCGTCGCTGGCCTTGATCGCCAGGCCGCAATCCAGCGTGTAGGTCCAGAGCGACTGCACCGGCATCGTCTTGACGTGGGCCTTGAAGCCCTTGAAGCGTTCCTTGTTGTCGTGGAATTCCTTCAGCGCCACGTCGGAACCGTAGTAGCCGTCGAACTCGCCGGTGGCGAAACCCTTCACCGTGCCCACGGCGCCGGGGGTCGGCAGCACCGAGATGCGGTACTCCGGCATGTTCTTGTTCAGAATGGTTGAAAGCACGATGAGCGCCTTGCCGCCCGACGAGCCGGCCGGGCCGGTGCCCCACTTAATATCTTTCGGCGCGGCCGCGGCCGTGCCCGACATTCCAACTAATGCAAATGTGGCGGCTGCGAACAGTCCCGCTGCGACGCCCGGTGCACGTGCACGGACGAGAAAAGTGCGATCGCTCATGGCTTCTATCCTCCCAAGTCTAGCCGTATGTTCATTGGCGCTGTCATCAACGCCAGAAAGAAAACCTCCGCTCCGCCGTTTAATTCCTTGATGGCGGTGCTGGGTTGCACGCTCTTTGGCCACAGTTCGCACGAAATGCGGCCGCGGCGGGCCGTACTATCGGCTAGATGGGGAGACAAGGCAATTCGAATTTACGCTTTAGGGACGGCTATATAGCGGCAATCCAAAGAGTGTTTTCCAAGTTCCGCCTAAAAATTGTTCGACACAATTTCAGTATTTCAAAAACCGTCGACGCGTCATGCCGCGTTGCGGAATCTGGTCGCATATGCATCGATCTTTGTACCGAGGTGCATAAAAAACAACCGCCGGTCGGCACCGGCGGTTGTCGTTATCGTATGCGCGTTATCATATGCGCGTTATCGTATACGCGCGTCGGCGCAACGCTAGTCGAAGCGTCCGGCCGCGTGTGCCAGCATGGTGTAGACCTTGCCGGTCTCCGAGGTGAGGTAGGTGCGCGCCATCATCCCGCTCGGATCGTCGCGCGAGGCGTCTTCCAACAGCCGTTCGAAGTGGCTGATGTAGCCGTCGACCGTCTGCTTGAACTCGCGGTCGGCGCGGTACTTGCGGCGGACCTCGTCGAACGCCTTCTGGCCCTGCAAAGTGTAAAGCCGGCGCGTGAACACGTTGCGTTCGCCGCGCTTGTAGCGATCCCACAGGTCGGCGGCGGCTTCGTGGTCGATCATGCGGGCGATGTCGACCGACAGCGAGTCCAGCGACTCGATGGTGTGGCGCGGCGTGCGCTCGTCGGTGCCGCGGGCCGGTTCACGCGACGCCTCGCGCGACGGCGGTTCGGGCTCCTGCGAGGCGCGGTTGAGCAGATCGCTCAGCCAGCCGCGGCTGCCGTCGTTGGGGTTGGACGTCGTCGCCGGCGAGGGGGCGGCCTCGGGCCGCCGCGGCGGGGCGAAGCCGGGGATCTCGTTGCGCGGCTGGCTTGACGGGCGCAGCGGCGGCAGGCCGCGTGCGGGCTCCGAACGCGGCGGCGCTTCGCTGGCGCGGCCGCCGACCACGGCCAGCGCCGGCTCCTCGCGCGTCGGCCGGCGCATCGGCTCGGCGGCGTCGATGTTGCGGCCGTGGCGGGCGACGATGCGGTTGAGCTCGGCCAGCGCCTCGATCTGATCGACGATCACGCGGCGCATCTGCGCGGCGCTCTCGGCGGTCTCCTGTGGCAGTTCGAAGATGCCGCGGCGCAATTCGGAGCGGGTGGTTTCCAGCTCGCGCTGCATCTCCGTCGCCATCTCTTTCATGTTCTCCATGACCTCGGCGAAGCGGCCGCTGGCGTCGCGGAACATGGCTTCGGTTTCGCCGCCCGTCTGCTGGTAGACCGAGCGCATGGTCTCGACGGTGCGCCGGCGCTCGTCCTCGGTATTGGCGCGGATGCGCTCGTATTGCTCGCTGAGCGCGCGCGCGCTTTCCTCGGTGCTTGCGGCGACCGCACGGGCGGCCTCCTCGGCCTGCGCGCGCATGTGCTCGTATTGCTCGCCAACCATGCGGGTGCCTTCGGCGCTGCTCTCGAGCATGGCGCGGGCGACATCATCGGCGTGCTCGCGCACGCGCTCGTACTGGTCGCTGATGGCGCGGGTACCCTCGGCGGTGGTTTCCGACACCACGCGGGCGACGTCGCGGGCGCGGGCGGCGGCCGCGTCCAGCGACTCGTCGAGCAGCCCGGAGAAGCGGCTGAGCCGCTGCTGGATATCCTCGGTGCGGGTATCCAGCGCCTTGACCAGGTCGTCGAGCTGGATGCGGCGCTGATTGACCGCATCCTCGGTGCGCTGGTTGCTGTGGTCCATCATCTCGAGCGACTTCGACAGCTCGCGGCCGTGGTCGTCGAACTGGTTGGCGAGCTGGCCGAGGTCGGTGATGAGCTGGGCCGTGACCTCGCGGAAACCGGTGATGTTGTTCTCCACCCGGTTGGTGACCTCGGTGGTGGTGCCGGTCACCTCGTTCATGGCCGTGACGAATTCCGACACCCGCAGCATCAGCGTGTTTTCAAGCGAGTTCATGTTCTCATGCGCGCCGGAGAGAACCTCCTGCAGCATGGTATTGGCCTCGCGCAGCCGCTCGAACAGGGCGATGCTGTCGGATTGCAGCATGCCGTGGGTCTGCTCCATCGCCTTGACGGCGCTCTCGGCGCTGTCTTTCGAGCGCGCGACGGCCTGCTGGGTGGTCTCCTGCAGATCGGTGATGGTGCGGTTGACCGAGTTCGCGGCGTTCTCGCCGGCCGTGTTGATGAGGTTGGAGATTTCGTTGCTGTTGTCGAGCACGGTGCGCGAGAACGACAGGCCCTTCTCCTCGATCGCCTCCAGCGCCCGGTCGGTGGCGCTGCCGACGGTGTAGGCGAAATGCTCGCCCTGTTCCGAGAGCGCGGCGATGACGCCGCCGCTGCGGTCGGAGAGCAGGGTGGTGAGCTCCTCGGCGCGTTGGCCGATCGCGGAGGCGATGTCGTCGCTGGCGCCGCGCAGGGTGCGTTCGGCCTCGCTCGTGCTGCTGCGGATGACCTCGCTGGTCGACTGGGTGAGCTCGCCGAGCGAACGTTCGGCGTCCATGGCGTTGACCTTGATCGACTCGGTCAACTGTTCCATGCGCGCATGCACGGCATCGGCGGCCTGCTTGGTGCGGTTCTCGATGTGCTCGGCCACCGCCTCGGCGCGGCCCACCAGCAGTTCCTCGAAGCGGTTGATGCGGACGTCGATGGTGTCCGCCACCTCGTTGCCGCGTGCGGTGATGCTCTCGGACGCGGTGGTGATCTGCTGGCCGACGCGCTGGTCGAAGCTTTCCAGGTGCGAGCGCATGGCCTCGGAGACGTCCTCGGTGCGCTGGCCGAGCCGTTCCACCAGCTCGCCGCCATAGGTCTTCACGGTGCGGTCGAATTCGCTGATGTGGCGGGTGATCAGGTTGCCGAGCGTGCTGGCGTCGCGCGAAATCTTCTCGGTGAGCTCGGTGCCGCCGTGGTGGAACATGTCGTCAAAGGACTGCAGGCGCGTGATCAGCATGTCCTTGACCGCTTCGCCGCGGGCATCGAGCGCGGTGATCAGCGTGTCGGTGCTGTCGCGGAAGCTCTCGGCGACGGCCGTGCTGCGGCTGGCGAGCGTTTCGGTGACGCGGTTGCCGGTCTGCTCGAGGCGGCCGACGACGTCGTCGCCGCGCTGGCCGAGATTGGTACCAGCGAGTTGCCGGTGTTCTGCAGCGTCTTGTGCAGGTCTTCGGCGCGCGTGGCCATGTCGTCGACCATGCGGCGGCCGGTTTCGGTGAGGGCGCTGGTGAAGGCCTCCGAACGCACGCCCATGTTCTCGATGGTGAGCGCGGCGTTCTGCGCGAAGCCGTGAGCGACCTGATCGAGCCGCGCGTTCATCATCTGCTGCAGGCGGGCGGCGAGGTCGTCGAATTCCTGCGCCACCGTGTCGCCCTTGAACTTGAGGCTTTCGGTGAGCTGCTGGTTGGCGGCGGTGATGATCTGGGTGACGTGGTCGGCCGAGGAGGCGATCGATTGGGCGGTGCGTTCGCCGGCGGCGGTGACCGCGCCGGTCGAGCGTTCGCTGGTCGATTCCAGCCGCTCGAGCAGGCTCGATCCGCGTTCGCTCAAGGCGTCGATCATGGAATCGCCGGCATGACCGAGCGCCAGCGTGATGTATTCGCCCTTCTCGGTGAGCGAGCGGGTGACGCGCTGCGCCACCTCCTGCACCTTGTCGGCGACCAGATCGCCGACCGAGGTGATGTCGTGCGAGAGGTCGAGATGGACGCTGGAAATGGCGGTGCGGACGTGCTCGGCCTGCGCCACGAGCGTCTCGCGCTGGTTGGCGAGGTCGCCGAGCAGGCCGCGGATGCGCACTTCGTTGTCGTTGTAGGCGCGCTCGATGGAGGACACTTCGTTGTGCACCAGCGATTTAAGTTCGGCGGCGCGGGCGAGCGCGCGTTCGACGCCGTCGCCCATGGCGGTGACTTCGCGGCGGATGGCCTGGCCGACCGACATCACCGACTCGCTCGCCGCCGTCTCCGGCTGCGCCAGCCGCAGCGCCACCGCGGCCATGGATTCGGCGACCGCGCGCATCTCCTGCGAGCGGCGGATGAGCTGGGCGAGCACGTAGAAGGCGACGATCGGCAGCAGGACCGCGACGGCGGCGGCGATGGCGATCAGTGCGCTCACGCGCGGGGTGGTGAACAGCGCCTGCAGTTCGGGACGGAACATGAAAGCGGAGCCGGCGATGCCGGCCACCCAGGCGACGGCGGCGATGGTGGCGAGCACGAAGGGCGTGCGCGAGGCCGGGCGCTGGTGAAACGCCTGCAGCATCTGGCCGACATTGGCGCGGTCGTCGTTGGCCGGGCGCGGCGGGCACTCGTCGGCCTGCCAGGCCTGCTGCGGCTCTTCCATCGACAGTTCGGGCTGCGCGTTGGCCGGCGCGTCGGCGCCGTTGCCTTCGCCTGGAGATTTGACCGCCGGGGCCTTGTCGCCGTCACCTTCGCCGAGCTTGAGCGCGGCTTCTATGGCATTGAGGGTGTCAGCCATCGGGTCATCAGTTTTCTGGGGGCTGTTGGCCATTTCGGTCGTCGCCTCGTTTGTACGCCTGACTGCTGCTCGCGGCCCGCTTCGGACATGACATCGGGCCGCGCGACGAGCGCGGGAGCTTGTGGGGCCCGGCGCCTCCATCCCAAGTCTCTGTCCCATGCCGCCGGTGCGTTTACTCTATCGGCTTGCCCATTCGAAAGAAACCAGTCCGATCAAGACTTTCCCATCATCGTTAACTTGTTATTCACCATAAATTAGAAGTCCTTAGCGCCTGCAGCCGTGCCAACTTGGCGGCGCAAATGGGGCGCGGATGCGGCCAAGGACGGCCCGGCACGGCCTCGTCCCCGGCTTCTTGGCGGCGCGGTTGCCGGGCTGTTAACCACCGCTCAAGCGAGCGCCTGCGCGTTTACCCGGTATTGGCGGCGTTGGCGGCATGCTCCTCCCAACGGACCAGGGCGGCAAGCCCAAAAGGCCAAGGCCAGGGAGGCCTGCATATGACCCAACTTGCTTTCAACCTGGCGGTGGAAACCGTGGGGTTTGCGGCCGGCGACGCGGCGGATGCCGCCGTGCCGGTCATCGATCGTGCGCATTTGGCGCGCATGACCTATGGCGACCGCAGCCTCAAGCGCGAGCTGCTGGAACTGTTCGACCGGCAGGCGACGATCCTGCTCGCGCGCATGCGCGACAGCGAGGCCGCCGCACTCGCCGCGCTGGCGCACACTTTGAAGGGCTCGGCGGTCGGCATCGGCGCCGCCGGGGTGGCTGAGGCCGCTGCCGCGGCCGAGGGCGCCGCCGGTCTATCGCAGTCCGAGCGTAGCGCGGTCATCGACCGGCTCGCCGCCGCTGTCGACCGGGTGCGGCCTGAAATTGCAGCCCTTTTGGAGGGTTGAGCGAAGGGATAGCGCCAGCGGCCGAATGGATATATAGGGGGCGCGCCCGCGCTGTTCCGGCGCGCGGCCACTCCCTTCATTCACGCAGGCGGCCATTCGTTCATGCCGAAGATCACTTTCATCGATTCCGAAGAGACCGCGCGCACGGTCGATGCCGAGGTCGGCTCCACCGTGATGGAAACCGCGATCCGCAACAACATCCCCGGCATCGAGGCGGAATGCGGCGGCGCCTGCGCCTGCGCCACCTGCCACGTCTACGTGGACGAGGCCTGGCGCGAGAAGACCGGCGAGCCCTCGCCGATGGAAGAGGACATGCTCGATTTCGGCTACGACGTGCGGCCGAACTCGCGGCTGTCGTGCCAGATCAAGGTCTCCGACGAGCTCGACGGCCTGGTGGTTCGCACGCCGGAAAAGCAGGCGTAAGCTCTCCCGGGATTCGTTGCCGGCGGGACGGGGGGCGCCTGCGGGTCTCGATTGACGCGAGACGAGCGGGGGCCCCATGACTTCCACCAATACGACGTCCATCAAGACCACCTGTTGCGTGGTCGGCGGCGGGCCGGCCGGCATGATGCTCGGCTTTCTGCTGGCGCGCGCCGGCGTGAAGGTCGCGGTGCTCGAAAAGCACGCCGACTTCCTGCGCGACTTCCGCGGCGACACCATCCACCCCTCGACATTGCAGTTGATGCACGAACTCGGCCTGCTCGATGACTTCCTCAAGCTGCCGCATTCGCGCGTCGATCATCTCGGCGGCCAGATCGGCGCGACGCGCATCACCGTCGCCGACTTCACCCATCTGCCGACGGTGTGCAAATACATCGCGCTGATGCCGCAGTGGGATTTCCTCGACTTCATCGCCGACCACGGCAAGCGCTATCCCGGCTTCGACCTGCACATGCGCACCGAAGCCACCGGCCTGATCGAGGCGGGCGGCCGTGTCGCCGGCGTGCGCGCAACGTCGCCGGAGGGCGAACTCGAAATCCGCGCCGATCTCGTTGTCGGCACCGACGGCCGTCATTCGACCTTGCGCGAATGCGCCGGCTTCCAAGTCGATAGCCTGGGCGCGCCCATGGACGTGCTGTGGTTCCGCCTCTCGCGCAAGGAGAGCGACGAGACCGAGACCTTCGGCCATGTCGAAGCGGGGCGCATGTTGATCATGCTCAACCGCACCGATTACTGGCAATGCGCTTATCTCATTCCCAAGGACGGCTATGCCGCGGTGAAGGCGGCGGGGCTCGATGCGTTTCGTCAGTCGGTGGTCGATATGACGCCGTTCGTGCGCGACCGCGTGCAGGAGATTGCCGATTGGGATCACGTCAAGCTGTTGACGGTGGCGGTCGACCGGCTGCCGCGCTGGTACAAGCCCGGGCTCATCTGCATCGGTGACGCCGCGCACGCCATGTCGCCGATCGGCGGCGTCGGCGTCAATCTCGCCATCCAGGACGCGGTCGCCGCCGCCAATATCCTGGCCGCGCCGTTGCGCGCCGGCACGGTGACGGATGAGACGCTCGCCGCCATTCAGAAGCGGCGTGAGTTTCCCGTCCGGGTGACGCAGAAGCTTCAAGTCGTGGTGCAGAACAATCTGATCGACAAGGTGCTGCGCAGCAGCGCGCGGCCCAAGCCGCCGTTCCCGCTCAAGGTCCTGCAATGGATTCCGGCGTTGCAGCGGCTGCCGGCGCGCCTCGTCGGCATGGGCGTGCGGCCCGAACATGTGCGGACGCCTGAGGCTGAGCCCGCGCGCCAAGCGTAGCGCGGACGTTCAGGCGCCGCGATATTTCCACTGCTCGAGCCGCGCGATCGCTTCCGGCGGCAAAGGCCGCGACCGGCGGGTGGTCGTATCGAGCATGACCAGGGTCGCACGTCCAGCCGCCGCGCATACCTCGCCGGCAAAGACGCCCTGCACCACGGTGAACGAGCTGCGGCCCAACTCGGCGAGCGCGGTGCCGATGACGACGTCGCCCGGCCAGTGCAACTCGCGCAGGAAGTCGATCTCCTGGCGCACCAGCACGTAGGTGGCGTTTTCGACGCCGATGCCGAGGTCGGGGTCGCGGAACAGGGCGACGCGGCCGCTTTCGAAATAGGTCGCGAACACGGCATTGTTCACGTGGCCCTGGACGTCGATATCGCCGAACCGGATGATGTCGGCCGTGCGATGCGGAAAATCGGCAAGTTTTGGCGGCGCTTTGCGCGCGCGTGCGGTTGGCTGCGACATGAGCGTGATTACGACTGCATGCCCGCCGGCGCGACCTGCGAGGCGGTCAGCCCCATCTCGTCGAGCGCCTTGCGCACCAGCCCCGAGGCCTTCGCTTCCTCGATGAATTCGCTGACGTAAGCCAGCGCCGCCGGCTTGCCCTTCGGCACGCAGACCGAGGTGGAGGAATTCAGGAAGGCATCGTCGAGGATGCGCGCGCCGGGGATTTTGGGCAGCAGGCCGAGCAGCGATTCCCGCGACAGCGCGATCGCTTCGATGCGGCCTTCGTTCATCGCCTCGACGGCGAGGTCGACCTTGGCGAATTCGATGTGGGTGGCGTCGGGCGTCGCCGCCTTGGCGGCGCGGAAGGTGGCGGTGTTGGCGACGCCGCCGATGCCGACGCCCTTGGCGTCGGCGTCCGTCACCGTCCGGATGGTGGAGCCGGGCCTCACCAGGAACGTGCTCTGCAACAGGTGATAGGCGTTGCCGAAGTCGACGAACTTCTTGCGCTCGGCGTCGACCGGCAGGAAGGCGACGTCCCATTTGTTGTCGGCGGCCGAATTCTGGATCTCGCCCGAGGCGTTGTGCGGGATGATTTCCGCCTCGACGCCGAGCTTCTTGGCGAGCGCCTGGCCGAGGGTGATCGCCACGCCACGAATGGTATCGCCGTCCCTGATGGCGAATTGCGCCGAAGGGGAGGGTGACACGGCCACGGCGACGCGCAAGCGTCCGGTGGGGGCGAGTTGCTGCATGACGGCGGCGTCGGCCATGGGGATCGGCTCCAATCGGTTGAAGCGTCGCGGCGATCGCCGCGCGCTCGGAAATCGGGTTTTCGGATAGCACGCTCGATGGGCACTTTCACCGGGGGGTGCTCGGCGTTTCGCCGCGCCGAAGCGCGCATTACCAGCGCGCCATCCATGCGATCCAGCCGTAGGTGACGGTGACCGACACCACCGTGATGGGCAATACGGCGAAAGTGAATTGCCAGAACGTGAACGGCTTCTGGCCGAAGCGCTCGGCCTGCTGCACGACGATGACGTTGCTGGCGGCGCTGATGATGAACAGGTTGCCCGCGAGCGTCGACACGCCGGCGAGCATCATCAGCGCCGGCAGGCCGCCATGAGGCAGGAGCTTGAGATAGATGTCGACCACCGGCACGTTCGAGAACAACTGGCTGGCCCAGAAGCTGACTGAGGCCGTCACCGGCAATTCGCCAAGGCGGGCTTGCGTCGCGCCGAGCAGCGCCTGCAGCGAGCCCGAGCGCAGGAGCGAGCCGGTGACCACGAACATGGCGACGAAGAACGCGAGCGTCGGCCAATCCACTTCCCTGAAGGTCTGCAGGCGGCGATTGCCGAACAGGAAGATCGGCGCGCAGGCGATCAGGCTGGCGACGCCGAAGGGCAGGATGAGGCGGCCGCTCAGGCCCTGCAGCGCGCTGTCGGCGACGATGAGGATGACCAGCAGCGCTGTGCCGGCATAGGCCGGCCAGGTGCGCGCGTGTGCCGCGGGGGCGGGAAGGTCCTTGACCCTGAGGTGCGCCGGGTGCGGCAGGCTGGCGAGCAGGCGCAGCGACCAGAGATAGGTGAAGCCGAGCGAAACGACGGTCGGCGCCGCCAGCCAGACGGCGAAGGTCGATACCGGATGCGCCACCGGGCCGTTGGCGGCGATCAGGATGTTCTGCGGGTTGCCGACCGGGCTGACCATGCTGCCGACCGTGACCGAGGCGCAGAGTGCGATCAGCAGCGGCAGCGCGGGCAACCGTAGCGCCTGCGCCACCATCAGCATGATCGGCGTGCCGATGACGGCGGCGGCATCGTTGGTCAGCACCGCCGAGGTCAGCGCGATGATGGCGATCAGCGTGGCGAGCGCGAGATGGGGATGACGCATGGCCGCGATCCGCGCGCCGATCGCGTGGGAGACGCCGGAGTCGTAGAGCGCCGCGGCGATGACGAAGACGCCGAACAGATAGGCGATGACGTTCCAATCGACCGCGTGCAACGCCGCGGCCGGCGCGATCTGCCCCGTCAGAAGCAGGATCAAGGCGCCGGCCGCCATGATGTGCCAGATCCGTAACCCCGGCGGCAGCCATTGCCGGACCGCGATCAGGAAGAAGATCAGACAGGAAACGACCAGGCTTGGTGTAATCATCGAGGGGACGGGGAGCGGCGGTCCAGGCGGGCGGCGAGAAGCGATATCGCGAATTTCAACGTATTGCAGGTCCGTTTGGGTCCGCCGGGCCGCTTTGCCACTTGTTTTTTCTTATGCTTGTTAGGGGAGCGCCTTGTGGGGCCGCCCCGGCGCCCCTGCCACGGGTTCCTGCCGGCGCCGGTATGCTAGATTGAGCCGAGCCTTTCGAGACCAACGCGAGCC
>CAWHJZ010000035.1:0-105806 GCA_963829785.1 uncultured Pseudomonadota bacterium | reverse complement strand
TGTCCTGATCGATGAACAGGTCCGGCAGCAGCATGCTGCGCACCTTGAAGCCGGCCTGATCGAGCGCGCCGCTGTTGCTGAGGAAATTGAGGGTGTGGGCGCCAAAGCCGCCGATGGCGCCTTCTTCGATGGTGATCAGCAGCTCGTGGTGGCGGGCGAGCTGGGTGAGCATCTCGGTGTCGAGCGGCTTGGCGAAGCGCGCGTCGGCCACCGTCACGGAGATGCCGCGCGCGGCCAGTTCGTCGGCCGCCTTCAGACACTCGGAAAGCCGCGCGCCCAGCGAGACCAACGCCACGGTCGAGCCTTCGCGCACGATGCGGCCCTTGCCGATCTCGAGCGGCACGCCTTCCTCCGGCATCGGCACGCCGACGCCGTTGCCGCGCGGATAGCGGAACGCCGACGGCCGGTCGTTGATCGCCGCCGCCGTCGCGACCATGTGCACCAGTTCGGCCTCGTCGGCCGCCGCCATCACCACAAAGTTCGGCAGGCAGCCGAGATAAGTGACGTCGAAGGAGCCGGCATGGGTCGGGCCGTCGGCGCCGACCAATCCGGCGCGATCGATGGCGAAGCGTACCGGCAGGCATTGGATGGCGACGTCGTGCACCACCTGGTCATAGGCGCGTTGCAGGAAGGTCGAATAAATCGCCGCGAACGGCTTGTAGCCTTCCGTCGCCAGGCCGGCCGCGAAGGTGATGCCGTGCTGCTCGGCAATGCCGACGTCGAAGGTGCGCTCCGGAAAGGCCTTGGCGAAGATATCGATGCCGGTGCCGCCCGGCATGGCGGCGGTGATGGCGACGATCTTGTCGTCCTTCTTGGCTTCCTTCACCAGGCTTTCGCCGAACACCTTGGTGTAGGAGGGCGCGCCCGCAGCCGACTTCTTCTGCTTGCCGGTGGCGACGTCGAATTTCACGACGCCGTGGTATTTGTCCTGGGACTCCTCGGCCGGGGCGTAGCCCTTCCCCTTCTGGGTGCGAATGTGGATCAGGATCGGCCCGTTCTTGGCGTCGCGCACATTGGTCAACACCGGGATGAGTTGTTCGAGGTCGTGGCCGTCGACGATGCCGACGTAATAGAAGCCGAGTTCCTCGAACAAGGTGCCGCCGGTGACGAAGCCGCGCGCCAGCTCTTCCGCCAGCGCCGCCTTGTCGCGGAAGAAGCGCGGCAGGTGCTCGGCCATCTGCTTGCCGAAGTCGCGCAGCGACAGGAACGTCGGGCTCGAAAACAGGCGCGAGAGATAGTTCGACATGGCGCCGACGGGCGGCGCGATCGACATCTCGTTGTCGTTGAGGATGACGATCAGGCGCCGGTCCATGGCGCCGGCGTTGTTCATGGCCTCATAGGCCATGCCCGCCGAGATGGCGCCGTCGCCGATGACGGCGATGACATTGTTGTCTTTGCCCGCGAGATCGCGCGCCACCGCCATGCCGAGCCCGGCGGAGATCGAGGTGGATGAATGCGCGGCGCCGAACGGGTCGTATTCGCTCTCGGCGCGCTTGGTGAAGCCGGAGAGGCCGCCGCCCTGGCGCAGCGTACGGATGCGGTCGCGCCGGCCGGTCAGAATCTTGTGCGGGTAGGCCTGGTGGCCAACGTCCCAGAGCACCCGGTCGTTGGGGGTGTCGAACACGTAGTGCAGCGCGACGGTGAGCTCGACGACGCCGAGGCTGGCGCCGAGATGGCCGCCTGTCGCTGCGACTGTGCTGATGGTCTCCGCGCGCAATTCGTCGGCGACCTGCTGCAATTGCTCTACGTCAATGCGGCGCAGGTCGGCCGGAACTCTTGATCGTGTCGAGGAGTGGGCTACCTTCGGTGACGTCGAAAATCGGCTTGGGCGCTGTCATTGGTGGCTAATCCTTACAACAGAAATGTCGCGGAGGTCGGCCGTTTCCCTATGCGGCCTCGGACTGCCGCCCACGAGAACGTCACGCGCGCCTCGACAGGCCACTCAGTCACGAACAATCAAGGTCGGTGCCAAAAGTTCCGTCAGTGTTAGGATTTTGGGCTCTCGGAACCCCGGAAACAATGGTCTTTCGGCAATTTCGCGTGCATAGGAGCCCTTCCGTGGCGAGTGTCCTACCAAATCGCAATATGCCGAATTTTCTTGCGGGGTCAGGCAGTTAGGCCCGCCGGCGCGCCGCGCGAGAACCGAGTCGCCGGGCATCGGGCAACGTGGATCGGCCGGCGAGTGTTGCGCCAAGGCTACATTCCCACACCCATCACATAGATGTCGCCGCATGTTTCGCCCGCAGATTCGGGCGGGAAGGGGGCGTGCGCCGTTCAGGCGCCGACTTCGCTGCGGAAATCGCCGCCCATGCGGCCTTGCTCGACCAGCCGCGGGTAGTGCCGGCGGAAATCGATCAGGATGACATCGACTGGAATGTCGCCGAAGGCGCCGCGGTCATTGAGATATTCCATGTGCCGGCGCCCGGCCGGGTCGAAGGGATGGAAGAGGGAATCCGTGACGCCGTCGAATGCGAGCGGCACCAGACCGGCCCGCGCGCATAAGGCCCTGTCGAAAGCCGGCGTACATTTGACCCAATGCCCGTCGATCAGCAGCTCCGTGTAGGAATGCCAATAGAAGGTGTCACCCTCGGTCAGGGCGCGCAGCCGCTTCGAGGTCAGGTGGTTGCGCACGTCGGCAAAACCGGGACGGGCCGGAATGCCGAGCGTGCGGGCAGCCGCCGCGAGCAGCGCGGACTTGCCAACGCAGAAGCCACGCCCGGCGGCGAGCACGGCACTCGCGCGGAACACGTCCGGGTCGGTGTAGTCGAGATAGGGATCGTAGGCGATGTTATCGCGTACCGCGGTGTAGAGCGCGATGGCGCGGGCCTTGTCGCCCTGCGCTTCGCCTGCTGCCGCGCGCGCGAAGGCGCACACGTGATCGTTGTCGCTATCGATGAATTCGGTCGGTTGCAAAAAACCGGGGTCGGGCATTTTTGGACTTTTCTGGCGATGACTTCGCATACGTGCTGTCGGCTGCGGCCGTCAATCGACGCTGACGCGCATCACCCTTGCGCGGAGAGCGCATCGGCCAATGCGATATCGGCGACGACCGGCAGGTGGTCCGAGAACTGGCGCGCCCGGGCATCGGTAAAGAGCCGGCGCAGGGCTCCGCGCGGCCGGCAATAGATGCGGTCGAGCTTGAGCAGCGGAAAATGGGCCGGGAAGGTGCGAAAGCGGCTTCGGGCCGGAAACCGCTCCGCCAGCATCGAGCGCACCGAACCCGGCCAGAACCAGTCGTTGAAGTCGCCCAGCACGACAGTGGTCATCTCGATGCCGCCCGCGAGCGCGAGCAGCTTTTGGGCTTGGCGGCGGCGTTCGCCGATGCTCAGTCCGAGATGGGTGGCGACCACGCGCACCTGGCCTGCCGGCGTTTCGATCTCGGCACGAATGGCGCGCCGCGGCTCGCGCTCGGGCGCGGAAATATCGTGCACTTCGTCGCTGATCAGCTGGCAGCAACTGATTAGCATTTGCCCGTAGTGACCGTCGGCGGTGGTGATGGAATGGGCGTTGACGCCGTGTTTTCCGAGCGCCGCCTGCAACAGCGCGAACGGATCGTCCGCGGTCTCCGCGCGTCCGCGCGAATCCACTTCCTGCAGCGCCACAATGTCCGGGCTCCAGGTCTTGATCAGCTTGACCACGCCGTGGACGTCGAAGCGAGGATTGAGCCCGATCGCACCATGGATGTTCCAGGTCATGAAGCGGATAGTAGGCCGCGCGCCGATCATGGCCGGCTCGCGAATTTCGATGCCAGCGCCTGCAGGCCAAGCGACAGCGCGATCCACCCGAGCACGGCAAGCGTCAGCCAGGCGAAGGCTTCCGGGCTGGGATGCGTGATCATGCGCGCTATCTGGTGGCCGACCGCGGCCATCGCAATAATTCCCGGTAGCATGCCGAGGGCCGTGCCGATCAGGTAGTCGAAGAAGCGGATTTGGCTGGCACCGGCCACCAGATTTATGACGCCGAACGGCGCCACTGGCACCAGCCTGACCAGCGCCACCGCGATCAGGCCGCGCCGGCGAATCTTGTCGCGGATGCGATTGAGGCGCGGGCCGAGTACGTTGTTCAGCGCCTCGCGGCCGACGAGGGCGCCGATGCCGAAGGTGATGAGGGCGCTGGTCAACGAACCGGCCACGGCATAGGCAAAGCCAAGCAGGGGACCGAAGGCAGCCGCAGTTGCGGCGATCAGGACGGTGATCGGAAAAAACAGGAGGCTGACGCCCACGAAGGCGCCGAGCACCGTCACCGGGCCCCAGGGCCCTTCGGAAAACGTCTGCAGGGCAGCCCGCACCCGGTCGGGATGAGCCAGCGGCGCGAGCGGTGTGAATTGCCATGCCAACACCACTGCGAGCACCAGGGCACCGCTGATCGCAATCTTCATCACGTTCGCGAAAGTTCGCTGCGGCGCCTCGCCGCCAAGGAATTTTTCGGCGAATGCCTCGGCGCCGATCGGCTCTTCCGGATCGGCGATGCCTTCCAGGTAGGCGGTCCAATCCTTGCTGTCGAGCGGACCGTCGTCGATCGGCTGCAACCGATGGCCGTTTGCGGTCAGCTGGTCGGCGAGCGCGAGCAGCGAACCGTGTCCGGCAAGCGCGGAGGCGACGTCATCGGCGGCAACGCCGCAATGATCGGCGATCAACCGATTGCGGACGGCGACAATGCCGGCACGTTCCGTCTCGTTGGCGGCTTCGACGACAATATCGCACTCGGTATCGGTGCCCATGGAGCGGTTGTTGAGATTGGCCGAGCCGATATGCAGGAGCGTGTCGTCGACGATCATGACCTTGGAATGCACCATGGTGTGGACGGTCTTGCCGTTCTGGTAGACGATCGGGGAGACCAGACGCACACGATCGGCATGACCGGACTCTGCGCAACTCTTGCATGAAGCGAATGCGGCCATTGCGCATGCTGCGCGCCTCAATCCAGGATGCGTGCGTGGCCGGCCCTACGATCAGCACTTCAAGCTGCGGCCGCTCGCGCAGGCGCCTGGCGATCGCCTCGGCGATGCGCACCCAACTGAGAAACTGATTTTCGATATAGATGGCACGTTCGGCGACGGCGACGGTGTCGAGGAACAGCGCCTCGACCTCGCGCACTTCCGCTTGCCGCTCGAAATACGGCTGGGTGCGGGCAATGCCGATATTGATGTCGATGAACTCGGCTTCGATTTGGCTGGGCCAGGGATCGTGCGCGGCCTCGACCGGCGGCAGCGGCTCGTGCGCGGCATATTCCCAGCGCGTACGCGCGAGATCGGCGAGCGCGCGCGCGGCCGCGCCGTCGAGCAGCATCTGCACGTCATGAAACGGCTCATAGGGCCGGCCGGCGTGATCGCGGCGTAAGGGGTTGTCGGCGCGGTGGTCGGACGTGTCCCAGCGGCGTACGGTGACATCTAGCCCGCCGGTGAAGGCGATGGCGTCGTCGATGACCACCAGTTTTTGGTGCTGAGAGGAACCGATCGGCACCGCGTCGTCGAGGCAGAGCCGGATGTTGGCCGGCGTGTTCCAGCGCAGCGTATAGGTCGGAAACAGTTCGCGCTCGGTGGCGTAGAGGGCGGCGTAATCCCACAGCAGCAGCGATATTTGAAGCTGCGGCCGGCGCTCGACCAGCGCGGAGAGGAATTCAGCGAGCTCCTCGGGAAGGCCGTCGTCGGCGCGGCCTGCGGGACCGACCAGGCGCGCGCGGCTGTGAATGTCCCAGCCGACAATGACCGCGCGGCGTCGTGCGTTGAGCAAGGCGGCGCGCACGGCGCCGAAATAGGGCGCGCCGTCCAGGATAACCGCGGCGCGTGCCGCCCTTTCGATACGCCAGACGTTGTGACCAGGGTGCAGAATCATGTGCGGCGGAAGATCGGCGCACCGATCGTCGTCTTGGCGTACAGGATATTGCGGTCCGGAAAGAATAATCCTTTAAACGCAATGGACGCGGATTTGGTTCCGTCACGGGAACCGCGTTGCCACACATGGCACAGACGCGTGCGTTTACCGGCGCGCGCATGCGCGCGTTGAAGGCGCGATTAAGCGTGTTGAACGGTGAAGGCGCGCGTCAGCGCCCCTGATAGGCCGGCGTGTGCACGATCAGGCCGTCGAGCTCTTTCGTCACCTTGATCTGACACGACAGCCGCGAGGTCGGTTTCACCTCGAACGCCATGTCGAGCATGTCTTCTTCTTCCGACGACGGCGGGCCGACGATCTCGCTCCATTTGTCGTCGACGTGCACGAGACACGTGGCGCACGTGCAGGAGCCGCCGCATTCGGCGACGATGGCGGTAACATCGTTGCGCAGCGCCGCTTCCATCACGGTCGAGCCGATCTCGGCATCGACCGCGTGGGTGGTGCCGTCGTGCTCGATGAAGGTGATCTTCGCCGTGGCCTGCGTTTGCTCGTGCGGGCGCGCGGCGCCTTCGACGTTCAATTGATCGCTCATGCGACACCCAGTTTTTTCTGCAGGTTGGTTGACGAGGTCGTGTATTGGAACACCAGCCGTTTGTCGGGATAGACGTAGTGGAAGACCTTCTGCGCCATCAGCGCGCCTTCGTGGAAGCCGGACAGGATCAGCTTGAGTTTGCCGGCATAGGTGTTGATGTCGCCGATGGCGAACAGGCCGGGCGTGCTGGTCTCGAAGGCGGCGGTATCGACCGGGATCAGGTTTTCCTCAAGGTTGAGGCCCCAGTCGGCCACCGGCCCGAGCTTCATGGTGAGCCCGAAGAACGGCAGCATCGCGTCGACTTCGACGCGGCTAACCGAGCCGTCCTTTTCCTTGATGCTGACCGCGGTGAGCTGGCCGTCGGGGCCTTCCAGGTCGGTGACCTGCCCGATCTTGAGGTCCATCTCGCCGGCTTCGACCAGTGCCCGCATCTTGTTGACGCTGTCGGGCGCGCCGCGGAACTCGTCGCGCCGGTGCACCAGCGTCAGCCGCTTGGCGATCGGCTGCAGATTGAGCGTCCAGTCGAGCGCCGAGTTGCCGCCGCCGACGACCAACAGCCGCTTGTCGCGGAAGGCGTCCATCTTGCGTACGGCATAGTGCACCGACTTTGCTTCGTACGGCTCGATGCCACTGATCGGCGGGCGCTTGGGCTGGAACGAGCCGCCGCCGGCGGCGATCACCACGCACTTCGCTTCGAAGGTCTTGCCAGCATCGGTGCCGACGCGGAACAGCGGATCGCCGATCTTCTCCAGCGTGGTCACCATCTCGCTGAGATGGAAGGTGGGGCCGAACGGCTTGATCTGCTCCATCAACGCTTCGGTCAGGCCATGGCCGGTGATCAGCGGTATACCAGGAATGTCGTAGATCGGCTTTTCCGGATAGAGCTCGGCGCATTGTCCGCCGACGCGGTCGAGGATGTCGACCAGATGCGTCTTGATGTCGAGCAGCCCGAGCTCGAACACCGCGAACAGGCCGACCGGCCCGGCACCGATAATCAAAACGTCGGTTTTGATCGTTTCACTCATTCTGCTCGTTCCGGCACAGGCCGGCTCCCCCGTGTCTGTTTTTCATTCGGCTCAGCCGATTTGCGCTCGTTGCGGCTAGCCGAAACCGGGATCACGCGCAACAGTTCTGCCAGGTTCTCTTCGGGGTCTTTACCCGTGGTCACGAGCTCAGCCGCGGCCTTGGCGTAGAGCGGTTCTCGACTCCTGAGAATTGCAATCAGATCTTCCATGGCGCGGGCACTGCCGGCCATTGGCCGCATGTCGCCTTGCTGCATGACGCGCTTCATATGCTCGTCGGGCGCGGCGCGCACCCAGACTGTAAAGCAGGAGGCGAGCAGCAGTTCGAGTGTGCCCGGCTCGGTGACGATGCTGCCGCTGGTCGCCATCACGAAGGCGCGGTGCTGGCGCAGCACGCCTTCCAGCGCCTCGCGCTCGGCGCGGCGGAAGGTCTGCTGGCCGAACATGTCGAAGATTTCGCTCAAAGGAGCGCCGGCCATGCGCTCGACCTCGCGGTCGAGCTCGATGAACGGCACGTCGAGCTGTGCGGCCAGGAGCCGGCCGAGCGTCGACTTGCCGCCGCCGCGCAGGCCGATGAGCGCGATACGCCGGTTGCGCAGGTCGTCGGACGGCTCGCTGAATTGCCGCAGCAGCAGTTCGCGCGCCTGGCTCAGCGCCGGCGCCGGCAGCCGTTCGAGGAATTGGCTGAGCAGCACCAGGTCGAGCGCGGGCTCGGCGCCCTCGTTGACCAGTTGCGTGACCGGCAGGCCGAGCGCGCGCGAAATCCGCCGCAACAGCACGATCGAGCCGTTGCCCTTGCCGGTCTCGAGCTGCGCCAGATAGCGCTCGGACACCTTGGCGTGCTGGGCCAGCGCCTTGCGCGACATGCCGCGCTGGTTGCGCAGCATGCGCACGCGCTCGCCCAGCCGGTGCAGGTAAGCGTCGGTGTCGCGGCCGTAGACGGGTGCGGGTGTCGTCATCGGTGATCCGGGAAATGATCGTGAATTATATTGCAGATGACTATGCGGCAGGCAAGGCCGGATTGCAATGGTCCCGCCGTGGCCTTTTCCCGGGAAATTCAGCGTATTCAGTGGCTTTTTCCGGCCAAGCAGGGTTGTGGAGGAAAGCCGCGGTTCGGCCTGCCGCCCCGTTGTGGACTGCCGGGGGAAGTGCTATTTCTATGCAAAATAATGCATGAAGAGCGGCGTGCGGCGGCCGGACGCCGAGCTGCGCTCCGATGCGCTCAAAATGAATTCGAGAGGGATCGAACAGGGCTCATGACGATCATTGATTATCGAACCGAGCCAGCGCGCTACCGCCATTGGCGCATCGAGTTGGACGGCGAGATCGCCTATCTGATCATGGACGTCGACGAGGCCGGGGGCCTCGGCGACTACGAACTCAAGCTCAATTCCTACGACCTTGGCGTCGACATCGAACTCAACGACGCGGTGCAGCGTCTGCGCTTCGAACACCCGGAAGTGCGCGCCGTCGTCATCAAGTCCGGCAAGGACAACGTATTCTGCGCCGGCGCCAATATCCGCATGCTGGGCAAGTCCACGCATCAGCAGAAGGTGAACTTCTGCAAGTTCACCAACGAGACACGGCTTTCGATCGAGGACGCCAGCGACAATTCCAGGCAGATCTACATCTGCGCCATCAACGGAAACGCCGCCGGCGGCGGCTACGAGCTGGCGCTCGCCGCCGATCACATCATGCTGGTGGACGACCGGCGCTCTGCGGTGGCGCTGCCGGAGACGCCGTTGCTCGCGGTGCTGCCGGGCACCGGCGGGCTGACCCGCGTCACCGACAAGCGCAAGGTGCGCCGCGACCGTGCCGACATGTTCTGCTCGATCGAAGAGGGTATCCGTGGCGCCAAGGCCGTCGACTGGCGGCTGGTCGACGAGGTCGTGCCCAATTCGAAATGGAAGGACGTGGTGGCCGCGCGCGCGCACGAAATCGCCGCGCGCTCCGATCGGCCGACCGACGCCAAGGGCATCAAGCTCAATCCGCTCGACCGCAGAATCGAAGCCGACCGCGTGTCTTATTCGCATGTCGACATCGAGATCGACCGCGCGCGCGGACTGGCCACTGTCACCGCGCGCGGGCCCTCTCAGGATGTGCCGGCTTCGGTCGAAGCGGCGCATGCGCTGGGCGACAAGTTCTGGCCGCTGACGGTCGCGCGCGAACTGGAAGACGCGATCCTGCACCTGCGCTCCAACGAGCGCGAGATCGGCGTCGTGCTGTTCCGCACCGACGGCAATGCGAAGGCCGTGCTGGCGCACGACGATTTCCTCATCAAGTGCCGCACGGACGACTGGCTGATGCGCGAGATCCGCCACTACTTGAAGCGGACCCTCAAGCGCGTGGACGTGACGCCCAAGAGTTTCATCGCGCTGATCGAGCCGGGCTCGTGCTTCGCCGGCACGCTGGCCGAGCTGGCGTTCGCCGCCGACCGTTCGCTGATGCTGGTCGGCACGCGAGAAGGCGACAACCGGCCGCCTGCCGCGATCACCTTGGGCCAGGCGAATTTCGGCCTCTATCCCATGGGCAACGGACTGACCCGTTTGCAGACGCGTTTCCTCGGCGAGCCTGAGTTGATCGAAACGCTGAAGGCGCGCGTCGGTGAGCCGATCGAGGGCGAGGAGGCCGCCGAGCTCGGCCTCGTCACCATGGCCTACGAGGATTTCGACTGGGACGACGAGCTGCGCATCCTGTTGGAGGAGCGCACCAGCTTCTCGCCCGACGCCCTGACCGGCATGGAAGCGAACCTGCGCTTCGCCGGTCCCGAGACCATGGAAACCAAGATTTTCGGCCGTCTGACCGCCTGGCAGAACTGGATCTTCCAGCGGCCCAACGCCATCGGCGAGCAGGGCGCGCTCAAGCTCTACGGCTCGGGCGTGTCGCCGACATACGCGAAGGAAAGAATCTAAGGACGCGTGCGCGCGGCGCCGCGCCTGGGAAACGACCGGAGGAACTACAATGTCTATGGACGTAGTCGACTACGACGGCTTGATTCCCAATAACGTGGCGCTCGGCCATGACCCGCGCGTCAAGCGCGCGCTGGAGAAGTGGCACCCCGGCTACATCAACTGGTGGAACGACATGGGCCCGGAAGGTTTCCAGGAATCGCTGGTCTATCTGCGCACGGCCATCGGCGTCGATCCCAAGGGCTGGGCCAAGTTCGACTACGTACGCATGCCGGAATATCGCTGGGGCGTCCTGCTGGCGCCGGCGCGCGAGGAGCGCAAGATCCCCTTCGGCACCCACAAGGGCGAAGCCGCCTGGCAGGAAGTGCCCGGCGAATACCGCGCCATGCTGCGCCGCCTGATCGTCATCCAGGGCGACACCGAGCCGGCCTCGGTCGAGCAGCAGCGCCATCTCGGCAAGACCGCGCCCTCGCTCTACGACATGCGCAACCTATTCCAGGTGAACGTGGAGGAAGGCCGCCACCTGTGGGCGATGGTCTATCTGCTGCAGAAATATTTCGGCACCGACGGCCGCGAGGAGGCCGAAGCCCTGCTGGAGCGCCGCTCGGGCGACGCCGACACGCCGCGCATGCTGGGCGCCTTCAACGAGAAGACGCCGGATTGGCTGTCGTTCTTCATGTTCACCTATTTCACCGACCGCGACGGCAAGATGCAGCTCGAATCGCTGGCGCAGTCCGGCTTCGATCCGCTGTCGCGCACCTGCCGCTTCATGCTGACGGAAGAAGCCCACCACATGTTCGTGGGCGAAACCGGCGTCACCCGCATCGTCCAGCGCACCTGCGAGGCGATGAAGGAGGCTGGCATCAGCGATCCTTACGACGTCGAAAAGGTGCGCAAGCTCGGCGTCATCGATTTGCCGACCGTGCAGAAGAAGGCGAACATGCATTTCTCGCTGACGCTTGACCTGTTCGGCAACGAGATATCGACCAATGCCGCCAATGCCTTCCATGCCGGCCTCAAGGGCCGCTACCGCGAGGACCGGCTGGAGGACGACCATCAGCTCGAGAGCGGCACCTATCCGGTGCTGCGCCTCATGGACGGCGAGATCAAGAATGACGACGCACCGGCGCTGTCGGCGCTCAACATGCGGCTGCGCGACGACTACGTGGCCGACTGCCAGACCGGCGTCGACCGCTGGAACAAGGTGATCGCCGATCACGGCATTCCGTTCGAGATCAAGCTGCCGCACGTCGCCTTCCACCGCCACATCGGCGAATTCTCGCGCACCAATGCCGACGTCGACGGCAAGATCCTCTCGCCTGCCGAATGGACGCACAAGCGCACCGATTTTCTGCCCTCGGAAGAGGACAAGGACTTCATCGAGAGCTTGATGCAGCCTCAGTTCGAGAAGGGCAAATATGCGCGCTGGATCGCGCCGCCCAAGGTCGGCATCGACAACAAGCCGGGCGACTTCGAATACGTGAAGATCGTCGATGCTTAGTCATGGCGCGCTGAACACACTCGTTCGTCCCTGCGAAAGCGGGGACCCAGGGGCGAACATTGCTGAGTCATGTTTAGCTGGAGTCCCGCTTCCGCGGGAATGAGCGGAGTGTTCGGCGAATGGCCTAACCGGTTGCCGGCGCGATGGTCGCCTTCAGCCCGCCGAGGTCGGAAGCAGCGAGTTCGAGCCGCCAGCCATAGGCATTGAGCACGTCCTGCACGATGGCAAGCCCAAGGCCGGCGCCATCGCCGCGTTGGTCGAGCCGCGCGCCGCGTTCGAGCATGCGTACGCGTTCGGCGGGCGCAATGCCCGGCCCGTCGTCCTCGATCGTAATCGCCGGGCCGGTGCTATCCGCGCTGATGCGCACGCGGCCGTTGGCATGACGCGCGGCGTTTTCCAGAAGGTTCCCCAGCACTTCGGCGAGGTCGGTACGGTCGAGCGGCATGTTTAGCGCGTCGGTGATGCGGGTTTCGAATTCCAGCCGCTGTGCGGTGGGCGTGCGTGATAGCGTGGCGATCAACGAACCGGCGAGGGGTTTGAGCGGGGTGGCGACGCTGCCGCGTTGCCGCGCCGTGCCGCGCGCCCGCGCGCGCGCCAGCTCGCGGTCAACGTGGCGGCTCATGGCGTCGCCCACCGCCTCGATGCCTGACGCGATATCCTCCTCGCCGCGTTCGCGCAGGCGCGCGGCGTCCGACGCGAGCGCGGCGAGCGGCGTCTTCAGCCCATGCGCGAGGTCGGCGGCGCGGCTGCGCGAGCGTTCGATCTCGCGCTCCTGGGCGTCGATCAGGCCGTTCACCTCTTCGACCAGCGGCTTCACTTCGGCTGGCACGTTTGCGGGCAAATGTTCGCGCCGGCCCGAGCGGATATCCGCGACCCCGCGGCGCAAGGCATCGAGCGGACGCAAGCCGAGTCCGACCTGAATCGAGGTGGCGATCACCAGCACCAGGCCGAGCACGCCAAGCGCAATCGCCAGGTCCTTGGCGAAACTCGAGGCGGCGACGGACACACGCGCAAGATCGGCCGCAACCGCGACACGCACCGGCACATGGCGGTCGCCGATGGTCAGCAACACGCGGCGTTCGCTTACCAGAAGACGCGCATCGGCGGGGCCGGGGATGACGTGATGATGCAGTTCGCCCGGTGACGGTTCGTCCTGCGGCAGCTTCAGCGCTGTGTCCCAGAGCGAGCGCGAGCGCAGCAATTGGCCGCGGTCGTCGGACACCTGCCAGTACAGGCCCGAGAGCGGATCGGCAAAGCGCGGATCGGCCGGCGGCCGGCTCACCACCAGCTTGCCTTGCGGGTCGGTGTCGATGCCGGCGACCAGTTGCTTGAGATAGACGTCGAGGTCGTCGCCGATGGTGCGGGTGACGTGGCGTTCGAACAGAAGCGTCAGCCCGGCGCCGGCGATGGTCAGCGCGATCAGGATGGCGACGATACCGCCGGCCACCAGCCGCAGCCGCAGCGAGCCCCAGCTCACGGCGGGGCCTCCGGCACCAGATAGCCGAAGCCGCGCCGCGTCTCGATCAACTCAGGGCCGAGCTTCTTGCGCACGCGGCCGACCAGCACTTCGAGCGCGTTGGAGTCGTGGTCCTCGCCGTGGCCATAGACGTTTTCGTCGAGCTCGTGCTGCGACACCACGCGGCCGCGATGGCGCAGGAGATAAGCGACCAGCCGGTATTCCAGCGGCGACAGCGCGACCGGTACGCCGCGCACGCTCACTTTCATCTGGCGTTCGTCGAGCGCGATATCGCCGGCGACCACCAGCGACGAAGCGTGTCCCGCCGTGCGGCGCACGATCGAGCGCAGGCGCGCCAGCAGTTCCTCCATGCGGAAGGGCTTCGGCAGGTAATCGTCGGCGCCGGCGTCGATGCCGTCGACGCGCTCGGCCCAGCTGCCGCGCGCGGTCAGGATCAGCACCGGCATGGTGCGGCCGTTGGCGCGCCAGCGCTTGAGCACCGCGAGGCCGTCCATGCCCGGCAGGCCGAGATCGAGGATGACGGCGCCGTAGTCTTCGGTGTCGCCCTTGAACCAGGCGTCCTCGCCGTCGCGCGCAATCTCGACCACATAACCGGCGGCCTTCAGTGCGCCTTCGACATCCGTGGCAATCCGCCGGTCGTCCTCGACAAGCAGCAGGCGCATCACTTCTCCTTGGTCTTCTCGATCTTGCCGCTGCGGGCATCGACATAGACTTCGTACAGGCGGCCTTTGCTGTCGACCACGCGGAATTCGTAGCGCCAGCGGCCGTGCTCGCGCTCGATTTCGACGCCGGCGACCTCGCCCGGCAGCTTGCCGCGCACGGCGGCGAGGATGTCGGCGAGCGATTTGATCTCGCCGGCCTCGACCGCGCGGCGGACCTCGTCACGGCGATGCTCGTCGTGGTCGCTCGCCATCGCGGGCGCCGCCGACAGCAGGGCGGCTGCCAGCAGCGGCACGGCAAGGAATCCTGAAAAGTCACGCAAAAGCATGGGCGGACCATGCCCGAACCGACCTGACAAATCGCTGACATGGATCAACAGGGGGCCGTCAGCGGGGTTCGGCCATGGTCGCGGTCATGGCGGCCGGGGTCCGGCCCGCCGGGAAACCCTAAAGGACAAAGAGGATCACCATGCGCAAGACCATCATTTTCGGTGCCATCGCGGCCCTGTTCGGCCTGGCGGCCGCGGCCCAAGCCAGCAACGACCAGGCGAAGCCCGGCATGAAGGACGACAGCCAGATTACTCGGAACGTGGAGACCGTGGGCGGCGGCGAAATGGCCGAGACCAAGAAAAACGAGCGCGCCGAAGTTGCCGACCGCGGCGGAGACTCGCGCGAGCACGGCAAGGAAACCCGCGAGCGTGAGCACAAATCGGGCGCGTACGAAGACCGCGACTAGCGCGCTGTCTTCGATGCCCGCATCGGGGAGCCGGTGGCCCTGCCTGCCGCCGGCTCCTTTGTTTTGGGCAAAGCACGTCGCGGCCGGCTGACAATTGGCTGACATTGCCCAACAGGTCGCCGTCAGTACCCCTTTGACAATCTTCACCCATCGCCTCGCCGCACGATGCGGCCGGGTTCCGCAAATTGGAGAGAACCATGCGCAAGATCACCATCGTCACTGTTGCCGCCGCCTTGCTCGCTACCGCTGCAACCGCCCAGGCCGGCAGCCTCGGCCGTCCCTGCACCGCGGCGCCGCAGAGCCAGTGGCTGTCGATCCAGCAACTGCAGGCCAAGGTCGAAGCCCAGGGCTATACGGTGAAGAAGGCCAAGCTGAAGAAAGCCTGCGGCGAGCTCTACACGCTCGACAAGAACGGCCAGCGGGTCGAGCTGTTCGTCGATCCGACGAACGGCAAGATCGTCGGCCAGCTTTGACGGCTTGGGCGATGACGACCATCAACCACGCGATCGCAGCCGGCGGCGCGACGCCGCCGGCAACGGTCAAGGTCTGGGACCCGTTCGTGCGGGTGTTCCACTGGTCGCTGGCCGCGCTGTTTCTGCTGGCCTATGTCACCGGCGACGAGGTGCAGAACGTGCACATCGCCGCTGGCTACGCCATCGCCGGCCTGCTGGCTCTGCGTATCGTGTGGGGCTTCGTCGGTCCGCGTCACGCGCGCTTTGGCGACTTCGTGCGTTCGCCGCGTGCGGTGTTCGCATACGTGCGCGACGTGGCGTTGCTCCGAGCGCCACGCTTTATCGGCCACAATCCGGCCGGGGGCGCCATGGTCGTGGCGCTGATCGTCATGCTCATCGGCACCGGCATCACCGGCTACATGATGACGACCGACGCCTATTGGGGCGCGGAGTGGGTGGAAGAGGTGCACGAGGTGCTCGCCAACCTCACCGTCGGTCTCGTCGTTGTCCATGTGCTCGGCGTGCTGGTGGCGAGCTTCGAGCACCGCGAGAACCTGGTGAAGGCGATGATCACCGGGCGCAAGCGGGCGAACGAGCGTTGATCTGTCATTCCGGGGCGCGGCCTCTGGGGCGCGTCCCGGAACGACAAGCGGTTACGATGCCGCCGAAGCCTGCAAATCTTCATCCCGCAGTTTGAAGCGCTGGATCTTGCCGGTGGCGGTGCGCGGCAGATCCTCGCGCAATTCGATCCAGCGCGGAAATTTCCACGGGCCGGCCTGTTCCTTGACGTGGATCTTGAGCGTCTCCAGCAGCCGATCGTCGGCGGCAAAGCCGTTCTTCAACACGATGAAGGCCTTCGGCTTGATCAGCCCGTCGGCGTCGGCCTTGCCGATGACGGCGGCCTCCAGCACCGCCTCATGCGAGATCAACGCCGCCTCGACGTCGAACGGCGACACCCACATGCCGCTGACCTTGAACATGTCGTCGGTGCGCCCGCAGTAATAATAATAGCCCTCGGCGTCGCGCCGATACTTGTCGCCGGTATGCGTCCACTCACCGACGAAGGTGCGGCGGCTCTTGGCACGCTGGTTCCAATAGCCTTCGCCGGCCGACGGCCCGCGCACGATCAATTCGCCGATCTCGCCGGTGGGGACGTCGTGGCCGGTTTCGTCGACGATGCGTACTTCGTAGCCGGGCACCGGCTTGCCGCTGGAGCCATAACGAATGTCGCCGGGCCGGTTGCTGAGAAATGTCTGCAGCAGTTCGGTGGAGCCGATACCGTCGAGCACGTCGACGCCGGTGACGTCGCGCCAGCGCTCGCCGATATGGGCGGGCAGCGCTTCGCCGGCCGAGACGCAGATGCGCAACCGATCGGAGCCGGCGCCCCGGCATATTTCCTTGTGCGCCAGCAGGGCGGTGTAGAGCGACGGCACGCCGTAGAACACGGTCGGCCGATGGCGGCGCATGATTTCGAACACGCCCTCCGGTGTCGGCCGGTGCGGCCACAGCACGGCGGTGGCGCCGACCGAGAGCGGAAAGCTCATGGCATTGCCGAGGCCGTAGGCGAAGAACAGCTTGGAGGCCGAGTGCACCACGTCGTTCTCGGCGATGCCGAGCACGCCTTGCCCGAACAGCTTGGCGGTCGCCATCAGACTGGTGTGGACGTGCTTGACGCCCTTGGGCTCGCCGGTCGAACCCGAGGTGTAGAGCCAGAACGCGACCTCGTCGGAGACGGTCGGGGCGGCGAATGGCGCGGGGCTTGCCGCCGCGATCACGTCCTCGAACCGATGCACTGCGCGGCCGGGGAAGGCGGCCAAGGTCGCCTTGTCGGCTCCGTTGCTACCGACCAGGACGATGGTCTTGAGATGAGGCAGCGCGTCAATGAGCGGCGCGATCATGGGAATGAGTGAGGCGTCGACGACCAGCGCGGCGGCCCGCGAGTTCGCAAGCATAAAGGCGTATTGCGGCGGGTTGAGAAAGGTGTTGAGCGGGATGGCGATGGAGCCGGCGCGGATGGTGCCCCAGAAGGCCACCGGATAATCGACGGTGTCGTGCAGCAGAAGCGCGACGCGGTCTTCGTGTTTCAGCCCGAGCGCGTGCAAAGCATTGGCGAAGCGGATGCTGCGCGCCTGCAGGTCGCCGTAGGTGAGCGAGCGCTCGGGATCGATGAAGGCGATCTTGCCGGCGCGGCCTTGCGCGATGTGGCTGTCGACGAAGTCGGAAACGGCGTTGTAGGGGCGGCGCTCGGTGAAGTCGTCCAGCATGCCGGTCCCCTGCGCCTTCAGTCGCCGAACAGGCGCATCAGCAGCCGCCGCGCCAGCACGCCGGCGACGCGCCGGCGGTAATGGCCGGGCGTGAAGGTGGTCTTCATCGGCATGATCTGGTCGCGGACCAGGACGTCGAGGCCCTTGATGACACGCTCGTCGATGCCGCCGCCGCAGAGGTCGGCAGTGCCGGCGAGCAGCACCGGGCGCGGATTGGTGCCGGTGAAGCCGATGCGCAAGCTCGTGAGCTTGTCGCCCTCGCGTTTGAGCGCGACCGCGACGCCCGCCACCGGATATTCGATCGAACGGCGAATGCGGATCTTATCGTATGCCGAGCGCAATCCTGGCGTGTTCTTGGCGCGCACCGCGGTGACAATCTCACCCGGGCGGAGCGCGAGATAGTATTTGCCGTCGCCCTGGGTTTCGGTGACGGGCACATCCTGGCGGGCGAAGCCGATATAGAGCTGCTCCAGCGGGATGGTGCGCTTGCCGTCGGGCCCGGCGATGTCGACTTCGGCATGAAGCGTCAGCAGCGCCGGGGCGAGATCGCCGGAATAGGTGGCGAAGCACACGCCGCGGCTCTTCGGCGCCACATGGCAGATGGTGCCGGTGGTCTTCAGGCAATGGTTATTGGCCGAGCGCCACCATTCGCTCTGATTGTAATAGATGCAGCGGGTGTCGAGGCAGAGGTTGCCGCCGACCGTGCCCATGTTGCGGTGAGTCGGGCCGGCGATGTGACTGGCGGCTTGCGCCACCACCGGATAGTGCCTGATGACGTCGGGGTGCTCGGCCAATTGCGCGAGGGTGACCGAGGCGCCGAGCTCCAGCGTGTGTTCGTCGGCTTTGATCGCGTGCAACTCGCGCACGCGGTTCATATCGATCAGCACGGTCGGCGCCAGGATGCCGCGCCGGATGTTGACGACAAGATCGGTGCCGCCGCCGAGCGGCTTGGAGTCCGGATGTTCGGCGCGCGCGGCCAGCGCTTCGTCGAGCGTTGCCGGTTGCAGCACCTGGAAGTCGGGCAGGGCGTCCATCAGGCGGCGCCTTTCCGCCAAACCCGTTCATTCCCGCGCAAGCGGGACGCCGGTGCATTGGCCCTGGGTCCCCGCTTTCGCGGGGACGAACGGAGGTTATCCATTCTTCTTCTCCAAAGCGCGTCGTCTCTTCTCCAGCACCTCGAACACCCGGTCCGGTGTCACCGGCAGGTCATTGAAGCGCAGGCCGATGGCGTCGGCGATAGCGTTGGTGAGTGCCGGCAAGAAGGCGGCGAGTGAGCCTTCGCCGGCCTCCTTGGCGCCGAACGGCCCGTGCGGATCGATGCTCTCGACGATGCCGACTTCGATCGGCGGCGAGTCCTGGATGGTCGGCACCCGGTAGTCGAGCATGTTGCCGGTGACCATCAGCCCGTCGTGATAGGCGACTTCCTCGCTCATGGCCTGGCCCAGGCCCATCCACACCGAGCCCTGCACCTGGCCTTCGACCGACAGCCGGTTGAGCGCCTTGCCGCAGTCATGCGCGACCCACACTTTATCGACGGTGACGACGCCGGTTTCGTCGTCGACACTGACTTCGACCACTTGCGCCGAATAGGAATAGCCCATGGTGCCGCCGATCGCGGCGCCGCGGTATTTCTTGCCGCCGTGCGATTCCGGGATGGTGGAGTAATTGCCGGTGACGGTGATGGTGCCGGAATCCTTCAGCGCTTCCACCACGACCTCGTCGAAGGTGGCGCCCTTGTCCTGGGCGCCGGCGCGATAGACCTCGCCCAGGCACTCGATGTCCTCTGGCCTGGCTTCCAGCTTGCGGGCGGCGGCGTTCACCAGCAGCGCCTTGAGATTACGCGCGGCATCGAGCGCGGCATTGCCGACCATGAAGGTGACACGCGACGAGTAAGAGCCGTTATCCTTCGGCACCACCTCGCTGTCGCCGGTGACGACCCGCACGCGCGCCAAATCGAGCCCGAGCACTTCGGCGACGGCCTGCGCCAGGATCGTGGTCGAGCCCTGACCGATATCGGCCGCGCCCGACAGCACGACCAGCGAGCCGTCGAAGTCGAGCTTGATCTTGACGGTGGCGTGCGGCTCGCCGGTCCAATTCACCGGCTTGGAGGCCCCCGAGATGTAATGCGAGCAGGCCATGCCGAGACCCTTTCGCACGCCGTTTGCCTTCGGCAGCTTGCCCTTGCGTTGTGCCCAGCCGCTTTCGCGCTCGACCCAGTCCATGCACTCAGGGAGCCCATATGAGTTGATCATCAGGTCGTTGTCGGTGAAGCAGGGCGCGTTCAGAAGATTGGCGCGCCGCACCGCGAACGGGTCCAGGCCGAGCTCCGCCGCCATTTCGTCGACCAGGCTCTCGAAGGCGAAACGCACATCGACCGTACCGTGGCCGCGGAACGCGCCGCAGGGCGGCGTGTTGGTGAGCACGCGTTTGCCGACGTATTTGACGTTGTGCAGGTCGTAGATGGCGTAGATCATCGAGCCGGCATAAAGGATGGTCACCACGCCGTAGCCCGAATGCGCGCCGCCGCGCTGGTCGCATTCGCATTCGACCGCCGTAATGCGGCCGTCCTTGCGCATGCCGATCTTCATGCGGATGTCGGTTTCCGGCCGGCCGCGATGGGTAATGAAGGTTTCCTCGCGGCTGGTGACGATGCGCACGGTGCCTTTGGCCTTGCGCGCCAGCAACGCCGCGATCAATTCGACGTTCAGCGTCTCGGTGCGGCAGCCGAAGCCGCCGCCGACATGCGGCTTGACTACGCGGATGCGCGACATCTCCATGTCGAGGATCTGCGCCAGCATCAGGTGCACGTAATAGGGCACCTGCGTGGAGGCATGCACGGTCATGCGCTCGCGCACCGCATCGTATTCGGCGACCGCGGCGTGCATCTCCATCTGGTTCTGGCAGACCTCGGCGCAGTTATAGCTGCCCTCGCGCACCAGGTCGGCTTCGGCGAAACCCTGTTCGGTCGAGCCGAGTTCGAACAGCACGTCACGCTCGACATTGCCTGGCTTCTTCTCGTGCAGTTGCACGGCGTCAGGCGAAAGCGCAGCTTTCGTTGTGAAGTATCCCGGCAGTTCGCGCACCGTCATGCGGATCAGGCTAAGCGCTTTACACGCGGCGGCGTCATCGACCGCGGCGACAGCGGCCACCGGCTCGCCGCGATAGCGCACCTTGTCGCGGGCCAGCGGATATTCGGTGCGCGCAATCGGCAGCACACCGAAGCCTTTGTCGCAATCGGCGCCGGTGACGACCGCCTTGACGCCGGGAATCTTCAGCGCTTCCGATACGTCGACCGAAATTATCTCGGCGTGTGCGTAGGGGCTGCGATAGATGCGCCCGGCAAGCTGGCCGGGTGCCACGATGTCCGCGGTGTATTTGGCGCGGCCGGAGACTTTCTCCGGCCCGTCGATCAGCGGCACATAATCGCCGATGTTATGCGCGGGGGCGTTGATGTTCATGGGGCGACCCCTTGCGCGTTCAGCGCGGCAGCGTATTTCACCGCCTCGATGATCTTCACATAGCCGGTGCAGCGGCAAATGTTGCTGCCGAGCGCGTCCAAAATCTCGGCGTCGCTCGGGTTGGGATTACGCCGCAACAGCCCGGCGGACGCCATGATGAAGCCGGGCGTGCAATAGCCGCACTGCGAGCCGAGCTTTTCGTGGAAGCCGCGCTGCACCGCCGACAACTGCCCGTCGTGGCCGAGCGCTTCGACAGTTTCGACGCGCTTGCCTTGTACGGTGGAGGTCAATGTGAGGCAGGAGAGCACCGGTTGGTCGTCGATCAGTACCGTGCAGGCGCCGCATTCGCCGCCGTCGCAGCCGGTCTTGGTGCCGGTCAGCCCGATCTGCTCGCGCAGGAAATCGAGCAACAGCAAATTGTCCGCGACCGCGTCAGCGCGGTCACGGCCGTTGAGCGTGAACTCAAGCAGCCGAGGCAAGGCGTCTCTCTCCCCTCAAGCGGCACGGATTAAGATTCGCGCTTCGTCTTGTTGAGATTACGACACACCAGGGGCCTTTGCCCCTCCAGACCCATTACCGGGAATGGCTGGAACGGATATCCCGCCGGCCCCAGAAATTAGCCAAATTTGGCAATGACTTCGGCGGGAATGGCGACGGCGCCGATTTTCTCGGGGTTGTCCTTGTCGGGCGCCGCCCAGACCCGTGTTTCGCTACCCTCGACCGCCAGTTCGCCGCCGGCGCTGATGCGGTGTTCGATGTCGAAACTGGAGCGGCGGAACTCGGAAACGCGCGAGGCGATCTCGACGATTTCGCCGAACTTCGCCGGTTTACGGAACTCGGCGCGCGCGTCGACCAGCGGGATGCCGATGATGCCGAAGGTCGAGGCCAGATCCTGCGGCTTCACGCCGAGCGCCGCGTCGAACAGGAGCCATGAACTGGTGTCGAAGAATTCGAAGAAGCGGCTGTTGAACACTATGCCGGCGGGATCGCAGTGGCCCCATTCGATCATCATCTGCCTGCGGAAAACGAACGAAGTCACGCGTCTCAAGGCCTCCGGCTGCGGTTGGTCGGCCGCCTTATAGCGGGCGGCGGTCGGTCGGTAAAATGCCCCTGGGGAAGGCGGCGGAGGGCCGGCCGGGCAGCGCCGGCGTTCTCCGGGGAGGGGCGCTGGAGGGAAATGTTTACGGCCCCGGAGAGGCAATTCGGGAATTATCTTCTTATTTTCCGTCACTTATTGCGGTCAAACAGAATAAGCTTCTATCTAAGGGCTCTCATTGGTTGCGACCGAAAGAGCCCAGAGCATGATCCCGATCCCGAAATCCGCTCCCTTCGCCGAGGAGGAGATCGCGCTGCTCAACCGCGTCATGGGGCCGGCAAGCCCGGTTCAGCGCGCGTGGCTCGCAGGCTTTCTCGCTGGGATCGAGCATACCGCTGCCAACGAGCAGCAGGCAGCACCGCCGCGCGCGGCCGAGCCGCTCACCATCGTGTTCGCCAGCGAGTTCGGGTAACTCGGAGGCGCTCGCCGGCGATATGGCGAAGCAAGCGCGCAAGCTCGGCTTCAAGCCGCGCGTCGTCGACATGGCCGACCTGGACATGGCCGACCTCGCCAAGGCCAAGCGGCTGATCGTCATCGCCGCCACCTGGGGCGAGGGCGAGCCGCCGGCGCGCGCGGTGCGCGTTTACAACGAACTGATGGGCGAGGGCGCCCCGCGTCTCGACGGCGTTGCGTTCGGCGTGCTGGCGCTGGGCGACACGGCTTACGCGGAATTCTGCGCCATCGGCAAGGCCATCGACGCGCGTCTTGAGGCACTCGGCGCCAAGCGCGTGGTCGATCGCGTCGATTGCGATCTCGATTTTGCCGAGCCGGCCGCGACAATGGATCGGCGGCGCGCTTCATGCGCTGGCGCCGGCAGACGACGGCCGCGGCCGCGTCATTGAAGTCGATTTCACGCACAAGCCGGCCGCTGCCGCCGCCAGCGATATCGTCGAGGCGGAAGTTATCGAACACGTGAACCTGAATTCCTCGCGCTCGGAAAAGGAAACGGTGCATCTGGCGCTTGGTTTCGACGGCGCGGCGCCCGCCTACGAGCCCGGCGCTTCGCTCGACCTTTATGCCGAAAACGATCCGGCTTACGTCGACGAACTGATGTCGCTGGCGAAGGTTTCCGACGATGGCTTGCGCGCCGAGTTGCTGGCCTCGCGCGACGTCACCACGCTGTCGCTGAAGTCGCTGGAGACCTTCGTGGCCGCGACCGGTCACGCCGGGGTCAAAGCGCTGATCGAGGGGGGCGCGGTGCGCGGTTGGGTCGCCGATCGTCAGCTCATCGACTTTATTGAAGCGTTTCCAGAGGCGCACAGCGCCGAAACCTTGCGCGCGCTGACGCGCCCACTCAGCCCGCGCGCCTATTCGATCGCCTCCTCGCGCCGCGAATTCGAGGACGAGGCGCATCTGCTGATTTCCGCCGTGCGCTACAATCTGCACGGCCGCGCCCGCAAGGGCGTCGCCTCCACGTATGCCGCCGAGCGGCTCAAGCGCGGCGACCGCGTGCGGGTGAAGGTGAAGCCGAACAAGCATTTCGCGCTGCCGTCGCCCGACCGCGACATCGTCATGGTCGGCCCCGGCACCGGCGTCGCGCCGTTCCGCGCTTTCGTGCAGGAGCGCCGCGCCACCGGCGCGACGGCTAAGAGCTGGCTGTTCTTCGGCGACCGCAGCTATACCCACGACTTCCTCTACCAGCTCGACTGGCAGGAGGCGCTGAAGGACGGTGCGCTCACGCGGCTTGACGTTGCCTTCTCGCGCGACCGGCCGGAGAAGGTCTACGTGCAGCACAAGATATGGCAGCGCCGGCGCGAGTTGGTCGACTGGCTGGAAGGCGGCGCGCATTTCTACGTCTGTGGTGACGCCAAAGCGATGGCCAAGGACGTGCGCGAGACGCTCACCAACGCCTACGCCGATGTGAAGGCGCTGTCGCCGGAAGCCGCGGCAGAGGCAGTGGCAACACTGGAGCGCGAGAAGCGCTATTTGCAGGATGTGTATTGAGCGATTGCAGGTGCGATCAGCCGGCTGTTGTGGCTTGCGCAAGCCGTCGAACCAAACTCCGCTCATTCCCGCGCAAGCGGGAATCCAGGACGGCTGCCGAAGCGCCCCACTACGTAGCCCCTGGGTCCCCGCTTTCGCGGGGACGAGCGGGAGGAAGACTGCCGAACCAGTTGGAAATCGAGAATGACCGACGAACTTTCCCGCAACGAGCACATCAAGGAAGCGAGCACTTATTTGCGCGGGACGCTCGCCGAGGGGCTCACCGACGAGATCACCGGATCGATTGTCGACGACGATCAGCAGCTGGTGAAGTTCCACGGCATGTATCTGCAGGACGACCGCGATCTGCGCCCCGAGCGCGCGCGCAAAAAGATGGAGAAGGCGTTCTCCTTCATGATCCGCGTGCGCATGCCGGGCGGCGTGGTGACGCCGCGGCAATGGCTCGCGCTCGACGGCGTCGCCCGCGACTATGGCAACGGCACCATGCGGCTGACCACGCGGCAGACGGTGCAGTTCCACGGCATCATCAAGTTCAACCTGAAATCGACGCTGAAGGCCATCGACGCGGTGCTGCTCGATTCCATCGCCGCTTGCGGCGACGTCAATCGCAACGTGATGGCCAACCCGAACCCGTATCAATCGCCGGCGCACGCCGAAGCGATTGAGCTGGCGCGCGCCGTCTCCGCGCGTCTGACGCCGCAGACGCCGGCTTATCGCGAGATCTGGCTCGACGGCGAGCGCATCGCCGGCGGCGAGGAAGAGGCGATCGAGCCGATCTACGGCAAGACCTATCTGCCGCGTAAGTTCAAGACCGTGGTGGCGGTGCCGCCGTCGAACGATGTCGACGTGTTCGCGCACGATCTCGGTTTCATCGCCATCCTCGACAAGAACGGCGCGGTCACCGGCTGGAACGTCAGCGTCGGCGGCGGCATGGGCATGACCCATGGCGAGCCGGAGACCTATCCGCGCACCGCCGAGGTGATGGGCTTCTGCCGGACCGAGGATGCGGTGAAGATCGCCGAGGCGGTGATGACGGTGCAGCGCGACTGGGGCGACCGCAAGAACCGCAAGCATGCGCGGCTGAAATACACCATCGAGGACCGCGGGCTCGACGCGTTCCGCGCCGAGGTCGAGCGCCGCGCCGGCCTGACACTCGCCAAGGCCAAGCCGTTCGAGTTCACCTCCACCGGCGACCGCTACGGCTGGAGCGAGGGGACGGATGGCCGCGCCCATCTCACTTTGTATGTGCCGAACGGCCGCATCGCCGACCGCCCCGGCGCCATGCAGATGACCGCGCTGCGCGAGATCGCGAAAATCCACGACGGCGATTTCCGCATGACCGCCAACCAGAACATCATCCTCGCCAACGTGGCGAGCGACAAGCAAAGCGAGATCGAGCGCATCGCGCGCGAAGCCGGCCTGCTGGCGCCGTGGTCGGGTCTGCGCCGCAACGCCATGGCCTGTGTCGCGCTGCCGACCTGCGGCCTGGCGCTGGCGGAAAGTGAGCGCTATCTGCCCGAGCTGCTCGACGCACTCGACGAGAAGCTCAGCCTCCACGGGCTGTCGGCCGACGACATCGTCATCCGCATGACCGGCTGCCCGAACGGCTGCGCGCGGCCTTATCTCGCGGAGATCGGCTTGGTCGGTAAAGGCCCCGGCCGCTACAATCTTTATCTCGGCGCCGCCTTCGACGGCTCGCGACTTTCCAAGCTCTACCGCGAAGACGTCGACCACGCGGCCATCATCGCCGCGCTCGATCCGATTTTCGCCGCTTATGCCGCCGAGCGGGAGAAGGGCGAGCGCTTCGGCGATTTCACCATCCGCGCCGGATTCGTGGCGGCGACCGGTAACGGCGCCGATTTCCACGCCAATGTGGGCGCGCGGCGATGAGTGTGCGTCCTGGCCGTCAACCCGAGGAGGCGCGGCCGCCGCGCATGGGCGCACTGGCGCGGCTGCCGGTGTTCCTGTCGCTTGGCGGCAAGCGCGCGCTGCTGGCGGGCGGCAATGAGGCGGCGGCCTGGAAGGCGGAGCTGTTGTCGGCGGCCGGCGCGTGCGTCGACGTCTTTGCCGACGATGTCTGCGCCGCGCTGGCCGAATTGGCTGACGATCCACCCGGTGGCATCGTTGTCCTGCATCGGCGGGCGTGGACGCCGCTGGACTTGAACGATGCCGCGGTCGCCATCGGTGCCTTCGACAATGACGAGGACGCCGCAGCGTTCGCCGCCGCCGCCCGCGCCGCCGGCGTGCCGGTCAATGTCATCGACAAGCCGGCGTTTTGCGATTTCTCCTTCGGCGCCATCGTCAATCGTTCGCCGCTCGTCATCGGCATATCCACCGACGGCGCCGCACCGGTGTTCGCGCAAGCCGTGCGCGCTAAGCTCGAAGCCCTGCTGCCGCAGGGCTTCGCCGCCTGGGCCGCCGCCGCCGCGCGCTGGCGCGCGGACGTGAAGGCATCCGGCCTGTCGTTCGCCGGCCGTCGCAAGTTTTGGCAGCTCTTTACGGCGCACGCGGTCGCCAGTCCCGGCCGTGAACCTGGCGAAACCGATTTCAAACGCTTCGTTGCCGACGTGGCGGGGCAGGGGCCGACCGTCGAGAACGGCACGGTGACGCTGGTCGGCGCCGGCCCCGGCGATCCGGAACTGCTGACCTTGCGCGCGGTGCGCGCGCTGCAATCGGCCGATGTCATTCTGTTCGACGATCTGGTCTCGCGCGCCGTGCTCGATTTCGCCCGCCGCGAAGCCAGGAAGATGCTGGTGGGCAAGACCGGCCATGGCCCATCGTGCAAGCAGGACGATATCAACGCGCTGATGGTCAATCTCGCCAGACAGGGCAAGCGCGTGGTGCGGCTCAAGGGCGGCGATCCGTTGATCTTCGCCCGTGCCGGTGAGGAGATCGACGCCTGCCGCAAAGCCGGCATCGCGGTCGCGATCGTGCCCGGCGTCACCGCGGCGCAAGGGGCGGCGGCGAGCCTCGGCATTCCGCTCACCGGCCGCGATCGTTCCCGCCGCCTGCAGATCATCACCGGCCACGCCAAGAACGGCCGGCTGCCGGAGGACATCGATTGGCGCAGCCTCGCCGATCCAGCCACCACCACCGCGGTCTATATGCCGGCGAAGACGCTTCATACGCTGGTTGAAGGCGCCGTTGCCGAAGGGCTCGATCCGCAAACGCCGGCGTTGGCCGTTGCGCGCGCCACGCGGTCCGACCAGCAGGCGGTCAGCGCGCCGATCGGCGAACTGCCGGCCCGTCTGGAGGTGGCGGCATTGCCGGGGCCGCTTTTGGTGATCATCGGCCGCGTCACCGCCGAGGCGGCGCTCGACAAGACCCTCGAAGCCAACGCTGCTGTCTTGCAATTGTCCCGTTCGGGGTGAGGCAAACTCCGTTCATTCCCGCGTAAGCGGGAATCCAGTGCTGAACATGCCGGTTGTGAAGATTTTGTCCCTCGGTCCCCGCTTTCGCGGGGACGAACGGAAGGGGCGACGTATGAACAATTTGGTGGAACTGATCGTCAGCGCCGCGCCGCCTTCTTCGGCTTGTAGTTGGCGATTCTGTTGGGCGGCTTGTAGGGCTTGAGCCCGCGCGGGTAAGCCCATTCCACCACTTCCTGCGCGCGCATTTCGACGGGCGCGGAGCGCCGGCGCTTGTGCATGGCGTGTGCGGGCGCGACCGGCACATGCGGCGACAGATCGAGGTCGAACAGCAGCCAGTCGAGGTCTTCCTGCGCTATCACCCAGCGTGCCGGTGCGTAACGGGTCAGCGAGAACGGCCGCGAATAGGCCATCAACGATTTCAAGCCGCTTGGCAGAGCGTATTCGTGCGCAAAGGTCATCGCCACTTCGCGCGCGCTGCGGTAGATCGGGTCGCGCCAGCGCAGGATGGCGTGGTTGGTTTTGCTGATCGCGCCCCACAGGCCGCGCTCCTTGAACAGCGTGACGATGTGGTCCTGGTCGCTCGGCCGCGCCTGCAGGTCGAGTAGCCACGCGTTCTTGCCGTGATAGGCCAGCGCCGCGCAGGCGAACACCGCGGCCTCGGCGCAATGGGCGACCCCGGTCTCCAGCACCCGGCGCGGCGACATGGCGGTGTCGCCGTTCGGCTCGAAATTGACCGGCATGCGGTCGAGGAAGTCCTGAATCTTGTGCGCGTTGTCGAGGCGCGCGTAGACGCGGTGTTCGGCCGGCGTCAGCAGCGCGCGCAACCGGTTGCGGTAGCGAAGCGTGGTCATGGTGGCGGCAATCTAGCCGCATTCACGCGGCCGGTGGGCGGCCGGCGCCCGCGCGTCCACAGGTTTGCGCTGTCCGCGCCGGTGCTATCGCCAGAAGAAGAATCCGGTGTCCCGCTGCCGGCGACGGCGCGGTGGCGGGCGATGGACCCAACGGCGCCTCTGCACCGTCCGGCTTGGCCGCCGCGCCTGCGCCGGCCGCCCGACGTGTGGCGGCGCCGCCGCCTGCGGTGCGCGCATCACCGGTTCCAATTCCGGCCGCGCGCGCGGCATCGGCACGTCGGCTCCGGCCGCATTGGACGCGAGGGTGACGCCGGGCGCCGTCGGCGGCAGCGGCACGCCCTTGCGTGCTTGGGCGCGCGACGGCGGTGCCAGCGATGCGATCAGGGCCGGGCTCGCCGCCGGGAAGGTATCGGGCGAATAGACGTAGGCATCATAGCTGTCGATGCCGATCGGCGCCCGCGCTTCCTGGACGATGCGGTCGGCCTCGCGCCGGTTCTCGTAGGAGCCGCCGCGGTCGCCGAAAGTAATGTCGTAGCGGGGCTGGCCCGCCAACTGCGGATCGTGCGCCGGAAGGGCGGCGTCGAACTCGCGCTTGTCGTAGTAGACGATGCCGCGATCGCGGAAGGCGGCCGAGAAGCTCGGGTTGAGCTTGATCGCCTGATTCATGTCGCGGCTGGCATGGGCGAAATCGCGCTTGTCGTAATAGGCGATGCCGCGGTTATAGAGCGCCAGCGCGTAATTCGGGTTGGCGGCTAGGGCCTTGTTGTAGTCGGCGATGGCGCGGTCGTAGTCGCCGCGGTTGCGATAGGCGAAGCCGCGGTTGTTGTAGGCGTGCGCGTTCTTGGGATCGAGCTCAAGGGCTTGCGTGAAGTCCTGGATGGCGCGGTCGAACTGGGCTTGGTTGTCGTAGGCGAGCCCGCGGCCGTTATAGGCGTCCGCGAAATTTGGGTTGAGCTTCACCGCCGCGTTGAAGTCCTCGATGGCGCGTTCAAAGTCGCGCTTGTCGTAATAGGCGGTGGCGCGGTTATAGAGGGCATTGACGTAGTTCGGATTGATCTTGATCGCCGCGCTGAAGTCGGCAATGGCGCGGTCGAGCTCGCCCTTGTTGCGTCGGGCGAAGCCGCGATTGTTGATCGCCACCGCGTTGTTGGGATCGAGCTTGATGGCCGCGTCGAAGTCGCGGATGGCGCGGTCGTTGTCGCCCTTCATGCCGTAGGCGGTGCCGCGGTTCGCGTAGGCGACCGACGATTTCGGATCATGCCGTACCGCCTGGTCGAAATCGGCGATGGCGTGGGCAAGGTCGCCCTTCAGCCGGTAGGCTAGCCCGCGGCTGTCGAAGGCGGCGGCATTCTTCGGATTGAGCTTGAGCACCTGACTGAAGTCGGCGACGGCGCGGTCGTAGTCCTGCTTGTCGCGATGGGCGAGGCCGCGCGCGTAATAGGCACGTTCAAAGCCTGTGTTGAGCCGGATCGCGACGCCGAAATCGGCAATCGCCCGGTCGAAATCGTGCTGTTCGTAGTGGGCGCGGCCGCGCTGATAGAAGGCGAGCGCGAAGCGTGGATTGAGCTTGGCGGTCTCGCTGAAGTCGGCGATGGCGCGCTTGACGTCACCCTTCAGTCGCCAGGCGACGCCGCGATTGTAGAAGGCGAGCGCGTTCTTGGGGTCGCGCTTGATGGCCTCGTCGAAGTCGGCGAGGGCGCGGTCGGTGTCGCCCTTGGCGCCGTAGCTCAGCGCACGGTCGTAATAGGCGGCTGCGTTGTCGGGCCTGAGCTTGATCGCTTGGTCGAAGTCGGCGATGGCGTTGTCATAGGCGCGTTTGAACAGATAGGCATTGCCGCGGTTGTAATAGGCCGCGGCGCCCTCCGGATTGAGCTTGATCGCCTGCGCAAAACTGTGGATGGCGCCGTCGACGTCGCCGCTGGCACGCAAGCCCAGGCCTTGGTCGTACCAGGCGAGCGCGTTCTGCGGGTCAAGCTTGACCGCCTGGCCGAAATCGCCGAGTGCGCGCTTGACGTCGCCTTTGGCGGCATAGGCAACGCCGCGGTCGACGTAGCCTTGCGCGTAGCTGGGCCGGTATTTGATGGCCCGGCTCAGGTCGGCGATGGCGCGGGCGTAGTCGCGCTTGTTGACGTAGGCATTGCCGCGGTTGTTGTAGGCCAGCGTGTCGGCCGGATTGAGCTTGAGCGCGTGGTCGAAGTCGGCGATGGCCTTGGCGTAGTCGCCCTTGTCGTAGGCGGCATTGCCGCGGTTGTAGTAGGCGAGCGCGTAGTCGCCGTTGAGTTTGATGGCCTGGTCGTAATTCTCGATGGCCTGGTCGAGCTTGCCTTTGGCGGCGTAGGCGACGCCGCGGTCGTTGAAGGACGGCGCGTAACCGGGGTTGATGCTGGCGGCGCGGTCGAAGTCGGCGATCGCGCGGTCGTTGTCGCCCTTGAAGCTGTTGGCGATGCCACGGTCGTTGTAGTTGCGGGCCTCATTCGGCTTGAGCGCAATTGCCCGCGTCAGGCTGGTGATCGCCTCGTCGAAGGCTCCCTTTCCGGCGAGCGCATTGCCGCGCGCGGCGTGGGCGGCCGCGAGGTTGGGATTGAGCTTGATCGCCTGGTCGAAGTCGGCGATGGCGTGCGCGTAATCGCGCTTCTCGTGGCGGCTGATGCCGCGGTTGAAGTAGCCGATGGCATCGTTCGGCGAAAGCTGCGCCGCCTGGGTAAAGTCGGCGAGCGCACCGTCGTAGTTCTCGCGCTCGTAGCGCAGCACGCCGCGCGCATGGAACGCCGCGGCCATCTTGGAATCGAGGCTGATGGCGGCGTCGAAGTTCACCGCGGCGCGGGCGGTGTCGTGCTTGGCGGCATAGGCCTGGCCGCGGTTGAAATAGGCGGCGGCGAAATTGGGGTTGATCTTGATGGCGCGGCCGAAGTCGGCGATGGCGTCGTCGAGCTTTTTGGCGCCGGCAGCGGCGATGCCGCGATCGTTATAGGCGAGAGCGAACAGCGGGCTCACTTGGATCGGTTGGGTCAGCTCGCTGGCGCCGCGGTCGAAGCCGCGCTGGCCGCGTAGCTCCTTGCCCGGGCGCGGCGCGATCGCATAGTCGGGGTAGAGTTTGGTGGCCGTCTCGAAGTCGGCGATCGCCTTGGCGGCGTTGCGTTTGGCGTAGTAGGCGAGCCCGCGGTCGTGATAGGCGAAAGCGTCCTTCGGGTTCAGCTTGAGCGCCCGGTTGAAGTCGGCGATGGCGTTGCCGAGATCGCCGCGGTCGAAATAGGCGTTGGCGCGGTCATAGTAGGCCATCTCGTAGTTCGGATTGAGCTTGATGGCGGCGGTGAAGTCGGCAATGGCCGCGTCGCTGTCGCCTTTCTTGCGGTAAGCGAGGCCGCGGTTGTTGAGCGCGATCGTGTTGCGCGGGTCGAGCTTGAGGGCGTGATTGAAGTCCGCGATGGCGTGATCGTTGTCGCCCTTGGTGCCGTAGGCGACGCCGCGGTCGTAGTAGGCGCGCACGTAGTTCGGGTTGAGCTTGATCGCCTCGTTGAGGTCGCCGATGGCCCGGTCGTATTGGCGCTTGTTGAAATAGGCGTTGCCGCGGTTCGAATAGGCGAGCGCGTAGCGCGGATTGATGCGAGCCGCCATAGTGAAATCGTCGATAGCGCGATCGTTGTCGCCCTTGCTGCGGTAGGCGAGGCCGCGATTGTTGTAGGCGGCGGCGAATTTACGGTCGAGCTTGACGGCCTGGCTGAAGTCGGCGATCGCCCGGTCGGCATCGCGGTTGTTCATGTAGGCCCGGCCGCGCGCATTATAAGCCTGGGCGTTGGAGCGGTTGAGCTTGATGACGCGCGAAAGGTCCTTGATGGCGCGATCGTGATAACCGAAGGCCTCCAGCGTCTCGCCGCGGTTATAGAGCGCGATTGCAAAGCCCGAATTGATGCCGATGGCGCGGTCGAAGTCCTTCAGCGCCTGTTCGAGCTGGCCCTTGCTCTTGTGGGCCATGCCGCGGCTGTTGAGCGCGGCGTCGTAATAGGGGTTGGCGGCGATGGCGCGGTTGAAGTCGGCGATGGCGCGGTCGAGATCGCCCTTGCGCTGGTAGATGGTGCCGCGGTTGTTGAGCGCGACCGCGAAGTCGGGATCGAGCTTGATCGCCTGGTCGAGATCGGACAGCGCGTGGGTCAGGTCGCCCTTGCGCTTGTAGAGCATGGCGCGGCTGTTGAACACGCCGGCATAGTTCGGGTTGAAGCGGATGGCCTGCTCGTAGTCCTTCAGGGCGTGGTCGATCTTGCCGCGCGCGGCGTAGGTGTTGCCGCGCTCGGTGAAGGCGGCGGCGTATTTCGGGTCGAGCTTGATGGCCTGATCGTAGTTGTGGATGGCGAGGTCGTAGGCGCCTTTGTGCTGATAGGCGTTGCCCCGGTCGACATAGGCGGCGGTGAAGCCGGAATCCAGCTTCAGCGCCTTGTCGAAATCGGCGATGGCGCGGTCGTAGTCGCGCTGCGCGCTGTAGGCGAGCCCGCGCGCGTGCACGGTGGTGGCGTTGTCGGGATCGAACCGAACCGCCTGGCTGAGGTCGGCGACGGCGTGGTCGAGGTCGCGGCGCTCGTAGTTCAGCAGGCCGCGGTTGTAATAGGCTTCGGCGAAGTTGGGATCGAGCTTGATCGCCTTGTCGAATTCCGTGAACGCGTGGTCGCCGTCGTGCAGGGCGAGATAGCTCAAGCCCCGCGCGTTGTGGGCAGCGGCATTCTTGGGGTCGAGTTCGATGGCCTTGGCGAAGTCGACGACCGCCTGCTTGTAGTCGCGGCGGCCCTTGTTGGCGAGGCCGCGGCTGTAATAGGCGGCGGCGTATTTCGGATTGGCCTTGATGGCGCGGTCGAAATCGGCGGCGGCGCGCGCGAAATCGCCCTTCTTCAGATAGGCCTTGCCGCGGTTGTCGAGCGCGGCGGCGTTCGTCGGGTCGATGCGGACGGCCTGATCGAAATCGGCGATGGCGCGGCTCGAGTCGTTTTTGGCCGTATAGGCGAGCCCGCGCACGTTGAAGGCGGCCGTGTAGTCGGGCTTGATATTGATGGCCTGGTTGAGGTCGGCGATGGCCTTGTCGTAGGCGCGTTTCTCGTAGAGCGCGTTGCCGCGCTGGAAAAAGAATTCGGCTTTGCTCTGATCGAGTTTCACCGCTTGGTCGAAATCGTCGAGCGCCCGGTCGGGGTCGTGGTTATTGCGGTAGGCGAGGCCGCGGTTGAAAAACGCGAGCGCGTTCTTGCCGTCGAGTTTGATGGATTGGCTGAAGTCGGCGATTGCGCGCTTGTCCGCGCCCTTGCTGCGCAGTGCCAGGCCGCGGTTATAGTAGGCGAGTGCGTTCTTGGGGTCGATCTTGATCGCCTTGTTGAAGTCGGCGATGGCCCGGTCGGGCTGCCCCTGCGCGGCATAGGTGACGCCGCGGTTGTAATAGGAGAGCGCGTCCTTGGGATCGAGCTTGATCGCCTGCGACAGGTCGCTCAGCGCCTGGTCATAGTTGCGTTTGGCGAAATAGGCGACCCCGCGGTCGTAGAAGGCGAGCGCGTATTTGTTGTCGAGGCGGATGGCGTGATTGTAGTTCGCGATCGCACGGTCGTAGTCGTGCTTGTCGTAATAGGCGTTGCCGCGGTTGTAGTAGGCCAGCGTGTAGTTGGAATTGAGCAGAATGGCCTGGTCGAAATCTTTGATCGCGCGGGGAACTTCACCGCGGTTGCGATAGGCGAGACCGCGGTTGTTGTAGCCGAAGGCGTCACGAGGATCGAGCAGAATGGCCTGGTCGAAATCCTGGATGGCGCGGTCGACCTCTCCCTTGGCTGAATAGGCGATGCCGCGGTCGTTGAGCGCCAGGATGTAGTCCGGCTTGATCTTGATTGCGTGATTGAAGTCGGTGATGGCGTGCTCGTAATCGCGAATGTCGCGATAGGCCAGGCCACGGCTATGATAAGCGATGGCGTCGTTGGGATTGAGCTTGATGGCGCGGTCGTAATCGGGAATGGCGCGGTCGGGTTCGCCCTTGGCGCGATAGGCCATGCCGCGATTGTAGAACGCGAGCGCGTTGTCCGGATTGAGCTTGGTCGCCTGACTGAGCTTGTCGATCGCGCGGTCGTAGTCGCGGCGGTCGTAATAGATGTGGCTGAGCGTGTTGAGCGCAGTCACATTGCGCTTGTTGTAGATGACCGCCTGCTCGAGATCCTGCACCGCGCGGTCGGTCTCGCCGCGGTCGCGGAAGGTGAGGCCGCGGTTGTAGTAGGCGTCGGCGTCCTTGCCGTTCAGCGAAATGGCTTGGTCGAAATCGGCGATGGCGAGATCGTACTTGCTGCGCGCGCGATAGACTTTGCCGCGCTCGGTATAAGCTTCCGCTTTGAGTTTCTTGGAGCGCGTCTTCTCGATGATCGCGCCACAGGCTTCGATGCGGCGGTCGGGCGTTGCGTCTACCTTGCCGCGGCAGATGTTGAGCTGTTCGCGCGTCAACGCGAACGCCGCCTGCGCAGCGAGCAGAATCAGCGCCGTGGCGGTGCCGCCGACGATGACATGCCGTAGTGTCCGCTTCATCCCGCGTCGCCTCGCTGGAGCGCGTTGGTTCGCACTCGTTGTGTTCAACGTGCGGTAATTTAATCGCAACGAGCGGCGAGGAGTTGGGCTGCGCGAAAAATGCCCGAGTTAACATTAATCGCCGCGGTGCGGTTAACGTGTCGCATTTCACCGGTTAACGCGCGGTGGCGGCGCGAAACGGGGCTGGTCGCGACGCTTTGCGCACGATGAGGCGTGGCGTGAAAAAAATCGCGCCCGGCATTAGAGAATGCAGGGCGCGCAAGATGGTGAAACGGTGGATGCCGCAGAAAGCGGAGCGGTGGGCCTACTGATCGGTGACGGCGGCGTCGACGGCGGCCGCGGCTGCTGCACGCGCGGCGGCGGCCATGTCGTCGAGCACGTACTGCGGCGGCATGACGTAGGCCAGCACCCGGCGCTTCGAATAGACCGACTGCCGGACGGCGTGCCCGTGATTGCCGGACACGATGATTGGGTTGCCGCGGCCGTCGGTGCCGCGCACCACGCCGACATGGCCGTTGTTGGGACCCTTGCGGTAGAGAATGGCGATGGCGCCGACGCGGGGCTCTTTCAGCCGCTTGCCGTATTGCAGGAACGAGCGCGCGGCGCGCGAACGGGTGCCTTTGCCGCCGGCGCGGCGGAGCACGAAATTCATGAAGTCGGCGCACCAGAGTTTGGTCGGCAGGCCGAGTTGCCGCGCGGTGCGGCCGCGCCAGCGCAGCGCTTGGAGCAGCAGCATGGTGGCGCCGGGCACTTCGCCGGCCGACTGGATGGCCGCGCTGCGGCTGCGCACGATGCGTTCGAGCGGCTGGACGTTGGAAAAGCGCTTTTCGTTGGGGTGGCGCTTGTCATTGATCGCATGCGCTGGCGCAACGGCGCCGAATGCGAAGACACTTACGAGCAGTGCTGCGAGCGTGCGTTTCATGGGTTCCCTCCCGTCGACTTATTGAGCGGGATTGGCTCCTTTCTTGCACGGCATTGATCCCAATACTGTGAGCCGACCGCAAGCGGCTAGGGGCCCTCGCGCCAGTAAGCCTTTTTTTATGGTTAACGCGCGTTAACCAGGGTGTACCGGTGGCTGCGCAAACCTGCAGCGATGCGTGGCGTTCAACGGATGCTGTACCGAATTGGCACAACGATCGGGATGCGCCGGCCGGAGAGATCGGCCGGCGGCGGCGGCAGCGGCGCCGCACGGCGCGCAAGGGCGAGCGTCGCGCGGTCGAGCAGCGAGGAACCGGAGCTGCGCAGGATGCGGACGTTGTGCACGCCGCCGTGGCGGTCGACGTTGAAGGCGAGTTGCACCACGCCATGCTCGCCGCGGCGTTGCGCTTCGTTCGGATAGCGCTTGTAGCGCTCGAGCCGCGCTACCAGCCGCGACTTCCAGGTCGGCACCGCGTTGGAATTCCGGCGCGCGGCGCCCGGCGCGGGCGCAGCCGGCCGCGCGGCGCGATGGGCCGCCGCGCTCGGGGCGCTGGCGAGGCTCGCGTGGCGGCGCGGCTGGGTGTGACGATGCGGCCGCATAGCCGGGCGCGGCGGCGGCATGACGGTGAGCAGGGCTTCCGGCGCCGGCTTGATGTCGACCGGGTGCTCGGCGGGCTTCGGTGGCGCCGGCGTGACGTCGACTTTTTCGACGGGCTTGGGCGGTGTCGGTTCGGACTTGGGCTCGGGCTGCTTGGCCTGCGGCTTGGTTTGAGGCTCGGGTTCGGCCTGCGCTTGTGGCTGTTGCGGGCCCGGCGGCAGGTCGCTCTTTGTGATCGCGGGCGCGGCGGGGGCCGGGGCGAGATCGACCAGGATCACCGGCGCGCTCGCCACCGTCGCAACGTCTGCGCGCCAGTCGAGCAACGCCATGGCGCCGGCGGCATGTGCGCCGAGCACCAGCGCGAAGCACGCACCCCAGCGCGCGATGGAGCCGAAGCGGCGGCGCGTGCTCACTGTTGTCCTCGTGGCGGCGGGCCCTGCGCTTGCAGGCCGACCAGCGCCACATGCAGATAGCCGGCGCCGCGCAACGTGTTCATCAGCTCCATCAACGCGCCATAGGGCACCGACTTGTCGGCGCGCAGATAGACGCGTTGCTCTTTGTCGCCGCCGGTCGCGCGGTCGAGCGCCGCGGCAAGCGCGCCGCGTTCGACGGCGCCGCTGTCGACCGTCACGCTGAGATCGGACTTCAGCGTCACGAACAAGGGCTTGTCGGGACGGGGGCTGCGCTCGGCACTGGCGCCCGGCAGATTGACCGCGATGTCCACCGTCGCCAGCGGCGCCGCGATCATGAAGATGATCAGCAGCACCAACATGACGTCGATGAACGGCGTGACGTTGATCTCGTGCAGTTCGTCGAGCGTATCCTCGCCGTGGTCGAGGTGGACCGCCATGACGCGCCTACTCCGCCGCCGCCGGCCGGCGTAATTCGGCTGCCGGTTGGTCGAGCGTGCCGCGGTCGAAATCGCGGCTGACCAGGCGCAAGATCTCAGCGGCGGCGTCGGCCTGCTGCGCGCGATAGCCGGCGCTCCAGCGCGAGAACATGTTGTACATCACCACCGCCGGGATCGCCGCCACCAGCCCGAGCGCGGTGGCGAGCAGCGCTTCGGCGATGCCCGGCGCCACCACCGCCAGATTGGTGGTGTGCTGCTTCGAAATGCCGATGAAGCTGTTCATGATGCCCCACACGGTGCCGAACAGCCCGACGAAGGGCGCGGTGGCGCCGATGGTGGCGAGCCAGCCGGTGCCGCGGATCATGCGCCGGCCGCCGGCCGCTTCGATGCGCGACAGCCGCGAGGCCACGCGCTCTTTGACGCCGTCCGGCACCAGCGCGCCGGCGGACAGCCGCAACTCATGATCGGCGGCCTGGGCGAGCACGAGGCCCTCGCCGCCGACGCCCTGTAAATCCGCCAGCGCGTCGGCGAGCGAGCGCGCTTCGCTCAGCGCGCGCAGCGCCCGGCTGAGCCGCATCCGCGCGATCACGAGCTCGAGCGCCTTGGCGAGCCAGATGGTCCAACTCAGCACCGAGGCGAAGACGAGCCCCACGATCACCGCTTTCACGACGATGTCGGCGTTCATGAACATGCCCCAGGGCGACAGGTCGCGCGGGAGCTGGAGCGCGATGGCGGGCGCGGGGGAGGCGATCGGCGCAGCGGGGGCGGGGACCGGTACGGCGTTCTGGTCCGCAGGCACGCCGGCCGCCGGCGGCCGGGACGCCGGTGCCTGTGCCAGCGCCGGTGCGGGCAGCAGCGCCATCGCGACGAGGGCCGCGAAAAACGACCGCCGCAGGCGGAATTTGCCGATTTTGAGCCTCATTTCGCCAACGATTGGTCCGTTTATCCCATCCATCCGCAGCCCTGATAGCAAGTCTAGCACTGTGCCGTCATGGGGCGGCAGGGCAATGCGGGTTCCGCGCCCTGGCGTGGTGGTATTACCTGTGTCGGAATTAGGTGGCCGTAGACGAAAAATCACATTTCGTCCCCATTTTGCTCCCCTTCGCGGCTGAATTGACCGGTATCCGCCGCGTCACGATCTGTTCAGAGAACGCGGGGATTTCCCTAATGAAGAAGGCATTTTGCGCGGGCGCAGTGGCGCTCGCGGCGAGCGGCTTGTTTTGCGCCATGCCGGCAGCGCAGGCTGCGGAGACCGTGGCCTACGACCAGCCGGCCGCGGCGATCAATATCGCGCGCATCAAGAGCGCGCTCAATCTGACGCCGGCGCAGCGCGCCTATTGGCCGCCGGTCGAATCCGCCTTGCGCCGGGTCGCGCGCGAACAGCAGGCCTCTTCAGGCGGCCTGATCCGCCGCATCGGTCATCGGGTGGTGTCGATCGTTATGACCGGCGCCGCCGTCAGGCGGCTGGCGGTGGCGGCGCGGCCGTTGATCGACCGGCTCAATGACGACCAGAAACTTGCCGCCGCGCAGCTGGCGGAAGAGATGGGGCTGGGCGCGGTGGTGGCCGCGCTTAATTGAGCCAGACGGCTTTCGACGTCTCGATGCGCATAGAAAAACCGCCCCGCCGGATGCCCGGCAGGGCGGTTTCTCAATTGAACCGTCGCCAAAAGCGGGTTCTGCCTCAGTCGCGGTAGGAAACCACCTCGCCGCCATAACCGCGGCTGTAGCCACCGCTGTAGCTACGGCCGCCGTCGCCGCAGTTACAGTTCACACCGCGCACCCGGCGATGCACCGTCACGTGCCGGACTGAGCCGCCACCGCGCACGTTGACCACCTGCCGGCGGTAGACGTTGCGGTACTTGTTGGTGGTGTTGGTCCGATGCAGCACGACGTCACGCACGACCGTGTTGGTGCGGTGCACCACCACCTCGCGGTTGATGACCGGCCGCACGTGCACGACCAGGCGATTTTCCTGGATCAGCTTGGTCCGCCCGCGCACCACGCGGGTGCGGTTGACGATGCGGCGGTGGGTCCGCACGATTGGCGCGCCGCGCACGACCCGCCGGGTATTGTAGGAAGAATCCGGGCGCATACAGTTGCAAGCGCGGTCGTAGTACTGACCTGCCTGAGCCGGACCCGGAGTGATACCCGCCAGCCCGAGGACAAGCAGGGCACCACAGAACGCCTTGTACACATGTCTCATATTCAACGCCCCGTTAACCATATAACCTTAGTCGCCATCATCATTTTTCATCCATTAACCATATTTGTAAAGCATTAATTAACCACCGTTTCCGGTCTGTTTCCGGTTTGTGGCCATGCGCTGCAGGGGTGGCTTTGCCCCAACAAATAGGCCCCGGGGCGGGGCCCCGGGGCCTGAAACGCTAGATGTAGTAGTGTTACAGAATTACTTGCTCATCTTTTTTTTGCGCGCGAGCGCGTCTTTGATCAGGCTCAGGTCGGCGTGCTGGCTGATGTCGATCTTGTTCTTGACGAAGCCGAGGTCGCGCACGGTGTCGACGTTGCGCTGCAAGGCTTCCAGGTTCGGCATCATATTGGGCGCGCGATAGGTGTCGTTCTTGGTGAACAGCCAGCCGAAGCGGCTCGCCGGCGCCTTGGTGACCTTTGACGCGATCTTGGCCACCTCGTCGTGGTTCTTCGGGTCCTTGAACCAGGCCGTGATGGTCAGCATGTCCTCCATGAAGTCGACCATGGCGGCACGGTGTTTCTTGATGAACGAGCGGCGGGCGGTCCACATAATCATCTGCGTGATGCCGAGCGCGTCCTTCTGCTCGAACAGCACTTTGCCTTCCTTGCGCAGCTTGGGATTGAGCGCGAAGGGCAGCACGGCGGGGATCAGGTCGGCCTTCTTCTCGAGCAGGAAGGCCGGCATGGCCGGCATCGGGCCCTCTACGACCGTGTAGTCGCGCTTGTCCTCCAGCCCGTGCTTGCGCAGCATGGCGCGGCTGGCGACGTCGACCGCGGAGCCGACGGCGTTGGTGCCGACGACCTTGCCCTTGAGGTCCTCGACCTTGTTGATGCCTGAGTCCTTGCGGACGTAGTACTGCTCGCTGAAATAGCCCGGCACACCATCCTGGAACTCGTCGGCGATCACCACGAGGTCTTTCAGGCCGGCGTTGTCGATCGCGATGGCGAGCGACGAATAGGCGAGGTTGGAGACTTCCAACTCGTTATTGGCGATCGCCGTGATCATCGGCGGCGTGCCGCGGAAGCGGATGGATTCGATCGTGTAGGACTTGCCCCAATGCTTGGCCAGGTCCTTCTTGTAGGCGATGATCGAGGCCCAGTTGGCGACCGGGGCGACCCACGACATGCGAATCTTCACCGGTTCCGCGTTGGCGGCGCCGGCGGCCAACAGGCCGAGCGCGCATACGCCGGCTAGGGCGAGTTTATGAAAACGCATCAGTCTCCTCCCAATGTGACCGGCTGGTTCATCCCTGCGCCGGCAAGCTTCGTTGTTGTGATTGGCCGAGATTGTCGGAGGTCCAACTGATTTTGGCAAGGCTCCAACATGCGGCGTGTTGCCCGGTATGCGGTACAGAAATCCTTGCCGTTGACGCTGTTCAGGCCGTGCTCGGGTCGTGCGCTTCCGGGTGCCAGAGCAGCAACCGGCGGCGGATCAGGCTCATGGCCTTGACCAGGACGTAGCCAACGATGGCGATCTCCACGATACCGGCGAACACGCTGGTGGAATTGGCGAAGCGCGAAGCCGTCATCATGGCGCCGCCGAGGCCGTAGCCGCCCATCAGCATCTCTGCCACCACCGCGACGATCAGACAGAGCGGCAACGCCACCTGCAGCCCGGTCATGATCTGCGGCGAGGCCGCCGGCAGCACGATCTGCGTCAGCACTTCGCGGTTTTTGGCGCCCATGTTGCGGGCCGACCAGATCAGCTCGCGCTCCACGCCCTCGATGGCGATGACGGTCGCAGCGATCACCGGAAAGATGGCGTCGATGACGATGATGGTGATCTTGGAAACGTCATAGACGCCGAGCCAGAGGATCACCACCGGCAGGAAGGCGATCTTCGGCATTGGGAAGCCGACCGAGACGATCGGATCGAAGAACCAGTGCGCGATCGCGTTGCGCGACATCGCCATGCCGATGGCGACGCCGAGCACCGCGCAAATAATGAAGCCGGCCATTGCGCGGTAGAGCGTGAGGCCGGCATTGAGGAAGAACTCGCCATCGACGACGTGCTCCCACATGCGCACCACCACATCGCTCAGCGCCGGCAACTGGAAAGGCGTGAAGGTGCCGCTGCGGGCCAGCAGTTCCCAGGCCACCGCCAACGCCAGAATGGAAATGACGCGGGCAAAGCCGGAAAAGAGCAGGCGCGCATAGCGCAAGGGCGCCGGTTCCGACGTCGGCAGGGCGGTGCTCGTCGGCTCTATTCGCGCCATATCAGCACCCGCCGCGTAATCACCAGGTAGAGCCGGTCGGCGGCAAAGCCGAGGAACGCCACCGTCAGCACCACCGCATACATGGCGTCGTAGGAGCCGTTGGCGCCGAGGAAGCCGATCAGATAGCCGAAGCCCTTGCGCGCCACGATCAGTTCGGCCGACACCAGCAGGATGAAGGACAGCGCCAGCGCCGTACGCGTGCCGTTGAGCAGTTCCGGCATCGCGCCTGGCACCACCACATCCCAGAGCACGCGCAGCCGGCTCGCGCCCATGCTGCGCGCCGACCAGAGCAGCACCCGGTCGCTGGCGCGCGCACCGTTGAAGGCGCCGATGGTGACCGGCAGCATGCAGCCGAGGAAGATCAGCAGGATCTTGGAGGCGTCGCCGAAACCGAGCCAGATCACGGTCACCGGGATCAGCGCCGACTTCGGCAGCGGGTAGAAGACTTCGACGATAGGCGCCACCAGGATATTCACCGGCTTCCACCACGCCATGGCGATGCCGGTGACGGAGCCGATGACGACGGCCGATCCGAGGCCAGCGGCGGCCCGGTAGAGCGAGGTTCCACCGTTGGCGACGAGTTCGCCGTCCTTGATCAGATCGATCCAGGAAGCGATGACGGCGGAAAGCGGCGGCAGCGCCGTGGTCGACACCAGTTCGAGCCGCGCCGTCACCTCCCAGGCGACGGCCAACAGCAGCAGCGGCGAATAGCGCAACAAGGTCCGCAATGCATTTTCCGCGAAGGTGCGGCGCGCCGGTGTGTTGGCGGCCAGCACGCTCATGTCTCGGCCTCCGGCGCCGCGCGCGGGCTGCGCCCCATCTGCGCCTTGATCGCTTCCTCGCGCACCAGGTGCCAGAGTTCGTCGACCTTCTCGATGAACTCTTTTTCCTTGAAGAGATCGGCGGCGTTCTTGTCGAACTTGGTGTCGACGATGGTCTTGATGCGTCCCGGCCGCGCCGACATCACCGCCACGCGGTCGGCGAGATAGACCGCCTCCTGCACATCATGGGTGACGAAGATCACTGTCTTGGGCGTGCGCTTCCAGATCGCGAGCAGTTCGCTCTGCATGAGCCCGCGGGTCTGCGCATCGAGCGCGCCGAAGGGCTCGTCCATCAGCAGGATGTTCGGGTCAAAGGCGAGGGTGCGCGCGATCGCGGTGCGCTGCTTCATGCCGCCGGAAAGCTGCGAGGGGTAGCTGTCCTCGAAGCCGGACAACCCGACCAGGTCGATGTAGTCCATCGCGCGCTTTTCGCGTTCGGCCTTCGGCATGCCCTGCCGCTCCAGCCCGTAGAGGATGTTGCCGCGCACGGTTTTCCAGGGAAACAATGCGAAATGCTGGAATACGATGCCGCGGTCGGGGCCGGGCCCGGTGATCCGCTTGCCGTCCACCACGATGCCGCCGCGCTCGACCGGGAGAAAGCCGCCGATCAGGTAAAGCAGCGTCGACTTGCCGCATCCGGACGGCCCCAGCAGCGCGACGAACTCGCGGTTGGCGACTTCGAGCGACACGTCGTCGAGCGCCAGCACCTCGCGCCCGCGCGGGGGGCGATAGACGTGACTGACGCCGTCGATGACGATCTGGGCGGGACCCGGCATGATAGATTAGAACCTCCCCAACGGCCGCCGTCTGTCAAGCATTGTCGTCGCTCAATCCAAGACGGCGGCTTTTTGTTATTGGATGATCATATCTGAAAAGCGGCTTCCATACCCGCTTAAAGAGTTTTCGAATTCATATTCTGTCCTATAATGTAGGACAATCAATTCATCCAAAGACGAGAGGAAACGTCAGTGGCCGACCCGCTTACCGAAGCCCGCCGTGAGCTTGCGCTCGCCAACCACATGGTGGCCAACGAGGGCGTCATCGACGCCTTCGGCCATGTCAGCATGCGCCATCCCAACAATCCCAACCGTTATTTTCTGTCGCGCTCGCGCGCGCCGGAACTGGTCACGCCCGAGGACTTCATCGAGTACGACCTCGACTCGCAGCCGGTGCGTGAGCCGGGCGTCACGCAATATTCGGAGCGGGTCATCCACGGCGAGATTTACAAAGCGCGGCCGGAGGTGAACTCGGTCTGCCACCACCACGCGCCGGGCTTCATGCCGCTGCTTTCCACCGGCACCGATTACGTGCCGGTGTTCCACCTCGGCGCGGTCGGGGGCATCAAACCGCCGTTCTGGGACCAGCACGACGAGTTCGGCGACACCAACATGCTGGTGATCAAGCCGGAGGAGGGCGCCTCGCTTGCCCGTGCCCTGGGGCAGGGCTGGATGGTGTTGATGAGGCGCCACGGCGTGACCGTCGCCGGCACCAGCGTGCGCGATTGCGTGTTCCGCTCGATCTATTCGACGCGCAACGCCGAATTCCAGGTGCAGGCCATGACCATCGGCCAGTCCATCGATTCGTTGTCGCCAGGGGAAACGAACCTGGCGGGTTCGATCAGCACCAAGACCACGGGTCTGGCGCGCGCGTGGGAATACTGGGCGATGCGGGTCGCCAAGAAAAACGGCCCGCCGGCGGCGGGCAAGGCGAAGGCGTCGACGGCCAAGCCCGCGCGCAAGAGCGCGGCGAAGAAGAAGGCCAAAACGGCCAAGAAGACAAAGAAGGCGAAGAAGCGCCGGTAGGACCGGCGCTTACCGTCATGGGCGCGGCTTCTTGGCCGCGTCGATGGCGGCGAGCATGGCGGCGCGGCCCTTGTCGAGGGTCGTGCGCACGCTGTCGTCCTTGCCGAGCGCGCCCATCTCGCGCTGGCGTTTGACCGTCGCGTCCACCATCAGCGGGTCGAGACCGAGCTCGCGCAGCGTGACGGCGGATTCTTCCATCTCGGCGGCGCGGCGCTCGCCGTGGCTTGCCATGCGTTCAATGTTGTAGTCGCCCATCTTTTCGAAATCGAGCGCCGGGTAATTGTTCTTCATCGAGACCAGCACCTCGTCGAGCAGTCCGGCGCGCGAGGCGGCGAGATAACATTCGAGCGTCAGTGCCTCGATCCCCTTGATCATCACGGAGCGGATCATCTTGATCGCTGCCGCCTTGCCGGTGTCGGGGCTGACGATCTTGAACTTCATCTCCATTTCTTCGAGCAATGGCGCAACCGCTTCCGCATGCGGACCGGCGATCAGCAGCGGCGTCTTGTGCCGTGCCGGATGGATCGCCGCGATCACCGCCACGTCGACATAGCGCGCGCGCTCGCCCAAGAGCTTGGCGGTCGCCTGCTTGCGCCCGGGCGAGACCGAGTTGATATCGAGATACCAGGGATTGCCGCTCAAATGCGGTTCGACCGACTCGGCCGCCTCGTAGCTGGAAGCCGCGGTCACCGCGGAAATGATCATGTCGGTGTCGCGCACGGCGTCGGCGGCGGAGGAAGCCAGCCGCACGCCCATTTTCTCGCCCGCCGCCTTCAGCTTTTCTCCCTCCGGCTTCGGGAACAGGATGTCCCAGGCGGCGATGCGCTCGATGCCGCCGTCGCGCAGGCCGGAGGCGATGGCCTGGCCGGCCTCGCCGAAGCCGATGAAGGCGATGCGCGGGGTGTTGTGCCCGGTCATGTCGATGCCCTGCTGTCTTGCGCCGGCGTTATACGCAAATCGCGTGTTCGCGGATAACGCCTATTTGGCCGCGTGCGGCACCTCCGGCGTGCCGTGGGTATGGAACGACTCGATGGTCTTGCAGGCCCCAGGCCTGGCCCTTCTTGCGCTCCGCCTCGGTCCAGGTGATCGGCTTCCAGTCCGGCGCCAGCACCAGCCGGGCGCCGGCATTGGCGACTTCGACCCGGTTGCCGCCCGGCTCGTAGACATAGAGAAAGAAGGTCTGCTGGATGGCGTGCTTGTGCGGGCCGGTCTCGATGAACACGCCGTTCTCCAGGAACACGTCGGCGGCGAGCAGCACGTCCTCGCGCGAATTGAGCGCATAGGTGATGTGGTGGAAGCGGCCCGCGCGATGCCGGTGTGGTCGCGGGTATAGGCGAAGTCGTAGGACTTGTTGGTGGCGGTCATCCACATGCCGGCTTCGCTGCCGTCGTTGAGCACGATGCTGCTCGGTGAGGCGGAAGCCGAGATAGTCCTCGAAGAACTCGCGGCAGGCCGGAAATGTCGGCGGCGAGCCCGTTCAATGGTCGAGCCGGCGCACGTTGCAGCCGCGCGCGGGAAAGCGCTGCGCCTGGTTCTTCAGGGCGGGCTTGAGTTCGGGCGGCGGCTCGTACCATTCGGTCTCGTAGTAGAGCTCGATGACGTGGCCGTCCGGGATCCTTGCAGACGAAGGTCTTGCCGTGGCCGAGATCGCCATCCGTCCAGCCGACGTCGAAGCCGGAGCCTTTGAGCGCGGCCGCGCGCCGCTCCAGCGCCTGCGGCGAGCGGCAGCGATAGGCGACATGCGCCATGCCGTTGGTCTTCGACGCGGTGAGCTTGAGCGTATAGCGCTCGTAGTCGTCCTAGGCGCGCAAGTAGACGCTGTCGCCTTTCTCGCCGCTCTGGGTCATGCCCATGACGTCGATGAAGAACTTGCGGCTTTCCTCGAATTTGGGCGTGAGCAGTTCGAGATGGCCGAGATGGGCGATGTCGCAGATCGGTTCAGGCTGCATGAGAATATCGGTATCCTGTCTTAGCGCTGATCAAGTCTGCCGGGCAGCGCGCGCGAACACCAGCACCAGATTGTTGGCGGGCATCGCCACGACATCGGCGAGCGTCAGGCCGGCGTCGTTGCGCGAGGGTCTCGAGATCGCGTACGTCGCGCACGCCCCAGTCCGGGTTGCGGGCGCGCAGGCTGGCGTCGAAGTCGGCGTTGCTCGGGGCGGTGTGTTCGCCGTCGCGCTTGAACGGGCCGTAGATGAACAGATGGCCGCCGTCGCGCAGCAGGCGGCCGGCGCCGGCGAACAGGTTTTTTGATACCGCCCAGGGAGAGATGTGCAGCACATTGATTGCACATGACGGCGGTGAGAGGATCGGCGTTGCCGTTTTCACCCTGCCAAATCCAATCCGGGTTCATAAGGTCGATGGTTTGCGGCGGCCGCAGATTGGCGAGGCCCGCGTGCCGCCCCCAGGCGGCGATGCTGGCGAGGTGGATAGGCGCGATATCGCTCGGCCACCATGTGAGGTTACGGCGAGCGGCGCGCGAATTCGGTGGCGTGCTGGCCGGTGCCGCTGCCGAGTTCCAGCACGTTGCCGCTTTCGTTGCTCAGAATACGGGATAGCGCCGACCAGATCGCCTCGTGATTGCGGTGAAAGGCCGGCCCGTCCAGGCGGCCGTCGGCGGCCGGCGGTGCGGTATCCTTTCCGTATTCCACGACGAATTTCGACATAGTTGCATCCGGCACGATTGTCGCGGTGCACTTAGCCATCGCGGCCGAGCGAGGTCAAAGGCGAATTGCGTTGTGGCGGTGGGATGAACAGAGCCACTTCGTTGTTTTTATAGTGTCGATCGGGCACACTCCCGCGACCGGCCGGTGCGTTTTCGGCCCTCGTGGCGTGAGCGACGCGAGAGGGCGAGGACGTGGCAGGAATACGCCGCGCTCTTGAGAACGATGCCGGCCAAGGGCGACAAAGCCCAAAAGAAACGAGGGAGGAAATTGATGCGTAAGCTTCACCTGATTCCCGCTGCGCTGGCCGTGGCCGCGTTGGCGCTGCCGGGCGCGGCGATGGCCGAAGACATGAGCCTCACGCTCGGCATGCCGACCACGCCGCCGAACATCGTGCATATGCCGGTGATCGTGGCCAACGATCTCGGTCTGTTCAAGAAGCACGGCCTCGACGGTCAAGATCGTCGCGCTCGACGGCGGCGTGAAGGTGTTCCGCGCCATGCTGGCTGGCAATCTCGACATCGCACAGTCGCCGGGCACGGTCACCTCGATCGCGATCTCCAAGGGCTCGAAGGTCAAGGGCATCCTCGGCACGCTCTACAAGTTCGAAGCCTCGATGGTGGTGCGCGACAACGTCAAGACCATGGCCGATCTCAAGGGCAAGCGCATCGGCATCCAGCAGCCGGGCGGCTTTGCTCGACATCCTGAGCAAGAACGTACTGCGCGCCGCCAAGATCAATCCCAAGGACGTCAATTTCGTCAGCATCGCGACCGAGGACGTGCCGGCGCTGGTCGCCGACCAGGTCGACACCGCGATCCTGCACGTCGAGCAGGAAATGCTGGCCAAGCAGAAGGTGCCGAGCCTGCACGCCATCGCGCGCATGTGGGAGCTGGCGCCGAAGCAGATGTACACCTACTACGCGCGTGAAGGACGAAACGATCAAGAACAAGCCGAAGGCGCTGCAGGCCTTCGTCAATTCCGTGATCGAAGCCACCCGCATCATGTACACCGATAAGGCCAAGGTGCTGCCGATCATGGTCAAGCACACCGGCTATCCCAAGGCGATCGTGGAACAGACCTACGATTTCCTGGTGAAGAGCTGCATCTGGGACGCCAACACGGGGCTGTCGCCGGCGCGCGTCAACTTCACCGCCCAACTGATGACCAAGGTCGGCAATATCGAGAAGGGCAAGACCCCGACCTACGACCAGATCGTCGACAAGGAGTTCGCCGAAAAGGCGATCAAGAAGCTCGGCGTCTGGAAGGGACCCGTTTGCCCGACGGCGGCATTCTAAGCCGACGGGCTTAACGAACGACAGCGACGGACGCCGCCGGTTGACGGCGGCGTCCGCCCGCGACTGAAGTGAGCGCCCGATTGCGGGCGTCCTAGGATAAGGAATTCGGAGAGGGTTTCGATGAGCGTCGCCAACGAGGTTCATGCCGGCCAAGTCGCGGCCGGACAGCAGAGCGCGGCAAATGTCAGGACGGCTCCTTGGTGGCAGCACCGGGCGGTGTTCCGTTACGGCTTCCTCGCGCTGATCCTGGTTGTCTGGGAGATCGTCGGACCGCACATCAGCCCCATCTTCTTCACTTATCCGAGTAAGATCGCGGTCGCCTTTTGGCAACTGACCGTCTCCGGCGACCTGCCGTACTACCTCTCGCAGAGCCTGGAGGTGATGTTCTACGGCCTGTTGGCGGCCATTGTGGTCGGCATTCCGGTGGCGGTGGCGATGGCGCGCGTGCGCTGGCTCGATTGGGCGTTGGACCTGCCGATCAACGCGCTCTACGCAACCCCGATGGTCGCGCTGGTGCCGATCCTGGTGCTGTGGTTCGGCATCTACCTCAAGGCCAAGATCATCGTCGTGTTCCTGTTCGCCGTGTTCCCGATCCTGATCAATACCTATCAGGGCGTGCGCGAGTGCGACAAAAACATGCTCGAGGTGGCGCGATCGTTCCGCTCGGGTGAATGGCAGGTGTGGCGCGACGTGTTGTTGCCGTTCGCGCTGCCCTACATCGCCGCCGGTGTTCGGCTTGCCATCGGGCGCGGCCTGGTCGGCATGGTGGTGGCGGAGTTCTACACCACGATCTCCGGCCTCGGCTTCATGATCACCCGCTACGCCAACAACTTCGAAATGGACAAGACCTTCGTGCCGGTGATCATGCTGATGATCATGGGCGTTTCGCTCACCACCGGCCTGAAATGGCTGGAGCGGCGCATCGCGCCCTGGAGCCACGCCAACCGGTAGGTGCGGGCCGTTCCATCTCGCTCGGCGGGCGGTCCGCCTTGCGTGCCGGGGCTAGTGGCGCAGCCGGTCGAACTGCAATTCGAACAGGATGTCGGCGCTGGGGCAGAAGCGCGGCGGCGCGCTCGCCGCTGCCGGCGTCTGTTCGAGCCAATCACGGCAGGTCTGCTTGCAGGGACAGGTTTCGCAGCGGTGGAGAGCGGTGAAGTAGCGCAGGCTCGATTGTGGCACCACGCCCGCGGCCGGATCGATATCGAGGCGCCGCATCATTTCGCGCAGATAAACCTGTCTCTGGGCGTGAGCCGCTGCCGCCAGGGCCATGATCGCAACCTTTCATCGTAATTTTCGCGACAGATAGCCGGCGGTGGCCGGCCGGCCATGATCTGGATCAAAGGCACCAATTTTCTGGAAGCCGGGGTCGGCCGTTTCGGCCGTCAGCCTGCCGGGGTCCGGGCCGTGCCGGTGGCAGGAACGCGCTCGATGGTCGACCAAGCGATGACCAGGACGATCAATGTCAACGCCGCGCTGGCGAGGAAAACGACCTGAAAATCATTGGTCATGCTGAAGATCGTGCTGCTGACGGCCATGCCGACGGTGGCGCCGAGCAGTTGCGACGACATGGCGATGCCGCCGGCCTGGCCGCGCTTGAAGGGCGGCACCGCATTCATCACCGCGCGCTGCGGCGGGACGAACAGGAAGGCCATCGACAGGCCCCAGAACAGCAGGCCGGGAAACAGTGCGCCGTAGCTCTGCCATGACACGGCGACGCCGATCCAGGCGAGCCCCGCGAACATGAAGACGAGGCCGCCCAGCGACGGCCAGCGGGCGCCGTAGCGGTCGGCGGCGCGCCCGGCGAGCGGCGCGGTGAACGGCTGCGGCACGACCGTCGGCAACAAGGCGAGGCCCGCCATGAGCGGCGTCATCTTGAGGACGTTCTGGAGATAGAGGGCGCCGAAGATAAAGACGGCCATCTTGGTGAACTGGGCGGCGAAGATGACGAGGTTGCAGGCGGTGAAAGTCGGATTGGAGAACAGATCGACTTCCATCAGCGGCGTCCGTAACCGCAACTCGATCACGACGAAGACGAAAAGGAGGACAGCGCCGTCGGCGAGCAGCAGGAGGATGACCGGGTCGGTCCATCCCCATTGCGGCCCTTCCATGATGGCGAAGATGAGCATCGACAGCGCACCCACCAGCAGGAACAGGCCCGCCTTGTCGATCCGCTCGGGCGTTTGGTCGCGCGCCGGTTCGATCCAGGCGGCCGTGACGATCAAGCCGACGAGAAAGACGACCGGCGGGTTGACCCAGAAGATCCAACGCCATGAGGCGACGTCGGTGAGAAACCCGCCGACCAGCGGGCCGAGCGCGAGGAACACGGTGCCGATCGCGCCGGCGATGCCGATCGCCAGACCGCGCTGTTCTTCCGGAAAGGCGATCGTCAGCATCGCCAGCGACGCGGGGAAGATGATGGCCGCGCCGGCGCCTTGAACGGCGCGGGCGACGATCAGCCAGGCGCCGCCATCGGCGAAGCCGCACGCCAGAGACGCGAGGCCGAAAATCAACAAGCCGGCGTTCATAACCATCTTGTGGCCGGCGATGTCGCCGAATTTGCCGGCGGCGGCCGCCAGCCCGGCCAGCACGAGCATGTAGACGTTGACGACCCAGTGCGCCGCGATGTCGGACATCCCGAGATCGGTCTGGATCGTGGGCAGCGCGACGCCGACTACGGTCTCATCAAGTAAAATGACGCCGAGGATGGCGCCCATCGCCGCCAGCACCCACCATTTGCGATCGTCGGCCTTGATCTCCGGCATCGCTTTGCCCCCGGATGCGTGGTCGTTGATGGCGTCTACCGCTCGCGCATCGACGTCGCCAGCAGCTCGCGTCCGGCGTGCAGGGCGATGGCGCCGCCCGCGCGCCAGACGAAATCGCCCGGATGGGCGGTGATGACGAGACCGGTCTTATGGTCGGTCATTTGCACAGAACCCCCTTTATTCGTAGGGGTTCTTTAAACTAGGAATGGCCTGGAAAGGAAGCCTCCCCCATGCCCAACGCCCCGACGACCTTGCGTGTTGCCATCGGCGACTATCCGCACACCGCGCCGCTCAAGCGCGGCGAGATCACCTCGCCCTGGCTTACGCTCGACTTCGTCGACGTGAAGCCGATGCACAAGGCGTTCAAGCCGATGGTGCGCGAGCACGCCTTTGACGTCAGCGAACTGGCGCTGGTCACGGTGCTGCAGGCCAAAATCTACAATAAGGGGCTGACGCTCTTGCCGGCGACCATGCTGGCGCGCTTCCAGCATGGCACCGTGTTGCACAATGTCGAGCGCGGCCGGCTGACGCCCGCTGAGCTTGCCGGCAAGCGTATCGGCGTGCGCTCCTATACCCAGACCACCGGGGTCTGGATCCGCGGCATCCTGCAGAACGACTACGGCGTGGACCTGAGCGGGGTGCAGTGGGTCACCTTCGAGGACGGCCATCTCACCGAATTTCCCGATCCGCCCGGCGTGATCCGCGCCGCGCCGGACAAGGACATCACCCAGATGCTGATCGACGGCGAGATCGACGCCGCCATCTACGGCGCCGCCATGCCGAAGGACGAGCGGCTGAAGAGCGTCATCCCCGAGCCCGATGCCGCCGGCCGCGACTGGTACGGCAAGCACCGGCTGGTGCCGGTCAACCACATGGCGGTGGTGCCGGACGAACTGGCCGCGGCCAAGCCTGAGGCGGTGGCGGAGTTCTCCCGGATGCTGGAAGCGAGCAAGCGGGCAGCCGGCCTGCCGGCGGCGGGCGGTGTCGATCTGGCACCGTTCGGCAAGGACGCCAACCGGCCCGCGCTCGAGCTGCTTATTTCCTATGCAACGCAGCAGGGCCTGCTGACCCGCCCCCTGACTGTGGATGAGCTTTGGTAGCCTCTCACCGCTTTCAGGCTTTTCGTCTCCGGGCGATGGAAATGAGGGGTGCAAGCCCACTTTTCGCCAGCCCCTTGGCGCGGAAACAACCATTTTTGCCTAAAAAATAATCACACGGCCCTGACTGAAAACTAGGCATCTGCCCGCCTATTGTCGACAGTCCAGCCAAAACAATGGCTTAGGTGCCGGGTCGCCGCTTGGCACAGGGCTTGCGAAACCCTCTGTGCGTGGAGCGTCGCCGGGCGCTCGCGCGTGTCCAAATGCAGGGGATTTCGCTCATGATTAAAACGATAAAGGCGGTCGCGTCGCGGCCGAATGCACGGCGGTGGCTGTCGGCTACTGCCGGTTTGGCGTTGGCGGCGGCTGGTTCGATCAGCGCCGCCCAAGCCGCCGACACCATCAAGGTCGGTATTCTCCATTCGCTCTCCGGCACCATGGCCATCAGCGAGACCACGTTGAAGGACGTGATGCTGATGCTGATCAAGGAGCAGAACGCCAAGGGCGGCCTGCTCGGCAAGAAGCTCGAGCCGGTGGTTGTCGATCCGGCCTCGAACTGGCCGTTGTTCGCGGAAAAGGCCCGCGAGTTGATCTCGAAGGACAAGGTCGCCGTCGTGTTCGGCTGCTGGACCTCGGTGTCGCGCAAGTCCGTGCTGCCGGTGTTCAAGGAACTGAACTCGATCCTGTTCTATCCGGTGCAGTACGAAGGCGAGGAATCCGAGCGTAACGTGTTCTACACCGGCGCCGCTCCGAACCAGCAGGCCATTCCCGCCGTCGACTATCTGATGAGCAAGGACGGCGGCTCGGTGAAGCGCTGGGTGCTGGAAGGCACCGACTACGTCTACCCGCGCACCACCAACAAGATTCTGGAAGCCTACCTCAAGTCCAAGGGCGTGAAGGCCGAGGATATCATGGTCAACTACACGCCGTTCGGGTTCTCCGACTGGCAGACCGAGGTCTCCAAGATCAAGAAGTTCGGCTCCGCCGGCAAGAAGACGGCCGTGGTTTCGACCGTCAACGGCGACGCCAACGTTCCTTTCTATAAGGAGCTCGGCAACCAGGGCATCAAGGCCACCGACATTCCGGTGGTGGCGTTCTCGGTCGGCGAAGAAGAGCTCGCCGGTCTCGACACCAAGCCGCTGGTCGGCCATCTCGCCGCCTGGAACTACTTCGAGTCGATCAAGACCAAGGCCAATTCCGCGTTCATCAAGAAGTGGAAGGCCTTCACCAAGAACCCGAAGCGCACCACCAACGACCCGATGGAAGCTCACTACATCGGCTTCCACATGTGGGTGAAGGCGGTGGAGAAGGCCAAGTCGACCGATCCCGACAAGGTCATCGCCGCGCTGCCGGGCATCAAGGCGCCGAACCTGACCGGCGGCATGTCGACGATGCTGCCCAATCACCACATCACCAAGCCGGTGTTCATCGGCGAAATCCGTGGCGACGGTCAGTTCGACGTGGTCTGGAAGACCAAGGGCCTGGTGCCGGGCGATGCCTGGTCCAACTATCTGCCGGGCTCGAAGGACCTGAAGTCCGACTGGGTCAAGCTCAAGTGCGGCAACTACAACACCGTCACCAAGAAGTGCGGCGGCCAGGGCTCCTAACAAGGCTCCTGATCGTCACCCTCTGACGGCCAGCGCATGATCCCGAAAAGTGGCTACCGGTTTCCGGAAACGATCATGCGCCACCAAGAACGGGAGGCGGCCTAACCGCCGCCTCCGCGTCTTCTACGAAATTCCATTCTCTGGACGCCGGGAACGCTGGAGATGAGTACTTTTCACGATCGTCTGATCGCCTTTGCGCTTGCCTTGTGTATGGTCTTCGGCGCCGTCGCGGCGGCCTATGCCGGGCCCTACGAGGACGCGCTCGCCGGTTTCACCGAAGGCTCGCTGAGCGATACCGGCGAAGCCCTTGGAAAGGTCGTCGCCAGCGGCAATCCGCTTGCCAAGCCGTTGCTCGAGGCGCTGCAAGACCGGCGCCTGATGTACAGCGCCGAGCAGAAGAAAGTCTTTATTCAGACCAAGGACGAGAAGCTGCTCGACGCAGCCACCGGCAAGCCGTTCACCGGCACGCCGCCGGAGGACATCGACACCGTCATCGTCAACAACCGGCTGCGCAACGTCATCAATGCCGATCTCGGTGCGCTCACCTTGATGTCGCCGAACGCCGATATTCGTTTCGACGCCGCGCAAGCCGTTTTCAAGTCGCGCGACGAGGGCGCGCTCGCCGGCCTCGACACGGCGCTTGCCAAGGAGAAGGACGCGCGCGTGAAGGCCGCGCTCGAACAGGCGCGCGCCGCCGTGATCCTCAGTCAAAAGGACGCCAAGCCTGAGGCTAAGATCGCGGCTATTGCCGTGATCCGCGACCGCGGCGATCAGGATGCGCTCGGGCTGCTCGACGGGCTGCCGGCCGGCCAGCCGAAGACGGTGGTCGAGGCGGCGGCTGCGGCCAAAGCATCGATCCGCCATTCGCTGGAACTCTGGGCCACGGTGCAAAACGCCTGGTACGGGCTGTCGCTCGGTTCGGTGTTGTTGCTTGCGGCGATCGGCCTCGCCATCACCTTCGGCGTCATGGGCGTCATCAACATGGCGCATGGCGAGATGGTGATGCTCGGCGCCTACACCACCTTCGCGGTGCAGCAGCTCATCCGCGATTACAATCCAATGCTGTTCGACTATTCGCTGATAATCGCGCTACCGCTCGCTTTCCTGGTGTCCGGCGCGGTCGGCGTGCTGGTCGAACGAAGCATCATTCGATTCCTTTACGGCCGGCCGCTGGAAACGCTGCTCGCGACCTGGGGCCTGTCGCTGATCCTGCAGCAGGTGGTGCGCACCGTCTTCGGCCCGACCAACAAGGACGTCGGCAATCCGTCCTGGATGAGCGGCGCCTTCGAGATCGGGCAGATCACCATCACCTATAACCGGCTGTGGATCATTTGCTTTGCGCTTGCGGTGTTCGTCGCGCTGCTCGCCATGCTGCGCTTCACGCGGCTCGGCCTCGAAATGCGGGCGGTGACACAGAACCGCGGCATGGCCGCCGCCATGGGCATCCGCACCGCGCGCATCGACGCGCTGACCTTCGGCCTCGGCTCGGGGATTGCCGGCATCGCCGGCGTGGCGCTGTCGCAGATCGACAACGTCAGCCCCAATCTGGGCCAGGGCTATATCATCGACTCGTTCATGGTGGTGGTGTTCGGCGGCGTCGGAAACCTGTGGGGCACGCTGGTCGGCGCCTTCACGCTCGGCATCGCCAACAAGTTCCTCGAGCCGTATGCCGGGGCGGTGCTCGCCAAGATCGCCATCCTGGTCTTCATCATCCTGTTCATCCAGAAGCGCCCGCGCGGCATGTTCGCACTGAAGGGCCGGGCGGTGGAGGCATGAGCAAGGCCTTCCCGCTCACCCGCCTGATCGACAGAGGCTCCAGCGTCTTCCTGGTATTGCTCGGCGCTTTCGCCATCGCCGTGCCGGTACTCAATCTCTTGGTGCCGGCGGGCTCGAGCTTCCACGTCTCGACCTATCTGGTGGCGCTGTTCGGCAAATACATCTGCTATGCGATGTTGGCGCTCTCGATCGACCTGATCTGGGGCTTTGCCGGCATCCTGTCGCTCGGCCACGGCGCCTTCTTCGCGCTCGGCGGCTACGCCATGGGCATGTACTTGATGCGGCAGATCGGCACCCGCGGCGTCTATGCCAATCCGATCCTGCCGGACTTCATGGTGTTCCTGAACTGGAAGCACCTGCCGTGGTACTGGTACGGCTTCGACTGGTTCATCGTCGCGGCGGTCATGGTCCTGCTGGTGCCGGGCCTGCTCGCCTTCGTGTTCGGCTGGTTCGCCTTCCGCAGCCGCGTCACCGGCGTTTATCTCTCCATCATCACGCAGGCCATGACCTACGCGCTGATGCTGGCCTTCTTCCGCAACAATCTCGGCTTCGGCGGCAACAACGGCCTGACGGACTTCAAGGACATCCTCGGCTTCAACGTGCAGGTTGACACCACGCGCAACGCGCTGCTGGTGATTTCTTGCATCGCGCTCGCGCTCGGCTTCCTGATCTGCCGGGCGATCGTGACCTCCAAGTTTGGCATGGTGCTGGTGGCCATCCGTGACGCCGAATCGCGCACGCGCTTCCTTGGCTATCGCGTCGAGAACTACAAATTGTTCGTGTTCGTGCTGTCGGCCTGCATGGCGGGCGTCGCCGGCGCGCTTTACGTGCCGCAGATCGGCATCATCAATCCGAGCGAATTCACGCCCGCCAATTCCATCGAGGCGGTGATCTGGGTGGCGGTCGGTGGCCGCGGCACGCTCACCGGCGCGGTGCTCGGCGCCATCGTGGTCAACTACGGCAAGACGCTGTTCACCAGCGGGCCGCTCGCGACCTATTGGTTGTTCGTGCTGGGTGGGCTGTTCGTCCTGGTCACGCTGCTATTGCCGCGCGGCATCATCGGCACGCTCAATTACGGCCTGGGCCTGCGTGCCGACGCCAAGTCGGCCGCGGCGGAAGACGGCGAGGACCCCGAGGCCGCGCCACCGCCGGGCGCGGCAGCGCGCGCGGCCGAGTAGGGGGCAAGTCATGGACGTCAACACCACCTCCGCGCTGCTTTATCTCGACGGCATTTCCGTCTCGTTCGACGGCTTCAAGGCGCTTAACGAGCTGTCGTTCATCATCGAGCCTGGCGAGATGCGCGCCATCATCGGCCCCAACGGCGCCGGCAAGACCACCATGATGGACGTGATCACCGGCAAGACCCGGCCCGATGCCGGTGATGTCTATTTCGAGCAGGGCACCTACGACCTCTCCAAGCTCGACGAGACCGAGATCGCCGAACTCGGCATCGGCCGCAAGTTCCAGAAGCCGACGGTGTTCGACATGCACACGGTCGAGGACAATCTGCTGCTGGCGTTGAAGAATGACCGCAGCGTGCGCGCCACCCTGTTGTGGGAAAGCTCGTCTGCCCAAGAAAAGCGCATCGGCGAGATTCTCGAGACGATTCGCCTCAAGGCGCTGCGCGCGCGCGTCGCCGGCAGCCTGTCGCACGGCCAGAAGCAGTGGCTGGAGATCGGCATGCTGCTCGCCCAGGATCCGAAGCTGCTGCTGGTCGACGAGCCGGTGGCCGGCATGACCGATGTCGAAACGCAGCAGACGGCGGAGTTGCTCAAGGAAATCAACCGCGACCGCACCGTGGTGGTGGTCGAGCACGACATGACCTTCGTGCGCGAGCTCGGCGTCCGGGTCACCTGCCTGCATGAAGGCGCGGTGCTGGCGGAAGGCACCATCGACCAGGTCTCGGAGAACGAGCGCGTGGTCGAAGTGTATTTGGGGCGGTAGCGCATGAACCCGAAAAGTGGGCACCGGTTTTCGGACAAGATCATGCGCCAGGGAAAATGATATGCTCGACGTTTCCTCCATCGATCTCCACTACGGCGCGGCCCAGGCGCTGCGCGGCATTTCGCTGAAAGCCGAGCCCGGCAAGGTGACTTGCGTGCTTGGCCGCAACGGCGTCGGCAAGACCAGTCTGTTGCGGGCCATCGTCGGCCAGCATCCGGTCAGTGCCGGTGCGATCAAGCTCGGCGACAACGACATTACCCATTTGCGCACCGCCGAACGGGCCCGCCGTGGCGTCGCCATCGTGCCGCAGGGCCGCGAGATCTTCCCGCTGCTGACGGTGGAAGAAAACCTGGAGACCGGCTTTGCGCCGCTGCCGCGCGGTGAGCGCAGCGTGCCCGACGACGTGTTCTCACTGTTTCCGGTGTTGAGCGACATGTTGGGCCGCCGCGGCGGCGACCTCTCCGGCGGTCAGCAGCAGCAGTTGGCCATCGGTCGGGCGCTGGTGATGCGGCCCAAGCTGCTGTTGCTCGACGAGCCGACCGAAGGGATTCAACCTTCGATCATCAAGGACATCGGGCGCGCCATCAGCTATCTGCGCTCACTCAAGGAGATGGCGATCGTGCTGGTGGAGCAGTATCTCGACTTCGCCCAGGAACTCGGCGACAATTTCGCCGTGATGGACCGCGGTTCGATTGTCTATGCCAGCGACAAGGCGGGCCTGGACGAGGCCGCCCTCAAACGCGCGATGGCGATATGACACCTGCGAGCACCGCAGCGGCCGCCGAGACCTTCGCCGCCAACCGCGCCACCGGGCACATCGCGCTGTCCGTCGCGGCGGCGGACGGACGCACGCGCCGTAACCGGGTGCATGAGGACGGCTCGCTGCGGGTGCGGTTTCCCAATGTGACGGGCGATCCGCTGGAAGCGGTGATCGTCAACACCGGCGGCGGCATGACCGGCGGCGACCGCTTTGCCGTCGACCTCGACGTGGGGGAGGGCGCCAGCCTCGTCGCCGGCACCACGGCGGCGGAGAAGGTCTACCGCTCGACCGGCGCCGCTGCCGAATTGGACGTGACGCTGTCGGTCGGGTCCGGCGGCCGGCTCTGCTGGCTGCCGCAGGAGACCATCCTGTTCGACCGTGCGCGGCTGTCGCGCCGCATCGACATCGATCTCGCCGAGGGCGCATCGCTGGTGATGGCGGAGGCGATGGTGTTCGGCCGTGCGGCTATGGGCGAGGCGATACTGGAGGGGGCGTGGTCCGACCGCTGGCGCTTGCGCATGGGCGGCAAGCTGGTGTTCGCCGAGAATGTGCGGCTCGACGGCGCGATTGCCGAGAAATTGGCGCAAGGCGCGGCCACCGCGGGCGGTATCGCGCTGGCGACGGTGTTGATCGCGCCGGGCGATGACGCGACGCTGGCCGCGGTGCGCGCGCTCGACGAGCAATTCACCGGCGAGGTCGGCATTTCGGCCTGGAACGGCATCGCGGTGGCGCGGCTCGTCGCAAGCGACGGCGCCGCGCTGCGTCATGATCTGATCGCGCTGCTGGCGTCGCTCGGCATCAGCGTGCCGCGGCTTTGGTTGCAGTGATCAACATGCAGAAGCGTATTTCGAGGATACTATGAACCTGACGCCCCGGGAAAAAGACAAGCTGATGGTCGCGGTCGCCGCGATGGTCGCGCGCCGCCGCCTCGAACGCGGCGTCAAGCTCAACCATCCGGAAGCGGTGGCGCTGATCACCGACTTCATCGTGGAAGGCGCGCGCGACGGCCGTTCGGTCGCCGACCTGATGGAAGCCGGCGCGAACGTCATCACCCGCGCCCAGGTGATGGATGGCATCGCCGAGATGATCCACGACATCCAGGTGGAAGCCACTTTTCCCGACGGCTCCAAGCTCGTCACCGTGCACAACCCGATCCGCTGAAAGGACTGAACCGATGAAGCGTCTTCTTCCCGCCTTGCTCGTTTTGGCATTCGGCGCGAGCCCGGCCTTCGCCCACGTCGGCCACGGCTCGACCGCCTCGTTCGCCGCGGGCGTCGCGCATCCGCTGATGGGCCTCGACCACGTCGCGGTGATGGTCGCGGTCGGCCTGTGGGCCGCGCTCAAAGGCGGCCGCGCGCTCTGGGTTTGGCCGGCGACCTTCGTCGGCGTGATGCTGATCGGCGGCGCGCTCGGCATGGCGCATGTGGCGCTGCCGTTCGTGGAACCGGCGATCCTCGCGTCCGTCGTGGCGCTGGGGCTGCTGGTGGCGCTGGCGGTCGATCTGCCGGTGTGGGCGGGCGCTGCGACCGTCGCGGTGTTCGCGCTGTTCCACGGTCACGCGCACGGCACCGAAGTCGCCGAGAACATTGGCGGCATTGAATACATGGCCGGCTTCGCGCTCGCCACCGCCACGTTGCACGCGGTCGGCATCGGCATGGCGCTGGGTCTCACCCAAGCCCGCATGCGCGGCGTCGTGCGCACCGCCGGCGCGGCCTGCGCGCTGGTCGGCGTCGGGTTGATGACGGGAGTGGTCTGATGATCCCCGGCGAGATGTTCATCCAGGACGGCGAGATCGAGCTCAACAAGGGCCGCCGCACCGTGACGCTGTCGGTCTCCAACAGCGGCGACCGGCCGATCCAGGTGGGATCGCACTACCACTTCTTCGAGACCAACCCGGCGCTCAAGTTTGAGCGCAAAAAGGCGCGTGGCATGCGGCTCGACATCGCCGCCGGCACGGCGGTGCGCTTCGAGCCGGGCCAGACCCGCGAAGTCACGCTGGTCGCGTTGGCTGGCAAGCGCACCGTCTACGGTTTCCGGCAGGCCGTGATGGGCAAACTTTAAGGCGCGGCCGATGTTTGCGATGATGCGGGCCTTGCCGGGAGGAACCCATGAAGCAGACCTACACGGGCGGCTGCCAGTGCGGCAAAGTCCGCTTCGAGGTACAGGCCGAGATCAACAAGGTCGTCGCCTGCAATTGCTCACGCTGCAGCAAATGGGGCGCGCTGCTGTCGGCGGTGCCGGCCTCCGATTTCAATCTGCTGTCCGGCGAGGATGCGGTGACGGATTTCCAGTTCAACAAACATTTGGTCCATCACCCGTTCTGCGCGACATGCGGCATCCAATCCTTCGCCTATGGCAAGGCGCCGAGCGGCGAGGACAAGGTCGTGATCAACGTCCGCTGTCTGGACGGCGTCGATCCGGGCGCGTTCGAGGTGATGACGTTCGATGGCCGCAGCCTGTGAACGGCGCGTGGCTCGCCCATTCGGCTGCCCCCAAAAGCCATAACGGGCAGACCGTCGTCTGCCCGTCACAAGCTCTCGGATCCCAACCCGGCGCGGCCGTGAAGCACGCGTGCCCGGATAGTAGCTATTTGAGAGCCAGGGCCGGCAGTCATGGACCACGACATCCTGCAAGCAGGACCCCACGTCCCATGGCCACTCCGGTCATGGCGGTTCATCCGTGTCCGGCAGAGCCAGAGATGGATGACCTGCGATGAATGCTACGCCGCTCTGCGTGTGGCGCAAGACTTTTGGAACCGCGCGCAGGACTGTGGATAACATTGAGGATGAAAAACGGCTGTCACAATCGGCGCGTTCGTGACCGCAAGGGAGTGTGAACGATGGCGATCAAGGTAAAGCGCGCGGCCTATGCCGACATGTTCGGGCCGACCGTTGGCGACAAGGTGCGGCTCGCCGACACCGATCTCATCATCGAAGTCGAAAAGGATTTCACCACCTACGGCGAAGAGGTGAAGTTCGGCGGCGGCAAGGTGATCCGCGACGGCATGGGCCAAAGCCAGATGACGCGCAAGCAAGGCGCGGTCGATACCGTCATCACCAATGCGCTCATCCTCGATCACTGGGGCATCGTCAAAGCCGACATCGGCTTGAAGGACGGCCGCATCGCGGCCATCGGCAAGGCCGGCAATCCCGATATCCAGCCCGGCGTCACCATTATCATCGGCCCCGGCACCGAGATCATCGCCGGCGAAGGGAAAATCATTACCGCCGGCGGCTTCGACGCCCACATCCATTTCATCTGCCCGCAGCAGGTGGAGGAAGCGCTGATGAGCGGCATCACCTCCATGCTCGGCGGCGGCACCGGCCCGGCGGCGGGAACGAACGCGACGACGTGCACGCCCGGGCCCTGGCATATCGGCCGCATGATCCAGGCTTCCGATGCTTTTCCGGTCAATCTCGGTTTTGCCGGCAAGGGCAACGCCTCGCGTCCGGCCGCTCTGGAAGAGCAGGTGAAGGCCGGTGCCTGCGCGCTCAAGCTGCACGAGGATTGGGGCACCACGCCGGCGGCGATCGACAATTGCTTGAGCGTCGCCGACAAGGCCGACGTGCAGGTGATGATCCACACCGACACGCTCAACGAAAGCGGCTTCGTCGAGGACACCATCAAGGCGTTCAAGGGCCGCACCATTCATGCGTTTCACACCGAAGGCGCCGGCGGCGGCCACGCGCCGGATATCATCAAGGTGGCGGGCCTCAAGAACGTGCTGCCGTCCTCGACCAACCCGACGCGGCCGTTCACCCGCAACACCATCGATGAGCATCTCGACATGCTGATGGTGTGCCACCATCTCGACCCGTCGATCCCGGAAGATCTGGCGTTTGCCGAAAGCCGCATCCGCAAGGAGACCATCGCCGCCGAGGACATCCTGCACGACCTCGGCGCGCTGTCGATGATGTCGTCGGACAGCCAAGCCATGGGCCGGGTCGGCGAGGTCATCATCCGCACCTGGCAGACCGCCGACAAGATGAAGAAGCAGCGCGGCTCGCTGCCGGAGGAGAAGGGCGATAACGACAACATGCGCGTCAAGCGCTATGTCGCCAAGTACACCATCAACCCGGCCATCGCCCACGGCATGTCCAAGCACATCGGTTCGGTTGAAAAAGGCAAGCTCGCCGATCTGGTGATCTGGTCGCCGGCTTTCTTCGGCGTCAAGCCGGAGGTGATCATCAAAGGCGGCTCGATCGTGGCGGCGCAGATGGGCGATCCCAACGCCTCGATCCCGACACCGCAGCCGGTGCACTACCGGCCGATGTTCGGCGCCTTCGGCAAGGCGCTCACCGCCTCATCGCTGATGTTCGTCTCCAAGGCCGCGGTGCGGGCCAAGCTCGGCGACACGCTGGGCGTGGAGAAGGAACTGGTCGCGGTCGAGAACACCCGCAAGATCGGCAAGAAGAACATGATCCACAATTCGGCGACGCCTGAGATCGACGTCGATCCGGAAACCTACGAGGTGCGCGCCGACGGCGAATTGCTCACCTGCGCGCCGGCCGAGACGCTGCCGATGGCGCAGCGCTATTTCTTGTTCTGACGCGTCAGCGCCCGATCCGGTGCCACGTCTCGCCGCCGCATATGGCACCGGCGCAGCCCTTCACTTCGAGGGTGGCGCCATGCGGGATCAGCCTGCCGTTGTAGGTCTGCCCGTCGTCGGAATTGTAGATTGGCCCGTACCAGCCGCCTTGTTTGTGGTAGCTCATGGCGAAGATGCGCAGGCCCAGGATCCGGCGATGGCGTTTGCGTGGGTCGGGGTTGCTGGAATCGACCGGCGGCTTGCCGGTCTTGGGGTCAACCTTGTCCTTGAGCCAGACGATGGTGCCGCAAACGGCTTGGCCGCAACGGCTGACGCGGATGTGGGCGTCGCCATTTTCGGTGAGCCAGGTGCCGGTCGGTTCTGCGGCTTGCGCGCTCGCAAGCATCAACCCGGAAAGCAGGACGGCGAGCGCGGCGGTTGAGCGGAACGCGTGCATGGATTGCAGCTCCTTTGGCGGCAAGCGGAAGCGGGGTTGTGCCTTTGGTACGACCTTCATGGCATAATGACGATGCGGCGGTGAACACGAGGTTACGAGAGACGATGCGGCGGGTCGCGGAAATCAAGCAGGCGGGGGCGTGGGACGCAAGCGTGGCGTGCGACCGCGTGGTGCTCGAGGCGACCGACCGCCAGCGCCGGCGCATCGTGCTTTCGGCCGAAAAAGGCACGGAATTTCTGCTCGAGTTCGCCAAGCCGGTCAATTTGCGCGATGGCGACGGGCTGGTGCTCGACGATGGGGCGATCGTGCTGGTCGCCGGCGCGCCGGAAGAGTTGATCGAGGTCGCCGCCGGCAGCGCGGTCGACACGGTCCGGCTTGCCTGGCATCTCGGCAACCGCCACACCGACGTGCAGGTCATGGGCGACAAGCTCCGCATCCGCCGCGACCACGTGCTGGAGGACATGCTCCAGGGCCTTGGCGCCCGGCTTGCGCCGCTCGCCGCGCCGTTCGATCCGGAGGCGAACGCGCCGCATGAACACGGGCACGGCCATGGCGGGTATAAAGCGGCGCAATGTTCCGTTGATGAAAAAGACCGGCGCCGCGCGTCACCTCTCCCCGCGTGCGGGGAGAGGTCGATCGGCCGAAGGCCGATCGGGTGAGGGGGCGTATCCGCTTCCTGTGCCCGGCGAGGCTGCCCCTCACCCGACAAGCACCGCGCTGACGCGCGATGCTTGCCACGCTCTCCCCGCAGGCGGGGAGAGGGAAGGAAGCGCGCTTCCTTCACCCGCCCTCTACCGCCTGATGGCCTGGCTGTCGCCGGCCTATCCGGTCGGCGGCTTCTCTTATTCCAGCGGCATCGAATGGGCGGTGGAGACCGGCGACATCAAGGATGCCGACAGCCTGAGACGCTGGCTTTCGGTGATGCTGGCCGAAGGCGGCGGCTTCTGCGACGCAGGTTTGTTCGCGCATGCTCATCGCGCGGTCGAACAAGCCGACGACGACGCCTTGCGCGCGGTGGCTGAACTCGCCGCCGCGCTCGCGCCGACGAAGGAACGTCATCTCGAAACCACCGCGCAGGGCAACGCCTTCATCGAGGCAACGGCTGCTGCCTGGCCGTGCGCCGCGCTCGAGCGGCTTAAAGCCGTCTGGGAAGGCCCGGTGGCTTATCCGGTCGCGGTGGCCGTGGCCGCCGCCGGTCATGGTGTCGTGGCCGAACCGGCGTTGCCGGCGTTCCTGCAGGCGCTCGCCGCCAACTGGGTTTCTGCCGGCGTGCGCCTCGTTCCGCTTGGTCAGACCGATGGCCAACGCGTGCTGGCGGCGCTCGAACCGGTCGTCACCCAAACCGCGCAGCGCGCGCTCGCCGCGACCCTCGACGACATCGGCTCGGCCGCCTTCCGCGCCGATCTTGGCGAGCGCCCGCCACGAAACCCAGTACACCCGCCTGTTCCGGTCGTGAGCCGTTGAAGACCGCCAGTAATCCTGATTAGTAACGCGCCAGAAGGGCGTACCCACCATGAACACTCCCCACGGTCCCAAATCTCACGGTCCCAAATCCCATGGACCCAAATCTCATGGACCTTTGCGCGTCGGTATCGGCGGCCCGGTCGGCTCCGGCAAGACCGCGCTGATGGACGCGCTCTGCAAGAAGCTGCGCGCGAACTACCAGATCGCCGCCATCACCAACGACATCTACACCAAGTGGGACGCCGACTATCTGGTGCGCTCGGGCGCGCTTGCCGCCGACCGCATCGCAGGCGTCGAGACCGGCGGCTGTCCGCACACCGCGATCCGCGAAGACGCGTCGATCAATCTCGCCGCGGTCGCCGACATGCGCGCCAAGTTTCCCGATCTCGATCTGGTGCTGATCGAATCCGGCGGCGATAACCTCGCGGCTACGTTTTCGCCCGAGCTTGCCGACCTCACCATCTACGTCATTGACGTCGCCGCCGGCGACAAAATCCCGTCGAAAGGCGGTCCGGGCATCACGCGCTCCGATCTCCTGGTCATCAATAAGATCGATCTCGCACCTTACGTTGGCGCTTCGCTCGAAGTGATGGAGCGCGACGCCAAGAAAATGCGGGGACAACGTCCCTTCGTCATGACCAATCTGCGCGACGGTCAGGGCGTTGACGAGATAGCAAGTTTCATTGAGAAGAAAGGCGGATTAGGCAGATGAGTAAAGTTTCATCCCACGATCGTCTTGCCGCGGCGCTGGCCCGCATCGACGACCCGAAAGGCGAGGGCGCGCGCGCCTGCCTCACCGTCTATCGTGAAGCAGCGAAGGCCGCGGCCGCGGCCGCCGACGCCCGCGCCAAGGCCGGCATTACGCTCGGGCCCCTCGATGGCGCCATCCTCACCATCAAGGATTTGTTCGACGTTGCCGGTGAAATCACTCGTGCCGGCTCCAAGGTCATCGCCGAAGAAGGCGCGCCGGCGGTGGAAGACGCGCCGGTGGTGCGCCGCTTGCGCGCCGCCGGCGCGGTGATCGTCGCGAAAACAAACATGAGTGAGTTCGCCTTCTCCGGCGTCGGCGTCAATCCGCATTTCGGCACGCCGGGCAATCCGGCCGACCGCAAGCGCTGCCCCGGCGGCTCGACCGCGGGCGGCGCGGTGGCCGTCGCCGACGACATGTGCGAGATCACCATCGGCAGCGACACTGGCGGTTCCTGCCGCACGCCGGCCGCGTTCTGCGGTATCGTCGGCTACAAACCGAGCCGCCAGCGCATCCCGACGACGGGCGCCTTTCCGCTCTCATATACGCTCGATTCCATCGGCCCGTTGTCGAAAAGCGTGGCCGAATGCGCCGTCGCCGACGCGGTGATGGCGAACGAAAGCCCGCAGGCGCCGCACGCGGCGCCGCTCGCCAACCTGCGTGTCGGCATCGCGCAAGGAATGCCGCTGGAAAATCTGGACGACGCGGTCGGCAAGGCGTTCGCCGCCGCCCTCGACAAGCTCGGCAAGGCGGGGGTGCGCTTGTCCAATGAATCGCTGCCGGCGATCGAGGGCATGAACGAGGTCAACAAGCTCGGCGGCGGCATCACGCCGACCGAAGCCTATGCGGTCCACCGCGACCGGTTCTCCCGCCGCGGCGACGATATCGATCAACTCATTCGCCGGCGCATCGAGCGCGCCAAGGACCATTCCGCCGCCGACTACATCGCGATGACGCGCCGCCGCCTGCAGTTGATCCGCGAGATGGACGCGGCGATCGCCGATGTCGACGTGCTGGCCATGCCGACCGCGGCGGTGATCGCGCCGCTCATCGCCGATCTGGAGGATCCGGAGGAGTTTGCCCGCCGGAACGCCATGTGCTTGCGCAATACCGCGATCTGGAATTTCTTCGATTGCTGCGCCATCTCGCTGCCGCTGCCGAAAGAAGGCGGACAGAACGTCGGCCTGATGTTGGTCGCGCGCAACGGCCACGATCATCGCTTGTTCCGCATCGCCGCCGCGGTGGAGAAGGTGGTAGGGCCCTGAATCGTGCCCCGGACGCGCCGCACGCCATAAGCGCGTTGACGCGCTCTTGGCCTGATGCGGCGCTGGTCCGGGGCCCGGCTTTCTTGAACAACCGGGGTCCCGGGTCTGCGGCGCATGATTCATGCCGCGCTGCGCCCGGGACACGAGGCTCGTTAGAACTCCCGCATCGCCTCCAGCAGCATCTGATAGCGCTCGGGCCCGAACCGTTTCACGAGCCCGGCCTCGTGCTCGTCAGATAGCGCCTTGGCCCGCGCCAGCACGCGCTGGCCGTCGCGGGTGAGCCGCAAGGCATGGCGGCGGCCGTCGGCGGATGAGGGCAGGCGCTGGATCAGGCCGCGCTGCTCCAGCCGGTGCAGCAGCCGCACCAGCCGGGCGCGCTCGATACCGAGCGTGGCGGCGAGCTCCGCCTGCGACAGCCCACGGTTGGCGTCGACCACCACCAGGACCGAGAACTGCGCCGGGCTGATGTCGATCGAGGCGAGCCGCCCGATGAAATCCTGGAAAATCCACACCTGCGCGCGCCGCACGAAATAGCCGAGGCGGCTGTTGAGCAGGTCGAGGTCGATGATCGGCCGATTGCTGCGCTGCACAGGCGCTTTCTTGCGCAACGGGACCGGGTCGGCGGCCGGCCTGGCGGAGTGCTTTGCAGGAGCCATCTCGGATCAGGTCCTCGTCACCGGCCGGGCGGGGCGCTTTGTCCCGCGCCGCGGAACGATAATGCTTGTTGACGAAATTTGTTGTCCAGGTCAACAATATGCCGCGAACAGGGGATCGTGCAACCGCGATGGCGTGCCTCGCTGCCAATGAAGCGATGCATTCGTGCTTGTGAGGACCGGAAGAAATCCGGCATCATCCGGCGCAAGGGCTCCGTGCAGACAGACTGCAGGGCCTAATGGGAGGATTTCACTATGAAGCGTAAGTCACCATCATCGACGAATCTGACGCGCCGCACTTTCAGTGCCGGCCTCGGCGCCGCCGGCTTCATCGCCGGCACCGCGCCCTTCAACATTGTGCGCGCCGCCGGCGCACCGCTGAAAGTGGGCGTGCTGCTGCCGCGCTCCGGCGTGCAGGCCGGTATCGGCCAGGACTGCTGGCGCGGCGTCGAGATCGCGGGCCCGATCCTCAAGGGCATGGGGCTGCCCGACCTGGAAATCATGAGCGGCGACACCGAGACCAAAGTCGACGTCGCCCGCTCGCGCGCCGAGCAGCTCATCAGCCAGGGCGCGCAGCTCCTGATCGGCGCCTTCGACTCCGGCCAGACCACCGCCATCGCGCAGGTCGCCGAGCAGAAGGGCATCCCGCTCGTCATCAACATCGCCGCGTCGCCGGCGATCACCGAGCAAGGCTACAAGTTCGTATTCCGCAACTTCCCGACCGCGAAGATGATTCTCGGCGATGCCTTCGCCAACCAGCTCGAAGTGTTCAAGCAGGCGGGCAGCGCGCCGAAGTCGGTGGTGTTCATGCACGTCAACGACACCTTCGGCACGGCGATGTCGGGCGGCATCAAGCACGTCATGCCGCACTTCAAGATGCCCTATAAGATCGTGCAGGAGATCTCCTACGACCCGGCCGCGCGCGACCTCTCGGTCGAGGTGGCCAAGGCCAAGGCGACCGGCGCCGACGCGCTCTTGATGGTCAGCCGCCTCAACGACGCCATCCTGCTGACCCGCGAGCTGGTCAAGCAGCGCTGGACGCCGGAGGCGATCCTCAGCATGGGCCCGGGCTGGTACGAGGACCAGTATCTCAAGACGCTCGGCAAGCTCTCCGACGGTCCGTTGAGCTTCGTGCCCTGGTACGATCCCAACAAGCCGCTGACCAAGACGCTGGAAGCGGCGATGGCCAAGAAATATCCGGGCCTCAACCTCAACACCAACCAAGTCTATACCTTCGAGGCGCTGCTGGTCGCGGCCGACGCCTACAAGCGCGCCGGCTCTTCCGACCCGAAGGCGCTGGCCGAGGCCATCCGCAAGACCAACATCACCAACAACGTCAGCCCCGGCGCCGGCATCAAGTTCGACGCCAAGGGCCAGAACGAAAAGCTGAAGGACTTTCCGCGATCCAGAATCGCGGCGGCAAGACCGTGACGGTGGCGCCCAAGGTTGCCGCCAACGCCAAGGTCGAATGGCCGCTCAAGCCCTACGACAAGCGCGGCTGACGCCACGCTCCGCGTCAACGCTCCGGCCGTGACCAACGGCCGGAGCTTCGCGTCATTGGGATCGACCTCTTGCCCGCCGAAATCTATTTCAACGTCGCCATCGGCGGCATCCTGACCGGCCTGGTCTATGGCCTGATGGCGCTCGGCCTGTCGGTGATCTTCGGCGTGGTGCGCGTGGTCAATTTCGCCCATGGCGAGATGATGACCATTGCGATGTATATCGCGATCACGCTGTTTTCCGCCTTCCATCTCGACCCGCTGGTGATGCTGGTGCCGATCGCGGCGGTCATGTTCGCCTGCGGCTATGGGCTGCAGAAGGGCCTGATCAATCCCTTCATCACCCGGCCCGAGCACAGCCAGTTCCTGCTCCTGGTCGGCATCGGGCTGATCATCGCCAACGTGCTGCTGATCGTGTACGGGCCGGACGCCCAGAACGTGCAGGTCGCCTACGCCTTCGACAGCTTCCAGATCGGCCCGATCATCATCGACGCCACCAAGCTTTATGCCGCCATCGGCGCCATCGTGGTGGCGGGCGCGCTGTTCTGCTTCTTCCAATACACCCGTCTCGGCACCGCCATCCGCGCCTGCGCCGACAACTATACCGGCGCGCTGGTGGTCGGCCTCGACGTCAAGCATCTCTACGCCCTGACGTTCGGCCTGGGCGCGGCCTGCGTCGGCGCCGCCGGCACCATGCTGTTGTTGATCTTCGACGTCACGCCCGCGGTCGGGCCGGCCTACACGCTGCTCGCCTTCGTCATCGTCATTACCGGCGGTCTCGGCTCGATGCCGGGCGCGCTGATCGGCGGCATCATGATCGGGCTGACCGAGGCCATGGCCGGCCTGCTGTTCACCCCGTCAGCCAAGAGCATGTTCTCCTTCGCCATCCTGGTGCTGGTGCTGCTGTTCCGCCCGCAGGGCATCATGGGCAAGAGGACGGCATGATCGCGCATCTGTTCGACGGCTTGCCGCGCCGAACGCTTGTCCTACTCGCTCTGTTGTTGGTGCTCGGTCTCACCGCACCGCTGTATGCCGGCGACTACTTGCTGACCATATTGATCCTAATCTTCTATTTCGCCTATGTCGGCCAAGCCTGGAATATTATGATGGGTTTTGCAGGCCAGCTCTCGCTTGGTCATGCACTTTACGTAGGGCTCGGCGCCTATACCGCGTCGGCGCTCTATGTGCACTTCGGGATCGGCCCCTGGCTCGGCCTCCTGGTGGCGGTGCCGGTCGCTGCTCTTGCCGGCGCCGTTATCGGGTTTCTCGCCTTCCGCTTCCGGGTCGGCGGCGTTTACTTCGCCATCCTGACCATTGCGTTTGCCGAATTCGCCCGCGTCGGCTTCGATCACCTGAGCTGGACCGGCGGCTCGGCCGGCCTGTTCCTGCCGGTCAAGCAATATACCCACAACAATCTCTGGCTGCTGCGCGGCGACCCCACGATGTTCTACTACATCCTGCTCGCCGCCACCGTGCTCGCCTTCATCGGCTGCCGCATGCTGCTGCAAAGCCGCGTCGGCTATTTCTGGCTGGCGATCCGGGAGGACGAGGAAGCCGCCCGCGCGCTCGGCATCGACACCTTTCGCTACAAAATGGCGGCGGTGGCCATCTCCGCCGGCATGACCGCCTTCGCCGGCGTGATTTTCGCGTTCTATTACAACAACCTGTTCCCCGAGCAGGTGTTCAACATCGGACAGTCGATCGAAATCATCCTGGCGCCGATCGTCGGCGGCGTCGGCACCTTGTTCGGGCCCATTCTCGGTGCGTTCGTGTTGACGGGCCTGGCCGAGACGCTCACCCGCATGCTCGTGGTCATCGGCGTCGATCTGCCCGGCGCCAAGCAGGTGTTCTACGGTATCTGCCTGCTGCTGGTGATCATCACGCTGCCGGACGGCGTATGGCCGTGGGTCTGCCGGCGCCTGGGGCTGACGGGGAAGCCGAAATGAGCGCGCTTCTTTCGATCAATGGCGTCAGCAAACGGTTCCGCGGCCTGCTCGCGGTCGACCAGGTCAGCTTCGAGGTGCCGCAGGGCGCGATCTTCGCGGTGATCGGCCCGAACGGCGCCGGTAAGACCACGTTGTTCAACATGATCGCGGGTGCGTTTGCCCCGAGTGGCGGGTCAATCGCGTTTGCCGGTGAGCTCTGTCACCGGCTTGGCGCCGGACCAGGTCTGCCGCCGCGGCATCGGCCGCACCTTCCAGATCGTGCGGCCGTTTCCGGCGCTGACGGTCGAAGACAACGTGATCGTGGGCGCGCTCTTGCACCGTCCGCATACGCGCGACGCGCGCGCCCATGCGCTGGAAATCCTGCGCCGGCTCGACCTTTACGACAAGCGCGGCCAGCGCGCCTCGGCGCTCACGCTGCCCGACCGCAAGCGGCTGGAAGTGGCGCGCGCGCTTGCCACCGATCCCAAGCTCTTGCTGCTCGACGAAGTCATGGCCGGCCTGCGCCCGACCGAGACCGACCGCATGGTGGCGATCCTGCAGGAACTCAATCGCGAGACCGGCCTGACCATTCTGTTGATCGAGCACGTCATGCGCGCGGTGATGGCGCTCGCCGGCCGCATCCTGGTGCTGCACCACGGCGCGGCGATCGCCGAAGGGCCGCCGGCCGAGGTGGTGCGCGATCCCGCCGTGATCCACTCTTATCTGGGCGCGGAGGACATCTCCTGATGCTCACAGTGGAGAACCTCGACGTCTTCTACGGCGACGCCCAGGCGCTCGACGGCGTGACGCTGGAGATCGAGCAGGGCGCCATCGTCGCCATCGTCGGCGCCAACGGCGCCGGCAAGACCTCGCTCATCCGCACCATCGCCGGCATGCACAAGCCGGCGGGCGGGCGCGTCGTCTACCGCGGGCAGGATATCGCCGGCTGGCCGAGCCACAAGGTCTGCGATCTCGGCATCGGTCAGGTCGCCGAGGGCCGTCAGGTATTCCCGGCGCTGACGGTGACCGAGAATCTGGACATGGGCGCCATGGTGCCGCGCGCCCGCGCCACCCGCGCGCAAAATCTGGAAAAGGTCTTTGCGCTGTTTCCGGTGCTGGCGGAACGGCGAAGCCAATCGGCGGGCACGCTGTCGGGCGGCGAGCAGCAGATGCTCGCCATCGGCCGCTGTCTGATGGGCGCGCCGGAGCTGGTGATGTTCGATGAGCCGTCGCTGGGTCTGGCGCCGGCCATCGTGCAGAACGTCCTGAAGACCGTGCGCGACCTGAACCGCGAGGGGCTGACTTGCGTGCTGGTGGAGCAGAACGTGGCGGTCTCGCTCAAACTCGCCAGCCACGCCTATGTGCTGGAGAACGGCCGCGTGACGCTCGCCGGCTCGGGCGAAGCGTTGCTCGGCGACGATCGCGTTCGGCAGGCTTATCTCGGGCTGTAGGCAGGCTTATTTCGGGCTGTAAGCCGGGCGACGCGTTCCCCGCCGCATCAGGAAATCGAGCGCCGCCACCCTGTGGCTCAGAGGGCGATCCGGGAAGCTGACGCGCAAGAGCTTGAGCGCTTCGGCATCGGAGGCGGGGGAAAATTGCATGATCCAGGCGGCCATGCGCTCCGGATCCATGGCCGGGGAAAAGACGGCACGCTCGGCGTTGAAAATCTGGCCCATCGGTTCTGGTCCCGTGCGATTTCTTGCGAAAATCGCGTTTTTCGAGGCCCGGCGACCACAGTTTGCGGTCAACTCGTTAGCAACTCGTTAACGAAACCGGCCGCCGGCGGTTCCATCCGCCGGCGGCCATCTCCGTATGAGCGGTCTTATTTCAGCGGCGGGCCGATGGTGACGGTGAGGGTGCCGACGCCCTCGACCGCGCATTCGAGCTTGTCGCCGGCAACCGTGGCGGCGACGCCGGCCGGCGTCCCGGTCATGATGATGTCGCCGGCGACCAGTTCCACCATTTCCGACAGGTTGGAGATGATTTCCGGCACGTTCCAGATCAGCTGGTTGAGATCGCCGTCCTGGCGGATCTGACCGTTACACTTGAGCGTGATCTTACCCTTGGTCGGGTGACCGATCTCGCTCGCCGGCTTGATCGCGCCGCAGGGTGCGGAATGGTCGAACGCCTTGCCGACTTCCCACGGCCGCTTCAGGTCGCGCGAGGCGATCTGCAGGTCGCGGCGGGTGAGGTCGATGCCGACGCAATAGCCGTAGATGCAGTCGTTGGCCTTGGCGACCGGTATGTTGCGGCCGCCGCTCTTGAGCGCGACGACAAGCTCGACCTCGTGATGCATGTCCTTGGTCAGCGACGGGTAGGGCACCGTGCTGCCGTCCGGCACGATCATGTCCGCGGCCTTGGCGAAGTAGAACGGCGGCAGCCGCTCGTCCTGGCCCATCTCGCGGATGTGCTCGACGTAGTTGCGGCCGACGCACCAGATGCGGCGAACCGGAAAAACCTTGTCGGTGCCGGCGACCGCGATGCTGGCTTGCGGCGGCGGCGGAATAACGTAGCGACTGTCAGTGGCCATGATCGAATGCCGTATGATTTGGTTGTGTTTACGGGAAAACCCGAAGCGCGGGACCGCGCCCGGGGAAAAGCGGCCATGGGGGTATCAGGTGCGGTGCGCCGCCGTCAACGGCCCGGCTCCCGCCCCCTCGTGGTCCGATTCCGGCATTTGCATTCCGCTGCTGCAAGCTCTCGAGCCAATGCCGGAATCACAGGATCACTAGCAACTAATTGATTCTAGTGGAGCTTTGAATTTGACATTTGACGAGCGGCTCGCCGCAAATGGGTATCAAATGTCAAATTCGCTCCACTAGGATGTCGCCACCGCGGCAATCGGCGCCTCCGACTCCTGCTCCTTGAGCTGCAGCCGGTAGAATGAGGCGTAGCGGCCGTCCCGGCGCAGCAAGTCGTCGTGGCGGCCGGATTCGCTCACCCGTCCGTTCTCGACCACATAGATGCGATCGGCGTGCGAGACCGTATGCAGCCGGTGCGCGATGGCGAGCGTGGTGCGGCCCTGGAACAGGTGCTCCATGGCTTCGCGCACCTGCAGTTCCGATTCCGAATCGAGCGCGGCGGTGGCTTCGTCGAGCAGGATGATCGGTGCGTTCTTGATCAGCGCGCGCGCGATGGCGATGCGCTGGCGCTGGCCGCCGGACAGCTGCAGGCCGTGTTCGCCGACCGACGCATCGTAGCCGCGCGGGAACGACATGATGAAGTCGTGCGCATAGGCCGCCTTGGCGGCGGCCACGATTTCGTCTTCGCTGGCGCCCGGTTTGCCGAAGGCGATATTCTCGCGAATGGTGCCGCGGAACAGGAAGACGTCCTGGCCGACATAGGCGATGTGCTCGCGCAATGAGCGGCGCGACACCTGGCCGATGTCCTGCTCGTCGATGACGATCTTGCCGCTTTCGCGCGTATAGAAGCGCATGATCAGATTGAAGACGGTCGACTTGCCGCCGCCGGACGGGCCGACCAGTGCGGTCAGCTTGCCGGGCTCGGCCACGAACGACATGTCGCGCAGCACGGACTCGTCGCCGCGGTACCCGAAACTGACGTTTTCGAATTCGAGCCGCGGGTTCTTGATCTCCAGTTCGGGCAGCCCGGCGTCGCTCGGCTCGCTTGGCGGGCTATCGAGCACTTCATACAGGATGCGCACGCCGACCAACGCCGTATTGAGCTGGAGATTCAGGCGCGCCAGCCGCTTGGCCGGCTCATAGGCGAGCAGGAAGGCGGTGATGAAGGAGAAGAACTGGCCGGGTGTTGCGCCGGTTTCGAGCACGCGGTAGCCGCCGTAGGTGATGGCGATGGCGATGGCGATGCCACCCAGCGTCTCCATCAGCGGGCTGGCGCGGTTGGAGACGCGGGCCATCTTGTTGGCCTCGTACTCGACGGTCGCGACGTGCTGGTCGAAGCGCTCGCGCATCACGTCTTCCAGCGTGAACGCCTTGACGATGCGGATGCCCTGCAGCGTTTCCTGCAGCGTTTCGACGATCCGCTCATTGCCATGGTATTGGCTGCGCCCGATGGCGTAGATGCGGCGGACCAGCTTGCGCAGCACGAACAGCGCCGGCGGCGCGACCACGAAACTGAAAAACGACATCAGCGGATCTTGGATCACCATCACCGCCACCAGCCCGACCAGCGAAAAGAAGTCGCGCCCAACCGAGGTGATCATCAGGTTGATCACCTGGGTGGTGGCGGCGGCGCCGGTCGACAGTCGCATGATGAATTCGGTCGAGTGCCGCTCGGAGAAGAAGCCGAGGCCCTCGTTGAGCAGCTTGGCGAACACGGCGCGCTGGTTGTCGGCGATAATGCGGTTACCGACGCGCGACATCATCACGCTCTGGCCGTAGGTCGCGACGCCCTTGGTGGTGAACAGCACCGCGGTGAGCGCGCCCAGCGTGATGATGCCGGCCATGTTGCGATTGACGTAAGCCTCGTTGATGACGTCGCCGATCAGATAGGCGCTGAGCGCGGTGCAGCCCGCCGCGACTGCCATCAGCAGGAAGGCAAGGACGTATTTTTTCCAATGCACCAGACCCTGTTCCAGGAACAGGCGGCGGACCAGGGCGACCGCGCTGTAGCGCGGGTCGTTGGACGCCGAGAGAAGGGGGTCGTTCATTCATCCTCGAAAAAGGCAGACACGCCGCCGTTTCCGTGCGGGTTCCCGCCGCGGATCGGCTGATTGAGCGCTTCCTTGCCCGTATCGGGGAGATTTTTCAAGTTGGAAAGGCGGCGAAAAACCGGCCTTTCCAGAACAGGTTAAGCCTGGTGCCGCCGATTTGAAGGTCCTGCACCACTTGCCGCAATCTCATTCAGGAATTTCAAACTTCGGAAGCGAGGCACCCGTCAGCCGGTGGCGCCGGGGCTGTTGCTCATCAACCGGCGTTCCCAGGCGAGCGCATGGCCGACGATGGTGTCGAGGTCGTCGAAATGCGGCTGCCAGTCGAGCGTGCGGCGGATGCGCCCGACGTCGGCCACGATGGAGGCCGGGTCGCCGGGACGGCGGCCGGACACCTCAACCGGGAAATCGCGGCCGCTGACGCGCTTGACCGCGTCCAGCACCTCGAGCACCGAGGCGCCATGGCCGTAACCGCAATTGAAGGTCGCGCTGGCGCCGCCGGAGCGCAGATAAGCGAGCGCTGCCGAGTGCGCGCGCACCAGATCGCTGACGTGGATGTAGTCGCGGATGCAGGTTCCGTCCGGGGTCGGATAGTCGGTGCCGAAGACGTCAATCTTGGGCCGCTTGCCGAGCGCGGTCTCGCAGGCGACCTTGATGAGATGGGTGGCGCCGGCGGTGGACTGGCCGGTGCGCTGCTGCGGATCGGCGCCGGCGACGTTGAAATAGCGCAACACCACAAAGCGCAGATCGTGCGCCCGCCCGGTGTCGTGCAGCATGATCTCCGACATTAGTTTTGAACTGCCATAAGGCGAGATGGGGCGGGTGGCGGCGTCTTCGCGCACCGGCGACTGATCGGGGTTGCCATAGACCGCGGCCGTGGAGGAAAAGATGAATTGCCGCACGCCGCTGGTGGCCGCCGTCTGCAGCAGCAGGCAGGTGTTCATGGTGTTGTTTTGGTAGTAGCCGAGCGGATCGCGCACCGAGTCCGGTACGACGACGGAGGCGGCGAAATGGATGATGGACGTGATCTCGTGCTCCGAGATCACCTCGGCGACCAGGTCGCTGTCGCCCGTGCTACCCAGGACGAACGGGATGTGCTCCGGCACCAGGAAGCGAAAACCTGTGGATAGATTGTCGAGCACGACGACTTCTTCGCCGGCGTCGATCAATGCGTGCACCATATGGCTGCCGATATAGCCGGCCCCGCCGGTCACCAGAATCGTCATGCGTCCTCCACAGCTTTGCCGCTTTCCCTACATGGATGACGTGAATGAGCGATTATTGTCTGTAAAAAGATGGCCGCGCTCCTGGCGGCATGATTAACAAGACGTGTATGGGCGCGGCGCGAGTGTCATGGCCGATATCCTGTTCATCAAGACCTCTTCGCTCGGCGACGTGATCCATCACATGCCGGCGCTGACCGAGGCGCGCGCGCAGCGCCCCGAGGCGCGTTTCGCCTGGCTGGTGGAGGAGGCCTATGCGCCGCTGGTGCGGCTGCATTCGGCCGTCGGCGCGGTCGTTCCGGTGGCGTGGCGGCGCTGGCGCCGCTCGCTTCTTGCGCCGGCGACAATCCGCGAGATTCGCGTCGGTCTCGGCGCCATCCGCGCCCACCGCTACGATTGCGTCATCGACACTCAGGGCCTGGTACGCACCGCGGTCATGGCGCGCATGGCGCGCGGGCCGCGGCATGGCTACGACCGCGCCAGCATCCGCGAGCCGCTGGCGTCGGTGTTCTATGACGTGCGCCACAGCGTCAGCCGCGCGCTGCATGCGGTCGAGCGCAACCGTACGCTGACGGGCCTGGCGCTCGGCTATAGGCCGCAGGGCGCGCCCGATTTCGGTCTCGACCGCGGCCGCTTCGCCAAGCCGGGCGAGCGTTATGCCGTGCTGCTGCACGCGACTGCGCGCCCCGAGAAGGAGTGGCCGGCGGCGGATTGGATCGCGCTTGGCCGGGCCTTGTCCGCCCGCGGATTGAAGCTCGTGTTGCCATGGGGCAATGCCGCCGAACGCGCGCGCAGCGAAAAAATCGCCGCGGTCCTGCCGCAGGCGCAAGTGCCGGAGCGGCGTCCGCTTGATGCGGTGGCGGGCTTGATCGCGGGTGCCGGGCTGGTGGTCGGCGTCGATACGGGGCTGTTGCATCTCGCTGCGGCACTCGGTGTGCCGCTGGTGGCGATCTTCGCCGGCAGCGCGCCCGGCCTCACCGGCCCGGTCGGCAGCGGGCCGATCGCCGTGCTCGGCACACACGGCGCGGCGCCTTCGGCGGACGAGGTGATCGAGGCGGCTGGCGATTTGGCGCGCTGATCGGAGCGTTTCCAGGCGAAGTGGCAACCGGTTCGCCGTCCGGAAACGCGACAAAAGTGTCTAGGCCGCGCCGGCGCGCAAGAGATCGTGAAAGTGCACGATGCCGACCGGCTTGCCGCTCTCGACGGCGAACAGCGCGGTCACCTTGCGCGTATTGAGCATTTCCAGGGTCTCGCTGATGAGCTGGTCGGGCCGCACGGTCTTGGGGTCGCGTGTCATCACCGCGTCGACGCTGGCGTCGAGCAGATCGGGCCGCATATGGCGGCGCAGGTCGCCGTCGGTGATGATGCCGACCAACTTTTCACGCGCATCGATGATGCCGACGCAGCCGAAGCCCTTGGTGGTCATTTCGATGAGCGCGTCGGACATGGCCGTGCCGAGCGGCGCCAGCGGCACGGCCGCGCCGGTATGCATGACGTCGCGCACCAGCTTGAGCTGCGCGCCGAGCCGGCCGCCGGGATGCAACATGCCGAAGTCGATCGCCGTGAAGCCGCGGCTTTCCAGCAGCGCGATGGCGAGCGCGTCGCCGAGCGCGAGCTGCATCAACGCCGAGGTGGTCGGCGCCAGATTGTGCGGGCAGGCCTCGCGTGCCTGCGGCAACGCCAGCACCACGTCGGCCGTCTTGGCCAGCGTCGACTCGGGGTTCGCGGTCACGCCGATCAGGCCGATGTTGAAGCGGCGCGAATAGTCGGTGATGTTCTTCAGTTCCACCGTCTCACCCGACCACGACAACGCAATGATGACGTCGTTGTTGGCGATCATGCCGAGATCGCCGTGGCTGGCTTCGCCCGGATGCACGTAGAGCGCCGGCGTGCCGGTGGAGGCGAAGGTGGAGGCCATCTTGCGCGCCACGTGGCCGGACTTGCCCATGCCGGTGACGATCACCCGGCCTTGCGCGGCGCGGATCAGGTCGATGGCGGCGACGAAGGTCGTGCCCAGGCCGTCACGCAGCGCCGCCGACAGCGCATCGATGCCGCTGGCTTCCGCCTCGAGGGTGCGCAGGGCGGAGTCGATTGCGGCCTGCACGCGTTCGCTGCTCGCGTCGGCTGTCTTGTCGGCTGATTTGGGTATCGCCATGGGTTCGGCATGGTCCTTCGAAAGCAGGGTCTTTGATAGCATGGAACGCGGGGGTTGGTCAGGTTTGCGGCGCGGGAACCGTTAACGCCGTCTCAGACGCCTTGTTTGGGCCGTGCAAGCACCGCGCGCACGGCCTTAAGCACGGTTTCCACAGCCACGTCGGCGGTCTTGCGGTGGCGGACGGCGTCGTTGCCGACCAGGCGCGCGCGCTCGCGGGCGGCCTCGTCGCCGGGCGGCTCGAGGATGGCCGCGACCGGGTTGAGCGGCTTCCAGTGCCAGGGGCTGGTGGGGCCGAAAATAGCGACGGTCGGCGTCCCGATGGCCGCCGAGACATGCATCAGGCCGGAATCGTTGGTGACCGAGGCGTCAGCCGCGGCCAGGGCCAGGACGGCGTTGCGCAGGTCATTGCTGGTGAGGTCCCGCACATGATCGCCCCCTGGGGGGCCGGCGGCAGCGATCTCGCGGGCAATGGGGCCCTCATTCGGCCCGCCCAGCACCCAGACCGCCACGCCCTCCTGGGCCAGCGCCCGCGCCAGCGCGGCGTAGTGGCCGGGCGGCCAGGCCTTGCCGGCGCCGACGGCGCCTGGAGAGAGCGTCACGACGGGCCGGCCTTCGGCGGCCAAGCCCTGCCGCTCCCGCCAGGCGTTAAACGCCTCCGCGGGCACTTTCAGCGCGGGTAGGGGCCATTCGGCAGGGAGGGCGGCTCCTTTGGGCAGCGCCAGCGCGCCCATCTGGTCGATCATGCGCGGCAACTTGCGCTCGCCCGGCCTGAGGTCGTTGAGGAGCCCGATCCGCGACCTCGCCGAAAAAGCCGGTGCGCAGCGGAATGCCCGCCAGGAAGGGCGCCAGCGCCGCCTTCCATTTGCGCGACATGACGATCGCCTGGCCGTAGTGACCCGCGCGCAGCTTGCCGGCCAGGTCCCGCTGCTGGGCAACGCCAAGCCGCCGCCGCGGCAGGTCGGCGACGATCGCCTGGCGCACGCCCGGCATGTAGTCGGCGAGCGGCGCGCACAAGCTGCTGCTGACCATGTCGACCGGGCGCTCGGGGTCTTGCGCCCGCAACAGCTTCACCACCGAATGGCAGCGGACGAAATCGCCGATCCAGACATAGGGCACGATCAGGACCGGCCGGTGGGCGCGCGTGGAATCCTGGCTCATTGCATCCCGGCTTTTGGGTTCGGCGCCGTCCCCAGCAATTTCGCAAATAGGGGGGCGTCAAGCCATCCGCTCTTTTCCATCCAGGGCAGCAGCCGCTGCTCGAGGAAGACGGCAACGATCACCGCGCTCAACAGCCACATGCCGAAATAATAACGCGGCGTCGCGATATAGATCAGATCGACCACGCATTCGGCCAGCACCGCGGCGCCGATCAGGCGCAGCCAGGGATCGAAATCGCGGCCGCGCAGCGTGACATAGACGACGACCGCGATCGCCGCCGCGTTGAATGGCAGGAAGGCCAAGTTTTCGCCGGGTCCGCTCAGCCACATGGCGATCTGCGTCAGCGCGGCCTGCAGGTGTTGGCCGGCAAAATCCAAATGCACCAACTCGCTCAGCGCGGCGAGCCACGCGGAAGGCGGCATGACGAGCAAGCTAGGGATGTTGGCGTTGGTGCTGAACAGCACGAAGACGTGGCCGAAGATCCAGTTGTGCAGCGGCATCAGCAGCACCGGCAGAAAGCCAATGCACATGCCGATCAGACGAGCCCATTGTCGCTGCCATAGCGCGGCGAGTCCTGCGCCGCCGAGAATGATACCGACCATCGGCGCGACGATCGGCTTGGTGAAGACGGCGAGCGCCATCAACAGCGCGCCGGCGGCGGCGTTGGCGGCGCGGTTCGGCGGCCCTGCGCGGGCGCCCACGACCGTCAGCACGCCCCACACGAGCAGGATATGCGCGGCCGGATCGGCGAAGCCGCGCGCCGCCCATTTGGCGTAATCGAGAAACGTGGAGCCGTAGATCTCACCGACCGGAATGACGGTGAAGACCAGCGCCAGCCGCCACGCCAAGGCATCGGAGACAAAACGCTTGAACAGACCAAGCACGATGATCGGCATCGCCAACACCAGCGACAGGTAGCCGAGACTGGTATCGCCGAACAAAATCATTTCGAGGGCGCGGAAATAGCGCAGGCCCGGGCCGCCGTAGTAGTACGACCTTTTCGCCACCGATGAGCGCGGCGGTGATGTCGCCGTTGACGAGGTGCTCGAGGATCCGGCGGCCGACGCCGGTGTAGAACAGGCCGTCGTCGCCGCCGTCCATCGGGCGCCAGCCGCCGATGAGACTGGCGTCGATGATCGCGATCACGATCAGCGCCAGACCGATCAGGACGAACGGCCGGATCGTGTCGGCCGGACGCACGCGTACCAGCAGGACCAGCAATGCGATCACCGCCAGCAGGGACGCAATCGTGCCGGCGATCAGCCGCGCTTCGATGCCCGCCGGCGGATGCAATGTCATCGCCAGCGAGCCAGGCTTGATCGCGGCCGCGAAGATTTGCCGGCCGACGTCGGCTTCGCTCAACGTTCGGCAGGCCATCTCCGCGTGCCTGAGCGGCTGGTAATGCCCGTCGGCGCTTGGCCACAACACGTCGCCGCGCCAGCACAGGTTCGATCCGGCGTAGTCCGCCGGGAATTGATACATGACGAACCAGGGCATGGTGGTGCGCCAGCGCCGGAGCCCCATCCAGAATTGTTTATTGCGGTCGGCGCGGTGCAGGTCGGGCGCGGCGGTGTACCAGTTGTAGCGGTTGTCATTGACGAACCCGAGCCGCAGCCAGAGCGGATCGGAAAAATCGATGCCGGTCACCGTGCGCGAATAGGCCGGGTCGCCGAATACGCCGTCGGCGGAAAAGGCGTAGAGCCGATCCGGCTGTCCCTGGTCTTGCCAGCATCCCTCCGAGCCCGACTTGCAGCGCACCGACGGCGGATAGAGCGCGTCGAATTCCGCCTTCATGAAGCGATAGACGTCGGGTGGCATCTGCCGCTCGAAGACATTGTCCGGCGTCGTCGGCAGGAACACGTTCGCGCCTTGCTGGATCGGGGCGGGCGCGATGAGCAGCGGCAGCAGCGCCGCGACGGCGACCGCCGCGGTGGCCCCCAGCCAGCGGGCAGAGCGCGTGTCGATGCGTCCGCACAAGATCAGCACCGCCGCGATGAGCAGCACGGCATAAGGCAGCAGGCTGTTGATCGGCACACCGAGCGCCACGACCGCCAGCACCAGCACGGCCAGGCGCAGCCAGGCGTTGCGCGTGGCCGGCGCGCGGGTTCCGCTGTGCTGTCTGGAATCGATCATGGTCCGCTGGATTCCGGGCTCATTGCGTGTCGGGCGCTTGCGTTGCCGCCGATCTTGGCGCCGATCATGGCGCCTATATCACGGCGGCCGCCGGAGTTGGAGATTGCGGGCGTGGGATGACCCTGCCAGCGGCGCCGTGCTAGTCTATCGTCCATCTGTTGCCGCGGGGCGAAGTTTACTGAATCGCCCACTGCAACCTCTCGAAGGGGGCTATTCAGTGCTTGTCGGGCTCGAGTCAAGGGTGTCTGCCGCGCATCGTCAGAACGGGCCCGAAAACCTGCGATGAACACGGCAGAGCGGCCGCGCCTCGACATCGTCATCCCGGTGTACAACGAAGGCGCCAATATCCTGCGGACCCTGCAATCGTTGACGCGCGCGGTGAAGACCCCGCTGCGCGTGCTGATCTGTTACGACCGCGAGGACGACGACACCCTGCCGGCGATTCGCGACAATCGCGACGCGCTCGGCGGCCTTGCCATCGATTTCGTGCGCAATCGCGGCAGGGGCGCCCACGGCGCGGTGCTGTCGGGCTTTGCGGCGAGCGACGCGCCTTTCGCGCTCGTGCTGCCGGCGGACGACGACTACAACGCCGTCATCATCGATGCCATGGTGCAACAGGCGGAGACCGGCTGCGACATCGTGTGCGCCAGCCGCTTCATGCCCGGCGGCAGCATGGTCGGCTGTCCCTGGCTGAAGGCGACGCTGGTGCGTGCCGGCAATTTCACGCTCTATCATCTGGCGCGGTTGCCGACGCGCGACGCCAGCAACGGTTTTCGGCTGTTCTCGCGCCGCGTGATGGACGACATCGCGATCGAATCCGACCGCGGCTTCTGCTACAGCATCGAACTGCTGGTCAAAGCCCATCGCCTCGGCTGGCGTATCGGCGAGGTGCCGGCGCAACTGGTTCGAGCGCAAACAGGGATCGAGCCGGTTCCAGGTGTTGAACTGGCTGCCGATGTACCTGCGCTGGTACCGCTATGCGTTCGCAACGACGTACCTGGGCCGTCGCGCGGTTCACAACGTGACCGGCAAGGTCAGTCATGGCTGAGATCCGTCTTGGTATTGTCGGCGCGAATTACGGGCTGAGCGTCCAGCTTCCCGCTTTCCGTCATGACACGCGCTGCAATGTGGTCGCGTTGGCGGGCAGCGATGAAGCGCGCACCCGCGCGCGCGCCGCCGAGGCCGGCATCGGCAAGGCCTATGGCGACTGGCGCGCGCTGGTCGAGGATCGCGGCATCGATGCCGTCTCGATCGCGGTGCCGCCCTCGTTGCAAACCGAGATCGCATGCGCGGCGCTGCAGTCCGGCAAGGCGGTGTTCGCGGAAAAGCCGCTTGCCGCCGATCTCGCCGGCGCCCGCGCCATGCTCGACGCGGCGCGTGCGAGCGGGCGGCCGACGATGATCGATTTCAATTTCTGCCAGGTCGCGGCCTGGCAGCGCGCCAAGGCGATGCTCGATGACGGCGCCATCGGTCCGTTGCGGCATATCGCGGTGCATTGGCACGTCGAGAACTACTCGACCGCCAAGCGCCTGCGCAACTGGAAGACCTTGAGCGGCCAGGGCGGCGGCGTGCTCGGCAATTTCGTCTCCCACTGCTTCCACTATCTCGAATGGTTCGGCGGTCCGCTGACGCGGCTGTCGGCCGGCTGAACGGGCTGCCGGGCGACGACGACTTGCAGACCACGGCGGCGATGGCGCTCGATTTCGAGAGCGGGGCGATCGCCAGCCTGTCGATGAGCTGCGCCTCCTATCTCGGCGGCGGCCACCGCGTCGAATTCTACGGCGAAGACGGCACGCTGATGCTGATCAACAGCACCAGCGACTACATGCGCGGCTTCGAATTGCTGCATGCGCGGCGGCCGGCGGAGGCGCTCACCGCCGTGGTGGTTGACGATTCCGCTCGACGCGCAATACCCGACGACGGGCGCATCGCGCCGGTGGCGCGGCTGGCCAAGCTTTTCTTCGACGCCATCGAGAACGGCGGCACGGCGCGGCCGGGATTTGCGGAAGGCTTTCGGGTGCAGCAATTGATCGACGCCGCGCAGCGCTCGCACCGGGACGGCGTCACGATCGACGTCGCGGAGGCGAATTCATGAGCGCGCGCCGTATCCTGGTCACCGGCGGTTCGGGCTTCATCGGCTCCGGGCTGGTGAAGGCGCTGGTGAAGGCGGGGCACCACGTGCGCGTGCTCGACGACAATTCGCGCGGGCGCCCGCGGCGGCTGACCGAGGTCGAAAACGACATCGAGTTCGTCGCCGGCGACATCCGCGACGCCGCCGCGGTCGACAAGGCCGCGCAGGGCATGGACGAGGTGCACCATCTCGCCTTCGTCAACGGCACCGAGTTCTTCTACAGCGCAGCCCGATCTGGTGCTCGACGTCGGCGTGCGCGGCATGATCAACGTGATCGACGCCTGCCGCGCGCAAAATGTCGGCACGCTGATCCTGGCCTCGTCGTCGGAGGTCTACCAGACGCCGCCGAAGGTGCCGACCGACGAGAGCGCGCCGCTCGTCGGTGCCCGATCCGCTCAACCCGCGCTATTCCTATGGCGGCGGCAAGCTGATCAGCGAGCTGATGGCGATCAATTTCGGCCGCAAGTATTTCGAGCGCGTGCTGATCTTCCGCCCGCACAACGTCTACGGGCCCGACATGGGCTGGGAGCACGTCGTCCCGCAATTCGCGCTGCGGCTGAAGCGGCTGGCGGATTTGCAGGCAACGGGCGAACTGCCGTTCGAGATCCAGGGCACCGGCGCGGAGACCCGCAGCTTCTGCTTCATCGACGACCTGGTCGCCGGCGTCATGGTCGATGCGCGAGAAGGGCGAGCATCTCGGCATCTATCACGTCGGCACCATGGAAGAGGTGGCGATCGCCGACCTGGCGCGGCGGGCGGCCGCCGCCGTCGGGCGCGAGATCGAACTGATCGCGGGGCCCTTGCAGGCGGGCGGCACGCCGCGCCGCTGCCCCGATATTTCGAAACTGGCCGCCTTGGGCTATAAGCCGCGCGTGCCGCTCGACGCCGGGCTCAAGCCCACGCTCGACTGGTACTGGCAGCACGCCGATCTGGCGCCGAAAGCCCTGATTGCACTGAAGGAGTTGATCTTGCGTCCCACCAAAGTCGCGCGCGCCGCCGGCACCGAACGCAAGCGTCCCGGTCGAGTGCTGCCAGGTCTGCGGCAGCGAGAAGCTCGATGACGTGCTCTCGCTCGGCTACATGCCGCCGGTCAACCAGATGGTGCCGATCGGTCAGGTGCCGCGCCAGCAGCCCTGGTTTCCGACGCACCTGCTGCATTGCCGGCAGTGCGACCTGGTGCAGCTCGGGCTCGCGGTCGATCCGGTCATCATCTTCCCGCCGGAATATCCCTACACCAGCGGCACCACCAAGGTGCTGCGCGACAATTTCGCCGACCTGCAGCGCGAGTCCGCCGAATGCTCGGGCTTAGGCCCGACGATCTCGTGGTCGATATCGGCTCCAACGACGGCACGCTGCTGTCGAACTTCAAGAACGCCGGCTACCGCGTGCTCGGCATCGAGCCGACCGACGTCGGCGACATCGCCAATGAGCGCGGCATTCCGACGGTGAAGTATTATTTCGGCAGCGAGGCCGCGCGCAAAGTGAAGGCCGAGCATGGGCCGGCGCGCGTCATCACCGCCGCGAATTGCTTCGCGCACATGGAAGACGTGCACGCCATCGTCGACGGCATCGTGGAGATGCTGGACGACAACGGCGTGTTCATTTCCGAGTCGCACTATCTCATTCGGCCTGCTCGACACGCTGCAATACGACACCGTCTATCACGAGCACCTGCGCTACTATTCGCTGGCGAGCCTCAAGTATCTGCTCGAGATGCACGACCTCGAAGTGTTCCACGCGCGGCCGATCCCGAGCCACGGCGGCTCGATCCGCGTCTATGCCGCGCGCAAGGGCCAGTATCCGGTGCAGGACAGCGTCGCGCAGATGCTCGCCGCCGAGCCGCGCGGCGAGGCCATGGCGAAGCGGCTGGCGGCCATTCCGCGACGACGTGGTGCTGTCGAAGCTGCGCCTGCTGTCGATGATCCGCGATCTGAAGGAAAAGGGCGCCCGCATCGTCGGCATCAGCGCGCCGTCGCGCGCGAGCACGCTGGTCAACTATGTCGGTCTCGACGAGGGGCTGATCGACTACGTCTGCGAGATCCCGGGCTCGCTCAAGATCGGCAAGTGCATGCCGGGCACCGGCATCCCGGTGGTGGACGAGGCCCGGCTGTTCGAAGACCAGCCCGACTGCGCCATCATCTTCTCCTGGCACATTGCCGACGAACTGGCGCCGAAACTGCGCGCCAAGGGCTTCCGCGGCCAGTTCATCACGCCGCTTGCCGGTGCCGCGGACGCTGTAATCGCCTCTATGCTCGCGATAGCCTCGTCATCTTATAGTCCGCCCATGACCATCCGACCCGACATCGCCGCCCCCGGCGCGCCGACGACCATCGAAAACGCCGACATCACCGTGGTCGGCGGCGCCGGCCATGTCGGCATTCCGCTGGTGCTGGCGCTGGCCGAAGCGGGCTTGCGCGTCAACGTCAACGACCTCAACCAGCAGACGCTCGACACGCTGCAGGCCGGGCAAGCTGCCGTTCATCGAGGACGGCGCCGCAGACGTGCTGACCAAGGCGCTCGCCGACGGCCGGCTGGTGTTCACCAATTCGCCCGACAAGATCTCCACCGGCGGGCCGGTGATCGTCACCATCGGCACGCCGATCGACGAATTCCTCAATCCGGTGCGCCAGGTGGTGCAGGAATGCGTCGACGACCTGCTGCCGTCGCTGGCCGACGGGCAGTTGCTGATCCTGCGCTCGACCGTGTTCCCCGGCACCACCGACTGGCTGGACGGTTATCTGAAGTCGCAGGGCCGCAAGCTGAAGCTCGCCTTCTGTCCGGAACGCGTGGTGCAGGGCTACGGGCTGAAGGAACTGCGCGCGATGCCGCAGATCGTCAGCGGCACCACGCCGGAAGCCGAGCAGGAGGCGGTCAAGCTGTTCGAGCGCATCGCGCCGGAAGTGGTGGTGGTGACGCCGGCGGAAGCCGAATTCGGCAAGCTGTTCGCCAACGCCTACCGCTATATCGAATTCGCCGCCACCAACGAGTTCTACCTGATCGCCAAGTCGGCCGGCGTCGATTATCAGCGCGTGCTCGAGGCGATGAAGCACAATTATCCGCGGCTCAAGAGCATCCCGCGCCCCGGCTTCGCCGCCGGCCCTTGCCTCGTCAAGGACACCATGCAGCTCTCGGCCTTCGCCAGCAATCGCTTCGGGCTCGGCCACGCCGCGCTGCTGATCAACGAAGGGCTGGTGCTGCACGTCATCGACGACATCAAGCGCCGCGTCGACCTCGGCAAGACCACCATCGGACTGCTCGGCATGGCGTTCAAGGCCGAGAGCGACGACGTGCGCGCCTCGCTCAGCTACAAGTTCAAGAAGATGCTCGCCGGACAGGCGCGCGCGGTGCTCACCACCGATCCTTTCGTCACCACCGATCCGGATCTGGTTCCGCTCGACGAGGTGATCGACAAGAGCGATCTCATGATCCTGTGCGCGCCGCACGTCGCCTATCGCACGGCCGATTTCAAGGGCAAGCCGGTGTTCGACGTCTGGGGCGATCTTGCCGGGCCGAACATCATCAGGTGACGCAATGGCCGAGGACTGGCCGAAGATCACCGCCCGCCGCAGCAACAAGATTTCGCCCTGGGTCGATCTGATCGAGCGCGAGGTGGAATTCACGCCAAGGCGCGACCGCCCGAGCTTTATCACGCGGTCGGGCAGGGCGATTACATCGCCATCGTGGCGCGCACGCCGGACGGCCGCATTCCGATCGTGCGGCAATACCGCCCCGCGCTGGAGCGGTTCACCTGGGAGCTGCCGGCCGGCATGGTCGACGCGGGCGAGGACGCCGCCACCTGCTGCCGCGCGCGAGCTCAAGGAGGAGACCGGCCTCGCCGCCGCGCGCGTGCATCCGCTCGGCACCTATTCGCCCTGCACCGCCCGGCTGTCGAACCGGGTGCATTCCTTCTTCGTGGAAACCGGGCCCGCGGCGGGCGCCCGGCCTGGCGAGCCGGGCATCGAGGTCCGGCTGGTCTCGCCGGCCGAGCTCGGCGGCCTGATCCGCTCCGGCGAGTTCGTGCTGCAGCTCCACCTCGGGGCCCTGCTGCTGGCGGGGATGGGACGGCATCTCGAATTGGAGGCCCTGAAAGGGGCCGATTGAGCCGGGGCCCTACGACGAGCCCGAACCACGATTTTTACCGTGTCCTGAGCCATTTGCGGGCGAATGCGCCGCAACATTGCGCCGCTGGCGGGACTGGGGCAAAGGATGGCGGGCATTAAGCCCAGCGGTGGTAAGGGGCAGGGATGTTTTTGGTCACCGGCGGGGCCGGCTTCATCGGATCGAACGTGGTCGCGAGCCTGGCCGAGGCCGGGGGCGCCGATATCGCCGTCAACGACGTGCTCGGCGAGGGCGACAAGTGGCGCAACCTCGCCCACCACCGGATCGCCGATTTCGTGCCGCCCGCCGACCTGACGGCCTGGCTCGCCGGCCGCAAGCTCGATGGCGTCATCCACATGGGCGCCATTTCCGACACCACCGCCAGCGACGGCGACCTGGTGATGGAGAGCAACTTCCGCCTGTCGCTGCGTCTGCTCGACTGGTGCACGGAAACCCGCACCCCGTTCATCTACGCGTCCTCGGCGGCCACCTATGGCGACGGCGAGCAAGGCTTCGTCGACGACTGGTCGCCGGAGGCGCTTGCCAAGCTCAAGCCGATGAATCTCTACGGCTGGAGCAAGCACCTGTTCGACCGCGTCGTGGTCGACCGCTACGTCAAGAAACAGAAGCTGCCGCCGCAGTGGGTGGGCTTGAAGTTCTTCAACGTCTACGGCCCGAACGAGTACCACAAGGGCGCCATGGCGAGCGTTTTGTCCAAGGTGTTCGCGCCCGCCAAGGCGGGCCAGCCGGTGCGGCTGTTCAAGTCGCACAAGGAAGGCATCGCCGACGGCGACCAGCGGCGCGACTTCATCTATGTCGACGACGCCGTCGCCGTGCTGCGCTGGTTCCTGGACAACGCCTCGGTGAACGGCATCTTCAATGTCGGAACCGGCCAGGCCGAAAGCTTCCGCGACATGATCGTCGCCATGTTCAAGGCCATGGGCCGCGCGCCCAACATCGACTACGTCGATATGCCGGAATCGATCCGCGGCCAGTACCAGTATTTCACCCAAAGCAGTGTCGAGAATCTGCGCCGCGCCGGCTATAACGCCGGCTTCACCCCGCTTGAGACGGCGGTCGCGCAATACGTGACCGGCTATCTCGATCGCGACGATCGGTACAAATAACCCGATGTTTGACTTCGACAAGCATCTCGCCGACATCGCCGGGCAGACCGTGCTCTGCATCGGCGATCTGATGCTCGACGAATTCGTCTATGGCGAGGTCTCGCGCATCTCGCCGGAAGCGCCGACGCCGGTGATCGCTTGCAAGCGCAGCGAGCTGATGGCCGGTGGCGCCGGCAATGTCGCTCGCAATCTTATTTCGCTTGGCGCGCATTGTATCGCGGTCGGCGTCGTTGGCGATGACGACGGCGGTCGTATGCTCATCAGAGCCCTAGGCGATAATGCACTCGTCGACTTCAAGGTCGTCATCGACAAGTCGCGGGTCACCACCCGCAAGGTGCGCTTCGTTTCAGAGCACTTCTCGACGCATCTGTTGCGCGCCGACTGGGAAAGCTCAACGCCCATCAATTCCGCCACGGAAGAAATTCTAATCGCTCGCGCGCTTTCCGCCTTGCCGGACGCCGGCGCAGTGGTGCTGTCCGACTATGCCAAGGGCGCGCTGACGCCGCGCGTCATCCGCGCCGTCATCGATGCCGCCAACGAATTCGGCAAGCCGGTGATGGTCGATCCCAAGGGCCGCGACTACAGCATCTATCGCGGCGCCACCTTGATCACGCCCAACCGGCAGGAGCTGGCCGCGGCCACCCACAGTGCCGCCCAAACCGACGAGGAGATCGCCGCGGCCGCGGCCGCGCTCGGCGAAAGTCTCGGCGCGCGCGCCGTGCTGGTGACCCGCAGCGAGGACGGCATGACGCTGGTCAACGGCGACGGCGCCGTGCACGTGCCGGCCTATCCGGTGCGGGTGCGCGACGTCTCCGGTGCCGGTGATACCGTGGTGGCGGTGCTCGCCGCTATGCTGGCGATGAAGGCCGATTTCGAATCCGCCATGCGCGCGGCCAACGCCGCCGCGGCGGTGGTCGTCGGCAAACGCGGCACCGCGACACTGACCGTCGCCGAACTGCGCTCGCGCATCCTGCCGGCCTCCACGCTCGCGCCGGAAGAAAAGATCGTATTCGACTGGGCGCTGCTCGACGAGCATCTCGCCGCATGGCGGCGCCAGGGCCTGCGTATCGGCTTTACCAATGGTTGCTTCGACCTGCTGCATCCCGGGCATGTGCGCCTGCTGGCGGCCGCGCGTGGATCCTGCGACCGGTTGGTGCTGGGATTGAACGGCGACGCTTCCGTCACCCGCCTGAAAGGGACGGGTCGCCCGGTGCAGCCGGTGGAGGCGCGTGCCGAAGTGTTGGCCGCGCTCGAGGCGGTCGATCTTGTCGTCGTGTTCGATGAGGACACGCCGCTCGAGCTCATTGCCCGGGTCGAACCGACCGTGCTGGTCAAGGGCGGCGATTATACCCGCGACCAGGTGGTCGGCGCCGAACTGGTCGAGTCACTCGGCGGCGAGGTCATCCTGATCGATCTGGTGCCGGGGCATTCGACGACCGAGATGGTCAAGCGCACGCGCGCGCCCAATCCCAAGACCAAGCCGCGCTGAAGCCCGGCGTTTCGATCCAACATGGCGCAGACACTCACCGCTCCGGAACGGGAAAAGCTGCTGGTGCGGGAATTCTTCGCCGGCGCCACGGGCTTCTTCGTCGATGTCGGCGCCAACGATCCGACGCAAGGCTCGCAGAGCTGGCATCTCGAGCAGCTCGGCTGGCGCGGCATTCTGGTCGAGCCGCAGCCTGACCTGGCCGCGCGCCTGCGCGAGGCCCGCAAGGCGCAGGTCTTCGCGGTGGCCTGCTCCTCGCCACAGAACGCCGGCCAAACCCTCGCGCTGCACGTCGCCGGGCCGATGTCGGCGCTCGACCGTGACCGCATGGCGCCTGGCGCCATTCCCGACAAGATCGATTTCGGTCCCGGTCCGCACGCTTGACGATATCCTGGCGGAAGCCGGCGCGCCGGCGCCGCTGCCGTTCCTGTCGGTGGACGTGGAAGGCCATGAGATCGAGGCGCTCAGCGGCTTTGATTTCGCCCGCTGGCGCCCGCGTCTGGTCCTGCTCGAGGACCACGTTTCCGACCTCGCCAAGCACCGTTTCATGCGGCAGGCGCATTACCGCCTGGTGCGGCGTACCGACACCAACGGCTGGTACGTGCCAGAGGACGCGGACGTCCGTTTCGGCTGGGCCGACCGCTGGGCGGTCTGGCGCAAATATTTCCTGGCCCTGCCGTTCCGCATGTTCCGCAATTTCTCGCGGCGCCTGCGCCAGCCCTTCAAGGACCGGCGCGCGATGCGCGACCGCGCGGGCGGACCGGGCTAGACTGGTGCTATCGGGGAAGCCGGGCGGCGCCGGCGTAGAGGACGCAATCGAAATCGCATGCCGAGGCTGAGCGTCATCATCATCGCGCAGGACGAGGCCGCCAATATCGGTGCCTGCCTCGACAGTGTCGCCTTTGCCGAGGAGCGCATCGTGGTCGACGGCGGCAGCCGGGACGGCACGGTGGCGATCGCCGAGGGGAAGGGCGCGCGCGTGGTCAGCCGTCCGTTTTCCGGCTTCGGCGCCCAGAAGAATTTCGCGCTCTCGCTTGCCACGGGTGACTGGGTGCTGAGTCTCGACGCCGACGAGCGGGTGAGCCCGGCGCTTCGTGCCGAAGTGGAACGGGCGATGGGCGAGGGCAAGGCCGACGGCTACGAAATGCCGCGGCTGTCCAGTTTCTGCGGCCGGCCGATGCGCCATTCCGGCTGGTATCCCGATTACGTGCTGCGGCTGTTCCGGCGCGGCAAGGCGCGCTTCTCCGACGATGCTCGTGCACGAACGCGTGGTTTGCGAGGGCGTCGTCGTCCGCCTCGGCGAACCGCTGCTGCATGCGCCGGTCGCACGCCTGGAAGACGCGCTGTCGCGCATGGATCGATACTCGACCGCCAATGCCGAGACGATGATCGCCGCCGGCCGGCGTGTCTGGTTCGCGACGGGAATTGTGCGCGGCTTCTATGCGTTCTTCAGTACCTATGTGCTGCGGGCCGGTTTTCTCGATGGCCGCGAAGGCTTTCTGCTGGCGGTCGCCAACGCCGAAGGCACCTACTACAAGTACATGAAGGCGTGGCTGGCGGGACGTCGCGGAAAGTGACGCCGGCGCGGCCGTTACCGGATCGATCCTGTCACAAGTTGGTTGAAGCGCCGCGGATCATGCCGTGGCAGGCGCAGCCAGACGAGGTTCTCCAGATTCTTGGGCGCTGACGCGAACGAAGCGATGCGTCTGGGATCACGGCGCGGCAAGGGTGCCTGCGTCATGCGAACCGCGTTCTTGCCGGGTTCGTTGGCGGCAGCCATCGGGGCCGGTGCGCGGTCCGCATCGCCATTGTCGTCGCTCTTCTGCCTGATCTTGCTCTTGTTCAACATCATGACCATGCGCACGCCGCGGTCGAATCGGATCAGATCGCCGGAATCGGTTATCTCCAGACGATTGGCATTGAGCGTGCCCTGCAGCATCGTCATTTCGACCGGGCGATCCGATTGCACGTGGCCCTTGCGGATATCGACATTGGCCTCCTTCAGCCGGCCTTGATAACCGCTGGTCGAGGTGATCAGGATGTCGTGATCGAGCTTCAATGTCTCTTTCTTGCTGTCGTAGATGCCAACGGGCGCCGTCAGTCGCATCGTGCTGTCATCCTGCATCTGCACCTTGGCGTCGATACTCTTCAGCTCAATCACGTTCGGCTTGGCAGCGTCCTGGACCGCGGCGTCGGCGCGAACGTCATAGGCGCGCTCGTCGCGGGTAAAGCCGGTCATGTGCGGGCGGTCCATGGTGATCTTGCTGCCGGACACGACGAGCGTATCGATCTTGACGGGCAGCGGCGCGAGCAGCCGGTTCAGATAGGTCGTGACCGTGATCCCCGCCGTAGCGGCTACGATCAGCGCCGGCAGGACGATCCGCAGGATGCGGACGACGCGGCTGTGCCGCCGCGCGCTGCGGAAGGCGCGTTCGTTGCCTCCCGGCTCCATCGTCCAGGAGGAGCGGGCGGTTAGCCCGGCGATCGTCGCGGCGGCCATGCGGGTTTTGGTTCTGGTGTTTCCGGCAGCGCGTAAACCTCGAGCCCGCATCGCTGCGACTCGAAGCACGCTGCATCATGGCTGTCAGGGATTAAGCCTTTTTTAATCCGGCCGCGGCCGTTTGGCCGGCGATGCCGCTTCAGGCCGCGGCGCCGCGAAACTCCGGCACCGCATCGCGCAGCACGCTATAAATCGCCGAGCGCTCGCCGTGCGACAGGCCCAGCTCCAGCCGCGCGAGCCAGGCGCGGATCGCCGGCAGCGAGGGTTCCACCGGCCGCGCCGCGACAATGCCGGGAATGCCGATCTCCGAACTCTCCTCCTCGCGCGCGAACAGGATTTCGTGCAGGCGCTCGCCCGGGCGCATGCCGGTATAGGTGATTTCGATGTCCTGTCCGGGCTCGAGACCGCTCAGCCGGATGATGCGTTCGGCGAGATCGACGATTTTGACCGGCTGACCCATGTTCAGCACGTAGATTGATGCTTCGCCGTGCTTGGCGCCGAGCGCGTGGCTGGCCGCCGTGACCACCAGATCGCAGGCTTCGCGGATGGTCATGAAGTAGCGCACCATGTCCGGATGGGTCACGGTGACAGGGCCGCCGGCTGCAATCTGCGCCTTGAACTTGGGGACGACCGAGCCGTTGGAGGCCAGCACGTTGCCGAAGCGTACCGAGATCAGGCGCATGGCGTTCTTGCCGTCGGCATGGCGGACGAATTCGCTGTCGAGCGCTTGGCAATACATTTCCGCCAGCCGCTTGGTGGCGCCCAGGATGGAAACCGGCTCGATCGCCTTGTCGGTGGAGATCATGACCATGGCGGCGGCGTTGGCGGCGGCTGCGGCGTCGGCGACATTCATCGAACCGAAGACGTTCGTCTTGATGGCCTCGTCCCAATCCCGTTCGAGCAACGGCACGTGCTTGAGCGCAGCGGCGTGGAAGACAAAGTCGGGCTTGAATTGACCGATCAGGTTCATGACGCGGTCGCGGTCGCGCACGTCGGCAATGCGCCCGGCGATGTCGGCCTTGGATTGCTTGGCGTTGAGCGCTTCCAGCACCGCGTGCAGCGCCGGCTCCGAGTTTTCGATGACCAGCAGGCGGGCGGCGCCGAAGGTGACCAGCCGGTCGCAAATCTCCGAGCCGATCGAGCCGCCGCCGCCGGTCACCACCACCGATTTGCCGCTGACGAAGCTTTCCAGCCGGTTGTAGTCGATGCTGACACTCGGCCGCAGCAGCAGGTCTTCCACCGCCACCGGGGCCAGTTGCATGGCCGGGCCCGGTGCGTCGAGCGACGGCAACTGGTTCACGGTCAAGCCGAGCTTGCGGGCGCGCACCAGGATCGAACTCCGGGCGGGCCTCCGGCGACAGCGCCGAGGGTGTCAGCACCAGGCGGGCGACCCGCGTGCCGCGGTTGGCGAGGTCAGCAACCACGGTTTCGACGTCGTCGACGTCGCCGAGCACCGGCACGCCGCGGATCGTCTGCCCGCGATCGGCGCGCGAGGGCGACAGCACGCCGACCGTCCAGATCTTCTTGACGGCGCCACTTTCGACCGCGCGCAGCAGGACTTCCGCATCGGCGGCGCGGCCGAGAACCAGGGTCGGGGTGGCGTCGGCGACACGCGCGTGCTGAATCACGCGCGTGTAATGGAAATAGCGATAGGCGATCCGGGAACCGCCCAGGAAGAAAATCTGCAGGAACCAGTAAAGCAGGATGGTGATCTTGCCGAAGAAGAACTCGCCATAAACGTTGGGCGCAACCAGAACGTAGTCGACGGCGAGCAGCGAGGCGGCCAGCACCGTGCTGACGCGGAAGATGTTGAAGAGGTCCGGCAGCGAGGTGAAGCGCCACTTGTTCCGGTGCAGGCCGAAAGCGAAATAGACGACCGCGGCGTAGGCCACAAAAACCGGCAGATAGGGAAGGGCCACGAGCTTGGCCGAAAGCTGTGGCTCCTCGAAGCGCATGACGAAGGTGAGGACGATCGCCACCGCGGTGGCGACGAGGTCGTGCAACATGATCAATATCTGGCGCGGCGTCAGGGTCGGCAGTCGGATCATGTGGGGCATTTCCAGGCTGAGCTTAAAATCATACTAGCGCATTTGCCGCCCGGTTTCAGCGGCGTACGAGGCGACAATCGCTTGATGGGTCTAGCTAATCCGGCCCGCAATGAAAAGCCGCGATGGCGGCGGGCAAGCGGGGCGGCAGCCTGTCCCAGGCGGGAGAAGGGCTCGAAACCGGCTGGCGGCGCGGCCTTATCTGGCCGTCACCGCGGTGTCACGCCTGCTCCAGGACTTTTGCAACGAATGCCGACAGGTCGCCGCCGGGAAAAAGCTTGCCGGCGATGCCGGCGGCCCGGGCGGCCTGCAGGTCGATGTCCTTGTCGCCGATCAGCACGCTGCGGGCCTTGTCGACCGGCCAGTGGTGCATCAGGTCGAGGATCATGCCGGGCTGAGGCTTGCGCCAGTCGGAGACCTGGCGATAGGCCGCGACCGAGCCTTCCGGATGGTACGGGCAATAACGCACGTCGTCGATGCGCGCGCCCTGGGCGTCGAGTTCCTGGCGCATCCACGCGTCGAGCGCCCACATCTGCTGCTCGGTAAAGAGCCCGCGCGCGACGCCGGACTGGTTGGAAACGACGAACACGAGATAACCGGCGTCATTGAGCCGGCGGATGGCGGCCGCGGCGCCCGGCATCCAGCGGAAGCGCTCGCGCGTGCCGATATAGTGGTCGTTGTAGTTGATGACACCGTCGCGGTCGAGAAACGCGGCCGGGCGCGGCTCTTCTGGGTCAGCCGTTGTCATGGGACAATTCGCGTGTGAGGGGCCGGGCGCGTCGCGTTGGCTCGGTACATTTTGGCGCCGCATTTTTCAATGGCTTGGACCATGTGCGCGACTTTGGGCGTGGATTTGCCGCTTCCGAGCATCTCGAACGAGGCGTTTGTCGGGGGAGAGGACATCGGCTAGAGCTTAGCGCGAATTTTGGTTTTGGTCTGTTCTGGGGTCCATCCGTGGCCGGCTTGATTTCCGTGATCGTGACGACGTACCGCCGCGAAGATGCGCTGGTAGCGGTGTTGCGCAGCCTGTCGCGGCAGTCCGACCCGGATTTCGAGGTGGTCGTGGCCGATGACGGCTCCGGTCCCGCCACCGCCGAGTTGGTGGAGGCCTGGAAACCCAAGCTCGGGCATCCACTGACACATGTCTGGCATGAAGACCGCGGTTTCCGCGCGGCTGAAATCCGCAACCGCGCGATCATGGCCGCGCGCGGCGATTACTGCGTTTTTCTCGACGGCGATTGCCTCGTGCGGCCGGACTTTGTCGCGGTGCATCGGCAATTGGCCGAACCGGGTTGGTTCGTCACCGGCAACCGGATCCTGTTGTCGCCTTCGCTCACCGCGCGGGTGTTGCGGGACGATCTGACGCCCGAGACTTGGCGCTTTGGCCGCTGGCTGGGCGAGCGCTGGCGCGGCGGCGTCAACCGGCTGTCGGCGCTGCTGCACCTGCCGCTTGGTCCCTTGCGCCGGCTGAGGCAGCGCGCCTGGCGCGGCGCGCGCTCATGCAATCTCGCGATGTGGCGGTCCGACCTCGATCGTGTCGACGGTTTCGATGCCGACTACAGCGGCTGGGGCAAGGAGGATTCCGATATTATCGTGCGCCTGCTGCATGCCGGCGTGCGCCGCAAGGACGGCGTCTTCGCGACCGGCGTGCTGCACTTGTGGCACGCGGAGGCCGACCGCAGCGCTTTGCCCGACAACGAACGCAAGCTCTCGGAGATGTTGACGACCGATCGCGTCAAGGCGCGGCGCGGTCTGTCCGAGATCAAGGCCGGGGCTTCGACGGCCATGGCGGCGGGCTGACCGATGGCCGGAACGGCACTTTCGCAAAGTGTTCGACCGCGAACGCATGGAAGCGAGAGCCGATTGGCTCGCCGTGGCCGTCGCCGTGTCGTTGCCATGGTCGACCTCGGCGACCAGCATCCTTCTTGTGATCTGGTTAGTTGCGCTCATTCCGACGCTGAGCTGGCCCGACCTGCGCCGCGAATTGATGACGGCGGTCGGCGGTCTGCCGGTGCTGCTCTTCCTGCTCGGCGCGCTCGGCATGATCTGGGCCGAGGTGCCGTTTGCCGAGCGACTGGGCGGGCTGGACGGCTTCGTGAAGTTGTTGGCGCTTCCGCTGCTGATCGCGCAGTTCCGCCGGTCCGACAAGGGCGAGCGGGTTCTCATCGGTTTCCTGCTGGCCTGCCTGGCATTGCTGATCGCCTCGGTGGTCTACAGCATTTGGCCGAACCTTCCGCATGGGTCGTACAGCCGCGGCGTGCCGGTGAAAAATTACATCGTGCAGAGCGCCGAGTTTGCCATTTGCGCGGCGGTCCTCGCCGACATTGCCTGGGCGCGCGCAAGCGCCCGGCAATGGGCGATGGCGGCGGGGGCGTTGCTGCTGGCGCTGGCCTTTCTGGCCGATATCTTGTTCGTCGCCACCAGCCGGACGACCTTGGTCGTCCTGCCGGCGCTGGCGCTTGTCTACGGTTTCCATCGGTTCGGTTGGAAGGGACTATTGGCGGCCGTTGCGATCGCTATCGCCGTCGCCGCGGTGGCGTGGGCGACATCGCCCTATCTGCGCGACCGTGTGACGAGCATCTACACGCAAACCAAGGCCTTCGAGACCAAGGGTGAGAGCACCTCGACAGGCGAGCGCATCGTATTCTGGACGAAATCGCTGAACTTCGTCGCCAGCGCGCCGCTCTTCGGCCACGGCACGGGATCCATCACCGCGATGTTCAAGCGCGATGCGGCCGGCCAGACAGGGGTGCGCGGCGAAGTATCCGACAATCCCCACAATCTCACCTTCGCCGTGGCCATCCAGGTCGGCGTTGTCGGCGTGGTGCTGCTGTGGGCGATGTGGCTTTCCCAGCTTTATTTGTTTCGCGGCCCGGGCTGGTGGCCTGGATCGGACTCGTGATGGTGGTGCAGAACCTCGTCGGCTCGCTGTTCAACTCTTTCATCTTCGATTTCACCGAAGGCTGGCTTTACGTTTTCGGCGTCGGCGTCGTTGCCGGCATGGTGAGGCGGCAGCAGGATGCCGGGCAACCTTCGATGGACTGAGCGGCCGGTTCGGCGGCTTATCGCCTGGCGCGTGAGAATTGGGCCAGCAACAGGCCGACAAGGATGCAGCCCGCCAACGCCGCCGCCACGTGAAGGAGGAGAGAGGCGTTCAGTAAGGTCGAGAATGCGAGCGCGATCAGCAAGACGTTGACGACGAACACGCGCGTGACGATGCCGGTGACGCTGAAGCCGTTATCGAGGGCGCCGCTGATAGAAATGGCTGCGGTGCGCGCTCATGATCGCCTCACCTTTGGCGAGGCGGTGCAGGAGGGTGATGGTCGCATCCGCCAAGTAGTAGAGCGGCAGCAGCAGGGCGGCGATGAGGTGGCCGTCGCCGGCGAGCAACACCAGCATCCAGCCGAGCAGCAGTCCGATCGGCAGGCTGCCGACGTCGCCGAGAAACAATCTCGCCACCGGCCGGTTGAACGGTGCGAAGCCGATCATCGCACCGCCGAGCGCGGTAGCGACGGCTGCCGCTGAAGCTGGCAGCGCACCCATGGCGCCGAACAGAACGAGCGCGGCGGTGATCGGCACCACTTCCGCGACGGTGATCCAGTCGATGCCGTCCATGAAATTGACCAGGTTGACGAACCAGAGCCCACCGATCACGAGCCCGGCCCGCTCGAGCCACCAGGGAATTTCCGGAACGACACGGAGATCGGCGGGCAGGGCGGCGATCACCAGGCCCACGGCGGCCACTTGCAGGATCAATCGTGGAACCGGCTCCAAGGGACGGATGTCGTCGATGGCGCCAAGCGTCGCCAATCCGACCGTCGCGAGGAGCAAGGCGCCCAGGCGCACCGGGTTGCCCAAGATCTCGGGGGCGAAGGCGGCGAGGCCGCCGACGACGAGGAGGGTCGCCGCGATCACCGCGATGCCGCCGCCCTGCGGTGTCGGTTCGCGATGGGAGGAGCGGGCATTTGGCCGCGCCAGGGCGTAGCGCGCCAGCAGTGGGCGCAAGAGGACGATGAGGCCTGCGCTGATCAGCGCCGCCACGACAGCAGACAGTCCAAGGAATTCCGGGTGGGGGGCGGCCATCTCGATCACGGTGCGCAAGAGTATCCGGTCATGGCAGTAGCTTTCGATAAAGCGCGACGATGTCGGCCCCGATTCGGGCGTTGGAGAATTCGCGCTCGACCAGCGCGCGGCCGGCCGCGCCAAACCGCGCCCGCAAGCCGGCATCCTGCGCCAGCGTCGCCATGGCATCGGCCAGCGCAGCCGCATCGTCAACCGGGACCAGCAGAGCATTCACATCCGGTCTGGCGATCTCGCGGCAGCCCGGGACGTCGGTGGCCACGATCGGGCGGCCGCAGGCCGCTGCCTCCAGCAGGCTCTTCGGCAATCCCTCGCGCCGCGACGGCAGCACGGCGATATGCGCCTTGGCCCAGACGGTGGCGATATCGGGCACGTGGCCGAGAAGTTCGACACCGGGCTGCCGCCGCCAGTCGGCGATCTCCTGCGGCGGAATTGAAGCGGGATTGGCCGGATCGGGATCGCCGGCGATCAGAAGACGGATGGGCTGCCCGCGTGCGGTCAGCCGCGCCTGCGCAGCGATCAGGCTGCGCAGGCCTTTGTCGGCCAGCAGGCGGCCGACATAGGCCACGGTGATCGGCCCCGGCGGCTCCGGCAGTGGCTTCAGTCGCTCGGTATCGACGCCGGAGCCCGGGATCAGGAACACATGGCTGGGGGCGATGCCGAGCTGCGGTCACCGCCGCGCGGTCGTCCGGGTTCTGGACCAGCACCGCCGCGCGCGGCCACCCAGCAGATGGCGCAGGAAAGGCCGCAAGCACGTCGCGCACCAGCCGCGCCTTGAGCGTGTTGGAGGTGAAGGCGAAGCCGAGGCCGGCGAGCGCCGACAGCCGCTTCGCCGGCAGGCCAACGCCGGCCACCGATCCGACGATCGACGGCCAGAACGCCACTTGATGCACGAGGTCCGGCGCAAGCCGCCGGTAGACGGCGCGCACCTGCAGCACGGCTCGGAGGAAATCCAGCGGATTGGTGCTGCCGCGCCGCCACGTCAACGGATGCAGCGTGAAGCCTTCCGCCTCGATGGCTGCGCCGCCGTCGACCACGCGGGTCGCCACATGCACCTCGTAGCCGGCCTCGCGCGCCGCCCGCGCCATCGGCAGGCGGTGCGAGAGGAAATACCAGTCTTCGGAAACGAGATAGAGGATTGTTTGCGGCATCAGCGGATCTGTTTGGGATTGGCTCAAAGCGTCGGACCCACGGGACGCGGTGCGGGAGAATCCAATCGCTCTAGTCTCGGCCTGCTACATCAACGTTCAATGGAGACAATTACTAAATCACGATTGGCGTTCGTCCTGAGCGAATCGCTCATAGAAGGACATATAGCGCTCCCTCACGACATCCAACGAGAAATGCTGTTCAATTCTACGCCTGGCGGCCGCAGATAGGGAAACCCGTTCCGAAGAGGACTTCTCGAGCAGGTTGCTCCATGCCGCGGCGAGCGAAGTCAGGGTCGTTCGGAGGAACGATCTGCCAGTATCGCCGATCAAAATGGCCGCGTCACCGACCGACGGTCGCGACGCAGGGGACCCCGCAGGCCATCGCTTCGCCGATGACGTTAGGGCAACCTTCGCCGAAGGCGGATGAAAGTGTCGCAAGGTCAAGTGCCGCAAGAATGCGGTCACTATCTTCGCGTTCGCCCAGCAGATGCAGTCGGCCGGCCAGAAGCGGGAGTCGTGCGCCGAGGACGGCAAGGCGAGGATTTCCAGGCTGCAATCCGCGGCCGGCCAAGACAAAATGGACATTAGGATGGTCGCGCGAAAGGCGCGCCGCGGCATCTTAGAAATGTCGCGTGGTCCTTCATCGGGTCGAGACGTGCAAGCATCCCGATGAGTGGTGTATCTTCCGGAAGCCCAACTCGCGGCGCAAACTCGCGCGTGCGGACGATGAAGGATGGAAAGCGTGGATGTCGAATCCGTTGTGGATGACCTCCCACTGCTTGGGATGAAAGCCAAGTTGCTCATGCGCCTCGCGGCCGGCCTCGGAATTGACGATTACTGAGGCGGGTAGGCGAGCGAGCCGGGAAAGGCAACTGACAACGAACCTCGTCGAACGCCCATATTGACGGAAGTCCATATTGGAGCAGCGAATGTTCCAGATGATCGTCCGAACTCCGGCAAGCCGGCCGGCGAGGGTTCCGAGCAAGTCTGCGTGATAGAGCCAGGTTTGCAGGACATCCGGGCGATCCCGTCTGAGGAATCGGATTAGTCGCAGCAGCGGCCAGCGGCGATATTCCGAGCCCCGTTTCATGTTCAAGCTGACAACGTCACAGCCCGCGGCGCGGATATCGTCGGCCATTTTGCCGGGCTTTAGCATGCACACGACCGTGTGGCGGACCCGCCGCGGATCATGTTGCTGGACGAGTTTGGCCAACATCCGCTCGGCGCCGCCGACATCAAGGTCGGTAATCAGGTGGCACCACCCGAACGGGCTTGAGTCTTAAGGGTCACGGACTGCCACGGCTTTCTCATCCGGTTTCGAGTGAGATCGGCTTCTTGATTCGCTGGTTCGCCGTACTGGCCCGGGAGTACCATAGTGCGGATGGACGATGACGCTCAATGCACGGTCGCTGCTGATAGTGATCTGGCTTGCTATGGCCGATACAAGCCGGATGCCGGTTCGCCCGAGGAGATGCGAGCCGGGCCCGGTATATCGGCTGGCGGTGTGAGCGGCTGGAGTTGCGCGAACCGGCATCGGATGTTGCTAGGAAAAAAGGCATTGACGCCGATCCGGTGCCGGCAAGCATTCTGGAGTTACTCACAAGAGATTCATAGAATGGTTTCGCTAAGCAGTTACATTCGTTTTATTTCAGGGGGCCGCGCTAGACAAAGAATTTGTCCAATGATATAGGCCAGCTTCCTAAGTCGGATTCCGCTTGTCGCTCGTGCGAGGATGGTGCCAATCCACGAGATGTGGCCCTCACACGGAATCCCGACCTCAACCAGTGACGAAAGTCTTCCGAGTTCGTGATGTCTCCACCATCTTTGCCGGCAGAGGCCGATGTCGTTGGCGCTTTCGGGTCCAGTGGCAAACCGCCGCGCGTGGCGCAGGCCGTCAATGACCTTGTCGCCGGATTCAGCAAAAGGTGGCTTTGGGCACACCTCGCGACGCAGGATATCAAGTTGCGATATCGCGGCTCGATGCTGGGGCCGTTTTGGCTGACCATCAGCACGGGTATCATGGTCGGCTCGATGGGCTTTATCTATGCGAAGCTCTTCAATAGTCCGGCAGCTTCGTATCTGCCTTATCTTACGGTCGGCCTCGTCGTCTGGGGATTTGTGGCGAGCCTGATTACGGAGGGGTGCGGCACCTTCACTGCCGTCTCCAGTATTATCCACCAGGTGCCGCTGCCGTATTCGGTGCACGTCTATCGGCTGGTGGCCCGGAATGTTCTGGTGCTCGCGCACAACGTTATCATCATTCCAATAATCATGTTGCTGTTTCAGGTGGCGCCCGGTTGGGGCGTGCTGTGGATTCCCGTGGCCGTTTTTGTTCTGTGTCTGAATGGGATTTGGCTCGCGATACTGTTCGGCTTGATCAGCGCGCGATTTCGCGACGTGCCGCCCATCGTCGCGAGCTTCGTGCAGGTGGCATTTTTTGTGACCCCCGTCTTCTGGACGCCAGGGGCGTTGGGTAGATATGCGGCGATTGGCCAACTAAATCCATTTTTCGCGGCGATCGACGTCATCCGCGCGCCGATTATGGGGCAGCCCGTTGCGCCATACTCCTGGGCCTTATTGTTGATCCTCACGGTGGTCGGGAACGCTGTCACCTTCGTCCTGTTCGTCCGCTACCGTCATCGAATTCCGTTTTGGGTTTCGTGATATGGCTCACATCAAACTTCAAGATCTCGGCCTGGAATTCGCAATTTATCACGGCAGCAGCCGCTCGCTTAAGAAAGCGTTGGTTGCCAAGTCGACCCAGGGCAATCTCGCGCGTGATGCGCTTGATCGTGTCAACGTTCAGGCGCTCACTGGCGTCAATCTCGACATCAAGGATGGGGATCGCTTCGCGCTGATCGGGCCCAACGGCGCGGGCAAGACCACACTGCTGAAGGTTCTGGCGGGCATCTTCGAGCCGACCCGCGGAAACATTTCCATTGAGGGGCGCGTCTCGGCGCTGCTCGACCCTCAGGTCGGCCTCAACGCGGATGCGACCGGCTACGAAAACATCATTATTCGCGGCATGTATATGGATATCCATCCCCGTGAGATGCGCCGCCACGTCGATGACGTCGCCGAGTTTACGGAGCTTGGCCATTATCTGGACATGCCGGTGCGCACTTATTCGGCCGGCATGATGATCCGGCTTGCCTTCGCGATATCGACTTGTGTCGCCGCCGGACATCCTGCTGATGGACGAATGGCTCTCCGCCGGCGACGCACATTTCCTTGCCAAAGCACGTAAGCGGATGGAGGGCTTTTGTCCGCGCCTCGAGCATCCTTGTACTGGCCTCGCATTCGCTGCCGCTGGTGAAGGAATGGTGCAACCGCGGCATTTTCGTGCAGCACGGGAAGATCATGGCGGCGGGGATATCGGGGAGGTAATTGCCGCCTATGAGGCGGAGATCAGGCGAGAGAACGCGTCCATTTAAGGCGGCGGATGGCCTGATCGCCGGCCAGTTCTGAGCTGCACAATATTGGTCCGGCCGAAGAGACTTCTGAACGTCCTTATTTAATCCTGAATTTCGGAAATGGTGAGGGTGGGATAGGGCACGTCCTTGGGCGGCCCGCCGTTGGCGGGGCCATTGATCGTAATAACGCCCGGGCGCTCTGGGCCCATGCGGATATCGAACCCTACGTTCGTCATATCCGGAACCAGCACCTGGACATACTCATCGAAATATACCGCTCGCGCTTTCACGGGCTTGCTTACGATCAGGAGAGCTCGGTCAGTTTCTGACTTAAATATCGCCAGAACCGCGTCGTTAGCGGGATCCAAATAGGCGTTGGCGGTGACGTGCACCAGAATGCGGTCTGTCCCCTCGGGCAGCCGGAGCGAGCGCCCCATGAAGCCAGCCCCGTCGTTGCGTGTGGCCTTTGTGGTAGAAGCGGGTAGGAGGCGTGCGATCGCTCCAATGCTTGTATATTTGAAATGACTGAGCTCAATCAATTTTCCGGAGAATTTGGCGGCCACATCTTTGGCCGTTACGACGCTGTAATTCGGCAATGCCTGCTGCTGCCCGGGGCCAAGCACAATTGCAAGTTTACCGCCCGGATATAGGCCATTGTAGGGTCCCAGCGCCAACGGTGGCTGGACGGCAACATCGGGTGCACCGGCTTACATTCGCCAATGGACCTTGGGCCGCAAATTTCCCTGTGACCCAGCGGGCTCCATCAAGTCGCGCGCCGTTGAGCTTCGCTCCATCCATGAAGGCGGAAAGCGCAAACGTATTCCGCAGATCGGCACCTTCGAGGTTGGCACCTTTAAGATTGGCGCCTGTCAGGAAAGAATGCGCCAAGTTTGCGTTGGAAAGATCGGCGTTCTCCAAATCCGTCTTCCATAGATTGGCGCCTTTGAGGTTGGCGCCGCTGAGATTGGCATTCTTCAAATTCATCATCGACATTAATTGGCCATCAAGGTCTGCGCCGTGAAGATCAATGCCAGGACATTTCGATTGAGAATCGATGTGGCATAATGATCCGGCTTGGGCGGCCTTGGTACCGAAGCCTGCATTCGATGACGAACAACATCAAAGCTGCAATCGCGGCAACCTGAAATGCCCGGCGCGATGATTTCCAGAGCATCGGCAGCCTCAGTTGCATGAGTTAGAATGGGCCGGCAGCTCGGCCGGGTTGGTCGCGGACCACTGGAGCAAATACCGGAACAGCCAGGAGGCATACATAGCATTACCGTAATCGCTCATATGGCCGTCAAGGGGAATATTCTACGGTGCCGATCTGCCGGCGTTCCGATAGAAATCGGGAAAAGTTTTGCCAAGTTGATAATCTTAATTCTGATTTCTCTGCGGCCAGAAGAAATTTCGTCTGGAGTCCTCACGTGAGGGGTGCTCGGGTATCGTGCCGCGGTATCGACGGGAGTTTCGATCTCTTCGATTAGCGGGTTGTTGACGACAATCGTATTCGGGTTCAGGCATCGAATTGTCTGAAGGGAGCAAATCGACCGAGCAATTCCATCCGCTTGAGTTTCAAATCTCGCCGAGCCGATCGTCGGAGGCAAACCCGGCGTCGTTTCATGCCGAAATATTTGCCGATCGTATCGGCGAACAATTCCGGGTAGGCGACATACCAATCAATTTCCTGCCAGAGGATATCTGCGGCTTTCCTCTCCACAAAATTACGAAGCTCTGCGTCAGACTTGAAGTGATATCGACCGCGCTGGATGAAAGCACGCATAACATCGTCAACGATGTAATTCACGATCACCAAATCAGGAGAAAAGGGCTGCGCCTTGAATTTGTAAACAGGGGCCCACTGCGTGATGCCCGTTCCGTCCAAGCCAAAGTTCAACACACACGCGTAAATCTTCCTCCGA
>CAWHJZ010000034.1:0-56036 GCA_963829785.1 uncultured Pseudomonadota bacterium | reverse complement strand
GGGCGTCATCGACGAAGAGGGCTATCTCCACCTCAAGGACCGCTCCAAGGATCTCATCATCTCCGGCGGCTCCAACATCTATCCGCGCGAAGTGGAGGAGGTGCTGCTCACCCACGGCGCGGTGCGCGAGGTGTCCGTCATCGGCCGGCCCGACCGCGAATGGGGCGAGGTGGTGGTCGCCTATGTGGTCGGCGACGCCAAGCGCGAAGACCTCGACACGCTCTGCCTCGAGCACATCGCCCGCTTCAAGCGGCCGAAGGACTACGTCTTCGTCGAGGCGCTGCCGAAGAACAACTACGGCAAGATCCTCAAGACCGAACTGCGCACCCTGGATGCAGCGCAGCGTAAAGATGCAGGCTGAGGCCAATCGTGAAACTCGTCATTCCAGGGCGCGGCCTTTAGGCCGCGAACCCGGAATCCATAGTCCCGGCGCTGCGGCGTATGGATTCCGGGTCCGCCGCTTCGCGGCATCCCGGAATGACGCGACAATGTGGCAATCGCTGGGGGTTGCTGCCCGCGGCCGCTTGCCCTAGACCCAAAGGTCAAATGTATGACCCTTTGGAGTAAGCGACCATGGCCGACATCGTTCTCGGGATCGGAACCTCCCACAGCCCGCTACTGAACTCGCCCGCCGAGGACTATCCCAAGCACGCCGAGATCGACGCCTCCGGCCGCAAGCTCATCGACAAGAACGGCAAGACCTGCACCTACGGCGATCTGCTCGCGCAGGCCGACCCCTCGATCAAGCAGCAGATCGAGCCCAAGGTGCTGGAGGAGCGCGCCGACCGCTGCACCGCCAACATCGCCCGGCTGGCGCAGGACCTCGCCGACGCCAAGCTCGATGCCCTGATCATCGTCGGCGACGACCAGCACGAGCAGTTCTTCGAGGACAACATGCCGGCCATGTTGATCTATTGGGGCGAGACCATCGAGAACAATCCGCTGCGCATGGCCGAGGACGCGCCGCTGTTCTGGCGCAAGGCGCGCTCGCAGTTCCACGAAACGGAAAAGCCGCGGCAATACCCGGTCGCGTCCAAGCTCGGCCTGCACCTGATCGAAAGCCTGATCGACCAGGGCTTCGACATCAGCCACTCCAAGCAATTGTCCAAGGAGCACGGCGAGGGCCACGCCTTCGGCTTCGTGCACCGCCGCATGATGAGCGAGGACAAGATCATCCCGATCGTGCCGCTCGCGCTCAATACCTATTTCCCGCCCAACCAGCCGCGGCCGCGCCGCTGCTACGCGCTCGGCCAGGCGCTGCGCAAGGCGGTGCAGGGCGCCAAAGGGATCGAGGGCGTGGAGCGGGTCGGCATTCTCGCATCCGGCGGCTTGAGCCATTTCACCGTCGACGAGGAACTCGACCACCGCGTGCTCGACGGGCTGAAGAACCACGATGCCGAGTTGCTGTGCTCGATTCCGGTGGAGAAGCTCAATTCCGGCAATTCGGAAATCCGCAACTGGCTCACGGTCGCCGGCGCCTGCGGGCACCTGAAGAGCGCGTGGCAGGAATACGTGCCCTGCTATCGCTCGGCGGCGGGCACCGGTTGCGGGATGGGCTTCGCCCTGCTGAAATAGGCGGCGAGACCTGCGCATAAGCGGGCGGCGCGTGATTGCGCGGGCTCGCTCATGCGCCTATGTAGAGCCTCGCCATGAACGCGCTCGACCGGAAAACCCAGGTGGCCCGCTGCCCGATCTGCGGCAAGCCGACCGACGTGGCGGTGCGCCCCTTCTGCTCCAAGCGCTGCGCCGACATCGACCTCAACCGCTGGCTTTCCGGCGTCTACGCGGTGCCGGTGCGCGAGGAAGAGGACGAAGACGGCGAGCGGCCGGCCGAAGACGAGGGCGGTGAGCGTTCATGACCGCCGCCGCGCAGATCGCCAGTTGGCCGGATGTCCTGTTCGACACGCTCAAACGCGCCGGCGTCCGGCAGGTCGGTTACGTTCCCGACGCCGGCCATACGCGGCTGATCGAGCGCTGCATTGCCGACAAGACCATTCGCGACGTGGTGCTGACCACCGAGGAGGAGGGCGTGGCGCTCGCCGCCGGCGCCTGGCTCGGCGGCCAGCGCTGTGCGCTTCTCATGCAATCCAGCGGCGTCGGCAACACCATCAACATGTTGTCGCTGTCGCGCAGCTGCCGTTTCCCCATGCTGATGTTCATCACCATGCGCGGCGAGTGGGAGGAGTTTAACCCCTGGCAGGTGCCGATGGGTTCGATCGTCGAGCCGGTGCTCAAGCAATGCGAGGCGGAAATCTACCGCGCGCGCAAGCCGGACGAAGTGCCGGGCATCGCCGAGCGCGCTGCTAGCCAAGCTTACGGCGACGAGCGCATCGTCGCCGTGCTGCTGTCGCAGGAACTGATCGGCAAGAAGGTGTGGACCAAATGAGCCTGCGCCGCCGCGCCGCCATGGCCACGCTGGTCGCCGACCGTGGCGACGATCTCTTGGTGGTGCCGGGGCTCGGCTCGACCACCTACGATCTCGCCGCCGCCGGCGACGACGACCGCAACTTCTATCTCTGGGGCGCCATGGGCGGCGCCGCCATGATCGGCCTCGGCTTGGCGCTGGCGCAGCCGGACCGCCGCGTGGCGGTGATCACCGGCGACGGCGAGATGCTGATGGGCATGGGCGCGCTCGCCACCATCGGCGTGCAGCAGCCGGAAAACCTCGCGGTGATCGTGTTCGACAACCAGGCCTATGGCGAGACCGGCGGGCAGGCGAGCCACACCCGCAACGGCGCCGACCTCGTGGGCATCGCGCGCGCCTGCGGCATCGCCACCTGTCTGGACGTGACGGACGAGGCCGGCCTCGCCGATCTCGTGGGGCGGTTGAAGGGTCTGAAGGGCCCGCTGTTCGCCCGCGTGGCGATCGAGCCCGAGGAGCCGCCGCGGGTGCTGCCCCTGCGCGACGGGGTGGCGCTGAAGGAGCGTTTCCGCGCCGCAATCGGCGTCAAAGCCTGACATTTCGCCGCCCGCACGGACCGGAAGCGGCGATTGGGCCGGTTCTGGACAGGCCGGAAGCCAGCCTTTATAACGCCCCGCGCTCTGCTTCCCGCCCATAGGGCGGGCCGGTCGCCCAGGTAGCTCAGTTGGTAGAGCACGTGACTGAAAATCACGGTGTCGGTGGTTCGATTCCGCCCCTGGGCACCATCAGCCTATTTGATGCCGCCCTGCGCCAATCAAATTAAATATGATAGCTATTTACGACACAGAGCAAAACACAAGTAGCCGGCATCTCGGGCAACCGCTCTGGACTGACCTGGAACTGGACGCGCAGGAGCTTCCGGTCGGACCACTCAATGGGGCCGATCAGTTTCCGGAGTAACGCTTGAAATTATCGTCGACTAACCCGCCATCGCAGGCATATCGATCCAGCGCTGCTCTTCAACACTACGGTAACAGGCCTCCGCCAGTTGCACGTCGCGGACGCCGGCGGATAGGTCGCTGACGAGCGGAGCGCCGGTGACGAGGTGGCGCAGATAACGCTCCCAGCCGACACGATAGGGATTTGTGCAGTCAATGCGGCCGGCCACCTCCCGCCATTCACCGCGATAATCGGCGGCGATGTCGGTGTCAGGATTGAAGCGCCGGATCATAGGCGTGTCAGTCGCAATTTGAGTCCAGCAGCGATGCAGGCCGGCGAGCGCCGAGCCACCGATGCCATCGATCTGCAAGGTCACCAGATCATCGCGGCGCACGCGCGTCGCCCATGAGCAGATGATAGCGCCGGTTGCGCCGCTTTCAAGTTCGGCGAGCGTCATCGCGCTGTCGTCGACATCGACGGCGAAAGGTTGGCCGCTCTCGTCGACGCGCGTTGGCTGCGCGGTCGCAGCTGCGGTGACGACCTTCTTGATCGGCCCAAGAATGTTTTCGATCAGGTAGCGCCAGTGCGGATACATGTCCAAGGTCAGGCCGCCGCCGCCGCTCTTGCGGTAATTCCAGCTCGGCCTTTGGCTCTCGCGCTCGGCGCCGTCGAACACCCACCAGCCGAAGTCGAGCTTGAAGCCGGTGACATGGCCGAAAAATCCGGTTTTCGCCAGCGCCGCCAGCTTCTGAAAGCCGGGCAGATTGATCTTGTCCTCGACCGCGCCGGTCTTGAGGCCGCGCTCCTTCGCGGCGCTTAACAGCGCCAGGCCCTCGGCCGCGGTCGGCGCCACCGGTTTCTCGGTATAGATGTGTTTGCCGGCGGCAATCGCCTTGGTCAGCGTCGCGACGCGCTGCCGGGTCGCGGCGGCGTCAAAGAACACCGCGTAATCCGGGTTGGCTAGCGCGCCGTCAAGATCGGTGGTCCAGTGATCGACGCCGTAAGTCTTCGCGATTTCGGCCAGCCGGCCGTCATCGCGCCCGACGAGCAGTAGTCGCGGCATGATGCGGTCGCTGCCGGCGGGCAATCCGCCTTCGGCACGGATCGGCGCCAGCGCGTTGGCAATATGCTGGGTTGAACCGATGCGCCCGGTCGCGCCATTGATGATGATACCGATGTCGATAATCGCCATATGTCCGTCCTTGACCGTCCCGCCTTGTTTCCTATCATGCTCCGCCGCAGCCGCCACCGGCAATCGAGGTTGGGCAGAACAGGTCCATTTTATGCCCCGCCATATCGTATGCCTCACCTTCGACTTCGACACGCAGTCCGGATTCATGGCGCGCGGCATGACGACGCCAACGCCGTTGTCGCGCGGCGAGTTCGGCGCTATGGCGTCGAGCCGCATTCTCGGCTTTCTCAAGAGCCGCGCTCTCAAGTCGACCTGGTTCATTCCAGGCTTCACCATCGAAAGCTGGCCGCGCGAATGCGCCGCGGTGGTGGCCGGCGGCCATGAGGTCGCGCATCACAGCTGGGCGCATATTCCGCCGGCGCAGCAAAGCCGCGACGAGGAGGAGGCCGATTTAGTGCGGGCCAACGAGGCGATCGCGCGCCTGTCCGGGTACAAAGCGCGCGGTTATCGCTCGCCGTCGTGGGACTTGAGCGACAATACGCTCGACTTGCTGCTGCGCCACGGCTTCGTCTACGATTCGAGCCTAATGGGCTCTGATTATTTGCCTTATCGCGCGCGGATCGGCGATACCGCCACCCTTGGCGTGCCGTTTCACTTCGGCGCTGAATCCGACTTGGTCGAACTGCCGATCAGCTGGTCGCTCGACGACTTTCCACATTTCGAATTCCTGCGCCAGGCGACTAGCATCCTTGCCAGCATGCAGCCGGCGCGCGCGGTGATGCAAAACTGGCTGGACGAATTCCACTACATGAAAAAGACCGTCGACTGGGGCGTGCTGACCTACACCATGCATCCTTATGTCATCGGCCGCGGCTATCGCATGCTGGCGTTGGAGGGTTTGGTCGATAAGCTGACGAGCGAGGGCGCGGTATTCATGACGATGGAAGAGGCGGCGCGCGAGGCCAAGGGCCGCATGAACGGCGAGGCGAAATCATGAGCACCGCCGATCTGTCGGCGCCAGAATGTCAGGTGCTCGACTGGCTGGCCGGGCAGAGCGACGCGATGCAGGCCTTGCTGGCGCAACTGGTCAATATCGATAGCGGCACCCACAACAAGGCCGGCGTCGACCGAGTCGGCGATGCGATCGGCGCCTTTCTAGCCGGCCACGGCGTCGGCTTCGATATAATCCCGCATGAAAAGTTCGGTAACGCCATTCGCGCCGCAGTCGGTACGCCGGGCGAGCGCAACATCCTGCTAATGGGCCATCGAGACACGGTGTTTCCCGACGGCGAGGCACAGCGCCGTCCGTTTACCCGCGACGGTTCGCGCGGCTACGGACCCGGCTGCGCCGACATGAAAGCCGGGCTGGTAATGAATTCATTCGTCGCCGTCGCGCTGCAACGCTTCGGCGGCGCGCCGGCGCCGATCGTGGTGCTTTATACCGCCGACGAGGAAATCGGGTCGCCGTCGTCGCGTGCTTTGATCGAAGCCGAAGCGCGGCGCGCCTGTCTGGTGCTCAACGCCGAGCCGGGCCGGCCGGACGATGCGGTCGTGACCGGACGCAAAGCTTGTGTTTTCATCCGCTTTGAGGTGACCGGTAAGGCTGCGCATGCCGGCGCCAATTTCGCGCAAGGGGTCAGCGCGATCGGCGAGATCGCGCACAAGATCGTCGCGCTGCACGCGTTGACCAATCTGGACAAGGGCATCACGGTCAATGTCGGCATCGTCGGCGGCGGGCAGACCGTTAACACGGTAGCGCCGTCGGCCCATGGTGAAATGGATCTGCGCTATATCAACCCGGCCGACCGAGACGCCACCTTGAAAAAGGTCGAAGATATCATGGCGCAGGCGACGGTTCCCGGCACCGAGGCTTCGTTCGAGGTCTATGCCGAATTCTTGCCGCTGGTGCAGAGCGAAGCCAGCAAGCGGCTGTTCGATCTCTACGCGTCCAGCGGCGCGGCGCTCGGCCACACCATCACCGGCCTGTTCACCGGGGGGTGCTCGGACGCCGGCTTTTCCGCCAACGTCGGCGCGCCGACGGTCTGTGCGGTTGGGCCGATCGGGTCGCGGGCGCACAGCCCGGATGAATATGTGGAACTGGCCACCATAGTGCCGCGCGCCCAGATCCTGGCGCTGACAATCCTGCGCAGCGGCGCGGCGGTGACGCGTGCGGAAATCAGATAGGTTATTTTTCTTCTATGACGTCACGCTACGGCGCGACGCCGCGCCTATCGGTGCGCGGTGCTGCGCGTGAAATCTATGGCGAACTGGTGCAGGGGTGAGCAGCCCGGGCGACGGTTCCCACTCCTGCCCCCTTGCCACAAAGGGCAGGGGAACATGCGCCGTCTGATTGAGACACCGATTGAAGTGGTCCAACTTGAAGTATGTCATTCGGCATCAAGGAGAAGGGTAACCGCCGCGGTTTGCTTTGTGCATATAGGTAGCGCTGTGTTCTGGCGGATTGAACCTGTTGAGGCCAACGCTTCGAACTTCAAGACCGGTGCCTTATTGCCCTGAGAAAAGGGGCCTCGTCCGTTGGTACCCTTGTTGGTATTGCGAAAAACCGCACGGAGATATGTTAGGCAAGTCAAATAGTTATCGGAAAGTCGCGATTCCGCCCCTGGCACCATTGCCCTGTTCGCCCTGCCTCCTCATCGCCTTGACGCCGACGGCATGTGCCGCCGCCGCTAGTTCAGCAGCTGCATGGTCGCCGGCATGAACAAGGCGATCGCCCACAGGCCGATGGCGACCGCGGAAGCCCAGAGCGCGACCCGCAGATAGGTTTCGCGCAGCACCGTCGCACTGACTTTTTGCGCATAGGCGGCGGGGGGCCGGTGTTCCTCCGCCAGGTAGAGCCACAGCTCGGTGCGGCGGTAGTCTTTGATGTTCGCTTCGTAGGCTTTGAGGAGCAGAATCGCGCACGTCACCAACGTCAGGAAGCCGCCGACCTGGAAGGCGGCCTTCGGCGCGTACATCATGCCGAACATGAGGCAGAAGATCGCCAGCGCCGCGAAACTGCACGCGCGCAGGACGACCTCGAACGCAACTCGACGCATAGGCTCCATGACCGGTCTCGCGGAATGGCCCGGCGCAATCCGTTTCGTGGCCATATGCACGCGCAACCGGCGCAACGGCACAATACGTAAATGCCCTAGCGTGGTAGGTGCGTGCCTTGTTCCGGCCGCCGCGATTGATGGCGCATAATTCTGGCAAAACGTGGGAAGCCGGCTATCCGGCATGGCCAGGCTCCATCGAGAAGCCCGCAGAGCCCCGCTGTTTTGGCCGCTTTGACGTCTCGATTTGCCGCCCTCCGGGGGATATGGTGCGAAATGTGCCGCAGCAAGCCAGAGTGCCGTATCATGATCTTGTCACCCCATCGCGCGAAACCATGAACGCACCTCAGAACACGGCCGGCGGCATTTGGCGGAAAGTTGCGGCCCTGTTCGGCCTTGGGCGCGAGACGGGGCCCGTCGACAGCGCGGCGGCCCTGGAGGCATTCGTCGCCACCCGCTCGGCCTTTGTGGCGCAGAAGACGCTCTACGGCTACGTCAAGACGCGCATGGGCACGCGTTACGTGGCGATGTTCGAAGACAAGGCGATGATCGCCTCGCTCAACATCGCCAAGATGCATGTCTTCGCGGCTTGCCTGTCCGATCTGTCCATCTATGCCGTCGCCACGGTCGCCTACGGACACGCGGTCCCCAACGATATGAGCGCGGCGTTGGCGCGGCGCTGTTATGCGGCGGGTTTGCGCGGCAATAGCGCCGACGCGCCCGTGGAGTTCTCGCCGCAGGAATGCGCCGCCGAATTCGATCGCCGGCTTTCCGAGACCGATTGGCAGCACGGCGCGCGTCAGCCGGACAACTTCACGGAAAGCCCGGCGGCGCTGGTACGATGGGCGCCGATTGCCGACAAGCTGAAGAAGTTCGACAGCGAGATCATCGAGAACTCGGTCAAGTTTAGCTGGCGCGACATCCGCGAGCAGTTCAATAAACGGCTCGATGCGGATGCGGTTGCCGCCGAGTGGACGCGCCAGCCGGCCTGACCGGAAACCTCGGCGCCGGGATTACTTGTTCAAGTAGTGATAGATCATGCCGGCGATTTCGCTTTCCAGCGGGAACGACAGCATGCCCATCACCGAATAGCCGAGCAGCCACGGCATCACATAGAACCGGATCATGAAGAAGAACCAGGCGACGTAGAGTGGAACCAGCGCGTCCAGCAGGAAGCTCGGCGTGATCGGCCGGAACAACCGCAACAGCGGATTGGTCGCCCGCACGAAAAATTTCATGAAGAAGAAGTCGGAATTCTCCGGCAGGAAGAAGCCCATCGCGGTGCGGCCGACCAGCGTCCACATAATGACGCCGAGGACGTAGTCGATGGCGATGACCCAGATCGGAAAGATGGCGAGCGGATTTTCCATGACGCGTTCCTAGAGCACGAGCCCGAAAAAGCTTGTCCCCGGCTTGATGGGGGATGGGTGCCGGTTTTCGGAAAAGATCATGCTCAAACTAAAATCTAGAGCGGGATGACGGTTCGAGAAAAATCATCCCGCTTTAGCATGCCTCGCAAAAAATGAGGGGCGGGAAAATGTCCCGCCCCTCACATTCGTTGGCCAGACGATCAGTGGGTCTGGGCGAGGATCGTGCCGCCGGTCGGCACGCGGACCTCGTCGACCATCCGCTGCGTTTCGGCGTCCGGTTCCGGCGTCATCAGCGTGACCGCCACCATGACGACCAGGCTGACCGGCATGCCGATCATGCCGAAGCGCAGGCCATCGATGCCGAGCCACGGTGCGTGACCGGTCTGGACGTACCAGAGGTACGCCGCGCCGGAGAGGAAGCCGCAGATCATGCCCGCGATCGCCCCTTCACGATTGGCCCGCTTCCACCACACGCCGAGCACGAGCGGGAAGAAGAGGCCGGAGTTGGCGAAGCAGAACGCCCAGGCCACCGCGCCAAGAATGCCGGTGAGCTGCAACGACGCGATGATACAGGCCAGCGCGCCAATGATGACCAGAAAAACTCGCGCCACGATGAGTCGGAGGCGGGAGTCGGCATTCGGGTCGATCATCTTGTAGTACAGGTCGTGGCTGAGCGCGTTGGCGATCGCCAGCAGCAACCCGTCGGCCGTCGACATGGCCGCCGCCAAACCGCCGGCGGCGACAAGGCCGGACACCACGTACGGGAGGCCTGCCATTTCGGGGGTCGCCAGCACGACGATATCCGGCCGCATGAAGAACTCGTTGAGCTGCAGGATACCGTCATGATTGCCGTCGGAAATCTTGAGCATTCCAACGGCCGCCCAGTTCTTGATCCACGCCAGGTTGGCGACCTCGGCGAACGGCTTGCCGATGATGGCCGTCGGCAGATTCGGATCGAGAATCTGCAGCTTGGTCAACGTCGCCAGACACGGCGCGGTGAAGTACAGCAGGAAGATGAAGAACAGCGACCATCCCACCGATTTGCGCGCCGCCCGCACGGTCGGCGTCGTGAAGTAACGCATCAAGATGTGCGGCAGGGACGCCGTGCCCGTCATCATGCACAGCGCGAGCGTGAAGAACTTCCAGCTCTCCAGTGGGCCACCGGTCGCGTTGATCGGGTTCATCAGGACGCTAAGACCTTTGAACGTTTCAGTTGGCTTTGTCCCGAGCCCCACGGCGGGTTGGAGTTCCTGAATACGGTGGACGGCGCCGCCGTAGTCGAAGTGCGGGATCAACCCGAAGCCCTGGACGTTGGACATCCAGATCACCGGGGTCAGGTAGGCGATGATCAGCACGATGTACTGCGCCACCTGGGTCCAGGTCACCGCCCGCATGCCGCCGAGCATCGAGCAGACCAGGATGGCGCCGAGGCCGACCCAGATGCCGACGCTGAACGGAATCTGCAACGCGCGCGCGGCGATGGTGCCGGAGGCGTTGATCTGCGCGGTCACGTAAGTGAAGGAGGCGACCACCAGAATGACTACCGCGCAAAGCCGTGCGGTGTTACCGCCGTAGCGGGTGCCGATGAAGTCCGGCACCGTGTAGCAGCCGAACTTGCGCAGATACGGGGCCATCAGGGCGTTCACCAGCACGTAGCCGCCGGTCCAGCCGACCACGAAGCCCATGTAGATGTAGCCGCCGAAATAGATGCCGCCGGCCAGCGCGACGAACGAAGCACCCGACATCCAGTCGGCCGCCGTTGCCATGCCGTTATAGACCGCCGGCACCTCGCGGCCCGCCACATAGTAGGCGTCGAGCTGCATGGTGCGGGAAAGCCACCCGATGATCGCGTAGATGCAGATCGTAAACGCGACGAAGAGAATGCCGATCGTCGCGGCGCTGACCCCCATCGCGCTGAGGATGGACATCAGGATGATGAAGAGTATGAAGCCGCCGGTGTAAATCCCGTAGATCTTCGGGAGATTGTCGACCAGCCTACCTTGCAGGAATGCCATGGTCCGTCCCCCTTACTCTTCGCCCATGCCGCATTCGTCGTCGATCTTGTCCTGGAACCAGTTCTGGATCCAGATCATCAACACGAATGCGATCAGAGAACCTTGCGCGGTGAAGTAGAAGCCGAGCGGGAAGCCTATGAAGCTCATCGAGTTCAAGGCATGTGCATTCCACGGCAACACGAACGAGAAGATCGCCCAAAAGAAAAGAATGACGAACGTCAGGTTTCGTGTTTTCTCCCAGTGTCGTCGTCTATTGTCGTCGTCGCTTGCAGCCATGATGTTCCACTCCCTGTGCCCTGCTTCAGCGAATGATGTCATCTCTGCACGACGAGCACGGAGGCGACCGGACACCGGGTGTCATCGGTACCGGTCCCGCGCGACGGCAGAGACCTCACTCGTTCGATACTGTCGGGTCGTACCCCAACGTCGGTCGATTGCTGATCGTGGATGCTGATCGTTGATCGATCACAGAAGCGGCGCCCCCGACTGCCGCTGGCCCGCGTCGCCTCATGCGGGTCCGCGCCACAAAGATTAACATTCGGTAACTATGACCCCTATACAACTTTCGTCTAATCAGACCAACTTAAACCACTGAAATATCATGTATTTCTTATTTACGGGTGGTGTTGTCCACTGCTCGTTGTGGTTGGGAAGATGAATTCTTCGGCAATTTTTTCGCCGCCGGTCACATCTTTGGGCAATGATTCCACCCGTCTGAGTCCTTTCGAGCCGGTGGTCCGACATGAGAAACCGTGCTGCCGAAGTCCCTCTGACGCGTGATCCTTCTTTGCGCGTGGCGCCGTGCGACAGTCATGGAGACTTGATTCATAGAGATTTGGCGAAGCGGCTGAACGCACGCGCCCTGGCCGCCATGCTGACCGGCCGCAACGGCGGACCGGGATAAGCGCGGGAGCGAGGCGGAGAATTATCGATGGCGGCGATCGGCAACGCGACCCCACTCATCACGCTCGATGCCTTGGTCATCGATACGGAAACGACCGGGCTCGATCCGGCCAAAGCGTGGATCGTCGAGTTCGGCGCGTTGCGGCTCGTCGGCGGGCGGCTCGACCTGGCGGCGCCGCTGCATCGGCGGGTGCAGCCCGGCGCGCCCATCCCGCCGGCCGTCAGCCAAATTCACGGCATCGACGATGCCGCGGTCGCCGACGCGCCGACGTTCGCCGCCATCGCACCGGAAATCGCCGCGGCGTTCGACGGCGCCGTGGTTGTCGGCCACACAGTCGGCTTTGATCTCGCCGTGCTCAAGCGCGAGTTCGCGCGCGCCGGCGTGCCATGGTCGCCGCCGCGCACCCTTTGCACGCAGTTGTTGGCCCAGATTGCCGCGCCCGGTCTGGCCGGCTATTCGCTTGAAAATCTTGCCGCTTGGCTCGGCGTCACCGTCACCGGGCGGCATTCCGCGCTCGGCGACGCGGAAGTCACCGCACGGATTTTTCTCGCGCTCTTGCCGAAGCTGCGCGACGTCGGCATTCGTACGCTGGCGGAAGCCGAGCGTGCTTGCCGCGCCATGACCGAGGAGCTCGACAAACAGCATCGCGCCGGCTTCGCCGAACCGATCAGCTCCGCCTGTGCGCACCATCGATGCCTGTTGGCGGCGCGCGCATCGACACCTACCCCTATCGTCACCGGGTCGCCGACGTGATGCACGTGCCGGCGCTGTTCGCGGCGGGTGACTTGGCCCTCGGCGCCGTGCTCGATTACATGGTGCGCGAGAAAGTGTCGTCGCTGTTCGTTCATGCCGATGGTGATCGTGGGCCAGCGCGGCCCGACGATACCGGTATAGTCACCGAGCGCGACGTCATGCGCGCGTTGGCCAAGGACGGCGCCGGTGCCCTGGCACAGCCGGTTTCGCCGCTGGCGAGCCGGCCGCTGGCCACGGTCCCGGCGGACGCTTTCTGCTATCTCGCGGTGTCGCGCATGAATCGGCTCGGCGTGCGCCATCTCGGCGTCACCGATGAGGCCGGCGTTGTCGTCGGCGCGCTGTCGGCGCGCGATCTGCTGCATCTCAGGGGCGAAGGCGCGATTTCGCTCGGCGACGATCTGGAAGAGGCCGGCGATATCCACGATCTCGCCCGCGCTTGGGCACGCCTGCCGCAGGTGACGGCCGCGCTGATCGGCGAGGACGTCTCCGGCCGTCAGATTGGCGCCATCGTGTCGCGGCAATTGTGCGCGTTGACCGCGCGCGCCGCCGAGATCGCCGAACAGCGCATGCGCGAAGCCGGGCAGGGCGGACCGCCGTGCCCTTATGCCTTCGCGGTGCTCGGCTCCGGCGGCCGCGGCGAGAGCCTGTTGGCGATGGATCAGGACAACGCCCTGGTGTTCGCCGAGGGCGCGCCCGACGGTCCGGAAGACGCCTGGTTCGCGCAGCTCGGCGGCCATGTGGCGGATATCCTGAACGAGGTCGGCGTGCCCTATTGCAACGGCGGCGTGATGGCGAAGAACGCGCCCTGGCGCGGCTCGGTGGCGACGTGGCAGGCGCGCATCGCCAACTGGATCGGGCGGTCCAGACCTGAGGACCTGATGGCGGTCGACATCTTCTTCGACATGCTGGGCGTTCACGGCGATACCACGCTGACCGAAACGGTCTGGCGCGGCGCCTTCGATGCCGCCGCGGGCAAGGCGGGCTTTGCCAAGCTCGTGGCCGAATCCGCCGGCACGGTTGCCCCGGGTTTTACCTTGTTCCGCCGGTTTCGGACCGATCAGGGCCGCATCGACCTGAAGCGGTGCGGCTTGTTCGGCCTCGTCGGCGCGGCGCGCGCGCTCGCCATATGCCATCACGTGGTGGAACGTTCGACGCCGGCGCGGCTCGCCGGTCTCAAGGCGATCGAGATTGGCGGCGCGCGCGACCTTGACGCGCTGACGGAGGCGCAAGCGACGTTTCTCGATCTGATCGCTGCGCAACAGGTCGAGGACATCGAGCAGGGCATTCCGCTGTCGAATACCGTCGTGGTCAAACGCTTGCCGCACGGTGACCGCGACCGGCTGCGCGCGGCGCTCGATGCCGTCAGCCATCTCGATGTCATGATCCGCGATCTGCTGTTCAGCGTCCCGCAACGGCGCGACGGCGAATAGGGCGGCTTCCGACCGTCGAGCGGCCTTCGTCGCTTTGACGGTGGCGGCCCTTTGTGGTTGAAAGTGGCTCGCGACAACGGTGGTTCGATTCAGCCCCGGCGCTTTTTCATTCCTTGTCACGTGGCAACCGTGCTCGTGGGGAAACATGCCTCGGCGTGAGATCATTTGGCTTCTTGCGCTGACGGGGTTGAGCCTCATCGTGCTGGCGCTGACCGGCGGCTTTCACGCTGAGATCACGCCCGATACGGCGAGCTACCTCAACGTCGGGCCGTTTCCCGCCGCGCTGGCGCAGACGCGCGTGCCGCTCTACGGCCCGCTCATCGCGATGGTCGACAACGGCAGCCGCACGTTCGCGGCCGTGCCGGTGTTGCAGACCGCCTTCTTCATCATCGCCGCCTGGCTGCTGGTCTTCGAATTGCGCCGGTTCGGCCTGTCGGGGCTGGCGGTCTTGAGCGTGGCGGCGGCGTTGCTGTTCTCCAACTCGCTGTTGCTGATTGGGCGCACGGTTCATCCCGAGCTGCCGGCCATCGCCTGCGCGCTGTTGGCGTTCGCCGGCACCGTGCGGCTCTCCACGCCGAACGCGCCACGCTGGGCCGCCGTGCTGGTTCTTCTGGGCGCGGGTCTCGCTTATCTGCTGCGCCCCAGCTTCCTGCCGCTGATCTTCGTGCTGCCTGTGCTCCATGCGGGCCTGCGTGCGTTGCGCGGCGAGCGGCCCTTCACCGCCGGGACCGGTGCCATCCTGGTGGCGGCCGCATTGCCTTTTCTCGCCATGGCGAGTCTGCGCGCGGCGACGGTCGGCGACTTCAATATCGTCTCCTATGGCGGCTATCAGATGTCCGGCATGGCAACTTTGATGTTGTCGGAACCGGTCGTGGCGCGCCTGCCGGAACGCGATCGCGCACTCGGCGCGCGTTTGCTGGCGGCGCGCCAATCGGCCGAGGATTCGGGCGAAGCCATCGGCGTGCCGCGCAATTCCTCGGACCAGCGCTCTTTCGTGTCGGCGGCGCTCGCCTATTTCGACGTCTATGCCCGCACCTACGACCGGATGCTGCCGCTGGTCCGGGCGCAGCAACAGCCGAACGAAAGCTGGGTTGAATTCAATCGGCGCATGATGGGTTTTTCGCTGGCCGTCGTGCGCGCGGCGCCCTTGCGCTATGCCGCCTGGTTGGTCGGCGCCACGCAGCGTCTCCTCGGCCACGCAATCATCGCCAATCTGCCGCTGATGCTGGCGGTGCTCGTGATGCTGGTGGCCTGGCCATGGCGGCTTCTCGTCGACCGCACGGTTCGCCTGCCGCCCGTGCAGCCGATGGATATGCCGGTCCTGGTCCTGCTCGCGGCGGCCTGGCTGGCGGCGGCGGGCGCTCTTGGCGTGCTGGTGACGTTCCCGGCGACCCGCTACATCACCACCGCCAATCTCTTGCTTGCCCCGCTCGCCATCTACTGGGCCGCGCGCATGGTGGCGTCGGTGCTGACGAAAGAGCGCGGCTAGTCTTCGCTCTCCGCTTCACTGGGATTGCGCATCTCGTAGACGGCGAGCGCCAGCACCACCAGCCCGACGATGACGAAGTTCACCGTCGCCGCGGTGCTCTTGATTGCGATCACCCACGGCGCCGCGATCAGCCACAGCCCCGAGCACGACGTTGAGCCATTCCTCCCAGGCGCGGAACACCGACAGCGTGATCGCCTCGACGAGGATCAACAGCACGCCGGTGATCACCGCGGCGCGGGTCGCGCCCGGTTCCAGGTCGAAACGCAGCGCCCAGGGCGCGATGCACAGCCAGATGCCGAGGCCCCAGCTGCACCAGTCCTCCCATTGGCTTGGCGGCGTGAAGCGGGCGGCCGGCATGGTCGGGCTCTCCTTCGGGCAGGCATTGCGTTTGTCGACGCGTTGAAGTCTACAACGTCAGGCGTGAGTCTGGAAACGCCGGCTCGTCGCGTCGTCTGGCGAGGCACGGGGGATGGACAATGCCCATGATGAATCGCCAGGTGTTGCTGAGGTCGCGGCCGGCCGGCATTCCACAGGCCGACAATTTCGAGCTCGCCGAAGCGCCGGTGCCGGACCTCGCGGATGGCCAGTTCCTGGTGCGCAATCATTACCTGGGCGTCGAGCCGGCCATGCGCGGCTGGGTGTCCGCGGTGGCCAATTATTCCGAGCCGGTGCCGCTCGGTGGCGTGATGCGTTCCTTCGCCGTCGGCGAGGTGGCGGAATCGCGCCACCCCGATTTCAAACCGGGCGACCGCGTCACCGGCGCGTTCGGCTGGCAGGACTACGCGATATCCGATGGTGCCGAGGTGCGCCCCATACGCGAGCGCGACCTGCCGTTGTCGCTGTTTCTCGGGGTGCTCGGCCTTAACGGCATCACCGCCTATTTCGGCCTGCTCGATGTAGGCCAGCCCAAGGCCGGCGAGACGGTGGTGGTGTCGACCGCCGCCGGCGCGGTTGGCTCTTGCGTCGGGCAGATCGCCAAGCTCAAAGGCTGCCGCACCGTCGGCATTGCCGGCGGGCCGGTGAAAACGAAACTGTGCACGGATGAATTCGGCTACGACGCCGCGCTCGACTACAAGGCACCGGGTTTCGCAAAAGGTTTGGCGCAAGCTTTGAGCGGCGGCGTCGACGTCTATTTCGACAATACCGCGGGCGCGATCAGCGATGCCGTGCGGGAGCATCTCAATGTCGGCGCCCGCATCGTCATCTGCGGCACCGCCTCGATTTCAAGTTGGGATCCATGGCCCGCCGGGCCCCGGGTCGAGCGGACGCTGCTGGTGAAACGCGCGCGCATGCAGGGCGTCCTGGTGTTCGATTATGCCGGCCGCTACGGTGAAGCCATCGCCCAACTCGCCGACTGGGTGCGCGCCGGCAAAATTCATTATCGCGAGGAGATCCTGCCCGGCCTCGAATCCGCGCCCGACGCCATCGCGGGCTTGTACCGCGGCGAGAACCTTGGCCGCCGGCTGATCGGATTGGTGTGAGGCCGCCCTATAGGCCCGCCAGAATCCGGGCGTTGAGCGCGGCGCGGGCCTCATCCTCATCGGGCGTCGCCGCGACGGCGTCCAAGGCCGCGACATAATCCTGCGGAAGCCCGTGTTCGCGCGCGCCTGCGAGGACGAAGGCCTTGTACCAGTCATAGGGGGTGAGGCTCGGGTCGATGGCGGTCGCGACATAGAGCCAGGCCTCGATGGTCCGATCGCCCGTTATGATGCCCGCGCATTTTTCCGTATAGCCCAGCCCGAGGCCTTCCGCCTTGTCGAGCGCCGGCTTTTCCGCGCGCGCAAGCGTGTACAGCACGCCCCAGACGACGTGATGGTCATGGCCGGTATGTTCGACATCGCATTTGCCGGACCCGTCGCGGCCGGCCTTGTGCCACTTGAGAGCATGTCCCTTGAGATGCCCGATGCCGAGCGGTGTCGCGGACGGCGTCCTGGCTTTGAGCCGGGCCGTGCGCATGTTGGAGCCGTAGGCGAAGATGGTGATGCGGTCGGTAGGGTTCATGACCGAAGTTCAGTTTCTGAGCGCGCCGCCGCTAAACCTGTTCGGCGTTGAGATAAGCGAGCCGCGCGCCGCAATAGGCGCAGACGAAGCCGAGGAACAGCGCGGTCAGCCCGGCAATCACGTCCACCGTACCGCCGAGATTGTTGCTCTTGCTCATGACGCCGCCGGCGGTGGCGACGGCGAACACCAGCGCGATCAGGAAGCGGCGGGCGAGCTGATAGACGAAGCTGCGCTCGCGCGCGGCGGCGATCAGATAGGCGCCGGCGCCCCAGCCACCGATCAGCCCGGCGGCGGCGATCGCCCACCAGGCCAGCGCCGAGATCAGCTGCGGCCGATCGCCTTGCGTGAGATGGCGCAGCGCCGTGTCGAGCCCGACGCCGAACACCGTGAGCGCGATGTGCACCACCAGCGCCGCGAACACGCCGCAGGCGATGGCCGCGGCGTAGTGCAGGCGGCGGAGGGCGTCGGTGTCGGCTTCCATGAACGAGGGTCCGGATGAATCGAAACGGCGGGTCGGCGCGACATTAGCGCATGATCCCGAAAAGTGGGAACCGGTTTTCGGATAGGATGATGCGCAAGCAAAATGTTAGGGACGCGGGCTGATTCAGCTTGGCCTTATCTCGCGCTAGCCGATAAGCGCGCCGGCGCGAAACCGCCGGGCGGCGGGTTCAAGCGCGCGCCGTGGTACGGCATTATGCCGAACGGGCGCCACGCCGAGGCGTTAGGGTGGCGCCGGGGCAGGGCAATCAGGCGAGGGCGGGCATGGCGGACGCAGCCGGCATTGTTGAAAGCGACATCCCGGCCCGGCTCGACCGGCTGCCCTGGGGCCGATTCCACACCCTGGTGGTGGCCGCCCTCGGCGTCACCTGGATCCTCGATGGGCTCGAGGTCACGCTCGCCGGTGCGCTTGCCGGCGCGCTCAAGGACAGCCCGGTGCTGCAATTCTCCAACGCCGATGTCGGCCTCGCGGCCAGCGCCTATCTCGTCGGCGCGGTGCTGGGCGCCATCCTGTTCGGCTGGATGACCGACCGGCTCGGCCGCAAGAAGCTGTTCTTCATTACGCTCACGGTCTATCTGCTCGCGACCGCGGCCACTGCCGCATCCTGGAACCTCTGGAGCTTCGCGCTCTTCCGTTTCCTCACCGGCGCCGGCATCGGCGGTGAATACACCGCGATCAATTCCACCATCCAGGAGCTGATCCCGGCGCGCGTGCGCGGCTGGACCGATCTCGTGATCAACGGCAGCTTCTGGGTCGGCGCCGCCATGGGCGCGCTCGGCTCGCTGGTGCTGCTCGATCCCAATGTCATCGACCCGGAGATCGGCTGGCGCCTCGCCTTCCTGATCGGCGCGACGCTGGCGCTGGTCATCTTCTTCATGCGGCTGTGGTTGCCGGAGAGTCCGCGTTGGCTCATGACCCACGGTCATGAAGACGAGGCCCATCGCGTCATCGACGGCATCGAGGCGCACTTTACCGGTCTGCCGCCGGCACACGGCCTGCCCAAGGTGAAACTCCGCAGCCGCCGCTCGACGCCGCTGCGGGAGGTGGCGCGAACTTTGTTCAAGCGCCACCGTCAGCGCACCTATGTGGGCTTGAGCCTGATGGCGGCGCAGGCCTTCTTCTACAACGCCATCTTCTTCACCTATGCGCTGATCCTCACCGATTTCTACAACGTGCCGTCCAACCATGTCGGCTGGTACCTGCTTCCGTTCGCCGCCGGCAATTTCCTCGGGCCGGTGCTGATCGGCCGCTTCTTCGATACCGCGGGCAGGAAGCCCATGATCGCCTTCACCTACATTACGTCCGGCCTGTTGCTCGCCGGCACCGGCTGGCTGTTCGCGCAAGACCTCATTACCGCCGAGAGCCAGACCGTCTGCTGGATGGTCATCTTCTTCTTTGCGTCTGCCGCGGCGAGTTCGGCCTATCTCACCGTCAGCGAGACCTTTCCGCTCGAAATCCGCGCGCTGGCGATCGCCTTCTTCTACGCGGTCGGCACCGGCATCGGCGGCGTTATCGGCCCCTCGTTGTTCGGCGCGCTGATCGACACCGGCTCGCGCGTGAGCGTGTTCGGCGGCTATCTCCTGGGTTCCGTGCTGATGATCCTCGCCGGCCTCGTCGCCTGGCGCTGGGGCGTCGCCGCCGAGCGCAAGTCGCTGGAGATGGTGGCAAGGCCGCTGACGTTTATCGATATTGATTAGGGCATGTTCCCGAAAGGAATGTTCCCGACATGATCGGGGATGGGAACCGGTTTTCGGACAAGATCATGCGCCATGAACAAAGGGGTGGTTGATTTCGAGCACGCTCCGGTGCGACGATCGCTCAAATTCTCTCGCAAAGAGTCCGGGTTGTTTCCATGAAGATCGTTCAATTCTCGCGTTTCGGCCCGCCGGAACAGGTCGCCGAATGCATCGAGGCCGATGATCTGCCGGCGCCCGCGGCGGACGAGGTCACGCTCGACGTGCTCGCCTTTCCGATCAATCCGGCCGACACCCTGATGATCGAGGGGCGCTATGCGGTGCGCCCGCCGCTGCCCTCGCGCGCCGGCGCCGAATGCATCGCGCGCGTTGCGACAATCGGCAGCGCCGTTACCGATCTCAAAGCCGGCGACCTGGTGATCCCGCTCGACCGCGACAACTGGGTGCAGCGAAAAGTCGCCAAGGCCGACCGGGTGATGAAGGTGCCGGCCGGCGTCGATCCGCTGCAACTCGCCATGCTCAAGGTCAATCCGCCGACCGCCTATCTGATGATGACCAAATACGTGGCGCTGTCGCCGGGTGACTGGATCCTGCAATCCGCCGCCAACTCCGGCGTCGGCCACTGTCTCATTCAGTTGGCCAAGGCGGAAGGCTTCAAGACCGTCAACATCGTGCGCCGCGAAGGGCTCGCCGACGAACTCACCGCGCTTGGCGCCGATGTCGTGCTGGTCGACGGCCCCGATCTCGCCGAGCGCATCACCGCGGCCACCAAGGGCGCGCCCATTAAACTCGCCATCGATGCCGTCGGCGGCACGCAGATCGTGCGCTTCGCCGACGCGCTCGCCGACGAGGCGACCGTCGTCAATTATGGCCTGCTGTCCGGCGAGAACCCGCAACTGAGCGGGCATCAATGCGTGTTCAAGCGGATCAGTCTGACCGGCTTCTGGCTGATGCCGTGGCTGCAGAAGATGCCGCGGGCGGAGATCGCGACGCTCTATGGCGGTCTCGCCAAGCACGTCGCCGACGGCAGCCTGCGGGTGCCGATCCAGGCCACGTTCCCGATCGAGGAGATCAAGCAGGCGCTGGCGCTCGCCAACGGTTATCATCGCGCCGGCAAGGTGCTGGTGACGCCCAACGGTCCGGTCGGCTGAGGCGAGCATCAAACGGACGCAAGCAACATCATGGCCCTTCTGCTCACCCCACGGTTCGGCGGCCCCGAGGCTTGGCGGCACGCATTTTCCACCGCCATGCCGGAATTGGACGTGCGAATGTGGCCGGACATCGGCGATCCGGCCGATATCGAGGCGGCTGCCATCGTGGCGCTGCCGCCCGGCGAACTCGCCAAGCTGCCCAATCTGCGCATCATCCTGTCGTTGACGGCGGGCATCGATAAGCTGTTGGGCGATCCCAGCCTGCCTGACGTGCCGATCGTGCGCGCCGGCGATCCCGCCGGCGACGCCATGATGAACGAGAGCGCGCTGCTGCACGTGCTGCGCCACCACCGCAACATGCCGGAATACTTGCGCGCGCAGGCGCGGCGCGAATGGAAGAAGCTGCCGATCAAGCCGGCCCGCGAGCGCAGCGTCGGCGTCATGGGCTTGGGCTCCATTGGGCTTGCCAGCGCCGAGTTGCTGGCCTCGATCGGCTTCAAGGTTGCCGGCTGGGTGCGGCAGCCGCGCGACGCCGGCGATATCGAAGTGTTCGCCGGCCGCGAACGGCTTCCCGCCTTCCTGGGACGCAGCGAAATCCTGCTCAACCTCCTGCCGCTCACGCCCGAAACGCGCGGCATCATCAATGCGGAAACGCTCAAGATGCTGCCGGCGGGCGCTTCGGTCATCAATCTCGGCCGTGGCGAGCACGTGGTGGAAGCCGATCTGATGGCGGCGCTCGACTCCGGCCATCTCGCCGCCGCAACCCTCGACGTCTATCCGGTGGAACCGCTGCCGAGCGACAGCCCGCTTTGGGCGCATCCGAAGATCACGGTCATGCCGCATGTTGCGCGCAAGCTTGATCCGTCCGATCTTGCGCCGCGTGTCTGCGCCATTCTCCGCGACGTCCGCGCCGGAAAACCGCTCGACCAGTTGGTCGACCGCGCGCGCGGTTATTAAGAGTTCCGCGCCGCCAGCGCCTGCTCGGCGGCGGCGATGCCGGTTGCAAGCGCGCCGTGCGCGGTGGAGAAGTCGCGGCTGGAGCAGGCTTCGCCGGCGAAGAACAGACGGCCGTCGACCGGCTCGGCCAGCGTCTGCCGGCAGGCGGCCTTGCCGGGCAGCGCGTATGAGTAAGAGCCGCGCGCCAGCGGGTCGGCGCCCCAGCGGTGGATGGCGATCGGCTTCACCCGTTTGGCGAAATCGCTGCCGATCCGGGCCACCAGTTCGCCGACCGCAAAATCGACAAACGCCGCGTCGCCGCCGGCCTCCAGTTCGGCCGCCTGTCGTCCGCCGAAATAGGCTTCGATCATCGGCCGGCCGAACGGCCGGAACTGATAGGCGGCGGTGCCGGTGCGGTTGATATCGCCGAACAGGCTGCAATCGGGTCCGAACTCTTCCGCCTGATCGAGCGCCAGGAAAAGCTTGTCGGCAAGTCCGAGCGGCAGCCCCTGCGCGGCTTCCGTCTTCTCCGGTAGCGCGGGCGTAAAGCGCACGGCGTCCGTGGCGATGAGCGCCGTCGGCAGCGTCACGATGACCTGCGCCGCGGTGAGCCTGCCCTTGGCGGTGTCGATCCGGATCGGCGCGCCGCTGTGGTCGATCGCCAGCACGGGGCAGCCGAGCGCCGCCGGAACGCCGGCGCCGTGTGCGGCGATGGCGCCGCCATAGCCCTCGACCACGCGCCAATTCACATCGTTGCCATCGTAGTTGGCGAGGTCTTGCAGCGACAGCCGCTCCAGCTCGGCGCCGCTGATATAGGTGTTGAGCGCGTTGATGAGCTCATTCCAGCGCCCGCCCGGCGGCAGCAGCTCCGACGCGGCGCGGTCCGGCGGGCCGCCCTCAACCTCGACTTCGTGCGAAAAAATCGTTGAGCGCGGCGTAGAAGTCATCCTGCTCGTCGTGCGAAAAGCCGAACGGCAGCGAAGGCTTCGACCAGGGCGGCGGCGACTTGTCGATGAGGCGGCCCTGCGCTTCGGCGATGGCGACCCACGGGTTGCGGTCGGCGGAATGCAGCCAGCCGCAGCCGAGGTCGAGCGCGAAACCCGGCTCGACGCGCGTGGTCCAGCCGCGGCCGCCAAGCCGGTCACGCGCTTCCACGATCAGGCAGGAGACGCCCGCGTCACGCAGCCGCCGTGCCGCCCCGATGCCGGCCGCGCCGCCGCCGACGATCACGACCTCGAATTCACTGCTCGCCATGGCCGGTTTTTTGCGCGCAAGCGCGCGTCATGGCAAGGCCGCGACGGTCTTGCGGGATTAACAGTCAGTGCTTGGAATTGTCCGGCGCCGATTCGTCGAGTTCGCATTCGCAGCACTGGGCGTGATGGCTCCAGTGCTCGACGCGCTCGAGCTTGGCGAATTGCGCTTGCGCGATACGGCAGGCGTCGTCCGGCGTGTCGGCTTGCGGCACGCGCACCACCCGCTGCACCGCGCTGACGGGATGCCCGTCGGAACTCAGCAGCTTATTCACAAATTTAACGCGATACGCGGGCACACGGCGCCTCCCCTGGACGTCGGCCGGGACGTTCGCGCCGGGCGGCTTTTCGGCCGCCCGGTCTTCGCGTTTACGGAAACGCGGAGCCGGCCCTGAAGCCGAATTTCCGGAAGATCATGGCAGCCGGGCAGAAGCCGGTAAAGGCCGCCTGCAGCATGTTGAGGCCGATAAAGGCGGTGAACAGCAGCCACCATGGGCTCACCCAAACCGCCAGCACGACGCTCAACAAGTTCATCACTCCCGCAAAGGCCATTACGGCGCGATCGACGTTCATTTCAGTCTCCATCTTCTAAGCTTTATCGAACGTGTTTGGTTCCAGCGCGCCGGCTCACGCCGCCTGCGCCAGATGGCCGCGCGTCCAGCTGACAATGTGGCGCGCGTCCATGACCCCGGCGTTGCGGGCGACCAGCCGGCCGCCCCGGAACAACAGCAGCGCCGGAATGCCGGAAACGCCATAATCGGCGGCGACCCGCGGCAGTTCGTCGGCATTGACCTTGATCAGCCGCACATCGGGCTCGAGCTCGGTGGCCGCCGCCTCGAACATCGGCGTCATCATCCGGCACGGCCCGCACCACGGCGCCCACACGTCCACCAGCACCGCGATGTCGTTGTTGTCGCGGTGCTTGGCGAAAGAGGTGGCGTCGGCCGCGGCCGGTTGGCCGTCGAACAGTTCCGCGTGGCACGACCCGCACTTCGCCGCCGTGGCCGGCTTGCCGGCGGGCAAACGGTTGGTGGCGGCGCAATGCGGGCAGACGATATGCAGATTAGCCATTTCCTCGTCCTCGCGCGACTCAGGCCGGCTCCTTGGTGGTGTCCTTGATCTTGCGCAGGTTGAGCTGTTCCATGAGGAACTTCTCGTAGAACGGCTCGCTTTCGCCCTTGCGGATCTTGCGCATGAAATACTTCTCGAAGCCGACCTTGGCGTAGTGCACCCACTGGCCCTTGGAGGCCCAGTTGACGTTGCGTGGCGGGATCTGCGGCTGCGCCACGAAGGCGACGCCGCTGTCGCCGAAGTCGGCGAGGCACACCGCGTTCCAGGTCGGCTCGCTGTGCGGCTCCTTGCCGCGCAGCAGCGCGCCGATGTTGAGCGCGGTGGCGGTGACCATCGACTCGATCATGAAGCCGGTCTTCGGCACGCCGGTCGGCACCGGCGTGGCGCCCACCGGCGGAATGGCGACGCAAACCCCGATCGAGAAGATGTTGGGGAAGGCCGGGTTGCGCTGGTGCTTGTCGGCCAGGATGAAGCCGCGTGGATTGGTCAGCTTCTCGATGCCGTGCACCGCGGCGACGCCGCGGAAGGCCGGCAGCATCATCGAATAGCCGAAGGGCAATTCGTGGGTCTTCTTGACCTCGCCGTCTTCGTTGAGCTCCTCGACCATCATCTTGCCGGCTTCGACCTTTTTCACCCGCGCGTTGGTGATCCACTTGATGTGGTGCTCGCGCATCTCGCTTTCGAGCAGGCCCTTGGTGTCGCCGACGCCGTCGAGGCCGAGATGGCCGATATAGGGCTCGGAGGTGACGAAGGTCATCGGCACCTTGTCGCGGATTTTGCGGCGGCGCAGCTCGGTGTCGAGGATGAAGGCGAACTCGTAAGCCGGCCCGAAGCACGACGCGCCCTGCACGGCGCCGACGATGATCGGCCCCGGGTTCTTGGCGAATTTCTCGAACGCGTCCTTGGCGGTGACCGCGTGGTCGACGTGGCAGATCGATTGGGTGTTGCCTTGCGGACCAAGACCTTCGATTTCGTCGAAGGCGAGTTCGGGTCCGGTGGCGATCACCAGATAGTCGTAGTTGACCGAGGTGCCGTCTCCGAGCTCGACGCGATTCTCGTCCGGATGCACCCGCTTGGCGCCCTGCGGCATGTAGCGGATGTCCTTGCGCTTCATCACCGCGTCGAGATCGATCTCGATGTCCTTACGCTCGCGCCAGCCCACGGCCACCCACGGGTTGGACGGCACGAAATGATAGCGCGGCCCCTCGCCGATGACCGTCAGGTGGTCTCCTTTGCGCAATTGCGGGACCAGTTCATAGGCCATGATGGTTCCGCTCAAACCGGCGCCCAGCACGACGACTTCTGCCATGACGTTTCTCCTGGTGTTGTCCGACGCGCGCGGTCGCCCCGCGGCTGCGGTGCAGATATATTCAAATTTTTGAAAGTGTAGCCCAGCCCCGCGAAAAAGCTTTGCGCAAGATCAACAAGGGCGCGGGCCCGGCATGACTACCAAGCCTTTCAATATGTTTGAATTTTCCCGTGGCCGGGGCGGGCCGGCATAAAGAGTGCAGCGAAGCTGGCCCCGGACGCGCCTTAGAGACCGGCCAGCTCTCTCATGATCCGGTAAAGCGCGCTCTGCCCCTCGAAGCCGATGCCGGGGCGGTCGGAGAGGGTGATGGCGCCGTCCGCGATCACCGCGTCGTCGGCGAAGCCGCCGAAATCGCCGAACACGCCGGGATAGGATTCCGCGCCGCCGAGCCCGAAGCCGGCGGCGATTGCCAGCGACATCTGGTTGCCGCCGTGCGGAAACAGCGACGTGCGCCGCCAGCCGTGCCGCTCCAGCATCGCAATGGTGCGCGACAATTGCGTGATGCCGTAGGCCTGCGGCGGATCGATCTGGATGATGTCGCGGTCGGCGCGCCAGCCGCCGAAGGTCACCAGGTTCTCGACATCTTGCGTCGAATAGAGGTTCTCGCCGGTCGCCAGCGGCGGCGCGTAGGCGCCGGCCAGCTCCGCGAACAGCTTGAGATCGAGCGGATCGCACGGCTCCTCGTACCAGCGCAGTTTGAACGGCTGCGAGCGCCTGCGCATAGGCAAGCGCTTCCTCGCGCTCGAACTTGCAATTGGCGTCGACCGCGAGATGCGCGCCGGAGCCCACCACCTCCAGCACCGCTTCCAGCCGGCGCAGGTCTTCGTCCAGCGGCAGCCCGCCGACCTTCATCTTCACCATGGTGTAGCCGGCGTCCAAATGCCGGCGCATCTCGTCCTGCAAGTCCTTGATCGTCTGCCCCGGCCAGTACCAGCCGCCGCCGACGTAGCAGAACATCTTGTCCGGCACCTTGCCGCCGCTGAAGCGTTCCGCCAGCAGAACATGCAGCGGCTTCTCGACGATCTTGGCGAGCGCGTCCCACACCGCCACCTCGATGGTGCCGATGGCGATCGAGCGTTCGGAATGCCCGCCGGCCTTCTCACGCTGCATCATGCAGGCGAGGATCTTCGCCGGGTCGAGGTTGCCGGTCTCATCCAGCAGAGTGTCCGGCTCGGCCGCCAGGATGCGCGGAATGAAGCGCGCGCGCATCGCCGCGCCGCAGGCGTAGCGCCCGGTGGAATTGAAGGCGAAGCCGCAGACCGGCTTGCCGTTGCGCACCACGTCGGTGATCACCGCCACCACCGAGGTGGTCATCTCGGAAAAGTCGAAGCTCGAATTGCGCAACGACGACTTCAGCGGGATCGCGGTCTCGCGGATATCGGTGATGCGCATGGGCTCGGGCTCCTGCCGGCGCGGTCAGCTGCGCAAGCCCAGGATGGCGCGCGCCTCCTTCGCCGTCGCCAGTTCGGCGCCGAGATCGTCGAGAATGCGCACGGCCTTTTCGCAGAGCGCGGCGTTGCTGGGCGTGAGCTTGCCCTTGCTGAGATAGACGTTGTCCTCCATGCCCACGCGCACATGCCCGCCCAGGAACCAGGCCTGGGTCAGCATCGGGAACTCCCAGCGCCCGATGGCGAAGGCCGCCCACATGGCGTCCTTCGGCAGCAGCGACTGTGCGTACATCAAGGTCTGCGGCGTGGAGATGAAGCCATAACGCACGCCCATCACGATCTGGAACAGCGGCGGGCTTTGCAACACGCCGGAGGCCAGCAGCGCATGGGCGAGCTGGATGTCGCCTGAATCGAACACTTCCAGCTCCGGCAGCGAGCCGGCCTTGTAGATTTCGTTCGCCATGATGGTGACGTTGTCGGGCGTATTGAGCACCGCAGCCGAGCCTGACCACATCGTATTGAGATCGAGCGTGGCGATATCGGGCTTGAGCTCGACAATGTGCTCCACGCGCTTGAGCGGGTGCAGGATGTTGGTGCCCGGTCCGGCATTGCGCGGGTTGTCCTTGTCGGGAACGAAACGCCCGCCGGGGCCGGTGGTGAGGTTGATGATAAGGTCACTGTTCTTGTCGCGGATGCGCTCGACGGTTTCGCGGTAATGCGCGAGCTCCATGCTCGGGCGGCCGTCGGGATGGCGCACATGGATATGCGCGACCGCCGCGCCGAGCTTCGCGCATTCCAGTGCGGCGTTGGCGATCTGCTCCGGCGTGCAGGGCAGGTTGGGATTCTGCTGGATGGTGGTGAGATTGCCGGTGACGGCGACCGTCAGGATGGTCTTGTTGCTCTTGCCCGCCATGACCCATACTCCCGGCGTGTGAGAATTTGACTTTAAACAAACGACTGTTTACATGGTTCTGTCAAATCGCCGATAGCGAGTCAAGCGTGCGCAAGGTTGCCGGGGTGAAGACGAGACGTTTGAAGGCGGGCGCGGCTGCGCGCGTCGCCCGCGTTGTCGGCAAATCTCCAGGTAGTCGTGCGCGATCGTCTGGCCGGCCGCGCAAAGTTGTCGCGGGCAACGCCGAGCCGTCGGTGCGCGAGCGCATCCTGACCGTAGCGGAATGTCTGTTCGCCGAGCACGGCATGGCCGGCGTCGGCCTGCGCGCCATCAGCGCGGAAGCCAAGGTCAATCTTGCCTCCATCGCCTATCATTTCGGCTCCAAGGACGGGCTGCTGGAAGCGCTGTTCGCCCAGCGTGCCGCGCCCATCGCCGAAGAGCGGCTGCGTCTCCTGGCGCTATGTTCCGCAGGCGGCAAGGCGCCGGTGCTGGAGGACATTCTCGACGCGTTTCTGCGCCCGGCGCTGGTGCTCGGCATGCAGCCGCGTTTCGGCGGTCCCGCCTTCGTCAAGCTGCGCGCGCGGCTTGCCAACGAGCCGGAGGCGCTGTCGCGCAAGATCTTGTCGAAAGCCTTCGACCTCTCCAGCCGCAAATTCCTGGACGCGCTTGTCGAGGCTTTGCCGGAAGTGCCGCGCGCGGAGATCGAATGGCGCTTTCATTTCATGCTCGGCGCCATGTTCTACACCATGGCCAATACCGGGCGCATCCAGTCGCTGACCAAGGGCCGGGTCGATCCCGGCAACGTCAAGCGTGCGCTCCATCGCATGATTCCGTTTCTGGCGGCGGGCTTCCGCTCGGCGCCGGTGGCGGACTCGACAAAATAAACGACGTAAAGAGGGAAAGTCCGATGACTGCTCGCAAGGTTACCCGCAAGGATTTGAGCGAGGCTGCGGAGAAGTACAAGAACTGGGGTAAATGGGGCCCGGACGACGAGATCGGCACGCTCAATTACACGACGCCGGAAGACATCATCGCCGCCACGCGGCTGGTGAAGAAGGGCAAGGTCATTTCGCTCGCGCTCAACTTCGACCACACCGGCCCGCAAGGGGCGAAGAGCAAGTACCCGTCGATGGGCCGCACCAACCCCATCCACACCATGCTGCGCACCGGCACCGACGCCTATTCCGGCGTGCTCGACAAGCGCGGCATCCAGGCCGCCGACGACATGGTGACCATGCCGCTGCAATGCGGCACGCAATGGGACGGGCTCGGCCACGTCTTCTACGACAAGCATATGTGGAACGGCTACGACTGCCGCGAGGTGACCTCGGCCGGCGCGCAGAAGTGCGGCATCGAGAAGACCAAGAACAAGATGGTCGGCCGCGGCGTGCTGCTCGACGTGGCGCGCTACAAGGGCGTCGAGTCGCTCGACGACGGCTACGCCATCACCAATGACGATCTCTACGGCACCGCCAAGAAGCAGAACGTCGAGCTCAAGCGCGGCGATTACGTCATCGTGCGCACCGGCATGATGGAGCGTTGCCAGAAGGCGGGAAGCTGGGACGGCTATCCCGGCGGCGACGCGCCCGGCTTCGGCTTCGAGACGCTCGACTTCGTCAAGGACACCGAGCTGGCGGCGCTCGCGGCCGACACCTGGGGCTGCGAGGTGCGCCCGAACCAGAGCGAGGCGGGCATCAACCAGCCCTGGCACTGGATCACCATTCCGATCATGGGCATGACCATGGGCGAGATCTTCCAGTTGAAGGAGCTCGCCGACGACTGCGAGGCGGACAAGACCTACGAATTCCTGTTCGTCGCGCCGGCGCTGCCGATCACCGGCGCGGTCGGCTCGCCCATCAATCCGCTGGCGATCAAATAGTCGAAGCTCGCAGAAAGCATAACGGTCTGTCATGGCCGGGCTTGTCCCGGCCATCCCGATAAGGCGGGCAAGTGCGCTGCCATCCTAAGCGGGATGCGCGGGTCAAGCCCGCGCATGACGCCGGAAAGATTGGAGTTCAACAATGACCATCGGCCACAACACCAAACGCATCGGCGCCGAAGTGCTCGCCGACATGCTCAAGGACTACGGCGTCACCCATGTGTTCATGGTGCCGGCGGTGCTGCGGCGCACCTTCGTCGAGATGGAGCGGCGCAACACCGGCATCGCGCGCGTCCATTGCCACGGCGAGAAGTCCGCCGCCTACATGGCCGACGGCTACGCGCGCGCCTCCGGCAAGCCCGGCATCTGCATGGCGCAGGTGATCGGCGCGCTCAATCTCGCCGCCGGTCTGCGTGACGGCTGGCTCGCCCATTCGCCGATCATCGCCATGACCGGTGGCCGTGATCCCAAGACCAAGTTCCGTAAGGTTTACCAGGAGATCGACGACGTGCCGGCCTTCGAGCCGGTGACCAAGATGAACGTCACCATCGACGACGCCGCGCGCATTCCCGACATGGTGCGCCAGGCCTTCCGCACGGCAACGACCGGCGCGCCCGGGCCGGTGCATCTGCAGTTCCGCGGCAACGAGGGCCAGCTCGACCTGGACGAGGCCGAGATGGAGGCGATGGTCGAGCAGCAGTTCGCCCATGTGCCGCCGTTCCGCCCCGAGCCGCAAGCCGAGCATGTGAAAGCCGCGCTCGATATTCTGCAGAAAGCCGAGCGGCCGATCATCGTCGCCGGCGGCGGCGTGCGTGCCTCCGGCGCCGGGCGCGAGCTGGTGGCGCTGGCGGAGGCGTTGCAGATCCCGGTCGCCACCTCGCTCAACGGCAAGGACTCGATCCCGGGCGTGCATCCGCTCTCGGTCGGCGTGGTCGGCAGCTATTCGCGCGAGAGCGCCAACCGCGCGGTCAACCGCGCCGATCTGGTCTGCTTCATCGGCTCCGAGACCGGCGGCATGACCACGCATTTCTGGGCGGTGCCGGCGATCGGCACGCCGGCGATCCAGATCGATATCGAGCCGGAATCGCTCGGCCGCAATTATCCGTTGCAGGCGAGCGTGCTCGGCGACGCCAAGACCGTGCTCAAGCACATGATCGCGCTGGCCGACAAGAAGAGCGCGGCGAAGCGCAAGGGCTGGGTCGAGGAAATCGGAAGCTTGCGCGCCGAATGGTACGCCAAATACAAGTCGGCGCTGGAGTTGGATGCTACGCCGATCCACCCCGCGCGCATCTGCCATGAGCTCAGCCTGCACGCGCCCGACGACGCCATTGTCGTCGTCGACACCGGCCATGCCGGCATGTGGATGGGCGGCATGTACGATCTGCGCACCCCTAACCAGAGCTACATGCGCAGCGCCGGCCATCTCGGCTGGGCCTTCAGCGCCGGCATCGGCGCCAAGGCGGCGTGCCCCGAGCGGCCGGTGGTGGTGTTCACCGGTGACGCCGGCTTCTGGTACCACATCGGCGAAATCGAAACGGCCGTGCGCTGGAACATTCCGTCGGTGACGATCGTCAACAACAACGGCGGCGGCAACCAGTCCAAGCGCGGCTTCGACCGCGCTTACGGCGGCGAGCAGACGCCTCAAGGGCGCGAGCTGTGGACCTACCGGCCGATGAACTTCGCCAAGATCGCGGAAGACATCGGCGCGCTCGGTATTCGGGTGGAGCGGCCGGAGGGCATCGCGCCCGCTTTGGCGCAGGCGCTCGCGTCAAATCGGCCCGCCATCATCGATGTCGTCACCGACATCGAGGCGATCGCGCCGACCGCGGTCACCTGATCGGCGAAAGCGGAAAAGGCCCGCGCCGCAATCTTTGACCTAACGCAAGGCCCGGGCCCCGCGCCCGCGCGATAAAGCGTCGTTGCTCGCCGATCGAAAGGAACTTCGACGATGAAATATGTTCGCCTTGTCGCCGACAAAAACGGAAAAACCCGTCTCGAAGACGCCACGCTTCAGCTCGACGAGGCCGATTACCGCCCGCCGGCGCCGATGGTCTATGTCTCGCACGCCTATCGGAGCGACGGCGTGCAGTTCATCCGCCTGCCATCCGGCTGGACCGCGGAGGCCCTGAACGTGCCAAAGAAGCAGTTCATGCTCTGCCTGCAGGGCCAGCTCGAGATTACGGTGAGCAGCGGCGACAAGCGCAGCTTCGGTCCCGGCGACTGCATCCTGATGGAAGACGTGGGGGGCGAAGGCCACAAGAGCAGCGTCACGGGCGAGGAATTCGTTGCCGCGGTGGTGCCGGTCGACTGAGAGTCGTTATTCAGGTGGCGTCGACCCAAACTCCGGTCATTCCCGCGGAAACGGGAATCCAGAATAGCACTCTCAAATTTGACGAACTTATCGCTGGGTCCCCGCTTTCGCGGGGACGAACGGGATGATGTCGAGACCGGTCACCCTTCCCCGATCTCGCGCAAAATCTCCGCCGTGTGCTCACCGAGCAGCGGCGCCGGGTTTTCCGACGCGGCCTTCCAGCCGTCGATGACGATCGGCGTGCGCACGCCGGGAATGGTGCCACCCTTGGCCGCGTTGCTTGGCAGCTCGAGCTTCATGCCGCGGTGGATGACCTGCGGGTCGTTGAACACCTGCTCGAGATCGTTGATGGGACCGGCCGGCACGCCCTGCTGTTCCAATTGCGCGAGCAGGTCGTCGCGCTTCCTCTTCGCCGTCAGCGCGGACAGCTTGGCAACCAATTCGTCGCGGTGCTTCAAGCGGCCGACATTATCCTTGTAGGCCGGGTCCTCGGCCAATTCGGGCGCGCCCAGCACGTTGCAGAACTTCACATATTGCGTGTCGTTGCCGGTGGCGACGATGGCGTAGCCGTCGGCGACCGGAAACACCTGGTAGGGCACGATGTTGGCGTGCACGTTGCCCATGCGCTTCGGAATCTTGCCGGAGATCAGATAGTTCAGCGCCTGGTTCGACAGCACGCCGACGGTGGAGTCGACCAGCGCGGTGTCGACATAGGCGCCTTTGCCGGTTCGCTCGCGCTGCGCCAGCGCGGCCAGGATGCCGATCACCGAATAGCAGCCGGTGAAGATGTCCGACATCGGTACGCCGATGCGCGTCGGCTCGCCGTCCGGCTCGCCGGTCAGGTCCATGATGCCGCCCATGCCCTGCGCCATCAGGTCGTAGCCGGCGCGCTTGGCGTAGGGACCGTCCTGGCCGAAGCCGGTCACCGAGCAATAGATCAGCCGCGGGCATTCCGGCGCCAGGCTCTTGTAGTCGAGCCCGAACTTGGCGAGCCCCCCGACCTTGAAATTCTCGATCAGCACGTCGGAGCGCGCCGCCAGCTTGCGCACGATGCGCTTGCCGTCCTCGCTGTCGAAGTCGACCTCGATCGAGCGCTTGCCGCGGTTGGCGCCGTGGAAATAGGCCGCGCCGATGTGCTGGCCGTCCTTGCCTTCCACGAAAGGCGGGCCCCAGCCGCGGGTGTCGTCGCCGGCGCCCTTGCGCTCGACCTTGACCACGTCGGCGCCGAGATCGGCCAGCATCTGCCCCGCCCAGGGTCCGGCCAAAATGCGGGCCAGTTCGAGGACCCGGAGACCCGCCAACGGCTTCGGCATGCCTGAAAACTCCTTAACGCTGTGAACCTATCATGACGGCGGCGGTTATAAATGGATCGTCCGGTGCTGACCAGACCGCGCCGGGAAGGGGGGTACGACCCGTTTTAACGACGCCGTCTTCTTCCTACTGCCGGTTGCTGCCGGCGGCGGCGATCTTGTGTATATTCCCGCAAAATAGCCACATCGCGGCGGGATCGTTGCGTGGAGATCGTGAGAGGGACTGCTTGAACCGCAGACGGCGGCCGGACCGTCTGCAACGGCCACGGAGCACAGAATGAACGCGTCGTTTTTCGGCGAGATGTTGCAGACGATCACCGACCGCGGCCGCGCGCTGATCGAACGCGCGCGCGAGCGGCGCGGCACCGACGCGACCCGCTCCGAGAGCCTGGTCGAGCTTTGCGACCACCTGCTGTCCGGCCGTGGCGAAGCCTCCGGCGTGGCGATGGCGCGCGATATCCTCACCCGCTATTCGGAGCTCACCACCGGTCCGCGCATCGCCTTCTTCGAGGCGCTGGCCGAGCGCTTCGGGCCCGACAATGCGCGCCTGGAAAAGGCGATTGCCGCCTGGCAGGAGAACCCGAACGACCGAACCGCTGCCGAGTTGCACGCCGCGTCCGAGCCGCGCCGGCAGGAATTGTTCCGCCGGCTTAATCTAGCGGCGGGCGGCACCGTCGCGCTGGTGCGCATGCGCGAGCAGTTGCTCGACGTGCTCCCCAAGCGCAGGGACGATCTCAGCGCCGTCGACGACGACTTCGTCCATTTGTTTTCGTCCTGGTTCAACCGCGGCTTCCTGGTGCTGCAGCGGATCGACTGGTCGACGCCGGCGAGCATTCTGGAAAAGATCATCCGTTACGAAGCGGTGCATCAGATCCACGGCTGGGACGACCTGCGCCGGCGTATCGACCCGCGCGACCGGCGCTGCTTCGCGTTCTTTCATCCGGCGCTGATCGACGATCCGCTGATCTTCGTCGAGGTGGCGCTGACCCGCGATATCCCGGGCGCCATCGCGCCGATCCTCGCCAGCGAGCGCGACGCCGTCGACGTCGAGAAGGCGCGCACCGCGACGTTCTACTCCATCTCCAACTGCCAGCGCGGCCTTGCCGGCGTGTCGTTCGGCAACTTCCTCATCAAACAGGTGGTCGAGGAAGTCCGCCGTGAGGTGCCGCGGCTGACGACGTTCGTGACACTGTCGCCGGTATCGGGCTTTGCCGATTGGCTCAGGCGCGAGCGGGATAACGAAAGCTCGGCCGCGCTCAACGACGCCGACAAGACCGCGCTTGCCGCGCTCGATCAGGCCGGCTGGTGGCTGGAACCGGACGTCGTCGAGAAAGCGAAGGAGCCGGTGATGCGGGCGGCGGCCTGGTATTTCCTGCGCGCGCGCGGTCCGCGCGGCCTGCCGCTCGATCCGGTCGCGCGTTTCCATCTCGGCAACGGCGCGCGGCTCGAGCGCATCAACTGGCTGGCCGACACGTCGGAAAAGGCGATGGCGCAAGGCTGCGGCCTGATGGTCAATTACCTCTACGACCTCGATGACATCGAGAAGAATCACGAGACCTATGCCGAAAGCCGCACCGTGGTGGCGTCGAACGCCGTACAGCGTAACTTGCGCCCCGCGCTCGAGCTGGTGCCGGCGGCGGGGTAAGTCGAGGCGGTGCGGCATGCTTGCTTCCCTCGCCCCGTTCTTACGGGGAGAGGGAAGAGCGCTCACACCTTCCCATAGACCGGCACGACCGCGCCGCGGGTGACGCGGTTCTCGGGCGAGGCCAGAAAAACAATCGTCGCCGCCACGTCGTCCACCTTCGGCCAGGCGTCATGGTCGGCCTGCGGCATGGCGGAGCGGTTGGCCGGCGTATCCATGATCGAGGGCGCCACCGCGTTGACCAGAATGCCCTCGTGCGCGACTTCCTCCGCCAGCGCCACGGTGAGCGCGGCGACGCCGGCCTTCGCCGCCGTATAGGCCGTCATGCCGGCGCCGGTGCGCCATTCCAGCGCCGGCCGCGCCGCCACGTTGACGATGCGCCCGCCAATTGCGCCACCTTGGCCACCTTCGCGCATGGCTTTCACCGCCGCCTGGCAGCACAGGAAACTGGTGATCAGGTTGCCCTCGAGTTGCGCGATCAGCATGGCCTTGTCGGTGTCGGCGATCGCTCCCGTCGCGAAACCGCCGGCAAGATGGATCGACGCCCACGGCGTGAGACTCTCATAGAGCTTGCTGACCGGCGGTTCGTCGGACAGATCGTTGACCGCGACCAGCTTGACGCGTTCATGCTCGCGGTGGGCGAAGCGTTGCGCTTCGCCGAGATGTACGAAGGAGACGATGCAGCGCGCGCCCGCTTCCAGGAGCGCGCCCACGACCGCGGTGCCGAGTGCGCCGGTGCCGCCGGTGATGACAACGCTACGCCCACTGAAATCCATAAATTTACCCTCGACCACGCTTGGCCCGTTGCGGCAGCACCTGGAATTCGACCCAGTTCGCCACCTCGCTCACCCGCCGCTTCTTGTCGAGCACATTATTGCTGATGCCGTAGCGCCAGGACAGCCGTTTGCAGCCGGGATCGCGGTCGAGCAGGTCGAGATCGTCGGCAAAGCCCTGCACGTCGGCGGCGCCGTCGAAAAATCCTTCATCCACCAAGTGGACGCCGATGCGGCGCACGATGGCGGCGAGCTCGCGCAGCGGATATTCGGGATGGTACTGCACCGCCCAGGCCACCGAGCCGTTGGTGTGGATTTCGACCGACTGCACCGCCGACATGGCGTTGGTGGCGAGCAAAGTCGTATCCGGCGGTAGCGTTTCCACCTCGTCGAGGTGCACGGTCGGTGCGTTGAACACGTCGACCTTGCCGGCATACATCGGGTGCCGGCGGCCAGCGTCGGTCAGCCTTATGCCGCGGCCGAAGCCGATCTCGCGGCCCTGCGGATTGCGCCGCACCTGGCCGCCCGCGGCCACCGTGATCACCTGCAGGCCCCAGCAGGAGCCGAACAGCGGCGTGCCGGTCGTCAGTGCCGTGCGCACCAGATCGACCTGCCGCAGCACCGCGTCGTCGCCGGAATAGATGTGCAGCGACGAGCCGGTGATGGCGATGCCGTCATAGCCCTCCAGCGCCGCGCCCGCCGGCAGCGCGGACCCCGGGGTGGCCGGATAGCAAATGTCCACTTCCGCTCCCGGCAGCAGTTCGCGCAGCAGGTTGGCATATCCCTGGCTCGCCGGTACGCCGCCGACGGCGACGTGTTCGGCCACGGTTTCGGGGGTATTACCTTCGATGACGAGCAGGTGGGGTGCGGGCATGGCGTTTCAGATTGACTATACGCGTCCTGGGCCCCGCCGGGCATAGCACAACTCGCGCGGCCCGGAGGGAACCCGGTGATCGTGGCCGAATATTGCAGACCGCAACGGTTTTTCAGGGTTTCCCTGCTTGAGTGCGCCATCTTCGCCGCCCATCCTGCGGCAAACTGAAGCGAATCAACGGGCATGGCCGACTACGACCTCGCCATCATCGGTGGCGGCATCAACGGAACCGGGCTTGCCCGCGACGCCGCCGGCCGCGGCGTGCGGGTGCTGCTGGTCGAGATGAACGATCTCGGCGGCGGCACCTCCTCGGCCTCCTCCAAGCTCATCCACGGCGGCCTGCGCTATCTGGAGCATCGCGCTTTCCGTCTGGTGCGCGAGGCGCTCAACGAGCGCGAGGTGCTGCTGCGCATGGCGCCGCATGTCATCCGGCCGGCACGCATCCTGCTGCCGGTCATGCCCGGACGGCGCTCGCCGGTACTCTTGCGCCTCGGGCTCCTGCTTTACGACCTGCTGGGCGCGCGCAAGCGGCTCCCGCGCAGCCGCACGCTTGACCTCACCCATCACCGGCTCGGCCAGCCGTTGAAGCGTTTCTTCCGCACCGGCTTCGAATATTCAGATTGTCTGGTCGACGATTCTCGGCTGGTGGTGCTCAACGCGCTCGATGCCGCCGAGCGCGGCGCCACGATCCGCACCCGCACCCGCTGCATCCGCGCCGAACGGCGGCAGGACTGGGAGCTGGTGCTCAATGCGCGCGGCCGCCGCGAGGTGGCGACTGCGCGTGTGCTGGTCAACGCCGCCGGCCCTTGGATCGGCGACGTGGCCGAGACCGTGGTCCGCCGTCCGCTGCCGGCGCCGGTGCGCCTGGTCAAAGGCAGCCACATCGTCGTGCCCCGGCGCTACGAGCACGACGACGGCTATCTGCTGCAGGCCGACGACGGTCGCGTGGTGTTCGTGCTGCCGTTTGCCGACGAATTCACGTTGATCGGCACCACCGACGAAAATTTCGTCGGCGACGTCAATACGCCGACGCCCGATGCGGCCGAGATCCTCTATCTGTGCAAGGCGGTGAACGAATATTTCCGCGACCAAATTTCGCCCGACGAGTTGGTGTGGTCGTTCGCCGGCGTGCGCGCGCTCTATGACGACGGCGCCGGCAAGCCGGAAGACGTTACCCGCGATTACGTGCTCCATCTCGATACGACGTTCCGTGAGGCGCCGCTCTTGACGATCTATGGCGGCAAGATCACCACCCACCGCAAGCTGGCGGAAGCCGCCATGGCGCGCATCGGGCCTTTCTTCCAGGCGCGGCCGCGCTGGACCGCGAACGTGCAACTGCCGGGCGGCGAGTTTCCGCCCGGGGATTTCTACGAGGTCGTGGCGTCGGCGATCGCGCGCTGGCCGTTTCTCTCCGAGCCGTACGCCAAGCGCCTGGTGCGCGCCTATGGCCGCCGCCTCGAGCGCATTCTCGGCGAGGCGCAGAGCATGGACGATCTTGGCGAATGCTTCACCGGCGACCTCACGGCGGCGGAAGTGCGCTATCTGGTCGAGAACGAATGGGCGCAGACCGCGGAAGACGTGCTGTGGCGGCGCTCGAAGCTCGGCCTCAAGGCGAGCGATGTGGAGCGCGACACCATCGCCCGCTACATGACGTCCTTGATTGGCGAAGCGCGTCCGCAGACCGCGCGCTGACCGCGCCGCCTGGGTTCGCGCCGTCTGGGTTAACGAACCCTTGCCGTGCGCGGCGCAATTTTATCGATCCGTTTCAACGCGCCGACATCTCTTTATGATTGTATGCCCTCAGCTGACAACCGCGCCATAGGGGATGGCCGCCATGAACATCGATCCTGTCAGACTTGCCCAGCGTCTCGGCGACACCCGGATTCTCCTGGTCGATGACGACGTCAAGATGCGCAAGGTCGTGCGCGCCATGCTGATGAGCATCGGCGTGCGCGTCATCCACGAAGCGCCCGATGGCCCGGCCGGCCTCGACGCCGTGCGCGACAACGACGTCGACGTGGTCATCCTCGACTGGGAAATGCCGGAGCTCGACGGGGCCGGTTTCATGCGTACGTTGCGCTCGCCCGGCACCTTCCCCAAGCCCGCCGTGCCGGTCATCATGCTCACCGGCCATGGCGAGCGCGCGCGCGTGATCGAGGCCATCAAGGTCGGCGTCAACGAGTTTCTGCTCAAGCCGGTGTCCTGCAAGGCCCTGTGCGACCGGCTGATCTCGGTGCTGTTCTGCCCGCGTCCGATAGTGCACGACGGCAATTATTACGGCCCGGCGCCGCGCAAGAACGCCAAGATGATCCACAGCCACGCCGACGATGCAATCGCCAACCGGGTGATGCTGAACTAAGCTTGCGGTCCGTGCGCGCCGCCGCGCGCGCTGCCGGAGCATCTCCTTGTCCGACGCCCTCGTCGCCATCGACCAAGGCACCACCTCGACCCGCGCCATCGTGTTCGATGCCGCGCTCACGCCCTTGGCGTCCGCGCAGGAAGAGCTGCATCAGATTTATCCGGGGCCCGGAGAAGTCGAGCACGATCCGGAAGAGATCTGGCGTGCGGCCGTCGCCACGGTGCGCGACGCTTTGGCGAAAGCGGACCTGACCGCGAAGGACGTCGCCGGCATCGGCATCAGCAACCAGCGCGAAACCACAATTGTTTGGGACCGCGCGACGGGCAAGCCGATCCACAATGCCATCGTGTGGCAAGACCGCCGCACCGCCAAACAATGTGATGCTTTGCGCGCGGCCGGCAACGAAGCAACGGTCACCGCGCGCACCGGCCTGCTGCTCGATCCTTATTTCTCCGCCAGCAAGATCGCCTGGCTGCTCGACAATATCGACGGCGCGCGCGCGGCGGCGGAAGCCGGAAACCTGGCCTTCGGTACTGTCGACACGTTCCTGCTGTGGCGGCTCACCGGCGGCAAGGTGCACGCGACCGACGCCAGCAACGCCGCCCGCACGCTGCTGTTCGACATCGGCACCGGCCAATGGGACAAGGACCTCTGCGATCTGTTCCGGGTGCCGCCAAGCATGCTGCCGCAGGTGCGCGATAACGCCGGGCACTTTGGCGATACGGACCCGGCGCTGTTCGGCGGCCAAGTCCGCATCCTCGGCATGGCCGGCGACCAGCAGGCCGCCACCATCGGGCAGGGCTGCTTCTCGCCCGGCATGATCAAGTCGCACCTACGGCACCGGCTGCTTTGCGGTGCTCAACACCGGTCATGAACGCGTCGCCTCGCAGAACCGCCTGCTCACCACCATCGCCTATCAGCTCGAGGGCAAGCGCACCTATGCGCTGGAAGGCGCCATCTTCATCGCCGGGGCGGCGGTGCAATGGCTGCGGGACGGCTTGAAGATCATCAAGGAGGCGGCGCAGGTGAACGCGCTGGCCGCGCTCGCCGACCCGGAATCGCAAGTCTATCTGGTGCCGGCCTTCGTGGGCTTGGGCGCGCCGTACTGGGACCCGCAGGCGCGCGGCGCCATTTACGGCCTCACCCGCCAGGCCGGCGACGCCGAGCTCGCCCGCGCCGCGCTGGAATCGGTCGGCTACCAGACCCGCGACCTGCTGGAGGCCATGGCGGCCGACTGGCCGGAGGCCGGCGCCGCCGCGCCGCTCAGGGTCGACGGCGGCATGGCCGCCAGCGAGCCCGCCATGCAGTTCCTGGCCGACATTCTGGGCCGGCCGGTGGAGCGCCCCAAGGTGACCGAGACCACGGCCGTGGGCGCGGCTTATCTGGCCGGCCGCACCGCCGGATTATGCCCTGATCTCAACGACTTCGCCGCCCAATGGCGGTGCGAGCGCCGGTTCGCCCCGGGGATGGAAGCGTTAACCGCCGCGCACAAATATGCCGGCTGGCGGGACGCCGTCCGCCGCACGTTAACGCCGCGGTGACCCTGGCCCGCCAGAGTCGGGCCCGGACGGGTCGCGAGTAACAGTATGGGCGTCAATACCAAGCAGGTCGACCGCTTGATCCAGCAGCTCACCGTGCTGGTGGTCGACGACAATCAATTCATGCGCAAGCTGGTGCGCGGCTTGCTGCTCAACATCGGCGTCAACACGGTGCTCGAGGCCGGCGACGGGCTCGAGGCGCTGGAGGAGATTCGCAGCTCCCGGCCGGACATGATCATCCTCGACTGGGAGATGCCGCTGCTCAACGGCCCCGAGATGGCGCGCATCGTGCGCTCGCCGGGCGCCTTCCCGACGCCGGACATTCCCATCATCATGCTCACCGCCCATGGCGAGCGCCGCCGCATCCTTGAATCCGTGCAGATCGGCGTGAACGAGTTCCTCTGCAAGCCGGTCTCGGCCAAGGCGCTCTACGACCGCATCGTCTCGATCCTGGTCAAGCCGCGCGCCATGGTTCAGGTTGGCGACTATTACGGCCCGGAACCGCGCCGCCCGATGTCCGAGATCGAGGCTGCGGCCCGGCTGCATCCGGGCGAGGTGTTGCCGGAGGCCGCTTCGCTCACCGACATGCCGTCGCCGGACACCGCGCCGGCTGGCGCCGAGCCGCCCGCCGCCGAGCGGGCCGGCGATCCGGTGGACGTGCCGCCGGCGAAAGCGCCGCCGGCCGCCGTCATGCAAGCCGAGGCCATGCCGTCCGAAGCGCCGGCCGAGGGCGGCGCGTCAACGAGCCATTTGCCGAAAAGCAAGTACTTCATCGCCTGATCCTCGTCCTCCGCCGTTCACCCGCCGGGGAGCGGTGAGGCGTTTATCGCGCCGTCTGCGTACAGGCCCGCGCGCCGTTTCCAATCCCCGGCGAACTGCTTTAGCGTGCCCCGATGCACGGGGTGCGAGGGGACGTGAATAGCGACAGCGGCGAAGCGGCGCGGCCGCAGGACAGCGGCGGGCGGACGCCGCTCCTGCGCCTGACGAACGTGAGCAAGCGCTTCGGCGGGCTCAAAGCGGTCGACGATCTTTCCCTCGACATCCGGCCGAACGAGTTCTTCGCGCTGCTCGGCCCTTCCGGCTGCGGCAAGACCACGCTGTTGCGCCTCATCGCCGGCTTCGAGACGCCGGACGCCGGCTCGCATCGCGCTCGACGGCGCCGACATGGCGCGCGTGCCGCCGCACCTGCGGCCGGTCAACATGATGTTCCAGAGCTACGCGCTGTTTCCGCATCTCAACGTCGAGAAGAACATCGGCTTCGGCCTTGCCCAAAAGGGAGCGGGAGAAGAAAGCCTGCGCCGCGCCGAGATCGCCGAGCGCATCGAGGAGATGCTCACGCTGCTGCAACTCAAGGGCCTCGCGCGCCGCCGCACGGCCGAGCTCTCCGGCGGCCAGCGCCAGCGCGTGGCGCTCGCGCGCGCGCTGATCAAGCGCCCGCGCGTGCTGCTGCTCGACGAGCCGATGGCCGCGCTCGACAAGAAGCTGCGCGGCGAGACGCAGTTCGAACTGATGCGCCTGCAACGCAAGCTTGCGCACCAGCTTCGTCATCGTCACCCACGACCAGGAAGAGGCGATGATCGTCGCCGACCGCATCGCCGTCATGCGCGACGGCCGGCTCGTGCAGGTCGCCGACCCCGCCACCATCTACGAGAAGCCGGCCTCGCGCTGGGTGGCCGATTTCATCGGCGAGGTGACGTTGATCGAGGGGCTGCTCGGCGCCACGCGCACGACCATCGAGACGCGGCTCGGGCCCTTGCGCATCCCCGGCGCGGTGTTGAAGCCCGGCACCGAGATCGCGCTGGCGCTGCGGCCGGAGAAGCTTTCACTGAGCGCCCAGAAGCCGGAAGCCGGCTCCGGTGCGGCGCCCGGCAACGCGCTCGCCGGCACCGTTTCCGAGATCGGCTATCGCGGCGACGCCTCGCTCTACAAGGTGCAGCTCGCCGACCGCTCGATTGTGAAGGTCGCGCGCGCCAATGCGAGCCCGCACGGCGAAGCGCCGTTCGCCTTCGGCGACGTGGTGTGGGTGACTTGGGCCCCGGAGGCGGGGGTGGTGTTGAGGGAGTAGGGGGAAAACGACGCGCTATGGATCGACATCACCCCGTTGCAGCCCGCGCTGACGCTTCTTCAAGCGGCAGAAGGAACAAGCACGGCCTCGCCCTCTATCTCCCTTATCTCTGGCTGGTCGCCTTCTTCCTCGTCCCGTTCCTGATCGTGCTCAAGATCAGCTTCGCGCAAACGGCGATCGCCATGCCGCCTTACGTGCCGGTGCTCGATCTCGGCGCCGGCCTCGATGGGCTCAAAGCCTTCGCGCACGGGCTGACGCTCGACGGCTACCGCCTCATCGCGTCGGACCCGCTCTATCTCGCCTCGTTCGGCAAGAGCCTCGCCGTCGCCGCGCTCTCCACCGCGCTGCTGCTCGCGCTCGGCTTTCCCATGGCCTACGGCATCGCGCGCAGCCCGCGCCGCTGGCAGCCGCTGTTGGTGATGGCGGTGGTGCTGCCGTTCTGGACCTCGTTCCTCATCCGCGTCTATGCCTGGATCAACATCCTGCAGCGCGACGGCCTGCTCAACGACGCGCTGATGGCGCTGCACATCGTCGACAAGCCGGTGGGCTGGCTCGCGACCGACACCGCGGTCGTCATCGGCCTCGTCTATTCCTACCTGCCGTTCATGGTGCTGCCGCTCTACGCCACGCTGGAAAAGATGGACGCCTCGTTGCTCGAAGCCGCCGCCGATCTCGGCTGCACGCGCCGCCAAGCGTTCTTCAAGGTGACGCTGCCGCTGGCGCTGCCGGGCATCGCGGCCGGCAGCTTGCTCTGCTTCATTCCGATCACCGGCGAATTCGTCATCCCCGATCTGCTCGGCGGCTCGCGCTCGCTGATGATCGGGCAGACGGTGTGGCTGGAGTTCTTCGGCAACCGCGACTGGCCGGTGGCCTCCGCGCTTGCCGTGACGCTGCTGGCGCTCTTGCTGGTGCCGATGCTGCTCTACCAGCGCCTGCAGCGGCGGCAGTTGGAGGGGATGGGGTGATGAACACGCGTAGCGGCACACTCTCTTCACCTCCCCCTGGAGGGGGGAGGTCGACCCGCCGAAGCTTTAGCGAAGGCGGGTCGGGAGGGGGTGAATCGCGAAGCGATCCGGCAGCGCTGTCACCCCACCCCGGCTCGCTGCGCTCGCCGACCCTCCCCCTCCAGGGGAGGGTGAAGGAAGGGAAGGGAGCGCGCTGATGCACCGCATGTCGCGCTTCAACATCGTCGCGGTCGCGCTGGGCCTGGCCTTCCTCTATCTGCCGATCGCGATCCTCGTCATCTATTCGTTCAACGCCTCGCGCCTGGTGACGGTGTGGGGCGGCTGGTCGCTGGAATGGTACCGCGTGCTGGCGCACGACCAGGCGATCCTCGACGCCGCCTGGATCTCCATCCGCGTCGCCGCGCTGTCGGCGAGCGCCGCCACCGTGCTCGGCACCGGCGCCGCGGTGGCTTTGGTGCGCTATGGCCGCTTCCGCGGGCGGCTGTTGTTCACGAGCATGGTCTACGCCCCGCTGGTGATGCCGGACATCATCACGGGTCTCGCGCTGCTGCTGCTGTTCGTCGCGGCGAACGTCGACCGCGGCTTCTGGACCATCGTCATCGCCCACACCACGCTGACGCTCTGCTTCGTCACCGTCATCGTGCAGGCGCGGCTGATCGGCTTCGACCGCGCGCTGGAGGAGGCCGCCCAAGACCTCGGCTGCCCGCCGTTCAAGACCTTCATGCGCGTGACCTTGCCGCTGATCATGCCGGCGATCGCCGCCGGCTGGATGCTGGCGTTCTCGTTGTCGCTGGACGATCTGGTGATCGCCAGCTTCACCACCGGCCCGGGCGCGACCACATTGCCGATCCGCATCTATTCGGCGGTGCGCCTGGGCGTGAAGCCGGAGATCAACGCGGTCTGCACCATCATGATCTTGATCGTGGCGGTGGGCACCATCACGGCGTCGCTGCTCACCAAGCGCGGCGCGGTGCGGCGCGAACGCGCGCTGGCGGCGGGGGTGTAACTCTTCTCTTCACCTCCCCCTGGAGGGGGGAGGTCGACCGTCGTCGCGTAGCGACGGCGGTCGGGAGGGGGTGAATCGCCAAAGGGTCCGCGCGAAGCGAGCCTGTTGTGCAGCAATCTACTGCGGCGCTGTCACCCCACCCCGCGCGCCTTCAGCGCGCGACCCTCCCCCTCAAGGGGAGGGTGAAGCGTGCGTGTGGCACCGTGAGCTCTATTCGCTCGGCTTCTGCCCCGGCGGGCGCAGCAGGAACACCAGGAACCAGACCGGCACGATGACCATGGCGCCGAGCAGCACGTTCGGCCACACCCAGGCGAGGCCCTGGCGGGCGAGATCTTCCAGCCGGGCGGTGGAGAGCCCGGTGGCGCCGATCACCTGCTCGGGCGTGATGCCGAAATGGGCCATGATCGTCCCCACCACCAGCGAGGCGAGGGCGATCTTGACCAGGGTCCGCAGGGCGCCGTGCAGCATGCGCGCTTCCCATTCGCCGCGGTGATTCGCCGATGCGGTGATCATAAAGAATCGCGCGCCGTTGGGCACGCGCGGCAGGGTGGTGCTATTTCGCCGCTCCGGCGGCGGCGCCCCCGGTCAGCCGCTCGATCACCGAGCGCACGGTGTCGCGCGCGCGCCCATGGTCGCGCACGGCGTTGAGCAGCGGGGCGGCCGCGCCCGAGTGGCGCAAGAGCGCCTCGGCGTCGGGCAGCATGATGGGGTTGTCCCATGAGCCCTGCACCACGAACGGCAGCGCGAACGGCTTGGCGGTGCCGGCCTTGTCGTCGCTCTTGCTGGCGACCAGGGTGGCGGTGCCGGTGAGGTCGAGATCGCGCTCGGGGATCGAGGCCGAGCCGGCGAGCGCCACCGTCACCGCCGGGCCGCTGATCTTCATGCCCTGCACGTTGGCCTTGCCGTGCACGATCTTCAGCGCCACCTCGAACTTGTCGAACGGCGTGGTGCCCGTGCGGAATTCGCCGCGGCCGGAGAGCGGCCGCCGCTTCAGCCGGCGCAGCAGCTGCTCGACGTTGAGGCCGACCAGCGCGCCCTTCACGCCGGTGAGCTTGGCGCTGCCGTTCATGTTGCGGGTGACGCCCAGGACGCTCGAGCCCTTGCCGTCGACGGCGAGCGACATGTTGCCCTTGCCCTCCAGCCGGCGCACGCCGAAAAGCTGGTCGAGGCAGGGCTGCAGATCGACGCCGGTGAACTGCAGTTGCGATTTCACGTCGACGCCGGAATCGAAATTGGCGAGCGCGAATGAGCCCTTGATCACGCCGCCATAGGCCTGTGCCTCGCCGATGGTGATCACAAGGTTGCCGTTGCGCAGGTTGGCGCCGATGGCGGTGCGCCCGAGCTTGGCGCCGGCGACGATCACCTTGGCCGCCGACAGGCGCAGATCGAGGTCCATGCCCAACAGGCCTTCCAGGCTGATGCGCGCGTTGTTCCATTCGCGCTGATTGGTGGCGAGCAGCCGCGCGGTGGAGACGTAAGGCGTGAGGTCGAGGGTGTCGGTGGCGAGCGTGCCCTGCACGGTCTCGTGGCCTTCGGTGGCGAAGGTGAGCACGCCCTCGGCGGTGTTGCCGTCGAGCTCGACATTGACGTTGGACAGCCCGACGATGCCGCCGGTGACGTTGGCTTTGGCCTTGATCGCGAACCGGCCGAAGCCGCCGCCGGGCAGCGGACGCTGGCCCATCCAGACCATGGCGTCGCGCAGCGATTGGGTGTCGGCGGCGAGCGTGCCCTTGATCTTCAGGGTCGGCTTCATGCTCATGGTGCCTTCGAAGGCGCCTTTGAGCGAGTTGCCGGCGAGCCTGAGCTTGACGCCGGTGCGGGCGCCGGCGAGCGCAGCGGCGAAATCGCCGAGCGTGAGCGAGGCGTCGACCGGCTCGCCATGCCAGATGAAGCGGCCGGTGGCGCCGAAGCTGGTCGAGATCGACGGCCAGGCCAGCGAGAACTGCACGTCGTCGAGCGTCTCCGCCAGCTTGCGCTTGGGATCGCGCACCACCACGGTGCCGTTGTGGATGCGCATTTCGGAGAAGGCCGCCGTCCGCTGCGCGTTCGGCTTCTGGCTTACCGCCAGCGCGTGCATCAGGCCGGACCAGTTGGAGCGGCCGTCGGGCCCGACGTCGACCATGATGGTCGGGTGGTCGAGCGACACGTCGGCGATCTCGACCTTGCCGATCAGCAGCGGGAAGAAGCGCAGGCGCGCGCTCAGCCGTTCGGCGGTGAGCGCCGGCTTGCCGGTCGGGCCCAGCACCACGTCGGCGAAGCTGACCCGGCCGGAGGGAAACAGCGACACGCTAACCCGCCCGCGCAGGGTGGGGTTCAGTCCGGTGACGGTGCGGATCTCGCTCAACACCTGCTTGCGCACGGTGTCGGCGGAGATCAGGGCCTTGGCGGCCACCAACACGCCGCCGCCCACCGCAACCACGGCAAGCAGCACAAAACCCAGGCGTTTTAGGCCGGTGGTGGCGGTCAAGGGGAAATCCGGTTGTTTTTTGGTGCCAAATGCCGAGGGACTATACCATCGGTGCGACCCGAGCCAACCATGGTGGGCCTCTGTGACCCTTTCATGGCCGCAATTTCCGGCCAGCCGTTAGGGCTTACGGGCGTCCGCCACCTCGGCGATCATCTTCTTGACGATGGCGTCGCCGAAGGACTCGAAGTTCTTGGCCACCATGACGAAGGAGCCGGGGCCGCCCATCACGTGCGTCCGGTAATATTTCTCCAGGCCCCCCGGCGGGTGGGTGTGTTCCGGATTCCACGGCAGCGGGGTCTCGGACAGGATCACCAGACCGTTGATGTTGATGCCGCGCGCCAGCGCCGCATCGCGGGCCAGGGTGACGCTGCGGCCGGCGTTGTTGGTGCCGTCGCCGGAGACGTCGATGGTCTGGCGCTCGGCGAAGTAGGGTGCCCGCTTGAGTTCTGCCACCGCGAAATCGATAGCGGCGCTGATCGAGGTGCGATCGGCAAAGGACCGCGGCGCCTCCAGCAGCCGGGCAGCAAAGGCGCGGGCGGCCTGCGGGCCGTCGATCACCGTCCAGCCGATCACGACCCGCTGGCTGAAGATGCCCGCCCATTCCACGAACGCGACGGCGATGCGCCGGTGCGGGCCGGAGCGGATGGCGTTGAGCACGCGCGGGTCGGCGACGGCCGCGGCATAGCCCTGGCGCTGCAGGTGGAATTTGTCCTCGGTGACGCTGCGGGAGACGTCGGCCGCCAGCACCAGAGCCAAATCGACCCGCTCGGCCGCGCGCGCCGCCGGGGCGGCCAGGCCGAGGTAAATCGCCAGGATGGGTAACGCCGCCCGAAGCACGCGCATGATCGCGGCCTCCGATAGGACGTCATGCTACGCGATTCCGGCGCTGTTGTGATGGGGCCTGTGGGGAAGCCGGGGCGCCTACTGCGCCAGCACCCTTGTGGCCGGGAACGCCACTTCCACCAGGGTACCGTCGTCGACCCGGCTCGTAATGGCGAAGCGCGCGTGGTTGGCTTCGGCCAGCGCCTTGGTGATCGGCAGGCCGAGGCCGGTGCCGCTCGCGCCCCAGCGCGCGGTGGTGGCGAGCTGACGGAACGGCTCGAGCGCGTTCTGCAATTCCTTCTCGCTCATGCCGGTGCCGGTGTCGCGAACGCGCAACACGACTTCATTGGTGTCGGTGAGTGCGGTGGAGACGATGACCTGGCCGCCGGCGCCGGTGAACTTGATCGAGTTCGACAACACGTTGAGCGCGATCTGGCGCACCGAGCGCGCGTCGGCCACCACCGCCGGCAGGTTCGGCGGCAATGACGTGCGGATAATGATGCGTTCGCGGTTGGCCTCCGGCTGCATGAAGGCGACGCACTCCTGCACCAGCTCGTTCAGGTTGACGCTCACGAAGGTGAGCTCGAGCTTGCCGGTTTCGATCTTGGAGAGATCGAGCAACTCGTTGAGCAGCGATACCAGGTGGCTGCCGGAGGCGTGGATGTCTTTGAGATATTGCTTGTAGCGCTCGTTGCCGAGCGCGCCGAAGCGCTCGTCGATCATCACCTCGGAAAAGCCGATGATGGCGTTGAGCGGCGTGCGGATCTCGTGGCTGATCTTGGCGAGGAATTCCGACTTGGCGGTCGAATCCTTCTCCGCCTGCTGGCGCGCGGTGATCAACTCTTCTTCGCTGCGCTTCCAGGCGGTGACGTCGCGGATCACCGCGCACAATTTCTCGCCGTCCTCGACGCGTCCGATGGTGAGATAAAGCGGCACCAGCCCGCCCCGCTGCACGCGGCCGATGGCTTCGCGCCCGGCCTCGAGTCCGCTGCCGCGCGCGATGCGATCGAGATAGTCGAGCACGCCGCGCCGGCTCTCGGCCGCAAACAGTTCGCCGAGCGAGAGTTCGGTGAAGTCCGCCGCCTCGTAGCCGAACAGCGCCTGCGCGCTGTGATTAGCCGACAGCACGCGGCCGGCGCGGTCGAGCACCAGCACGCCGTCGGTGGCGGTGTCGAGGATTGCCTTGATCTCGTGGTTCTCGGCCTCCAGCCGGCGCAGCGAGGCATCGGTCGCGCGCACCTGCTGCTCGTCGTTATGCGGCTGGGTGTTGATCATCAGCACCAGCGCGTTGTCGCCGTTCCAGGCGACGCTGAGCAGACGGCCCTGCACCGCGCGCTGATTGCCGTTGATGGTCGTGATGGTGAGCGGCTTGGAGCCGTTGGTCGCGCCGGTTCGCGCTTCCTTGGCGGCGGGATCGTCCTTGGTCTCGATGAACAGGCTGTCGAGACCGCCGGCCTCCGCCAGCGCGCCCAGCGATTCATAGCCGGTCCAGTCCAGGAACGCCTTGTTGGCGTAAAGCAGGTTGTTGAGCCGATAGACCAGGATACCGACCGGCAGCTTGTCGAGGATCGGCCGGCCTTCGCTGGTGTCGCGGGCGGCGTCGCCGTTGCGCGCCGCGCGCGGCGGCTCAGCCGGGCGCGGCGGCGGCGGATAGGCGATCAAGGGGGCTTCGGGCGCCTTGGGCGCGGGCGGCGGCGTCACGTTCTGTTGCGCCGGCGGCGCGGCCGGCGTGCCCGGCGTGCTTTGCGCTTTCGGCGCGCCCGGTGCGCGTTTCAAGCGCTCGCTCAATTCGCGCGCCAGTTCCTGGAAAGCGCTGTGTTCGCCGGGGCTGAGCGTCGGCGCCGGCTCGCCGGCAAGCGGCGGCGGTTCTTGTGGCGGCGGCGCTTCAGCGGCCGGCGGCGGTGCCGGCGGTTCCGGTTGTTTTGGCGGCTCGGGCGGCTCGGGCGGCTGCGGCGGAGTTGAGGGGAACGGCACCACCTTGGGCGCGGGTTCTTCGGGCTTGGGTTGCGGCGGCGTCGCGGCGGTGGTGCCTTGCGCGCGGTGCCGCTCGAGCAGCGCCAGCTTGTCCATGTCGCGGCAGATGCCGAAGCCGCGATAGCCGGCATATTGCCGGTCGCGGTTGAACACCGGCAGGCCGGACATCTCGATTGGCAGCCGTTCGCTGGCCTCGTCGGTCGGCCAGTCGACGACGATGCCGCTCCACGTGTTGTGCAGGCTGAGCGCGCGCGCGATCTGGCCGCCGGTATCGATCTTCAACGTTTCGGCGATTTCGCCCCAGGGCCGGATCAGGACCGCGGCGGTGTTGGGCCCGAGCAGGCGGGCGAAGTCCTCGACGCCGTGGGTGAAGCGGTTGCTGGCGTCCATCTGCCAGACGAAGCGCAGCGGCACGCGCCGATGCGGCGCTTCCGCCGGCTCGGGTGGGACCGGTTCTGCCGCGGCCGGATTGGGCGCGGTCGGCGGCGCCGACACCGCGGCGATCTCAGGCATTGGCGCTACGGCCGGCGGCGCCGGCGCATCGCCGCTGAACACCGCCAGCAACAGGAAGGTCGGTCCGGCGCCGAGCCGCCACAGCGAAATCGTGCCCGCGGCGCTGTCGCCGTTGGCCTGGCCGTTGAGCGTCGCCTCGCGCGCCAAGGCGGCGGCATTGAGCGCGGTGAGATCGCGGCCGTGGGCGAGGCGGTCGCCCGCTTGTTCCTTCGCTTCGACCAGTTCGCCGTCGGCGCTGAAGATCGCCGCCGGCTGATCGATGCCGGCCAGCAGCCGGCGCGCGCGCTCGGACAAAGCGAGGTCCTTGCCGGCGCGTTCGGTCGAAACCACCAGCACCGCGGTGCCGTTGTCGGGAAGCGTGACGCGCGAACACAGGCACACCAGCGCGCCGCCGAGGCTGGCGCCGAAGCCGCGCAGCCGTTCCAGCCGCGGGGTGCCGCCCTGCGGCAGCGTGCCGGCGAGCCGCGCGATCTGCACCGCCGCCGGATGCTGCGGCTCGAAAACCAATTCGGAAAGCGCGTCCGGTGTTTCGCCGTTGAAGATGGCGGCGCCGATCGGATTGGCCCACAGGATGCGGCTGGCGTCGGCCGTCCACAGCCACGCCGGCTCCGGGCTCAGCGCATGAGCCGCGAGTTGCGGGTCGCTCAGGCCGATGTTGTGAATGTCGCGCCCCATTACCATTTCGTCGCAGGAATTACGGCTAATGAAGCATTAATACGGCCGCCGGGGAGGCGCGTAAACGAGGGGGCGGGCTATGCACGGATTCAATCGGTGCTAACCTTAACAGGACGGGTTCCATGGCTGGCATGCCCGGAACCGCGGTCCCAGATAGAGTGTTAACGCCGGAGCGGCCCGCATGGGGTTGCGAGGACAAGGAGACGGTCATGGCCAACGACAAGCCGATGAATTTCGAAATTCCGGTCGAGATGCGCGCGATGGCCGAAAAGAGCGTGGAGCAGGCCCGCCAGGCCTTCGACACCTTCGTCGCCGCCGCCAAGCACGCCGTGGACACCGCCGAGACCCAGGCCAAGGGGGCGCAAACCGGCGCCAAGGAGGCCGGCGAGCTCGCCATGAGCTTTGCCGAGCGCAACATCGCCTCCTCGTTCGAGTTCGCCCAGAAGCTGGTGCGCGCCAAGGACCCGCAGGAGGTGATGGCGCTGCAGGCCGACTACACCAAGAGCCAGATGGCCGCGCTCACCGAGCAGGCCAAGGAACTGAGCCAGAAGGCGGCCAAGATCGCCGGCCAGGGCTCGCACTAGCCCGGCTGCAGCAGTTTTCCCTTTAGAATCAGCCCGGTGTCGGGGCCGGGCGGGACAGCCCTTGATATTTTATTGTGCAGTGCAATATTTATATTGCAACGCACCAAAAATGGTGCTATGTATTGGTTGTAAGGCCCGCTGCGGGACACCTTGGCGGGCCGCCAGATCAAAGCGCACCGCTTGCAGCCGAGGGCGGACGGTTCGCTGAACGGACGAAAGCCGCCCTCATTGCCGAGGAGCAGTGCCATGACCGACATTCAAGCCGAGACCGAAACCACCACCGAAACCCCGCAACCCACAGCCACGGTGTTTGAGATGCCGAAGTTCGATATGCCGAAGTTCGAGATGCCCAAATTCGACATGCCGACGATGGAAGTGCCGGCCGCCTTCCGCGAGCTCGCCGAGAAGAGCCTCGCGCAGGCCAAGGAGAACTACGAGAAGATGAAGTCGGTCGCCGAGGAGGCCACCGATCTCATCGAGGACACCTACGCCACCGCCTCCAAGGGCTATACCGACTACGGCCTCAAGGTGATCGAGACCGCGCGCGCCAACAGCGACGCCACCTTCGATCTGATGACCGGGCTGATGGGCGTGAAGTCTTACTCGGAAGCGGTCGAGTTGACCTCCGGCTACATGCGCAAGCAGTTCGAGACCATGACCGCGCAGGCCAAGGAGCTTTCCGAGCACGCGCAGAAGGTCGCGACCGAGACCGCCGAGCCGATCAAGGCGAGCTTCAACAACGTGTTGAAGAAGGCGGCCTGAGGCCGAACCGGCGCTTCGCCCGCCACACGGACGAAGACTGCCTGACGACTGCCAAGCCCGGGCCTTTCGCCCGGGCTTTTTTTGTATGCCGCGCGGCGTCTTCACCTCTCTCCCGCAAGCGGGGAGAGGCACAAGTGCCTCTGATCCCCGCCAAAATCCGCCTGAAATCAGCGCCAAAGACGGCTTGCCAAACCGGGAGGCTGAACCTAGTTTCGCCCCGCGCCGTCCAACAGGACGGGCCTCGTGCAGGTGTAGCTCAGTTGGTTAGAGCGCTGGTCTGTGGAACCAGAGGTCGGTGGTTCAAGTCCACCCACCTGTACCATTCGTTTTTCCGCAATCCGATTTTGCCCGTAGCGCGCCGTTGAGCGCAGGGCGCGGCCGTTCGCCAAATAAAAAACGCCGGCGACAGGGTCGCCGGCGTTTGCCGTTTCGGCTGTGACGCGTTCGCGGATCAGCGCCGCGAAAAACGGCCGTTGTTGTGGGCGTCCGGGCCGATGAAGCGGCGGTTCCGGTAGGACCGCTCCGACGACGATTGCCGGCCGCCGAACAGGAAGTCGAAGATATTCGAGCCGCCGCCGTAGCCGGGGCTGTCGCTACCCGGGAACATGCCGACCGGCATGCGCACCGGCTTGGCCGAGGTGTTCGGCGGACGTGCGATCGGAATGTAGGCGACGCGCAGCTCGCGCTTGTTCTTGAGGATGGCGATCATGCGCGCGTCGCGGCCGTAGATGTCCTTGCGGAACTGCAGCTTGCCGTTCTGATCGACGAAGGCGGTCTGATAGGTCAGATGCACCGGGATCGGACGCGGGAAGTTGATGTTGATCTCGCTGCCGCCGAACATGCTCCGGATGCGCGCTTCGGTGTAGTGGTCCTTCGGCAGTTCCAGGCTGAGCAGCTTGGCGGCGTACTCGATCGGATCCTGCACCCGCATGCAGCCGTGGCTGTAGGCGCGCGCGGCGCGCTTGAACAGATACTTGTCCGGCGTGTCGTGCTGGTAGACCAGGAACTTGTTGGGGAAGTTGAAGCGGATGCGCCCCAGCGCGTTGCCGGCGCCTGGCGGCTGCCAGATGCGCACGACGCCGTCGGGGCCCTGCTTGATCTTCAGTCCGTAGCGGTCGAGCACGGTCGGATCCTGCTCGAGCGCCGGCAGGTACTCGTTCTCGATGATCGAGGGCGGCACGTTCCAGGTCGGGTTGACGGTGATGTATTTCATCTCCGCCGACGTCATCGGCGTCGCCTTGCCCGGCTTGCCGACCACGATGTTGGTCTTCCAGTAGGTCTTGCCGTCGTGCATCAGGCTGAGCGTGTAGTCCGGCACGTTGACCACGACATAGGTGTTCTCGGCGTTGCCGAGCTTGCGCGGCAGCCAGCGCCAGCGCTCCATGTTGGCGATGATGGTCTCGACCGGATCGCGCGGCTTCGCGCGCGGGCCGGCTTCGCCGTTGAGCGCGCGCACCGTGTTCGGGCCGGCCATGCCGTCGACGCCGATGTCGGCCTTGGTCTGGAAGGCCTTGACCGCTTCGAGCACCGCCTCGTCGTAGAGCGGGTTGTTGGTGTCGCCGATGTCGAGGCGCTTGCGCAGTTGCACCACGCGCGGATCGCGCATGCCGGGGCGCAGGATGCGGCCGGCCGAAACGCGCACGACCTTTTTCTTTTCCTCCTTCGGCGCGGCCTGTTCGCCCTTGAGCAGTTCGGCGAGCTTGGCCTTCAGCGCCTTGAAGCCGGCTTGCGGCGGATTGTAACCGTCGAGCGCGGCGGCGACGTCCTGGGTGTCGGCCATCTTGGCCAGCACAGCGGCCGGGTCCGGCTCATCGAGCTTGAAGGAAATGTCGCTGGCGATGCGCGTGAAGTGGATGCGGCCGACCTGGGCGTCGTGGGCGTAGATCAGCACCGCGTTGGTCAACTTCAGTTCGGCGGCGGCGAGGTCGCCGGCGTTGGCCGCGGCCGCGAAATCCGGCGTCGGATAATCGTTCGGATCGAGGCCGTCGGTGGCGACCGAAGCGAGATAGCCCATCGCGGCCTTGGCGCGCGTGTCGGCGCCGCCGCCGCTGACCCACAGCGGCTTGTAGTCGCGCTTCTTGTAGAAGGCTTCGACGCCGGCGCGGTCGTCCTTGCGCGGCACGTAGCGGTCGAGCCGGCCGGAGATCATGTCCTTGAGGGCGTCGGCGACCGCGGTGTCGGCGACGGCTGAGGGTGTTTCCGCCGGGGCGACGGCGGCTTGCTTCATCGCCTCGTCCGGCTTGGCGGCGGTGTCCGTCTTGGGCTGGGACGTGGCCTCCGGCGCGGGCTCGGTCTTGGCCTCGGTCTTGGCCTCAGTCTTGGCCTCGGTCTCAGTTTTGGCGCCGGTGACGGCCTCGGGCTTGGCGGTGGCGGTCGCGGCTGGCGCCACGGTCTCCGGGGCCGCCGCGCTGTCGGCTTTCGGCGGCGTCGCGGCCGGGATGCTGGCGGTCGAGGCCGGCGGCTCGACCGGCGCGCTTGCGGTGTCGGCCTTGGTGTCAGCCTTGGCCGGCGTCTCCGCCTCCTTGGCCATAGCCTTGGTCTCGTCCTTGACCACATCCTTGGCGGGCGTGGACGCCACGGCGTCGCTCGGCTGCGCGGCCATGGCCGGCGCCGGCTTATCCATCGGCTTGGCGACGGTGTCCGGGATCGGGGTAGCCGCCTGGGCCGGGCTGTCGCCGGTCGATTGCGCCTGTCCGGGCTGGCTGGACAGCGCCAGAATCAGGGCGAGGGCGGTAGAGGCCGCGAGGCCGCTCAAACGGACACTTTTCACCAAAGTCTCCCAATTCTTTCCGGGGCGGGTCCGACTCGTGGGACCTGTTCGCCCGCATTGTAACGGATAGCGCCAAACTGGTTACGGTTTTCCCAAATCACCGCCCCGATCAATGCCCGACTGTGACTATTTTTGCACAGTCTATTCCGGTCCCCCGGACTCAAGGCGCGAGAGCGGCAATATAGCCGAACCTGACCCATTAGACGCATGGAACGCCGCTTCGGTTCATGGCGAGGCGTCAATTTTCCACGCTTTGCCAGGCATCCCGTGCCCGCGATGACGCGTTCGTGATCGCCGCCCGCCCGGCCCATGCTGCAACGCGGCCGGTGGCCGCGCCGGTCGGCCCGCACCGGCTACCGGTTCCCGTTGGCCGCGCGGCGAAGACCGGCTCATGACCACAAACCCGCGATTGAAGAAAAATGGCGAGGCGGTGGCGGCCGGCGCCTGCGCGTCCGGGCCACGCCTCCGGGTCCGCGAATTGAAAATGCTGCGCGCGACGGCGATGCATGCGCGCGGCGCGCCGGTGTTGCGCATGGGCCGGTTCGCATGCGTGCGCTGTCATCGTCTTTGAAATGACGTTGCGCATTTCGTCGCACCTTCTGTGCACGAAAAAAACCGGGCCCCAATGCGGGGCCCGGTTTGAGAGAAATGTGCCGGTGTGGGGACCGACAACATCTTCCAGAGGGGAACTTGCTGCACACCGGAGACTCTGGGAGGATATACATCCGGTGCAGCAGCGTGAGTGCACTTAGCCCCAAGCCTCGCTTCGCAGCAATGGGATGGGCCGCATGTCTGCCATGCGCGCTGACCGGGGATGTACCGCTCTACGGAAAATGCAAATCAGAAATGCCAGCGCTGCGCGTTGGCCACCAGGAAGTCGCGAAACACCTGAATACGCGCCACCGATTTCAGTTCTTCCGGATAGACGAAATAGGCATCGAGCGCGAGCGTGTCGGCCTCGCCGAACAACTGAACCAGCCCGCCGTTTTCCTCCACCAGATAGTCCGGCAGCATGGCGACGCCGAGACCGCGCTGACAGGCGCGTAAGACGCCGAGCACGTTGTTGACGCTGAGGCTCGGCACGCGCGCCGAACCCTTACCATCGCGTC
>CAWHJZ010000033.1:0-112160 GCA_963829785.1 uncultured Pseudomonadota bacterium | reverse complement strand
GCCCAAGTACCGTTACGGCGAGGTGGAGGACGAGGACCAGATCGGCGTGGTCACGGGGCTCGCCTGGACCGACGTCGGCGGCGAGCTGCTCACCATCGAAGCCACGCAGATGCCGGGCAAGGGCAAGATGACCGTCACCGGCAACTTGCGCGACGTGATGAAGGAGTCGATCTCGGCGGCGGCGTCCTACGTGCGCTCGCGCGCGGTCGGCCTCGGCATCGAGCCGCCGTTGTTCGACAAGCGCGACATCCACGTGCACGTGCCGGAAGGCGCGACGCCGAAGGATGGCCCGTCGGCGGGCGTCGCCATGGTCACGCGCCATCGTTTCGGTGATGACCGGCATTCCGGTTCGTCGCGACGTTGCCATGACCGGCGAGATCACCTTGCGCGGCCGGGTGCTGCCGATCGGCGGCTTGAAGGAAAAGCTGCTGGCGGCGCAGCGCGGCGGCATCAAGACCGTGCTGATCCCGGAGGAGAACGCGAAGGACCTCACCGAGATCAACGATTCGATCAAGAAAGGGCTCGAGATCATCCCGGTCTCGCGTATGGACGAGGTCCTGGCCCGTGCGCTCACCCGCGCGCCGGAGCCGATCGCCTGGGACGAGGAGGCGGCCAAGCTCGCGGAAGCCGCCGCCGCCAAGGCCGAGCCGGGCGAGGAAGAGGGTTCCGGCCTCACCGCGCACTGAGGCTGAACCTGAAGTGGAACTTGAAGGCGGCGCCGCAAGGCGCCGTTTTCGTTTGCCCGCGCCGGAGCGCTGGGCTCAAGGCGCTCCGGCTTGCCTCGGCGGGCCGTCAGGCGCTATTGGCTTGCATATAGGGTTGTGCATGACCCGGTCCGAAAACCGGTTCCCATCCCCGATCCGGCCGGGAACAGCCTTTTCGGGGCCATGTACGTGGGCGGTTAGCTCAGTTGGTAGAGCGCCTGCTTTACACGCAGGATGTCGGCGGTTCGAGTCCGTCACCGCCCACCAAGCACCGGCGTAAAGTCCATATTTCAAGATCTTGCGGCCTCGTGATTGCCCCGCGCCGTCGGCCGCGATCGCCATGCAGGCCACGGTCGTTGCGCCTCATTCATCGCTCTTGCCGCCATCTTTCCTCTGCGTGTGGCAGTGAAGGTCATCGAAATAGAATAATTGAAATGCCGGGAGCGCGCCTATTTGAGCGGCTCATATTGCGGTAGCGTTGTTGAGGACGCCGTGGGAACCGGCGTTTTGCCGGCGTAACGAACAAATCCTCTCAAAAATGGGGCCGCTCGCGACTGCCCTGTGCGGAGCTTGGAATGAAGCAGGACTGGCGGACCATCGACACGGATCTGCTCGTCATTGGCGGCGGCGTTGCCGGCAGTATGGCGGCGATCCCGGCGCTGGAGGCGGGTTTAACTGTTACGATCTGCGAGAAGGGCCGGGTGCTCGACAATTGCGGCAGCGTCGGCTGCGGCGTCGACCACTACCTAACGGTCATGGAGAGCGGTCCCGAATGGGACACGCCCGAGTTCCTGCTCAAGCACGTTCCCGATCTGACCGACGGCATCGTCGACATGGCGGTGACCACGCGGGTCATTCACGAGATGCCGCGCATCCTGCGCAAGATCGAGGGCATGGGCGTCGACTTCAAGGACCCCAAGACCGGCGACTATTCGCGCCATCGCTCCTTCGGGCTGCCCGGCGCCTATCACATCAATTTCGACGGCACCGACTTCAAGCGCCGCATCGGCAAGCACGTGCGCGTCGGCAAGGCCACCGTGCTGACCCGCACCATGGCGGTGCAGCTTCTGGTCAAGGACAACCGGGCCTATGGCGCGCTCGCTTTCGGCTTCCGCGACGGCGCCTGGACCGCGATCCGCGCCAAGGCGGTGGCGGTGACCACCGGCGACGTCAATCGCATCTCGCGCAACGCCTCCGGCCTTCCCTTCGATAGCTGGCACTTCCCCTACAACACCGGCGACGCCCAGGCGATGGGCTACCGCGCCGGCGCCGCGCTCGCCAATATGGAATTCGTCGAGACCACGCTGACGCCCAAGGGCTTTTCCGCGCAGGGGCTGAATGCGCTGGTCAGCCTCGGCGCCTATTTCATCAACAAGAGCGGCGAGCGCTTCATGTTCAAGTACGACCCCAAGGGCGAGAACGCGCGCCGCGCCGTGCTCGCCGATGCGGTTGTCAACGAATATCTCCTCGGCAACGGTCCGATCTTCGTCGACTGCCGGCATTTGTCCCCCGAACTTCTCGATCATATGGACGAGACCCTTCAGGTCGACCGCTACACGCTGCCGGCCTATTACCAGCAGAAGGGGGTCAGCTTCCGCGACACCCCGATCGAGATATCGATCTCCGAGCTCTCGATCCGGCGCAGCGGCGTCTATTTCCGCGGCAGCGGTCTCGCCGTCGATACCAACGGCGAGACCTCGGTTGAGCGCCTGTTCGCGGCCGGCGATTGCGCCACCGTCAGCGGCGGCATCGCCGGGGCGGCGGTGCTCGGGCATATTGCCGGCGAGGGCGCCACGGTGAGCATCCAGGCCGACAATGGCGCGCTGCCGTCGATCGACTGGGAAGCCGCGGAACAAGTGCGCGAGGAAGCGCGCGCCTCGATGGCGCGGCCCGAGGGCATGCCCTGGATGGCCTTCGAAGACCGTATTCGCGAAACCGTCACCGACTATGTTGGCGTGCGCCGCAGCGAGAAGGGCCTGCGGATGGCTCTCGATAGGTTTTCCGCGCTCGCCAAGCGCGAGGGCGAACTCAGCGCCGACAATCTGCACGGCGTCATGCGCGTGCACGAAGCCCGCAACATCCGGCTCAATGTCGAGATCATGGCGACCGCGGCACTGGCGCGCCAGGAGACGCGCACCCGCTCGTCCCATCGCCGGCTGGATTTCCCGGAGCCCGACAACGAGAACTGGCGCAAATTCGTCCTGGTCGAGAAGGGCGGCGACGACCGACCGAGCGTGCGGATGGTCGACACCAGCCAGGCGCTCGCGTCTGCTTTCGATCGAACATCCCCAGAACTCCACGCGGAGGACGGTCGCGTAATGCCGGCAACCGAGCAACGGGTTCATAACCCCATCAAGATCGACGAAGCGCTCTGCGTGCGGTGCAATCTGTGTGATTGGATCTGCCCCGGCGACGTCATCTACAAGGAAGAAGACAACAAGGAGACTCTGCCGGTCATCGTCTATCCGCAGGAGTGCTGGTACTGCGGCTTGTGCAATTCGATCTGTCCGGTCGATGCGATCACCGTCGTGTTTCCCGAGCAGATGCTGCACAACAAATCCGATGTGGTGAGCCTTCTGGGCAAGCCGGTGGCGTAGGCGGCGGCCTGGCGACCGGGCCTGAACGTTCGAAGACGACTGACTGAAACGTAACAATGCCGCCAAAAAAGAGCGGCAACGACAACGAACCGCGTTCACGGAGGAAGTCGTGCATTTGGTCGACGCCATCGGGGCCGGTCTCTTCGCCCTGCTGACGCCTCAGGCGATCCTGTTCATGGTGATCGGTATTGCCTACGGCTTGGTGGTCGGCATTCTGCCCGGCCTTGGCGGCATCGTCGCGCTGGCGCTGCTGCTGCCTTTCACTTACGGCTACGACCAGGCCGCCACCATCGCTCTGCTGCTCGGCGCCCATATCGCGACCATCTGGGGCAGTTCGGTCACCAGCATCCTTTTCCGCGTTCCCGGCGCCTCCAAGAGCCTGGCGTTGATCTTCGACGGGTTTCCGCTGACCCAGCGCGGCGAGGCGAGCCGGGCGCTCGGGGCATCCGCCATGGCGGCGCTGATGGGCGGCGTGTTCGGCGCCATCTTCCTCGCCATCAGCATCCCGATCGTCAGGCCGTTGATGCTGGCACTGGGTCCCAGCGAATATCTCATGATGGCGCTCTGGGGCTTGACCATCATCGCCACCTTCAGCGCCGGCTCCCTCCTCAAGGGCCTGATTGCGGCCGCGCTCGGCGTTCTCACCGGCTTAATCGGCATGGACGTGGTGACGGCCACCCCGCGCTTCACCTTTGACAGCTTGTTCCTTATGGACGGCATCTCCTTTCCGGTGGCCATGATCGGCATGTTCGCGGTCGCGGAGATGATGAAGCTCTACGTCAAGGGCGGCGCCATCGTCACACGCGAAGTTGGCGTCGAGAACAGCTCGGTATGGACCGGGGTGCGCGATGTCTTCCAGAACTGGACCCTGGTGCTGCGCTCGAGCCTCCTGGGGCTCTGGATCGGCGTCCTGCCCGGCATCGGGGCAAGCGTTAGCGGCATCGCGGCCTATGCCCAGGCGGTGCAGACCTCGAAAACGCCGGAGCGTTTCGGCAAGGGCGCCATCGAGGGCGTGATCGCTCCTGACGCCACCCTTGGCGCCACGGAAGGCGGCGCCCTGCTGCCGACACTCGCTTTCGGCATCCCGGGCGGGGAGGCCATGGCGGTGCTGCTGGTCGCGTTCATCGGCCTCGGCATCGTGCCGGGACCCGAGATGCTGACGCGCCATCTCGACGTCGTATTCAGCTTCGTTTGGGTCGTGGTCATCGCCAGCATTGTGACCACGCTCATTGGCCTCGCCATCACTCCCTTTCTGGCGCGGCTGCCGTCGCTCAATCCCAACATCGTCATTCCGATCGTGCTGTCGGTCTGCTTCGTCGGCGCCTATTCCACCCACGCCAGCATGGATGACGTGGTGGTGGCGATGGTGTTCGGGCTGATCGGCTATTCGATGGACCGGTTCAACTTCTCGCGTGCCAATTTCGTCATCGGCATGGTGCTGGCGACGATGATCGAGCGCAACCTGCACCTGTCGCTGTCGCTCTATGGGGGCGACTTCATCTTCACTCGTCCGGTCACACTGGTGATGTTCATTCTTCTCATCGTGACCACGGCGATGCCCTTCGTGCGCAAATGGCGCCGCCGCAAGGCCGCGGACGCCAGTGTCGAACAGGGAAGCCAGCCATGAGCCGGCGTACCCAGGAAAACCTTGTCCTTTGTGCCGTCCTGCTGGTGTTCATCGCCGCGATTGTCGCCTGCACAGGCTATGGCGCGCGCGCCCGCGTGGTGCCGCTGCCGATCGCGACCCTCGGTGCCATCCTGACGGTTGCCCAGCTTATCCTGCAGAACCTGCCGGGGGTCGGCGACCTGCATCTGGACGCGCTGGAATTGTTCACCGATCGGGCGCCCGGCACGGGAGCGGCCAAGCCCGCTTCGAAGCCAGGCGGGGCCGTAGCCGATCGAATGCACTGGCGCCGCGAACTGACCGCCATCGGTTTCATCCTGCTGTTGACCGGGATGTTCATGCTGCTCGGTCCGATCCCGTCCATCTTCCTGTTCAGCTCCGGCTACATGGTGATCCGGCGCCAATTTAGCTGGCCGATCTGCATCATCGTCGCGGCGCTGTTCACTCTCATCGTCTATGTGCTTTTCGTCGTCCTGCTCGGCGTCGAGGTCAACAACAGCATTTTGGGGGCCATGCTCGGCTTCTAGCCGTCGCATTTGAATTTGCGGCAGTAAGAGGGAGGGAAAGAAAATGAAAAGCTGGAAAACGCTGCTTCTGGCAGTAGCGCCGGTCGCGCTACTCGCCGCTGTCGGACCGGCCTCGGCCGGCCCGTACTACAAAGGCAAGACCATCACGCTGATCGTGCCCAACAGCCCGGCCGGCATGATGTCGCGTTACGCACACCTGCTGGCGCCGGTGATCGCCAAGAAGCTTGGCGCGGCCGACATGCGCGTCAAGAACATCAAAGGCGGTGGCGGTCTGAAGGGCACGAATGTGCTGTGGAATTCCAAGCCGGACGGCTTGACCATTGGCTTCACCAACGTGCCCGCCCTGATCGTCGCCCAGCTGGCGAAAAGCCCGGGCGTGCGCTTCGACGCCACCAAGCTCACCTATCTCGGGCGGGCGGCGGCCGAGCCGCGCGTGCTCTATACCGGCGCCAAGGACCCGATCAAGAGCGCCAAGGACCTCGCGTCGCTCAAGAAGCCGTTCAGGTACGCTGCCCAGGGTACCGACGAGGACTTCTACTCCGCCGCGGTGTTCGCCAAGGCCGCCGGTTTTCCGATCACCATGATCACCGGCTACGAAGGCGACGCGGATAGCGCGCTGGCGGTGATCAAGGGTGACGCCGACGGCCACCTGACCAGCCTCACCAGCGCCAGGGCGTCGTTCAAGGCGGGCGACACGCGGCCGCTGGTGTTCTTCACGGCCAAGCGCAACAAGGAGCATCCCGACGTGCCGACCGTGCTCGAGTTGGTCAAGGATCCGAGCAAGAAGGCGCCGCTGGAGGCGATCGTGTCGATCGTCGCCATGAGCCGCGGATTCTTCGGTCCGGCCAACATGAACGCCGAAGCGACCAAGGAAATGCGTGCGGCGATCGAAGCCACGCTCACCGATCCGGCGGTGCTTAAGGAGGCGGGCAAGCGGCACATGCCGATCGTGTCGTGGCCGGGCGCCGAGCAGCAGGCTCAGGTCAAGAAGATCGTGGCGGCGAGCCACGACCTGACCCCGATCCTGCAAGAGGCGCTGAAGTCGATCAAGTAACGACCGCGGTCGCAGGACATTGTCCTCCAGCCCCTGCGGCTGGAGGACGTCATGGGCGGGCCGGTCGCTCGCTTTGGCGCGTCTCGAACGACACTCCAATGAAGGCAGTAAAGGAAAGTCCTATGAATATCCTAGGGAGAAAACTCGCGGTGTTGACCGCGTGTGCGGTCGCGGCTGTTGCCGTCGCCACCTCCGCCGCGGCCGGGCCCGTTTATAAGGGGAAGGTCGTCACGCTGATCGTACCCAACAGCGCGGCGGGCAAGATGACGCAATATGCGCGCATGATCGCGCCCTTTATCGCCAAGCACCTCGGCGCCGCCGACGTGCGCATCAGGAACGAGCAAGGGGGTGGCGGCCTGAAGGGCAGCAACCATCTCTGGAACATCAAGGCGGACGGCATGACGTTCGCGTTCACCAACGTGCCGGCGCTGGTCACGGCGCAGCTCGCGGGCAGCCCAGGCGTGCGCTTCGATGCCACCAAATTCACCTATCTCGGCCGCGCCGCCGCCGAACCCCGGGTGATGGTGGTGGGCGCCGGTTCCAGCATCAAGTCGGCCGACGACCTGAAGACGCTCAAGCGGCCCTTCGTCTATGCCTCGCAAGGCACCGACGAAGACTTCTACACCATGGCCACGCTGGCCCACACCATCGGCTACCCGCTCAAGATCGTCACCGGCTACAAGGGCAATGCCGACACCCGCCTGGCGGTGATCAAGGGCGATGCCGACGGCCAGATGACCGGCTGGGTCGCGTCCAAGGCGGCCGTCAAGGCCGGCGACATGCGTGTCGTCCTGGTCATGACCACGAAGCGCCTTGCGGAGCTGCCCAAAGTTCCGACGGCGCTGGAACTGGTCAAGGATCCGAAGAAGAAGCAGAGCCTCGAAGCGATCGTGACCATTCTCGCCATGAGCCGCGGCTTCTTCGGGCCGCCAAAGATGGATCCCGCCGCCACCAAGGAAATGCGGGCGGCGGTCACCGCCGCGCTGCACGATCCCGAGATGCTGGTGCAAGCCAAGAAGCGCGGCTTCCCGATCGTGCCGGCCCCGGGCGCGGTGCAGCAGGAGAAGGTCAAGGACATCGTGGCAGCTAGCGGCTCGCTGACGCCGATCTTCAAGGCTGCGGTCAAATCCATCCGCTGATGGCCTGACAACTGGCCGCCCACGGAACCGTGGGCGGCTGCGTGTTCATAAAAGAATGCGCCTCCGGCTTCTGGCCGGGGGACGCTTCCTTGAGAGCCGGTAGGCGCGCGCGTTAAGCCTGTTCTTCCCACAGCATCGCCAGGTGCACGATGGTGCGCACGGCGGCCTGCATGTCCTGAACGCTCACCCATTCCAGCCGCGAATGGATGGCGTGCTCGCCGGCGAAGATGTTGGGGCAGGGCAGCCCCATGAACGACAGCCGAGAGCCGTCGGTGCCGCCGCGGATGCGGCCCTGCTCCGGCGTCAGCCCGGCGCGGCGCACCGCTTCCATGGCATTGGCGACGACCTGCGGATGACGGTCGAGCACCTCCTTCATGTTGCGGTACTGCTCGATGATCTCCAGCCGGTAGGACGAACGCGGGAAATCGCGCAACGCGCCTTTGACCGCGTCTTCCAGCACCCGCGCCTTGTCTTTCAGCCCGGCGGTCGAGAAGTCGCGCAGGATGAATTTGAGCGTCGCCCGGTCCATTTCCGCTTCGACGCTCAGGGGATGCACGAAGCCTTCACGGCCTTCGGTCGTCTCCGGCGAGCAGGCGCCCTGGGGCAGCAGGTCGACGATGCGGGCGGCGATCTTGACCGCATTTTCCATGCGCCCCTTGGCGAAGCCGGGATGCGCGGTCACGCCCTGCACGGTGACCGTGGCGGCGTCCGCCGAAAATGTCTCGTCCTCGACGTCGCCGGCGGACGAGCCATCCATGGTGTAGGCGAAGCCGGCGCCGAGCCGGGCGAGGTCGACCTTGTCGACGCCGCGGCCGATTTCCTCATCCGGCGTGAACAGCACCTTGAGGGTGCCGTGCTTGATCTCGGGGTGCGCCGCCAGGAAGCGCATGGCGTCGACGATCTCGGCGAGCCCCGCCTTGTCGTCGGCGCCGAGCAGGGTGGTGCCGTCGCTGGTGACGATATCGTTGCCGATCTGGCTTGCCAGCGCCGGATGGTCGGCCATGCGGATCACTTGGCTCGGGTCGCCGGGCAGGGCGATATCCCCGCCTTGATAGTTGCGCAGAACCTGCGGCTTCACCCCGGCGCCGGGCGCATCGGGTGACGTATCCATGTGTGAGCACAGGCAGATGACCGGCACGGTCTTGGCGCTGTTTGCCGGCAGTGTGGCGTAGACATAGCCGTGCGCGTCCATCTCGGCGTCGCTGAGCCCGATTTCGCGCAATTCGGTGGCCAGCAGTCGGCCGAGGTCCTTCTGCTTCTCGGTCGACGGCGTGGTGGGCGAGTTCGGGTCGGACTGGGTGTCGATGGTGACGTAGCGCAGGAAGCGCTCGGCGACGGTGTAGTCGAATTTCAGAGAGGACATTGGTCGCGGTTCCGGGGCGAAAGGCCGCCGCCCTTCTACACGCGGGTGGTGCGCAAACAAAACAGCGGGCCGGGAGCTTCGCGCTCCCGCCCGCCATTTTAATCCCCGGAGGGTCCGGCTTTTAAGAGAGCCGTCAGACCAATTCCTTCAACTCCTTCGAGGCGCGGAAGGCGACCTTCTTGCTCGCCTTGATTTGGATCGCTTCGCCGGTTGCCGGGTTGCGGCCCATGCGCGCGGCGCGCTTGCGCACTTGAAGGATGCCGAGGCCGCCGATGCGGATGCGCTCGCCCTTCTTCAAATGCTTGACGATGTCGCCGACCAGATCGCCGAGCACAGCTTCCGCTTGCTTTTTCGACATCTCATGGGTTTCCGCGAGTGCCGCGGCGAGATGCTTCAACGTGACGGTCGGGGGTGTCGGAGCCTTTCCAGGAGCCGTAGCCATCAGTGGGACCCTCCATATGAATCCACAAGGTTTGACTTGAACGCCAAACGCATCAGCCCGAATAGACGATTCGGGGGGCGTCGACCATCAATTCCTGCCGATAAATAAGGCTTTTTCGCAATTCCGAGGAGGGGGCAAGGCTTTACCTTGACTTGGGGAAAATGCACCTATAACTCCTGCGCACGCCCGCGGGGGCGTAGCTCAGTTGGTTAGAGCGCTGCCCTGTCACGGCAGAGGCCGCGGGTTCGAGTCCCGTCGCTCCCGCCATTTTATCAATGACTTAGCCCGGTTTTCGGGCGCCGCTTCGAAGCCGTCTGGGGGCGGCCGGTCATGTCCGCACAAGCCCCCGACCTCGGCGTTCGAGCCCTCTTCTACGACGTCTTCGGCACCCTGATGGACTGGCGATCCTCGGTTGCGCGGGAGGCGGAACACATCCTTTCCCCGCGCGGCCACAACCTGGACTGGCTGGCCTTCGCCGACGCCTGGCGGGCCGAGTACCAGCCCGGGATGGAGGAGGTCCGCTCCGGCCGTATCCCGTTCTCCAAGCTCGACGTGCTGCACCGCCGCAATCTGCAGCGCATCCTGCCGCGCTTCGGCCTGGAGGGTCTGAGCGAAGACGTGCTGGTGGACCTGAACCTCGCGTGGCACCGGCTGGACGCCTGGCCGGAGGTGCCGGCGGCGATGGCGCGCCTCAAAAAGAAATTCTGGCTCGCGCCCTGCTCGAACGGCAACATCGCGCTGATGGTCGATCTCGCGCGCCGCAACGACATTCCCTGGGACGCGATCCTCGGCTCCGATGTGGCACGCGACTTCAAGCCGAAGCCGGGCGTCTACCTTGCCGCTTGCGACGCCTTCAATCTTCAGCCTTCGCAATGCATGATGGTGGCGGCGCACACGCGCGATCTTGTCGCCGCCGCCAAATGCGGCCTGCGCACAGGCCACATCGCACGCCCAAACGAATACGGCCCCAACACCGGCGAGACGGCGCCGACCGCGCCGGTGGATGTCGCCGGCAAGGACCTGGCCGATCTCGCGGACAAGTTGGGGGCCTGAAGAAGACTGCCGGAGAAGAACAAGATGGCCGAACGATTTCCCGAAGAAGCAAGAAACTTCCGTCTGCTCGGCCATGACCCATCAGCCGCCTGGGGCGGCGGCAGCCTGGTCGAGGTCAAGAACGGCTTTGCCTATGTCGGCGCCGTCGGCGGCTCCAGCTTCAACGGGCCGGAAGGCTTCACCGTCCACGACGTCTCCGACCCGCGCAAGCCGCGCAAGGTGGCGGAGGTGCGTTCGCCGCCGGGCGTGCATTCGCACAAAGTCCGTCTGGTCGGCGACGATTTGCTCTATGTGAACGCCGAGCGGCTGGGTGGCGACACGGGCAAGGACGCCCGCACCGGCTTTTTCATTTTCGACGTCCGCAATCCGCACGCGCCCAAGCAGGTCGGCTTCTACGACATGCCGGGGAAGGGGCCGCACCGCTTCGGCATCGATCACGACCGCCAGCTGGCGCTGCTGCCGTGCAGCGCGCCGGGCTGGAGCAAGCGCGTGATCTGGACGCTCGACATCAAGGATCCGATCAAGCCCGAGCTCATCAGCACCTGGGGCCTGCCCTGGCAGAAGACCGAGGACGGGGCGCTCGGCGATACGGCGCAGTCGGACTCGACCTGCACCGTGCACGGGCCCCCGGTGATCCGCGGCAACCGCATGTATGCCGGTTTCTGGGGCAACGGCATCGCGGTCATCGATTGCAGCGATCTTCGCGACATGAAGCTGGTCGGCCATATCTCCTGGTCGCCGCCCTTTCACGGCAGCACCCACACGGTCTGGCCGGTCGGCGACCGGCCTTATCTCGTCGTCACCGACGAGGCGCGCGGCAAGCAGAAAATGTGGGACAGCCAGTTCATGTGGGTGGTCGACATCCGCGCGGAGACCAATCCGATTCCGGTCGCCACCTTCATGCCCGACCGCGACAAATATTTTCACCGTCCCGGACGCTACGGCGCGCACAACATCCTCGAGGACATCCGGTCCGAGGGGCCGTGGGCCAATCTGGTGTTCCTGACCTATTTCAACGCGGGCCTACGCGCCGTCGACGTCAGCGATCCGCTGCATCCGAAGGAGGTCGGCTGCTATGTACCGGAAACGCCGGAAGGCCAGGAAGCGATCCAGTCCAACGACATCGGCCGCGACGAGCACGGCCGGCTCTATCTGATCGACCGCTGGGGCGCCGGCATGCATATCGTCGAATATACCGGGTAAGCGCGGCGCGCATTGCGTTCGCTTTGGGTGCCTGGTGGAGGTGGCTGACGATCAAGGAAGACCGAAATGGCGCGCGCAGACAACGCGAATGCAGCCATGTTCGGTTTTCAGCACCTGCGCCTACATGTTGTCGCACGGCGCGGAGGCCTGCCTCGCGAGGCTGGCCGCGCGGCCGATTCGTAAGTGGCCGCAGCGATAGCGTCAGGATCCGGCGGCATGTTTGAGGTGGGTCGATACTGCGCCAAACGTATAGACCGCGTATGGGACACAATAGGTCAGCGCAAGTTTGAACCAGTTGACGGCGGCCAGTCCCAAAAGGGCGTCGCCTTGATTGATGACGTTGAGGATAGTCCCAACGATGAGCGCAACGTAGAGTGAGCGGCGGGGGACGCCATTCGAACACGCATACCGGCACGCAAGTTTCAAGTTGAACATGCTTTGGGCCTGCTGAAGTTTCAGGTCGAGTGTAATGGGGCGGAACTCAGGCCGACAGCAGCCGGATCAGAGGCCGATGTTCGCAGGGTGCGAGCAGTGGTCCGCGTTCGCGAGGAGTTGAGTCAGTCGAGGTCATTCTACCGCGGGCTGCATCGCCGGCAATTCAACGATGCGTTAGCACTGCTTTTTGTCGGCGAGCTCGCTGTGCGGACGAAGTGCTGCCTGGCTCGCGGGGCGCGTGCGGATTGCTGCAACGCGACACGCGCGGCTGCCTTGCCTCAGCCGCCGTCCAATGGTTTATGGACCTCGAAAGAGGTTGCATACTGGGTCCCGCGTACCATGAGTAATCCTGTGATCATCGCCGGCGGCGGCTTTGGCGGGCTGGCGACGGCCCTGACGCTCCACCAGATCGGCGTGCCGTGCGTTGTGTTCGAAGCGGTTCGCGAGATGCGCCCGCTCGGCGTCGGCATTAATCTGCAACCCAATGCGGTGCGCGAGCTCTACGATCTTGGCATCACGCAAGCCGATCTCGACCGGGTAGGGCTGCCCGCCAAAGAATGGGCGCTGGTGGGCTTGAACGGCAATGACATTTACGCCGAGCCGCGCGGGCTGCTGGCGGGCTACGACTGGCCGCAATACGCGGTTCATCGGGGCCGGTTCCTCATGCTGCTGTATGACAAGGTGGTGGAGCGGATCGGGCCGGAGGCGGTCAGGTTGGCAAGCCGCGTGACCGGCTACCGCAAGAATACCGACGGCAGTGTAACAGCGCACATCGAACAAGCCGACGGCGCGACCTCCGAGGCCACAGGCGCGCTGCTGATCGGCGCCGATGGCATCCACTCGGCGATCCGGGCGCAGATGCATCCCAATCAGCCGCCGATCCACTGGGGCGGCGCCGTGATGTGGCGTGGCACGACCTGGGGCAAGCCGATCCGCTCCGGCGCCTCCTTCGTCGGCCTCGGCACCCATCGCGAGCGGGTGGTGTTCTATCCGATCTCGCATCCCGATCCGCAGACCGGCCTCTCGATGATCAACTGGATCGCGGAAGTCACGATGGACAACACCGAGGGCTGGAAGCAGCGCGGCTGGTTCCGGCAGGTGAGCGTCGACGACTTCGTCCATCATTTCGACGATTGGATCTGGGACTGGCTCGATGTGCCCGCCATGATCCGGCAGGCGGATAGTGCTTATGAAAACCCGATGATCGACCGCGATCCCGTGCCCACCTGGCGGGACGGTCCGGTGGCGCTCATCGGCGATGCCGCCCATGCCATGTATCCGACAGGCTCCAATGGCGGCAGCCAGGCCGATTGTCGATGCCCGTGTTCTGGGGCCGCGATGGTGGAGCACGGCATTACGCAGGAAGCGCTCGCCGCCTATGACGACAAGCTGTGCGGCCCGATCTCGCAGCTCATTCTGCGCAACCGCGGCGCCGGGCCATTCGGGCTGCTCAACATGGTCGATGAACGTTGCGGCGGCACCTTCGACAACATCGACGACGTGATCCCGCCCGAGGAACGCGCCGCGTTCATGGCGGGCTACAAGGCGGCCGCGGGCTTTGCCATTGAGAGCCTCAACAAGGCGCCCCGGACCATTCCGGAAGGCGCGCGCGCCGGCGCCGCACTGACTGTTTGAACGAACGGTTGAATCGGGTGCACGCGGCGGACCCGCTTCAGCTCTCCCTTGGGGAGAGGGAGCGCACCTCGTGCGCCGTACTTCTTCGATTCAAAATGATTGAGCTTTAGCCTTCCAACGCGGCTTCTTTCGCGCCGCCGCGCGCGCGCCATTTGGCGAGGATGGCGGGCATGAACAGCGAAATGATAAGCGCGACCCACAACGTGTTGCCGATGCGCGAGGAGAACAGAATCATGATGTCGCCGTTCAATTCCTTCAGGGCGCGCAGGAAGTACTGTTCCATGAGCGGGCCCAGAATGACGCCGATCAGGATGGCGGCGACGTGATAGCCGGTCTTGCGCGCGATATAGCCGATGACGCCGAACACCACCGCAAGCCCAATGTCGAACATGTATTGGCGCGGCACGAAGGCGCCGAGCAACGAGAATGCCAGGATCAACGGCACCAGATAGGCGATCGGCACCATGGTCACGTGCGACATGTAACGCGCGATCGGGAGTGCGGTGATCAGCATCAGCAGATAGGTGGCCGTCATGGCCGTAAACACGCCGTAGCCGATCTCGGGGTGAAGCTGGAACAGTGCCGGCCCGAAATTGACGCCGTGGTACTGCAATACGATCATCATGATGGCCGCGGTCTCGCCGCCCGGAATGCCGAGCGTCAGGAGTGGAACCATCGTCCCGGAGGTGACGCCGTTGTTGGCCGCCTCCGGTGCGATCAGTCCCTCGGGATGGCCGGTGGTGTAGAGTTCGGGCGTCTTGGAGAAGGACCGGCTCTGCTGATAGGCGACGAAGCAGGCGATGCTGGCGCCGGCGCCCGGGATGACGCCGACGATGAGGCCAATGATGCTGGTCCACACGATGTGCCACCAGCGCGTTATCGCCATCATCATGCCTTCGAAGGTCGCCGCCCAGCTGCCGTGGCTGATGTTGGCCTGGTCTTCCTCGCTGACGATGGAGCTCTGCTCCATGATCAGGAAGGCCTCGGAGACGGCGAACAGGCCGACCAGCGCCGGGATGATCGGCACGCCATCGTAAAGCTCGAGAAAGCCGAACGTGGCGCGCGGCGTCTCATAGACGGGATCGGAACCGATAAAGCCGATCATCAGCCCGAAGAAGCCGGCGATCAGACCTTTCCAGGGATCGCCGCTGGCGATGGTGGCGATCAGCGAGATGCCGAACAACATCACAACGATGAGTTCGACGCTGTGCATGTAAAATCCGACCTGGGCGAGCAGTGGCATGGCAAACAGCGCCATGACGGTGGTGAGCAGGCCGCCGAGGCAGGACGCGACGAAGGAGATGGCGAGTGCCTGCTGGCCCATGCCCTTCTTGGCCATGGGATAGCCGTCGAGCGGCGTCGCCGCCGCGCCTGCAGTGCCCGGAATGTTGACCAGAATGGCGGGAATCCCGGCGCCCATGTGCGACGAGCAGTAAATCGCGATCATGAAGATCAGCCCGGCCTCGACCGGCATCGCCAGGGTCAACGGCAGCAGCACGATGATGGTGTTGGCGGCGCTGAAACCGGGCAGGGCGCCGACGATCATCCCCAGGAACACCGAGGGGACGATGACCCACCAGAAAGAAAGACTGTGCAGGAACAGGTGGCCGAAGGTCGCGATTTCAGCCATGGAAGAAGACCTTCTGCATCAGGAATTCGAACGGGCCGCGCGGAAAGCGCGTGTCGAAGGCCACGATGAACAGGAGATAGCCCGCGATCACCACGACAAAGGAGACGACGGCCGTGAGGCCGAGCCGCCTGGCCCGGTTCAGGATGGCCATGGTTATGAAGAGGTAGAAGAAGGTGGTGATCGTGAACCCGCCCCACTGGATCACGTAGATATAGAACAGAGTGAGCGCGAAAATGGCCGCCCGGCCGCTGCTGACGTCCGCATGCGTCACGAGATCGCCGAGGCCGAGCGTGGCGCGCCCGCGCCCCACCGCGTAGAGTTCTTTGGCGACGAAGGCGACGGCGAGGATCAGCAGGATTGTTCCGACGAAAAAGGCGCTGACCTGTGCCGTCCAGGGCGTGTCGAGGATGGTCGAGAAGTAGTAGATGGTGAAAGCGATCGCGGCGATCGGAATGATGAGCTGGGCGCCGATGGGGCGGGGCTCGGAGTCGCGCGACGGCGTGATGTCTGCCATTTGAGTCGGCCTTAGGAGTTCTCATGACGCGGTGCGCCGGCACCGCCCAGCGGGGCCGGCGCACCCTTGATCGGCGCGCCGGCCCTAATGGCTGAGGATCAGCAGTTGAGCCGCGATCAGCCCTTTTTCTTCTTGCTCTTGCCGGTCAGTAGCGACTTGTAATGTTCGCCGAGCTTCAAGGTGTTCGCGGCGAACTTTTCGCAGGCCTCAAGCCCGCCGAAATCCAGGAACGCCGGGTCGCTGCCCGCCTTCTTGATCAGATCGATCAGTTCGGGGTCCTCGGCAGTCTTCTTGAGCGTCTCCTGCAGCATCTTGAAGGCGTCCGGATACTTGTCGATTGCGGCCTTCTTGATGGCGAAGGCGCGCGACGACAGCATCGGCGGCAGGTCGGTCTTGTAATGCGCGTTCATGGTCGGCGCATTGTTGAGCTTGGCGGGCAGCGGGTTCTTCTCGCCGAAGATCAGCAGCGCACGGGTCTGGTCGCCGCTGACCACCACCGAAGACGCCGGCAGGGCGCTGAAGTCCACCTCGCCCGTCAGCGCGCCGGCGATCGTGTTCTTGCCGCCCGACAGCGGGATCAGGTTGAACTTGGCGCCGGTGTGCTCGGCGAGCGCCAGCACACCGATCGAGGCGGGATGTGCCAGCCGGCTGGTGCCGACGTTGAGCTGGCGCTTCTTGCCTTCGGCCACGAGGTCGTCAATCGTCTTGAACTTGCTCTTGGCGCTGACGAAGATGCAGGCCGCGTCGCTGTCGATCTTGCCGAAATAGACGCAGTCCTTGATCGGGAAGGTGGGCTTCTTCACCACCCAGTTCAGCAGTTCCGGGCCCATATTGCCGAACAGCAGATTGTAGGCGTCGGTCGGCTTCTTGCCCATGTAAATCTCATAGCCGACGCGGCCCGAGGCGCCCGGGTAAAAGCCCGGTTGGAAGTTGGTGTGGAGGTGCTTTTTCCAGACGGCCGTGACGGCGCGGAACAGCCGGTCGGCGCCGCCGCCGGCGCGCGTGGGAATGACGACGTCGATGTTGTTGTCTGGATAGGCGGCGAGCGCCTGTGTGAACGGATCGAAGGCGGCCAATGCGGCGCCGCCGGCCAGTGCCGTCTGCAAAACGGTGCGCCGCGACGGACGATAAATGTCGCTCATATAGAATTCCTCCCTTTAGGATTCTTGTTCGCTGCTATGTTGAATGTCAGGTCTTCTGGGTCACGCGATACTGCAAGCCGCTCCTGGCAGCTCGGTTGTTCGGACGTGCCCCCAAAACGAACCGGCAGGACCGAAAGAATAGCAGGTGACAAGGCCGCCGGAAAGCCGGTGGTATACCGTCGACCACGTTGTCGCGCGAAGGTCTTGGCGGCCATGTAACAGAACGGCTGCGCGTGACGGCGCCGGCAGAATGCAATTTCTCAACTGCGGCCTATCGTTGCGCGCGCAATCGACGCTGTCTATGCCGTCGGTAGACAGCCGGCGGTGGCCGTTCCGCTGCGGCCGTGCGTGATGCCGGCCACGCTGCGCGCGCATTCATCAGCCGCGATAGATCGGTTCCGGCTGCGTGAAGAAGCTCAACAGGATGTGAAAGACTATCGCGTAGTTCTTCTGCTGGAAGCTCGCGTGCGAGATGCCGGGCATGACTGCGAACTGCTTGTCCGGGTTGGGCAGCTTGGCGAAGAACTTCAAGAGGTCCTCCATCGAGGCGATGCCGTCCCATTGGCCGCGCATGATGATGGTCGGCACTTTGATCTTCTCGGGATCGACCACCGGCAGCCGCGAGCACATGTCGACATAGGTGCCGGTCGGCACCGAATTGTCGAGCGCGGTGATGGCGTCGGCGAAGGCCTCGATCACGTTCTCTTCCGCGGTGCCGGGATGGTCGCGGGTGAAGATCGAATGCACGAAAGCCTTGTCGATCGGACGGCGGTTGCTGTTGAGGAACTCGGGCAGTTTCTTGCGCCGCTGTTCCAGCGTCGGCGAGCCTTCGCCGGTCCACACCATGGCGTCGAGCGCAAGGCGGGCCACCATCTCCGGGTGTTGCTCGGCAAACATGGCCGCGCGCAGCGCGCCGGAGGAGATGCCGTAGACCAGCAGCGGGCGCTTGCCCCGGTGCTTCTGGATGTAAAGCGCGGCGGCGTAGCAGTCGTCGGCGCCATAGGCGATCGGCGCGTTGTTGTCGCGGGTCTTGGTGGAGCGGCCGTAGCCCTCCATGTCGACCGACCAGCAGTCGAAGCCCCTGCGCGGCGAACCAGTCCATGGCCGAGGAATCGCTTCGCCCCGGCACCTGCAGGTCGAAGGTCGGCTGCGAGGCCATGGACGAGCCATGCACGAACAGGATGGTGCCCACGCTCTTGGCCGGATCGCCGGCGCATTTTTCCCACAGGAACAGCTTCACGTCGCTGCCCTTCTCGGTCCAATGCTCCTGGCCCTTGATCGCGGCGGGCTTGGTCATCTCATTCATGGTGGAACTCCTGTTCGTGCTGGACCACTGGGTGCGACGAAAGACGGCCGGAACGCCTTGTTGAGGGGGAGGGCGGTGCGGATCAGCGGCTCGCCGGCAATGCCGTTTTGCAAAAACCGAATGTGTTCCTGCCGGCGGTGGCTGCAATCGTTCGGCCGCGCCGGAGGAGGCGATTGGGTGCGCCGTCCTGGCGCGGCGGCCATATTCGTGGTCCGTCGGGCGGTGTCAATCGGCGCGCATGGCGCGCAAAGAACGATGATCCACAGTTTCGCACGCTGCCAGGCCCAATCATGGCGAATTCGTGCCTTTTGGCGGCTTGCCACCCCTTGTGCGCTGCGCTAAGGCTCAGCCGCTCCCGTCCTTGAAGCAATTCCAAACACGGCAAGGGCTTTTTTGTGCGGGGCTACGCGCCGGTTCCGGCGTTTGGCAGTCCGGGGCGGGCGTATATCCGGGGTCGGGGGGCATGGTGGTACGCTGAGGTCGCCTATGCACGCATTGCTGCTCGATTACCTGCCTCTGGTCATCTTTGTTGCGATTTCGCTCGTGATCGGGCTCGCGCTGCTGATCGCGCCCTTCATCGTGGCCTATAAGCAGCCGGATCCGGAAAAGCTGTCCGCCTATGAGTGCGGATTCAACGCTTTCGACGACGCGCGGATGAAATTCGACGTGCGCTTCTACCTGGTTGCCATTCTTTTCATCATCTTCGACCTTGAGGTGAGCTTCCTGTTCCCCTGGGCGGTGGCGTTCCGCGAGATCGGCCACGCCGGATTCTGGGCGATGATGGTCTTCCTTGGCGTTCTGACCATCGGATTCATATATGAATGGCGCAAAGGGGCGCTGGAATGGGATTGATCGCCCGATGACCCTGGTAGCAGCCGCGCCGCAAGGCCTTATCGACCCGCGCACCGGGCAGCCGGTCGGCGCCGACGACGCTTATTTCAAGGACGTCAACCGGGAGCTGTCCGACAAGGGCTTTCTGGTCACCGCGGCTGACGACCTGATCACCTGGGCGCGCACCGGCTCGCTGATGTGGATGACGTTCGGGCTCGCGTGCTGCGCGGTCGAGATGATGCAGATGTCGATGCCGCGCTACGACGCCGAGCGTTTCGGCTTCGCCCCGCGTGCGTCGCCCCGCCAGTCCGACGTGATGATCGTCGCTGGCACGCTCACCAACAAGATGGCCCCCGCGCTGCGCAAGGTCTACGACCAGATGCCGGAGCCGCGCTACGTCATCTCCATGGGCTCGTGCGCCAACGGCGGCGGCTACTATCATTACTCCTACTCGGTCGTGCGCGGCTGCGACCGCATCGTACCGGTCGATATCTACGTGCCCGGCTGTCCGCCGACCGCCGAGGCGCTGCTCTACGGCGTCATGTTGCTGCAAAAGAAGATCCGCCGCACCGGCACAATCGAGCGCTGAACGGAGAGGATATGGACGTAGAGCAGCTCGAACGGGTCGGGCAGGCCATTCAGAACGGCCTCGGCGCTTCGGTCGCAGGCTTCGAGATCGTGCGCGGCGAGCTGACCGTGCACGCGGTCGCGGCCGATATCGTCAAGATCGCGACTTTCCTGCGCGACGCCACGCCCTGTCAGTTCTCTTGTTTCATCGACGTCACGGCGGTGGATTGGCCCCAGCGCGAGAAGCGCTTCGACGTGGTCTATCATTTCCTGTCGCCGCGGCTGAACCAGCGCGTGCGCGTCAAGGTGCAGACCGATGAGACGACCCCGGTGCCCTCGATCATCGAGGTGTTCCGCGGCGCCGACTGGTTCGAGCGCGAGACCTACGACCTCTACGGCGTCCTGTTCACCGGCCACCCGGACATGCGCCGCATCCTCACCGACTACGGCTTCGAGGGCCATCCGCTGCGCAAGGATTTCCCGCTCAGCGGCTTCGTCGAGGTGCGCTACGACGACGAGGAAAAACGCGTCGTCTACGAGCCGGTGAAGCTGAACCAGGAATTCCGCACCTTCGATTTCCTCTCGCCCTGGGAAGGCACCGATTACGTGCTGCCCGGCGACGAGAAGGCCGAGAAGGGGTCGTGATGAAACCGACCCTGAAGCCCGGTTTGAAGCATTCGTTCTCCTACACGGTGCCGGAGAACAAGACGGTGCCCTACACCTATCCGGAATCGCCGGAGATCGCGGCGATGCCCAAGGTGTTCGCCACCGGCTACATGATCGTGCTGATGGAGTGGACCTGCCTGCAGCTCTTGGCGCCGCATTTCGACGCCGGCGAGGGCTCGGTGGGCATTCACGTCGATGTCAGTCATGCGGCGGCGACGCCCATCGGCATGACCGTGACGGTGGAAGCCGAATGCATCGCGGTCGAGGGCCGCAAGGTGACCTTCAAGGTGCGCGCCCATGACGGCGTCGACATGATCGGCGAGGGGACGCACCAGCGCGCGGTGGTCATGTGGGACAAGTTCAACGCCCGGGTCGCCGACAAAGCGTCCGCGGCGGGAGTGGCATGATGGCCGAGGCGGCGATGCGCAATTTCACCATCAACTTCGGACCGCAGCATCCGGCTGCGCACGGCGTGTTGCGCCTGGTGCTGGATCTCGATGGTGAGATCGTCGACCGCGTCGATCCGCATATCGGCCTCTTGCATCGCGGCACCGAGAAGCTGATCGAGTACAAGACCTACCTGCAGGCGGTCGGCTATTTCGACCGGCTCGATTACGTCGCGCCGATGAACCAGGAGCATGCCTTCTGCCTGGCGGTGGAAAAGCTGCTCGACCTCAAGGTGCCCTACCGCGCCCAGCTCATCCGCGTGCTCTATGCCGAAATCGGGCGTATCCTGTCGCATCTGCTCAACGTCACCACGCAGGCGATGGACGTCGGCGCGCTCACCCCGCCGCTGTGGGGCTTCGAAGAGCGCGAGAAGCTGATGGTGTTCTATGAGCGCGCTTCCGGCGCGCGCATGCATGCCAAGTATTTCCGTCCCGGCGGCGTGCATCAGGACCTGCCGCCCAAGCTCATCGACGACATCGAGGCCTTCTGCGACCCGTTCCTGAAGGTGGTCAAGGACCTCGACGACCTGCTCACCGGCAACCGCATCTTCAAGCAGCGCAATGTCGACATCGGCGTGGTCAAGCTGGAAGACGCCTGGAACTGGGGCTTTTCCGGCGTGCTGGTGCGCGGCTCGGGCGCGGCCTGGGACCTGCGCCGCGCGCAGCCCTATGAGTGCTATTCCGATCTCGCGTTCGATATCCCGATCGGCAAGAACGGCGACTGCTACGACCGCTATCTCATCCGCATGGAGGAGATGCGCCAGTCGGTGCGCATCATGAAGCAGTGCATCGCCAAGCTGCGCAGCAAGGAAGGCCAGGGCCCCGTCACCGTCGACGATAACAAGATCGTGCCGCCGCGGCGCGGCGAGATGAAGCGCTCGATGGAAGCGTTGATCCATCACTTCAAGCTCTACACCGAGGGCTATCACGTGCCCGCCGGTGACGTTTACGCCGCGGTCGAAGCGCCCAAGGGCGAGTTCGGCGTCTATCTCGTCTCCGACGGCACCAATAAGCCGTACAAGTGCAAGATCCGCGCGCCGGGCTTTGCCCATCTGAGCGCCATGGATTTCATGACCAGGGGTCATATGTTGGCCGACGTCTCCGCCATTCTCGGCTCCATCGACATCGTGTTCGGGGAGGTGGACCGATGAGCGTTCGCCGTCTCGCGCCGCCGGACGTGCAGCCGAAGGAGTTCGCCTTCGACCGCGTCAATCTGATCTGGGCCAAGGCACAGCTCGACAAATATCCCGCTGGGCGCCAGCAGTCGGCGGTCATTCCGCTGCTGTGGCGCGCGCAGGAACAGTCGGACGGCTGGCTGCCGGAAGCGGCGATCCGTTATGTGGCGGACTTCCTCGGCATCGCGCACATCCGCGCGCTCGAGGTCGCCACCTTCTACACCATGTTCAACCTGACGCCGGTCGGCAAAGTGCACGTGCAGCTCTGCGGCACCACGCCATGCCGGCTACGCGGCGCGGACGATCTGGAAAAAATCTGCCGCAAGCGTATCAGCGAACATCAGATGGAAGTGACCGAGGACGGCAAGTTCTCCTGGGTCGAAGTCGAATGCCTGGGCGCCTGCGTAAACGCGCCGATGGTGCAGGTCGGCTCCGACTATTACGAAGACCTCGACGCCGACAGCTTCAACAAATTGCTCGACGACTTCGCCGCCGGCAAGACGCCGAAGCCCGGCCCGCAGGGCAAGCGCCATTTGTCGGAACCGATGGGCGGCGCCACCACGCTCACCGATCCCGCGCTCTTCGCCAAGCAGGGTGCGGTCGCGGAAAAATCGAAATCGAAATCGGAAGCCAAAGGCAAGAAGCCGGCGGCCAAAGAGAAATCGAAATAGCCACGATGCTCGCAGATAAGGATCGCATCTTCACCAACCTCTACGGCCGCCACGACGCCGGCCTGAAGGGCGCGCGTGCGCGCGGCTCATGGGACGGCACCAAGGCGATCCTGGAAAAGGGCCGTGACGCCATCATCGACGAGATGAAGGCCTCGGGCCTGCGGGGCCGCGGCGGCGCCGGCTTCCCGACGGGGCTGAAGTGGTCGTTCATGCCCAAGAAGTCGGACGGCCGCCCGCATTATCTCGTGGTCAACGCCGACGAGTCCGAGCCAGGCACCTGCAAGGACCGCGAGATCATGCGGCACGATCCGCATCTGCTGGTCGAAGGCTGCCTCATCGCCGGCTTCGCCATGGGCGCCAACACCGGTTACATCTATGTGCGCGGCGAGTTCATCCGCGAGCGCGAGCGCCTGGAAGCCGCGATCGAAGAGGCCTATGCCGCCAAGCTGATCGGCAAGGGCAACGTTCACGGCTGGGACTTCGACCTCTACGTCCACCACGGCGCCGGCGCCTATATTTGCGGCGAAGAGACGGCGCTGCTCGAAAGCCTGGAAGGCAAGAAGGGCCAACCGCGGCTAAAGCCGCCGTTCCCGGCCAACGTCGGCCTCTACGGCTGCCCAACCACGGTCAACAATGTGGAATTGATCGCCGTGGTGCCGGACATCATGCGCCGCGGCGGCGCCTGGTTCGCCTCCTTCGGCCGTCCCAACAACACCGGCACCAAGCTGTTCTGCATCTCCGGCCACGTCGAGAAGCCGTGCAACGTCGAAGAGGTCATGGGCATTTCGCTGCGCGAATTGCTGGAAACGCATGCCGGCGGCGTGCGCGGCGGCTGGGACAACCTGCTCGCGGTCATTCCCGGCGGCTCGTCGATGCCGCTGGTGCCGGCCGGCGCCGATCAGGCCGACACGCTGCTGATGGATTTCGACGGTTGCCGCGACAAGAAGTCGGCGCTCGGCACCGCCGCCGTGATCGTGATGGACAAGTCGACCGACATTATCCGGGCGATGGCGCGCATCTCCTACTTCTACAAGCACGAGAGCTGCGGCCAGTGCACGCCGTGCCGCGAAGGCATGGGCTGGATGTGGCGCGTGCTCACCCGCATGGCCGAGGGCCGCGCCCAGAAGCGCGAGATCGACATGCTTATGGAGGTCACCAAGCAGATCGAGGGTCACACCATCTGCGCCTTCGGCGACGGCGCCGCCTGGCCGGTGCAGGGTCTGCTGCGCCATTTCCGCCCCGAGATCGAGCGGCGCATCGAGCAATACACGCGCAACGCCGACGACGAAGGCGTGCGCGATCCGGAACCGGTGGCGGCTGAATGAGCTATGAGAACACCAGCCTGCGTTGCCGAAACTGCCGATTCTGGTGGCCGTTGCAGGACGACCTCCCGCCTGAGCATTTGCGCGAGCATGCGGATCGCGGGCAGTGCCGGCGCCACGCGCCGCCGCCGGTCTCGGCCGAGCAGGAATGGGCAATCGTCAAAAAGGACGATTGGTGCGGGGAGCATTCGCATGTCAACGCCTGACCCCGCCGCCAATGCGACCGCGCGCCATCTCGCGGAATTCAACGTCGCGCGGATCCGCTATCCGCTCGACGATCCGCGCATGGCCGAGTTCGTCGACAACGTCGAGCGCGTCAACAAGCTCGCCGAGCAGCTCGATGGCTTCGTGTGGCGGCTCAAGGACGACAGCGGCCACGCCATGAACATGACGGTCTATGACGACCCGGCCATCCTGCCCAATCTGACGCTGTGGCGGGACGCGCAGGCGCTGGAACGTTTCGTCTGGCAGACCGTGCACGGGCGTTTCTATCGCCGGCGCGAAGCCTGGTTTGCGCCGATGGAGACGCCGCTGGTGATGTGGTGGGTGCCGGCGGGCGAGCGGCCGGACATGGCGGAAGGCGTCAAGCGCCGCGATCACTTGATGGCGCACGGCCCGAGCGACTACGCCTTCGGCTGGGAAAGCTTGGCCGGAGCGGCTTTGTGGAAGAGCCAACGCGGCATGAAATCTGACGAGCGTGCGGCATGACAAAAATCATCGTCGACGGCAAAGAGATCGACGTCCCGCCGGAGTACACGCTGCTCCAGGCCTGCGAGGCCGCGGGCGCGGAAATCCCGCGCTTCTGCTTCCATGAGCGGCTGTCGATTGCCGGTAATTGCCGCATGTGCCTGGTTGAAGTGGCGGGGGGCCCCAAGCCGCAGGCTTCCTGCGCGGTGGCCGTCAAGGATTTGCCGCCCAAGAAGGATGGCACGCCGCACCAGGTCAACACCAAGACTCCGATGGTGAAGAAGGCGCGCGAAGGCGTGATGGAATTCCTGCTGATCAACCATCCGCTCGATTGCCCGATCTGCGACCAGGGCGGCGAATGCGATCTGCAGGACCAGGCCATGGCCTATGGTGCGGACGCGAGCCGCTTCGCCGAGAACAAGCGCGCGGTCGAGGACAAATATATCGGCCCGCTGGTCAAGACCGTCATGACGCGCTGCATCCAGTGCACGCGCTGCATTCGTTTCGCCAGCGAAGTCGCCGGCGTGCCGGAACTCGGCGCCATCGGCCGCGGCGAGGACATGGAGATCACCACCTATCTCGAGCAGGCCATGACCTCGGAGCTGCAGAGCAACGTGGTCGATCTCTGCCCGGTCGGCGCGCTCACGTCCAAGCCCTACGCCTTCACGGCGCGCTCCTGGGAGCTGACCAAGACCCAGTCGGTCGACGTCATGGACGCGCTCGGCTCGGCGATCCGCATCGACACCCGCGGGCGCGAAGTGATGCGTATCCTGCCGCGCGCCAATGACGAGGTGAATGAGGAGTGGATTTCCGACAAGGCCCGTCACGTGGTCGACGGCCTGCGTACCCAGCGCCTCGACCAGCCTTACATTCGGGTCAACGGCCGCCTGCAGCCGGCGACCTGGCGTGAAGCCTTCAACGCGATTGCGGAGAAGCTGCGGCCCATCGACGGCGGCCGCGTCGGCGCCATTGCCGGCGATCTCGCCGCGGCAGAGGAAATGTACGCGCTGAAGGACCTGCTCGGCCGCCTCGGCAGCCCCAATATCGACGCGCGCCAGGACGGCGCCGCGCTCGACCCGACATGGGGCCGTGCCGGCTATCTGTTCAACGCGACCATCGCGGGTATCGAGCAGGCCGACGCGCTGCTGATCGTCGGGTCCAATCCGCGCCGCGAGGCGGCGGTGCTCAATGCCCGCATCCGCAAGCGCTGGCGGCAGGGGCCGTTCCCGGTCGGCCTGATCGGCGAGAAGGCCGATCTGACTTATGACTATGAATATCTCGGTGCCGGCGCGGAAACGCTCGACGGTCTCGGCAAGAGCAGCTTCGCCGAAACGCTGAAGAATGCCGAGCGGCCGCTCATCCTGCTCGGGGCCGGCGCGTTGGCGCGGTCCGATGGCGCCGCCATTGCCTCGCTCGCCGCCAAGGCGGCACTCGAGTTTGGCGCGGTCAAAGACGGTTGGAACGGCTTCTCGGTGCTGCACACGGCGGCCTCGCGGGTGGCCGCGCTCGATCTCGGCATGGTGCCGGGCGAGGGCGGCAAGACCGCGGCGCAGATGGCCGCGGGCGGCGTCGACGTGCTGTTCCTGCTCGGCGCCGACGAGATCGAGGTCGCGCCCGGGCCTTACGTCATCTACATCGGCACCCATGGCGATCGCGGTGCCCATCGCGCCGACGTCATTCTGCCCGGCGCCGCCTATCCGGAAAAATCCGGCATCTTCGTCAACACCGAAGGCCGCACGCAGATGGCTGAGCGCGCCGGCTTCCCGCCGGGCGAAGCGCGCGAGGACTGGGCGATCCTGCGCGCGCTGTCCGACGTGCTCGGCTGCAAGCTGCCCTACGATACGCTGGCTGGCTTGCGCCAGCTCATGGTGGCGGCGCATCCGCACCTGATGCGCGGCGGTGAGATCGCGCCCGCCGACCCGGCCGGCGTCGAGAAGCTCGCACAGCTCGGCGGCAACGCGGACAAGGCGCCGTTCGCCTCGGCGGTGACCGACTTCTATTTCACCAATCCGATCGCGCGCGCTTCCGCCGTCATGGCCGAATGTTCGGCGCTGGCGCACGCGGCGACCCGGACGGCGGCGGAGTAGGGACGATGGATTTCTTTTGGACCTACGTCTGGCCGGTCATCGTCATCGCGGCGGAATCCGTGCTGCTGCTGGTGCTGCTGCTGGTGACGATCGCCTACATTCTGCTGGCCGACCGCAAAATCTGGGCGGCGGTGCAGATGCGCCGAGGCCCCAACGTGGTCGGGCCCTGGGGCCTGTTTCAATCCTTCGCGGACTTGCTGAAGTTCGTGCTCAAGGAGCCGGTCATTCCGGCGGGCGCGAACAAGGGCGTGTTCCTCCTGGCGCCGCTCGTCACCTGCGTGCTGGCGCTCGCCGCGTGGGCGGTGATCCCGGTCAATGTCGGCTGGGTGATCGCCGACATCAATGTCGGCATCCTCTACGTCTTCGCCATCTCCTCGCTCATGGTCTACGGCATCATCATGGCGGGCTGGGCCTCGAACTCGAAGTATCCGTTCCTGGCGGCGCTACGCTCGGCGGCGCAGATGGTGTCCTACGAAGTCTCCATCGGCTTCGTCATCATCACCGTGCTGCTGTGCGCCGGCTCGCTGAACCTGAGCAAGATCGTCGAGGCGCAGAATGGCGCTTACGGCGTGTTCTCGTGGTATTGGCTGCCGCTGTTCCCGATGTTCGTGGTGTTCTTCATCTCGGCGCTGGCGGAGACCAACCGTCCGCCCTTCGATCTGGTCGAAGCGGAGTCCGAATTGGTCGCCGGCTTCATGGTCGAATACGGCTCCACCCCGTACATGATGTTCATGCTCGGCGAATATGTCGCCATCGGCACGATGTGCGCCATGGGCACCATCCTGTTCCTGGGCGGCTGGCTGTCGCCGATCCCGTATCGTCGCCGTTCACCTGGGTGCCCGGCGTGATCTGGTTCGTGCTGAAGGCGTTCTTCCTGTTTTTCCTGTTCGCCATGGCCAAGGCCATGGTGCCCCGTTATCGCTACGACCAACTGATGCGGCTGGGCTGGAAGGTGTTCCTGCCGCTGTCGTTGGCCATGGTGGCGATCGTCGCAGCCGTTATCCAATACGGCGGCTTGGCGACCGCAGCGGTGATGAAGTGAGGTCATGATGAGGCTCGATCGCGCGGCCAAGTCTATCTTTCTGAAGGAGTTCGTGACCGGCTTCGTGCTGGCCATGCGCTATTTCTTTAGGCCGAAGGCGACGCTCAACTATCCCTTCGAGAAGGGACCCGATCTCGCCGCGCTTTCGCGGCGAGCACGCCCAGCGCCGCTATCCCAATGGCGAGGAGCGCTGCATCGCCTGCAAGCTGTGCGAGGCGATCTGCCCGGCGCAGGCCATCACCATCGAGGCCGGCCCGCGCCGCAACGACGGCACGCGGCGCACCACCCGCTACGATATCGACATGGTGAAGTGCATCTATTGCGGCCTGTGCCAGGAGGCCTGCCCGGTCGACGCCATCGTGGAAGGCCCGAATTTCGAATTCGCCACCGAGACGCGCGAGGAGCTCTATTACGACAAGGAGCGCCTGCTCGCGAACGGCGACCGCTGGGAGCGCGAGATCGCGCAAAACCTCGCACTCGACGCGCCCTATAGGTAAGCCGATGATCGTCACCGCATTGTTCTTCTATCTTTTTGCCGGCCTCTGCGTGGCGAGCGCCTTCATGGTGATCGCGTCGCGCAACCCGGTGCATTCGGTGCTTTTTCTCATCCTCGCCTTCGTCAACGCGGCGGGCCTGTTCGTGATGATGGGCGCCGAGTTCCTGGCGATGATCCTGATCGTGGTCTATGTCGGCGCCGTCGCCGTGCTGTTCCTGTTCGTCGTGATGATGCTCGACGTCGACTTCGCGGAGCTGAAGAAGGGCGTGCTGCAATATCTGCCGATCGGCGTCGTCATCGGCGGCATCTTCCTCGCCGAGCTCCTGCTGGTGGTCGGCTCCTGGGCGATCGGGCCCGGCGTGCCGCATGCCATCGTCGCGCCGATCCCGGCCGACATCCCGAACACCGAGGCGATCGGCCTCGTGCTCTACACCCATTACGTCTACTTCTTCGAGATCGCGGGGCTCATCCTGCTGGTCGCCATGGTCGGCGCCATCGTGCTCACGCTGCACCATAAGCCGCAGGCCAAGCGGCAGGACATCGGCGAGCAGGTGGCGCGCACGCCGGCGACCTCGATCGAAATCCGCACCGTGCGGCCGGGGCAGGGCCTGGGAGGCAGCGCATGACCATCGGCCTCGGCCATTACCTGTCGGTCGCCGCGATCCTGTTCACGCTCGGGATCTTCGGCATCTTCCTCAACCGCAAGAACGTGATCGTCATCCTGATGTCGATCGAGCTGATCCTGCTCGCGGTCAACATCAATCTGGTGGCGTTCTCGACCCATCTCGGCGACATCGTCGGCCAGATTTTCGCGCTGCTGGTGCTGACGGTGGCGGCCGCCGAAGCCGCGATCGGGCTGGCGATCCTGGTGGTGTTCTATCGCAACCGCGGCTCCATCGCGGTCGAAGACATCAATGCGATGAAGGGCTGAGCGGCAATGTATCAAGCCATCGTCTTCCTGCCGCTGCTTGGCGCCATCCTGGCGGGCATCATTTCGCTCGCCGGCGCGCGCGCCCGTTTCCCGGGCGAGGGGCCGTCGGGTCTGGACGACCATGCCGCCGGTCACGCCGCGCATCATGCCGAGCCTGCCCACCACGTCGAGGGCGGCCACGACGACCATCACGGGCCGGCGGAGCCCGCCGCGGTCGGTTCGCGCACGACGGAATTGATCACCACCACCTTCCTGATGATCTCGTGCGTGCTGTCGTGGATCGCTTTCGTGCAGGTCGGCTTCGGCGATCATGACGCGCGGGTGCAGATCTTCCCCTGGATCATCTCCGGCGACCTGACCATCGACTGGGCGCTGCGCATCGACACGCTCACCGCGGTGATGCTGGTGGTGGTCACCACCGTGTCGGCGCTCGTGCATCTTTATTCCATCGGCTACATGCGCGAGGACCCCTACCGGCCGCGCTTCTTCGGCTATCTGTCGATGTTCACCTTCGCCATGCTGATGCTGGTGACGTCGGATAATCTGGTGCAGCTGTTCTTCGGCTGGGAAGGGGTGGGGCTCGCGAGCTATCTCTTGATCGGCTTCTGGTATCAGAAGCCGTCGGCCTACGCCGCCGCCATCAAGGCCTTCGTGGTCAACCGCGTCGGCGACTTCGGCTTTGCGCTCGGCATCTTTGCCGTCTTCCTGCTGACCCAGTCGGTCGCCTACGACACCGTGTTCGCCGCGGCGCCCGCGCTGGTCAACAAGACCATCCCGTTCTTCGGCTGGCAGACCGATGCGATGACCATCATCTGCCTGCTGCTGTTCATGGGCGCCATGGGCAAGTCGGCCCAGTTCATGCTGCACACCTGGCTGCCGGACGCCATGGAGGGCCCGACCCCGGTCTCAGCCTTGATCCATGCCGCCACCATGGTGACCGCCGGCGTGTTCATGGTGGCGCGGCTGTCGCCGCTGTTCGAGCTGTCTCCCGACGCGCAGACCTTTGTCACGTTCATCGGGGCCACGACCGCGGTGTTCGCGGCGACCATCGGCCTCGTTCAGAACGACATCAAGCGCATCATCGCGTATTCGACCTGCTCGCAGCTCGGCTACATGTTCGTCGCCATGGGGGTGGGGGCCTATTCGATCGGCATGTTCCACCTGTTCACCCACGCCTTCTTCAAGGCACTGTTGTTCCTTGGCTCGGGCTCGGTGATCGTCGCCATGCACCACGAGCAGGACATCCGTAACATGGGTGGCCTGAAGGACCGCATTCCGATCACCTATATGGCGATGCTGGTCGGTACGCTGGCGCTCACCGGTTTCCCGCTCACGGCCGGTTATTTCTCCAAGGACGCCATCATCGAGGCCGCCTTCGCCGGCCAGAACCCGATGGCCCTGTACGCCTATGTTTGCACCGTGGGCGCGGCGCTTCTGACGTCGTTCTATTCCTGGCGGCTGGTGTTCAAGACCTTCCACGGCGAGCCGCATGACCGCCAGCACTGGCGCGACGCCCATGAGAGCCCGCTGGTGATGCTGATCCCGCTCGGCGTTCTGGCTTTCGGCGCGCTTTTTTCCGGCTTCCCGTTCCGCGCGGTGTTCGCCGGCCACGGTGTGGAGGAGTTCTTCCGCACCTCGCTGTTCTTCGCGAAGAGCAACCATGTGCTCGAGAACATGGAGCACATGCCGCAACTGCTTACGTTGCTGCCGACGGCAATGATGGTGATCGGCTTTGCGGTCGCCTGGCTGTTCTATATCCGCCGGCCGGACCTGCCGGTCGAACTCGCCCGCCAGCACGAGGTGCTCTACAAGTTCCTGCTCAACAAGTGGTACTTCGACGAGCTCTACGAGGTGATCTTTGTCCGGCCGGTGAAGTGGCTGGGCTACACGCTCTGGAAGGGCGGCGACGGCTGGCTGATTGACGGCTTCGGGCCCGACGGCGTTTCGGCGCGCGTGCTCGATGTCACGCGCAACGTCGTGCGGCTGCAGACCGGCTACCTCTATCACTACGCCTTCGCCATGTTGATCGGCGCGGCCCTGTTCATCACCTGGTTCATGTTCGCGGTGCATTGATGACCGCCGAGAAAACGCTATGAATTGGCCGATCCTTTCCGTCACCACCTTCCTGCCGCTGCTCGGCGCGCTGCTCGTCATGTTGATGGGACGCGGCGACAGCCCGATCGCTAAAGGCACCGCGCGCTGGGTGGCGCTGTGGACCACGCTCATTACCTTTGCCGTCTCGCTCTTGATGGTTTGGCGGTTCGACGGCTCGTCGCCGGAATTCCAGTTCGTCGAAAAACACCCATGGCTGGGCGTCGCGTCCTATCACATGGGGGTCGACGGCATTTCGCTGCCTTTCGTCATTCTCACCACCGGGCTGATGCCGCTCTGCATCCTGGCGAGTTGGACCTCGATCCAGAAGCGGGTGAAGGAATACATGATCGCGTTTCTGGTGCTGGAAACGCTGATGATCGGCACTTTCTCCGCGCTCGACCTGGTGCTGTTCTATCTGTTCTTCGAAGGCGGCCTGATCCCGATGTTCCTGATCATCGGCATCTGGGGCGGCCCGCGCCGGGTCTATGCCAGCTTCAAGTTCTTCCTCTACACGCTGCTCGGCTCGGTGCTGATGTTGCTCGCCATCATGGCGATGTACTGGAGCGCCGGCACCACCGACATCACGGTGCTGCTGCGCCACGGCTTCCCGCTCGGCCTGCAGAAATGGGCGTGGCTCGCTTTCTTTGCCTCGTTCGCGGTGAAGATGCCGATGTGGCCGGTGCACACCTGGCTGCCGGACGCGCACGTGGAGGCGCCGACCGCGGGCTCCGTCATCCTCGCCGCCATTCTGCTGAAGATGGGCGGCTACGGCTTCCTGCGCTTCTCGCTGCCGATGTTCCCGGCGGCGAGCGCCGACTTCGCGCCGCTGATCTTCACGCTTTCCGTCGTTGCCATCGTCTACACCTCGCTGGTGGCGCTGATGCAGGAGGACGTGAAGAAGCTGATTGCGTACTCCTCGGTGGCGCACATGGGCTTCGTCACCATGGGTATCTTCGCCGCCACCACGCAGGGCGTCGCCGGCGGCATCTTCCAGATGATCTCGCACGGCATTGTTTCCGGCGCGCTGTTCCTCTGCGTCGGCGTGGTCTACGACCGCATGCACACCCGCGAGATCGCCGTCTATGGCGGCCTGGTGAACCGCATGCCGCTTTATGCGGCGATCTTCATGGTGTTTACGCTCGCCAATGTCGGCTTGCCGGGCACCTCCGGCTTCGTCGGCGAGTTCCTGTCGCTGCTCGGCACCTTCAAGGTCAACACCTCGGTCGCCACCATCGCCACGCTCGGCGTCATCCTGTCGGCCTGCTACGCGCTGTGGCTCTACCGCAAGATGATCTTCGGGCCGCTGAAGCCGGCCATGGCCGGCATCAAGGATATCGGCTGGCGCGAGGGATTGATCTTCGCGCCGCTGGTGGCGCTGACCATCCTGTTCGGCGTCGCGCCCAATCTGGTGCTGAACATGTCGTCGGCCTCGGTCACTCATCTGCTCGCCCGCTATGAGCAGGGCGTCAAAGCCGCGCAAGCCGAGCGGGCCGCCACCAAGCTGGCGCAGGCGTCGGCGGCACCGCAAGCCAAGACCGTGAGTGTCGCCCGATGAACGAGATCACCACCCTTCACGGGCTGATGCCGATCCTGCCGGAACTGGTACTGGCGATCGGCGCCATGGTGCTGCTGATGATCGGCGTCGCCGGCAGCGAGCGCAACTCGGCTTTCGTCAACGGTCTCAGCATCCTGGTGCTGGTGGGTGCGGCCGCCGTGCTGCTGATGCTGCCGCCCGGGCGCTACACGATGTTCGGCGGCAGCTTCGTGCTCGACGACTATGCGCGCTTCCTGAAAGTGCTGGCGCTGACCGGCTCGGCCGGCGCGCTGCTGTTATCGATCGATTTTCTCAACCTCGAGAAGCTGCAGAAGTTCGAATACGGGCCGCTGTTCCTGCTCTCGACGCTCGGCATGATGCTGCTGATCTCGGCAGCCGACCTGATCGCGCTTTATCTCGGCATTGAGCTGATGTCGCTCGCCCTCTACGTGGTGGCGGCGTTCAATCGCGAAAGCGCCAAGTCGACGGAAGCCGGCCTCAAGTACTTCGTGCTCGGCGCGCTGTCGTCCGGCATGCTGCTCTATGGCGCCTCGCTGGTCTACGGCTTTACCGGCACCATCGCCTTCGCCGGCATCGCCAAGGCGACTCAAGGCGGCGCCAGCATCGGCCTGGTGTTCGGGCTCGTGTTCCTGTTCGTCGGCTTCTGCTTCAAGATTTCGGCGGTGCCGTTCCACATGTGGACGCCGGACGTCTACGAGGGCGCGCCGACGCCGGTCACCGCGTTCTTTGCGTCCGCGCCCAAGGTGGCGGGCATCGCGATTTTCGCCCGCGCCACCATCATGGCGTTCCCCGGCATCATCCACGAGTGGCAGCAGATCGTCGTCTTCGTGTCCATCGCCTCGATGGCGCTGGGCGCGTTCGCGGCCATAGGCCAGCGCAACATCAAGCGCCTCTTGGCCTATTCCTCGATCGGCCATATGGGCTTCGCGCTGGTCGGGCTGGCCGCCGGCACGCAGGAGGGCATCCAGGGCGTGCTGGTCTATATGGCGATCTATGTAACGATGACGCTCGGCACCTTCGCCGTGGTGCTCAGCATGCGGCGCGACGGACAGGCGGTCGAGACCATCGCCGATCTGGCGGGATACTCGCGCACCCATCCGACCAGCGCCTTCTTCCTCGGCGCGCTGTTGTTCTCGCTTGCCGGCATTCCGCCGCTGGCCGGGTTCTTCGCCAAGTTCTACGTGTTTCTGGCCGCCATCGATGCCGGGCTCTATGCGCTGGCCGTGATCGGCGTGGTCACCAGCGTGATCGGCGCCTACTACTATCTCGCCATCGTCAAGACCATGTATTTCGACGAGCCGGTCGCCGGTTTCCGGTCGATGCCGATGTCGCTGCGCTTTGTGCTCGGCATCGCGGGGCTGATCAACCTGTTCTTCTTCGCCTATCCGGCGCCGCTCTTGGGCGCGGCGACAGCGGCGGCCAAGTCTCTCTTCTGACGCTACACGGCGTCAGCCGTGCGTGGTCCCGAAAAGTGGATGCCGATTTTCGGACAAGATCACGCACCAACGACATGAACCGCGAAGCCACGGGCCTTGCGGGGGCCCGGCACAAACACTACGAGACGCTCGGCTCCACCAATGCCGAGGCGCTGGCGCTCACGCGTGCCGGCGAGCGCGGGCCGTTGTGGATCACTGCGGCGCGCCAGACCGCCGGCCGCGGCCGCCGCGGCAGCACCTGGGTGTCCAAGCCCGGCAATCTCTACGCAACGCTCTTGCTCAGCGAACCGTCCGCGCCCGCTCAGGCGCCGCAATTGTCCTTCGTTGCCGCGCTGGCGCTGCATGACGCGGTCGCGACTGGCGCGCCGGCGCTCGGGCCCGCGCTGAAGGTGAAATGGCCGAATGACCTGCTGCTGGGTGGCGCCAAGCTCGCCGGCATCCTGATCGAGGGCGAGAACGCGCCGGCCCTGGCGGTCGCCATCGGCTTTGGTGTCAATTGCGCCCACCATCCGGACGACACTGCGTTCCCGGCGACCGATCTCGCGGCCGCGGGCGCGCTGGTCACGCCGGAACAGATGCTGGCCGCGTTGGCGGAAGCGATGCAGCGGCGCCTGACGCAATGGGCGCGCGGGGAGGGCTTTGCCGCCATCCGCGCCGACTGGCTCAAGCGTGCCGCCGGGCTGGGCGAGGAAATCCGCGTGCGTCTTCCGGAGCGCGAGTTCTCCGGCTTGTTTCAGGGGCTCGATGATGCCGGGCGCCTGCTGGTCCAACAGGCCGGTGTGGTCACGCCGGTCACCGCCGGCGAAGTGTTCGGATTTGGGAGCGTCTCACCATGACTCAAGGCGCTCAGGAACTGGTGTTCGCGCCGCTCGGCGGCGTCGGCGAGATCGGCATGAATCTCGCGATCTACGGCCTCGGCGACGAGCGCCGCCGTCAGTGGCTGGCGGTCGATTGCGGCGTCTCGTTCGCGGCGGAGGAGCACCTGCCGGGTGTCGACCTGATCCTGCCCGACATCCGCTTCCTCGAAGGGGAGCGCAAGAACCTCGCCGGCATCGTCCTCACCCATGCCCATGAGGACCATTTCGGCGCGCTGCTGGAACTGTGGCCGAAGCTGAAGGTGCCGGTCTATGCCACGCCGTTCTCCGCCGCGCTGCTGCGCGCCAAATGCGCCGGCGAGCCGAACGCGCCCGATATTCCGGTCACCATCGTCGAGCGCGGCAGCCGTTTCCAGGTTGGGCCGTTCGACATCGAATTGGCCACCATGGCGCATTCGATTCCGGAAGCGAATTCGCTCATCATCCGCACGCCGCGCGGCACGGTGCTGCACACCGGCGACTGGAAGATCGACCCGACGCCGATCCTCGACGATCCGACCGACGAGAAGAAGCTGCGCGCGCTCGGCGACGAGGGCTGCCTGGCGCTGATCGGCGATTCCACCAATGCCGTGCGCGAGGGGACCTCGCCGTCGGAGGCCGATATCGCCCGGGTGCTGACCGATCTGATCAAGTCGGCGCCGCGCCGGGTGGCGGTGACGACCTTCGCCTCCAACGTCGGGCGCTTGCGCGCGGTCGCTGACGCGGCTCGCGCCGCCGACCGCGAGGTGGTGGTGATCGGCCGCGCCATGGAGCGCATTGTTCAGATCGCGCGCGAAACCGGCCATTTCGACGGCGTTCAGCCTTTCCGTTCCGTCGACGCCTACGGCTATTTGCCGCCGGACAAAGTGGTGGCGCTCTGCACTGGCAGCCAGGGCGAGCCGCGCGCGGCGCTCGCGCGCATCGCCGAGGACCAGCACCCGGACGTGACGCTGTCGAAGGGTGACCGCGTGATCTATTCCGCCCGCACCATTCCCGGCAACGAGAAGGCGGTGGGCCGTATCATCAACGCGCTCATCGAGCAGGGCATCGAGGTCATCACTGACCGCACCCATCTGGTGCACGTCTCCGGCCACCCGCGCCGCGAAGAGCTCAAGGCGCTGATCGGATGGGTCAGGCCGCAGATCCTGGTGCCGGTGCACGGCGAGGCGTTGCACTTGCATGAGCACGCCAAGCTCGCCCGTTCGCTCGGCATCAAGCAGGTCGTGCAGTGCCGCAACGGCGACCTGGTGCGGCTGGCGCCGTCCGTCGGCTTGATCGACGAGGTGCCGGCCGGCCGTATCTACAAGGACGGCCATCTGCTGGTCGATGCGGTATCGCGCACCGTCGCCGACCGCAGGCGCTTGAGCTTTGCCGGCGCCATTTCGGTGGCGCTGGCGCTCACCGAGAAGGGGGAGATGGTTGGTGACCCGGAGGTCGACCTCATCGGTATTCCCGAGCGCGACCGCGCCGGCGAATTGCTGGACGAGGTGGTCTACGACGCGGTGCTCGAGACGTTCGAACTCGCTGCCGCGCGGCCGCCGGCGCGATCCGGACAGCGTTGCCGAAGCCATCCGCCGCGGCGTGCGCTCGGCGGTCGCCGGCCGCTGGGGCAAAAAACCCATGTGCCACGTCCACGTGCTGCCGGTATGATACAAGCCGCCGGCCTTTGGAACAAAGGACAACCATGATCGGCCGTCTCAATCACGTCGCCATCGCGGTGAGCGACATCGCCAAGGCCAGCAAGGTCTACAAGGACACGCTCGGCGCGGAGGTTTCCGAAAAGGTGCCGCAGCCCGACCACGGCGTCTCTACCGTGTTCATCACGCTGCCCAACACCAAGATCGAACTGTTGGAGCCGCTCGGCGAGAGCTCGCCGATCGTCAAGTTTCTCGAGCGCAACCCGGACGGCGGCATCCATCACATCTGCTACGAGGTCGATGACATCCGCGCCGCCCGCGACACCTTGAAGGCGCAAGGCGCGCGCGTGCTCGGCGACGGTGAGCCCAAGATCGGCGCCCACGGCAAGCCGGTGCTGTTTCTGCACCCGAAGGATTTCTGCGGCACGCTGGTCGAACTCGAACAGGCTTAATTCAAAATCATGAGCACCGCCGTCGTCTTCGCGGTCTATTTCATCCTGTGGTGGCTGTCGCTGCTCATCGTGCTGCCGTGGGGCGCACACAGCCAGGACGAAAGCGGCGACGTCACGCCGGGCACCGATCCGGGGGCGCCGGCGATCCATCGCATCACGGGCAAGCTGGCCTGGGCGACGGCGATCGCCACCGTACTGTTCGGGATTCTTTGTGTGGTCTATGCCGCCGGTCTCATTCCCGCCGATGTGATCGCCGCGATCAACGGCCCACACCGATAGCGCATGATCGCGAAAATGCCTGTCCCCGGAGTGACCTGGGATGGGCTTTGTCGGACAAGATCATGCGCAATGCAAAATTATTGGGACGACGTCGGTTAAGTCCGGCCCAATCGGGAGCTCGAAGTTCGTGTTTATTTGAAGGACACAAAAAAAGAGCAGGGCGCGTGCCCTGCTCGTCGCGTCGTCATGTCCTTAAAGCCCCGATTATTCTCGCTATCGCTTCTTGGATCGAGGCGGCTGCGTTCTCGCCGCGCCAAGGACTCGCTTCCCTCCCAGACTTGGACCGCACGCAGGAGCCGGGATTCTCGTCGCCCCAAAGGTCTCCATCCACACGGACAATGCAAAGCTAGCCCAACAGGTGGGCGCTGTCATCATCAAAACGACAGGAGATTGTCAAATAGACGCCGGAACCGGAAATATTCATGCGCCGAGTTGCATTTCTTCGCCCAAAGGTTGCGCGTGCGCGGCGATCCATCATGGGCGCTGAATTTGCGGGCAGGACGCGGCGTACGGCAACGTTTGCGTGCGAACAAAACCGGCCGCTACCCTCCCGCGTTTTTGGGTGCGGCGGTCCGCGCGGGGAAGGGCTTGCCGGGCGGCCACGCGCGCCCGACCACACGCAATTTCTACAGCCGCGGCGCGGGTTAAGCCAAAGTTCACGTTTCGAGCCCTATGGTAAATCGAGTGTGAACGCGTCGGCATCGCCGGTTCTCGTCGCCTAACGAAGCTGTCGCATCGCCGGCAGCGCAATACGGGGAACGCGCTGCATGTGCGGAATTGCGGTTGCCATCGACTGGCCCGACGCCGAACTCACAGTAGAGAAACTCATCCAGCGCATCCTCCATCGCGGCGACGTTACCGATCCTTTCCTGTCGCCGCGGCCGAACACGACCATGGGCACGCGCCGCTTGCGCATCGTCGATGGGCCCCACGCCGTGCAGCCGCAGGTTTCGTACAGCGGCCGCCTGGCGGTGTCCTTCAACGGCGAGATCTATAATCACGACGAGTTGCGGCGCGACTTGTTCGACCTCGGCGTCGAGTTCAAGACCGAATCCGACACCGAGGTGCTGGCCAATGCGCTGCAGGTCTGGGGCTTCCGCGCGCTCGAGCGCGTGGTCGGCATGTACGCGTTCGTCGCGCTCGACATTCCGACCGGCGAATTCCTCGCCGCCCGCGATCCTTTCGGTGTCAAGCCGCTCTATGTCATCCAGTCGGCGACCGGCTTCCTGTTCTGCTCGGAGATGAGCCCGCTGCTGAACACGGTCGAGAGCGGCGACGTCATGCTGCTGCCGCCGGGCTACGCGCTGTCGCGCAAGAACGTCTGGCGCTTCAACTCGCCGGTTTTTCCGCGCCGGGACGCGCCGCGCGACAACGACATCAAGGCGCTCGACAAGATCCTCGCCGACGCGGTGGCGTGCCGCATGCCGCCCGGTCTGCCGGTCGCGACCCTGTTCAGCGGCGGCATCGACTCGACACTGATCGCCCATTACACGCGCCGCTTCCGTCCCGAGGCGCCGGGCTATTTCGTCGGCGGGACCGACGCCCCCGACTATCCCTTTGCGGCGGAGTACGCGGAGCGCAGCGGGCTCGACCTGCGCCTGGTCCCGTTCGACCCGGAGAGCGACGCGGTCTTCTCGATGATCGACGACGTCGTGGCGGCCACCGAATCCTTCGAGCCCAACCTGATCCGCCCCGCGGCCTGCGCGCTCAAGGCCGCCGAGCGCATGCATAACGATGGCTTCCGCGTCGCGCTGTGCGGTGAGGGCGCCGACGAACTGTTCTGCGGCTATCCGCCGCTCGAGATCGCGTTCGCGCAAGGGAAAGCCGAGGGCGCGCCGATCCGCGACGAAGTGCTCGACCTGATGCACCGCGTCAGCCTGCAGCGGGTCGACCGTTGCTCGATGCGCTACCAGCTGGAGATGCGCGAGCCGTTCCTCGATCCCGCCGTGGTCAACTACGCGCTCAACATTGACGCCGGCGCACTGGTGCGCGTGATTGACGATTTGCCGGTCGGCAAGGCGCCGTTGCGCGACCTCTACGACCTTTATCCCGATGCGTTGCCGACCCGCATTCGCAACCGCGGCAAGATGCCGTTTGACGGCGGCGCCGGCCTTGAGGTCGGCGCGCCGAACTCGGCCTGGAAGCGGCGCTTCAACGACTTGATTTCCGACTGGGATCTCGCCGAGGGCCAGCGCGAGTTCGCCGACTTCAAGGTGCAGTCGAAGGAAGAGCTATACTACATTCGCAAGCTCTCGCAGACGATGGACATCAACCGGGTGCCGCATTTGCGCGATCGCGCCTGGATTTCCTTCCCCGTGATGCAGCACATGGAAAAGCTGAAGGCCTATGCGCATTTCAGCTTGTAGGCCGGTCCCGGTGTAATGGCTGGCGGGTGAGGGGCCGGTCCACGGCCCCTTGTCTTTTCCCGGCCGATCCGCTTTCTCTCGGGGCCTCGGCCCCGAACCCACGGCGAACATCCCATGCGTCTGTCCCGCTACTTCCTGCCCATCCTGCGCGAGCCCCCGCGCGAGGCGGAAATCGTCTCCCACCGTCTGATGCTGCGCGCCGGCATGATGCGCCAGGAGGCGGCCGGCATTTATGCCTTTCTGCCGCTGGGGCTGCGGGTGTTGCAGAAGATCTGCCAGGTTGTGCGCGAGGAGCAGAACCGCTCCGGCGCCATCGAGCTCCTGATGCCGACCATCCAGTCAGCGGACCTCTGGCGCGAGAGCGGGCGCTACGACGCCTACGGCAAGGAGATGCTGCGCATCAAGGACCGCCACGAGCGCGACATGCTCTACGGGCCCACCAACGAGGAGATGATCACCGAGATCTTCCGCGCCTATGTGCGCTCCTACAAAGATCTCCCGCTCAACCTCTATCACATCCAGTGGAAATTCCGCGACGAGGTGCGCCCGCGCTTCGGGCTGATGCGTGGCCGCGAATTCCTCATGAAGGACGCTTATTCCTTCGACCTCGACCAAGCCGGCGCGCGGCATTCCTACAACAAGATGTTCGTGGCTTACCTGCGCACTTTCGCGCGGCTGGGTCTGAAGTCGATCCCCATGCGGGCGGAAACCGGGCCGATCGGCGGCGACCTCAGCCACGAGTTCATCATCCTGGCGCAGACCGGCGAGTTGGAGGTGTTCTGCCACGAGGACTATCTCGACATGCCGGTACCCGGCGACGACGTGAATTTCGATGACGTCGTTGGCCTGCAGCAAATCGTCGACCAGTGGACCTCGCAATACGCCGCCACCTCCGACATGCACGAGGCGAACAAGTTCGCGGCCATCCCCAGCGACGCCCAGGTGTCGGCGCGCGGCATCGAGGTCGGCCACATCTTCTATTTCGGCACCAAATATTCCGAGCCGATGAAGGCGGTGGTGGCGACCGGCGAGGGCGGCGAGGCGCCGGTGCATATGGGGTCCTACGGCATCGGCCCGAGCCGGCTGGTGGCCGCCATCATCGAGGCATCGCACGACGATGCCGGCATCATCTGGCCGGAGGCGGTGGCGCCCTTCAAGGTCGCGATCCTCAACCTCAAGCAGGGCGATGCCGGCACCGACGGCGCCTGCGACCAGCTTTACCGCGATCTCACCGCCAAGGGCGTCGAGGTGCTCTACGACGACCGCGACGAGCGCGCGGGCGGGAAATTCGCCACCGCCGACCTGATCGGCATCCCCTGGCAGGTGCTCGTTGGCCCCAAGGGCCTGGCCGAGGGCAAAGTCGAGCTGAAAAAGCGCGCCGATGGCAGCAAGGAACTGATGTCACCGGCGGCGGCGCTGGATTTGCTGAACTCGGTGAGTTTTCATTCCCGCGGCGCGGTTTGAGGGGACAAAAAGCCCCTCAAAAATTCCTGTGTCCGGCCAAGCACTTTCGGTCCGGGGTGGGCTTGAAAGCGCCCGAATCGTGTGAAAATCCGGCACCCAGGAACCAATCACCCATGACCGAGCCTACCGGGACGCGGCCCTTCTCCCCGTTCGAATGGATGCTTTCGCTGCGTTACCTCAGGGCGCGGCGCAAGGAGGGCTTTATCTCGGTGATCGCCGGGTTCTCCTTCCTCGGCATCGTCCTCGGCGTCGCCACCCTGATCATCGTCATGGCGGTGATGAACGGCTTCCGCCACGAGCTCCTGGGAAAGATCCTCGGCCTCAACGGCCATCTCTTGATCCAGCCGCTCGACAAGCCGCTGACCGACTGGAAAGAGGTCGCCGCCCGTGTGGGCAAGGTCCCCGGCATCAAGCTCGCCGCCCCCATCGTCGAGGGCCAGGCGCTGGCCTCGTCGCCGTTTAATTCCGGCGGCGTGCTGGTGCGCGGCATCCGCCTGCAGGACCTGGAAAAGCTCCCCTCGGTCGCCAAGAACATCAAGCAGGGCACGCTCAAAGGCTTCGACAGCGGGGAAGGGGTGGCGATCGGCCGCCGGCTCGCCGACCAGCTCTCGCTGCACGCCGGCGACAAGATCACGCTTGTTGCGCCGCGCGGGGCGGTGACGCCCATGGGCACCATGCCGCGCATCAAGGTCTACCGGGTCGCCGCCGTGTTCGAAGTCGGCATGTCGGAATACGATTCCTCCATGGTGTTCATGCCGCTCACCCAGGCGCAGGCCTATTTCAACCGCGCCGGCGACGTCACCGCCATCGAGGTCTATACCGACAATCCCGACCGCGTGGACAGCTACCGCAAGGCGGTGCAGGCCGCCGCCAAGCGGCCGATCTTCATGATCGACTGGCGCCAGCGCAACGCCACCTTCTTCACCGCGCTCCAGGTCGAGCGCAACGTGATGTTCCTGATCCTGACGTTGATCGTGCTGGTGGCGGCCCTCAACATCGTCTCCGGCCTGATCATGCTGGTGAAGGACAAAGGCTCCGACATCGCCATCCTGCGCACCATGGGGGCCTCGCAAGGGTCGATCATGCGCGTGTTCCTGATCACCGGCGCCTCGATCGGCGTGGTCGGCACCTTCGTCGGGCTGATCCTGGGGGTCGTGGTCTCGCTCAACATCGAGACCATCCGCCAGTTCCTGTCCTGGCTCACCAGCACCGAATTGTTCTCGCCCGAGCTCTATTTCCTCTCCCATCTGCCCGCCGACATGGACACCGGCGAGACCTTCGCCGTGGTGGTGATGGCGCTGGTCTTGTCCTTCCTCGCCACGCTCTATCCGTCCTGGCGGGCTGCCCGCCTCGATCCGGTGGAGGCGCTGCGCTATGAGTGAGACGATGGTGGAAGAAGTGCGCGTCGAGGCGACCGAGGAGGAACGGCAGGACGTCCCCATGCTGTTCCTGCACGCGGTCGAGCGCCGCTACCACCAAGGCGAGGCGACCCTGGACGTGCTCACGGGCGTGGAACTGGCGGTCTGGGCCGGTCAGTCGGTGGCGCTGGTGGCGCCCTCCGGCGCCGGCAAGTCGACGCTGCTGCACATCGCCGGCCTGTTGGAACACCCCGACCAGGGCGAGGTCTATATCGACGGCCAGGCCACCGCGACGCTGCCCGACGCCGAGCGCACCGGCATCCGCCGCAACGAGATCGGCTTCGTCTACCAGTCGCACCATCTGCTGCCGGAGTTCACGGCGCTGGAAAACGTCATGATGCCGCAGATGATCCGCGGCCTGCCGCGCGGGGCCGCGCGCGAGCGGGCGGTCGAATTGCTGAGCTATCTGGGCCTGCGCCAGCGGCTCGAGCACCGGCCGGCCGAGCTTTCCGGCGGCGAACAACAGCGCGTGGCGATCGCCCGCGCGGTCGCCAACGCGCCGCGCATCCTGCTCGCCGACGAGCCGACCGGGAACCTGGACGTGAACACCGCCGAGCACGTGTTCCATACGCTCACCCAGCTCGTGCGCGCCTCCGGCCTCGCCACCATCATCGCCACCCACAACATGGAGCTCGCCGCCCGCATGGACCGGCGCGTGACCCTGCAGGACGGGCACGTGGTGGAGCTGGAGTAGGCGAAAGCGCCAAGCCGGCGAAATACACATGCCGGTGTGATCCCGGCTCAAGACAATGTGTCCCACCGAGCCACGCCTTAGGCTCGTAACCAAGGAGTCGGCCATCATGCGCCGTCTGATCGTGACCCTCGGAGTGCTCGCGGGCTGCCTCAGCTTTACAAGTGTCGCGACGGCCAAAACTGGCTGCGTCCTGACGCCCGAACGTCATGTCGTGTGCGGGACGATGGTCCGGCGTGGCTATCGGCCACCGCCGCCCGTCGTGCACCGCCCGCCAATGGTGGTCAAATGCCGGCGCGGCTACGCGCGGGTAAACGGCGTCTGCGTGGTGCGCCGGCCGACGCGGGTCCATCGAACCACATTGGTGTGCCGGCGCGGGTACGTGCTCCGGGGCCGCGTCTGCGTGCGCGTGCGCCGGCACTAGGGCGCGGGGCGCGGCGAGTTGGAGCGGGACTCAGGCGCCCTCTCACGGCGGCGGTCTGACCTGAGGATATTGCCATAACCGATTGATTTAAGTTAAGAATATGCCAGTGGGGGCGGGTCGCAATGCTGCGCTTGACTCTGGAACAAACAATGAACTATGTTCCCTCTCCGTTCTTGGGGAGAGAGTCATGTTCAAAGCCGTCATCCAGGAAGCTGCCGCGCTTGCTTCGCTCAGTCTGTTCATCGGCATGATCGCCATCTGGTCGCAGGTGTTGGGGAGTTTGTAACGCGTACCCCGGCACGGCTTATCCGCCGTCATGCCCGGCCTTGACGATCACGCGGCTTGCGAAAAGCGGGCATAGGCAACCCGGGCGCGGCCTTGCGGGTGGACTTGGCGAGCGCGCCTGCCCACTCTGGGGGCGACCAAGGAATCACCCCAAGCCCCGAAGAGACATAGCCGCCTCATGGCCGATCTCGATTTCGTGCACCTGCACGTGCATTCGTCCTATTCGCTGCTCGAAGGCGCGCTGCCGATCGGCAAGCTGGCGGAACTGGCCAAGGCCGACCACCAGCCGGCGCTGGCGCTGACCGACACCGACAACATGTTCGGCGCGCTCGAATTCTCCGAAAAGCTCTCCGGTTCCGGCATCCAGCCCATCGTCGGCTGCGCGCTCGCCATCGATTTCGGCGACGTCGAGCATGGCTCGCGCACGCACAACGCCATGCCCGAGCGCCAGCGCATCGTCCTGCTCGCCGCGCGTAAAGAGGGCTACCGCAGCTTGATGCGGCTCAATTCGCGCGCCTTCCTCGACACCCCGGCGAACGAGCCGCCGCGCCTTCAGCTCGATTGGCTGAAGGGCGAGACGGAAGGCGTGATCGCGCTCACCGGGGGCCTCGGCGGTCCGCTCGATGCGGCGATCGCCGCCGGGCAGAGCCCGCTTGCCACGTCACGCCTGGAAGCGCTGCTCGACCTGTTCGGCGACCGGCTCTATGTCGAATTGCAGCGCCATGGCATGGCGGCCGAGCGCCAGGCCGAGCCGATGCTGGTCGAGCTCGCCTATGCCAAGGGCATCCCGCTGGTCGCGACCAATGAGCCGTATTTCGCCACCGCCCAGGACTACGAGGCCCACGACGCGCTGATCTGCATCGCCGAAAGCCGCGTCATCTCGGAAACCGACCGGCGCCAGCTCACCCCGCAGCATCGCTTCAAGACCCGCGGGGAAATGGTTGAGCTGTTTAAGGATTTGCCCGAGGCAATCGCCTCCACCGTCGAGATTGCCGAGCGCTGCGCCTTCCGGCCCAAGACTCATAAGCCGATCCTGCCGCGCTTTTCGGTCGGCGAGGACGGCCACGCGGTCGACGAGGCCGCCGAGCTGCGCAATCAGGCCGAGGAGGGGCTCACCCGCCGCATCGTCGCGCATGGCGTGGCGGAGGGCCACACCGAAGCCGAATACCGCGACCGCCTGGAATTCGAGCTCGGCGTCATCGAAGGCATGAAGTATCCCGGCTACTTCCTGATCGTGGCCGACTTCATCAAATGGGCGAAGTCGAAGGACATTCCCGTCGGGCCCGGCCGCGGTTCCGGCGCGGGCTCGCTGGTCGCCTATTCGCTCACCATCACCGATCTCGATCCCATCCGCTTCGGCCTGCTGTTCGAGCGCTTCCTCAATCCCGAACGCGTGTCGATGCCGGACTTCGACATCGATTTCTGCCAGGACCGCCGCGACGAGGTGATCCGCTACGTGCAGGAACGCTACGGCCGCGATCAGGTGGCGCAGATCATCACGTTTGGAACGCTGCAGGCGCGCGGCGTGCTGCGTGACGTCGGCCGCGTGCTGCAAATGCCCTACGGCCAGGTCGACAAGCTCTGCAAGCTGGTGCCGCAGAACCCGGCCAATCCGGTGACGCTGGCCAAGGCCATCGAGGACGAGCCCAAGCTGCAGGCCGAGGCCGAGAACGAGCCGGTGGTAAAGCGCGCCTTCGCCATCGCCCGGAAGCTCGAGGGCCTCAACCGCCACGCCTCAACGCACGCCGCCGGCATCGTCATCGGCGACCGCTCGCTGTCGGAGCTGGTGCCGCTCTATCGCGATCCGCGTTCCGACATGCCGGTCACCCAGTTCAACATGAAATGGGTCGAGCAGGCGGGCCTGGTGAAGTTCGACTTCCTCGGCCTCAAGACGCTCACCGTGCTGCACAAGGCGGTGGAACTGGTGAAGCGCCGCGGCATCGACATCGATCTCTCGGCCATCCCGCTCGATGACAAAAAGACCTATGAGCAACTTTCCCGCGCCGAAGCGGTTGGCGTGTTCCAACTGGAAAGCGCGGGTATGCGGCGCGCGCTGCTCGACATGCAGCCCGACCGTTTCGAGGACATTATCGCGCTGGTCGCGCTCTACCGCCCCGGCCCGATGGCCAACATCCCGACCTATTGCGCGCGCAAGCACGGCCTGGAGACGCCCGACTACATCCATCCCAAGATGGAGGCGGTGCTGAAGGAGACCTTCGGCGTCATCGTCTACCAGGAACAGGTGATGCAGGCCGCGCAAATCCTTGCCGGCTACTCGCTTGGCGACGCCGATCTGTTGCGCCGCGCCATGGGCAAGAAAATCCGCAGCGAGATGCAGAAGCAGCGCAGCATCTTCGTGAAAGGCTGCACCGAACGCGGCATCGACAAGTCCCAGGCCGACGCCATCTTCGACCTGCTGGAGCGCTTCGCCGAATACGGCTTCAACAAGAGCCACGCCGCCGCCTATGCCCTGGTCGCCTACCAGACCGCCTATATGAAGGCGAACTATCCGGTCGAGTTCCTGGCAGCGACCATGACGCTGGACATGAACAACACCGACAAGCTGGCGGAATTCCGCGCCGAGGCCGAGCGCCTCGGCATCGAGGTGGCGCCGCCGTCGATCAACCGTTCCTGCGTGCCGTTCGAGGTCGACGGCAACACCATCATCTACGCGCTCGCGGCGCTGAAAGGCGTCGGCGAGCAGGCGGTGGAATCGATCGTCGAAGCGCGGGCGAACCGTCCCTTCGCCGATCTCGCCGATTTCGCCGCCCGCATCAATCCGCGCGCGCTCAACAAGCGCGTCCTGGAAAGCCTCGCCGGCGCCGGCGCCTTCGATGCCTTCGAGGAAAACCGCGCCCGCGTCTTCGCCGGCGTCGACATGGTGCTGCGCCAGGCCCAGCACGCGCACGAGGCCGCGTCGGTCGGGCAGAACGAGCTGTTCGGCGGCGGCGATACCCGCGAGCCGATCCGGCTGCCGCAGGTCGAGCCCTGGCTGCCGCCGGAACGCCTGCAGCGCGAGCGCGACGCGGTCGGCTTCTATCTCTCCGGCCATCCGCTCGACGATTACGCGGTCGTGCTCAAGAAGCTGCGCGTACAGTCCTGGGCCGACTTCTCGCACGCGGTCAAAAGCGGCATCACCGCCGGCCGCGTCGCCGCCACCGTGGTCTCGCGCACCGAGCGGCGCACCCGCACCGGCAACAAGATGGGCATCATCGAACTGTCCGATCCGACCGGCACCTACGAGGCGGTGATCTTCTCGGAAGGGCTCGCCGAATACCGCGACCTGCTCGAGCCCGGCAGCGCCGTGCTGCTGTTTCTGTCCGCGGAAGTGCAGGGCGACGAGGTGCGCGCGCGCATCCAGTCGGTCGAGCCGCTCGATGCCGCCGCCGCCAACCTGCACAAAGGCCTGCGCGTGTTCCTGCGCGACGACAAGCCGCTCGAGGCGGTCGCCAAGCGGCTGGAGCCGGTCGCCCGGCAAGCCGCGCCCAACGGCGACGGTGAAGTGTCCATGGTGCTGCAATTGGCGGAAGGCACCGAGGTGGAGGTGAAGCTGCCCGGCCGCTTCAAGGTCTCGCCGCAGATCGCCGGCGCGCTCAAGGCGGTGCCGGGGGTCCTCCAGGTCGAGGCACTGTAGGGCCGGGTTCCCTCGCCCCGCGAAGCGGGGGAGCGGGAACGGTCCCTTGCGTCCCGGAATTCGTCCCTATATAAGCCCGACCATCACTCACGCGGACGTATGGCTGCGGCCCCGACAACCGGGCCGGTTTGGCCGTCCGGTGGCCCTGATTTTCTCAACGAAATCAACGAGAAACCCTGGGCTCACAACCGTCCGCGGCGGACCAACCGGAGAAGATTTATGTCGCTTCCTGACTATTCGATGCGTCAGCTGTTGGAGGCTGGCGTGCATTTCGGCCATCAGGCCCACCGCTGGAACCCGAAGATGGGCAATTTCATCTTCGGCACCCGCAACAACATCCACATCATCGACCTCGCGCAGACCGTGCCGATGCTGCATCAGGCGCTGCAGGCGGTGAGCGATACCGTCGCCAAGGGTGGCCGCATCCTGTTCGTCGGCACCAAGCGCCAGGCGCAGGACGCCATCGCCGACGCCGCCAAGCGCTGCGCCCAGTACTACGTCAATTCGCGCTGGCTCGGCGGCACGCTGACCAACTGGAAGACCATCTCCGGTTCGATCTCCCGCCTGCGCAAGCTCGAGGAGATGCTCTCGTCCAACGAGGCCACCGCCTACACCAAGAAAGAACGCCTGACCATGCAGCGCGAGCGCGACAAGCTCGACCGCTCGCTCGGCGGCATCAAGGACATGGGCGGCATTCCGGACCTGATCTTCGTGATCGACACCAACAAGGAAGACATCGCGATCCAGGAAGCCAAGCGCCTCAACATCCCGGTTGCCGCGGTCGTGGACACCAATTGCGATCCGGCCGGCATCACCTATGTCGTGCCCGGCAATGACGACGCCAGCCGCGCGGTCTCGCTCTACTGCGATCTGATCGCCAAGGCGGCGATCGACGGCATCTCGCGCGCGCAGGGCGAACTCGGCGTCGATGTCGGCGCGCAGGAAAAACCCGTGGTCGCCGAGCCGGTGCCGGCCGAGCCCGCGGCGAGCAGTCTCGGCTTCGAGCCGCTGCCGGGTCCGCGCGGTGTCGCCGACGATCTCAAGAAGCTGCCGGGCATTTCGGGTGCGATCGAGAAGCAGCTCAACGACCTCGGCATCTTCCACTACACGCAGATCGCCGAGTTCAGCCCGACCGCCGCGCACAATGTCGGCGAAGAGGTGGGGCTGCCCGGCCGCGTCGACGGCTGGGTTGCCAAGGCCAAGGAATTGACGGCGGAAACCGAGTAATTCCGCCGTTATGTCAGGCGGTTACGCCGGGCAGTTAGATCAGCGCATGATCCCGAAAAGTGGGAACCGGTTTTCGGACAAGATCATGCGCAACGAAATATGAAACTTGCGCCGGCCGCCGTTTAAGGCGGTCCCCGGCGGATGAAGGAACACGTTATGGCGAATATCTCGGCCAGCATGGTCAAGGAACTGCGCGAGGCGACTGGCGCCGGCATGATGGATTGCAAAGCCGCGCTCACCGAAAACGACGGCAACATGGACGCCGCCGTCGACTGGCTGCGCAAGAAGGGCCTCTCCAAGGCCGCCAAGAAGGCCGGCCGCGTCGCCGCCGAAGGCCTCATCGGCCTGCAGGTGAAGGGCAAGAAGGGCGTGGTGGTCGAGGTCAATTCCGAGACCGACTTCGTCGGCCGCAACGATCTGTTCCAGGGCCTGGTCAAGATGATCGCGGACGTCGCGCTCAACGTCGGCACCGACGTCGAGGCGATCACGGCCGCCAAGGTCGGCAGCATCACGGTCGCCGAGGCCATCACCGACACCATCGCCAAGGTCGGCGAGAACATGACGTTGCGTCGCGCCGCTTCGCTTGAGGTGAGCCAGGGCGCCGTCGGGCAATACGTGCACAGCTCGGTCAGCGACGGTCTCGGCAAGATCGGCGTGCTGGTCGCGCTCGAGTTCCCCGGCAAGGCGGACGAACTCACCGCGCTCGGCCGCATGGTCGCGATGCACATCGCCGCCTCCAATCCGCAGGCGGTCGATGCTTCCGGCCTCGATCCGGCGGTGGTCGCGCGCGAGAAGGACGTGCTGGCCGACAAGTTCCGCCAGCAGGGCAAGCCCGACAACGTGATCGAGAAGATCGTCGAGTCAGGCCTGAAGACCTACTACAAGGAGGTCTGTCTGCTCGAGCAGGTCTACGTCCACGACACTGCCAAGACCGTTGCGCAGGCGCTGAAGGAAGCCGAGAAGACCGTGGGCGGCGCCATCAAGATCGCCGGCTTCGTGCGCTACGGGCTCGGCGAAGGCATCGAGAAGGAAGAAGGTGACTTCGCCGCCGAGGTGGCTGCCGCTGCCGGGCAGGGCTGAGCGACGAGTGAACAGAAGCGGAGGCCGCCGGCCGGCGATTTCGCGGACCGGCCGGCTCTCTGTAGAATGCCATCGGCGCCGCTGATTTACGGCGGATGGACCGGACCGCAAGCCGGTACGCAAGGATGAGCGAACCCATGTCTGACCCGGTCCACCGGCGTGTGATCGTCAAACTATCGGGGGAGGCGCTCAGCGGTGACAGCGGCTTCGGCATCGACCAGCCGACGGTCGAGCGCCTTGCCACCGATCTCGCCGCCTGCGCCAAGCTCGGTGTCGAACTCGGCGTGGTGGTGGGCGGCGGCAATATCTTCCGCGGCGTGGAAGTCTCCGAGCGCGGGGTGCCGCGTCCGGTCGGCGACACCATGGGCATGCTGGCAACGGTGATGAACTGCCTCACGCTGGAGGCGGCCATCGAGCGCGCCGGCTGCGAGGCGCGCACCTTGTCGGCGATTGCCATGCCGGCCGTCTGCGAAACCTACAACCGCAAGCGTGCGCTCAAGAACCTCGGCAAGGGCCGGGTGGTGCTCTTGGGGGCCGGCACCGGAAACCCCTTCTTCACCACCGACACCACCGCGGTGCTGCGCGCCGTCGAGCTCGACTGCCAGGCGGTGCTGAAAGCGACCAATGTGGACGGAGTCTACAGCGCCGATCCCAAGAAGAATCCCAAGGCCACACGCTATGAGCGGGTCAGCCACCAGGAGGCAATCGAAAAGGACCTGCGCGTGATGGATGGCACCGCCTTCACCCTTGCCCGGGAAAACCACATGCCTATCATCGTCTTCTCGATCGCCGCGCCGGGCGCCATCGAAGAGGTACTGCGCGGCAAAGGCCGCGCGACCACCGTCGGCTAACCTGCGAAAGCCCGAGCGAAGCGCCGGGGTCGGAACCGGTCTTCGCGGGGCATTTGCGCGGCCGGCGTCATGCCCGAACGGGGATTTCGAGCGCTTTTCGGCGCTATCGGCCAGATTGACCGTATTGACCGCACAGTGTTTTGAGGATCGCCATGGCAAATGCAACGCACGATCTTGAAGAGCTCAAGCGCCGGATGCACGGCGCCACCAACGCGCTGAAGTCAGAATTGTCGGGCCTGCGCACCGGGCGCGCCTCCGCGCATCTGGTCGAACCGGTGCAGGTCGAGGCCTATGGCTCGCACATGCCGCTCAACCAGGTCGCCACCGTCACCGTGCCGGAACCGCGGCTGATCGCCGTCAACGTCTGGGACAAATCATTGATGCACGCGGTGGAGAAGGCGATCGTCAATTCCAATCTCGGCCTCTCGCCGGCCACCGAAGGCCAGGTGATCCGCCTGCGCATCCCCGAGCTCAACGAAGACCGGCGCAAGGAACTGGTGAAGATTGCGCACAAATACGCAGAGGCCGCGCGGGTGGCGGTCCGCCACGTGCGTCGCGACGGACTCGACGTGGTCAAGAAGTTGGAGAAGGATCACGCCATCAGCAAGGACGATCACGACCGCTTTTCGGGCGACATCCAGAAGGCGACCGACGGCGTGATCGCGGAAGTCGACCAGATGCTGGCGGAAAAGGAAAAGGAGATCCTCACCGTCTGAGGGAACGATATGTCCGAGGCCGAAGTCCCGCTGGGGGGTCCGCCCCCGTTCCACGTGCCGCGCCACGTCGCCATCATCATGGATGGCAATGGCCGCTGGGCGGCGGCGCGCGGGTTGCCGCGGGTCGAGGGCCATCGCCGCGGCGTCGAAGCGGTGCGCCGCACGGTGCGCGCGGCCGGCGAGATCGGCATCTCCTACATCACCATTTTTTCCTTCAGCGCCGAGAACTGGTCGCGCCCTGCCTCCGAAGTGGGCGAATTGATGGGGCTCTTGCGGCGCTTCATCCGCAACGATCTCGCCGAACTGCACCAGAGCAACGTGCGCGTGCGCATCATCGGCGAGCGCGACGATCTCGATCCCGATATCGGCCGGCTGCTCACCGAGGCCGAGGAACTGACCAAAAACAATGACGGCCTGACCCTGGTGGTCGCCTTCAATTACGGCGCCCGTCAGGAGATCGCGCGCGCGGCGCGGCGCATCGCGGGCGAAGTGGCGCAAGGCCGTCTCGATCCCGCGGCGATCACGCAGGAAACGGTCGGCGGCTTCCTCGATGCCCCCGACGTTCCCGATCCCGATCTCATCATCCGCACCAGCGGCGAACAGCGCCTGTCCAATTTTCTGCTCTGGCAGTCGGCTTACAGCGAGCTCGTGTTCGTGCCGACCTATTGGCCCGACTTCGACCGCGCCGTGCTGGAAGCGGCGATCCAGGAATATCAGCAGCGCGAGCGCCGGTTCGGTGGCCTGGTCGCGAAGACCGGGTCCTGACGCCAGTGTCCGGCATCGACCCCGTGCCCAATCCCGGCCAGCCCGGGAGCATTGTGTCGGCGCCCGGAAACAATCTGGTGCTGCGGGTGGTTTCGGCGATCGTGCTGGCGCCGCTCGCGGTGTTGGCGGCCTGGTATGGCGGCTGGCTGTTCGCGCTGTTTTGGGGCGTGGCGTCCATTGCGGTGTTGTGGGAATGGATCACGCTGGTGGTCGGTCCCGGACATCGGCTGATGTTTTCGTCCTGCGCGAGCGCGCTTGCCGTCGCCGCGCTGGTCGGCTGGCGCGACCGTCCCATCGTCGCCATTCTGCTGGTCGGTCTGGGAGCGCTCGCCGCCAGCATCTTTGCGCCGCGCGGACGGCGTTGCTGGATCACCTGCGGCATCCTCTATGCCGGCATCATGCTGCTGGCGCCCATGCTGCTGCGCCACGACGGCGCCTATGGATTTGCGGCGATGGTGTTCCTGTTCGCGATCGTGTGGGCGACCGACGTCCTGGCCTATTTCGGCGGCCGCACCTTCGGTGGTCCCAAATTGCTGCCCGCGGTCAGCCCGAAGAAGACCTGGTCGGGCGGGATCTGCGGTGCGGTCGGCGCCATGGCGATCGCTGTGGCGGGGGCCGCTTGGCTTGGCGCCGGCGGTCTGGCGGCGATCGCGGTCCTGGCGCTGGTGCTGTCGGTGGCGGCGCAGGCCGGCGACTTTCTGGAATCCTGGATCAAGCGCCAGTTCGGCGCCAAGGACGCCAGCCACCTCATTCCCGGCCATGGCGGGGTCATGGACCGCCTCGACGGCTTCTGGGCCGCCGCCCTGGTCGGCTGCCTGATCGGGCTCGCCCGCGGCGGATTTGACGGCGCGGCGCGCGGCTTGCTGGTATGGTGACCTTATGACCGTTCCCGGACTTGCCCGTTCCAAGCCGCGGCCCGCCGCCGATCTGCGCAGCGTGACCATTCTCGGCGCCACCGGTTCGATCGGCACCAGCACCGTCGATCTGATCAAACGCAACCCCGACCGCTACCGGGTCGAGGCCGTCACCGCCGGCCGCAACGCCGGCCCGCTCGCCGCGATCGCCCGCGAGGTCGGCGCCCGCCTGGCGGTGGTGGCGAACGAAGACGCCTATGCCGAGCTTAAAGAGGCGCTCGCCGGCACCGGCATCGAGGCCGCGGCGGGCGAGGCCGCGCTGGTGGAGGCGGCGGAGCGCGACGCCGATTGGGTGATGGCCGCGATCAGCGGCGCCATTGGTCTTAAACCCACGCTCGCAGCCATCGAGCGCGGCGCTACCGTCGCGCTCGCCAACAAGGAGTGCCTGGTCTGTGCCGGCGGGCTGTTCATGCGCCGTGCCGCCGCCGTCGGTGCCACCGTGCTGCCGGTCGATTCCGAGCACAACGCCGTGTTCCAGGCGCTCGGCGCCGGTCCGCGCGAAGACCTCAAGCGCGTGATCCTGACGGCCTCCGGCGGCCCGTTCCGCACCTGGACGCTGGACGCCATCAAGGCCGCGACGCCCGAACAGGCGCTCAAGCATCCCAACTGGTCGATGGGCCCCAAGATCACCATCGACTCCGCGACCATGATGAACAAGGGCCTCGAACTGATCGAAGCCCAGCATCTGTTCGCGCTCGATCCGAACGAACTCGACGTGCTGGTGCATCCCCAATCCGTGGTCCACGGCATGGTCGAATTCCGCGACGGCTCTGTGGTGGCCCAGCTTGGCACCCCGGACATGCGTACCCCGATCGCCCATTGCCTGGCTTGGCCGCAGCGCATCGACGGGGCGGCGGAACGCCTCAATCTGGCGCAGGTGCGCGAATTGACCTTCGAGGACCACGATCCGGCCCGTTTTCCGGCCATCGATCTCGCGCGCCGGGTCATGGAGACGGGTGGGGCGGCCCCGACCGTCATGAACGCCGCCGACGAGGTCGCCGTGGCCGAATTCATCGCCGGCCGCATCAGTTTTCCGGCGATTGTCGCGCTGGTGGAGGCGACGCTGGAAGCCGCGGGAAAACGCGGCATTTTGGCCGATCCGGCGGCGGTCGAGGAGGCGCTGGCCGTTGACCATGTTGCCAGAAGCTTGGCCCGGGAGGCTTTGCCCGAAATTGCCGTAAAGGCATTCTAATAACGTTTCAGTAAGCTTGAAGATGGCGTTTAACGCGGGACGAGGGTGGCTGGATGGGTGCCGATATCATGGGTGGCTTGAGCGCATTTGGCGGCGGGGTCGCCGGCTATCTGATCCCCTTTTTGTTTGTGCTGACGATTGTCGTGTTTTTTCATGAGCTTGGCCACTTTTTGGTGGCCCGCTGGTGCGGCATCAAAGTGCTCAGCTTCTCACTCGGATTCGGGCCGGAGCTTTTCGGTTTCAACGACCGCTACGGCACCCGCTGGAAGCTCTCGGCCATCCCCCTCGGCGGTTATGTGAAATTCCTCGGCGACGACAATGTCGCCAGCACGCCCGACCACGAGGCGGCGGCCACCATGAGCGAAGAGGACAAGAAGGTCAGCTTCCACTACCAGCCGGTCGCGTCCCGCGCTGCCGTGGTGGTGGCCGGTCCGCTCGCCAACTTCCTGCTGGCCATCGTCATCTTTGCCGCCGTTTTCATGGTGGTCGGCAAGCAGACTACCACCGCGCGCGTCGATACCGTGCAGCCCAACAGCGCCGCCGCCGCCGCCGGCTTCAAGCCGGGCGACCTGGTGGTCGCCATCAACGGCAGCAAGATCGACAGTTTCAGCGATATGCAACGCATCGTCAGCGTCAACGCCGGCGAACCGCTTACGGTTGAAGTTGAACGCGATGGCAAGCTCGCCACGCTGCATGCCACCCCGCAGCTTCGCGAGATCAAGGATCGTTTCGGCAACAAGCACACGTTGGGCATGCTCGGCATCAGCCGGTCCATGAAGCCCGGCGACATCAAGACCGAGAAGATGGGCCCGCTGACCGCCGTCGGTGCCGGCGCGAAGTACACTTGGTTCGTGGTCGACCGCACCTTGTCCTACATCGGCGGGGTATTCACGGGCCGCGAAGCGGCCGATCAGCTCGGTGGCCCGATTCGTATCGCGCAGGTGTCGGGCGAGGTGGCGACGGTCGGTTTCACTGCCTTGATTCGCCTTGCCGCGGTGCTTTCGATCTCGATTGGCCTGCTGAATCTGTTCCCGATTCCCTTGCTCGACGGGGGTCACCTTTTGTTCTATGGAATCGAAGCTGTGCGCGGCCGGCCATTGTCGGAGCGTGCGCAGGAAGTCGGGTTCCGGATAGGGCTCGCGATCGTTGTGATGCTGATGATTTTTGCAACCTTTAATGACATTTTGCACCTCGCCACCTCGTAACCGTTGCTGCCAAGCAACTTTTTGAGGGGAAAGGGAAAGTCGGGCAGGGAAGTTCGTTTGCAGTGCGCTACAAACGCTGTAAAAAGCATCCGAAGCCGGCCAGGCTGTCCGCCGAACCGCGGTGGGGGCAGCCGCAAGGATAAAAAAGGGCGCGTTGCGCATGGGACTTTGTGTGCGGTTGCTACGGGGACTGGCCCTCACTTGCTTGGTCCTCGGGGGGGTCCTTGTCGGCGGCGGGGCGGCGACGATCGCGACTTCGCGGTCGGCGGTTGCGCAGACCGTCAATTCGATCGTCGTCGAGGGCAATCGACGCGTCGAAGCCCAGACCGTCCGCTCCTATTTCCATCCCGGCCCCAACGGCCGTCTGGGCCCGGTCGAAATCGACCAAGCCTATAAAGCGCTATATGCGACGGGCCTTTTTTCCGACGTCCGTATCCGCCGCGCCGGCGGCCATTTGGTGGTGTCGGTGGTCGAGAATGCGGTGATCAACAAGGTCGCCTTCGAAGGCAACAAGAAGGCCAAAGACAAGCAACTCGCGGCCGAGATCCAGTCGAAGGCCCGCGGCACCCTGTCGAAGCCAACGGTGCAGGCCGACGTTCAGCGCATCATCGAAATCTATCACCGTTCGGGCCGTTTCGACGTGCGCGTGGTGCCTGAGATAATCCGGCTGCCAAACAACCGCGTGAACCTCGTCTTCAAGATCACCGAGGGCAAGAAGACCGGCGTGAAGTCCATCCGATTCGTCGGCGCCCACGCTTTCTCGTCCTACCGGCTGCGGCAGGTGATCAAGACCAGCGTCAGCAACTGGCTCAGCTTCCTGCAGACCACCGACATCTACGATCCCGACCGTGTCGAGGCCGACCGCAACCTGTTGCGCCGCTTCTATCTGAAGCACGGCTACGCAGACGTACGAATCGTTTCGGCGAGCGGCGTCTACGATCCGAAGGAAAAGGGCTTCGACGTCACCTTCACCATCGACGAAGGGCCGAAGTATCACGTCGGCTCCGTCCAGGTGGTGTCGAACGTGCACGCGATCAAACCGTCGCTCTTGCGCAACGAGATCAAGCTCGGCGCCGGCGACACCTATAACGCCGACCTCGTTCAGAAGTCGGTCGAGGCGATGACCATCGAGGCCGCCAAGCGCGGCTACGCCTTCGCCACGGTACATCCGCGCGGCGACCGCAATTTCCAGAAGCGGCTGATCAATCTGGTGTTCGTGGTCGACGAAGGCCGGCGCGCCTACATCGAGCGGATCAATGTCCATGGCAACACGCATACGCGCGATTACGTCGTCCGCCGCGAATTCGACCTTGGCGAAGGCGACCCCTACAATCGCGCGCTGATTGACCGCGCCGAGCGCCGGCTGAAGAACCTCAACTTCTTCAAGTCGGTCAAGATCACGACAGAGCCCGGCTCCGCGCCCGACCGCGTCGTCGTGAACGTGGACCTGGTCGAAAAGCCCACCGGTCAGTTCTCGGTTTCCGGCGGCTATTCGACCGCGGACGGTTTCATCTCCGAAGTCAGCGTCGCCGAGCACAATCTGGGTGGCCGCGGCCAATACGCCAAGGCGTCGGTAAGCTACGGGCAGCACGTGCGCGGCTTCGGTCTGTCCTTCGTCGAACCGTACTTGTTCGGCTATCGCATGTCCGGCGGCATCGACCTCTATGCCCGGCAGAACCTGGCCAACAGTTATCTTTCCTACGACACCAAGACCTACGGCATTAAGTTGCGGCTTGGCTTCCAGCTCACCGAGAACCTCTCGCTGCAGCCGCACTATTCGCTGTACCGGCAGGAAGTCTCGTTCGACACCAATCCGCAGTACAACAACTGTAAGGATACGACGGCGGCGGCGGCCTATCGCGCGGGTACGAGTACGACGGGCGTGCTGCCGGGCAACTCGTGCTACAGCGACGGTGAAGCTTCGCTTGCCGTGCGCTCGGAGCTGGCCGATGGCCCGGTTTATGTGTCGCTCGCCGGCTACACCTTGGCCTACAACACCCTCGACAACAACAAGTCGCCGACCAGCGGCTTCTTCGGCCAGTTCAAGCAGGACGTGGCGGGTCTCGGCGGCGACGTGAACTTCGTCCGCACGACGGTTGAGGGACGCCAATACTACGAGGTGCTGCCGGACGTCGTCGGCGTGCTCAAGCTGCAGGGCGGTAACATGTCCCCCTGGGGCGGCAAAGATCTGCGCATGCTGGATCACTTCTTCATGGGGCCGAGCCTGGTGCGCGGCTTTGCCCCGGCCGGCATCGGTCCGCGCGACCTGACGCCGGGCACCACCAATGACGCCCTTGGCGGCAGCATGTACTGGGGCGCGAGCCTCGAGTTTCAGACGCCGCTCTACTTCCTGCCGAAGGAAGTCGGCATAAAGTTCGCGACCTATGCCGACGCTGGTGGGCTGTGGGGCTACAAGGGTCCGACCACGTGGGACCAGACCGGCGAAACGCTGCAGGTGGGCCTCGACAGTATCTCGGATATTCGCTCCTCGGTCGGTATCGGCCTCATCTGGGATTTGCCGCTTGGTCCGTTGCGCTTCGACCTTGCGTATCCGCTGTCGAAGGCTTGCGGCACCGCGTCGGACGGCTCCGAGGTCTGCGACAAGACCCAGATATTCCGCTTCAGCGGCGGCACGTCATTCTGATCTTGGCCGTGCGTCGCGCGACGGCAGGGATGGCATGAGCGATCCGGTATTCCGCCCAGCGGGCTGCGGCCTTGACGTGGCAGAGATCGCGGCCATGACCGGGGCGCCGCCGGTGGCGGCGCTCGCCGGACGGCGCATCGCCGACGTTGCGGCGCTTGATCGAGCCGCGCCTTGGGATCTGAGCTTCCTGGACGATGAACGTTTCGCGGGGGCGGCTGCCGCCACCCGTGCCGGTGCCTGCTTCACCACCGTTGCGCTTGCCGGCCATCTGCCCGCGCGGGTCGCTGCCCTCGTGGTCGACGATCCCTACCGTGCCTTCGTCGCGGTGGCGCGGATGTTGTTTGGGAATGCCCAGCAGCCGTCCTCGCTTTATCCGGCCGGCGACAGCGCTGGCGCCCAGGTGCACCCGAGCGCGCGCCTGGAAGCCGATGTCACCATCGAGCCTGGGGCGGTGGTCGGGCCGGGGGCCGAGATCGGCTCCGGCACGGTGATCGCGGCCAATGCCGCGATCGGCGGCGAGGTGCGTATCGGCCGCAATTGCATCATCGGTGCCGGCGCCACCATCAGCCATGCCTTGATCGGCGACCGGGTCATGATCCAGGCCGGCTGCCACATCGGTCAGGACGGCTTCGGCTTCATGGCGGGCGATCCGGGTTGCCTCAAGGTTCCCCCGCGCGGGCGCGTGATCATTCAGGAGGGCGTCGAAATCGGGGCCGGAACCACCATTGACCGCGGCGGTATCCGCGACACGGTGGTAGGCGAGGGCAGCAAGATCGACAATCTTGTCCGGGTCGGCCACAATGCCAGCATCGGGCGGCACTGCATGGTGGTGGCGCAAACGGGCATTTCCGGCAGCGCGACGCTTGAGGACCATGTTATCCTGGAGGCGCAGGTTGGCCTAAATGATAACGTGACGGTCGGCGAGGGGGCACGCATTGCCGCTGCCAGCGTCGTCCAGGATGACGTGCCGGCCGGCGCCCATTGGGCCGGGGCTCCCGCCAAGCCGGCGAAACGGCGGTTCCACGATACAAGGGTGCCCGATCGGCTGGCGCATGATACATCCGGCGCCGCAGAGGCACGGGGCGAGTGAGACGAATGCCATGAACGACGTCGTGACAGATTTGGATACGGTCGGTATTGCCAAGGTGCTCAAGATGTTGCCGCATCGCTATCCGTTCATCATGATCGATCGCGTCATTGACATCCGCGGCAACAAGAGCGGCATCGGCATCAAGAATGTCACCATCAACGAGCCGCAATTTCAGGGACACTTCCCTGAAAATCCGGTTTTCCCGGGCGTGCTGATGATCGAAGGCATGGCGCAGACCGGGGGCATCCTGTGCCTCACGGGGCTCGGTGAATTGACCGCGCGGCCGGTCTATTTCATGACCATCGACAAGGCCAAATTTCGCCGCCCGGTCGTGCCTGGTGACACCGTCGAATATCACATGGCGCTGATGACCAACCGACGAAACATGTGGTGGTACAAGGGCGAGGCCAAGGTGCGCGACCGGGTCGTCGCGGAAGCCGAAGTCGGCGCGATGCTCCTCGACCCATGAACGCAAGCACAATCGACCCCTCGGCGCGCGTCGCCGCCGGGGCCAAGGTCGGGCGCGACGTATCGATCGGCCCCTACTGCATCATCGGCCCCGACGTGACGCTCGGCGACGGCTGCCGCCTGGTTTCGCACGTCAGCGTCACCGGCCATACGTCGATCGGCCCGCGCACGACGGTCTATCCTTTCGCGTCGCTCGGCACGCCGCCGCAGTCGGTGAAATACAAGGGCGGCCCCACCAGACTGGTGATCGGCGCCGATTGCGATATCCGCGAGGGCGTGACCGCCAACATCGGCACCGAGGAGGACCGCGGCCTCACTGAGATCGGCGACCGCTGCTTCCTCATGGTCAACACCCATGTCGGCCATGACTGCCAGCTCGGCAATAACGTCGTCCTCGCCAACAACACCATCATCGGCGGTCACGTCAGCGTCGGCGACAACGTGGTGTTCGGTGGCGGCGTGGCGGTGCGCCAGTTCGTGCGCATCGGTGAGGGCGCGATGCTCGTGGGGCTCAGCGGCGTGCGCGCCGATGTCATCCCGTGGGGCATGGCGCATGGGCCGCTTGCGAATTCTGGTCGGCCTCAATGTCATCGGCATGCGCCGCGCCGGCGCCGCCAAATCGGATATCCTGAAGATCCGGCGCGCTTATCAGGCGCTGTTCTTCGGCGAAGGCGAATTCCGTACTCGGCTCGATGCGATAGAGCTCGAATTCGGCAGCGATCCGCACGTACGCAAGATCGTCGACTTCATCCGCGCCGGCAAACGCCCGCTCACCATGGCGGTCAAACGCAACGAGGGCGACGAGGAGCCATGACCCCCGGCGCGGCCCCGCGGCAGGACGGCCCGCTCGCGCTGATTTGCGGCGCCGGCAGCCTGCCGCTGACGGTCGCCGATGCCGCCGTTGGCCAAGGCCGTCAGGTCATGCTGTTCCTGCTGCGCGGCATCGCCGATCCGGCCTTGGCCGCGCGCTATTCGCACCACTGGCTCTATCTCGGTCAGGCCGGAAAGTTCCTGCGGCTGGCGCGTGCCGAAGGCTGCCGCGAGGTGGTACTCATCGGCTCGCTGGTGCGCCCGGCGCTCTGGCAGATCCGGCCCGACTTCTGGCTTGCTGCGGCGGATTCCGACCCTGCTCGCGGCCTTCCGCGGCGGCGACGATCATCTGTTGAGCGGTATCGCCCGTATGTTCGAGCGGGAAGGTTTTCAGCTCATCGGCGCCCATGTGGTGGCGCCCGACATCCTGATGCCGGAAGGCGCGCTCGGGAGCGCCCAGCCATCCGAGCGCGACCGCGACGATATCGCGCTCGGCTTCGACTATCTCAAAGCCACCGGGCCGTTCGATGTCGGCCAGGCGGTGGTGGTCGCCGGCCGCCGCGTGCTGGCGGTGGAGGCGGCGGAAGGCACCGATGAGATGCTCCAACGCGTGGCCGAGATGCGCAAGAACGGCCGTGTGAGCGCGCCGGCCGGCACCGGCGTGCTGGTGAAAGCGCCCAAGCCCGGCCAGGACACGCGCTTCGATCTGCCGGCCATCGGACCACGCACGGTCGACGGCGTCGTGCGCGCGGGGCTTGCCGGCATGGCGGTCGCGGCCGGCAGCAGCATCGTGGCCGAGCCCGAGAAGCTGGTGGCGGCAGCCGACCGCGCCAAGGTGTTCGTCATCGGCGCGCCAGCCGCCGCGCAAGGCTAGGCCGATGGCGGCCGCACCGGATAAATCCGCTCAAGGGCCGCACGTCTTTCTGGTGGCGGGCGAAGAATCCGGCGATCGTCTCGGCGCCGCCTTGATCGCCGCGTTACGCGCACGCACCCAAGGCCGCGTCCGGTTCTCCGCTGTCGGCGGCGCGCACATGGCGGCTGAGGGCGTGCCCAGTCTGTTTCCGCTCGGCGATCTGGCGATCGTCGGCTTCTCCTCCATCCCCGCCAAACTGCCGACGATCCTCAGCCGCATTCGTGAATCGGCCAATGCCGTGGTGGCGGCGCGGCCCGACGTGCTGGTGATCATCGACAGCCCCGACTTCACCCACCGCGTCGCCAAGAGGGTGCGCAAGGGCGCGCCCGGCATCCCGATCGTCGACTATGTCTGTCCCTCGGTCTGGGCCTGGCGGCCGTGGCGCGCGAAATCGATGAAGGCTTACGTCGACCATGTGCTGGCGTTGCTGCCGTTCGAGCCGGCTGAACTCGAACGTCTGGGTGGTCCGCCCGGCACTTACGTGGGCCATCCGCTGATCGAGCAGGTGGCAACCCTGCGGCCCAACGCCGACGAAGCGCAGCGGCGCCTCGCCGATCCGCCGGTGCTGCTGGTGCTGCCGGGCAGCCGCAGCGGCGAGATCCGCCGCATGGCCGATGTGTTCGGCGCCGCCATCGGCCTGGTCGCCAAGCGCGTCGGCGCGCTCGACGTCGTGGTGCCGGCGGTGCCGCGGCTGGCCGACACGGTGCGCGCCGCGGTCGCCGGCTGGCCGGTGCCGGCGCGGGTGGTGACCGAACCGAACGAAAAATTGGCGGCCTTCCGCAGCGCGCGCGCGGCGCTGACCAAATCCGGCACCTCGACGCTCGAGCTCGCGCTGGCCGGCATACCCATGGTGGCCGCCTACAAGCTCTCACTGATCGAGGCGGGCATTGGCGGCCTGCTGATCCGGGTGCCGAGCGTTATCCTCGCCAACCTGGTGTTGGACGAGACCGCGGTGCCGGAGTTTCTGCAATTCAAGTGCACGCCGGAACGGCTCGCCGCCGCGCTCACGCCGCTGCTTGCCGATACACCCGAACGGCGACGCCAGGTCGAATCCCTCGGCCGGCTCGATGCCGTCATGGGGCTCGGCGGCGAGGCCCCCAGCGCCCGCGCCGCCGCGGTGGTCATGAAATTCCTCGGCGGCGCGCGGCCACGCCCTTAACCAACCGGACCGCGAAGCGGTTGGCATTCGGTTCGGCATCGGCGTAGATTGGCAGACAGCCGGCCGCCGGGCCCGCGTAACATGGCAAAAAGACTAAGGTTTTCCCGTTGAGCATCTCCCCGCGCGCCGCCATCACTGCTGTCCATGGTTACCTGCCGCCCGATGTGCTGACCAACGCGCAGTTGGCCGAGTTGGTGGACACCAGCGACACCTGGATCACCGAGCGCACCGGCATCAAGGAACGCCACATCCTGAAGGGCGAGGGGCTCGGCACTTCGCACATGGCCGCCGAGGCCGTGCGCGGCCTGCTCAAGAAGACCGGCACCGACCCGGCCGACATCGATCTTTTGATCTGCGCCACCACCACGCCCGACCTGCAATTCCCGTCGACCGCCAATCTGATCTGCGACATGGTCGGCGTGCGCAACATCGGTTCGTTCGACGTGCAGGCGGCCTGCTCCGGATTTCTTTATGCGCTCACCATCGGCGCGCAATTCATCGCCACCGGCGCCGCGCGAAAGGTCGTGGTGGTCGGCGCCGACAAGATGTCGTCGATCATCGATTACACCGACCGCGCCACCTGCGTGCTGTTCGGCGATGGTGCCGGCGCGGTGCTTTTGGAGCCCGACGAAAACGGCTACGGCATCATGGACGCGCTGATCCGTTCCGACGGCGCCGGCATGATCCATCTGCACCAGAAGGCCGGCGGCAGCCGCATGCCGGCGACGGCGCAAACCGTCGCCAAGCGCCTGCACTACGTGCATCAGGAAGGCGCCGCGGTCTACAAGTTCGCCATCGCGCGCATGGCGGAGGTCGCCGGCGAAATCATGAGCCGGAACAACTTGCGCGCCAACATGATCGACTGGCTGGTGCCGCACCAGGCCAACAAGCGCATCATCGAATCGACGGCCGAGCGCATGGGCCTGCCGATGGAGCGCGTGATGGTGACCATCAACAAATACGGCAACACCACGAACGCCACGATCCCGCTCTGCCTGTGGGATTACGAGCCCAAATTGAAGGCCGGCAACCGCATGCTGCTCGCCGCGTTCGGCGGCGGCTTCACCTGGGCCGGCATTTACGTGCAGTGGGCCTATGACGGGGCGAAAGCGCCGAAGCTCAACGGCAGGGCGAACGGCAATGGCGCGGCGTCGAACGGGACGAGCGTCTAAGTCGCGACACATGGCGTTGTGTCATGCGCGAGTTTCGTTGCACACCCTAGCGGATATCGCCGGCAACAAATTCGGTTGTTGTTGAGCGCGATCTCAACCTCTTGCGCCAATGGCGCAGAAAAAATTAGTCGATAGCAAACGGTTGAGCGCCATTCATTGCGCTTGGCTCATCAGCTTGTCCAATTAGTTCCACTGGTGCCGCGCCGAATCATCTAGCGTTGCCGACGTTGAATTTCTCTGTGCTTGGCTGAAGACCGGCGCGAGGGCAGGCGAATGTCAGATCAGATAAGCACACGACCACGGCGATGGCATGTGGTGGCGGCCGCTTCGGTCGGCAATGCGCTCGAATGGTACGACTTCATCGTCTACGGTTTCTTCGCCGTCACAATGGCGAAGCTGTTCTTTCCGGCCGGCGATCCGACTGTCTCGCTGCTTGTGGCTTTTGCGACCTTCGGTGTTACGTTTCTTGTGCGGCCGGTTGGCGCGGTCATTCTCGGCAGCTATGCCGATCGGCACGGCCGCAAGGCGGCATTCACGCTCACCATCGTTCTGATGACAATCGGGACAGCGATTATCGCCCTTGCGCCGACCTATGCGGCCATTGGAGTTGGCGCTCCGCTCCTCATCCTGGTGGCGAGGATCATCCAGGGGTTTTCCGCCGGCGGCGAATTCGGCAGTGCCACGGCGTTGCTCGCGGAGCAGAACCCAGAACAGCGTGGTTTTTTTGCCAGCTGGCAATTCGCCAGCCAAGGCATCACATTGGTCCTCGCCACGGGCGTCGGCGTGATCCTGTTCAGCACGTTGAGCAAGAGCCAGATGGAATCCTGGGGCTGGCGCTTGCCCTACATCTTCGGTCTCGTGATCGGGCCGGTCGCCTATTATGTCCGTAGGCATGTCCACGAGACGGTTGAATTCGAATCGACCGAGGCGAGCCGCTCGCCATTGCGGGAGGCGTTGACGGACGCCAAGCTGCGGCTCTTGATTTCGTTTGGGGCGATCGTCCTGGGTACGGTCGGCCTCTACACCATTCTTTTCATGTCGAGCTACGCGACACGACAGCTCGGCATAGCGGGCTCGGGCGCGTTCTTTGCCGGCTTCCTGACCGGCGTCATTCAAGTTGTTTTCATCCCGCTCGTCGGCGCGCTATCCGATCGGGTTGGGCGCGTTCCAATCGGCACTGCCTCGGCGGCGGCAATGCTTGTGGCCATTTATCCGTTGTTCGTCTGGCTGACCGCATCGCCGACGCTGCAGACGCTGCTGATCGTGCAGGCCATCATGGGCTTGTTGCTGGCCGGGTACTTGGGCGGGCTCGCCGCGTTGATGGCCGAGCTGTTTCCGACCCGCATGCGTACGACGGGCCTGTCGATCAGTTACTCGCTTGGCGTGGCTTTGTTCGGCGGATTTGCGCCGTTCATCAATGCCTGGCTCATCAGCGCCACCGGCGACAAGCTCGCCCCAAGTTTCTATCTGATGCTGGCGGCGGCCATCAGTCTTGCCGCGATGCGCGGGGCGCGTGCGGTCGGCATCAAGTAGGGCCTATCCGCTCCAACTTCCGACCGCGTTCTTACATCGTTAATTAACCAAGCATCCCGGAGTTTTCGGGGCAGGACTTGCTTGCGGGTTCGGGCCTCTTAGATTTTCCGTCAGGCCTTCCCCAAAATATCGAGACAGATGTCTCTTCTTTAACGGATGTCTGCCAAAGGTACGGGCCGGCTGTACGCAAAAGTCGCAGGTCCAAGTTTGGTAGCATGCGGTATTTGAAGTCCATTTCGGCCGCTTTCCATCGATGGGATGGCGAAGTTCCCGATCGCGATCTCTATTTCGAGCTCGTACGTGGGCTTTACAGTGCAACCAGTACGCCTCGTGACCTGCTTGGTGCAACTTTAGCGGCGCTTGTGGTCGTTGGGGCGGCCGGACTTGAAAGCCGCGACCCGGTCTTTGCCGCCTTGTTGCTGGCATTCCTTGCCGTGGGTTGTCTGCGTAGCGTCAGCGCGTGGGCCTATCATCGACGCCAGCACGATCCGGCGAACCTGGACGGCACCAAGCATTGGGAACTGCGCGCCTTGATTGGAGCGTGGTCATTCTCCGCCTTGGTCGGAGTTACCGGCGCCTACACTTTATTCATGCATCCCGACAGCCGGATCGAGATCCTGACCGATGGATGTGTCATCGGGTACATCGCCGGTATTTCGTCCCGCAACGCCAGCCGTCCGCTCATTACGCTTGGCCAAATCAGCTTTACTTGCGTGCCATTCCTGGCGGGGCTGATTTTTCGTTTTGATACGGTCCACTTGGTCTTGGCCACGTTTATCGGCCTTCTTTACCTCGGTACAATTCTTGTTTGCCGCAGCGTTTTTGAAAACATCGTGTCGCGTCATCTTGCCTACAAGCGGATCGAGACCATGGCGCAGCGCGATGCCTTGACCGGGCTTCTCAACCGCTCGGCGTTTCTCGGATTGCTGGAGAAACAGTTCCAAGGCGTCGAGCAAGGACGCGCCAATGTTGCGCTGATCTCGATCGACCTCGACCAATTCAAGGACATCAATGATACGCTCGGCCATCCTGTCGGAGACGCCGTGCTGTGCGAGATAGCGCACCGAATCCAGGCCACTCTGTTGCCGGGGGACAAGGTGGCCCGTGTCGGCGGCGACGAATTCCTCGTCATGCTGCTCGGCCAACGCGTTTTGCAGGTCGACAGCGTCGCGCAGCAACTGCTGGCTTGCCTGTGTGACCCGCTCGGGATCGATGGTCTGCCCAGCGTATGCGGAGGCAGCATCGGCTGGGCAATGGCGCCCCACGACGGGGCCGATGTCGACGCGCTGCTGCGCAATGCGGACCTGGCGCTCTATGAAGCAAAGCGTAGCGGGCGGGGTCGGGTCGTCGCCTATTCACCGTCGATGACCCTGCATTACGAGCATCGGCTGAGGCTTGAGCTTGACCTGAAGTTCGCGCGGCAAAATGGTGAGTTGTATCTTGAATACCAGCCGATCGTCGATCCGCGCTCGGGGCGCGCCATTGGCTGTGAAGCACTACTTCGCTGGCAACATCCTGAATTCGGAATGGTCCGGCCCGACGAGTTCATACCCATCGCGGAAATCGACGGGCCTCATTGTGCCGATCGGGGAATGGGTGCTGGCGACCGCCTGTGCCGAGGCGATGCACTGGAGCGCGGACATCAAAGTCGCGGTCAATCTGTCTGCGGTTCAGTTCAGGCATGGCCATGAGATCGTCGACGCCGTCATGAAGGTCCTGGCCAAGACGGGTCTTCCTGCGGAGCGTCTTGACCTTGAAATAACGGAGTCGGTCTTGATGGACGACAGTGTCACCACTGTCGAAATTCTTGATGAGCTCCGCAGCTACGGTGTGGGCATATCGTTGGACGACTTCGGCACCGGATTCGCGTCGCTGGCGTATCTGAACGACTTCCCGTTCACCAAGATCAAGATCGATCGAAAATTCACCCAGAACCTGGGTGCATCGCCGCGCACGTCGGCGATCATCCGGGGGATCGCCCAGATTTCGCGCGACCTTTCTATCGAGCGAGTGGCGGAGGGAATCGAAACCGAGGGCCAGCTCGAAACCATGAAGCAGTTCGGCATCAACGCGGTGCAGGGCTATATCTACAGCAGGCCTATCTCCGCCGAGCGGGTCCGTGAGTTGATCAAACGGCCGATCGTTCCGCACGAATCCGGGATGCAGAGGCCGCGGCAGCCCGCGGCCCAGCCGCCACAGAAGAAGGTGGCGTCCTAAGGTGCCGCTGTCGGCTGGCGCGACAAACCGCGGCCAAGCGTCAATACCGGATTGAAAAGCTGGTCGAGCACCGCCATCCGCATGAATTTCGACAAGCGCACCTGCTCGAAGTACATCGCATTCGGGAGAACGTCGCAGGCCGGATGAATCTCGTCGAAACGCGGCAAGGGATGGTAGATGAGCGATTGAGAACGGGTGGCCTCAATCTTGTCGGGGGTGATGACGAATTCAGCCGGCGTATAGTGTGGCGCGACATAGTCCGAAATCCGCCGGTTCGCCGACCGCCGACATGTCATACGGCGTCATCATGATGGCGTGGCAATTCGCCAGCGCGTATTTGATGTCCGAAATGATGCTGCAGCGAATTTGGCTTTTTTTCAGGGCATCGATGATGTCGGCCGGCACGTCATAGTGCGGCGGAATGCAAAACATGACCTCTTTTGGAGCCTCGAGCCGAAGCAGTTGGATGAATGAGCGAACAACCCGGCCGCGCGGATCGCCACCAAAGGCAATAGTCGTTCCCCGCAGCGAGCCGAGGCCGCGCCGCAGCGCATAGATGTCGATCAGCGCCTGGCTCGGGTGCTCGTTCCAGCCGTCGCCCGCGTTGACCACGGGGACCACGGATTTGGCGGCCATCCGAGCGGCCGCGCCTGTCTCATGATGGCGAACGACGATGCCGTCGCACAGCCGCGAGACAACGGCAGCGCAGTCCTCCAGCGTTTCGCCGATGCTGGAATTGCTGCGCGACGACGCCATGTCCTCCATGCCGATCGGATAGCCCCCGAGGGCCACGGTGGCGGCCTCGAAACCAAGCCGTGTGCGGGTGCTGGATTGGAAGAAAAGGTGCGCAATCGTACGGCCCGCGAGCGGGGCGGAAATAAATTCGGACTCGAATTCGTCTGCCGCTTGGCAGAAGCCGTCGACGTCATCGATGGTCAGATCGTTGGCGCTCAACAGATGGCGGAGACGCCGGTAGCCCGGCTCGCTCGGCTGCCTGGTGTTCCGAAGGAACACAGTCGAACGGTCGTACGATACGAACGCCATACCCGAGGCCTCACTGGACGCCGCGGTAACGGCGACCGAACTCTCAACGCCTTCCAGCGTGTTAACGATATATTTACCATGCGACCCTTCGCAATAGAAAAGCTCGCGCCGATCCAATTTCTAATTGGATTGAACGTTTCGGCGGTCAATGCGGTACCAGGGGGTGGCGCAATGACGGTTGAAATTTTATAGGGCGCGTACTTTCCAATTCACACTTGCAATTCGGAAAAGAGATAGTGGGCACGCGCCCGGTACATCGATTGTGCGCAGGGGTGATTGTTCCGGGTTCCGTCGACCGGACCGTGAGTGCACGGCGCGCGCACGTGCCTTCAGAGCCTGGCGTCCCGCCAATTCTCGGCGGGATCCTCCGGATGCGGCGTCAGCCCGGCGCGCTGCACGGCGGTGATCGCCGCGTACTCATCCTTGTCGGAAGCATCGCCGCTCACGCCCACGGCGCCAACGACTTCCTCGCTGGCGTTCAGCGCCAGCACGCCGCCGGGAACGGGGATGAAGCGTCCTTGAGCGGCATGGAGACCTGCAGGCGCTGGACGTAATAGTCGCTCACGGTCGCCGATGCCCGGCGACCCGAGGCGCCTCTACTTCCGCCGCGAGATCGGCACGTAATCCCGCTCCGACGCGCCGGTGTAGAGCTGGCGCGGGCGGCCGATCTTCTGCTTCGGGTCCTCGATCATCTCCTTCCACTGGGCGATCCAGCCCACCGTGCGCGCCACCGCGAACAGCACGGTGAACATCGTGGTGGGGAAGCCCATCGCCTTCAGCGTGATGCCGGAATAGAAGTCGATGTTCGGATAGAGCTTCTTCTCGACGAAGTAGTCGTCGTGCAGCGCAATCTTCTCGAGCTCCATGGCGACGTCGAGCAGCGGATCGTCCTTGACGCCAAGCTCGGCCAAGACCTCGTGGCAGGTCTTCTGCATGATCTTGGCGCGCGGATCGTAGTTCTTGTAGACGCGGTGACCGAATCCCATCAGCCGGAAGGGATCGTCCTTGTCCTTGGCGCGCTTGATGAACTCAGGAATGCGGTCGACCGAGCCGATCTCGCTCAGCATGTTGAGCGCGGCCTCGTTGGCGCCGCCATGGGCGGGGCCCCAGAGGCAGGCGCAGCCGGCCGAGATGCAGGCAAACGGGTTGGCGCCGGAAGAGCCGGCGAGCCGCACCGTCGAGGTCGAAGCGTTCTGCTCGTGGTCGGCGTGCAGGATGAAGATGCGGTCCATGGCGCGCGCCAGCACGGGGTTGGCGTGGTAGTTCTCCGCCGGCACCGCGAAGCACATGCGCAGGAAGTTGGAGGCGTAGTCGAGATCGTTCGTGGGATACATGAACGGCTGGCCGACATGATATTTGTAGGCCATGGCGGCCAGCGTCGGCACCTTGGCGATCATGCGGATCGAGGCCACCATGCGCTGGTGCGGATCGGAAATGTCGGTGGAGTCGTGGTAGAACGCCGACAGCGCGCCGACCGAGCCCACCATCACCGCCATTGGATGCGCGTCGCGGCGGAAGCCCTGGAAGAACCGCATCATCTGCTCGTGCACCATGGTGTGGCGCGTGACGCGGTAGTCGAAGTCGGCCTTCTGCGCCGGCGTCGGCAGTTCGCCGTAGAGCAGCAGGTAGCAGGTCTCCAGGAAATCGCCGTGCTCGGCCAACTGCTCGATCGGGTAACCGCGATAGAGCAGGACGCCCTCGTCGCCGTCGATATAGGTGATCTTGGATTCACAGCTCGCGGTCGAGGTGAAGCCGGGATCGTAGGTGAACAAGCCGCTCTCGCCGTAGAGCTTGGCGATGTCGACCACGTCAGGGCCGATCGAGCCGCTGTAGACCGGGAAGTCCCAGCTCTTGTTGCCGACGGCGAGCGTCCCCGTCTTTTTGTTGGCGTCCGTCTTGGCGTCCATGGCCGAGCCCTCGAATTGGCAGCGAGCGGTGCGCTTGAAAATGTCGTTACGGCCGGCAAGGCGAGGCCCGGGAGGCGGGCGCGCGTAGGTCTCCAGCCATCGTTTGGGTAGCCCATCCCCGGGTGCGCCGCAAGACAGGCCGGGCGCCCCTCTGGCCCGCTATATGGGCACGATTTCGGTCGTTTATGGGGGATAAAATATTTTTGATCCGGGGAGTCAGGTCCCGGCCTGGTCGCGCAGCCGGGCGAGGCTCTCGTCGGGTCCCAGCACCGCCAGCACGTCGAAAATTGGCGGTGAGGTGGTGCGGCCGGTCAGCGCCGCGCGCAGCGGCTGCGCCACCGCGCCGAGCTTCTTGCCGGTGCGCTCGGCAAAGCCGCGCACGACCGTTTCGACCCCGCTCGCGGTCCAGTCGGCGACCGCTTCCAGTTCCGGCAGCAGCGCGCCGATCGCGTCCTTGGCCTCCGGGGTCAGCAGCGCCTCGGCCTTGGCGTCGAGCGCGAGCGGACGGCTCGCCCAGACGAAGCGTGAAGCCTCGAACAGCTCGACCAGCGTCTTGGCGCGCTCCTTCAGGCCGGGCATGGCGGCCATGAGCTGGTCGCGCAGCGCTGGCGTCATCTTGCCGGCCAGTTCGTCGCCGCCGGCAATGTGCGGCAGCAACCCTTCGAGCGCGTCGATCAGCTCGGCGTCGCCTGATTGGCGGATGTAGTGGCCGTTGAGGTTTTCCAGCTTGGCGAAATCGAAGCGCGCCGGCGAGCGCCCGATGGCGGCCAGGTCGAAGGCCGCAGCCATTTCGTCGGTGGTGAACATTTCCTGGTCGCCGTGGGCCCAGCCGAGCCGCACGAGGTAGTTGCGCATGGCCGCCGGCAGGTAGCCCATGGCGCGGTAGGCGTCGACGCCGAGCGCGCCGTGGCGCTTGGAGAGCTTGGAGCCGTCCGGCCCGTGGATCAGCGGGATGTGCGCCATCACCGGCACGCTCCAGCCGAGCGCCTGGTAGATCTGGGTCTGGCGGGCGCCGTTGGTGAGGTGGTCGTCGCCGCGGATGACGTGGGTGACGCCCATGTCGTGGTCGTCGACCACCACGGCGAGCATATAGGTCGGGGTGCCGTCGGAGCGCAGCAGCACCAGGTCGTCGAGGTCGGAATTCTGCCAGGTGACGCGGCCCTGCACCTGGTCGTCGACCACCGTCTCGCCGGTCAGCGGGGCCTTGAGGCGGATCACCGGCTTGACGCCCTCCGGCGCCTCCGAGGGGTCGCGGTCGCGCCAGCGGCCGTCATAGAGCTTGGAGCGGCCCTCCTTGCGGGCCGCCTCGCGCATGGCGGTGAGTTCCTCCTGGCTGGCATAGCAGCGGTAGGCCTTGCCGTCGGCGAGCAGTTGCTCGGCGATCGCCCGGTGGCGCTCGGCGCGCGAAAACTGGAACACCGGCTCGCCGTCCCAGGTCAGCCCCAGCCAGGTCAGCCCGTCGATGATGGCGTTGATGGCGGCGACGGTCGAGCGCTCGCGGTCGGTGTCCTCGATCCGCAGCAGCATCTTGCCGCCGAAGTGACGGGCATAGAGCCAGTTGAACAGCGCCGTGCGGCCGCCTCCGATATGGAGGAAGCCGGTGGGCGAGGGCGCAAAGCGGGTCACGACGGGTTCGGTCATCGCGCGCCCTGTACCACAGTTGCGGGAAAAATCGACACCGCAAATGCCCCTGTGAATGCCATTGAGCCGGGCGGTCCGGCGTGGCATAGCCCGCCAAGGCAAGGCTCCCGGCGCGGGGCTGAGCGTGGCATTTGGCGCGGCGAGGAAGCATGGCGAAGGACGTATCGGCGAGCGGGGATCAGGTGGCGGCGGAAGCGGGCCGCGACTTCATCCGCGACATCGTCCAGGCCGACCTCGACGCGGGCCGCGTGAAAGAGGTGATCACCCGCTTTCCGCCCGAGCCGAACGGCTATCTGCACATCGGCCACGCCAAGTCGATCTGCCTGAATTTCGGCATCGCCGAGGAGTTCGGCGGCCACTGCAACCTGCGTTTCGACGACACCAACCCGGCCAAGGAAGAGCAGGAATATATCGATGCCATCAAGCGCGACGTGCGCTGGCTCGGCTTCGACTGGGGCGACAACCTCTATCACGCCTCCGACTATTTCGAGCAGCTCTACGCCTGGGCCGAGGACCTGATCCGCGCGGGGCTCGCTTACGTCGACGACCAGACGCGCGGATGAGATCCGCGAAAACCGCGGCACGCTCACCGAGCCGGGCAAGAACAGCCCGTTCCGCGACGCGTGGCGTGGAGGAGAACCTCGACCTCTTCCGCCGCATGCGCGCCGGCGAGTTCGACAACGGCACGCGGGTACTGCGGGCCAAGATCGACATGGCATCCGGCAACATCAACCTGCGCGACCCGGTCATCTACCGCATCCAACATGCGCCGCATCCGCGCACCGGCACGACGTGGAAGATCTATCCGAGCTACGACTTCGCGCACGGCCAGTCCGACGCCATCGAGCACATCACCCATTCGATCTGCACGTTGGAATTCGAGGACCACCGCCCGCTCTACGACTGGCTGATCGAGCACCTCGACGTGCCGTCGCGCCCGCACCAGTACGAGTTCGCGCGGCTCAATCTGACCTACACGGTGCTGTCGAAGCGCGTGCTGACGACGCTGGTGCGCGACGGGCACGTGTCCGGCTGGGACGATCCGCGCATGCCGACGCTCGCCGGCCTGCAACGGCGCGGGGTGCCGGCGGCGGCGTTGCGTGATTTCGTCAAGCGTATCGGCGTCGCCAAAGCCAACAGCACGGTCGACGTCGGCATGTTCGAGTTCTCGATCCGCGAGCAGCTCAACAAGACCGCGTTGCGGCGCATGGCGGTGCTGAAACCGCTCAAAGTCGTGATCGAGAATTATCCGGAAGGCGAGAGCGAAGCGCTCGAAGCCATCAATCATCCCGACGATGAAACGGCGGGGACGCGCAAGCTGACTTTCTCGCGCGAGCTTTACATCGAGCGCGACGACTTCATGGAGGACCCGCCGAAGAAGTTCTTCCGGCTAGCGCCGGGGCGCGAGGTGCGGCTGCGTTACGCCTATTTCCTCACCTGCCGCGAGGCGGTGAAGGACGCGGCCGGCGAGGTGGTCGAGTTGCGCTGCACCTACGATCCCGCCACCAAGGGCGGCAACGCGCCCGACGGCCGCAAGGTGAAGGCGACCATCCATTGGGTGTCGGCGGCCGACAGCATCCAGGCCGAGGTGCGCGTCTACAATCCGCTTTTCAGCAAGCCGGACCCGAAGGCCGGCGAGAACTTCACCGACGATCTCAATCCGGAGTCGCTCGAAGTTCTGAGGGAGGCGCGGCTCGAACCCGCGTTGATGCAGGCGCCCGAAGGCGAGCCGGTGCAGTTCGAGCGTCAGGGCTATTTCTGTCGCGACAAGGACTCCACGCCCGGCAAGCCGGTGTTCAACCGCACCGTGGGATTACGCGACACCTTTGCCAAGGACATGGCGAAGGAGAAGGCGGCGGGCTGATCCCGTCGCGCGTTCACAACCGTTCTCCTAGCCACAACCGGCCGGCAACCTACGATAGCGCCCTCGCGTGAAACACCGCGTAGGCGTGATCGGGGCGCGCGGCCATGGACCGAGACGACCAACCAGCCGGCGACCCGCGCCCGCGAGCGAAGGCGTGGGCGGCGGCCGTCGACGCCGCGCGCCGGCGCGCGGGGCTCGCGCTGCCCGATGGCGTCACCGCCGCGGCCGACCGCATGGGCCGCCTCGGCGCCGACTGGATCGCCGCCGAGCTCGCGCCCGGGCGGCTGGCGCCCTGGCTGCCGGTCGCCTTCGGCTTCGGCATCGTCCTCTACTTCACCGCCGGCCGCGAGCCGGCCTGGTGGGCGGCGCTGGCGGCCGCCTGTATCGGCATTGCCCTTGCGGTGGGTGCGCGCCGCAGCGCCGTCGGTCTGCCGCTGGCGCTCGGCTTTGCCGCGATTGCCACCGGCTTTGCGGTGGCCACCTTGCAGACCGCGCGCATCGCCCATCCGGTGCTGGTCTATCCGACCTGGAGCGCGCAGGTCGAAGGCTTTGTGGAAACCCGTGAGGAGAGGGCGCGCAGCGACCGCATCGTGGTGCGCGTGGCGACGATCACCGCGCGGCGGATGCGCGTAAAGCCGGAGCGTGTGCGCGTCGCCGTGCGCAAAGGCACCGCGCCCGATGTCGGCAGCTTCGTTTCCTTCAAGGCGCATCTTTCGCCGCCGCTGCAGCCGCTCAGGCCCGGCGGCTACGACTTCGCCCGCGGCATGTATTTTCAGGGGATCGGCGCCTCCGGCTTCGTGCTGGGCGCGATCCGAAAACGTTCGCCGCCGCATGCGCCCGGTCTCCGGCTGCATTACGCCGCGCGTCTCGATTCCTTGCGCGAAGCCATCAACCGGCGCATCCACACCATCCTGCCCGGCGACCGCGGCTCGATCGCGTCCGCGCTGATCACCGGCAAACGCAACGCCATCTCGGAGCCGGTGCGGGACGCGTTCTACGTCTCCAGCCTCGCCCATGTGCTGGCGATCTCCGGCTTCCACATGGCGGTGGTGGCGGGCATCGCCTTCTTCGTGATCCGCGCACTTTTGGCGCTGTCGCCCTCGCTCGCCAGCCGGCGCCCGATCAAGAAATGGGCCGCGGTCGGCGCGCTCGCCACGGCCCTGTTTTATCTGCTGCTGTCGGGCACCGGCGTCTCGACGCAACGCGCCTTCATCATGACCGCCATCGTCCTGGTCGGCGTGATGCTCGACCGGCCGGTGCTCACCTTCCGCACGCTCGCCATTGCCGCCTTCGGCGTGCTGCTGTTCGCGCCGCAGGCGGTGGTGCATCCGAGCTTCCAGATGTCGTTTGCCGCCACCGTGGCGCTGATCGCCGCCTATCAATACGGCTGGCCGTGGCGCCCCGATGCCGATACCCCGGCGGCCGCGCGCGCGGCGTTGTGGGGTTGGCGCGAGATCGCCGGCGTGGTGCTGGCCTCATTGGTGGCGGGGCTCGCCACCACGCCTTACGCCGCCTTCCACTTCCACCGCCTGGCGCCCTATGGCGTGCTCGCCAATCTGTTGGCCATGCCGGTGGTGTCGGCCTGGGTGATGCCGATGGGCATTCTCGGCGTAATCGCGCTGCCCTTCGGCCTCGACGCGCCGTTCTGGCGGCTGATGGGCTTTGGGCTCGACTGGATGGTCTTTGTGGCGCAGTGGGTCGCGCATCTGCCGGGCGCGGTCGGCCATATCCACGCCTTCGGCACCGGGCCGCTGCTGCTGGCGAGCTTGGGCCTGCTGCTGGTGTGCCTGCTGCGCACGCCGTTGCGCTGGAGCGGGGCGGTGCTGGGCGTTGCGGCTGCGCTATGGGCGGTGGAGACGCCGCGGCCCGATATCCTGGTCTCGGCCGACGGCTACAGCGCCGCCCTGCGCGGGTCCGATGGGCGCCTTTCCATCCTGCACAGCGGCCGCGACACGTTCGCGCTCAGGGACTGGCTTGCCGCCGACGCCGATCCGCGCGGCCTCAAGGACAAGACGCTGCACGCCGGCGTGCGCTGCGACGCGATCGGCTGTGTCGGTTCGCTCAAGAACGGACGGCTGGTGTCATACGCGCTGTCGCCCGCCGCCTTCGCCGAGGACTGCGCGCGCGCGAGCGTCGTGATCAGCCGCCGCTCGGCGCCGGGCGCCTGCTCGGCCAAACTCATCGACCGCAACGTCTGGCGTGCGCGCGGCGCGGTGACGCTGCGCTGGTATCGCGATCATTTCATTGAAGAGGCCGCGCGGCCGGTCGGCACCGACCGGCCCTGGTCGCGTCCACCGCCGGGCGTGACGGCAAAGCGGACGAAACGATCGCCCGACGCCACGCCGAAGCCGGAGGATCTGGAGGAGGGGGATTGATCCTCAGTAGCGCCGGAACAGCCCCACCAGCTTGCCCTGGATGCGAACGCGGTTGGGCGGCAGGATGCGCACCTCGTAAGCCGTATTGGCCGGCTCCAGCGCGATCGAAGCGCCGCGGCGTCGGAAGCGCTTGAGCGTCGCCTCCTCGTCGTCGATCAGCGCCACCACGATATCGCCGGTGTCCGCGGCTTCCGAGCGTTTGATGAGGGCGATGTCGCCGTCGAGAATGCCGGCGTCGATCATGGAATCGCCGCGCACCTCGAGGGCGAAATGCTCGCCGGTCGATAGCATGTCCGACGGCATGTTGATGGTGTGGCTGCGGGTCTGGATCGCCTCGATCGGCGTGCCGGCGGCGATGCGGCCCATGACCGGCACCGCGATCGGGCGCATGTCGCCGAGCGCCTCTTCGTCCGTCTCGGCGATCTGCCGCACGCGGCCGAGATCGCCCTCGATCACGCTCGGCGTGAAGCCGCGCGAGCGGCTCGACATGCCGTGGCCGACCGACTCGGGCAGCTTGATCACTTCGATGGCGCGCGCCCGGTTGGCCAGCCGCCGGATGAAGCCGCGCTCTTCCAGAGCCGTGATCAGGCGGTGGATCCCTGACTTCGAGCGCAGATCGAGGGCGTCCTTCATCTCGTCGAACGAGGGCGGCACCCCGGTCTCGGTCAGGCGCTCGTGGATGAAGCGCAAAAGCTCGAATTGCTTGCGGGTCAGCATCGTTTTCTCCCCGGTCGCCGCCTGTCCCGGTGCCGTAAGCCCGTCGGATGGCAGCGAAAACAAATCATGAACGAACACTATCTGTTCGATATGTGTTCCGCAAGGATTTAATTTCCGGTGAAAAAGTTGAAACGCCCTTATAGGCCGAGCTTAAGGATGACGACCTCTGAACCGGCGGGGGCCGCAAACGCTCGTTTGGTCCCGAATTGTTGGGCCGCCCGGGCCGAGTTCCGCCCAATTCAGGCGCGCGCATCACCCCGGCGCCGGGTTCCGGCGCAACGTCGAGGGCGCGCGGGCAGACCGGCGATAAGCCCCCTTTAAAACCTGGTCTCCTAAGCTGCGGCCGACCAGATCGCGAGGCTCGCAAGGAAGAACCACGTGTATTCGCCAACCATGGTAGCCGCTCCGGCCGGCCATCCGCAGGCTCCCAACCATCCCTTTGGCCGGCGCTGGTATGCCCATCGCGGCGGCGGCACGCAGGGCCCGTATACGGGCTATGAGATACGCCACATGGCCGCGCGCGGCGAGTTGGCCGCGACCGATCTTGTCTATGCGGAAGGCGGGTCGGACTGGGTCCAACTCAAGGACGATCCGATCCTTGGCATCCTCTATTTGACGCCGGCACCCGCGCGGGACCCGCTGCCGGCGGCGAGCCGGGAACGCGCGATTCGCCTTCCTGCTGGCATCGTCGCGACCGTCATGATCGCGGCCATCGTGGGATGGGTGGCCTGGCCGTTTTACACGGCCTATGGGCTGGCCAAGGCCGCGCGAGACGGCGATGTCGCCTTCCTTGAAAAGCATGTTGCTTGGGACAGCGTTCGCGAAGGACTTCGTAACGATCTCAAGGCGGCGCTGTTGCAAAAGCTCGCCGCCGATCCGACCCCCGACTCCGAAAGGCCCGGGACGGCCGCCTTTGCGGCCGCCGTGGGACCGGCGATCGTGGACCAAGCGGTGAATCGCTACGTCACGCCTGAGGTCGTCGCCCGCCTGAACCGCAAGGGCCGCGCTCGTGATACCGCCGGGGAACCCGCTACCGATGGGTCCGCCACCGAAAGATCCGACGCCTCCGCCGCCAAGATTTCCGACGCCATCAGGTCGGCCCGCAAGGTTCGCTTGAACGACATCAAGTACGCCTTTTTTAAAGGCGGCCCCTTCGGTTTCGAGATCGACGTCGTGCCCAATACGACTCCGCCGTTGCGCCACGCCGTTTCGCTTCGCTTCAAGTGGGACGGAAACTGGAAATTGACGCGCGTCGTTCTGCCGATGGAGGAGATCGGCGCCGCGCCCAGCCGGCCTTGAAGGCGAAGCGATCGCGGCGTTCTCGGTTGCCCTAGAGGCCGAGCTTGAGGACGACGACCTGCGATCCGGCGGGGGCTGCCGGTGCGCGCGGCGCCCGGATCACCAGGCAGTCGGCACGCGCAAGATTCGCCATCAGGGAGCTGTCCTGGGCCTTCACCGGGGTCGCCACAAGGCCCTCGGCGCCTTCCTCAAGCGTTGCCCGCAGGTAGTCCTGGCGCTCATCGTTCTCGGGCAGCGCGCTGACCAGGCGGGCCGGGACCGGCTTTGGCTCGATGTCCGCACGGCCGGAAAGCCGCCGGATCAGCGGCACCAGGAACAAAAAGGCACAGACGTAGGATGAAACCGGGTTGCCCGGCACGCCCAGCACCTGCATGGCGCCGAGCTTGCCGTGCATCATCGGTCGCCCGGGCCGAAGCGCCACCCGCCAGAACGAGAGATCGAGCCCTTCGGCGGCGAGCGCCCGCTGCACCAGGTCGTGCTCGCCGACCGAGGCGCCGCCGGTGGTCAGCAGCACGTCGGCGCCCCAGTCGCGCGCTTCACGCACCTTGGCGGCGATGGCCTCGATCTTGTCGCGCGCGATGCCGAGGTCGCTCACGTCGCAGCCCTCGCTGCGCGCCAGCGCATTGAGCGCAAAGCCGTTGGAAAACACGATCTCGCCCGGACCGGGCGCCGAACCGGGCGGCACCAGCTCGTCGCCAGTGCCGACCACGGCGACCTTGGGACGCCGATGGACCGACAGGGTCGGGTGGTTCATGGCCGCCGCCAGCATCAGATCGCGGCCGCTGAGGCGCTGTCCCTTGCGCAGCAGCACGTCGCCTTGCGTGAAATCGATGCCCTGCAGGCGGATGTTGCGCCCTTGAGCGACCGGCTTCTCAACGACGACACGATCACCTTCGCGGCGCGTGACTTCCTGGATCACCACCGCGTTGGCGCCGGCGGGAATGACGCCGCCGGTGAAGATGCGCGCGGCCTGGCCCGGACCGACCGTACCCTCGAACGGATGGCCGGCGGCGACTTCGCCGATCAGCGTGAGCGTTGCCGGGGTGGCCGCGACGTCGGCGGCGCGTACGGCATAGCCGTCCATGGCCGAGACGCTGGCCGGCGGCTGCGTGCGCAGCGCTGTAACGTCCTGGGTGAGCACGCGGCCGAGCGCGTCGTTGAGCGGCACGGTTTCCGCCGCCAGCGGCGCGGCATCGGCCAGTACGCGCTGCAACGCTTCGGCGACCGGCATGAGTGACATGGTCAGGATTCCGCGCGGTAGGTGCCGGACTTGCCGCCGCTCTTTTCCAGGAGGCGAATGCCCTCGATGCGCATGCCGCGCTCCACCGCCTTGACCATGTCGTAGATGGTCAGGCACGCGATCGACACCGCCGTCAGCGCTTCCATCTCGACGCCGGTCTGCCCGGTGACCTTCACCGTCGCCTGCACCAGGAAGCCGGGCAGCGCATGCTCGGGATTGATCTCGATTTCGACCTTGGTGATCGGCAGCGGATGACAGAGCGGGATCAGCCCGTGCGTGCGCTTGGCCGCCATGATCCCGGCAAGGCGCGCGGCGCCCAGCACGTCACCCTTCAGCGCGTTGCCGGCGACGACCAGATCGAGCGTTTCCGTGCGCATGATCACCTTGCCCTCGGCAACCGCGACGCGCTCGGTCTGCGCCTTGGCGGAGACGTCGACCATGCGCGCTTCGCCGCGCTGGTCGATATGGGTGAGGGGGGTCTTCGACGGTGCAGCTGCCGCCTTGCGCTTGGGCGTTCGCGCCGTTGGTTTCTTCGCCGTTTTCTTGGCGCGTGCCATGACCGTTATCCCGCCGCCGCGCGGGGTGGCGCGCGGGTGAGGAGGGCGCGGGTCGCGGCCGTCACGTCCGGCTGCCGCATCAGGCTCTCGCCGATCAGGAAGGTGGAGATGCCGATGGCGTTGAGCCGGGCGAGGTCGGCCGGCGTGTTGAGCCCGCTTTCGCCGACGACGATGCGCTCGCGCGGCACCATCGGCGCCAGCCGCTCGCTGGTCGCAAGCGTGGTCTTGAAGGTGCGCAGGTCGCGGTTGTTGATGCCGATCAACCTCGACTTTAACTTCAAGGCGCGCTCGAGTTCATCTTCCTGATGAACTTCGACCAGAACATCCATCCCATTGGCAAAAGCGGTATTTTCGATCTCGGCGGCGGCGCCGTCATCGATCGCGGCCATGATGATCAGGATGCAGTCGGCGCCGAGCGCGCGCGATTCCACCACCTGATAGGGCTCGTAGATGAAATCCTTGCGCAGCGCCGGCAGGCTGGTGGCGTCGCGCGCCTGCCCGAGGAACTCCGGCCGGCCCTGGAACGAAGGCGCGTCGGTGAGCACCGACAGACAGGTCGCGCCGCCCGCCTCATAGGCTTTGGCGAGCGCGGGCGGATCGAAATCGGCGCGGATCAGGCCCTTCGACGGGCTCGCCTTCTTGATCTCGGCGATCAACGCGGTGTCGCCGGCCGCCACCTTGCGCTCGATGGCCTTGAGGAAGCCGCGGGGCGGCGCTGCCGCCTTGGCGGCCGCTTCGAGTTCGCTGAGGGGGCGCGCAATTTTGGCCGCCGCGATCTCTTCGCGCTTATAGGCTTCGATCTTGGTGAGGATATCCGACATCAGGCTGTTACCGCGTTGGAGACCCCGATCAGCCGGTCGAGCCGGCCCTCCGCTTCGCCGCTATCGATCGATTTCGCCGCCAGCGCCGCGCCTTCCTTCAAATCCTTGGCCTTGCCGGCCACCACCAAGGCCGCGGCCGTGTTGAGGATGGTCACGTCGCGGAACGCGCCTGGCTTGCCTTTCAGCACGTCGAGCAGCGCCTTGGCGTTGTGGTCGGCGTCCCCGCCGCGCAGGTCTTCCGGCTTGGCGCGCTTGAGGCCGGCGTCCTCCGGCGTGATCTCGAAGCTGCGAATCTGCCCGTTCTTCAATTCGGCGACGCTGGTCGGCCCGCTGGTGGTGATCTCGTCGAGGCCGTCGGAGCCGTGCACCACCCAGATGCTTTCCGAGCCGAGGTTCTTCAGCACCTGCGCCATCGGCTCCACCCAGTGCCGCGAGAAGGTGCCGATCATCTGGCGCTTGACGCTCGCCGGGTTCGAGAGCGGCCCGAGCAGGTTGAAGATGGTGCGGGTGCCGAGTTCGACCCGGGTGGGGCCGACGTTCTTCATCGCCGGATGGTGCGCCGGCGCGAACATGAAGCCGATGCCGGCGTCGCGGATGCAGGCGCCCACCTGGTCGGCGTTCAATTCGATGTTGACGCCGAGCGCCTGCAGCACGTCGGCGGCGCCCGATTTCGACGACAACGCGCGGTTGCCGTGCTTGGCAACCGGCACGCCGGCGCCGGCCACGACGAAGGCCGCGCAGGTGGAGATGTTGTAGGAGCCCGAGGCATCGCCCCCGGTGCCGACCACGTCGACCGCGTCCGCCGGCGCCTTCACGCCCAGCATCTTGCCGCGCATGGTGGTGACCGCGCCGGTGATCTCGTCGACGGTTTCACCGCGCACACGCAACGCCATCAGCAGGCCGCCCATCTGCGAGGGCGTCGCTTCGCCCGACATCATGCGGTCGAAGGCGGTGGCCGCTTCCTCGCGGGACAGGCTGGCGCCGGTCGCCACCTTGGCGATGAGCGCCTTGAAATCTTCGGCCACGGCTTCCCCCCTTTGTTATTCTGCCGCGTGCATGGGCGTGCGCTGCCGGCCCGTCTTCGCGTTCCAGGCGGCGGCGATAGCGAGAAAATTCTTCAGCATCAGGTGGCCGTGCTCGGAGGCGATGCTTTCCGGATGGAACTGCACGCCGTGCACCGGCAGGCTCTTGTGCATCGCGCCCATCACCAGACCGTCATCGGTCTCGGCGTTGATGGTGAGGTCGCCCGGCATGCTGGCGCGCTCGACCACCAGCGAGTGATAGCGCGTCGCCTTCAGCGGGCCGTTGATGCCGTGGAAGACGCCGGTGCCGCTGTGGCGGATTTCCGAGACCTTGCCGTGGATCGGGGTCGCCCGCACCACCTTGCCGCCAAAGGCCTGGCCGATGGCCTGATGGCCGAGGCAGACCCCCATGATCGGAACGGTCGGGGATGCCGCCTTGATGAGATCGAGGCAAATGCCGGCCTCGTCCGGCGTGGCGGGGCCGGGCGAAAGCACGATGGCCTCCGGGTTCGCCGCCATGACGTCGTCGACCGAAATCTTGTCGTTGCGGTGCACGACGACGTCGGCCCCCAAGCTGCCCAGGTAATGGAACAGGTTGAAGGTGAAGCTGTCGTAATTGTCGATCAAAATGATCATGTTTTCTCGGCCCGTCTCAAGGTCTTAGACGTGGCTCCGGGGAGGGGTCAAGCGCGCGGCCGCCGCGCGCCGAGCCGCCACCCGTGAGCCATAGGTGCAATACGCATACCGTTCAACCGTTTCGTCGGCTACAGTCGCCGGCCTCAGTCAACACCGTCCCGGGGGAAATCGCCATGGCGCGCACTATGGCCCGCACTATGGCCCGCTTCGCCGGTCTCATGGCTGTCGGCGTGATGCTCGCGGCCGGCACCATCAGCGCTTACGCCCAGCCGATGGCGTCCGCATCCGCCTGCCAGAAGAAGACCCACGCGCCGCAAACCGTGGATATGAGCCAGCAGCCGCTCAACCTCGGCCAGCTCAAGAACCAGATTTATTTCTACATCTGCTCCGGCGCCTATGACAGCGATCTCAACAAGGTCACGGCCGCCGCCCGCGCTTATGTCGAAAAGCGTGCCGCGCAGGTGGCGAAGCCCGCCCTCGTGCTCGACATCGACGAGACCTCGCTGAGCAACCTCCCGCTCGAAATGGTCGACGACTTTGCCTTCATCCACGGCATCGCCTGCGCGCCCGAGCTGAAGGGGCCATGCGGATTCGGAAGTTGGGTTGGGATGGCGCAAGCCCAGGCCGTCGACGGAACGCTGGCGCTCTACAAAGCCGCCAAGCAGCACCATGTGGCGGTGTTCTTCATCACCGGCCGCCACGAAGGCGAGCGCGCCGCGACCGAAAAGAACCTGAAGGCGGCCGGCTATGCGAACTGGGACGGCCTCATGTTGCGCCGCGCGAACGACAACGCCACCACGATCGAATACAAGTCTGCCGCGCGCGCCAAGATCGCCGGGCAGGGCTACACCATCATCGCCAATGCCGGCGACCAGGCGAGCGATCTCGCCGGCGGCTACGCCGAGCGCGCCTACAAGCTGCCGAACCCGATGTATTTTATTCCGTGACGCGGCCGCGCTTGGCCATCCTGCTGGCGCGCCTTGCCGGACATTCGGGAATATGGCATTGGGCGCGCATGATCGACGCAGTGAGATCCTTAAGGGCTTGTTGGTGGCGCTCCTTCTAGGAGCGGCGCGTCGTCATTTCTCTTGCCCATCAGACGTTGCCGCCGTGAATCGGTCGGCAACGCAATTTTAGCAACAAGCTTCCCGATGCGCGGCGGCTCCAAAACCGGAGACCCGCTATGCATACCATTCCTGGTACAAAACCCATCATCCTCACCGGCGATCGCACCACCGGTCCGCTCCATCTCGGGCACTATGTTGGATCGCTGAAAAATCGAGTCAGGATGCAGGAAACCCATCGTCAGTTCCTGCTTCTCGCCGACATGCAGGCGCTGACCGACAACGCGCACGATCCGAAGAAGGTGCGCCGTAACGTCATCGAAGTCGCGCTTGATTATCTGGCGGTGGGGATCGATCCGGAGAAGTCCAGCTTTTGCGTGCAGTCCGGTTTGCCGGCGCTCGCCGAACTGACGATGCTCTATCTCAATTTCGTGTCGGTCGCCCGTCTTGAGCGAAACCCCACCATCAAGGATGAAATCCGGGCGCGGGGGTTTGGCCGCGATATACCGGCGGGCTTCCTGTGTTATCCGGTGGCGCAGGCGGCCGATATCACCGGTTTCAAGGCGAGCGTCGTGCCCGTGGGCGAAGATCAGGCACCGCTCATTGAACAGACCAACGAGATCGTCCGGCGCATCAATAACCAGATAGGCCACCCGGTGCTGGTGGAGGCTGAAGCCATCATTCCACAGGTTGGAAGATTGCCGGGCATCGACGGCAAGGCCAAGATGAGCAAATCCCAGGGCAATGCGATCCCGCTGTCCGCTTCGCCCGACGAAATCCGGCGCGCGGTCCATCTGATGTACACCGACCCGAACCATCTTCGCGCCAGCGATCCGGGAACCATCGAGGGCAATGTGGTCTTCACCTATCTCGATGCCTTCGACGAGGATCAGGCTGGCGTTGCCGCGCTGAAAGCGCATTACCGTCGCGGCGGTCTGGGTGACATGGCGGTAAAACAGCGGCTCGAAGCCATATTGCAGGATTTGTTGGCGCCGATCCGGGAGCGCCGCGCGGCCTATGCGCGCGATCCCGACTACGTGCTCGATGTGCTGCGAGAAGGGACCAGAAAGGCGCGCGCCATCACAGCGGCGACGCTCGACGAGGTGCGGTCGGGATTGGGGCTTTTCCAGCTCATTCCTTAGCCGGAAAACGCGGGCTGGCTACTGCCCCCGCTTGGCGGCACTCGCAAACCGCCGCGCTTCTTCCGCGGCGCGGAACAGGGCCTTGGCCTTGTTGATGCACTCCTGCTGCTCGGAGTCCGGATCGCTGTCGGCGACGATGCCGGCGCCGGCCTGCACGTACATCTTGCCGTCCTTCACCAAGGCGGTGCGCAGCACGATGCAGGTGTCCATCTCGCCGGCGGCGGAGAAATAGCCGACGCAGCCGGCGTAGAGCCCGCGCTTTTCCTTCTCCAACTCGTCGATGATCTCCATCGCCCGCACCTTGGGCGCGCCCGACACCGTGCCGGCGGGAAAGCCGGCGGCCAATGCATCGAGCGCGTCGTACTTGTCGTCGAGCTTGCCCTCGACGTTGGAGACGATGTGCATGACGTGGCTGTAGCGCTCGACGAAGAACCGGTCGGTGACGTCGACGGTGCCGATCTTGGCGACGCGGCCGACGTCGTTGCGGCCGAGGTCGAGCAGCATCAGGTGCTCGGCGCATTCCTTGGGATCGGCCAGCAGCTCCTCTTCCAGCGCCTTGTCCTCGTGCGGCGTCGGGCCGCGCGGCCGGGTGCCCGCGATCGGCCGGATGGTGACGACGTCGTCGCGCACCCGCACCAGGATTTCCGGGCTGGAGCCGGCCACCGCGAAGTCGCCGAAGTCCAGGAAATACAGGTAGGGCGACGGGTTGGTGCGCCTGAGCGCGCGATAGAGCGAGAACGGCGGCAGCGTAAACGGCGCCTCGAAGCGCTGCGCCAGCACGATCTGGAAGGCGTCGCCGGCGAAGATGTACTCCTTCGCGCGCGCGACCATCGCCTTGTATTCCTCGGGGCTCGTGTTCGACGTCGGCGGCACGTCGAGCGGGCCTTCGTCGGTGTCGGCGAGCGACTTGTCGAGCGGCTTGTCGAGCGCGTCGACGATCGCCGAAAGGCGTTCGATCGCGCGGGTGAGCGCGGCCTTGGCGTCGATGGTCTTGTCGGGCCGCACCGGCGTCACCACCGTGAGCGTGTCCAGCACCGCGTCGAACACCACCACCACGGTCGGGCGCACCAGCACGGCGTCCGGAATGCCGATTGGGTCGGGATTGGGCGCGGGCAACTCCTCGATCAGCCGCACCGTGTCGTAGCCGAGATAACCGAACACGCCGGCGGCCATCGGCGGCAGGCTGTCGGGCAGCGCGATGCGGCTTTCCGCGATCAGCGCGTGCAGGGCTTGCAGCGGCGGCTCCGGGCAGGGCGTGAAGTCGTCGGCCTGGCTGCGCGCGTTGCGGTTGACTTCCGCCTTGCGGCCGTTGGCGCGCCAGATCAGGTCGGGCTCGAGCCCGATGATGGAATAGCGCCCGCGCACGGCGCCGCCTTCCACCGACTCCAACAGGAAACTCATCGGCTTGCCGCCGCCGAGCTTCAGGAACGCGGAGACCGGGGTTTCCAGGTCCGCGACCAGCGTGGTCCAAACCACCTGCGGTTCGCCGCGCCCATAGCGTTCGGCGAATTGGGCTTCCGACGGCTCGATTTGCATGGGATCAGCCGCCGGGCTGGCCGCCGCCGACCACCTGGTTCAACGCGGTCTGATTGATGCTGACGCCCATCTCGTTTTCGACCTTGGCGATGTAGGCGCCAATGATGTCGTCGGCATAGGCGCTCTGCAGCTGCTCGGCGATGGAGCGCGCCGCCGGCAGGGCCGGCTCGAACTTGGGCTCGGTCACCTTGGTGACGTTGAAGACGTAGTAGTCGGTGGCCTTCTGGCCCCGCGTCGTGCCCGGCACGTCCTTCGGCGTACCGAAGGCCGCCTGCACCAGCCGGGGCGGCGCGAAGCCCGGCTTGCCGCGCTGGACGTCCTTGGCCGTCTGCACCTGCAGTTTGTTTTCGTCGGCCAGGGCCTTGAGCGTGCCGCCGGCCTTCAGCTTGGCCAGCATGGCGTCGGCCTTCGTCTTCAGACGCTTGGCGATTTCGTCGTCGCGCCAGCTGGTTAAGACCTTATCTTTGACCGTATCGTAAGCTCGATCATGCGAGGGCGTGATGCCGTTGACGTCGAAATAGAGGAAGCCGCCACCCTGCAGACTCAGCGCCTCGTTGTCGACGCCGACGTCGCTTGAGAAGGCCGCGTTCACGACATCCGGATTGCTCGGCAGGTCGGGAATGGGTTTGCCGTCGGGGCCGTTGTGGGCGCGGTCGACCGCGTCGATCGTGCGGGTCTTGAGGCCGAGCTTCTTGCCGGTTTCGGCGAGCGTGGCGCCGGAGGCCTTTTCGTCCTCGATCTTGTCGCGCAATTCGCCGATCTTGCTGCGCGCCTTCTGCTCCGCGAGCTGCTTTTTGATCTGCGGGGCGACGTCGGCGTAGCTCTTCTGCTCGCCGGGCTCGATCTTGCCCACGGTCACCAGCACGGTGCCGAAATTGCCCTTGACCGGCTGGCTGATCTCACCGGTCTTGAGCGCGAAGGCGGCCGCGGCCACCGCCGGATCGATGATCTGCGATCGCGTGATCATGCCGAGGTCGGTGTCGGAGGCTTTCAGGCCACGCGCCTTCGCGATGTCGGTGAAGCTCGTGCCGGCGGCGATCTTCTCGCGCGCGGCTTTGGCCTCGGCTTCGTTCGGAAACAGGATCTGGCGCACCTCGCGCTTTTCCGGCCTGCCGTATCTCGCCTTGTTCCGGTCGTAGTAGGCCTTGGCTTCGGCCTCGGTGACGCTTTCGGGCGTGGCGAGCGCCTGCGGCGATAGCGGGAGGAGGGTGATCTTGCGGTATTCCGGCGCGCGGAACAGCGCCTTGTGAGCCTCGTAGTATTTCTTCAGCGCCTCCGCCGGCGGCGTCGGAACGGTGCCGGCCTGCTCCGGACCGAGCGCCAGATAGTCGATGTCGCGCTTCTCGTTGCGGAACTGATCGATCGCCTTGACCGCGAGCTGCGGCACCCGCATGTCGCCGCTGATGCTCTGCGCGATCTGCCGGCGCAGCATCACGTTGCGCTGCTCGGCCACGAAACGCGCTTCGGTGAAGCCGGCGTCGCGGATCACCTGCTCGAAACGCTGGCGGTTGAACTTGCCGTCGGGCCCGTTGAAGGTCGGGTCGTTCTGGATGCGGCTGGCGATCGCCGCATTGTCCAGGCCCAGCCTCATGTCCTTGGCCTGCTGGTCGAGCGTGGTCTCGGCGATCATCTGGCCGAGGATCTGGCGGTCGAGACCGAGCGCGCGCGCCTGGTCGGACGAGATCGGCTTGCCGAGCTGGCGCGAGATCCGCTGGATGCGGTCGTTGTAGTATTCACGGAACTGCTCGAGCGAGATCTCGGCCGAGCCGATGGTGGCGACGGCATTGCGCCCATAGCCGCGGAAGATGTCGCCGATGCCCCAGACCGCGAAGCTGATCACCAGGAAGCCCATGATGACGCTCAAGACGACCTTGCCGACCCAGGTCGAGGAGGCTTTGTGGATACCGCGGAGCATGGGCGCGCTTCTTCTGTGGTGAGTGTAACGGGTCTTGTAAGTGGATGATCTAACTTGCGTTTCGCGCTTGCTCGGCGCGGCGCGCGCATCATAGGGATGCAGCCAACGGCTTGCAACACGAGAGGGATCGGCACCGGCGCGTGACTGGCGCGGCCGGCGCGGCTCTGATAGCGCAATCAGCCGCACGGGAAAAAGGAATTTGCGATGGCAGGGGGAAATCGGCGTCCGCTGGTGGCGGGCAATTGGAAGATGAACGGTCTCGCCGCCTCGCTCGCGGAACTCGACAAGATGGTCGCCGGCGCCGGGGCCGTAGCGGCCAAGACCGACCTGATGGTGTGTCCGCCGGCGACCCTGCTGGCGCGCTTCGCGGCGGCCGCCCGCGGGTCCGCGGTCGCCATCGGCGGCCAGGATTGCCACGCCAAGCCGTCCGGCGCCCATACCGGCGATATCGCCGCAGAGCAGCTGGCCGATGCCGGCGCATCCGCCGTGATCGTCGGCCACTCCGAGCGCCGCGCCGACCACCACGAGAGCGATGCCGAGGTGCGCGACAAGGCGCTCGCCGCCCGGCGGGCGGGACTGATCGCGATCGTCTGCGTCGGCGAGACGCAAGGCGAGCGCGAGGCGGGCAAGACCCTGGATATCGTCGGCGGCCAGCTCGCCGGCTCGCTGCCCGACGGCGCCACCGGCGCCAACCTGGTGGTCGCCTATGAGCCGGTCTGGGCCATCGGCACCGGGTTGACCCCGACCCCCGCCGATGTCGCGGAGGTGCACGGTTTCATCCGCGCCGCGCTGACCGAGCGGTTTGGGGGCGAGGGCGGCAAGGTTCGCATCCTCTATGGCGGCTCGGTCAAGCCGGGCAACGCCCAGGAACTGCTCTCGGTCGCCGACGTGGACGGCGCCCTGGTCGGCGGCGCCAGCCTGAAGGCGGAGGATTTCCTTGGGATCGCCGCAGTTTACCGGTAGGGCCGCCGGGAAGCCGGGGGACCGGCGTGGGGTGGAAATCGACGCGGCGATCGTGTAACACCGCCGCGACTTCCTATATCACCGGCAGGGTGCCGCCCGGACGGGAACCGGGACCGGCCGGCTTTGAACGGATTTTGAGCCGATGCAGCAAGTCGTCATTGTCATCCACCTGATGCTGGTGCTCGCCATGATTGGCGTGGTGCTGCTGCAGCGCTCGGAAGGCGGCGGGCTCGGTATCGGCGGCGGCTCGGGCTTCATGACCAGCCGCGGCACGGCCAATGTGCTGACCCGCGCGACCGCCATTTTGGCGGGCCTGTTCTTCGCCACCAGCCTGATCCTGTCGATCCTGGCCAGCATGAACCGCGCGCCGACTTCGATCCTGGGCGGCTCCACATCGGCGCCGGCGAGCGCCCCGGCCAGCGGCGCACCGCCGCTCGGCGGCAAGGACGGCGGTCTGCTCAATCAGCTCGGCGGCGCGCCGACGACGCCGGCAAAACCCGCGGCTCCGGCCGCGCCTTCCGGCCCGCAGGTGCCGGCATCGAAATAACAGCTGAAGCCAAGGGGCCGGGAAACCGGCCCCTTCGGCGTTATGGGGCTGAGCGTGCTTATTTGGGCGCCAGAGCCAATCTTAGGAAGAACATGAAACGACCGAAGCAAGCCTCTGCCATGATAAGCGTTTTCCACCCTACGCACAGGCGCAGAGCTCCCCTTCGGTTTTCGCGCTCGTCGAATCGATTCGGGCTCACTAAAGGTTAAGCCCCATGGCGCGGTACATTTTCATCACCGGCGGCGTGGTCTCCTCACTGGGTAAGGGTCTGGCTTCCGCGGCGCTCGGTGCGTTGTTGCAGGCGCGCGGCTACAAGGTCCGCCTGCGCAAGCTCGACCCCTATCTCAACGTCGATCCCGGCACCATGTCGCCGTACCAGCACGGCGAGGTCTTCGTCACCGACGACGGCGCGGAGACCGACCTCGACCTCGGCCACTACGAGCGCTTCACCGGACGGCCTGCAACCAAGCAGGACAACATCACCACCGGGCGCATCTACCAGGACATCCTCACCAAGGAGCGGCGCGGGGACTATCTCGGCGCCACCATCCAGGTGATCCCGCACGTCACCAACGCCATCAAGGACTTCATCCGCGAGGGCAACGACGATTTCGACTTCGTGCTGTGCGAGGTCGGCGGCACCGTCGGCGATATCGAGGGCCTGCCGTTCTTCGAGGCGATCCGCCAATTCGGCAACGACCTGCCGCGCCATCACGCCATCTACATCCATTTGACGCTGCTGCCGTTTATTCCGAGCGCCGGCGAACTCAAGACCAAGCCGACTCAGCATTCGGTCAAGGAACTGCGCTCGATCGGCATCCAGCCCGATATCCTGCTGTGCCGCACCGACCGTCCGATCCCGGAAGGCGAGCGACGCAAGCTCGGCCTGTTCTGCAACGTGCGCGAAGACGCCGTGATCGAAGCGCGCGATGTCGACAACATTTATGCGGTGCCGGAAGCCTATCACGACGCCGGCCTCGACCGCGAGGTGTTGGCCGCCTTTGGACTTGACGCGACGCCCGCGCCCAACCTGGCGCTTTGGCACACCATCAACGAGCGCGTCCGTAATCCGGAAGGCGATGTCACCATCGCCATTGTCGGCAAATATACCGGCATGAAGGATGCCTATAAGTCGTTGACCGAAGCGCTGTCGCATGGCGGCATCGCCAACAAGGTGAAGGTCAAGCTCGACTGGATCGAATCCGACGTGTTCGAGAACGAGGACCCGGCGCCCTTCCTCGAGCAGGTCAACGGCATCCTGGTGCCGGGCGGCTTCGGCCAGCGCGGCGCCGAGGGCAAGATCCGCGCGGCGCAATTCGCGCGCCAGCGCCAGGTGCCGTATTTCGGCATCTGCTTCGGCATGCAGATGGCGGTGGTGGAGGCGGCGCGCAATCTGTGCGGCATCGAGCAGGCCAACTCCACCGAATTCGGCCCGACTCCGGAGCCGGTGGTCGGCCTGATGACCGAATGGCTGAAAGGCAATGAACTGCAGAAGCGCGAGGCGAGCGGCGATCTCGGCGGCACCATGCGGCTCGGCGCCTATCCGGCGGCGCTGGCGCGCGGCAGCCGGGTGGCCGAAATCTACGGGGCGACCGAAATCTCCGAGCGCCACCGCCACCGCTACGAGGTCAACACCGCCTATAAAGGCCGGCTCGAGCAGCATGGACTGCGGTTCTCCGGCATGTCGCCGGACGGCATCCTGCCCGAGATCGTCGAATACGACGACCACCCGTGGTTCATCGGCGTGCAATTCCACCCCGAGCTCAAGTCGCGGCCGTTCGACCCGCACCCGCTGTTCGCCTCCTTCATCGGCGCGGCGGTGGAGCAGAGCCGGCTGGTGTAACGCCTTTATTTCCGATGCTTCGTATCGGTTGGCGATCTGCGGGTTTGCGCATGTGGATGGCGCGTTAGGCTGTCTCTCTTGCCGCCGCTTTTATGGCCGGCGATCCCTTCTTGCCCAAAACATTATGCAGTTTTTACGCAGGGAAGCGCCCGGCCGCGCCGTTTGTTGGATCGTTACGGACACACGCTCCGTTAGCAACAACGTCAAGGACAACGACCATGCGTCACGTTCTGATCGCCGGCGCCTTCATCGCCGGCGCGCTTCTCGCCACCACCGCGGCCAACGCCCAAGCGGCCTATCAGGCCGGCGGTCCCAACCGGATTGGCAACATGTGCCGGGTCGTCACCGACGCCAATTCCGAGGTGGATGCCTACGGCTACTACGCCCCGTGCGGCTATCAGGCCCTCGCCCAGGCGCCTTCGCCCCGCCATGCAGGCTACGGCCAGGCGGCCTATGAGGCCGGCGGCCCGTCGCGGCTCGGCGCCATGTGCCGGGTGACGACCGACGCCAATGGCGAGGTCGACAGCTACGGCTACTACGCGCCCTGTCAGTAGCCGCGTGAACCGGCGGCCGCTCCCCCCATAGCGCGGCCAATCCGGTAACTCCCGGCCACGGGCAACGCCTTATGCGGTGGTGTCCTGTGGCCGGTTTTGTCTCTATACGGCTTTTGCGGCATCATCGGCCGCCGGCATTGAGGCCGGCGTCGAACGCGATGGAATGCCGATGAGCCGCGGGCTCGATCACTGTGTGCATGCGGTGCGCGATCTCGAAGCCGCCGCCGACCTTTATGCCCGCCTCGGCTTCACCGTCGGCGCGCGCAACCGGCACCCGTGGGGCACGCATAATCACATCATCCAACTGCCCGGCTTCTTCATCGAACTCTTGACGCTGGCCGAGCCGGACAAGCTCGGCGCCGACGGCTTCTCCCGCCTGTTCGGCGCCTACACCGGCGACTTCCTCACGCGCGGGGAAGGGCTGTCGCTGATGATCCTGCAATCGGACGGCGCCAAGGCCGACGAAGCCGCGTTCCGCGCCGCCGGCATTGCCGCTTCCGAAACCATGCGCTTTGAACGCGAGGGCAGGCGGCCGGACGGCTCGCCCGTCAAGGTCGCGTTCTCGCTCGCCTTTGCCGAGGACATGCTGGCGCCCGACATCCACTTCGCCGTCTGCCAGCAGCACTATCCGGAGAACTTCTGGAATCCGGCCTTCCAGAAACACCCCAACGGCGTTACCGGCATCGCCGGCGTCGTCGTTGTCGCTGACGCGCCGCAGCAGCACCGCGATTTCTTCGAAGCCTTCGCCGGGACAAAGGCGGTCGACGGCAAGGATGGAATTTCCCTTGCCACGCCGCGCGGCCGCATCGACCTGGTGACGCCCGCCTCCTTCATCGGCCGCTATGGCGTCGTCGCGCCGGACGTGTCGCGGGGTGCGCGGCTGGCGGCGCTCCGCTTTACGGTCGCCGATCCGAGCCTCATGCAAGGCGTACCGGAACTCGCCGGCCTGGCCGGTCTTGATGCCGGCGGCCCGGTGGTGATCGGGGCCGACGACGCCATGGGCGCCGCCTTGGTATTCGAAGCCGGGCGTTGACCGGGGGGGCCGCCGGCTCCATGGTCCGCGCGCCCGCATGAGGAATCGCCGGTCTTGGATAAGAAACTCGCCCCCAACGCTATTGTTTCGGCCGGTTCCGTGCGTTTCGGCAACGACCTGCCGTTCTCGCTGATCGCCGGCCCGTGCGCGCTGGAAAGCCGGGCGCATGCGCTGGAGATGGCGGCCGCGCTCAAGGAGATCACGGCCAAGGTCGGCGTCGGGCTGGTGTTCAAGACCTCGTTCGACAAGGCCAACCGCACCTCGTCGAAAGCCAAGCGCGGCGCCGGCCTCGATGCGGCGCTGCCGGTCTTCGCCGAGATCCGCGAGACGCTTCAACTGCCGGTGCTCACCGACGTGCACGAGGCGGCGCAATGCGCGCGTGTTGCGGAAGCGGTCGACGTCCTGCAGATCCCGGCATTCCTGTGCCGGCAGACCGACCTGCTGATCGCCGCCGCCGAGACGGGACGCGTGGTCAACGTCAAGAAGGGGCAGTTCCTGGCGCCCTGGGACATGAAGAACGTGGTCGACAAGATCACCGGCGCCGGCAACGCCAACGTGCTGGTGACCGAACGCGGCGTCTCCTTCGGCTACAACACGCTCGTCTCCGACATGCGCGCGCTGCCGATCCTGAAAGCCGAGACCCACGCGCCGGTGATCTTCGACGCCACCCATTCGGTGCAGCAGCCGGGCGGCAAGGGCACGGCGTCGGGTGGCGAGCGCCAATTCGTGCCGGTGCTGGCGCGGGCGGCGGTGGCGGTCGGGGTGGCGGGGCTGTTCATCGAGACCCACCAGGACCCGGACAAGGCCCCCTCCGACGGGCCAAACATGTTGCCCCTCAAAGAGATGGAGCCGCTTTTGCGCAAGCTGGTTGAATTCGACAGGCTGACGAAGACCTAAACCCTCCATCACGCCCGCGCATGTCTCCCGTCATCAACCTCATGGCGTTCGTCGCCTTCGCGACCTCGCTGTTCATGCGCTCGGTCGATCCGGTCATTCCGCAGATCGCGCACGGGCTCAACGTCACCCCCACCACGGCCGCGCTGCTCTCCACCGGCTTCACCTTGCCCTATGCGCTGATCCAGCCGGTGCTCGGCGCGCTCGCCGACATGCTGAGCAAGACGCGGCTGATCATCGGCTGCATGTTGATCCTTGGCGTCACCACCATTCTGTCCGGGCTGGCGCTCAATTTCGAGATGATGATGGGTTTGCGCATCGTCGCCGGCATGGCGGCCGGCGGTGTGTTTCCGATCGCGCTGGCGGTTGCCGGCGACCGTGTGCCGGTGAGGCAACGCCAGGTCGCCATCGGCCGGCTGCTGTTCGCCGCCATGAGCGGCAACCTGCTGGGCGCTTCATTGGCCGGCGTGGTCGGCGACCTGATCGGCTGGCGCAGCGTGTTCTTCATCACCGGCGCCGTCGACTTGGTCGCGCTTGGCGTGGCAATTCCCGGGTTGCGGGGCATGGGCGAGAGCGCCGGCCGGTTCGACCTTTCGACCTTCGTCCCGAACTACCGCGCGGTGTTCAGCAATCCGCTCGCCAAATACTGTTTCGGCGCCGTGTTCGTGGAGGCGGTCTTCCTGTTCGGCGTCTTTCCTTACATGGCCGTTTTGCTGCGCAGGGAGGGCGTCGAGAGCGCCTCAATCGCCGGCATCGTCATCGCCGGCTTTGGCGTTGGCGGCATCTTCTACACGCTGACGGTGCGTTGGCTCCTCGCCCATGTCGGCGAGAAGCGGTTGATGGCCGGCGGCGGCATGGTGATGGCTTTCTGTCTCGCCATGATCGCGCTCAGGCTGCCCTGGCCGGTGGAATTCGCCGTGTTCATGCTGCTCGGGTTCGGCTTCTACATGCTGCACGGCTGCATCCAGGTCTATGTGACCGAGCTGGCACCGACCGCGCGCGGGTCAGCCACCGCCGGGCATTCGAGCTTCTTCTTCCTGGGGCAGGCGGCCGGGCCGGTGGTCTACGGGTTTGGCCTGTCGAGCGGCTTCGGCATCAACGGCGTGCTGATCGCCGGCGCTTTCATGCTGACCGCGGCCGGCTGGATCTGTTCGCTGATGCTGCGGCGGCCCGCGCCCGCGGGAGCCTAGCCGCGCCCGCGATAGGGCGAGACGCCCTGGTCGGGCACCCACAGGCCCTTGGGCAATTTGCCGGCCTGCCAGAACACGTCGATCGGAATGCCGCCGCGCGGATACCAGTAGCCGCCGATGCGCAGCCATTTCGGCTTCAGGAGCGCGTAAAGCCGCTTGCCGATACCGACCGTGCAATCCTCGTGAAAAGCATCCTGATTGCGGAAGCTGGTGAGGTAGAGCTTGAGCGACTTCGACTCCAGCAGCCAGCGTGCCGGCACGTAGTCGATCACCAGGTGCGCGAAATCCGGCTGGCCGGTGATCTTGCACAGGGTGGTGAATTCCGGCGCCGTGAAGCGGGCCACGTAGTTCGTGTCCGGGTGCGGATTGGGCACACGGTCGAGCTGCGCCTTGTCGGGCGAGGCCGGCGGCAGCACGTGCCGTCCGAGCTGGAGGGGTTTTCTGGCCATGGGCTTGGAATGCCCCGACGGGACGGGGCATGACAAGGGGGTTGTCCATCCTGTAGAAGCCGCACCAAAGCAGCCAGCCGGAAGTCCGAAAATGACCGCCATTACCGACATCATCGGCCGCGAAATCCTCGATTCCCGCGGCAATCCCACCGTCGAAGTTGATGTAATACTTGAAGACGGCGCCATGGGCCGCGCCGCGGTGCCCTCGGGCGCCTCCACCGGCGTGCACGAGGCGGTCGAGCTGCGCGACGGCGACAAGGCCCGCTTCGGCGGCAAGGGCGTGTTGAAGGCGGTCGACGCGGTCAACACCGAGATCTTCGACGCCATCGGCGGCATGGACGCCGAGCTGCAGGCCAAGATCGACGAGACCATGATCGCGCTCGATGGCACCCCCAACAAGGGCCGGCTCGGCGCTAACGCCATCCTCGGCGTCTCGCTCGCCACGGCGAAAGCGGCGGCGGTTTCCGGCAACGCGCCGCTCTACCGCTATGTCGGCGGCACCGCCGCGCGGCTCCTGCCGGTGCCGATGATGAACATCATCAACGGCGGCGCCCACGCCGACAATCCGATCGACTTTCAGGAATTCATGATCATGCCGGCGGGCGCGGCGAATTTCGCCGAGGCGCTGCGCTGTGGCGCGGAAGTCTTCCAGACGCTGAAGGCCGAGCTGAAGGCCAAGGGCCTCAACACCAATGTCGGTGATGAGGGCGGCTTCGCCCCGGATATCAAGTCGGCGGAAGCCGCGCTCGATCTCGTCATGAAGGCCGTGGAGAAGGCCGGCTATAAGCCCGGCGGCGATGTCTTCATCGCGCTCGACCCGGCCTCGAGCGAATTCTTCAAGGACGGCAAGTACGTCTATGCCGGCGAGGGCAAGACCCGCACCAAGGAGCAGCAGGCGCAATACCTCGCCGAACTGATCAAGAGCTATCCGATCGTCTCCATCGAAGACGGACTGGCCGAGGACGATTGGGAAGGCTGGAAGATCGCCACCGACCTCATCGGCGACAAGTGCCAACTGGTCGGCGACGACCTGTTCGTCACCAATGTCGAGCGGCTGTCGAAGGGCATCGCCGACGGCGTCGCCAATTCGATCCTGATCAAGGTCAACCAGATCGGCACGCTCACCGAAACGCTCGCGGCCATCGAGATGGCGCACAAGGCGGCCTACACCGCCGTGATGTCGCACCGCTCCGGCGAAACGGAAGACTCCACCATCGCCGACCTCGCCGTCGCCACCAATTGCGGGCAGATCAAGACCGGCTCGCTCGCCCGTTCCGACCGCATGGCCAAATACAACCAGCTCCTGCGCATCGAGGAGGAACTGGGGGAACAGGCCAAATACGCCGGCCTCGGCGTGGTGAAGAAAGGGCGCGGCTGAGCGGGCGGCGGCGCGCGCGCTGCGGTTTCGGGGTCCGGTCAGCGCCGGTCGCGGCTTGCATTTGGGGGGCCATTTGCCGCAAATAAGGGGCTGTCCTTAGGGTCCAACCGGAAGACCCGCGCCCCGGTGAACAAGCGCCTGCCATGGATCAGATCACGAGCCTTTCGCACCACGAACGCCGCCGCGCCGCCGAGCGGCTGGCCGATTACGTCGCGCAATCCGTGGACAACGCGCGCGCGGTCGAAAAGCCGTTCTTCCACCTCGAGTTCGACCGCGTGTTCCCCGACGACATCTACGCCGAGATCCTGCGGCTGATGCCGGAATCGCGCGACTACCGGCCGATGCACGGCCGCAGCAAGGGCCACGACCTCGACGACGGCACCCACACGCGGGTCAAGATCGACCTGTTCCCGGAATACATCCGCAACCTGCCGCCGGAGAAACGCGCGCTGTGGGACGTGGTCGGCCGCGCACTCACCTCGGACAACGTACGCCAGGCGTTCATGCGGCGGCTGGCGCCGGGCTTGTCGAAGCGATTCGGGCCGGACTTCGCCAAGGTCGGCATGTATCCGATCCCGATCCTGACCCGCGACATCCCCGGCTATCTGATCACCCCGCACACGGATACCCATTGGAAGGGCATCACCGTTCAGCTTTATCTGCCCAAGGACGACGCCAACACCGACATCGGCACCATCTTCCACGATGTGAAACCCGACGGCTCCAAGCCCAAGCACACGCAGATGCGTTTTGCGCCCAACACCGGCTATGCCTTTGCGGTCGGCGACGACTCCTGGCATTCGGCCGATCCGGTGCACGATCGCGTGAAGAGCCGCGATTCGATCCTGCTCACCTATTTCGTCGACTCCGGGCTGCTCAAGGTGCTGCGCAACCGCGGCAAGCGGCTGGGCAATTTCGTGCTGAACGAGATCCGCCACCGGGTGTGACGGGGTGGGGCCGCTGCGCCTGCCGTCGTTAAAGAGACCTTAACGGCCCGTCGCGCATCTTCGCGCCACCATGGTCACCCATCGCCGCCGCCGCGCCATCCTGACCGCGCTCGGGCTTTACGCCTTTGCCGCGCTCTATATCGGCTACTTCGCGGTCAACGCCTTCACCGGCGCCCATGGCCTGCGCGCGCAGAAGCACCTCGATAAGCGGCTGGCGCAAATGCAGATCGAGCTCAGCCAGATCAAGGCCGAGCGCATGCAATGGCAGCGCCGTGTAGCGCTGCTGCGGTCCAACCAGATCGATCCCGATATGCTGGCCGAGCGCGCCCGCGCGCTGCTCGGTTATAGCGATCCGCGCGACGTTACTTTGCTGCTCCAGCCCCGACACTGACGCAACAAAATATCGAGCCATGACGGCCGGTGCCGCCCGCAGGGGCGGGACCCGATGCCGCGGCAACCGGAACGCCGCCCGGCGCGTTATCCACTGCCTGGCCGTTTTCGTTTGTAATCAAATCCTTGTCGCGTTTCGTGCAAGGCTTTCGGGCGGGACCGTCCTTTCACAGGCGGGGGAATTGGGCTATTGGATTGCCCGGAAGACCCACCGACGCCTTGTCCCATTTGCTGGTCAATCAGGAGCGCCAATGGCGGTTGCCAAGTCAAAACCGAGCGCCGAGGTGCACGAACCGGACTTTGCGTCAAAGCCGGTGCCCGACTTCACCAAGGAGCAGGACCTCGACGCCTATCGGCGCATGCTCACCATCCGCCGCTTCGAGGAGAAGGCCGGCCAGATGTACGGCATGGGGCTCATCGGCGGCTTCTGCCACCTCTATATCGGCCAGGAAGCCGTCGTCATCGGCATGCAGATGACGTTGAAAGAGGGCGACGAGGTCATCACCGGTTATCGCGACCACGGCCACATGATGGCCTGCGGCATGGACCCCAAGGGGGTCATGGCCGAGCTGACGGGCCGGGCGCACGGCTATTCCAAGGGCAAGGGCGGCTCGATGCACATGTTCAGCGTCGAGAAGGGCTTCTACGGCGGCCACGGCATCGTTGGTGCGCCGGCGCCGCTCGGCACCGGGCTCGCGTTCGCCAATCAGTACCGCGGCAACGACAATGTCTGCGTGACTTATTTCGGCGACGGCGCCACCAACCAGGGCCAGGTCTACGAAAGCTTCAACATGGCCGAGCTGTGGAAACTGCCGGTGCTCTACGTCATCGAGAATAACCGTTATGCCATGGGTACGGCTATCACCCGCTCGTCGGCGCAGACAAACCTGTCGAAGCGCGGGCTGTCGTTCAACATCCCAGGCGAACAAGTCGACGGCATGGACGTGCGCGCGGTCAAGGCCGCCGGCGAAAAAGCGGTGGCGTGGTGCCGCGCCGGTAAGGGGCCCTACATTCTGGAAATGCTCACCTACCGCTATCGCGGCCACTCCATGTCGGACCCGGCCAAGTACCGCACCCGCGAAGAGGTCGACGAAGTGCGCTCGCACCACGATCCGATCGAGATGGTGCGCCAACGCATCCTGGACAAGAAATTCGCCACCGAAGCCGCCTTGAAGAAGATCGACGGCGAAGTGCGCGATCACATCAACGAAGCGGCGGAGTTCGCCACCCATGATCCGGAGCCCGAGGCTTCCGAGCTTTACACCGACGTCTATCGCGCATGATCCTGAAAAGCATGTCCCCGAACCTGATCGGGGATCGGAACCGGTTTTCGGATAAGATCATGCGCAAAAGAAAAATTGCCAGCCGCGTATAGGACGCCCTAACGCCCATGCCGATCAACGTGCTCATGCCCGCGCTCTCGCCCACGATGGAGAAGGGCAATCTGGCCAAGTGGCTGAAGAAGGAGGGCGACCCGGTGCGCTCCGGCGACGTCATCGCCGAGATCGAAACCGACAAGGCGACCATGGAAGTGGAAGCCGTGGACGAGGGCACGCTCGGCAAGATCCTGGTCCCGGAAGGCACCGAAGACGTCGCGGTGAACACGCCGATCGCGGTCATCCTGGGCGACGGCGAGGACAAGGGCGCGATCAACGACGCCGCGCCGGCGCCGGTTCAAAAAGCCGCCGAGTCTGCGCCGCCGGTTCAGGCCGAAAGCGCCAAGGCGCCGTCCGCGCCGACGCCGCAAGAACATGCACCGGCCGCACCGCATGTCGAGCCGGCCTCCGACCCCGACATTCCCGAAGGCACCGAGATGGTCACCATGACCATGCGCGAAGCCTTGCGCGACGCCATGGCCGAGGAGATGCGGCGCGACAAGGACGTGTTCGTGATGGGCGAGGAGGTCGCCGAATATCAGGGCGCCTACAAGGTCACGCAAGGTTTGCTGCAGGAATTCGGCGCCAAGCGCGTCATCGACACGCCGATCACCGAGCACGGCTTTGCCGGCTTGGGCGTCGGCGCCGCGCTCGCCGGCCTGAAGCCGATCGTCGAATTCATGACCTTCAACTTCGCCATGCAGGCCATGGACCACCTGATCAATTCGGCCGCCAAGACTCTCTACATGTCGGGCGGGCAAATGACCTGCCATATGGTGTTTCGCGGGCCGAACGGCGCGGCCGCGCGCGTCGCCGCCCAGCACAGCCAGGACTACTCGTCCTGGTACTCGCACATTCCCGGTCTCAGGGTGATCGCGCCCTCGACCGCCGCCGACGCCAAGGGCCTGTTGAAGGCCGCGATCCGCGATCCCAACCCGGTCATCTTCCTCGAAAACGAAATCCTCTACGGCCACTCCTCGCCCGTGCCCAAGCTCGACGATTTCGTCCTGCCGATCGGCAAGGCGCGCATCGCGCGCGCCGGCAAGGATGTGACCATCGTCGCCTGGTCGATGGGCATGACCTACGCGCTCAAGGCCGCCGAGGAGTTGGCGGGTGAGGGCATCGAGGCCGAGGTCATCGATCTGCGCACGCTCAAGCCCATGGACATGGAAACGGTCGTCGAGTCGGTGAAGAAGACCGCGCGCGCGGTGACGGTGGAAGAAGGCTGGAAGCAGTCCGGCGTCGGCGCCGAGATCGCCGCGCGCCTCATGGAAGAAGCCTTCGACTATCTCGATGCGCCGGTGATGCGCGTCACCGGCAAGGACGTGCCGATGCCCTACGCGGCCAACCTCGAAAAGCTGGCGCTGCCCTCGGTCGCGGAAGTGGTCGAGGCGGCGAAAGCCGTTTGTTATCGGTGAGCATGATGGCGGATGAACCTGTCGACGCACTGCCGGTTCCGCCCGAAGCCGTCGAGCACGGCGGGGTCGAGGTGCTGCGCGCGTTCATCGTCGAGGGCAAGCTGGAAGTGTCGCTGCGCCGCGCCTTCGAGGAGCCCGACGTCTGGGGCATGTTGATCGCCGACGTGGCGCGCCACGCCGCCCGCGTCTACGCCACCGAGACCGACCTCGGCGAGGACCAGGCGCTACGGAAGATCCGCGCCATGTGCGACGCCGAACTCGACACGCCCACCGATCCCGGCTCCACCAGCACCGTCAGTTAAGGCTTAAAGGACCCAAGGCCCAAGGTATGCCGACCAATATCCTCATGCCCGCGCTGTCGCCCACGATGGAGAAGGGCAACCTCGCCAAGTGGCTGAAGAAGGAAGGCGACGCGGTCAAATCCGGCGACGTCATCGCCGAGATCGAGACCGACAAGGCCACCATGGAATACGAGGCCGTCGACGACGGCACGCTGGCCAAGATCGTCGTGCCGGAAGGCACGCAGGACGTGGCGGTGAATTCAGTGATCGCGGTGCTCGCCGGGGAGGGTGAGGACGTGAAGGCCGCCGCCGCCAGCGCCGGCAAGGCGCAAGCGGCGCGCGCCGCCGAAGGCGGCCGAACCGGCGAAACCCGCGCCGCAAGCGGCGAAAGCGGAATCCGACGCGGCTCCGAAGCCGCAAGCCGCCGCGCCGGCGCCCAAGCCACAAGCCGCGGCGCCCGCACCGGCTCCGAAAAAGGCCGGCGAGCGTATTTTCTCATCCCCGCTCGCGCGGCGGCTGGCGAAAGAAGCCGGCATTGACCTCTCGCGCGTCTCGGGCTCGGGCCCGCACGGCCGCGTCGTCGCCCGCGACATCGACGCGGCGAAGTCCGGCAAGGGCCTGGCCCGCGGCTGCCGCAACCGGAGCGCCGGCCATCGCGCCGGCGATGACCGACAGCCAAGTGCTCTCGCTGTACGAAGAGGGCTCTTACGAGTTGGTGCCGCACGACTCCATGCGCCGCACCATTGCGCAAAGATTGACCGCGGCGGCGCAGTCGATGCCGGTGTTCTATCTCACCGTCGACTGCGACATCGGCAGGCTCATGACCGCGCGCGAAGAGATCAACGCCGCCGCGCCCAAGACGCAAGACGGCAAGCCGGCCTACAAGCTTTCGGTCAACGACTTCGTGGTGAAGGCCCTGGCGCTGGCGCTGCAGCGCGTGCCGGACGCGAACGTGAGCTGGACCGAAGCCGCCATGGTCAAGCACAAGCATTCCGACATCGGCGTCGCGGTGGCGCTGCCGTTCGGGCTGATCACGCCGATCGTGCGCCAGGCCGAGTTGAAATCGCTGTCCGCCATCTCCAACGAAATGCGCGATCTCGCCGTGCGCGCCCGGGGCAAGAAGCTGAAACCCAACGAATACCAGGGCGGCACGTCGTCGGTCTCGAACCTCGGCATGTACGGCATCAAGGAGTTCACCGCGGTGATCAACCCGCCGCAGTCGAGCCATCCTGGCGGTCGGCACTGGCGAGGAGCGCCCGGTGGTGCGGGGCGGCAAGCTCGAGGTCGCGACGCTCATGAGCGTCACGCTCGCCTGCGATCACCGCGCCATCGACGGCGCCCTCGGGGCGCAACTCATCGGCGCCTTCAAGCTGTTGATCGAAAACCCGGTGATGATGGTGGTCGTGATGCGATGATCAGTACGGCGGAACGAATATCATACGCCGGTGCGCAAATCCCCGCGTTGATTGACGATCGCCGGCGAGGGGCTGCCGGCGCATTTTTGGAGCCAAATGAAGGAACCGGACAATCGGTGTTCGAGTTTGGTCGCGCCGCGCGGCGCGCGACGAGGGCAATTTCAGCTACAAGAACGCCACCATCGCCGGGGTCGACGGCGAGGTTGCGGCTTGCCTAGTCGACTACCCGCTCGACGATCCTTACGACACCGGCGATCTCGATGAGTTACCGGAAATTGTGCGTCCGCTGGTCGAGCTGGAATCGAAAGCGCCGGGCTCCTGGTATATCAATGTCGTTGCGGCCTTTCCCGAATTCCGCGGCCAGGGCATCGGCGCGCGCCTGCTGCGCTGGCCGAGGACCATGGCCGCGCCCAAGGGGCGCGCCAGGCCAGCATCATCGTCGCCAGCGAGAACCAGGGCGCCATGCGGCTTTATGCCCACACCGGCTATGCCGAGGTCGCCCGCGCGCCGCTGGTCGCTTTTCCCGGCTGCCCCACGGTGGCGACTGGGTGCTGATGACGCAAGCCGATCTGATAAGACTAGTTTGCGAGACTTCACCGGCCCCCGCCGCGGGCCGCCAACCAGCAGCGAGCGTTATGGCCGACACTTCCTTCGACGTCATCATCATCGGCTCCGGCCCCGGCGGCTATATCGCCGCCATCCGGGCGGCGCAGCTCGGCTTCAAGACGGCCATCGTCGAGCGCGACTATCTCGGCGGCATCTGCCTGAACTGGGGCTGCATCCCGACCAAGGCATTGCTGCGCTCGGCCGAGATCTACCATTACATGCAGAACGCCAAGGACTATGGGCTGAAAGCCGACAACATCGGCTATGACGCCGACGCCATCGTCAAGCGCTCGCGCGGCGTGTCGAAGCGACTGAACGACGGCGTCGGCTTCCTGATGAAGAAGAACAAGGTCTCGGTGATCTGGGGCGAGGCGGCGATCGACGCGCCCGGCAAGATCACCGTCAAACCGTCCAAGACAGAAGCGCTGAAGGGCGCGCTCGGTCCCGGCCAGTACCAGGCCAAGCACATCATCGTCGCCACCGGCGCGCGCCCGCGCGTGCTGCCCGGGCTCGAGCCCGACAAGAAGCTGGTGTGGACCTATTTCGAGGCCATGGTGCCGCCGGCGATCCCGAAGTCGCTGCTGGTCGTCGGCTCCGGCGCCATCGGCATCGAGTTCGCTTCGTTCTACCGCACGTTGGGCGCGGACGTCACCGTGGTCGAGGTGTTGCCGCAGATTCTGCCGGTCGAAGATCACGATATCCAGACGTTCGCCCGCAAGAGCTTCGAGAAGCAGGGCATCAAGATCCTCACCAACGCCAAGGTCACCAAGCTCGACAAGAAGAGCGACAGCGTCACCGCCACCATCGAGGAGGGCGGCAAGACGCAACAGATCACCGTCGAACGCGTCATCTCCGCCGTCGGCGTGGTCGGCAATATCGAAAACCTGGGGCTCGAAAAGCTCGGCGTGAAGACCGAGCGCGGCTGCGTGGTGATCGACGGCGTCGGAAAAACCAACGTGCCCGGCATCTACGCCATCGGCGACGTCGCCGGCCCGCCGATGCTGGCGCACAAGGCGGAGCACGAGGGCGTGGTCTGCGTCGAAGCCATCAAGGGCCTCAACCCGCACCCGACCGACAAGCTGATGATCCCCGGCTGCACCTATTGCACGCCGCAGGTCGCCTCCGTCGGCCTGACCGAGCAGGCCGCGAAGGACAAGAAGCTCGACATCCGCGTCGGCCGCTTCCCCTTCGTCGGCAACGGCAAGGCGATTGCGCTCGGCGAGGATCAGGGCCTGGTGAAGGTGATCTTCGACAAGAAGACCGGGCAACTGCTCGGCGCCCACATGGTCGGCGCCGAGGTCACCGAGCTGATCCAAGGCTACGTGGTCGCCATGAATCTGGAGACCACCGAGGAAGAATTGATGCACACGGTCTTCCCGCATCCGACTTTGTCGGAGATGATGAAGGAAGCCGTGCTCGATGCTTACGGGCGCGTGTTGAATATGTAGCCTGAGGCGACAATTTCGAAGTTCCGGGGAGGGACCGATGGCGAAATTCGCGAACATTCTCGAAACCGTCGGCCGCACGCCGGTGGTCAAGATCAACAAGCTGGCGCCCAAGGGCATCAACCTCTACGTCAAGATGGAGGCCTTCAACCCGCTCGGCTCGGTCAAGGACCGCCTGGCGCTCGGCGTCATCGAGGCGGCGGAAAAATCCGGCGCGCTCAAGCCCGGCCAGACCGTCGTCGAAGCGACCTCCGGCAACACCGGCATCGGGCTCGCCATGGTCTGCGCGGTCAAGGGCTATCCGCTGGTCATCACCATGGCGGAAAGCTTCTCGGTCGAGCGGCGCAAGCTGATGCGCTTCCTCGGCGCCAAGGTGGTGCTCACGCCGGCCGCCGAGCGCGGCATGGGCATGGTCTTGAAGGCGCAGGAGCTCGCCAAAGAGCACGGCTGGTTCATGACCCGCCAGTTCGAGAACGAGGCCAACCCCGACATGCACGAGCGCACGACCGGGCGCGAGATCGTCGAGGACTTCAAGGGCGAGAAGCTCGACTACTGGGTCACCGGCTTCGGCACCGGCGGCACCCTCACCGGCGTCGCGCGCGTGTTGTCGAAGGAACGCCCGGACACCAAGATCGTGGTGTGCGAGCCGGCCGACGCGCCGATGCTCACCAGCGGCATCGGCCAGAAGCGCAAACCCGACGGCTCGCCGGCGGAAGCGCATCCCTCGTTCAAGCCGCACCCGATGCAGGGCTGGAGCCCCGACTTCATCCCGAGGATCACCGGCGAAGCGGTCGACATGAAGGTGATCGACCGCGTCATCACCATCCCCGGGCCCGACGGCCTCAAATGGAGCCGTGAGCTGGCGCGCCAGGAAGGCATCTTTGTCGGCATCACCGCCGGCGCGACGTTCGCGGGCGCGCTCGAAGTCGCCAAGAGCGCGGCGCCCGGCTCGACCATCCTTGCCATGCTGCCCGACACCGGCGAGCGCTATCTCTCGACGCCGCTGTTCGGCGATATCGACGCGGACATGAACGAGGAGGAAATGAAGATCTCGCAGTCGACGCCGAACAACCAGTTGCCGCCGAAGGCGGCGTAGCGGAGAAGGGGCGCGCCATGGGCGTCATCACCTGGATCATTATCGGCCTCGTCGCCGGCTGGCTCGCCAATGCCATCCTCGGCGGCCGCGGCGGCGGGCTGCTCTATAACCTCGCCGTCGGGCTGGTCGGCGCCATTGTCGGCGGCCTGATCTTCTCCAGCCTGCATATCCTCCCGGTCGGTTTCGTGGGCGCGCTGGTCAGCGCTACCGTCGGCGCCATCGTCTTTCTGCTGATCTGGCGGGCGATCAAGCGGGCCTGAGGTGAGGGAAGCCGGAATGCGTTTCATCGTTGCGATTGCGTTTGTCGCAAACCTTCTCGCCGCCGGCGCGGCGGCGCAGACCCCGGCGCAAAATCCGATCAAGGATATAACGCCGGGCCAGGCGCAGCCGCCGGTCGAAACGCTGTCGCCGGCGCAGACGCAACAACAAGGCCCCGTCCGGAATCCGATCAAAGATATAACGCCGGGGCAGGGGCAGCCCCAGGCCGAACCCCAAACGCCGCCGCCGGCTCAACCGCAAACCCCGGCGCCAATCCAGACCCCGAGCCGGCCCGCGGTGCCGGGCGATGACATCTGGCGCGCGGGCGCGCAGATCAACGTTGCCGCCGACAATCATTACGACGTCTGGGCCGCCGGCGCGCTCGCCGCCGTGCGCGGCACGGTTGGCCATGAGCTGCACGCCGCCGGCGCCGAGGTCGACGTCGACACCACCACCCAGGGCAATGCCTATGTGGCCGGCGCCATCGTCTCGGTCGCCGGCCGGTACGCGCATGACCTCTACGTCGCCGGTGCCCGCGTCGACATCACCGCCATCGTCGACGGCGCCCTGAAGGCCGGCGGGGCGCGCGTGCTGGTGCGCCCGCAGACGCAAGTGCGCGGCCTGACGCAACTCGCCGGCGCCGACGTGGTCTTCGCCGGCGTCAGCCACGGCCGCACCGAGATCTATGGTGACACCATCCAGATCGACGGCCGTATCGCCGGCGATCTTCTGGTGCGCGCGCGTAGCGTCACCATCGGCAAGACCGCGGTGATCGACGGCAACGTCACCTTCCAGACCTTCAACGAGCCGGTGATCGCGAAGGGCGCCGTCATCCGCGGCCGCCAGACCACGACCCTGCCGCAGCCGCAGGTCAACCGTTTCCAGGCGGCGCAGGCGCTGTTCGGCCTGGTGCTGTTCTCGATCGCCGCCGGCTTCATGGCCGGTTTCGTGCTGCTGGTGGTGCGGCGCGCCTTCGTCGAGCGCGCCGTTGCCGCGCTTCGCAACCGCCCGGGCCACAGCTTCGGGCTCGGCGTGCTGATGTTCATCCTGGTGCCGCTGATCGCGCTTGTCTTGATGGCGACCGTCATCGGCATCCCGACCGCGCTGCTGGTCCTGTTCGCCGTGCCGCTGTTGTGGCTGGTGGGCACCGTGATCGCCGCCTTCACCATGGGCGATTTCCTGGTCAACCGCGTGCCGCGCCCGCGCGGTTTCTTCGGCGAGCTGTGGCAGCTCATCGTCGGCCTGGTGGTGCTGAGCGTGATCGGCATCATCCCCTATCTCGGCTTCCTGACCTGGCTCGCCGCGCTGCTGGCCGGGCTGGGGGCATTCTGGCAGGCCCTGCGGGCGCCGCCGCCGGAGCCGGCCCCGGCAGAAGAGGCCGAAGTGGCCGCCGATTGAGCGTTTCCCTGAGCAGGTATGCCAAATCGCCCGGGTTCCGCTGCTTGCGGGCTCGCACCGGCGGCCGTAAGTAGGGCCCATGGCCGTCGTCTTCGATCTCGCCAACGATCCGCGCCCGCGCCACCCGGAAAAGGCGCGCCGGCCGGATTCCGCGCAGCCGCCCAAGCCCGACTGGATCCGCGTCAAGGCGCCGGTCTCCGCCGGCTACCACGAGACGCGCGACCTCATGCGCGCCAACGGCCTCGTCACCGTGTGCGAGGAGGCCGGCTGCCCCAATATCGGCGAGTGCTGGGAGAAGAAGCACGCCACCTTCATGATCATGGGCGACACCTGCACGCGGGCCTGCGCCTTCTGCAACGTGAAGACCGGCCTGCCGGGCGCGCTCGATCCGCACGAGCCGGAGCATGTGGCCGAGGCCGCCGCCAAGCTCGGCCTCGCGCATATCGTCATCACCTCGGTCGACCGCGACGATCTCGCCGACGGCGGCGCCGAGCATTTCGCCGACACCATCCGCGCCATCCGCGACGCTGCGCCGGGCACGACCATCGAGGTGCTGACGCCCGATTTCCTGCGCAAGGACGGCGCGCTCGAAACCGTGGTCGAGGCCAGGCCCGACGTCTTCAACCACAATCTCGAGACCGTGCCGTCGCTCTATCTCACGGTGCGGCCGGGCGCGCGCTATTTCCATTCGCTGCGGCTGCTGCAGCGGGTGAAGGAGCTCGACCCGACGATGTTCACCAAGTCCGGCATCATGGTGGGCCTGGGCGAGGCGCGGAACGAAGTGCTGCAGGTGATGGACGACCTGCGCTCGGCCGATGTCGACTTCCTCACCATCGGCCAATATCTGCAGCCGACCCGCAAGCACCACGCGGTCGTGCGCTTCGTGCCGCCCGACGAGTTCAAGGCGCTGGAGACGATCGCCTACGCCAAGGGCTTCCTGATGGTCTCGGCCTCGCCGCTCACGCGCTCCTCGCATCATGCCGGCGAGGACTTCGCGCGGCTGAAAGCGGCGCGGACGGCGCAAGCATAGAATGCCCCACTTCTCGACCAAGCGCCGCGTCCAGCACAGCGCCGCCGACATGTTCGATCTGGTGGCGGACGTGGAGAAATATCCCGAATTCGTGCCGATGTGCAGCGCCATGCGCGTGCGCAGCCGGCCCGACAAGGGCGACGGCATCATCGTCATGATCGCCGCCATGACGGTCGCCTACAAGATGATCCGCCAGACCTTCACCAGCCGCGCCACGCTCGACCGCCCAACCTGAAGATCCTGGTGGAATATCTCGACGGCCCCTTCCGGCGCATGCAGAACCGCTGGGCCTTCCAGCCCACCGGCGAGGACGCCTGCGAGGTCGAGTTCTTCATCGACTACGAATTCCGCAGCCGCACGCTCGCCATGATGATGGGCGCGCTGTTCGACACCGTGTTCCGCCGCATGGCCGCGGCCTTCGAAAAGCGCGCCGACCAGGTCTACGGCCGCAAGCGGGCCTGACGCGCGCGTAACGGATTTCTCTACGCCAATCCTAATTTCCTGGCCGCATTTGATCTGGCGCAAGAAATTCGGCCCCGACTCGCGCTACTAAAAATATTAGGGGCGCGCTTCTGGATACGGGAGCGTTTTATGTCAATCAAATCCAACAATGACGTTTCACGCCGATCGGTCTTGCTGCGGGGCGTTGCCTGTGCGGCGGGGGCTGCGACGATATTGACCGTGGCCGCCGAACCGGCAATGGCCGCCAGGCTGCCGAAGTCGGCAGTGGGATATCAGGACAAGCCGCACGGCGCTCAGAAATGCAGCAGCTGCAAGCTTTTCCAGCCGCCACATGCTTGCAAGAGCGTGGCCGGCACCATCAATCCGAACGGCTGGTGCCGGATTTACCACAAGGCGTGATATTCCAAGCAGCCAAGATTGCAAGGCCGCCATACGATCGATCTGAGTTATAAAACTAGATTGACATCGAATAGCTTCCTTTGCGCGCTCTCTCAATCGGCCTGCGCAGTGCGGCGTTCACGCGTACGCACTGCCTGGGCCAACCGGGCTTTGGCAATCTTTTTTACGGAGCGTCTTCTTCGAAATTGATCGCACGAAGGAGAAAATGAATTAGGGGCGCAACGCAACTAATGACCTAAAATTAATGTAGGTGACCTTTTTGCGGCAGATCAATGCGCTGTAGTGTGCAATGCAATCAGTTGACGTATGGGGGGCGACACAGATGCGTAATGGGGATGCATCATGTCGCAATACGGGGCCAACAAAGCCAAGAACGTACTCGGAATAACCGCAGCACGAATAACCTTAAAATCAACGTTTCGAAGTTTGGGATGTGCAATGGCCACGATTGGTTTCGTGGCAGTCGGAGCGTCAAATCCGGCCAGCGCCTTACCGAGCTTTGCCCGGCAAACCGGTCAGCCATGCGGTGCCTGCCATGTCGATTTCCCTGGCCTGACGCCGTTCGGCCGCCAGTTCAAGCTTGGCGGCTACACGCTCGGCGGCGGCGACTATCAGACCACGCCGTTTGAGGGCGGCGGCGACGCCGCAGCCAAGGCGCTCAATACGTACGCCAAGAAGATAAAAGACAAGGATAAGAAAACGGCCGATGGCGCGCCGTCCGGTGACCAGGGTTATCACGGCTGGGTGCCGCCGATCGCCATGATGTCGATCTTCCAATTCACGCACCAGAACGCTGATCGCGATCCGGCGGACGTAACGCCATTCAAGACCAACGACAACGTGACCTCAACCAGGCCAGCCTTTTCTATGGTGGGGCCGTCACCGAGCACGTGGGCGCTTTCGTTCAATGGACCTATGAACCAAACATCGGCGGTGTCGATCACGCCGACCCTTATGCCGGCAAGGAATGGCATTGGGACAACGTCGATCTTCGCGCCGCGAACGCTGGCAAGATCGGCGACATGGACGTCACTTACGGCCTTACAGCCACCAATAATCCGAGCATGGCCGACCCTTGGAACACCACGCCGGTCTGGGGCTTCCCGTACACTGACGCAGGTGACATTGCGACTGGTCCGGCGGCGGCGACGATGCTCGACGGCTCGTGGAGTCAGTTGGTGGGTGGAGTCGGCGGCTACGGCTGGTTCGACAATCTTTTCTATGTCCAACTCTCCAATTTCTGAGTCTCGATCCCGGCACATTGGACGTCCTCGGGGTCACTCCATTCGACGCTCCTGGCAAGATTAGCGGCGTTGCGCCGTACTGGCGGGTCGCGGTGGAGCCGCATTGGGGAACAATTGGTGGGAGTTCGGCACCTTCGGCATGACGGAAGTTTCAGTCCTTATACGATGTCGATGGACTCGGCCGGCATGTACACCACGGGAACCTACGCGCAGAGCAACAGGTTCACGGACGTGGGTTTCGATTCGCAGTACCAGTATCAGGGTGACAACTACTGGATTACGCTGCGCGGCACCTATATCCATGAGTACCAGTCGTTTGACTTGGCGACCGGCGCCTCGGACAACACCTCGAATACGCTCAACACTGCAAAACTGTACGGCTCGTTCGCCTATGGCGACGATAACCGGGTGGTTCTCAGTGGCCAGTGGTTCGATACGTGGGGCAGCACGGATGCAACCGAGTATGGCACCGCCAATGGAAGCCCGGATACCAACGGCGTCACCCTCGAGCTCGCCTACATCCCGTACATCCTGAGCCATCCGAAGATCTGGCCGTGGGCGAACGCGCGTGTTCGTGTGCAATACACCATCTACAATAAGTTTGACGGCACCACGGCCGGCGCCTCGGACAACAACACGCTGAACATCTATCTCAGGTTCGCAGGCTAAAGGGAGCGTGTAATGACCAAATTGCATCATAGTCGGGAGGAGCACGCTATGTGCGTGAGGATAGCGAAAGCGGCACTAACGGGGGTCGCCTTCGCGGCGCTGCTCGCGACGGTATCGACAGCGAATGCGGCAACCTTCAAATTCAGCGGCCACCTTACATGCGCCGGCGAGGTCCCGCCGAACCACTGCGGGGGAATGGGCACGGTAACAATAACGTTGCAGACGCCGTCGGATCACTTGACCTGGACCGGCAGCTACCGG
>CAWHJZ010000032.1:0-22397 GCA_963829785.1 uncultured Pseudomonadota bacterium | reverse complement strand
TCTTCTCGGCGCGGAACGAGTTGCGCCGGTGCACGACGGTGACTTTCGATGCGAAGTTGGTGAGGAACAGCGCTTCCTCCACGGCGGTGTTGCCGCCGCCGACCACGATCACTTCCTTGTTGCGGTAGAAGAAGCCGTCACACGTTGCACAGGCCGACACGCCGTAGCCTTTGAACTTCTGTTCCGACGGCAGATCGAGCCAGCGCGCCTGCGCGCCGGTGGCGATGATCAGGCTGTCGGCGAGATAGACGTCGCCGGAATCGCAGGTGAGCCGGAACGGGCGCTCGCCGAGTTCGGCCTTGGTCACCAGGTCGGTGACGATTTGGGCGCCGACGTGTTCGGCCTGCGCCTGCATCTGCTCCATCAGCCAGGGGCCCTGGATGGCCTCGGCGAAGCCGGGATAGTTCTCGACGTCGGTGGTGATGGTGAGCTGGCCGCCGGGCTGCATGCCCTGGATCAGGATCGGCTCCAGCATGGCGCGCGCGGCATAGACCGCGGCCGTATAGCCGGCCGGTCCGGATCCGACGATCACGACCTTGGCGTGGGTGGTATTTGGCATTCGGTTCTAGCGCCCCCGGCGTCGGTCCGGGCGTCTTTTGCGCCCGCAGGGCCCGGATTTAACGGCCCATAGCCGGTCATTGCCGGCTCATTTCGCGGCACAACATATGTCTTTCACTGAGCTATGCAAGATACGCAACCCACACTCGTCCACAACCGGGGGACAGGATTGCCGGCCCGCGCAACAATCTTTCGCGAAACATTATTTCGCGGTATGACCCTATCGCCGGCCAACCCAGGGGAACCACCCGTGCCCGCCCGTCTCGACGATATCGACCGCCACATCCTGAAAGAGCTGCAGGACGATGGCCGTATCACCAATGTGGAATTGGCCCGCCGCGTCGGCATCTCGGCGCCGCCCTGCCTGCGCCGGGTGCGCGCGCTGGAGGAGGCCGGCTTCATCAAGGGCTATCGCGCCCTGCTCGACGAGAAGATGCTCGGCTACGAGGTCACGGTTTTCGCCATGGTGCATCTGGCGAGCCAGGCCGAGGCCGACCTCACCGCCTTCGAGGACTTCGTGCGCGGCCAGCCGCTGGTGCGCGAGTGCTGGATGCTCTCCGGCGAAATCGACTTCGTCTTGAAGTGCGTGGCGCCGGACCTGAAGACATTCCAGGCTTTCGTCGAACAGCTCACTGCCGCGCCGCAGGTGCGCAACGTCAAGACCTCGCTGGTGCTGCGCAACTCCAAGGACGCCGCCATGGTGCCGATGGAATCCGGAGCGTCGTGATAACGGATTTCGCCGGCAGTCGTCTGCGGCATCGCGGCGGCGCGCCGTGAGCGAATTCCATCACATCGTCGGCACGATGGCGCCATGGCTCCACGCTTACGGGTCGGCGGCGGTGTTCGTGATCCTGCTGTTCGAGTCGCTGGGGATGCCGCTGCCGGGCGAGTTGCTGTTGATCGTCGCGGCGGTTCTGGCGGGGCGGGGTGATATTTCTTTTCCGGTTCTGCTGCTGTCGGCCTGGGGCGGCGCCGTCGCCGGCGACAATATCGGCTACGTGATCGGCAGGACGCTCGGCCGCACGTTGTTGCGCCGCTACGGAGGCAAAGTCGGCATCAAGCCCGAAAGCCTGCAGAAGGTGGAAGCGATCTTCGCGCGCTATGGCGCGGTTGCGGTCGGTGCCGCACGGTTCTTCAACATTCTGCGCCAGTTGAATGGCGTCGTCGCCGGCGCGCTCGAAATGCACTGGTTGAAGTTCCTGGTCTTCAACGCGCTCGGCGGCGCCGTCTGGGTCGCGGCCTGGACCACGGCTGGGTTCTATCTCGGCAAGAACGACACCAAGATTGAAGGGCTCGTGCAAAAGCTGGGGCTCTATGGGCTGGTCATCGCGGCCCTGGCGGCGGGTCTGGCGATCGGCATCATCTGGTATCGAAACCGCCGCGCCAAGGCGCCGTGATTGGCGCGGGCGCAACGTCAAGACCTCGCTTGTGCGGCGCAACTCCAAGGACGCCGCCATGGTGCCGATGGAGGATTGAGGGGTTTGTCATTATTACCCATGTACAATGGCAATGATGCCAACTATTCTGGCGGCGTCACCTGAGCGATATCGCGCTCCGTCAACACCAACGGAGTGAGAACCATGAAACGCTATGTCATCGAACGGAACCTGCCGGGAGTCGGCGGCCTCAACCGCGAACAGCTGAAGGATGCCGCCACGACCTCCAACGCCGCGCTCGCCAAGCTGTCCGGCAAGGTGCAGTGGCTGGAGTCGTTCGTCGCGGACGACAAGACCTTCTGCATCTACCTCGCCGACGACGAGGCGGCCATCCAGGAGCACGCGCGCCTGAGCGGCTTCCCGGCCAGCAAGGTCACCGAAGTGCGTGGCATCATCGATCCGATGACCGCCGTTGCCTGAGCGATCGACGCCGCCGGGGCTCCGGCGGCGTCCTCAGTTTCCGTGCGCTGGGCCGATGAAAACGCAGGAATCCTAGAAAATGTTCGACCGGGTGACGAACGGCGCAGGACGCTTTTGTTGGCTCGATCTGGCGGCCAGCGACGCCGAAGCGGCGAAAACATTTTATCGCGAAATGTTCAGTTGGACGTCGCATGACCAGATCGCGAACGGCGGTTGCCTCACGCGCTTGCAATCGAGTGGCCGCGACGTCGGCTCGCTCTATCAATTGCGGTCCGTGCATCTCGCGCGGGGCGTGCCGTCGCACTGGACGCCCTACATCCAGGTCCACGACGTCGACGAGTCCGCCAAGCGGGCCGCTTCATGCGGCGGAGAGATCGTCGTGCGTCCCTTCACCGTATCCGGCGGTGCGCGTATCGCTCTCATTACCGATTCGGTCGGCGCCATCGTCGGGCTCTGGGAACCAATGGAGAGTGGTGTGGAGGAAAACGGCCTTGGCGAAAATTCGTAAGTCAACAAGTCCCGCGGGCCGCCGTGCCAAGGGTCCATTGGCTTCGCGGCCCGAAAAGGATGTGCTCAACGTCACCGTGGTTTTGCTGGACGGCGGCTATGCCTCGACGGCCATCGGGCCGATCGAGGTCTTTCACGCTGCCGGCCAGCTCTGGAACTGGCTGCACGGTGACGCGGTGCAACCGCGCTTCCGAGTGCGCACCGCCTCGGTCGACGGGCGCAGCGTGACCAGCCTCTATTCCGTCGGCCTGATCCCGCAATGCGCCATCGCGGACATCAAGAAGACCGATATCGTCATCGTGCCGGCCGCTGATTGGGACGTGCAGGCGCGGGTCGCGAAGCAGTCCGCGCTGCTGCCGTGGCTGCGAAAGTGGCACGCACGCGGCGCCTATATTGCCGGTATCTGTTCGGGCGTCGGATTGCTCGCGGAAAGCGGACTGCTCGATGGCCGGCACGCGACCACCCACTGGGGCGTCTGCGATGTCTTGCGTCAGCGATATCCCAAAGTGCACTGGCACGTCGAACAATTCGTGACGGAGGACAGCCGGGTCTTCTGCAGCGGCGGCGTCTATGCCGCCATCGATCTCAGCCTCTATCTGGTGGAGAAATTCTGTGGCCACGAAATTGCGCTGCAGTGTGCCAAGTCCCTCCTCGTCAGCATGCCGCGCAGCAGTCAGTCGGGGTATGCGGTGTTGCCGTTGTCACGGCCGCACACCGACGACAAGATCAAGCAGGCCGAGGTGTATATGCAGACGAACTACGGTCGCGACGTCTCGATCGACGCGCTGGCCGGCGAGGTCGGCATGAGCCCGCGTAATTTCATTCGCCGTTTCAAGGCGGCGACCGGTCGATTGCCCGGCGCCTACATGCAGACAATGCGCGTGTCGATGGCCAAGGAAATGTTGGAGCGTGACGCTGCGTCCGTTCAGGCGATCTGCACCAAGATCGGCTATGACGATATCGCCTTCTTCCGCAGCCTCTTCAAACGCCATACCGGCATGACACCGGCCGAATACCGCTCCCGGTTTGCGGGGATGAATATTGATGGCGGCGAACTGTTGACAGGATAAGTTGCGGCGTGATGTCGAACGGCGTGTTTGCGGCGGCTCTCGCGCCGTGCTGGCCGCGGAATGACAAAGGCCGGGACGAACCCGGCCTTTATCAGTTTCGATGCTGACGGATGACGTGGCTACCGCCACTCCACCTTCTTCACCTCATAGGCCTTGGCGCCGCCGGGCGCATTGACCTCGACGGATGCGCCCTTGGCCTTGCCGATCAGCGCGCGCGCCAGCGGCGAGGTGATCGAGATGCGGCCGGCCTTGGCGTCGGCCTCCGGTTCGCCGACGATCTGCCATACCATCTTCTTTTCGGTGTCCTCGTCGACCAGCGTCACCGTGGCGCCGAACTTGATGGTATCGCCGGAGAGCTTCGACACGTCGATGACGTCGGCGCGCGCGAGCTTGTCCTCGAGCTCGGCGATGCGGCCCTCGTTGAGCGACTGCTGCTCCTTGGCGGCGTGATATTCGGCGTTCTCCGACAGGTCGCCGTGCGAGCGCGCCTCGGTGATCTGCTGGATGATGCGGGGCCGCTCGACCTGCTGGCAGTGCTTCAGCTCGTCTTCCAGCACCGTGTAGCCCGCGGCGGTCATCGGAATCTTTTCCATCTTCTTGTCTCCTCCTGGCGGGCGCCCGAACCACTTGAACGCGCTTCCTGCGCCGCCAAGCCCCTTCAACCCTCAGAAAACGTCCCTTTCGACTCGTAATACGACTCCGGTCACGGATTTCCCGCGCACCGGAGCCTTGTAAACTTGGCCGGCAACACCCCCGCCGTGGCCCGCCTGACCGAACGCCGCATCGGTGGGGATTCCCGGCCTAACGCGCCGTCGCTCGCCTTATGCGGGACCTGGCGGCCAGTCTAAACCTTCAGGTCCGGCCGTTGTAGCTCTGCAGGGCCCGGACCTCGAGGTCGCCCCCCAGATAGGCCTTGATTCCCTGCGCCGCGGCGACGGCACCCGAAAGAGTGGTGTAGTACGGCACTTTATGCAAGAGGGCCGCGTGGCGCAGGGACCGGCTGTCGGCCAGGGCGGTGGCCCCCTCGGTGGTGTTGAAAACGAGCTGGACCCCGCCGTTTTTGATGGCGTCGACGATATGGGGCCGGCCTTCCAGCACCTTGTTGATCTTGGCGGCCTCGACCGCGTGCTCGGCCAGGTAGCGCTGGGTTCCCGAGGTGGCGATGATCTTGAAGCCCAGGGCCGCCAGCAGCTTGATCGTCGGCAGGATGCGGACCTTGTCGGCGTCCCGGACCGAAACGAACACGGTTCCCGTGCGCGGCAGGCTGGTGCCGCCGCCGATCTGGCTCTTGGCGAAGGCGATCTCGAACGAGGCGTCGATGCCCATCACCTCGCCGGTCGACTTCATCTCCGGGCCGAGCACGGTGTCGACCCCGGGGAAGCGGGCGAAGGGGAACACCGCCTCCTTCACCGCCCGGTGCGTGATGTGGATCGGCTTGAGCCCGAAGGCTGCGAGCTTCTCGCCGGCCATGATGCGGGCGGCGATCTTGGCGACCGGCAGGCCGATCACCTTGGCGACGAAGGGCACCGTGCGCGAGGCGCGCGGATTGACCTCCAGCACGTAGATCTCGCCGTCCTTGATGGCATATTGCACGTTCATCAGGCCGCCGACATTGAGCGCCAGCGCGAGATCCCGGGTCTGCCGCTCGAGTTCGGCGATGGTCTTGGCGTCGAGTGAATGCGGCGGCAGCGCGCAGGCGCTATCGCCCGAATGAATGCCGGCCTCCTCGATGTGCTCCATGATGCCGGCGATGAAGGTGTCCTTGCCGTCGGCGAGGCAGTCGACGTCCACCTCGGTGGCGTCGGAGAGATAACGGTCGATCAGCAACGGGCTCTTGGCCGACACGACGAGTTCGCTCGGCCGATCGAGATCGCCGGCGAGCCGCGCCACGTAGCGGTCGAGCTGCGCGCTGTCGCGCACGATCTCCATGGCGCGCCCGCCGAGCACGAAGGACGGCCGGATCACCACCGGGTAGCCGATGCTCTCGGCGATGGCGCGCGCCGCGCCCGGTGAGGTGGCGATGCCGTTCTGCGGCTGGCGCAGCTTGAGCTTGTCGAGCAGATGCTTGAAGTGGTCACGGTCTTCGGCGAGGTCGATGGCGTCGGGCGAGGTGCCGAGAATCGGCACATTCGCCGCTTCCAAGGCGCGCGCGAGTTTCAGCGGCGTCTGCCCGCCGAACTGTACGATGACGCCGTGCAGCGTGCCCTTCGAGCGCTCGGTCTCGATGATCTCCAGCACGTCTTCCGGCGTCAGCGGCTCGAAATAGAGCCGGTCGGAGGTGTCGTAATCGGTCGACACGGTCTCCGGATTGCAGTTGACCATGATGGTCTCGTAGCCGGCGTCCTTGAGCGCGAAAGCGGCATGGCAGCAGCAATAGTCGAACTCGATGCCCTGGCCGATCCGGTTCGGCCCGCCGCCGAGGATGACCACCTTCTTCTTGTCCGAGGGCGCCGCCTCGCTGACGGCCGCCCCGCTGAACGGCGCTTCGTAGGTCGAATACATGTAGGCGGTGGGCGACGCGAATTCGGCGGCGCAGGTGTCGATGCGCTTGAACACCGGCCGCACGTCGAGCGCGCGTCTCTTTTGCGTCACCGTTTCGGCCGGGGTCGCGGTGAGCTTGCCGAGGCGCATGTCGGAAAAGCCCATGGCCTTGAGCCGGCGGAACGGACCGGCGGTTTCCGGCAGGCCCTTGGTCTTGATCTGGGTTTCGGTCTCGACGATGTCGCGTATCTCGGCCAGGAACCAGGGATCGATGCGGCAGGCGTTGTGGATCAATTCATCGCCGGCGCCGAGGCGCATGACCTGCGCGACTTTCAACAGCCGGTCCGGCGTCGGCGTGCCCAGTGCTGCGCGGATGGCGTTCTTGTTGTCGTTGTCGTCGACGCCCTGTTCGGGGTCGTAGCCTTCGATGGTGATCTCGTCGAGGCCGGTGAGGCCGGTCTCCAGCGAGCGCAGCGCCTTCTGCAAGCTCTCCTGGAAGGTGCGGCCGATCGCCATGGCCTCACCCACCGACTTCATCGAGGTGGTGAGCACGGGCGAAGCGCCGGGGAACTTCTCGAACGCGAAACGGGGAATCTTGGTGACCACGTAGTCGATGGTCGGCTCGAACGAGGCGGGCGTCGCGCCGCCGGTGATGTCGTTGGCGATTTCATCGAGCGTGTAGCCGACCGCCAGCTTGGCGGCGACCTTGGCGATGGGGAAGCCGGTGGCCTTGGAGGCGAGCGCGGACGAGCGCGACACGCGCGGGTTCATCTCGATCACCACCAGCCGGCCGTCGGCCGGGTTGACGGCGAACTGCACGTTGGAGCCGCCGGTTTCCACCCCGATCTCGCGCAACACCGCGATCGAGGCGTCGCGCATGATCTGGTATTCCTTGTCGGTCAGCGTCAGCGCCGGCGCCACCGTCATCGAGTCGCCGGTGTGCACGCCCATCGGATCGATGTTCTCGATCGAGCAGATGATGATGCAATTGTCGTTCTTGTCGCGCACCACCTCCATCTCGAATTCCTTCCAGCCCAGCACCGATTCTTCGATCAGCACTTCGCTGGTAGGGGAGGCGTCGATGCCGCCTTCGACGATGTCGATGAACTCGGCCTTGTTGTAGGCGATGCCGCCGCCGGTGCCGCCGAGCGTGAAGCTCGGCCGGATGATGGCCGGCAGTCCGATGTCGTCGAGCGCTTCCAGCGCCTGCGCCAGCGTCTTGATCTGGTGCGAGCGCGGCGACGGCAGGCCGATCTTGGTCATGGCCTCGCGGAACAGCTCGCGGTCTTCCGCCTTGTCGATGGCCTCGGCGGTGGCGCCGATCATCTGCACGCCGAACTTCTCCAGCGTGCCCATCTTGCGCAACGACAGCGCACAGTTGAGCGCGGTCTGCCCGCCCATGGTGGGCAACAGCGCGTCGGGACGTTCCTTCTCGATGATCTTAGCGACGATCTCGGGCGTGACCGGCTCGACGTAGGTGGCGTCGGCGAGATCGGGATCGGTCATGATCGTCGCCGGATTGGAGTTCACCAGGATGACCCGGTAACCCTCTTCCTTCAGCGCCTTGCACGCCTGCGTGCCGGAATAGTCGAATTCGCACGCCTGGCCGATGACGATCGGCCCGGCGCCGATGATCATGATCGATTTGATGTCGGTGCGTTTGGGCATCAGTCCTGCAACTATCGCTCGTCATTCCGCCCGGCGGCCGCCCCGGCGCCGTTGGGAACAAGCGAGGCACAAAAAAAGGGCGCGCCAGCCGCGCGTCCCTCGGACCGCGCCAAGGGGCGGAACCCCCGCGCGCGAGGGGTCTTTAGACCAGATTCGACGGGTAGGGAAGGGCAAGCCCGGTTCATCCACCAGAGCCGGATATTGTGACGTTGGCGCGCGATTTCCAGCCTTCCGGAGTGGGGGATGGCCCGCCACATTTGCGCCGAAACCATGTGTGCCGCGGGCCGTTATTCCCCCATGACCCCGGTAAGCCGCGTCACCGCCACCGCCAAACGCAGTCCCGCCTGGCTCGCGGGGCTGGCGCTCGTCGGCACCTGGGCGCTTGCCGTCGTGCGCGAGCGGGAAAGCGAAGCGGCCGCCCGGGCGCAAGCGATCCCCGCGGCCGCCGACGGCTCGCTGCAAGGCTGGCGGTTCTGGAAACACATTCTTTACCGCGTCTACCAAGGGCTCACGGAGGACCGGCTGCTGTCGCTCGCCGCCGGTGTCGTGTTCTATGGCTTGCTGGCGCTCTTTCCGGCGATCACCGCGCTGGTCTCGAGCTACGCGCTATTCTCCGATCCGGCCACCATCACCAAACATCTGGCGACGCTGCAGAACGTGATGCCCGCCGGCGGCTACCGCATCGTGCAGGAGCAGATCAATCGCATCATCTCGGGCGGCACGGGGGACTTGAGTCTCGCCTTTTGCGGCAGCTTCGCCATCGCGCTGTGGAGCGCCAATGCCGGGCTGAAGGCGATCATCGACGCGCTCAACATCGTCTATGGCGTCAAGGAGCAGCGCGGCTTCATCCGTCTCAATGCGGTTTCGCTGGTCATGACCATCGGCGCCATCGCCGGCTTGCTGCTGGCGATCGCTGCCGTGGTGGTGGTGCCGATCGTATTGTCTTACCTGCCGCTTGGCGGGGCCGGCGCCAACGCCGTTGCCTGGCTGCGCTGGCCGGCGCTGCTGCTGTTGTTGATGTTCGCGCTGGCGCTGCTCTACCGCTTTGGGCCCAACTGCGAGCATCCGCGCTGGGAGTGGTTCAGCGCCGGCAGTATCTTCGCGGCGCTGGCCTGGCTCGCCGGCTCACTGGCGCTGTCGTGGTACCTGAGTAATTTCGCCGACTATAACGCGACCTACGGTTCGCTCGGCGCCGGCGTCGGACTGATGATGTGGCTATGGATCTCCGCCATCGTCGTGCTGGTCGGCGCCGAGCTCAATTCCGAAATCGCCGCAGTCCGCGCGAACGTGCGCAAATCCGAGCAGGACAAGATCGGCGGGGTCTGAGGTGCCGCTCTAGAAAATCTTCGTGATGAGCCGGTCCAGCCGCGTGTCTTCCCAGTAGAGCGTCCGCACGGCGACGGCCGCGAACGTGCCGGTGACCGCACCGCCGAGCACATCGGTCAGATAATGCGTTCCGACGTAAATCCGCGAGAAGCAGACCAGGAGCGCGGCAGCAAGATAGGCCAAGCCCCGTTTCGGCAGGCGTTGCAGCAGGACGGCGACGGCAATCGCGAACGTGGCGGTCGCATGGTCCGAGGGGAAGGACCAGTCGCTGCTTCTGCTGATTATCAGGTGGGTGACGCCGGCGTCGTAGGGGCGCACGCGGTGGATAAATAGAAGGATGATCTGGTTGAGCCCGAGGCCGATCAGGAACGACAACCCCGCCGCCACGCAGGTATGTCGGACGTGAAGCCGATCGCGCCGGCTCCACCATTGCAGCACCGTAACGAGCACCAGCAGCGGAACGCCGAACCGGCTTGACCCGGCCATGATGGTGTCCACCAGGACGTGGCTGCCAGCGAAGGCGTTGATCCAGTGCGTTACGGCTACGTCCATCGAAGCTATTTGCTTCACGAATGATGCGGCTCCAATGACATGCGATTAAGCGAAGATCATATCCACCGGATACTTCAGGTCAGCGTCCGGCCCAAAGGGCGCCGATGCCTTGCTGGAATGTTTCAGCGGGATCGCGCTGGCGCTGATCGGCAGCCAAAGCATCGTCAACTTCGTCGATGTCATGAGAGGAACTGATAACGCGGGCTCGCCCTCACCGCTCCACCGGCACGCCGACCAGATTGCCCCATTCGGTCCACGAGCCGTCATAGACGCGCACGCGCGCGGGCTCGTAGCCGAGCAACTGGGTAAGGACAAAATAGATCACGGTCGCGCGGTGGCTCATGCGGCAATAGGCGATGACGTTGTTGTCGCGCTCCGGCCCCGCGCGCGGCGACAAGTGCCGCGAGCGCCTCGGCCGGCTTGAAGCGCTTATCGGCCTCGAACAGGTCCATGTAGAAGAGGTGCTTGGCGCCGGGGATGCGGCCATAGCGCACGGCGCCGACGTCGGGCCCGCCCGGGCCGCCGACGCGCTGGCCGCTGTATTCCTCCGGCGAGCGCGCATCGAGAATGACGGTGTTGGCGTCGTCGAGCGCGGCCAGCACGTCGTCGCGGTGGATGCGCATGCCCTCGCGGCGCGCGACCGGCGTGTACGTCACCGCTGCCGCCGGTTTGGGGACCTCGGTGGTCAGCGGGTGGCCTTCCGCCTTCCAGCGGTCGCGGCCGCCGTCGAGCACGCGCACGTCGGCATGGCCGCAATAGCGGAACGCCCACCAGGCGTAGAGACCGAACTGGATGCCTTCGCCGTAGAACACCACGGTGGTGTCGTTGCCGATGCCGTGCTTGCCGAGCATGGCGGCGAAGTTTTCAGGCGTGGGGAATTCGCGCATCGCGGGGTCCCACAACATGTCTTTCCATTTCCAGCCCGCGGCGCCGGGCACGTGGCCGGCCTTGTAGGCCGGCATCTCGTCCTGCCCGAGACCGGCGATCTCGATCAGCTTGACCTTGGGATTGTCGGCATTGGCCGCCATCCATTCGGGCGTGACCAGCATCGGTGTGTCGGCAGCGGCGTTCATGAGCATTCTTCCAGTCAGGATTGCGGAGTGTCTTCGAGCGGCAGGCAGCGCACGTCGATGTCGGAGCCGAGCTTGACGCGGCTGACGACGCGGCCGGCGGTGGCCGCTTCGATAATGGGTTCACGGCCGGCATCGAGCACGGCCTGCGGCAGGAACACGGTGATCCGGATACCGTCGCGCGCCGCCGCTTGTTTCGGCGGCACCAGGTCGACCTCGACGCGGATGTCATCCTTGGGCAGCGAGCGCGCGGTGAGCGCGGTGCGCACCGAACCGGTGGCGCAGGACGCCATCGCCAGCAGCAGCAACTCGCCCGACGTGCAGCCCGCGTCGGTGCCGCCGTCTTCCGGCTTGCGGTCGGTCACCACCTGATGGCGCCCGGCCGTGCCGATCAGTTTCTTGCCCGCGACGGGACGCGTGAAAACCATGAGCGATACCGCGTTCGATCTATCATCGTTCGCGCATCAGCTAGCATGCGGCCCGCGCGCTGACGATAAAAAATCGTTGGCGTTGGTTGTCGTCCCGGCCGATGGGAATTGACGCGGTCTATGGCGTCAATTAACCGGCCTCACGCGCCTGCGTTTCCGGCCTGTCCTTCGCCCAATAGGCCGGCGACGATTTCGTCTCCTTGAGCTTCTGCGCGTCCTCATAGCCCGGCGCCATCGACGCCGACGTGCCGGCGAGCACCTCGTGGTGCTCGATGTTGAGCAGCCGCAGCCAGCTTTGCTGACCGAGCGTGAGCCCGATCATGCAGCCGAGCTCGACAAGCTCGGGCTCGCTGAAATGGCGGTGCATCCGCTCCCAGAAGGCGTCGTCGGTGTTGAGGTGCCAGGCGATCGCCTCGGCATAGGCGAGGGCGGCTTTCTGCCGCTCGTCGTAGCGCGTGGATTTCTCGAAGTTCAGCAGATCCATGACGTGGTCTTCGATCAGCGCGCCGCTGGCGGCCGCCTTCACCGAGCGCTGATTGCCGCAATATTCGCATTGCACCGAACGCGAGACATAGAGCCGGCACAGCTCCTTGATGGCGTGGTCGAGCACGCCGTTGCGGAAGATGTTGTTCCAGGAATCGGCGAAGAACCAGAAGCAGGCCGGCACGTGCGCTCGTATGGCCGAGCTTTCCGGCCGCGGCGTGCCTTCGCGTTGGCAGCGTTCCATCTCGGCGCGCATTTCGGGCGTCATCTGGTCGAGGTCGACGTAGCTGATGCGTTGCTGGGCCATGGGTCGTTCTCCCTGTTGCGGTACCGGCTTGTTATTGAGGCTTTTATTCCGGCCAAATTATTCCGGCTAAGCCAAAAGATAGCATCTTTACTATTTTATGGGGAGGGCCATAATTGGCAATCTTTTTCGAACGCGCGGGAACGCAGGATGGCGATGCGGCAGCCGGGTCGGATGGGCGGCGAGAGGGGCGGGCAAGACCTGTTCATCGGCCGCTTTTCCTCGCTCTCGGCCAAGATCGTCACCGAGGTGCGCCAGACGCTGTTCGCCAAGCGCCTGAAGCCGGGCGACTTTCTCGGCACCGAGAAGGAACTCGCCGCGCGTTTCGGCACCAGCCGCATCGTCGCGCGCGATGCGCTGCGCACGCTGGAGGCGCTCGGCATCGTCGAAATCCGCATGGGCAAAGGCGGCGGCGCGCGCATCGCGCGCGGCAACCCGCGCCTGTTCGCCGAGGCGCTGGCGGTGCAGCTCGACCTCACCGGGGTCAGCGCCGCCGAGATCATGGACGCGCAGCGCGCCATCGAAACGCTGGCTGCCGAGCTCGCCGCCGAGAACGCGACCGCCGACGACGTCGCCAAGCTGCGCCGCCTGCTGGCCGACGCGGAGGCTGCGATCGACGACCTTGATCTGTTTACGCAGCTCTCGCGCGACTTCCATTTGGCCGTCGCCGAGGCGTCGCATAACCGCGTGCTGGTGGTGCAGCTGATTTCGCTCGAGCACGTCTCCTGGCCGCGCCGCAACGTCACCGCCACGCCCAAGCTGGCGCAGCACATCCTGGAGATTCATACCAAGCTTGCCGACCTGATCGAGCTGCGCGACCCGACGGCCGCGCGCACGCTCATGGACGACCACGTGAAGATGATCCGCGCGCGGCGCGTCGCCGAGCACGGCAAGAAAAATAAAGAGAGCAACGCAGGCGACTATTCCTGCTGTTGAAGACATAGGGAGAATGAAGCGATGGCCAAATTCATCATCGAACCGCATTTCCGCCTGCAGGAGTGGGTGGCCGAGGAGAAGGACTACTTCCGCAAGGAAGGCCTCGACTACGAATTCCGCGAGCTGATGCGCTCGACCGACGGCAAGCAGCACGACAAGGGATCGAAGGGCGCGTTCCAGTCGTTCGAGGAAGGCCGCAAGGCGGACGTCTCCTGCGCCTGCCATTGGACCGTCAATGTCGCCGCCTCGAACGGACACGGCCGCATGCTCACCGACGTCTATTCGGTGGCGACGGCGGGCATCTTCGTGCCGGCCGATTCAGCCATCAAGACGCCGGAAGATCTCGCCGGCGTGCCGATCTCGGTCGGCTTCCAGTCCGGCAGCCACTACGCCACCGTGCAGGCGCTCGAAGGTTATCTGCCGCCCGACAAGATCAACCTGCGCTACGAGACCGGCATGCTGTTCAAGCGCATGGAGCATCTGTTCGACGGCACCGCGCCGGCGGTGCATCTGTTCAACGGGCCTTATTACTTCGCCGAGCAACTCGGCTTCCGCAAGGTGATCGACGCCACCTTCATGATCGGCACCATGATCCACGGCGATCCGGACCCGGAAGACCTGCGCAAGTTCTTCCGCGCGCTGCGCAAGGCGCAACGCGACATCGATCTCAGGCCCGAACTCTACACGCACTATTACAAGAACGAATTCCCCGACCGCTTCCATGCGCGCATGGACACGCGGCGCTGGGGACCGGGCGAGCGGCTGGTGTTCGAGCCCTACACCAAGGACGTCTATGAAGAATCCTTCGAGTGGATCGCCGCTCACGGCATCTTTCCGGAGGGCGGCATGGGGGTCGGGCGCTACGAGCAGGCGACGTTGTCGTTGACGTGATGAGTTGTGCGTGGGGTGGCGCGCGGCCCGCGGTCGTCCGCTTTCGTGCTGCGCGCCACGACGGGCATCCGCCACGCGAAGGACTTGCCTGCCCAAGCTTCGGCGAAGGGGATTGGAGGCCCGGCCTGGAATCGAACCAGGCTGTGAAGACCATGCGCGGCTTCTGCGTCGCCACTCCGCCACCGGGCCGAGGTCAGTGGTAGGCTGCGGGGTCTTGACGGAACGTGTACAGCGGCGCGCGTGCCGGCATGGGTCCGGCTGCGGTTAACGCCGGGTTACCGGCCTCACGCCTTCGCGCGCCACAGCTTCAACAGGGGGCCGTCGGCGCCGTACAGCGGATCGCTTTCCGGCAATGGAACCTGCGGAATGTTGTGCAGCGCCTCGGCATGCTCGCTACCGCCGCCGCGACGGTAGTCGAAGCGGCCTTTTTTCGGATAGCCGCCGATCACCCTGAGGCCGGCGGTGTCGGAGAGCCGCTGATGGCCCGTGCCGGCCGGCAGGACCGCCACGTCGCCGGCCTTCAGGTCGACCACCTCGCCGTGCTCGCCGCCGAAACGTACGCGCGCCGTGCCGCGCGCGATGCCGAGCGCCTCATGGGTCACCGAATGAAAATGCGAGTATGGAAGGATGCCGTCGCGCCACAGATTGTGACCCCAGCCGTTCTCCATGAAGACCTGCTCGATCGCGCTTTCCGGATCGCGCGCGGCGGCGACGTCGATGGCGCCGCGATAGAGCAGCAGCGGCAATGTCGGATTATTCGGCACGCTGCCGTCATCGGCAAACATGAAGGTGAGCGGCTGGGTTGCCATCGCATTTCCTCGATCATTTCAAATAAAATTGCAGACGCCCCCCAACCGGTCCGTCGATACCGGACCAGAACAATGTCAACAATATTCTGCACGGCAGACGCGCCGCGTTGAGATAACTCAAATTTCGCGCGAATTTCCGTCCGCCGCCCGCTCAGGCGCTCTCAGCGCTTGGCCTGCCGCATCATGTCGGTAAAGCGGGTGAACAGGTAATGGCTGTCGCGGGGGCCGGGCGAGGCTTCCGGGTGGTACTGCACCGAGAACACCGGCTTGTCCTTGAGCGCGATGCCGCAGTTGGAGCCGTCGAACAGCGACACATGGGTTTCCGTCGCGTTCGCCGGCAGTGATTTTCCGTCGAGCGCGAAGCCGTGGTTCATCGAGGTGATCTCGACCTTGCCGGTCGTGAGGTCCTTCACCGGGTGATTGGCGCCGTGATGGCCCTGATGCATTTTCACGGTCTTGCCGCCGACGGCGATGCCCAGCATCTGGTGGCCCAGACATATGCCGAAGGTCGGCGTGCCCGAGTCGATCAGCTTTTTGATCACCGGCACGGCGTAATCGCCGGTCGCCGCCGGGTCGCCCGGGCCGTTCGACAGGAACACGCCGTCGGGCTTCAGCGCCAGGATGTCCTCGGCGGACGTCGTCGCCGGCACCACCGTCACCTTGCAGCCGGCGCCGGCGAGCAGGCGCAGGATATTGCGCTTGATGCCGTAGTCGATGGCGACCACGTGGAAGTCCGGGTTGGTCTGGCGGCCGAAGCCTTCGTTCCAAACCCACGGCGTTTCGTCCCAGGTGAAGCGCTGGGCGCAGGTCACCATCGGCACCAGGTCCATGCCGACCAGGCCCGGCCAGGCCTTGGCCTCTTTCTTCAGAGCCTCGACGTCGAATTTCCCGTCCGGCGCGTGCGCGATCACGGCGTTGGGCATGCCCTTTTCGCGGATCAGCGCGGTGAGCGCGCGGGTGTCGATGCCGGCCAGCCCCACGATGCCGCGCGCCTTCAGCCAGTCGTCGAGGTGGCGCTTGGCGCGGTAGTTCGAGGGCGTGGTGATGGCGGAATGCAGGATCGCCCCGCGGGCGCCGGTCGCGGCCGCCATGTTGACGGTCTCGATGTCCTCGTCGTTGGTGCCGACGTTGCCGATGTGGGGGAAGGTGAAGGTGATGATCTGCCCGGCGTAGGAGGGGTCGGTCAGGATCTCCTCGTAGCCGGTCATGGCGGTGTTGAAGCAGACCTCGCCGACCGCCTGGCCGGTGGCCCCGAGGCCAAAGCCCTCCAGAACGGTGCCGTCGGCCAGCACCAGAACGGCCGTGGGGGCGGGCTCGTCCCAAGGGCCGGTGGACATCACTTGCGTCTGGGTCATGGGCCCTTAGTTGCGTATTATAAGAACCGAAGCAAGGGGCCGCCGGGGGCGGCCAACAACAACCAGCGGCAGCCAGCGGGAGGGGCCTCCATGACGGGTTCGATGCGCGAAAACTATCGCGAGGACGTGGCCGGCCGCGCCAATGTGGAGGACACGCCCGACCTCATCGCCTATTACGAGGAACTCGAGCGCTTCGACGCGGCCGCCCTGTGGACGGTCGCCAACAAGATCGAACCCTGGCAACCGAAATCGGATTCGCAGGCCGTGCTGTGGCGCTACGCCGACCTGCGCGAGCACGTGCTGCGCTCGCTCGACCTGGTCGCGCCGGAAAAAGCCGGCCGCCGCGTCATCTACCTGAACAATCCGGGCCGCCGCGACGTCGCCGCCTGCTGCGGCTGGCTCTATTCCGGCCTGCAGGTGATGAAGCCGGGGGAGGTCGCCTCCGCCCATCAGCACTCGGCTTCCGCCTTGCGCTTCATCATGGAGGGGAGCGGCGCCTACACGATCGTCGACGGCCACAAGATGACCCTGGGCGAGAACGACTTCGTGCTGACGCCGAACGGCAGCTGGCATGAGCATGGCGTTGCCGACGAGGGCACGTCTTGCATCTGGCAGGACGGGCTCGACATCCCGCTGGTCAATGCGCTGGAGGCCAACTTCTACGCCGTCCACGCCGATCTTGCGCAGCCGGTCACGTATCCGGTCGATGACGCGACGGGAAGTTGGGGCGCCCCCGGCCTGGTGCCGGCGGGCGCGGACTGGAACAAGCCTTATTCGCCGCTTCTGAAATACGAATGGGGCCCGACCTACGAGGCGCTGGCCCGCTTCGCCAAGGTCACCGACGGTTCGCCTTACGACGGCGTGCTGATGGAATACGTCAATCCGCAGACCGGCGGCCCGGTGATGCAGACCATCGGCGCTTCGATGCAGATGCTGCGCCCGGGTGAAAAGACCAAGGCGCATCGGCACACCGGCTCGTTCATCTACCAGGTGGCCAAGGGCGAGGGCTATTCGATCGTCGGCGGCAAGCGTTTCGACTGGAAGCGGCACGACATCTTTTGCGTGCCGTCCTGGACCTTCCACGAACATGGCAACGCCTCGCAGAGCGAGGACGCCTGCCTGTTCTGTTTCAACGACCTGCCGGTGATGCGCGCGCTGGGCTTCTACCGCGAGGAAGCGTACGGAGAAAACGCCGGTAATCAAAAGGTCACGAACTAGGCTTTACGCATTGCATCGTTCGTCCCCGCGGAAGCGGGGACCCAGACCTTTAAGTTCTGGATTCCCGCTTTCGCGGGAATGAACGGAAAAATCGCTGCTCAAACCTATGCTCGAGGAAATATCATGCTGCGCGACGACATCGATGCCGCCCTGAAAGAGGCGATGAAGGCCAAGAACGAGCGTGCGGTGTCGACCCTGCGCATGGTCAATTCCACCTTGAAAAACGCCGATATCGAAGCGCGCGGGACCGGCAAACCGGCGCTCGGCGACGCCGAGGTGATCGCGGCCCTGCAGAAGATGGTCAAGCAGCGCCAGGAATCGGTCGAGCTCTACAAGAAGGGCGGCCGCGACGACCTGGTGAAGCAGGAGGAGGAAGAGATCGCGGTTATCTCCGCCTACCTGCCCCAGCAGATGTCGGAAGCCGAGATGACCGCCGCCATCGATGCGGCCGTCGCCGAAACCGGCGCGGCGAGCATGAAGGACATGGGCAAGGTGATCGGTATTTTGCGCGGCAAATATGCCGGCCAGATGGACATGGGCAAGGCGAGCGGGATGGTGAAGGCCAAGTTACAGTAAACTGCGCCTCGGCCAGCCTTAAATGTGCCGTGGTTGATGGACAGAAGTGACTCGACAAGGCACTTTCCCGCCGTTGAAGCGTTGATTTTACCAGCCGGCATGGACCGCTCGCGGGCGACCGACGGGCTTTGCCGCCAACCTTAGAGGTCCATGCCATGACGCATCGCATCCTGCGTTCGATTCCGCTCGCATTGCTCGCCCTGACGATCCCCGCGCTGGCGTGCGCCGCCGCGGCCGAACCCGCTTCGGTCAAGGTCAATCTCTCCGACAAGGGCGGCAAGGACCGCATCCTGCTGAGCACCAATAAGGTCAAGGCGGGCGAGGTGGAATTCGAAATTACCAACACATCGAAAGTTTCGCTGCACGAATTTCTGATCGCGCCCTGGAAAGGCGCGATCACGAATCTGCCGTACAACGACAAGAAGGGCGCGGTCATAGAAGCAAAGATGCGCCAGCTTCAAGGGGTCGAGGACATGAAGCCGGGCGCCGAGGCGACCCTGCGTCTCTCGCTCAAATCCGGCCCTTACGTCGTGTTCTGCAACCAGCCCGGCCATTACAAGCTCGGCATGGTGGCGCGCTTCACGGTGACGAAGTAACGGCGCGAGCTGAGCGCGTGCTGACGCCGCCTTCGGGCGATCAGGTCTGCGGCGGCGTCTTCGCGTCCTTGAACGTCTTGCGCCATTGCGCGCGCAGTTTGGCGGGCCGCTCGGGGTAGCGCTCGTCGAGGAAATCCGCCGTCACCACGCGGTCGGTGCGGAAATGGCGGAAGTCGTTGCGCAACTCGCACCAGGCGGCCAGCAGACGCACCGTGTCCATATAGCCGACGGCGATCGGCCAGATCGTGCGCTCGCTGTCGCGGCCGGCTTCGTCCCGGTAGCGCAAGGCGATCTTGCGCCCGGCGTGGATCTGCAAACGCACCTGCGCCATGTCGATCGCGTCTGGCTCTTTCCGGAAGGTCGGCGGCGCGCCCGAAGCCGGGTCGAGCGCGTAGGGCCTGAGCTTCTCGGGGACGGCGGCGGCGATCTTCGCGATCAGGTCGAGTGCCGCGCGGGCGAGCGCCGGGTCGCCGCGGCGCGAAACCCATTGCGCGCCCAGCACCGCCGCCTCGATCTCGTCGGCGGTCAGCATCAACGGCGGCAGGTCGAAGCCGGTCTCCAGCACATAGCCGATGCCCGCTTCGCCGCGGATCGGTACGCGCTGGCCCATGAGGTCGGCAATGTCGCGGTAGACCGAGCGTTTCGAGACTTCCAGCTCGGCCGCGATGGCGTCGGCCGTCACCGGCCGGCGGGTCCGCCGCAATATCTGGATGATCTGGAAAAGCCGATCCGCTCGCCGCATGAAAGAGAGCCTAGCCGTGCGCTGCTGACACCATGTTGGCAGCAGGATGGCAGTAGGCAGGGGGCTCAACAAGGAGCTTCTTCATGACCCCCGCAACCACGATCACCCTGTTCGCCTTCGGCCCCGGCTTCGGACTTCCCGAGGTCAGCCCGTTCTGCACCAAGACGGAAGTCCAGCTGAAGATGGCCGGTCTGCCTTACCGCAAGGAACTGGCCAAGCCGGAGGACTCGCCCAAGGGCCAGCTTCCCTACATTGACGATAACGGTGAGCGCATCGCCAACTCGCATTTCATCCGCGCGCATATCGAGCGCAAATACGGCCTTGATCTCGATGACGGTCTTGATGCTGCCGAGCGTGCGCGAGGCTGGGCGGTCGAGCGCATGCTGGAAAACCACTTCAATTCGGCGTCGGGCTACGCGCGCTGGATCATCCCGGCCAATTTCGACATCGGGCCGGCGCACTTCTTCGATGACGTCCCGGAGCCGATCCGCGCCAAGGTGCGTGACGAGGTGCGCGGCCGGGTCGCCAACCGGCTGTTCGAGGTCGGCATGGCGCGTCATACGCCGGACGAGATCGCCGAGCTCGGCGACCGGTCGCTGATGGCGCTGTCGGCGCTGCTCGGCGACAAGCCCTATCTGATGGGCGAACGCCCGAGTGGCGTCGACGCGATCATGTTCGGCATGCTCGCCGGCGCCCTCACGACGTTTTTCGACTCACCGTTGCGCCGCCGGGCCGAGAGTTATCCCAACCTCGCCGCCTATGCCGCACGGCTGATGCGGCAATACTATCCGGAGCACGCTTGGCTGACGCATTTGGCAGCGTGAGATTTTGCCGACGAGGCCAGCTAGACCGCGGTCAGCAAGAGCTCCGTCAGTCGCTCCGGCGCGTCGACCATCACGTCATGGCCGCAAGGTACTTCATGCGTGTTCCATGACGGGTCGGCGCGCACGCGCGCGAGCGCGGCGTCGAAGGTCGGATTGGGGTAACTGCCGGCGCGGATGTAGGTCTTGCGCGGAATGCTCTCGTAGGCGCCGGTGAGCGAGATCTTCTCCGTCATCGCCGCGATCGGTTGGGGCACGCACAGGCTATCGACCCAGGCGCGATCGGCTTCATTGACGTTGAACGCTGCCGCGCTGCGTGGCGGTACCGTGCGCTCGCCGTGCGCAACAATTGTCTCGATGGCCTCACGCACCGGCGCGGGGGCGAGGGCCGCCATCGAATCGCCGTCCTGCGGCACCACCGCGTCGAGAAAGACAATCGAGGCGATGGCCGATTTCACTTTCTCGGCGACGCCGGCGACGACGAGGCCGCCATAGGAATGGCCGCAGAGCACGACGTCCGATAGCTGCTCGTACTTGAACACGGCGACGACGTCGTCGATGTGGGTCGATAGATTGATGTCAGGCCTCAGCAAATGCGAGCGCTCGCCGAGGCCGGTCAGCGTCGGGCTGAAAATCCTATGGCCTTGCGCGCGCAGCCGGTCCTCCACGCGGCGCCAGCACCAGCCGCCGTGCCAGGCACCGTGGACCAGGACGAACGTCTTGAGCTGAGAGGGGGAACTCATGACCGCCGGAGTTTATCGGGTGTAGGCTCTGCCGGCCGCCGCCCTGTGGATAACTAGGAAAGCGCCATCAAACTGGTGCCTGACAGTGGTTCTGCGCTCCCGCCCCGGAAAACCTCGATTCGTCGGCTTATGATAGGGAACCGATTCGCCCCGAACCGACGGACCGTTTCCGCGCCCCATAGGCCGAACCACCGCCCATGCGCTTCTCGCCCCAGTTCCTCGATGAGCTGAAGGCCCGGCTTCCGGTCTCGGAGGTCGTGGGCCGGCGCGTGAAGTTGACCAGGGCAGGGCGCGAAATGAAGGGCCTGTCGCCGTTCAACAAGGAGAAGACGCCGTCCTTCTTCGTCAACGACCACAAGCAGGCTTGGTTCGACTTCTCCTCCGGCAAGAACGGCAGCATCTTCGATTTCGTGATGCAGACCGAAGGGCTTTCGTTCCCGGAAGCGGTCGAGCAGTTGGCGAACCTCGCCGGCATGCCGCTGCCGAAGGTCTCGCGCGAAGACGAGGCGCGCGAGCAGAAGCGCAAAGGCCTGCACGAGGTCATGGAACTCGCCGCCCAGTTCTTCGAGGCGACGCTGGCCGGGCGCGTTGGCGCCAAGGCGCGCGGCTATCTCGCCGACCGCGGGCTCGATGCCGCCATCCAGCACAAGTTCCGCCTCGGCTATGCGCCGTCCGAGCGCTTCGCGCTGAAGGAACATCTCGGCAGCCACGGCGTGCCGGTCGAGGACATGGTCGAAGCGGGCTTGCTCGTTTCCGGCGACGACATCCCGGTGCCGTACGACCGCTTCCGCGACCGGGTCATGTTCCCGATCACCGATATCCGGGGCCGCGTGATCGCCTTCGGCGGCCGCGCGCTGGAGAAGGACGTTCCGGCCAAGTATCTCAATTCGCCGGAGACGCCGCTCTTCCATAAAGGTTCCAACCTCTACAATCTCGCCACCGCGCGCCAAGCCGCTTACGATGGCGCCACCGTCGTGGTGGTCGAAGGCTATGTCGACGTTATCGCCATGGTGCGCGCCGGCTTCGACGCATCCGTCGCGCCGCTCGGCACCGCGCTCACCGAGGACCAGCTCACGCTGCTGTGGAAGCTCGCCGACGAGCCGGTGCTCTGCTTCGACGGCGACGGCGCAGGGCTTCGCGCCGCCTACCGCGCGGTCGATATCGCGCTGCCGCGGCTGAAGCCGGGCAAGAGCCTGAAGTTCGCGCTGCTCCCCCAAGGCCAGGACCCCGACGACCTGGTGCGCTCGAGCGGGCCCGAGGCCGTGCGCGAGGTGATTGCCGCGGCGCGCCCGCTCGCCGCCATGCTGTGGGCGCGCGAGACGGAAGGGCATACGTTCGATACGCCGGAGCGCCGCGCCGCCTTGGAAGCGCGCATCAATGCGGTGACCGGCGCGATCGGCGACGAGT
>CAWHJZ010000031.1:0-8254 GCA_963829785.1 uncultured Pseudomonadota bacterium | reverse complement strand
GTCCAGGGTCTGGATGTAATAGGGCGATGACGACTTCGCCCAGGGCGCGATGGCGCCCTTGCGCAAGGACGCGTCCTTGTCGGGGATGACCAGGTCGGCGTCGATGTGCTGCTCGACGCCGAGCCCGCCGCATTCCGGGCAGGCGCCGAACGGGTTGTTGAACGAGAACAGCCGCGGCTCGATCTCGGAAATGGTGAAGCCGGACACCGGGCAGGCGAACTTCTCCGAGAAGATCAGCCGCTCGGCATTGGCGTTGCGGCCGCGGTTGGCGGCCGCGCCCGAGGCCTTGCTGTCGGCGAGTTCGATCACCGCCAGGCCGTCGGCGAGCTTGAGGCACTGCTCCAGCGAGTCCGCCAGCCGCGTGCCGATATCGCCTTTGACCACAAGGCGATCGACCACGACGTCGATGTCGTGGGTGAACTTCTTGTCGAGCGGCTTGACGTCGCCGATCTCGTGGAAGGCGCCGTCGATCTTGACCCGCTGGTAGCCCTTCTTCAGCAGCTCGGCGAGCTCCTTGCGGTACTCGCCCTTGCGGCCGCGCACGAGCGGCGCCAGCACGTAGATGCGCGTGCCTTCCGGCAGCGCCAGCACGCGGTCGACCATCTGGCTGACGGTCTGGCTTTCGATCGGCAGGCCGGTCGCCGGCGAATAGGGGATGCCGACGCGCGCCCACAGCAGGCGCATGTAGTCGTAGATCTCGGTGACGGTGCCGACGGTCGAGCGCGGGTTCTTCGAGGTGGTCTTCTGCTCGATGGAGATGGCCGGCGACAGGCCGTCGATCTGGTCGACGTCCGGCTTCTGCATCATCTCCAGGAACTGGCGGGCGTAGGCCGACAGGCTCTCGACGTAGCGGCGCTGGCCCTCGGCATAGATGGTGTCGAAGGCGAGCGACGACTTGCCCGAGCCGGACAGGCCGGTGAAGACGACGAGCTGGTCGCGCGGGATGGCGACGTCGACGTTCTTGAGATTGTGCTCGCGCGCGCCGCGGATGGTGATGGCGCGGGCGTCGCGGCCGCTGGCTTTATGAGACGGGTCGGTCATGGGGCTTTCAGACGGCAGTGCGAGGCGCGGGACGGGACCGGCCGCCGGTCACAATGCCGGGAACCTGAAGCGCCGGGCGCGGAAAACAGCCTTAGGAACGTAGTGAGAACGCCGGCTTTCCGCCAGCCCCCCGGTGTGGCGGTGCACAAGGCGTGGGGATAACCGTCTGGGCCGGCGGCCGTTGCGCCGTTCGCACCTGCATCCGGCAACGCACATAATGCACGGGCGATTCATGTAAAATATCGAACGATACATTCGTTAAAACAAATGTATTGAATTCCATTCTCCCCGGACCGAAGATTGCGGCGCTGATATTCGGAATAATCAGCAAAAAGTAGAACATAACAACTGCCTCGTCCGCACCGCGGTTCATCGATGGATGGCCGGCGTACGGACTCAAACGCAGCGATCCGTACCGGATCGTGAGGCATTGGAGGGAAGAGACATGCTCGACCGATCCGACAAGCTACGTGTGACTCGCCGCCAGTTCGGCGTGCTCGCCGGTGCCGCCGGCGTTGCGCTCGGCACGGGCGGACTGCCGGAGGTGGCGCTCGCTGCCGGTCCGGATTCCGCCACCATCATCAAAGGCAAGAAGAGCGGTCTGCTCATCCACAACGCCAAGCTCGGCGTGATGGAGACCCCGCTCACCGAGCTGCGCAAACACGCCATCACGCCCAAGGACATCCTGTTCAACCGCTTCCATTATCCGCATGAAGGCAACGCCGCCTGGTATGCCACCACGTCGGCGCCGCCGGCGGACATCGTCAAGAACTGGACCGTCCGCTTCGGCGGCCTGGTGCAGCGTCCGCGCACGCTGACCATCGCCGACCTGCAGAAGATGCCGCAGGAGAAGCGGGTCGCGGTGCTGCAATGCGCCGGCAACGGCCGCTCGTACTATGCCGCCAAGCAGAAGGTCGGCGGCGGCCAGTGGAAGAACGGCGGCATGGGCAATGTCGAGTGGGAAGGCGTGCCGCTTAAACCCCTGCTCGCCGACCTGAAGATGTCGCCGGCGCCGACCGCGCATTGGCTCACCGCCGAAGGCTGGGACCAGCCGGCGACGCCGACCGGCTCCGACTTCGCCAAGAGCTATCATATGGCCGACCACGCGCTCGACAACGCCATCCTGGCGCTGAAGATGAATGGAGAGCCGATCCCGGCCACCAACGGCGGGCCGGTGCGGCTGATCATCCCCGGCTACTACGGCAACATGAACGTCAAGCTGCTCACCGATCTGATGATCATGGCGGAGCAGTCTCCGAGCGTGTTCCAGTCGGTCGGCTATCGCATGCCGAACTTCCCGGTCGAGCCCGGCAAGTTCGGCGCTAACGACTACAACTGGCAGAACAGCCGGCCGACCTATGGCCACGCCATCAAGAGCGTAATCTTCTCGCCGCTGCCGGAAGACAAGCCGAAGTCGGGCGACGTCACCATCACCGGCGTCGCCTTCAACGATGGCGAGGCCCAGATCACCCAGGTCGAAGTGTCGTCGGACGGCGGCAAGACCTGGACCAACGCCACCATCAAGGCCCCGATGAGCCCCTGGGCCTGGTACCACTTCGAGGCCAAGGGCAAGCTCGCCTCAGGCAAGAACGTGCTGATGTGCCGCGCCACCGATGCGCTCGGCCGCACCCAGCCGCTCAACGGTCTGTCGCGCTGGAACCCGCGCGGCTACGAGTGGAACGGCGTCGATCACGTGGAGATCACGGTCTGACGCAAACCAGATCGGACGGGAGCGCCGACCGGCGCTCCCGTTTTCCATTCCAGGAGAGATGACGATGCGGAGGGCGTCCCTCATCGCAGGGGCCGTCAGCGGCCTGATGTTGGCCGGCGCGGCCTTGGCGCAAGACGGACCGGATATTCCGCCGGGGCCCAATCGCGATCTGGTCTACGGCAAGTGCCGGACCTGTCACGACCTGCAATACTTGGTCGAGTCAGCGGGCGTGCCGCGCACCACCTGGGGAGAGTTGCTCGACAGCATGAAGCAGTACGGGCTCGAGCTTCCTAAGGACCAGCGCGCCAAGATCCTCGAATATCTCGGCACCTACCTCGGGCCTAATCCGCCACCGAAGACGGCGGCGGTCGAGCCGGCCAAGCCCGCTGGGGCGATCGACGGCGCGATGGTGTTCCAGGAACAGTGCAGCGCGTGCCATCAGCCCAACGGGCAGGGCGTCGCCGGCAACTTCCCGCCGCTCGCCGGCAATCCCGACCTGTTCCTGAGCCGCACCTTCCCGGCCAAAGTCGCGCTGTTCGGCATGGAGGGCAAGATCACGACCGAGGGCAAGACGATCGAGAGCGCGATGCCGCCTTTCGCGCATCTGTCCGACGCGCAGATCGCCGCCGCGGTCGGCTACGTGCGCGGCGCCTGGGGCAACGACAAGCTGAAGCCGGCCGGCTTCAAGCCCGTCGACGCCGCGGCGGTGGCGGCACTGCGCAAGCAGACGCTTACGCCGGCGCAAGTGCACGCCGAACGCGCCAAGCTCAAAGCGGCAAAGAAATAAGCGGCCGCGCGCAGGCCCTTCTAAGTTTTTTGCTTTTCGCGCTTCCGGGCGGCGAACCGGTTCCCACCTCGCCTGGAACCGCTCTAGAAGCGATAGTTCAGGCCGGCGCGGACGAGGTTGGCTTTGTAGCTGACGTCGGTATCGACGCCGCAGGTCGAGGCGCTGCAGGTCGCCGTGCCGAGATCGGTGTAGAGATATTCGAGCTTCACCGACCAGGCGCTCTTGTAGGCATATTCGAGGCCGGCGCCGGCCGCCCAGCCGAACTTGGTATCGATCTCGCTGCCGCCGGTGTTGGGTGACATCTTGATGGTACCGAAGGCGCCGCCGCCGGTGACGTAGGGCATCCAGCGATCGAAGGTGTAACCGACGCGCGCGCGCGCGGTGCCGAGCCAGGTATTGTGGGTGTCGCAGCCGGTGCCGCCCGCGCAGAGGCCGGTGCCGGACGTGATGCTGTTGTTGATCCAGGTGGCGTCGATGTCGCCTTCCGCGCCCAGCACCCACGAGCCGGTCTGCCAATTATAGCCGAGCGTGACGCCGACCAGCGCGCCTTGCGGATCGATGCTGCCGGTCGTGGCCGCGCTGCTCCAGTCGGATTTGCCGAAACCGTAGCCGCCGTTGATGCCGAGATAGAAGCCGGTCCAGCTGAAGGCCGGCGCTTCATAAACCGGGGCGGGGCCCTTGTAGACGGGCGCCGGCACGTCCGCCGCGAAGGCCGATGACCCGAGGACTCCGGCCAGCGCGATAACGCATGCCATCATGGGGAAGCGGTTCATCGGCAGTGTCCTTGTCCGGCGCGAAAGGGAGCTTCGAAAGCGGCGCGGCCGCGAGAATCTCTTTGCGCTCAGTCTTTTGCAGGTTGGTTAACGGCTTCTTAACGGCGCGCGGCGGGTCGGCGACCGGCCGTGCGGGAAACCGGAACCGTCATCGGGAAAGGTGAGGGCGTTGTCCGGCAGGCGACGTGCCGGTCGCGACGCGATCCTCCCCCGAGCGAAGCCGGATGTTTCCGGCTTCGCTGGCGGGGGAGGGATGGCGCAGCCGCGGTTCAACGTCGGTCAGAAGTGGTAGTTAACACCGGCGCGGACGATGTTGATCTTCGGCTCGACGTCGGTATCGACGCCGCAGACCGAAGCCTCGCATGTCGCGGGGCCGAGATCGGCATAGAGATATTCGATCTTGGCCGACCACGAGTCGAGGAACGCGTATTCGATACCGGCGCCGGCGGTCCAGCCGATGGTGGTGTCGGTCGAACTTGTGCCGCCCGACGGCTCGACCTTCAGCCCGGCGAAAGCGCCGCCGCCGGTGATGTACGGCAGCCAACGGTCGAACGCATAACCAAGACGTCCGCGCGCGGTCGCGAACCACGTGTTCTTGACCTCGCACGAGCCCGCGCCACAGGTCGCGGTGTTCGTGGCATTGCCTTTGATGAGGGCGTAGTCGATGTCGCCTTCAAGGCCGAAGACGAAGTTCCCCATCTGATAGTTGTAGCCGGCGGTCACGCCGATCAGCCAGCCGTCTTGGTTGTCGGTCGTAAAGCTGGCGACCGAATTGGAGACGTCGGCTTTGCCCCAGGCGTAGCCGCCGTTGATGCCGATATAGAAGCCGGTCCAAGTGAAAAACGGAGCAATGTAGGGCGCCGCCGGCGGCGCCTTGTAAACGGGGCGCGGGATATCGGCGCCGAATGACGGACTCGCCAAGGCAAGCACGGCGATACACGCGGCACACAGTGACCGTTTCATGGAAGATCCCTCCTGGTGGAATGGCCGAACGCAGGACAGGTCTCGGGACGCATATGTGCGAATAGCGATCTGTAAAAAGCTGTGAATGATTCTACCACCACTATTGTTTTTTCAGATTTTACCGTTCGTTAACCGAATCGATTGCCGCTCAATGTTCGGCGCGCGATCGCCCATGGAGGGCTGCGCAACAGAGACGGTTTGGCGCCTTGCGCGTCGCGCGGACGAGGCCGCGGGCTCGGTGCGGCAAGCGGCAAATTGAATCAGTCATCCGAAAACGGCGTGGGGGTTGTGCGCCGGCCGTCATGCCGGCCGCGGACACACGCCACCCTCCCCCAAGAAGGGGGGAGGGATAGCGGCGCAGCATTCAATGCATGATCAGAAGCGATAGTTGAAGCCGCCACGCACGGTGTTGAACTTGATCTTGTAGTCGGTGTCGACGCCGCAGGTCGCGGCGGTGCAGGTGGTGCTGCTGAACTGGGTGTAGAGATAATCCACCTTCACCGACCAGCCGCCTTCCAGCGCGTATTCGACGCCGGCGCCGACCGTCCACCCGATCGGGGTGTTGTTCTCGCTGGTGCCGGAGGGTGCGCTGATCTTCAGGCTGCCGATGGCGCCGCCGCCGGTGATGTAGGGCAGGAAGCGGTCCATGGCGTAACCGAGGCGACCGCGGGCGGTGCCGAAGAACACGCTCTTCACCTCGCAGCCGCCGCCGACGCAGTTGGTCCCGACCACATTGGTCGGATTACCCTTGATCAAGGCGTAATCGAAGTCGCCTTCGAAGCCCCAGACCCATTGGCCGGTCTGCTGGTTGAAGCCGATGGTGGCGCCAAACATCCAGCCGGTCGTGTTGTCGGAAGAAGAGCTTCCAGTCGAACTGTCGAGGTCCGCCTTGCCCCAGGCATAGCCGCCATTGCCGCCGATATAAAAGCCGCTCCAGTTGTAGGGTGGGGCGTAGAGCACGGGCGCGATCGGTGGGGCCTTGTAGATGGGCCGCGGCAGGTCGGTGGCGAAGGCCCCCGATCCGGTTGCCGCCGCCAACACGCAAGTGGACGCCACGAAGGCGAACGCCATTAGGGTGAGACGTTTCATCGGATGCCTCCTCATGTCTCGGCCGCAACGACGCAATACGAATGGAGGCGGACGCTAAAACCTGCGGATGAGTTGCGAGTAGTATGCACGCACTAACGATCCAAAAAATGCCGACGAATCAATAGGTTAAGAAATAGTTAAAAACTAGAACATTTAGAGAACATATGATAGGCTTGAATCGCCGTCGGCCGTTGGCGCCCACGGATGAGAAGCCTTGTGGATTAAGGCCGAACGCGCTTGCCGCACTCGGGGCGCACACTAGGGTGAGTGTCGAGGCGCGTATTTTGAAGATGAGGGGCAACGGCGGCACACAGGCCCCTTAAACGGCGAGCGGCCCCAAGCGCGAACGCGCATCGGTGAAGCGACCGGTGGCCGAAAAGCGGGCCGGCTTCTGAGTCTTTAGTTTTATCGCGTTTCCGGACGGCGAACCGGTTCTTAACTCGCCTGGAAACGCTCAAGTTCGGAGAGCATTATGGCAGGTAGCGTCAACAAGGTGATCCTCATCGGTAATCTCGGTGCGGATCCGGAAATTCGCCGCACCCAGGACGGGCGTCCGATCGCAAACTTGCGCGTCGCCACCTCGGATACGTGGCGCGACAAGAACACCGGGGAGCGCCGCGAAAAGACCGAGTGGCACCGGGTGGTGATCTTCAACGAGGGCCTGTGCCGGATCGCCGAGCAGTACCTGAAGAAGGGCTCGAAGGTTTACCTGGAAGGCGCGCTGCAGACGCGCAAATGGCAGGACAAGGAAGGGCAGGACCGCTACTCGACCGAGGTGGTGCTGCAGGGCTTCAATTCGTCGCTCACCATGCTCGACGGCCGCGGGGGCGGCGGCGCGGGCGCCGGCAGCGAGGGCGGTGACGACTTCGGCGCGGCCGGGGTCAGCGGTGGCGGGTCACGCCGGCAGCCGGCGATGGCCGGCGGCGGTGGCGGCCGCGGCGGCGATCTCGACGACGAAATTCCGTTCTGAGGCTTCGCTCAGGCGGCCAGCGCCGCGCGCACGCCGTCGATGACGAACTGCACCGCGAGCGCGGCCAGCAGCACGCCGAGCAGGCGTGAGAGCACCGCGCTGCCGGTCGCGCCCAGCAGGTGCGCGATGCGCGCCGCGATCAGGAACACCACCAGGCAGGCCACGACCACCACGGCAATGACGGCGAGCAGGAGCGCCAGCCGCTCCAGTTCGCCATTGCCGCGGCCGGCGAGCAGGATGGTGGCGGTGATGGCGCCGGGCCCGGCCATCAGCGGCACGGCCAGCGGAAACGCGGCGATGTTGCGCACCCGCTCCTCGACCGCTTCCTCGGCCTGCTGCGACTGGCGGGTGATGCGCACCCCGAACACCATTTCCGAGGCGATGGAAAACAGCAGCAGCCCGCCGGCGATGCGGAAGGCGGGCAGGGTGATCGCCAGCGCGCGCAGCAGCCAGTCGCCGATCAGCGCGCTGCCGGCGAGCACCGCGCAGGCGATCAGGCTGGCGCGCACCGCCACGTTGCGGCGGGCGCGATCGGGCAGGCCGGCGGTGATGGCGATGAAGGTCGGCACCAGGCCGATGGGGTCCACCACGACCACCAGCGTGACCAGCGCGGAAATGAGGAACTCGGTGGGCATGGGGCGCTTGCCGGGGGCTGCCAAGGAGCGGATGCGGGCACCTTTGAATGGGCGGGCGCAAGCGTCAACCGAGCCGCCTGCCACAGCTTTGCCGCGGTCCGCCGCGGCCCCCGGACAGGGCTTTCTAAGCCATTGAAAAACCGGGCTTAAACACCATGTACCGGACGGCGTTTCCGGTGGCTAAAGCCATTTGAATCAGCTAGAAAAAGGATCAGCTAGCTCCGTTCCAGGAATCCATCTTTGTCCGATAGTGACACGCCCAAATCGGGGGACGACAGTCCGTCC
>CAWHJZ010000030.1:0-22487 GCA_963829785.1 uncultured Pseudomonadota bacterium | reverse complement strand
TTCAAGACCGGTGCCTTAAACCGCTCGGCCACCCTTCCTCGACGCCGCTTGAGGCGATTCCCCGCCGCCCGGGGGCCCCGGGACCCGGCAAAATCGGCCCCGAATTCTGGCCGGACCGTGTCCGGCTGTCCCTTCTTTGCCGCAATTGAATGGTCGATTGCTCCCGACGTTGCAAGCGGGCAGGCATCTAGGCTATGCCGGCCCGCGTTTCGCCTGGGGACATGGCGAAAAAGGGTGTGGAACCAATTCTTTACCACGCCCGCCGGCCGTCGCTAGGCGGTAACGGTTGTGCACGGTATTCTGCGTAGGGTCTTGGGCCAAATGGTCTTGGACCAAACCGCAGCGGGGACGTGAACTGGGATGGGGCAATTGGGGGCTCATGGCGCTATTCACCGTTTGGCGTGCCTGGCTGCGCTCGGCGCCGGCTGCCTGGTGCTCGCCAACTGCTCCGGCGGACCCGGCCGCATCGATCCTAAATATGGCGTGAGCTCCAGCGAGCGGGTAGTCCCGATCGGCAAGCGCGCGCCCAAGGGCGGCGGCGTCTATAAGACCGGCAAGCCCTATACCGTCGCCGGCCGCACTTACGTGCCCAGGATAGACGCCCGCGACTATCACGAGGTCGGTTACGCCTCCTGGTACGGCGACGATTTCCACGGCCGCTACACCGCCAATGGCGAAGTCTTCGACGAGCAGTCGATCTCGGCCGCCAGCCCCGTGCTGCCGCTGCCGTCCTACGTGCGGGTGACCAACCTGTCCAATCACCGCTCGATCGTGGTGCGCGTCAACGACCGCGGCCCCTTCGCCAAGGACCGCATCCTCGACGTCTCGCGTAAGACCGCCAAGCTGCTCGGATTCCACGACCGCGGCATCACCAAGGTGCGGGTCGATTATGTCGGGCGGGCGCCGTTGCGCGGCTCAAGCGATCGCGAACTGGTGGCGAGCCTGCGCCAGCATGGCCCGGGTGAGGCGAGGCCCGTCCGGGTCGCCTCCAACGCGCCTTTCACACGGACCTATTTCGATTCCCGCCCGCTGGGCGCGGTGCTGCCGCCCAACCGGCCCTATGGCGTGAGTTCGGGGCATAACGCGGTGGCCGCGCGGGCCGAGCCGCCCGTGACCCGGGCCCGGACCACCGAGCTTGCCGCTACCGCCAAGCCGCAGCGGGTCGCGGCCCACATCAAGCACGTGCCCCTGCCGCCGGCCGAGCCACAGTTGCCACAGTTAACGGCGCAAGCCACTCCGCGGGTTTCGCCGGTTTCCGCCTATGCCCCCATGCGCTATGATGGCCATGCGGCGGGCTTCATGAGCGGCCGCGGCCTTTACTGAGCCGTGTTTTTCCGCCACATCGCCGCCAGTTAGGGTCTAAAAAGGCGCGCGTTCCCGCATGCCGCGGGGCGCCGAATTGGGCGTTGTCCATGGGCAAGGTGTCTCGTCAGGTTGGTCGGTCGGTCGTTGCGGTCCTGGCCGCGGCGCTGTTGGCCGTCGGCGTGAGCGGGCCGGCTGCGGCCGCCGGCAAGGATGACGCGCCCCGCATCAGCGCCCCGCACGCCATCCTGATCGCCGAGAACGGCAGCGTGCTCTACGAACACGAGCCCGACACGCTGATCGCGCCGGCCAGCCTCGCCAAGCTGATGACGGCGGAATACGTCTTCCACCAGATCAAGACGGGCAAGATCAAGCTCACCGACGAATACGAGGTCAGCGAGTACGCCTGGCGTCACGGCGGCGCGCCGGCGGGCGGCTCCACCATGTTCGCCAAGCTGCACAGCCGGATCAGCGTCGACGATCTGTTGCACGGCATGATCATCCAGTCCGCCAACGACGCCTGCATCGTCTTCGCCGAGGCGCTCGCCGGCAACGAGGGCGAGTTCGGCCACCAGTTGACCAAACGCGCGCGCGAGCTCGGCCTGGAGAAATCGACCTTCGCCAATTCCAACGGGCTGCCCGATCCCGGCGAGCGGGTGACCACGCGCGAGCTCGCCATGCTCGCGCGCCACATCATCACGACCTATCCGGATTTCTATAAGCTGTTCGGCGAGCGCGAATTCACCTGGAACAAGATACGCCAGTACAACCGCAATCCGCTGCTGAAGATGAGCGTCGGCGCCGACGGGCTGAAAACCGGCTTCACCAAGGAGGCCGGCTACGGCCTGGTCGGCTCGGCGGTGCAGGGCGGCTTAAGGCTGATCGTGGTGGTCAACGGCTTGAAGAGCGCCAAACAACGCGCCACCGACGCCAAGCGCCTGCTCGATTGGGGGTTCCACCATTTCGATTCCAGGCTGCTGTTTGCCGAGGGACAGACCATCGGCTCGGCCAAGGTGTTCGGCGGCGCCGATAGCTACGTGCCGCTGAAGGCGGATGGGCCGGTGCGCGTCATGGTGCCCAAGAACGGTGGCGAGCACTTGATCGCACGCATCGTCTATACCGGCCCGCTGCCGGCGCCGGTGAAGGAAGGCCAGCCGGCCGGCAATCTCAAGGTCTGGCGCGGCGACAAGATTATCCTGACCACGCCCTTGAAGACGGCCGGCAGCGTCAAGGTTGGCACGCTCTCGGAGCGTGCATTCGACGCCGTCACCGAACTGGTGATCTCGCTGGTGCGCGCGGGCGCGTCGCGGCTATGATGGTTCCAGCCGGCTCCCGCTGACAGGCAAAGGCTCGATCATCTTGCGCGGACATTTCATCACCTTCGAAGGCGGCGAAGGCAGCGGTAAGTCCACGCACGCCAAACTGCTCGTGGAACATCTTAAGTCGCTTGGCATCGAGGTGGTGCTGACGCGCGAACCCGGCGGTTCGCCCGGCGCCGAGGTGATCCGCCACATTCTGCTCTCCGGCATCGCCAAGCCGCTCGGGGCCGAAACCGAAGCGATCCTGTTCGCGGCCGCCCGCGACGATCACGTGCGCACCGTCATCCGCCCGGCGCTGATCGACGGGAAATGGGTGATCTGCGACCGCTTCATCGATTCCACGCGCGTCTATCAAGGCGTGCTCGGCAAGGTCGACATGAAGCTGATCCGCAGCCTGGAGCGGGTCACCGTCGGCGCCGCCATGCCTGATCTCACCTTCATCCTCGACGTGCCGGCCAATATCGGCCTTGCCCGCGCCAAGCACCGGCGCGGCAATGCGACGGTCGACCGATTCGAGTCCGAGTCCGTCGAATACCACCAGGACCTTGGCCGGGCCTACCGTGCCATCGCACTGGAAGAGCCGCACCGCATCGTCCTGGTGGACGGGCGCCCGCCGCGCGACGTGGTGGCCAGGCGCATCTGGGACGCGGTCAACGAGCGGCTGCATCCCGAACGAGTCACGATAGCCGAGAGCGCGGCGCCGTGAGCGGCAAGGACGGCGACCGCGACACCAAGCTTCCGCGCGAGACGATGGCGCTGTTCGGTCATGCCGAGGCCGAGCAGGCCTTGCTGTCGAGCTATCAGGGCGGACGTGTGCCGCACGCCTGGCTGATCGGCGGCCCACCCGGCATCGGCAAAGCGACGTTGGCCTATCGCTTCGCGCGCTTCGTGCTGGCGAGTCCGGAGCCGGGCGCACCGCCCGTGCAACAGGCGACATCGCTTGCTGTCGCCCCCGACAATCCGGTCACCCGCCGCGTCGCCGCGCAAGCACAAGGCGATCTCTTGGTACTCGAGCGCGTCACCAATGAGCAGACCGGCAAACTCTACACCGTGATCCGCGTCGACGACGTGCGCCGCACGGTATCGTTCTTCGGCTCGACCGCGGGCGAGGGCGGCTGGCGTATCTGCATTGTCGATACCGCCGACGAGTTGCAATACCCGCAGGGCTCGAACGCGCTGCTGAAGATATTGGAGGAGCCGCCGCCGCGCACCCTGCTGCTGCTGGTGAGCCACGCGCCGGGGCGGCTGTTGCCGACCATCCGCTCGCGCTGCCGGCGCCTGTTGCTGAGGCCGCTGGCCGTCGACGACGTCGCGCGCGCGGTCGCCGCCGCGGTCGGCCGAGACGAAAACGAGCCGGCGGTGGCCGATGCGGCCGCCGCGGCTGACGGCAGCGTGGCGCGTGCGCTGGCCTTGCTCGACGGCGCGGCACTTGCGCTGCGTCAGCGCGTGCTCGACCTGATCGCGCAGTTGCCCGATCCCGATCCGCGGGCCTTGCATGCGCTTGGCGACGCGCTCGGCGGCACCGATCCGCAGACGCTCGAGACCTTCATGGACCTGATCAATGACTGGCTGTCGGGGCAACTGCGCGTGGCCGCCAATGCGCTGCCGCGCATGGCGCGGCTCGCGGAAACCTGGGACAAAGTCAACCGGGCCGCCCGCGACGTCGAAACCTACAACCTCGAGCGCAAGCCGTTGGTATTTTCGGTGTTCGGCGCGCTCGCCGATGCGGCAAGGGTATGATGCTGCTACAAAATCGCCTTCACGTTGCTTGACGATGTCACCCCGCCGCTGCCATGTGCACAGCGACAGGAGAGACATCGTGCTTCAACGTATGTGGGACCACATCAGCAATTGTTATGCGCGCGCGGCCGATCTGAGCCGGCGCGCCGACCAGACCGCCGATTCCGAGCGCCAAGCCGACCTGCTTCGCATGGCAGAGAGCTGGAAGCGTCTGGCGCAGAGCTACGAAATGTCGGAACAACTCGAGCGCGCCCTGCTGACACGCAGCGAGAACCTGTGCAGCGGCATGGACTGGCAGCGTGCGGCTGTTGCGCCGTTCGACCGCACCCTCGAGCTAGCCGTCATCGGCGCCGGAGGAATCGACCCAATCGCCTTCCCGTGCCGGCGTATCTTGAGGGGTTGGGTCGCCGCCGCGTCGGGAGAGCTGCTTGACGTGCGACCAACGCATTGGCGGGAATGGATCTCGGAAGCCGCGCCGGGGATGGTCAGGAGTCGCGTTCCCCGCATGCCTGTGCCGCGTCCTCCTGCGAAAGTCTCGCTTCTTCCTCGGCTATCAGGCGAATGAGAATTTGCCGGATGGTGGAGTCGGTCTCGCTCGCAAGACGCCTGCGGTAGTATTCCAAATTCAAATGAGAAACCGCCTCGTCCACGATGGTATTCCGATGCTATCGAATTTATCTGCAGATTATATCAACGAGCGCGACGGCGAAAAACAAGTGCGCGTGATCATGTGGGAAACACCCGCGGACGCGGAGGCCATGGGCCCCAATTTCGGAATTACTGCCGCATAAATTTGTCGAAAAAGGCGAGCGTGTCAGCAACGGCCTCACGCTGCATGTCGTCCGGTAAATAGGCACCATCGGCGTTGCGCACCGGATAGACGAAACCGTGCACATCGTGGTCATAACTCTTCCACTGCGCCTCTTTGCCGGCTTCGTGCAGCAGATCGTAGCTGACGCGGAAAATGCCTTGCAGCTCGTCGCGATCGCGGCCCTGCACGAAGATCGGCGTCTTGATCGTGCTGATGCGCGCTTTCGCCACGTCCTCGGTGATGCGCGGGCGCACCTTTGAAGCTTCGCGCATCAGCATCTTCTCGACATTGAGCAGGCCGGTCTTGGGATCGATCTGCGCGGTCTCGTCCGGTTTCAACCGGAGGAATTCGTGCGCGGCCGGCTCGCTCGCCACCATGGCGCGGAAGCCGTGATATTCCGACGTGATCTTAAACGCCATCTCGCCGCCGTGGCTGACGCCGATGTAGCCGAGCCGGTCGCCGTCGACGAACGGCAAGGTCTTGACGTACTCGGCGACCGCGATGGCGTCCTCGTATTCGAGCGGGCCGCGATTGAGCAATTGCCGGCCCTGGCGGCCGCTTGCGATCAGCTTGCCGATCTTGTCATAGGCGTAGTCGACCTCGGCGCGGTAGCGCATCCAGGCCGCGGCGTAGCCCGCTTCCAGAAAGCGTTCGATGGTCCAGTTCTTGGTCTCGACGTGTTCGCGCAGCATGCGCACGCCGCCGCCGCCGTTGCCGGTGGCGCACAGGATGAGGGGGAAGGGGCCCGGTCCCTCCGGCTTGCGCAACGCGATCGGGATATAGGCGCCGTCGACCATCTCCACGTACATGTAATGGACCGGAAACGGCGAGCCTGGCATCGGCTCCGTTACCACCACATGGGCGGGATCGAGGGCGGCCGGCGGCCAAAGGGGTGAGGACGCAGTGGCGCTCATTGCGGGTCTCATTTGTAGGTTGACGATGAAGATCGCGGCGGGGCGGTAACGCTAGCATTGCAACGCGGTCCGGTCACGCTGCGGTGCCAGCGCCTGCCACCATGTGGTTTGACATTTCACAGCATGGCACCTACGAGCGTCTCGCGTCGGCGCAGCGGCCAGTCAGGGGGATTTCGTGCAGTTTCAGAACAAGAAAGTTGTCGTGGTCGGCGGATCGTCGGGCATCGGTTATGCCACCGCGGCGATGGCCCAGGCGGAGGGCGCCGAGGTGATCATCGCCTCGCGGCCGGGCGAGCGGCTGCAGACGGCAGCGAAGCAACTCGGCGTCAAGGCGATTGCCGCCGACGTCACCAGCGACGAGGCGGTCGAGAGCCTGTTCCGCACCACCGGGCCGGTCGATCACGTCGTGGTCACCGCCGCGGTGCTGAAAACAGCGCCGATCAAGCAGCTGTCGATGGCGGACGCGCGTGCCACCATGGAATGCAAGTTCTGGGGCGCCTGGCGGGTGGCGAAATTCGCCGAGATCGCGCAGGACGGTTCGCTCACCATCGTCAGCGGGTTCCTGAGCGTGCGGCCGCGGCCGGGCTCCGCCATTGTCGGCGCCGCCAATGGCGCCTTGGAATCGCTGGTGAAAAGTCTCGCGATCGATCTCGCCCCGGTACGCGTCAACGCCGTGTCGCCGGGCATCATCGACACGCCGATCCGTGCGGCCATGCCGGAAGACGCACGCCATAAGATGCTCGATAACATTGCCGCCGGCCTGCCGGTCAAGCGCGTGGGCGTTGCCGACGACATCGCGCGCCAGATCGTCGCTTTCATGGGCATAGGTTTCGCCACCGGCGCGGTGGCCTTCATCGACGGCGGCGGCTCGATCGCCTGAGCCGGCCACCGTCTTGGGCAACAAGAATTAGATTCGCGCCTCCTCGAAGGCCTGCACCCACATGGCGCAAGCGCCCGAGCGCACCACGTCGTCGCGGCTGAACTCGACCACCGGCACCGGCAGCCTCTGGTGGCGGATCATGTCGATCACCGTGCGCAGGCCGCTGCCGCTGTCGAGATCGCACTGGCTGATGTCGCCGTTCACCACCATGGTGCAGCCCTCGCCGATGCGGGTGAGGAAGGTCTTGATCTCGGCGGCCGTGGCGTTCTGCGCCTCGTCGAACAGCACGAAGGCGTTCTTCCATGAGCGCCCGCGCATCACCTCGAACGGCACCAGCTCGATGTCGCCGTGCTTGAGCGCGATGTCGTAGCAGGCTTTGCCGATGCGTTCCTTGATGGCCTCGGCGACCGGCACCGCCCAGGGCGCGAACTTGTCTTCCAGGCTGCCGGGGAAGAAGCCGAGCGAGCGTCCGCACGGCACATTGGGGCGGGTGAGGATGATGCGCTCGATTTGCCGGTTGCGGAACAAATCGGCTGCATAGGTCGCCGCGATCCAAGTTTTGCCGGTGCCGGCGGGCCCCAGCACGATCACCTGCGGATGTTTTTGCAGCGCCGCGAGATACTGACCTTGCGTCGCGTTCAGCGCCTTGATCGGCGGCAGCGCGCGTTCGACTTCGAATTTCGAGTCCTTGAAACTGATGATCTCCGCTGATTCCGGATGGCGCTCGTGACGGCGTCGCTTCTTACTGACGTTCTTAGCCAAGGACCGACTCCTTTTGATGAACGGCATGGTGCACGCACGGGCCGGCCTGCCGCTTGGGCCGGCGGGACGAAGAGCGGAAATGGGGAGGGTGGTGTCGGCGCGCGGCGGAGAGGGGAGCATCGGGAACCGGTGTGGCCCCGAAGACCTGGCTCGCTCTCGATCCGTACCGTACGGACTGCCATGCCGAGAAGGCTAAGCGATTCGCGTGACGGTTTTCTAAAAATGTTGCGGCGCGGAACTTGCGGGAACTTGCAAGCGTGATTGCCGCCGACCGAGACCGCTCCATCCTACCGCCGGCTGACGAAATGTGGCGCGCCGGTCCAATGAGATTTCGATTGGCGTCAATATTTTTACAGCCGCTTAACCTTACGCGCTGCATTCTGATCGGACACCCGATGGCGTAAAGCGTACCAGTTGCGTGGAATATGACGGACACGACCGCGTCGTTTTATGGCGCCACTCCCTTTGACGGTCGTGTATTCGCTTACGGCAGCGTCGGCGGGGTGCTGCGCGGTGCGCTCCAAAGCGCGGCCATGGGCGTTGCGGCCGTGGCCGCTGTCGGCGCGACCGTCGCCGTCGCCACGGTTTCCGGCGTCTGGCTGGTGGGCGTGGCGATGTCCGACAATCCCCATCTCCCGGCGCGAACCCCGGCTGGACCGGCACGGCTGGCGCTTGCCGGTACCGCCGCCTTCCCGCCATCCAGTTTCGAGGCGAAATGGGCACTGACCGCCGCCGCGGTCTCATCGGTGAGGCTGGCGGCACATTCGGTTGCGCCGGCGGAGGAGAGGGTGGCTTTGGCGCCGATCGCGCTGCCTCATCCTCATCCTAAAGTAAAACATGAAGTCGCCAAGGCCCCGGTTTTGCCGCCAGTGGCGAAGTTGACGACGCCGGCCGCGCCGGTTCCGGCAGCCCCGCACGTGACGCCGCCAAAGCCAGCCGTGGCGCACATCGTCACCGTGCCGCTGCCGCGGGCCAGGCCCGTACGGCCGGCAATCGCGCTGGCGCCGGCCGAGAAGGCCGCGCCACAGGTCGCCGTGGCCGTGCCGCCGCCCGCGGTGCCGGCTACGGAGAAGCCCGCGGCGCCAGCCGAGGTCAACAAAAAGGCTCCGGTGTTGCCCGGTCCCGAGAGCCGCACGGCGCTCTATGACATTGCCGGGCACACAGTCTATCTGCCGAACGGCGAGCGGTTGGAGGCGCATTCGGGACTTGGCAGCAAGCGCGACAATCCGGGTTACGTGAAGGTCAAGAACCGCGGGCCGACGCCGCCCAATGTCTACGACCTGACCATGCGCGAGCGGCTGTTCCATGGGGTTCGCGCCATTCGCATGAATCCGGTCGACGGCAGCAAGATGTTCGGCCGCGACGGCATGCTGGCGCATTCCTATATGCTGGGTCCGAGCGGCCAGTCGAACGGCTGCGTTTCGTTCAAGGATTACCACCGCTTCCTGCGCGCCTTCCAGAAGGGCGAGGTCGACCGCATGGTGGTGGTGCGCAACCTTGATGAGGCGCCCCCGCGCCTTGCCAGCCTGGTGCGCGCGCCCCGCAGCAAGGGGTATCGCTATGCCGCCAACGAGGCGGCTCCGGACAGCTGGTAACCTTGCCGGCGCCCGCAACGCGCCTCACCGCCGCCACAAGTCGATCATTCGATGGCCCGATGCGGCGGTGATTCCACCGGCGACATCAAAGGGGGCGTTCCATGAAGCTGACACATCTCGCGGCCGTTTGCGTGCTCGCTGCTTTTCCGCTGGGCGCACAGGCCCAACAAAGCGGCGCACCGAAACCGACCAATGCCGCCGCGCAGAAGGTCGTCAAGTCGATCAGCGCCGATAAGGCCAAGCTCAAGATCTATTGCGAACTGGGCGCGTTGGCCGAGCAAGCTGATGCGGCGGACCAGAAGAAAGACACCAAGACCGTCGAAGCGCTGTCGACCAAGATGGACGCCTTGGCCGAGCAACTGGGCCCCGAATACATCGCCTTGATGGACGGGCTGCAGGACCTGGACGAGAAGTCCAAGGAAGGCGAGGCCATCGCCGAGACGCTGGCGGAACTCGACGATAAGTGCGTGAAGTAGGGAAGGGCACCCTACTATCCCGCCGCGACGTAGGCCGTGGTCCCTCTTGGGCCAAGCGCCGGGGCCAACTTGCCCCGGCGGCCCGCCGTTGATAGCTAAGCCCTGAATTCCTTGGATTCCGGGCCTGCGGCGCGCCATTTATCGCGGTGCGCCGCCCGGAATTAGCGTCAGAATCGGGCTAAATTCCCAAAATGCCGGCCGAAAAGACCCCCTATTACATTACGACCGCGATCTCGTACCCGAATGGCGCGCCCCACATCGGCCACGCCTACGAGGCGATCGCCACCGACGCCATCGCCCGCTTCAAGCGGCTGGACGGCTTCGACGTGTTTTTCCTGACCGGCACCGACGAGCACGGCCAGAAGATGCAGCAGACCGCGGCCAAGGAAGGGCTGACGGCGCGCGAGCTGCGCGACCGCAACGTGCCGCTGTTCGAGAAGATGGTGGAGCGGCTGGAGTGCTCAAACGACGACTTCATCCACACCACGGAAGAGCGCCACCACCGCTCCTCGAAAGCCATCTGGGAGCGGATGGAGAAGAACGGCGACATCTACCTCGACAAGTACGCCGGCTGGTACTCCGTCCGGGACGAGGCCTATTACGCCGAGAGCGAAACGCATCTCAACGAGCAGAAGGTGCGGGTTTCCAGCAAGACCGGCACGCCGGTCGAGTGGGTGGAGGAGGAAAGCTATTTCTTTCGGCTGTCGGCCTATGCGGACAAGCTCCTGAAGCTCTATGAGCAGCCGAATTACGTGCTGCCGAAGGAGCGGTTGAACGAGGTGGCGAGCTTCGTGCGTGGCGGTCTGCAGGACCTGTCGATCTCACGGACCACCTTCGACTGGGGTGTGCGCGTGCCCGGCAACGACGAGCACATCATGTATGTGTGGGTCGACGCGCTGACCAATTACATCACTGGCGTCGGCTTTCCGGACGAGAACAGCGAGAAATTCAAGCGCTACTGGCCGGCCGACCTGCACGTCATCGGCAAGGACATCGTGCGCTTCCACGCGGTCTACTGGCCGGCCTTCCTGATGTCGGCGGGCGTGGCTGTCCCCAAGCAGATCTTCTCGCATGGCTTCCTGTTCAACCGCGGTGAGAAGATGTCGAAGTCGGTCGGCAACGTGGTCGATCCCTTCGCGCTGGTCGACACCTACGGCGTCGATCAGTTCCGCTATTTCCTGTTGCGCGAGGTGCCATTCGGGCAGGACGGCAATTACAGCCACGAGGCCATCGTCAACCGCATCAACGCGGATCTCGCCAACGACCTCGGCAACCTGGCGCAGCGCTCGCTGTCGATGGTGGCCAAGGCCTTCGGCGGCACGCTGCCGAGCCCAAGCGATTTCAGCGACAACGACAAGGCCATCCTGTCCGCGGCCGACGGGATGATCGCGGCCGCGCGCGAGCACATGAAGACGCTGCAGCTGCACCAGGTGCTGCACACGGTCTGGGCCGTGGTCGCGGACGCCAACCGCTATTTTGCGGGCGAGGCGCCCTGGGCGCTGGCCAAGACCGATCCCAAGCGGCAGGGGACCGTGCTCTACGTGACCGCCGAAGTGATCCGCCAAGTCGCCATCATGGCGCAGCCGTTCGTGCCGGTTTCGGCGGGCAAGATGCTTGATCTGCTCGCCATTCCGGCCGAGGAACGGGACTTCGCGGCGCTTGGCGCGGAGCGGCGCATCAAGGCCGGCAGCGCGTTGCCCGCGCCCAAGCCGGTGTTCCCGCGCTTCGTCGAGGAAGAGGCAAAGGCCTGACAATGCTGGTCGACAGCCACTGCCATCTCGATTTCCCGGACTTCGCGCCCGAGCTCGATGCCGTGGTGGAACGCGCGCGCGCGGCGGGCGTCGGGCGCATGGTGACGATCTCGACGCGGGTGAAGAAGCACGCCCAGGTGCTCGCCGTGGCGGAGCGGTTTCCCGACGTCTTCTGCTCGGTCGGCACCCATCCGCACCACTCGCACGAAGAGTTAGAAGTCGACGCCAAGACGCTGATTTCGCTGTCAAAACACCCCAAGATCGTGGCCATCGGCGAGGCCGGGCTGGACTATCATTACGACACCGGCCCGCGCGAGCTTCAGGCGAAGAGTTTCCGCCAACACATTGCGGCCGCACGCGAAACTGGCCTTCCGCTGGTCATCCATGCGCGCGACTGCGACGACGACATGGCGCAGATCCTGACCGAAGAAACCGGGCAGGGCGCCTTCCCGGCCGTGCTGCATTGCTACACCGGCGGCCGCGCGCTGGCGTTCAAGGCCATCGATCTGGGCCTCCACATCTCGTTCACCGGCATCCTCACGTTCAAACGCTCGGACGACCTGCGCGCCATCGCCGCTGCATTGCCGGCCGACCGCATCATGGTGGAAACGGATTCGCCGTATCTGGCGCCGCTGCCGTACCGCGGCAAGCGCTGCGAGCCGGCCTACGTCGCCGAGACCGCCAAGGTGCTGGCGGCCACCCGTGGGGTGTCCGCGGAGGAAATCGCCGCGCAGACCACGGAGAACTTCTTCCGGCTGTTCAGCAAAGTCCCGCGTCAACTGGCGCATGATCCCGAAAAGTGCGACCCGGTTTTCGGAAAAGATCATGCGCAAGCGTAAAATGGACGCGGCATGAGCTTGCGCTTCACCATCCTCGGCTGCGGGTCATCCATGGGCGTGCCGCGCGTGGCGCTCGGCTGGGGCGACTGCGACCCGAACAATCCGAAGAACCGCCGGCGGCGCTGCAGCCTGCTGGTCGAGCGCAGCAATGCCCAGGGCCACCACACGCGCGTGCTGGTCGACTGTTCGCCGGACCTGCGCGAGCAATTGCTTGAAACGCAGGTGACCTGGCTCGACGGCGTGCTCATCACCCACGAGCACGCCGACCATACCCACGGCATGGACGATTTGCGCCCGATTTTCATCGGCAAGCGCCGCCGCGTCGACGTCTATATGGACGAGCCGACGTCGCGCGCCATGCACGCCCGCTTCGGCTATTGCTTCATGACGCCACCGGGCAGCAACTATCCGCCGATCGCCCAGGAGCACCGGTTGACGCCGGGCACGCGGCTCACCATCGAGGGGCAGGGAGGCCCTATTCCGGTTCTGCCGGTGCTGCAGGAGCATGGCGATATCCCGTCGCTCGGCTTCCGCTTCGGCAATCTGGCGTACTCGGCCGACATCAAAAGCCTGCCGCCGGAAAGCATCGAGGCCCTGGCCGGGCTCGACGTCTGGATCGTCGACGCGCTGCGCAAGACGCCGCACCCGAGCCATTTCAATCTCGACGAGGCTTTGGCCTGGATCGAGCGCATCAAGCCCAAGCGCGCCATCCTGACCAATCTGCACTGCGACCTCGACTACGACTGGCTGCGCGCAAACCTGCCGCCGCATGTCGAGCCGGCTTACGACGGCATCACCATCACCGCCGACTGAAGCCCGTTCCAAGGCGCCTAAAATTGTCTGCATCCGCCCGGCGCGCTGTTCTGGTGCCAGAAAGGCCCGCCTTATGGGGGTTATGAGTTATGTTCCATAATATGTCTTATGCGAATCGGCCTTGGTCCAAAGCCGTCCACAGGCACCGGCACGACGCGCCCGCGGCCATGGTGCGGCGCGCCGGCGCCCGGTAAGAATTGGCCCCGTGAAGCCTTCCCGCGACATCAGCCGGCTCATCGAGATCATGGCGGCGCTGCGCACGCCGGGCAGCGGCTGCCCGTGGGACCTCGAACAGACCTACGAGACCGTCGCGCCCTATACGCTCGAGGAAGCCTATGAGGTGGCCGACGCCATCGCGCGCGGGCGATCTCGACGAACTCAAGGACGAGCTCGGCGACCTCTTGCTGCAGGTCGTGTTCCACGCGCGCATGGCCGAGGAAGAAGGCCGCTTTGCTTTCGGCGACGTGGTCGAGGCCATCACCACCAAGATGATCCGCCGCCATCCGCACGTCTTCGCCGGCGCCGAGGGCAAGACCGTCGAGCACGTCCAGGGCATGTGGGAGCGGATCAAAGCCCAGGAAAAGGCTGAAGCGAAGGCCGAGCGCGGCGTTGCGCCGGCGGAGGGCGCGCTTGCCGGGGTGCCGGCCGCCCTGCCCGGGCTGACGCGCGCCTTGAAGCTGCAGAACAAGGCCGGCCACGTCGGCTTCGACTGGAAGGACCCGCGCGCGGTCCTCGCCAAGATCCGCGAGGAAGCCGACGAGATCGAAGCCGAGATCGAGGCCGGCGATGCCGCCAAGGCCGGCGCCGAGGTCGGCGATCTGCTGTTCGCGGTGGTCAACCTCGCGCGCCACATGGATGCCGATCCGGAGGGCGTGCTACGCGCCACCAACGTGAAATTCGAGCGCCGCTTCGGATCGATCGAAAAGGCGCTGGCCGCGCGCGGCAAGACGCCGAAGGAATCCACCTTGGCCGAGATGGACGCGCTGTGGGATGAAGCAAAGGCGGCGGAAAAGGCTGGCGAGTAAGGAGTCTTCCCTCCCCGTGCTTCGTGTGGGGAGGGGTGGCGCGTTTCTCCGTCGTCATTGCCGGGCTTGACCCGGCAATCCGTGACGCATCCCAACGAATTCAGATGGACGTAGCGCGTGCGCTTGCGGCGCCTCATCATAGATGCGCGGGTCAAGCCCGCGCATGACGCCGACGGGTTATATGTGACTCCCCGGGCCGGATTCGAAACAGCCAGGACTCTGTCGCCAAAGAGTTGGGTCCCCGCTTCCGCGGGGACGAACGGGTTGGTAGCCGCGCTACTGCCCAAACCTTGCCCGCACCCGCGCCGCCTTGTCGGGCGCGGCGCGCACGGTGACGGCGAGGCGCCCATCGTCGTCCATGCCCTTCGACAGCACCTCGGCGTGGCGGTAGAGCCAGCTCAACCCGGCGCCGTCGGCGGGGTCGAGCGACAACTCCAGCGTCAGGCGGCCCTCGCCGAGGCGGGCTTCGATGGCGTCCGTGAGCGAGGAAAGCCCCTCGCCGCTCACCGCCGACACCAGCACCGGGCGCCGCTCCACCGGCCGGCGCTCGATGAGATTGACGAGCCGCGCGCGTTCGTCCGGGTTGAGGCGGTCGAGCTTGTTCCAGACTTCGATCAGGCGCGGGTCGGACGCCTCGATGCCGAGCTCGCCCAGCACCTTTTCGACGTCCTGTGACTGCGCCTCGGCGTCTTCGTGCGAGATGTCGCGCACGTGCAAAATGATATCGGCCTCGATCACCTCTTCCAGCGTGGCGCGGAAGGCGGCCACCAGTTGCGTCGGCAGATCGGAGATGAAGCCGACGGTGTCGGAGAGGATCACCTTCAGGCCGTGCGGCAGTTCGACCGCGCGCAAGGTCGGATCGAGGGTGGCGAACAGCATGTCGGCCGACAAGACGGTCGCCGTGGTCATGCGATTGAACAGCGTCGACTTGCCGGCGTTGGTGTAACCGACCAGGGCGACAATCGGGTACGGCACGCGCTTACGGCTGTCGCGGTGCAGCTTGCGGGTGCGCTTGACCTTCTCGAGCTCCTCCTCGATGCGGGCGATGCGCTCGTCGATGGCGCGGCGGTCGGCCTCGATCTGGGTTTCGCCGGGGCCGCCGAGGAAGCCGTGGCCGCCGCGCTGGCGCTCGAGATGGGTCCAGGAGCGCACCAGCCGGCCCTTCTGGTAGGACAGATGCGCCAACTCCACCTGCAGCGATCCCTCGCGGGTACGCGCGCGCCGGCCGAAGATCTCCAGGATCAGCCCGGTGCGGTCGAGCACCTTGGCGTTCCAGGCCTTTTCCAGATTGCGCTGCTGCACCGGCGACACTGGACAGTCCATCAGCACGACGGAGGCGTCCAGCGACTTCACCAGGCCGGCGATCTCGTCGACCTTGCCCTTGCCGATATAGGTGGCCGGGCGGATGTCGCCGAGCGGCACCAGCCCCTCCTCCACCACGGTGAGGTCGATGGCGCGGGCAAGCCCCGCGGCTTCGGCAAGCCGCGCTTCCGGCGTGCGTGACTTGAGGCTGGCGCGCGCGCTCGAGCGCGCCGCCGATTGTCTCACCCAAGGCTCGATGACGATGACGCGTCCGGTCTCGTTGCCCGTTTCGGTCGGGCTCAGGCCGTGCGCACGCTTGTCGCGCTCACGCGTTTCCAATTAGAGGGCGATCCTTCGGTCAGTCACTTTGCTCGCCTAACGTCTTGCGAGCGCATGATCCGATCCGAAAACCGGTGCCCACTTTTCGGGATCATGTGCTTTATGCCTTGTCCCCTGCCGCCGGTGGCTCCTCGCCGCCTTCGAACAGCTGGATCGGGTGTCCGGGCATGATGGTCGAAATGGCGTGCTTGTAGACGAGCTGGGAATGTCCGTCCCGCCGCAGCAGCACACAGAAATTGTCAAACCAGGTGACCACGCCCTGCAACTTGACGCCGTTCACCAGGAAGATGGTGAGCGGGATTTTTGCTTTACGAACGTGATTGAGAAAGGTGTCTTGTAGGTTCTGCGCCCGTTCGGCTGCCATGGCCGTGTTCCATTTTTTCTGCTCGCGTCTAGCGCGCGAGACCGTCCTTTGCCCGCATCCCCAACATGCCAAGCGCATGCGCCGCTTCGCCCCACGCTGAAGCGGTTTCCGAGGGCAGGACGCCTATTAGATGGCAGCTATCCGCCCGGTGCAAGCCCAAGTTGGCCGCCGCCCGGGAAAGGGCACGGAATTCATTGGGTTTTTGCCCCCTTTCCGCGAGGTAACACGGTGCCTCGCGCCGCCGCGGCGACGGGCGCCGGCGGGGCCGGCGCTCAGGAAACCTCGGTGTGGCGGTGATAGTCGCGCCGGAGCGCGGTGGCGACGAGGCCCGGCGCGCCATTGCCGACCGGGCGGCCGTCGATGCTGACGACCGGCAGCACCAGCTGGCTGGCCGAGGTGATGAAGGCCTCGCGCGCGGCATAGGCCTCTTCGACCGTGAAGGCGCGCTCTTCGAATTTGAGCCCCTGCGCCTGGACGGCCTCGATCACCACCGAGCGGGTGATGCCGGGCAGAATGTCGTGGCCGAGCGGCCGCGTGATCAGGACGCCATCAGCGGTCACGATCCAGGCATTGGAGGAGGCGCCCTCGGTGACGCGGCCTTCGCCGTCGACCAGCCAGGCCTCGCGCGCGCCCTGCTCGCGCGCGGCCTGCTTGGCGAGCACGTTGGGCAACAGCGCCACCGACTTGATATCGACGCGGCCCCAGCGGATGTCGGGCACGGTGACGACGGCGACGCCGCCGCTGGCGAGCTGTTCGAGCCGGGACGGGTCGATGTTGCGGGCCATGACCACCAGCGACGGCGGCGTGCCGTCGGGCGGAAACGGAAAGTCGCGCTGCGCCACGCCGCGGGTGACCTGCAAATAGACGATGCCGTCGCGCACGCGGTTGCGGCGGACCACTTCGTGCAGGACGAGCGAGAGCGCCGCCGCCGACATCGGGCGCGGGATGCGCAGTTCGCTCAAGGAGCGGTCGAGGCGCGCCATGTGGCGGCGCTCGTCGATCAGGCGCCCGCCCCTCACCTCGCAGACCTCGTAGACGCCGTCGGCGAACTGATAGCCGCGGTCCTCGATCGAGACCGCGGCGCGCTCGGCCGGCAGGTAGCGGCCATTGACGTAGGCGATGTGGGGCATGGGACGACGAGACCGGCTGGTTCGAATGCATCGGTGCGTTGGCGATACGCTACCCGATTCCCAGCGCCTTGAGCTTGCGGTGCAGCGCCGAGCGCTCCATGCCGACGAACTCGGCGGTGCGCGAGATGTTGCCGCCGAAGCGGCTGATCTGCGCCACCAGGTATTCGCGCTCGAACACCTCGCGCGCCTCGCGCAACGGCAGGCCCATGAGGTGCTCGCCGCCGTTGCCGTTGGGCATGGCCGGCACCATGGAGCCGACGTCGGGCGGCAGCATCGAGGCGTCGAGCACGGCGTCGGGCTCGCCGCCGGCGAGGATCATCAGGCGTTCGATGTTGTTGCGCAGCTGGCGCACGTTGCCCGGCCAGTTGTGCGACTGCAGCACCGCCATGGCGTCGTCGCCGATGCGGCGCTTGGGCAGGCCGGTGGCGAGCGAAATCTGCTCCATGAAATAGTCGACCAGCTCGGGGATGTCCTCGCGCCGCTCGGACAGCGACGGGATACGGATCGGCACCACCGACAGGCGGTGATAGAGGTCCTCGCGGAACTTGCCCTCGGCGATGGCCGCTTCCAGGTTGCGCGTGGTCGAGGAGATGACGCGTACGTCGACCGCCACCTTGCTGGCGCCGCCGACGCGCTGGAAGGTCTGGTCGACCAGGACGCGCAGGATCTTGTTCTGGGTCTCGCGCGGCAGATCGGCGATGTCGTCGATGAACAGCGTGCCGCCATGCGCGTCTTCCAGCGCCCCCGGCTTGCGGCCGTCGGAGCCGTTCGACTGGTCGATGCCGAACAACTCGATCTCCATGCGATCGGGCGTGATGGCGGCGGCGTTGATCACCACGAAGGGCCCGCCGGCGCGCGCCGACATGTCGTGGATGGTGCGGGCGGCGAGCTCTTTGCCGGCGCCGGAGGGACCGATCACCAGGATGCGGCTGTTGGTCGGCGCCACCCGCTCGATGGTCTGGCGCAGCTGCGACATCGCCGCCGAGCGGCCCATGAGCTGCGCCGGCAGCGGCGACTGCTGCTTGAGCTGCTTGACCTCGCGCTTGAGCCGCGAGGTCTCGAGCGCGCGCTCGGCCACCAGCACCAAGCGGTCGGCCTTGAACGGCTTTTCGATGAAGTCGTAGGCGCCGTGCTTGATGGCGGCGACGGCGGTCTCGATGTTGCCGTGGCCGGAGATCATCACCACCGGCAGTTCGGGATGCTCCTGCTTGAAGGCGTCGAGCAGCTGCAGGCCATCGAGCTTGGAACCCTGCAGCCAGATGTCGAGGAACACCAGATGCGGCCGGCGCGAGACGACGGCCGCGAGCGCCTCGTCGCTGTTGCGCGCGGTGAGCGCGCCATAGCCCTCGTCCTCCAATATGCCGGCGACCAGGTCGCGGATATCGGTTTCGTCGTCGACAATCAGGATATCGGCGGACATGCGGTCACTTCACTCGTTTGACGTGTTCTGGGTGTTGGAGTCTGTCTGGTCGTTAGACGCGGCGGGCGCCTCTTGGGTTCGATGCGAGCCCTGAAATTCCTGGGCTTCGCCGTCGGCCGCGTCGGGCTTGCCGGCGGCGGCGAAGCGGATGCGCACCCAGGCGCCGCGCTGGCCGGGGATCTTGTCGGCGGCGTCGCGCAGTTCGATACGGCCGCCATGCTCCTCGATAATGCGGCCGACGATCGCCAAGCCGAGGCCGGTGCCCTTCTCGCGGGTGGTGACGTAGGGCTCCAACAGCCGGCTGCGCATTTCCTTGGGCAGGCCAATGCCGTTGTCGACCACGTCGATGACGACGTCATCGCCCGCGCGCGCGGCAAAGAGGTGAATCGTGCCCTTGCCGAGCTCTTCCGGCGGCACGGCGGCGATGGCTTCGGTGGCGTTCTTGATGACGTTGGTGAGCGCCTGCGAGATCAGCCGGCGGTCGAAGCGCGCCGGCATCGGGTCCTCGGCGAGCTCGGCGTCGATGTCGATTTCGGCATTGCCGACGCGCATCAGGAATACGGCCTGGCGCACGGTGTCGGCGACGTCCTCCTCGGCGATCACGGGCTTGGGCATGCGGGCGAAGCGGGAGAACTCGTCGACCATGCGCTTGATGTCGTCGACCTGGCGCACGATCGTGTCGGTGCACTGCTCGAACACGGCGCGGTCCGCCTCGACGATGGTCTTGCCATATTTGCGGCGCAGGCGCTCGGCGGAGAGCTGGATCGGGGTCAGCGGGTTCTTGATCTCGTGGGCGATGCGCCGCGCGATGTCCGCCCAGGCCGAGGTGCGCTGCGCGGCGACCAGCTCCGTAATGTCGTCGAGGGTGATGACATAGCCGCGGTTGGCTTCGTCGGACTGCTCGCTGGTCACGCGCACCGACAGGTTCCGCTCGCGGCCGTTGCGGTTGATGGTGACCTGATCCTGGCTGTGGGTGCCGGCCTTGGCGGCCGCCATGATGTCGTTGAGTTCCGGGAAGACCTCATCGAGCGGGCGACCGAGCGCCTCGGCCTCGTTGAGGCCCACCAGCTTCTCGGCTGAGCGGTTGAGGATGCTGACGTTGCCTTCCCCGTCGACGCCGATGACGCCGGCCGAGGCGCCGGCCAGCACGGCTTCCGTGAAGCGGCGGCGGCTGTCGATGACGTCGCGCGCGCGCAAGATGTCGTCGTGCTGGGTGCGCAGTTCCTGCGTCATGCGGTTGAAGGTCTCGCCGAGGCTGGCGAGGTCGCCCTCGGACTGGCGTACCGGCACGCGCACGAACAGGTTGCCGGTGGAGACCAGATTGGCGGCGCCGATCAGGCGGCGGATCGGCGCCACCAGCCGGTTGGCGAAGTTGAGCCCGATCCACACCGCCGACAGCAGCACGATCAGCGCGATCACCGTGTACATCAGCGCGAAGGCGACCTGCACGCCGACCCGGCGCTGCTCGAGCGCGGCGTATTCGCTCACGCTCTGGCGGGTCGCTTGCAGTTGCGGCACCACGCGCGGATCGAGCAGCCGCGTCACGTAGAGATAATCGTCCGTGTACTTCTCCAGCTTGACCACGGCGGCGACGTAGTTGGTGTCGGGCAAGAGCACGATCTGCGGCTGCTTGGTGGTGACGTGCGGCAGCGCCTCGCGCGGCGGGATGGCGAAGGTCTGCGTGGTCTTGACCTCGGCGCGCGCGATCACGTTGAGGTTCTTGTCGAGCACGATGGCCGCGGCCAGCCCCCGCACCGAGGCCTGGAAGGTGAGGAACTGGCGCAGCTTCTTCTTGTCGTCCTTGAGCACCGGCTCGGCGCGGGCGAGATCGAAGGCCATCACCATGATGTCGGAGCGCACGATCTGGGCGTGATCGCGCAAGTACGCTTCCGCCACGATCAGCGAATTCTCGATGGCCGCGCGGGTGCGGGTGGAGAACAGGCGGTCGAGGCCGCGGTCGAGCGTGACGCTGGCGACGATGGCGACCAGGATCGCGGGCGCGGCGGCGATGATGGAGAACAGCCCGACGATGCGCACGTGCAGGCGGGCGCCGGCGCGGCCGGAGCGGCGCGCGGCCATCACCTGCCAGACCTCGCGCACGATGATGCTGAGCAGCAGCAGCACCGTGACCGCGTTGGCGAGCAGCAGCGTGACCACGACGTAATGGGTCGGCGCCAGCGGGGTCAGGTCGGCGAGGACGATGAAGGTGAGGAAGGCGGACAACAGCGCGAGGCCGACCGCGATCGGGCCCAACACCCGGGTCTCCCGGCGCCTCGCCGGCGGACCGGTCAGGGCGCTGTCGGCGGCAGCCTGTTCGACGCTCATGGACCCCGGTCGCTTCACTGTCGGGGCTGGCGCCCCCGAATGGCCATTGGCCGGCGAGGGTGCGTCCCCTCCCCGCCAACGCGGCTTTTATACAACAATGTTGCCGGAATGCGACAATTCAGGGGCGGCGGCTCATTTGGGGGGCAGCGTGGCCCCTCATCCCCCGCTGCGGTACACCTGAATGTCGAGGTCGCGGATCTTCTTGCGCAAGGTGTTGCGGTTGACCCCGAGCAGGTCGGCGGCACGGATCTGATTGCCGCGGGTGGCCGCCAGCGCGGCCGTCAACAGCGGATATTCGATCTCGCGCAGGATGCGGTGATAGAGCCCGGCCGGCGGCAGAGCGTCGCTGAAACCGGCAAAATAGGTGGCGAGATGGCGCTCGACCGCGGCGCTCAAACTCTCCTCGGCGCGCGGCTCTTCGCTGCCGCCGACCGGCAACGACGGCTGCGACAGCTCGGCTTCGATCACCGCGGCGGTGATGGTCTCCTGCGGATAGAGGGCGGCGAGCCGGCGCGCCAGATTCTCCAGTTCGCGCACATTGCCCGGCCAGCGGTGGCGTTTCATACGGTCGAGCGCCGCGCTGTCGATCTGTTTGGGCGGCAGGCCCTCGCGCTGGGCCTGGGCGAAGAAGTGGCGGATGAGGTCGGGAATGTCCTCGGTGCGTTCACGCAAAGGAGGAAGACGCAGCGGCACCACGTTGGAAAGTGGATCGCTTGGCCGCTGCTGTTTGCTGTATTGGCGCGGGCGTCTGTGGAGCGGGCGTCGTGGGCGCGGCCTGTCCCCCACCCTGGTTGTTCATAAGCGAATTGAGATCAGGATTGCCGAACGGATCGTTCGCTTGCGCTGCCGCGGGATGTACCGCCATCGTGGATGCCGCGATGACGGCGAGCGCCGCGCTCGCAGCCACGAGCGGCAGAAATCGGCGGCGAAACATCTGTCATCTCCGATGCAACGACTATTGGCGTGAAACGGCCCATCTGCCGTTTCGGCGCGCTTTTCCAAACCGGCTTGCTGATCTGGCGCACCGAGAACGAACCCGAGGCCGTCTTGCCGGCGATCCGACCGCTACGCGCTCCCTCACCCGCCAGAATGGCGGGTACCGGGAACAACTTAAGCGCGGGCGCGCGGCGTCGTATTGATTTCCATCAAGCCGGCGATGCGGCTTTTACGCGCCGCTGCGGTACACCTGAATATCCAGGTCGCGGATCTTCTTGCGCAGCGTGTTGCGGTTGACGCCGAGCAGGTCGGCGGCGCGGATCTGGTTACCGCGGGTGGCGGTCAGCGCCGCCGTCAGCAGCGGGTATTCGATCTCCCGCAAGATGCGATGGTAAAGCCCGGCCGGCGGCAGACCCTCGAAGCCGGAAAAATACGTATTCAGGT
>CAWHJZ010000029.1:0-20551 GCA_963829785.1 uncultured Pseudomonadota bacterium | reverse complement strand
GGCGAGTTGACGTGAACGGCGTCAGGAATGGCCTGGGCCCGGCTCATGCGGCCGCCCTCCATGCAAAGTCGTCGTAGGCTTGTGCGAGCAGCCGGCGCGCGGCCGCTGGTTCCTCGGCGGTGAGCACGCGGCCGCGATGATCTTTCAAGAGGTCGATCGGAACCCCGGCGGTGCTGGCGGCCTCGTCCAGCGCCCAGGCGAGATGCTTGCGGGCGTGGCGGCGGCCGATGCGGGCGCCGTGGTGGGCGATCATTTCGTCGTAGAGCGTGGCGGTCATGGCGAGCTGCTCTTCGAGCGCGGGCGCCTCACCGCGGCGGCCGGTGGCGAGGAACGTCGCGAGCTGGCCGGGAAACCAGGGGCGGCCTTGCGCGCCGCGGCCGACCATGACGGCGTCTGCGCCCGAGGCCTCAAGCGCACGCAGCGCGTCGTCGAAAGCGCAGATGTCGCCGTTGACGACGACGGGAATTGTGACCGCCTGCTTCACCGCGCGCACGGCGGCCCAATCGGCTTCTCCGGCATAGAACTGGCAGCGGGTGCGGCCGTGCACGGTGATCAGCTTGATGCCGGCCTCTTGCGCGCGGCGGGCGAGCGCGGGCGCGTTGATGGTGCCGTGATCCCAGCCGAGCCGCATCTTCAAGGTGACCGGCACGCGCACCGCGCCGACGGTCGCCTCGATCAGCGTCATGGCATGGTCGAGATCGCGCATGAGCGCCGAACCGGAGGCGCCGTTGGTGACCTGACGCGAGGGGCAGCCCATGTTGATGTCGATGATGTGCGCGCCTTCGGCTTCCGCGATGCGGGCGCCCTCGGCCATCCAGCGAGCCTCGCAGCCGGCAAGCTGCACCACGCGGATGGCGACGCCCTCGCCCGCGCTGCGCACGCGCGCTTCGCGCTCGCCGCGCACCAGCCCGGCCCCGGCGGTCATTTCCGACACCACCAGGCCCGCGCCAAGCCTTTCAGCCAGACGGCGGAAGGGCGTATCGGTGATGCCCGACATCGGCGCCAGAAAGACGCGGTTTGGCACCGTCACCGGGCCAACTTGAATGGCAGACGGCAAGGAATGACCCTTTGAGCCGTCGATCTCGCCGCCCAACACTGGAATGCCTATCATTTAGGCGCGCCCCTTTCGATGCTCATACTTTAGCCAGATCGTTGACCGGCGCAAGTGTTGCACTGCAAAAAACTGTTCATGCCGGGCCCGCGTTCTGATCATGCCCGGGGAACCCCAACGAACGGTTTGGTTTTGCAGGGGATTTCCCCCCGGCGCGAGAACGCGCTAAAGGCTCTTTTCGTTGGCGCATGATCTTGTCCGAAAACCGGTACCCACTTTTCGGGATCATGCGCGGGGGGTCCGAGCAAGATGGTCGATGTGGCGGCAGTGGTGGTGGCGGCGGGCCGGGGCACCCGCGCCGGCGGCGATACGCCGAAGCAGTTCCGCACCATCGGCGGCGAAACCATGTTGCGGCGGGCGCTCTACATGCTGGTCGAACACCCGCAGGTCGGCGCGATTCAGCCGGTGATCCATCCCGACGATGTCGAGCGCTTCCGCGCCATCGAAAGCAACGACCATATCCTCGCGCCCGTGTTCGGCGGCGCCACGCGGCAGGCGTCGGTGCGCGCGGGCCTCGAAGCGCTTGTTGCGCGCAAGCCGGACATCGTGCTGATCCACGATGCCGCCCGCCCCTTCGCCAGCCAGGCGCTGATTGCGCAGGCGATCGAAACCGCCACGCAGAGCGGCGCTGCGGTGCCGGGTTTACGTGTGAACGATACGGTGAAAAGCGTCGACGCCGACGGCACGGTCAGAGAGACGCTCGACCGCAATACGCTGCGGCTGATCCAGACGCCGCAGGCGTTTGCCTTTGCGCCGCTCCTGGACGCGCATGCGCGCGCGGCAGCAGAAGGACGACAGGATTTCACCGACGACGCCGGGCTCGCCGAATGGGCCGGTCTCAAGGTAAGCGTATTCGAAGGAGAAAGCGGCAACGTGAAGATCACCAACCCGGAAGATTTCGCGCGCGCGGAAGCCGAGCGCTTCGGCGCGCTCGGCGACGTGCGCACCGGCACCGGCATCGACGTGCACGCCTTCGGGCCGGGCGACCATGTCTGGCTCGCCGGCCTGAAGATCCCGCACGACCAGACGCTGACCGGCCATTCCGACGCCGACGTGGTGCTGCATGCGCTGGTCGACGCCATTCTCGGCGCGCTGGCCGACGGCGATATCGGCAGTCACTTCCCGCCCAGCGATCCCAAGTGGAAGGGCGCGGCCTCCGATCAGTTCCTGAAATTCGCCATCGAGCGGGTGGCGGCGCGCGGCGGCCGCATCGCCCATCTCGACGTGACGATCGTCTGCGAGGCGCCGAAGATCGGCCCGCACCGCGATCGGATGCGCGCCAAGATCGCCGAACTGACCGACCTCCCCGTCTCGCGCGTGGCGGTGAAGGCGACCACCAGCGAGCAGCTCGGCTTCACCGGCCGGCGCGAGGGCATCCTGGCGCACGCGACGGCGACGGTCAGGTTGCCCTGGGAGTAAGCCGATGTTCGATCTCGTCGTGCTGGAAGCCGCCGAGCATCTGCTCGAGGTCTGCAAGCGCAAAGGGCTCACGGTGGCGACCGCGGAGTCCTGCACCGGCGGGCTGGTGGCCGGCGCCATCAGCGCGATTTCCGGTTCCTCATCGGTGCTCGACCGCGGCTACGTCACCTATTCCAACCGCGCCAAGGAGGAGATGCTGGGGGTAACACCCACCACCCTCGAAGCGCATGGCGCGGTGAGCCGCGAATGCGCCGAGGAAATGGCCAAGGGGGCATGCGCGCACGCCGACGTGGATCTGGCGGTGTCGATCACCGGTATCGCCGGGCCGACCGGCGCCACCCCCGGCAAGCCGGTCGGGCTGGTGCATTTCGCGGCGGCCTCACGCGGCGGACAGCTCATTACCCACGAAGCCCAATACGGCGACGTCGGCCGCTCGCAGGTGCGGCGGCTGTCGCTGTTGCAGGCGCTGGCGATGCTGGACGAGCTGGCGGAGCAGGAAGAGCGGTAGCCGGTTGTGGCGCCCTCATGGGCGAAACTGTCATATACCGCCGCAGACCGATAACGATATGTCCTTGTCACCGTCCCTGCTATAATATATGCGGGGCTGCGTCTTGCCGCCGATGGGGCGGCTCATTCGTATGCGGTTTATCGTCTTCATCCTCTTTGCATGGGCAGCGCTTTCGCTGCCGCCGCGGATCGCGGCGGCAGAGGACATGCATGCCGACGCGATCGACATTGAGTACGTCGAGCCGGTCACCGCCGGGCTGAAACCCGTCTACGAGATGGTCAAGACCAACCGGCTCCTCGAACGAGTCAAAAGCATGCTGGCCCCGCTGCGGCTGCCGCGCCGGCTGCTGTTGAAGACCCAGAGCTGCAACGGCGACGACAATGCCTGGTACGACGATGGCGTCATCGCCGTCTGCTACGAATTCTTCGATGAGATCTGGAAGAACGTGCCTGAGAAGACGACGCAGCGCGGCGTCACGCCGATGGACGCGATGGTGGGCCCCGTCATCGACGCCTTTCTGCATGAGGTCGGCCATGCGGTTTTCGACCTCTGGAAGGTGCCGGTGCTGGGCCGCGAAGAAGACGCCGCCGATTTCTTCTCCGCCTACCTGATGCTCAAATTCAACAAGCAGGAAGCACGCCGCCTCATCATGGGCGCGGCCTATCAGTACCGCGAGCACGTGCGCGTGCCGGAGGTCTCGCTGCCGGTGCACAGATTCGCCGACGAGCACGGCCTGCCCCAGCAACGTTTCTACAACGTGCTGTGTATCGCCTACGGCTCGGACGATGCGCTGTTCGCCGATTTCGTGGAAAAAGGCTACCTGCCGAAGGAGCGGGCAAAGGACTGCAGAGACGAGTACAAGCAGGTGGCCTACGCCTTCGACAAGCTGCTCGCCCCCCATATCGAACCGGGGCTTTACGAGACGCTCTCAGAGCACCAGTTGCCGCCGGCGGACAAGCCGCCGCAGCGCCGCAACGCCAGATAGGGCACGGCCTTGCTCAGCCCTTGGGTTTCGCCGCGCGCCCCTTGAACCGCGATGCGGGTGGGATTTTGCGCCGCACGGCAGAGGGCTTGCCTGCGCTTCCAAGGCGTGCTCAAGGCGATGGATGCCCGGCCCGTTGTCTCGGGCGCGAACCAAAAGCAGGCTTGAGGAAACGCCGCCATGGACCTGCCGAAACCCGTCTTGCGGCCGCCCTTCAACGTGACGCGGGCGAGCCACGTGGTCTTGACCGTCGCCGATTTGCAGGCGAGCCGGCGCTTCTACGAGGAAGTGATCGGCCTCATCCTCACCGAGGAAGCCGACGGCGCCTTGTACTACCGCGGCATCGAGGAGGCCTGCCACCACAGCCTGGTGCTGCGGCAGAGCAAGGACGCGCCGGTGTGCGCGCGCATCGGCTTGCGCATGCTGAGCGAGGAGGACCTGGAGGAAGCCTTCGGCTTCTTCGAGCAGAACGGCTGCGCGGTGGCATGGGCCGAAGCGCCGTTCCAGGGCCGCACGCTGCACGTCACCGACTGGGTGGGAACGCCGCTGGAGTTCTGCGCGCGCATGCCGGTGGTGCCGCGGCAGATCACGCAGTTCGCGCGCCATCGCGGCGGCTGCGCGCAGCGCATCGACCACTACCAGATCCTCACGCCGCACGTGCCGCGCGCGCTGCGCTTCTATAACAAGATCGGCTTCCGGCTCACCGAATACATCGCCGGCGGCGGCGCGTTGCGCGGCGTGTTCCTGCAACGCAAGGGCAATCCGCACGACATCGTGTTCTTCCACGGCGCGGGCCCAAGGCTGCATCACTTCGCCTATTTTGCGCAGGAAGGCGCCAACCTGCTGAAAGCCTGCGACGTGGCGGGCAGTCTCGGCTTCGGCCTGACGGTCGAGCGCGGGCCCGGGCGGCACGGGCCGGGGCACGCGATGTTCGTCTATTTCCGCGATCCCGACGGCCACCGCGTCGAACTGTTCAACACGCATTACCAGGTGATGGACATCGAGAACGAGCCGGTGCGCTGGAATGCCGGCGACCCCAATGTCTCGTTCCCGTGGGGCCTGCCGGCGCAGGCGCGCTGGTTCGAGGAAGCGACGCCGCTTCGAAGGCGTGAGCGTGGAAGAACCGGCGGACAAGCCCGCGCCGCTGACGCTGGAGAAGTATCTCGCCGAACTGCCCGGCAAGAGCGGTTGAGTGCCGGCAGTCCCCGTGCAGGAAGAAACCTTCGTCCTGATCGCCGGCGGCGGGCCGATCGGCTTGAGCGCGGCGATCGAGCTGTCGTGGCGCGGTGTGCCCTATGTGCTGGTCAACGAAAGACCCGAGACGGCGACGCACCCCAAATGCAACAACACCAATGCGCGTTCGATGGAGCATTTCCGCCGGCTCGGCATCGCCAAAGAGCTGCGCGCGGAGGGCCTGCCGGCCGATGTGGAGCGCTCGAGCGCCTACGTGACGCGTTACTGCGGCTACGAGTTCGGGCGGCTGCCGCGGCCCTGGAGCGAATGGCCGACGCCGGAACTGCCGGCGACCATTTCGCAAATCGTGCTGGAACGCGCGTTGCGCCGGATCGCGGAGAGCCGGCCGGGCGCGCAAATCCATTTCGGCTGCAAGCTGGAGGCGTTCAGCACCGATGACAATGGCGTGACGGCGCAGGTGGTGGATGTCGCGACCGCCAAGCGCCGCAGCATCCGCGCGCGCTATCTCATCGGCGCCGACGGCGCCGGCAGTTCGGTGCGGCGCGCGCTCGGGGTCGACATGAGCGGCGAGGACGGCACGGCCCCGCGCGCCTTCATGGGCGGCACCATGCTCTCCTACTACATCCGCGCGCCCAAACTGATGGAAGCGAGCGGGCGAAAGCAATCGCAGATGACCTGGATCATCAACCCGCAAATGCGGGCGATGATGTATGCCCAGGATGGGCGCGAGCGCTGGGTGGCGCATTACCAGGTGCCCAAGGGCGTCGACTGGCAGACGCTCGATGCGCGCGCTGTCGTCGCCAAGATGCTGGGCGCGGATGTGGACTTCGAGATCATCTCCGGCGGGCCGTGGACCGGCGGCCTGGCGCTGGTGGCGGAGCATTATCAGTCCGGCCCTGTGTTTCTCGCCGGCGACGCCGCGCATCTGTTCACCCCGCTCGGCGGGCTCGGTATGAACACCGGGATCGGCGACGTGATGAATTTGTGCTGGAAGCTCGCCGCCGTGCACGACGGTTGGGCGGGGCCCGCCCTGCTCGACAGTTATGAGGTGGAGCGGCGGCCGATGGGCCTGCGCAACGTGCAGCTCGGCATTCGCTGCACGGCGGTGATGGACGCCTGGGAGGTGCCGGCGGACTTCGAAGCCGATACGCCCAAGGCCGCGCAGGAACGCGCCGCGCTCGGCGCCCGCGCCGTGGTCGAGGACCTGGCCCAATACAAGACGGTCGGCATTCAATTGGGCGAGCGCTATGAGGGCTCGCCCATCGTCTCGCCGGACGGCACGCCCGCCCCGCCCGACTCCTTCGACAGCTATGCGCCGCTCCCGCGCTCGGGCGCGCGGGCGCCGCATGTCTGGCTCGGCGATGGCCACGCGCTCTACGACGATTTCGGGCCGGGCTTCACGCTGCTCGATTTTGGCAATGCGAAAGACGCCGCCGCCTTCACGCAAGCGGCGCGGGAGCGCGGCGTGCCGCTGAAGGTGCTGCCGCTCGCGGCCGTGGCTCCCTATGACACCCGGCTTGTGCTCGTGCGCCCGGACCAGCACATTTGCTGGCACGGCGACAGCGTGACCGACGCGGGCAAGGTGCTCGATCAGGTCCGCGGAGACCGACAGAACAAAGGCGGGGGAACGCAATGAATGTGCAGGCGAGCGGCGTCCAGGACGCGATCCTGGTCGAGAAGGACGTCGAAGTGCCGATGCGCGACGGCGCGCGGCTGATGGCCGACGTGTTCCGCCCCAAAGGCAGCGGCAAGGTGCCGGCGATCCTCAATCTCGGGCCCTACCAGAAAGACAAGCTGTGGGTGGTGCCGCATACGCTGGAGGAAAAGCCCAACGCGTGGATGAACTGGGAAACGATCAACCCGGCCTGGTGGGTGCCGCAAGGCTATGCCGCCGTGCGCGTCGACGGCCGCGGCAGCGGCAAGTCGCCGGGCCAGTGCGAGCCGTGGTCGCAAGGGGAAGCGGTCGACTTCTACGACGCCATCGAATGGGCGGCGGTGCAGCCCTGGTGCAACGGCAATGTGGGTCTGCTCGGCATTTCCTATTACGCCATCAACCAATGGTTCGTCGCCAACCTGCAGCCGCCGTCGCTGAAGGCGATCATTCCGTGGGAAGGCTTCGCCGATCTCTACCGCGACGCGCTCTACCACGGCGGAATCCTGAGCGTGTTCATGACCAACTGGTTCACCGCGCATCTGATGCACCACAAGCTCGGGCGCGCCTCGCAGCACCTGGCCGACGCCTGGAAGGTGAACACGCTCGACTTCTGGCTCAGTCCACAATCTCGACAGCGGCGCCTTCTTCGGCGCGCAGGCGCAGTGGGACAAGATCACGGTGCCGTTCTATTCGGTCGGCAACTGGACCGGCTTCGGGTTGCACCTGCGCGGCAACACCGAAGCCTTCATGCGCTCGGCCTCCAAGCACAAGAAGCTGCGCATCCAAACCGGCAGCCACGTGCATCCGTTCTATCGCGAGGAAGCGCGGCAGGATCAGATGCGCTTTTTCGATTACTGGCTGAAGGGCATCGACAACGGCGTGATGGACGAGCCGCCGGTCAAGCTCGCCATCCGCCACGGCGCCGATGAAGTGGAATGGCGCAACGAGCACGAATGGCCGCTCAAGCGCACGCAGTGGACCAAGCTCTACTTCGACCTCTCCCCGCCGGCGCCCGGCGCGCCGGAGAATTCCGCCGCGCTGGTGGCCGAAAATCCGAAGGAGGCGCATTCGCGCTCTTACGTCACCTCGATGCTCGGCACCATGGGCTCGAGCTCGGCGGCCTCATCGCAGGTGATGGGCGGCGGCGGCATCAGGCCCGGCATGGGCATCGCGCTGGAGACGCCGCCCCTGCCCGCCGACCTTGAAGTCACCGGCCCGCTGGCGGCGTCGTTCTGGGTGTCGAGCGCGTCGGAAGACATGGACCTGTTCCTGACGCTGCGCAATTTCGACGCCGACGGCAACGAGATCATGGAAACCGGCCAGCAGGGATCCCCCGTGCCGGTGGCGAAAGGCTGGCTCAGGGTGTCGCACCGCGAGCTCGATCCCGACCTCACGCTGCCCTACCGCCCCTATCACAAGCACCAGCGCCGGCTTTACCTGCGGCCCGGCGAGATCGTGAAAGTGGACGTGGAAATCTGGCCGACCTCGATGGTGTTCAGACAAGGCCATCGCATCCGGCTCGACGTGCAGCCGCGCGATGGGATCGGCAGCCAGGGCTACATGCACTATCACGCCGATTACAACACCGGCACCAACACGGTGCATGCCGGCGGCCAATACGAGAGCTATCTGCTGTTGCCGGTCATTCCGCCGGGATAACCGCGCGCCGGTTCGACGAAGAGCGCGCGCGGCAGCGGCATGGTTTCGGCCGGCGGCGAGGCGAGCAGCAGGCCCGACAGCGGATTGGGGAGGTTCCACAGCGTCGCCCAGACGAACAGATCGATGAGCGCCAGCACCGCAATCATGCCGCCGAAAACCCAAAGACTTCCATCCACCCCGCGCAGCCGCGCGGGCTTCAAGTTCGCCATTGTCGCCCCGCTCGTCTTTATCGAGCCGTGAACGCCTTGCCGGACCCCACGCGCACCGCGGGTTGCCGCCGCGTCAGGTCAATGTGCCCGGCGCGAAACAGAAGTCGGTATGGCTCTGGCCCGTGTCCAGAAACCACCAGACCGCATGTCCCGTCGGGTTCGGTCCGCTGATCACCATATAGGCCGGCAGCGTACGCTTACCGCTCTTGAGATCGAGCGTGACCGAGCCGTCCTTGTTGATGGTGTAGCTGCCGAAGAACGGATGGCCGTCGCTTTCGTCGCAGCACCATTGGCCCTGCGCATTGTGCTGTCCCTTGTACCAGGCTTGGATCTTGGGATCCGACTTGGCGTATTCGGGTTTCCAGCGAGCCATTACAGGTGGTGCACTCATCACGCCAAACAGAACGCCAAACAGACCGACCATTACGGTAAGTTGGGTTGGTATCCGCATCTGAGCTTCTCTTCGTTATCAGCCGAGGCGGCGTGAGGCCGCTCGTGCTGCCGTGTCATCGGATTGGCATGTCGCCGCATTGGAAGTTGCAAGTTCCGCGCCACGTCATGCCAAACGACTCGGCACGCTAACGAACGCTCGCGCTGCCCAAGGTCCCCGACGAGGGATGGGAGAAGCAAATCGCGGAAAACATGAACCATGACGAAACCGCCGCGTTCACTTGCTCGAGGAACAGCGCGTTTCTTGGCTCTTAGCCTAAGCGATTCGGTTGAGGAGAACATGGTATGAAGAAACGAATGGCAGGTTTGCGCGGCAGCGCCGCCACTTTGATGGCCTTGACGCGTAGCGCGGCCGACCATGCTACCTGCGTGAAAGCGCCGAGCGCGCGTTTGCCGGTTGCGCAATACCGCTGCCATCACCGCAATCGCCACCAACACGGCTTCTTCTTCGCCGCTGTGATCGGCGGCATGCTTGCAACGCAGCCCGGCTATGCGCCGCCTCATGCCGCGCGCCGCTCCCGATCCGGACGCATGCCTATTGCATGCGCTGGTCTCGTTCGTACGATGCAGAAAGAAGCGGCCCTTACATGGATTGCGACCGGCGCCGGCATCCGCGCCCGTGAGCGATAGCGCGCGCTTCAAGACGAAGCGTGTTCGCCGAGGCCCACCTCACCATGCACTTGTTGCCGCGTGAGCGGGCCGACTGAAATACAATCGAGCTTATTATTCTTGTTGCTAATGTCCGGTTGCCTCGCGCGCGCAACGTCTTGTCCCTCCCGCCTGCGACGGAACGTGGCATGGTCGCGTTGTTGTGATGGGCATTCAGAATTGTGTTGCCGCAGCCGCGCGAACCGAGTTGCCTGATCCGGCGTTGAAAGGATTTCAAACCCGATGAATGAAAGCGGTACCATCGCCCGGCGGCGCGACATCGGCATGGCGGCCCTGGCGGTTGCCGCCGTCGTTGCAGCATCGCTCCTGGGCCAAAGCGCGACCTATCCCAACCTGGCGCCCTGGTACGCCGGGTTGGTGAAGCCGTCGTTCAATCCGCCGAACTGGGTGTTCGCGCCGGTCTGGACGTCGCTCTATCTGCTGATGGCGTTTGCCGGCTGGCGTATCTTGCGGCAGCCGCCCTCGCCCCCGCGGCGGACGGCACTGATCCTCTTTTTCAGCCAGCTCGTGCTCAACGTCGCCTGGTCATGGATGTTCTTCGCCGCCCACAGCCCGCTGCTCGGCCTCGTCAACATCGTTCCGCAATGGCTGGTGATCGTCGCGACGATCGCCACCTTCGCCAAACTCGACCGGCTCGCGGCGTGGTGCCTGACGCCGCTGGCCGCGTGGGTCGGTTATGCCGCCGTGCTCAATGGCGCGCTGTGGTGGCTCAACGGGTGAGGCGGTTAGCCGTCCCGCCAAATCACACACCAGCCCTCCGGGCTGATATAGCCCGCCACACTGCGGCACGCATGCGGGCGCTCGAACAGCAGACAATTGCTGCACTTCTGCCCGAGGCTCGGACGCGGGCGATAGAACACGGCTTTCTGCGTGAACTTGGCGGCCTCCGCCTGATTGGTGCCGGCGGCAAAAAAGGTGGCGACGCCCGCAACGCCGCCACGCAGCAGCGTGCGGCGGGTTACTGGCGCGGATGTGCCGTTTTTTCCGTCGGAAATCTCGTCCATCGTCACTTCCGGCTGGGGCTCTTTCTCGGCGCAGGGTTGGCGTCGGTGTCGATAAAGGTCACGAAGTCACGGCCGCGCGCGTTCGACATCACATGATGGCATGCCATGCAGCTCGACGCCGGGTCCTGCAAATAGGTTTCCATGGTCGTGTTGGCCAGATTGGGCGGCGGCCCGGCATTATTGGTCGGGAGCTGATAGACATCGACCGGCTTGGTCGGATCGACGAAGCCGCCGGGAAACGGATTGCCACTGTTGCTGGGCGCGTCGGGCACCGTCGTGGTGGGCCATTGCGTGGTCACCAGCATGTAATGTGCCCAGACCGTATTGCGGATTTGCGGCAGCGCCCAATAGGACCGGTTCATCGCCATGAGGTCCGCGTTGACAGGATGCGCGCGAACGACCTGTGTCGGCGCTGGATCGCGCTTGGGCGGGTTAAGCGTCGACAGCGGCGACTCTGGATGCGCCGCCAGACGTTGCGGCCGCGCCGGATCGTTGTAGGCGTATGGCACGTGCACGTCTTTGGCGTCGGGTTCGCGCGCACGCGCCCTCGCCGACCGGCGGCACGTTGTCGATTTGCTCGAACGAAGCCCATATCCATTGCGGCCGGTAGGTGGTCTTGATCACGATGTGCAGGCCGACCAGAGCGATATCGTGCAGGGCGCAGACGGCGTGCCCCGCGCGCAGGCTATTTGCAACATCGAGAACTTCGGCATTTCTGACGACGTAATAGCGCCGGCGAACGGCGGGGCCATCGCGGTCGGTCAACAGGCGCCAAGCGGCCTTCACCCCAATCGAGCCAGGCGCGAACCGGTTCGGCTTGTGGGCGCTCGGCAACTTGCTGCGGATGTACCATTGGTGAGAAACGATCGAGTGGAACTCCGCCCGGTTCATACGCACCTCGTAGCGCGTATAGGTGCGGTTCTGCGCCACCAGCGGCGCGCCGAACACACCGGGCTTGAAGGTGACCTGATTGAAGTCGGCGAATTCGGTAAACGCGCTCAGCGTCTTGGTGCGGTTATCGACGCCAGCGCCGCAAGGGTTGCGGCCAGCGTAGCTGGTCCACTTCGAGGGAACGAGCGCGCGTCCGTCGGGCCCGCGCTGAAATACCTCATAGCGGGACTTGTAGGTCTCCCACACCCGCGGTCCGGTGTCGCCAAAGGCCTTGCGGCGGTCGGGCTCGCCGCGATGCGCCGCATCAGTGAGCGCCGGCCAGTTCAGCGCGATGAAAGCGCGCCAACTGAAATTGGCAAAGGCGGGAAATGGATCGACCCGCGTCGCCGGCACGTCGGCGATCCGATCGGGCAGAACTTTGGGCGTGACATCATCGGCGTTGGCGATGCCGATGCAGACGACGCATGCGACGCCCGCCAGGACGACACAGCACAGGTACCGCAACGAATTGCCCGCGAGCCGCGAAAAGATGCTCCCGCCACCGCCATCGATCCCGCGAACGCAAGGACGCATATGTCACCCGACAACAAGGATCATGACCGATAGGGCGAACGCGCTGCCGCGGTCACAGGCCGGCAGCCGCTCTCCCAAAGCAGGCGCCGCCCCCGGCACTCAGACCGGGGGCTCACCCAACATCCGCGGACGCGCGGACCATAACGTCACTGGATCCGGATCATCTGACCGCGGATTTCGCCAGCCGGGTGCGCCGGGGTGTGGATGTTGAAGTACCAGCGCCCTTGCCTGAGATCTTCGGCCTGGGTGCTGGTGATGGTGGCCGAGCCATGGAACGGACTGGCCAAGCGCCCCTTGGTGCCCACCTGGATCGGCGCGTTCTGCTCCGAGGTGTTGCCGACATAGGAGACGGGCCCATGGAAATGGGCGCCGATGACTTTTCCGGTCAATCCCCGGTAGCTGCCGGTCCAGGTCAAGTGATCCGACGGCGTCTGCAACGTTGCCGTTACCGTGCCCCTTCCCCCGCAGTGGTTCGGCGGGACCTCGCCGGCGCATGTAAGGTGGCCGCTGAATTTGAAGGTTGCCGCATTCGCTGTCGATACCGTCGCGAGCAGCGCCGCGAAGGCGACCCCCGTTAGTGCCGCTTTCGCTATCCTCACGCACATAGCGTGCTCCTCCCGACTATGATGCAATTTGGTCATTACACGCTCCCCTTAGCCTGCGAGCCAGAGATAGATGTTCAGCGTGTTGTTGTCCGAGGCGCCGGCCGTGGTGCCGTCAAACTTATTGTAGATGGTGTATTGCACACCAACACGCGCGTTCGCCCACGGCCAGATCTTCGGATGGCTCAGGATGTACGGGATGTAGGCGAGCTCGAGGGTGACGCCGTTGGTATCCGGGCTTCCATTGGCGGTGCCATACTCGGTTGCATCCGTGCTGCCCCACGTATCGAACCACTGGCCACTGAGAACCACCCGGTTATCGTCGCCATAGGCGAACGAGCCGTACAGTTTTGCAGTGTTGAGCGTATTCGAGGTGTTGTCCGAGGCGCCGGTCGCCAAGTCAAACGACTGGTTCTCATGGATATAGGTGCCGCGCAGCGTAATCCAGTAGTTGTCACCCTGATACTGGTACTGCGAATCGAAACCCACGTCCGTGAACCTGTTGCTCTGCGCGTAGGTTCCCGTGGTGTACATGCCGGCCGAGTCCATCGACATCGTATAAGGACTGAAACTTGCCGTCATGCCGAAGGTGCCGAACTCCCACCAATTGTTGCCCCAATGCGGCTCCACCGCGACCCGCCAGTACGGCGCAACGCCGCTAATCTTGCCAGGAGCGTCGAATGGAGTGACCCCGAGGACGTCCAATGTGCCGGGATCGAGACTCCAGAAATTGGAGAGTTGGACATAGAAAAGATTGTCGAACCAGCCGTAGCCGCCGACTCCACCCACCAACTGACTCCACGAGCCGTCGAGCATCGTCGCCGCCGCCGGACCAGTCGCAATGTCACCTGCGTCAGTGTACGGGAAGCCCCAGACCGGCGTGGTGTTCCAAGGGTCGGCCATGCTCGGATTATTGGTGGCTGTAAGGCCGTAAGTGACGTCCATGTCGCCGATCTTGCCAGCGTTCGCGGCGCGAAGATCGACGTTGTCCCAATGCCATTCCTTGCCGGCATAAGGGTCGGCGTGATCGACACCGCCGATGTTTGGTTCATAGGTCCATTGAACGAAAGCGCCCACGTGCTCGGTGACGGCCCCACCATAGAAAAGGCTGGCCTGGTTGAGCTTCACGTTGTCGTTGGTCTTGAATGGCGTCACGTCCGCCGGATCGCGATCAGCGTTCTGGTGCGTGAATTGGAAGATCGACATCATGGCGATCGGCGGCACCCAGCCGTGATAACCCTGGTCACCGGACGGCGCGCCATCGGCCGTTTTCTTATCCTTGTCTTTTATCTTCTTGGCGTACGAATCGAGCGCCTTGGCTGCGGCGTCGCCGCCGCCCTCAAACGGCGTGGTCTGATAGTCGCCGCCGCCGAGCGTGTAGCCGCCAAGCTTGAACTGGCGGCCGAACGGCGTCAGGCCAGGGAAATCGACATGGCAGGCACCGCATGGCTGACCGGTTTGCCGGGCAAAGCTCGGTAAGGCGCTGGCCGGATTTGACGCTCCGACTGCCACGAAACCAATCGTGGCCATTGCACATCCCAAACTTCGAAACGTTGATTTTAAGGTTATTCGTGCTGCGGTTATTCCGAGTACGTTCTTGGCTTTGTTGGCCCCGTATTGCGACATGATGCATCCCCATTACGCATCTGTGTCGCCCCCCATACGTCAACTGATTGCATTGCACACTACAGCGCATTGATCTGCCGCAAAAAGGTCACCTACATTAATTTTAGGTCATTAGTTGCGTTGCGCCCCTAATTCATTTTCTCCTTCGTGCGATCAATTTCGAAGAAGACGCTCCGTAAAAAAGATTGCCAAAGCCCGGTCGGCCCAGGCAGTGCGTACGCGTGAACGCCGCACTGCGCAGGCCGATTGAGAGAGCGCGCAAAGGAAGCTATTCGATGTTAATCTAGTTTTATAACTCAGATCGATCGTATGGCGGCCTTGCAATCTCGGCTGCTTGGAATATCACGCCTTGTGGTAAATCCGGCACCAGCCGTTCGGATTGATGGTGCCGGCCACGCTCTTGCAAGCATGTGGCGGCTGGAAAAGCTTGCAGCTGCTGCATTTCTGAGCGCCGTGCGGCTTGTCCTGATATCCCACTGCCGACTTCGGCAGCCTGGCGGCCATTGCCGGTTCGGCGGCCACGGTCAATATCGTCGCAGCCCCCGCCGCACAGGCAACGCCCCGCAGCAAGACCGATCGGCGTGAAACGTCATTGTTGGATTTGATCGTCATAGAACGCTCCCGTATCGAGAAGCGCGCCCCTAATATCTTTAGTAGCGGGAGTCGGCCCCAATTGTCTTGCGCCAAATCAAACGCGGCCAGGAAATAAGGTTCGGCCTAGAGAAAGCCGTTACGCGCGCGTCACGCCCGCTTGCGGCCGTAGACCTCGTCGGCGCGCGCTTCGAACGCAGCCGCCATGCGGCGGAAGACGGTGTCGAACATGGCGCCCATCAGCATGGAAAAAGTGCGGCTGGCGAATTCGTAGTCGATGAAGAATTCCACCTCGCAGGCGTCCTCGCCGGTGGGCTTGAAGGTCCAGCGGTTCTGCATGCGCTTGAAGGGCCCGTCGAGATATTCGACCAGGATCTTGAGGTTGTCTTTGTCGAGCGTGGCGCGGCTGGTGAAGGTCTGGCGAATGAGTTTGTAGGCGACCGTCATGGCCGCCACCATGATGACGGTTCCGTCCTCTTTCTCGCGCCGGTCGCGGATCCGCATGGAATTGCACAGCGGCACGAATTCGGGATATTTCTCGATATCCGCGACCAGATCGAACATGTCGGTGGCGGAATGGCGGACGCGGCGGGTCGTCGAGTAGCGGGGCATTCTATGCTTGCGCCGTCCGCGCCGCCTTCATCCGCGCGAAGTCGTCGCCGGCGTGATGCGACGAGCGCGTCAGCGGCGACGCCGAGACCATCAGGAAGCCCTTGGTGTAGGCGATCGTCTCCAGCGCCTTGAACTCGTCGGGCGGCACGAAGCGCACGACTTCGTGATGCTTGCGGGTCGGCTGCAGATATTGCCCGATGGTGATGAAGTCGACATTGGCCGAGCGCAGGTCGTCCATCACCTGCAGCACGTCGTTCCGCGCCTCGCCCAGGCCCACCATGATGCCCGACTTGGTGAACATCGTCGGGTCGAGCTCCTTCACCCGCTGCAACAGCCGGAGCGAATGGAAATAACGCGCGCCCGGCCGCACCGTGAGATAGAGCGACGGCACGGTCTCGAGATTGTGGTTGAAGACGTCGGGCTTGGCCGCGACCACGGTTTCGAGCGCGCCGTCCTTGCGCAGGAAGTCGGGCGTCAGCACCTCGATGGTCGTGCCCGGCGCATGGGTGCGGATGGCGCGGATAGTGTCGGCGATATGCTTGGCGCCGCCGTCGTCGAGATCGTCGCGGTCGACCGAGGTGACGACGATATGCGCGAGGCCGAGCTTGGCGGTGGCCTCGCCCACATGCGCCGGCTCGTGCGGATCGAGCGCGCCCGGCAGGCCGGTCTTCACGTTGCAGAAGGCGCAGGCCCGCGTGCAGGTGTCGCCCATGATCATGAAGGTGGCGTGCTTCTTCTCCCAGCACTCGCCGATATTGGGGCAGCCGGCCTCCTCGCACACGGTGACGAGGCCGTTGGCGCGCATGAGGTCGCGCGTTTCCAGGTAGCCGGCGGAAACCGGCGCCTTGACGCGGATCCAGTCGGGCTTGGGCGGCTGCGCGGAATCCGGCCGGCCCGCCTTTTCCGGGTGGCGCGGGCGCGGATCGTTGGCGAGATCGAAGACGACGGCCATGGGCCCTACTTACGGCCGCCGGTGCGAGCCCGCAAGCAGCGGAACCCGGGCGATTTGGCATACCTGCTCAGGGAAACGCTCAATCGGCGGCCACTTCGGCCTCTTCTGCCGGGGCCGGCTCCGGCGGCGGCGCCCGCAGGGCCTGCCAGAACGCCCCCAGCCCGGCCAGCAGCGCGGCGAGCCAGGTCAGGAAGCCGAGATAGGGGATGATGCCGATCACGCTCAGCACCACCAAGCCGACGATGAGCTGCCACAGCTCGCCGAAGAAACCGCGCGGGCGCGGCACGCGGTTGACCAGGAAATCGCCCATGGTGAAGGCGGCGATCACGGTGCCCACCAGCCACAACAGCGGCACGGCGAACAGGACCAGCAGCGCGGTCGGGATGCCGATGACGGTCGCCATCAAGACAAGCGCGATCAGCGGCACCAGGATGAACATCAGCACGCCGAGCCCGAAGCTGTGGCCCGGGCGGTTGCGAAGCGCGGCAACGGCGCGCTCGACGAAGGCGCGCCGCACCACCAGCAGCACGAAACCGGCCATGAAGCCGGCGGCGATCGAGAACAGCACCAGGCCGAACAGCGCCTGCGCCGCCTGGAAGCGGTTGACCTGCGGCTGCGGCAGGGTCGTGGTCTGGCGGCCGCGGATGACGGCGCCCTTCGCGATCACCGGCTCGTTGAAGGTCTGGAAGGTGACGTTGCCGTCGATCACCGCGGTCTTGCCGATGGTGACGCTACGCGCGCGCACCAGAAGATCGCCGGCGATACGGCCGTCGATCTGGATGGTGTCACCATAGATCTCGGTGCGGCCGTGGCTGACGCCGGCGAAGACCACGTCGGCGCCGGCGAGTTGCGTCAGGCCGCGCACTTGCGTCTGCGGGCGCACCAGCACGCGCGCCCCGCCGGCCTTCAGGGTGCCGTCGACGATGGCCGTGATGTCGACGCGGGCTCCGGCGACGTAGAGGTCATGCGCGTACCGGCCGGCGACCGAGACGATGGCGCCGGCCACATAGGCATTGCCCTGGGTGGTGGTGTCGACGTCGACCTCGGCGCCGGCGGCGTGCAGCTCATGGCCAACCGTGCCGCGCACGGCGGCGAGCGCGCCGGCGGCCCAGACGTCGTAGTGATTGTCGGCGGCAACGTTGATCTGCGCGCCCGCGCGCCAGATGTCATCGCCCGGCACCGCGGGCCGGCTCGGGGTCTGGATTGGCGCCGGGGTTTGCGGTTGAGCCGGCGGCGGCGTTTGGGGCTCGGCCTGGGGCTGCCCCTGCCCCGGCGTTATATCTTTGATCGGGTTCCGGACGGGGCCTTGTTGTTGCGTCTGCGCCGGCGACAGCGTCTCGACCGGCGGCTGCGCCTGGCCCGGCGTTATATCCTTGATCGGATTTTGCGCCGGGGTCTGCGCCGCCGCGCCGGCGGCGAGAAGGTTTGCGACAAACGCAATCGCAACGATGAAACGCATTCCGGCTTCCCTCACCTCAGGCCCGCTTGATCGCCCGCCAGATCAGCAGAAAGACGATGGCGCCGACGGTAGCGCTGACCAGCCCGCCCACGAAACCGACCGGGAGGATATGCAGGCTGGAGAAGATCAGGCCGCCGACAATGGCGCCGACCAGCCCGACGGCGAGGTTATAGAGCAGCCCGCCGCCGCGGCCGCCGAGGATGGCATTGGCGAGCCAGCCGGCGATCAGGCCGATAATGATCCAGGTGATGACGCCCATGGCGCGCCCCTTCTCCGCTACGCCGCCTTCGGCGGCAACTGGTTGTTCGGCGTCGACTGCGAGATCTTCATTTCCTCCTCGTTCATGTCCGCGTCGATATCGCCGAACAGCGGCGTCGAGAGATAGCGCTCGCCGGTGTCGGGCAGCATGGCAAGGATGGTCGAGCCGGGCGCCGCGCTCTTGGCGACTTCGAGCGCGCCCGCGAACGTCGCGCCGGCGGTGATGCCGACAAAGATGCCTTCCTGGCGCGCCAGCTCACGGCTCCATTTGAGGCCGTCGGGCCCGGGGATGGTGATGACGCGGTCGATCACCTTCATGTCGACCGCTTCGCCGGTGATCCTCGGGATGAAGTCGGGGCTCCAGCCCTGCATCGGGTGCGGCTTGAACGAGGGATGCGCTTCCGCCGGCGAGCCGTCGGGTTTGCGCTTCTGGCCGATGCCGCTGGTGAGCATCGGCGCGTCGGCCGGCTCGCACACCACGATCTTGGTGTCCGGGCGTTCCTTCGACAACACGCGCGCGACGCCGGTGAGGGTGCCGCCGGTGCCGAAGCCGGTGACCCAGTAGTCGAGCTTCTCGCCCTTGAAGTCCTCGACGATCTCGCGCCCGGTCGTGCGCTCGTGCATGTCGGGGTTGGCCTCGTTCTCGAACTGGCGGGTCATGAACCAGCCGTGCTCTTTGGCGAGCTCCTGCGCCTTCAAGACCATGCCCATGCCGCGCTCGGCGGCCGGCGTGAGCACCACCTTGGCGCCGAGGAAGCGCATCAGCTTGCGCCGCTCCACCGAGAAGCTTTCCGCCATGGTGATGACCAGCGGATAGCCCTTGACCGCGCAGACCATGGCGAGCCCGATGCCGGTGTTGCCGGAGGTCGCTTCGACGACGGTCTGGCCGGGCTTGAGCGCGCCGGATTTTTCCGCCGCCTCGATGACGCCGAGCGCGAGGCGGTCCTTGACCGAGCCGAGCGGGTTGAAGGCCTCCATCTTGACGTAGAGGTTGATGCCCTTGGGCGCCAGCTTGTTGATCTTGACCACCGGCGTGCGGCCGACGGTTTCGAGAATGTTCGCGAATTTCGCCATCGGTCCCTCCCCGGACTCAAATTGTCGCCTCAGGCTACATATTCAACACGCGCCCGTAAGCATCGAGCACGGCTTCCTTCATCATCTCCGACAAAGTCGGATGCGGGAAGACCGTGTGCATCAATTCTTCCTCGGTGGTCTCCAGATTCATGGCGACCACGTAGCCTTGGATCAGCTCGGTGACCTCGGCGCCGACCATGTGGGCGCCGAGCAGTTGCCCGGTCTTCTTGTCGAAGATCACCTTCACCAGGCCCTGATCCTCGCCGAGCGCAATCGCCTTGCCGTTGCCGACGAAGGGGAAGCGGCCGACGCGGATGTCGAGCTTCTTGTCCTTCGCGGCCTGCTCGGTCAGGCCAACGGAGGCGACCTGCGGCGTGCAATAGGTGCAGCCGGGGATCATCAGCTTGTCGGTCGGATGCGGGTGCAGGCCCTTGATGGCTTCGACGCAGACCACGCCCTCGTGTTCCGCCTTGTGCGCCAGCATCGGCGGACCGGCGACGTCGCCGATGGCGTAGATGCCGGGCACGTTGGTTTTTCCGACGCCGTCGATCACCACGCAGCCGCGCTCGGTCTTCACGCCGAGCTTTTCGAGCCCCAGGTTTTCGATATTGCCGACCACGCCGACTGCGGAGATGACGCGTTCGACGGTGATCTGTTGCGTCTTGCCGCCCTCCTCGATGGTGGCGGTGACGCTGTCACTCTTCTTGTCGAGCTTGGTGACCTTGGCGTTGGTGAGGATCTTGATGCCCTGCTTCTCGAAGCTCTTGCGGGCAAACGTCTGGATATCGTGATCCTCGACCGGCAGGATCTGCGGCAGCACCTCGACCACGGTGACGTCGGCGCCGAAATTGCGGAAGAACGAGGCGAACTCGATGCCGATGGCGCCGGAGCCGACCACCAGCAGCGACTTCGGGATCGACGGCGGCACCATGGCCTCGAAATAGGTCCAGATCAGCTTCTTGTCGGGCTCGAGGCCCGGCAGCACGCGCGGCCGCGCGCCGGTGGCGACGATGATGTGCTTGGCCTGGTACTGGCCGGGACCGAGCGCGCCCTT
>CAWHJZ010000028.1:0-40977 GCA_963829785.1 uncultured Pseudomonadota bacterium | reverse complement strand
GCTTGATCTATCGCGACAACAATGGCGACATCCAGCAGACCGAAGACCGGCCCTTGCTGGAAAACATGGACGACCTGCCGTTCGTCACACCGATCTACAAGCGCGACCTCGATATCCAGGAATACTTCATCGGCTATCTCAAGCATCCGTACTTGTCGTTCTACACCGGCCGCGGCTGCAAATCGCGCTGCACCTTCTGCCTGTGGCCGCAGACCATCGGCGGCCACAAGTACCGCACCCGCAGCGTCGAGCACGTGGTCGAAGAGGTGGCCTGGGCGCAGAAGAACTTCCCCGAAGTGAGGGAAATCTTCTTCGACGACGACACCTTCACCGACGATCCCGTGCGCGCGCAGGCGATCGCCCGCGAGCTCGGCAAGCTCGGCGTCACCTGGTCGTGCAACGCCAAGGCCAATGTCGACCGCGATGCGCTGAAGGTCATGCGCGACAACGGCTTGCGGCTGCTGCTGGTCGGCTATGAATCCGGCAACCAGCAGATCCTGCACAACATCAAGAAGGGCATGCGCGTCGAAGTCGCGCGCCGCTTCACCAAGGACTGCCACGACCTCGGCATCAAGATCCACGGCACCTTCATCCTCGGCCTGCCGGGCGAGACCAAAGAGACCATCCAGGAGACCATCAAGTTCGCGCGCGAGATCAACCCGCACACCATGCAGGTGTCGCTGGCCGCGCCCTATCCCGGCACCTTCCTCTACAAGCAGGCGGTGGAGAACGGCTGGCTCGATATCTCGAACGCGGAACTGGTCGACGAGCATGGCGTGCAGCTCGCGCCGCTCTCCTATCCGCACCTGAGCCACTCGGAAATCTTCCACTCGGTCGAGGAATTCTACCGCGCCTTCTATTTCCGCGCGCCCAAGATCGCCTCCATCGTGATGGAAATGGCGCAGAGCCGCGAGATGCTGAAGCGGCGCCTGCGCGAGGCGGTCGAGTTCTTCGCCTTCCTGCGCGAGCGGCGCGGGGTCGAGCTCTGAACGCAGTCGTTATCGCCGCGGACGACTTCGGTCTCGCCGAAGAGGTCAACGACGCGATCGAATTGGCCCACCGCAACGGCGTGTTGAGCGCCGCCAGCCTGATGGTGGCGGGGCCGGCGGCTTCGTCAGCGGTGGCGCTGGCCAAGCGCCTGCCGAGCTTGCGGATCGGCTTGCATCTTGTGCTGGTCGAAGGCGCACCCGCCTCAAAACCGGAACAAATCCCCGATCTGGTCGACAACAACGGTCAATTACGCCGAGATATGGTGCGGCTCGCCTTCGACATTGCACTGCGCCCGCGCGTGCGGCGGCAGTTGCGCCGCGAAATCGCGGCCCAGTTCGAGGCCTTCCACCGAACCGGGCTGCCGCTCGACCACGTCAACGCGCACAAGCATTTCCATGTGCATCCGCTCATCGCGCGCGAGGTGCTTTCGGTCGGGTGCGGCTACGGCATGAAGGCGCTGCGCGTGCCTTCCGAGCCCGCGGCCATCGTCGCCCGCATTGACCACACGCCGCCGGCCTTCTCAGAACGCACCATGGCGCCGTGGACATCCGTGTTGCGCGGCTGGGCCAGACGCGCGGGGCTACTGACACCCGATGCGGTGTTCGGCCTGCGCTGGAGCGGCGCCATGACCGCCGAACGTCTTGCCGCGCTGCTGCCGCTGCTGCCGGACGGGCTCGTCGAAATCTACACCCACCCGGCAACGCGCGACGATTTTCCCGGCCACGCGCCCGGTTATCGTTACGCCGATGAGCTGAAAGCCTTGACCGATCCCGAAATCATTGCGGCTGTGAAGCAATTGGGGCGACCGCTTGGCGGCTATGCGGATGTGGGCGCTGCATCCATATCCCCGTTCGTCCGCCGCGAAAGCGGTAGCGAGCCCAGTCCTGGATTCCCGCTTGCGCGGGAATGAGCGGAGTATCGGGGCGGGCCGCGTAGCCCAATCGCCGCTCAGCGCTTCAGATAGCCCGCGCGCTGAAACCACGCGATCGCGTCCTTGATGCCTTCGGCGTAAGGCCGCGCCTTGAAGCCCAATTCGCGCTCGGCCTTGGCGGCGGTGAAGAACATGCGGTTCTTCGACATGCGCAGGCCGTCGAGCGTCACGAACGGCTCCTTTCCCGGTGCGCCGCGCGACCATCTCCGCGGCCATCGCCAGCGGCACGATGGCGCCGCGCGGGATCTTGATCTTCGGCGCTTTGCGGCCCATCTCGCCCGCCACCACCGCCAGGATGTCGGAGAGCGTCGCGTTCTGCCCGCCGAGGATATAGCGCTCGCCGATCTTGCCCTTGTCGAAGGCGAGCATATGGCCCTCGGCCACGTCCTCGACATGCACCATGTTGAGACCGGTATCGACAAAGGCCGGCATGCGCCCGGCGGCTGCTTCGACGATGATGCGCCCGGTCGGCGTCGGCTTGACGTCGCAGGGGCCGATCGGCGTCGACGGATTGACGATGACCGCGGGCAACCCCTCGCCCACCATGCGCTCGACCAGCCGCTCGGCCGCGACTTTGCTGCGCTTGTAGGCGCCGATCGCGTGTTCCTCCTTCAGCGGCATGGTCTCGTCGGCAGGATCGCCCACCTGCCGGCACTTCAGCGTGGCGACGCTGCTGGTATAGACGATGCGCTCGACGCCTTCGTTCCGCGCGGCTTCCATGATGTTGCTGGTGCTGCTCATGTTGTTGCGCACGATTTCGTCCGGGTCGCGCGCCCACAGCCGGTAGTCGGCGGCGACGTGAAACACATAGCGCACGCCGCGCATGGCTTCGCCCACGGAAGCGGCATCGCGCAGATCGCCTTGCGCAAACTCGATATCGAGATCGGAAAGGTGTCCGGTCGGGCTCGCGTCGCGCACCAGGGCGCGCACGGTAAGCCCGCGCTCCTTCAGCTTGCGCGCGACCGCCGAGCCGACGAAGCCGCTCGCCCCGGTCACCAGAACCTTGTCGCTGTTGCTCATATCTTCCGTGTCTTCTGCCGCTCTTAGACACGTCCACTGTTTCACGGAAACGGAACGTATCTAAGTTCTTGTTTTGCCGCGTTTCCGGACGGCGAACCGGTTCCCACTTCGCCTGGAAACGCTCCAGCCGGCGCGACTATACACCGGAAAACGGCAGGTCTTTGCCTTTAAGCCGGCTGCGGCAGCTCGCGCAGGCGCGCGCCGATGCCGTCCAGCACCATCTGGTAGGCGCGCTCGACGATGTCGTCCAACGACCGTGTGCGCACGAACATGGCGCGCGCCTGGGCGCTGATTTCGGCCCGCGTCGGCAAATGCGGCAGATGCGTATTGGCGAGGATGTCGGACGCCTGCTGCTGCGCACTCGCCAGCCGCTGTTGCAGCGACGTCAACGATGGGCTCTCCAGGGCGGAAGCGACCAGCGCCGCGATGCGCTCGGAATTGAAGCTCGCCGCCAGCTGCTTGGCGGCGCGGTCGATGACGCGCGAGCCGAGCGGCTGCTCGTTGCGCAGGATCGCCTCCGACGGCTTCTTCAGGTCCCAGACGACGCCGAACCACGACAGCACGGTGAGGATGTAGAAGGTCATGTCGTATTCCCACCAGCGGAAGCCCTGGCGCACGCTTGCCTGGCAGGCGTGGTGGTTGTTGTGCCAGCCTTCGCCCATGGTGAAGAAGGCAAGCAGCCAGTTGTTGCGCGAATCGTCGCCGGTGACGTAGCGCTTGCGGCCGTGCACGTGCGCCAGCGAATTGATGCAGAAGGTGCCGTGATAGACCGCGACCGTGCTCCAGAAGAACCCGACCACCAGCCCCGGCCAGCCGGCGATCAGGAAGCAGATGCACGGCCAGTACGAAGCCCGGAAGCTGTCTCGTACTTGTGCAGCCAGCGCAGTTCCGGATAGCGCATCAGGTCCTCGACCTTGACGGGATCGAACTCGTCGTGCTGGCGCGAAAAGATCCAGCCAAGATGGCTGTAGAGGAAGCCGTGGTGGCGTGGCGAATGCACGTCGGCTTCGGTGTCCGAGTGCAAATGGTGGTGCCGGTGCTTGGCCGCCCACCACAGCACGCTCTTTTGCGTGGTCGATTGCGACAAGACCGCCAGGAAGAACTGGAAGGCGCGGCTGGTCGAATAGGCGCGGTGCGAGAAGTAGCGGTGATAGCCGGCGCCGATGCCGAAGATGCGCAGCCAGTAAAGCCCGATGCCGAGCGCGGCCGCCTGCCAGGTGATCCCGGTCCAGATCGCCGCGAAACAGGCGAGATGCATCAGCACGAAGGGTATCGCGGACGGGTAGATGATGTCGTCATGGCCGCCGGCAGGCGGAGAAGCGCGGTCGATGGTTGTCATGGAAGAAGCGATCTGAGCTCTTTGGCGATAATCCGGATCGGGCCTGTGACCCGGCATAAAAGTGCGCAAGCCGCGGGCCGCAAGTGGGTGCTTCGGGAATAAGGCCACAACGGGCCGCGTCGCGCCAAGGGGCGTAAAGGTCGCAGCCTAACCGCTACCCTCCTTCACCGCTTCACCGCCGCCGAGCACGGCTTCGACCGCCTGCGGCGCTATCCCCAGCGCCGCGAAGCCCGGAAACGCGCCGGAAACGACATTGTCCTGCCGCATCAGGTCGACCATGCCGGTGGTCAACGGCGGGTTCGGCAGCCATTCGGCGACGGCCGCAAGCAGCCGCCAAAGTGGAAACGGCACCGGTAGAAGCATACGGCGCAGGCCGAGCCGGCGGGCGATCATCTTCAACAACGCCTTGTAGGTGAGCGCCTCGGGCCCGCCGAATTCGTAAGTTTCGGCCGGTTCGGGCGCGGTCATGATGCGCGCGATCGCCTCGGCGACGTCCCCGACATAGGCCGGCTGCAGCCGGGTCGCTCCGGTGCCGAACAGGGGCAAGACCGGGGCCTTGCGGAGCATTCCGGCGAGGGCGGCCGTCAAGCCGCCGTCGGCGGCAAACATCGCCGACGGGCGAATGACAATGGCGCCGGGAAACGTTTCACGCACGGCGGCGTCGCCCTCCCCGCGGCTGCGGACGTAATCGGACGCGGCGTGCGTGTCGGCGCCGAGCCCGGACACCTGGATCAGGCGTCGAACGCCGGCGCGATGCGCCATAGCGGCCACCCGCGCCGCCGCCTCGACGTGCACGCCGTGAAACGTGCGCCCGCCCTTTTCCGCATAGAGGCTGACCGCGTTGACCAGCCCCCAGCCGCCCACCAGCGCCTGCGCAACCGAGGCGTCGTCTTCGATGTCCGCCCGCACGGGCGTGAGCGATGTCCTTTCCGGAAACAGCGCCGCCGCCCGCTCGGGATGGCGCACGGCGACGCGCACGGCAAAGCCGTGCTCAAGCAGATGACGGACAACATGCCGGCCGAGAAAGCCGGTGCCGCCGAACACCACGACCGTCCGTGGGGCGCCTGCCATGGGTCAGCTCCTTCCCATGCCGCGGGCTCTGGCGCGCGATTGTCGTCAAAACGGACGGCTGCCGCCAGGGCAAGAAGGATCAGGCCGCGGCGGCCAAAACGGGCCCTTATCGGCGCCAAATCGGCCCTCTCCCGCCGGGCCGGCGGCTCCCTCATTGAAATTCGGGCCCTCCGTCACAATGTAACGAGAACGAAAGGTGACCCCATGGCGGATTTTCCCAATAGCTGGATGTGGTCGGAGGCATGCGACATGCTCGCCCGCGCCGAGCGCATGAATCGCGAGTTTTTCCGGCCGGTGCGTTCGCGCAGCCGGTCGCCGGCCTGGGAGCCGCCACTCGACGTGCTCGAAACGGAGCACGCCGTCTTGGTGCTGGTCGCATTGCCGGGCGTCGATCCCGAGCGGGTCGAGGCGGCGATCGACGGCACCGATCTGGTCGTGGCCGGCGTTCGCGTGCTGCCGAAGGAGTTGCGGACGGCGGTCATCCATCGGCTCGAACTGCCGCAAGGGCATTTCGAGCGGCGCGTACGCCTGCCAGCCGGGCGCTACGCCGCGGTCCACCGCGCGATGGTCGATGGTTGCCTTCTGATTACGCTGGAGAAAGCAGGTCATAGTCGTGGCTGAAACAGAAATCATGCGGTCCCTCGAGCCAGGCGCTGCCCCCACGGGCGGGCCCGAGCAGGGACGCGCCGAACAGAATTTCCCGCCGTTGCCGGACGATGCGATGATCGTCGTGCCGGTGCGCAACTTCGTGCTGTTTCCCGGCATGGTGATGCCCGTCACCGTCGGCCGGCCGAAGTCGGTCGCCGCCGCCCAGCAGGCGGTGCGCGAACAGCGCCAGGTCGTCATCCTCAAGCAGCGCGATCCCGAGGTGGATGAGCCGACCGCGATCGACATGCACCGCGTCGGCACCGCCGCCAATGTGGTGCGCTACATCACCACCCCCGACGGCACCAATCACCTGGTCTGCCAGGGCGAAGAGCGCGTGCAGATCGTCGAGTTCCTCGGCGGCTGGCCGTTCATGGTCGCGCGCGTGCTGCGCATCGCCGAATCCGAAACCACCAGTCCCGAGGCCGAAGCCCGGCTCGTGCATCTGCGCGGCCAGGCGATGGAAGCGCTCGAATTGCTGCCGCAGGCGCCGAAGGAACTGGTCGGCGCCGTGCAGGCGATCGATTCCGCCGGTGCGCTCGCCGATTTCACCATGGCCTACCTCGACGTGAAGCCGGAGGAAAAGCAGGAGGTCCTCGAAACGATCGACGTCAATGCGCGCACCGAGAAGGTGTCCACGTTGCTGGCGCATCGCATCGAGGTGCTGCGGCTGTCGGCCGAGATCGGCCAGCAGACCAAGGCTTCGCTCGACGAGCGGCAGCGCGAAGTGCTGCTGCGCGAGCAGATGGCCGCGATCCAGAAGCAGCTCGGCGAAGGCGAGGAAGGCAAGGCCGCCGAACTGGCCGAGCTGGAGAAGAAGATCGCCGAAGCCGGCATGCCGGAAGAGGTCGAGGAGCACACCCGCAAGGAGCTGCGCCGGCTGCAACGCATGCCGGAGGCCGCGGCCGAATACGGCATGGCCCGCACCTATCTCGACTGGCTGATCGAGCTCCCCTGGAAGCTGCCGGAGGAGACCCCGATCGACATCGCCGAGGCGCGGCGCATTCTCGACGCCGACCACTACGGCCTCGACAAGATCAAGCGGCGCATCGTCGAATATCTCGCCGTGCGCAAGCTGGCGCCCGCCGGCAAGGCGCCGATCCTGTGCTTCGTCGGCCCTCCGGGCGTCGGCAAGACCTCGCTCGGCCAGTCGATCGCGCGCGCCATGAACCGCAAGTTCGTGCGCGTCTCGCTCGGCGGCGTGCATGACGAAGCCGAAATCCGCGGCCACCGGCGCACCTACATCGGGGCGCTGCCCGGCAACATCATCCAGGGCATCCGCAAGGCGGGAACGCGCAATTGCGTGATGATGCTGGACGAGATCGACAAGCTCGGCGCCGGCGTCCACGGCGATCCGTCGGCGGCGCTGCTGGAGGTGCTCGATCCGGAGCAGAACAACACCTTCCGCGACAACTATCTCGGGGTGCCGTTCGACCTGTCGCGCGTGGTGTTCCTCACCACGGCGAACATGCTCGACACCATCCCCGGGCCGTTGCGCGACCGCATGGAGATCATCAGCCTCGCCGGCTACACCGAGGGCGAGAAGCTGCAGATCGCCTCGCGCTATCTGGTCAAGCGCCAGATGGAGGCGAACGGCATCAAGGAAGGCCAGGTCGAGATCACGGAAGCCGCGTTGCGCGAGATCATCCATTCCTATACGCGCGAAGCCGGCGTGCGGAACCTCGAGCGCGAGATCGGCAAGGCCTTGCGCCATGCCGCCGTGCGCATCGCCGAGGGCGCCGCGGACAAGATCCGCATCGACCACGGCGATCTCGAGGCCATCCTCGGCGCCCGCCAGTTCGAGAGCGAAATCGCCATGCGCACCAGCGTGCCCGGCGTCGCGACCGGGCTTGCCTGGACGCCGGTCGGCGGCGACATCCTCTTCATCGAGGCGACCCGCCTGCCCGGCCACGGCAAGCTGATCCTCACCGGCCAGCTCGGCGACGTGATGAAGGAGAGCGCGCAGGCGGCGCTTCAGCATCGTCAAGAACCGCGCCAGCCTGTTCGGCATCGATGCGGAGCGCTTCGAGAAGAGCGACATCCACATCCACGTGCCGGCCGGCGCCACGCCGAAGGACGGACCCAGCGCGGGCGTCGCCATGTTCATGGCGCTGACCTCGCTGATGACCGAGCGCACCATCCGCAGCGATACCGCCATGACCGGCGAGATCAGCCTGCGCGGCCTGGTGCTGCCGGTCGGCGGCATCAAGGAGAAGGTGGTGGCGGCGCACCGCGCCGGCCTCAACCGCGTCATGCTGCCGGCGCGTAACCGGAAGGACTACGACGACATTCCGGAAGAGGCCCGCAAAGGCCTGGAGTTCGTCTGGCTGGAGCGCGTCGACGATGCGGTTGCCGCCGCGCTCGAGCCGGCGACACCGAAGGCCACGGCGGAAGCCGAGGCGGCGGCGTGACGGTCCCGGCCGCCTGACAACAACGTCAAGCCCAGCACTCGGGTCCGGCCTTTGGCCGGCCCGAGCATGAACCTTGTGCCGGGCATCCACATTTTAGCGTCAACGTTGCAACCGGACCGCTACCGGGCCGGCCAAACGATCAGCGTGGCGCGCCATGCACTAATGCGGTGACGCGTTGCAGCAGAACGCTCTTCCGCAGGGCGCACGACGTGGCATAAGAGCGCCGCAAATTTCACCCGGACCCCGCGCGCACATGATTCGTCTCGACAACATCAGCAAGCAAAACGGCCACCAAATCCTCTTCATCGAGGCCTCGGCGGCACTCAATAAAGGCGAGAAGGTCGGCCTCGTCGGCCCCAATGGCGCCGGCAAGACGACTCTGTTCCGGATGATCACGGGCGCGGACACCCCCGACGAGGGCCAGGTGGCCGTCGATCGTGGCGTCACCATTGGGTATTTCAGCCAGGATGTCGGCGAGATGTCCGGTCGCAGCGCCGTCGCCGAGGTGATGGACGGCGCCGGCCCGGTGAGTGCCGTCAGCGCCGAGCTGAAAGAGCTGGAGGCCGCCATGTCCAATCCGGATCTGGCCGATCCGGCGCGCGCCGGCGAGATGGAGACGATCATCGAACGCTACGGCGAGGTCCAGCACCGCTTTCAGGAGCTGGACGGCTATGCGCTTGAAGGGCGTGCGCGCGAAGTACTTGGTGGTCTGAACTTCAGCCAGGAGATGATGGACGGTGACGTCGGTGCCTTGTCGGGCGGCTGGAAGATGCGCGTGGCGCTGGCGCGCATTCTGCTCATGCGCCCCGACGCCATGCTTCTGGACGAGCCGAGCAACCATCTAGACTTGGAAAGCCTGATCTGGCTGGAGCAATACCTCAAAGGTTACGAGGGCATGCTGATGATGACGTCGCATGACCGCGAGTTCATGAACCGCATCGTCACCAAGATCGTCGAGATCGACGGCGGCGGACTGACGACGTACGCGGGGGACTACGAATTCTACGAGCAGCAGCGCGCGCTCAATGAGAAGCAGCAGCAAGCGCAATTCGACCGTCAGCAGGCCATGCTGGCCAAGGAAATCAAGTTCATCGAGCGGTTCAAAGCGCGCGCCTCGCACGCCGCGCAGGTGCAGAGCCGGGTGAAGAAGCTGGACAAGATCGAACGGGTGGAGCCGCCCAAGCGCCGCCAGACCGTGGCCTTTGAGTTCCAGCCGGCGCCGCGCTCGGGCGAGGACGTCGTGAGCCTGAAGAATGTGCAGAAGGGCTATGGCAACCGCAGCATCTACGAGGGGTTGGACTTCGCGGTGCGCCGCAAGGAGCGCTGGTGCGTCATGGGCATCAACGGCGCCGGCAAGTCGACGCTGCTGAAGCTGGTGGCGGGCGCCACGCCGCCGGACGAAGGCACGGTGGCCCTGGGTGGCAGCGTGAAGATGGGTTACTTCGCGCAGCACGCCATGGATCTCCTGGACGGCGAGCGCACGGTGTTTGAGGAGTTGGAATACTCGTTCCCGCAGGCAGGGCAAGGATCACTACGCGCGCTGGCCGGTTGCTTCGGCTTTTCGGGCGACGACGTGGAGAAAAAATGCCGCGTGCTATCGGGCGGTGAGAAGGCACGGCTGGTCATGGCGAAGATGCTCTACGACCCGCCAAACTTCCTGGTGCTGGATGAGCCCACGAACCACCTCGACATGGCGACAAAAGAGATGCTCATCACCGCACTGTCGCAGTATGAGGGCACCATGCTGTTTGTCTCGCACGACCGGCACTTCCTGGCCGCATTGTCCAATCGGGTGCTGGAACTGACGCCCGAGGGCATCCACCAATACGGCGGTGGATACTCGGACTACGTGGCACGCACGGGCTACGAGGCCCCCGGCTTGCGTAGCTGACGCGGTCCCATGCACGCGGGGCGAGGGAAAGACCTCAATGCCCCGCCATGAACCGCCCGATGACCGTGAGATCGGCTTCCGCCGGCGTGGTCTCGTGCACGATCTGGCCCTCGAACATCACCACGATGCGGTCGGAGAGCTCCAAGAGCTCGTCGAGGTCCTCGCTCACCAGCAGCACCGCAGCGCCGCGGTTGCGCGCCGCCATGATCTGCGCGTGGATGTCGGCGACCGCCGCGAAGTCGAGCCCGAACACCGGGTTGGCCGCGACCAGCACGTCCACCTCGCCCGATAGCTCGCGCGCCAGCACCGCGCGCTGCACGTTGCCGCCCGAGAGCGTCGATATCGGCGCGTCGGGCGAGGAGGTCTTCACCCGGTAGCGCGCGATCAATTCCTCCGAGGCGCGGCGGAAGGCGGCGCGGTTGAGCCACGGTCCCTTGGCGTAGGGCGGCTGGTCGAAACGGCGAAACGCCATGTTGTCGGCGACGCTCATGCGCGGCACGCAGCCGTTGCGCAGCGGCTCCTCCGGCAGCATCGACACCTTGTGGCGCAGCATCTCGGAGCGGCGCGCGTGATAGGGCTCGCCGTGCACCAGCATCTCGCCGGCGGTGGTGTCGCGCTGGCCGCCGAGCACCTGGAACAGCTCGCTCTGGCCGTTGCCGGAGACGCCGGCGATGCCGACGATCTCGCCGGCGCGCACGGTGAGCGACACGCCGCGCACCGCCGGCAGACCCTCGTCGTCATCGGCCGCAAGATCGCGCGTCTCCAGACACACCGCGCCGGCCGCCGCATCGGCGCGGCCGCCCATGGCGCGGATTTCCTGGTCGCCGATCATCATCTTGGCCATGGCGTCGGGCGTGAGATCGGCGACGCGCCCGCCGCCGACCAGCTTGCCCCGGCGCAGCACCGTCACTTCGTCGGCAAAGGCCATCACCTCGCGGAACTTGTGCGTGATGATCAACACGGTGATGCGCCCCGAATGCGCCATGTCGCGCACCATGCCGAGGATTTCGTCGGCCTCGTTCGGCGTGAGCACCGAGGTCGGCTCGTCGAGAATGAGGAAGCGGCTCTTCAGATAAAGCTGCTTGAGGATTTCCGCCTTCTGCTTCTCGCCGGCGGCGAGCGAGGACACCGGCGTATCGACCGGCACGTTGAACGGCATGGTGGCGAGGAATTCATTGAAGCGCTTGCGCTCGGCGCGCCAGTCGATGATGCCCGGCACGTCGGCGCGCGCCATCACCATGTTCTCCAGCACGGTCATGTGCGGCACCAGCGTGAAATGCTGATAGACCATGCCGAGCCCGTAGCCGTGCGCCTGGCGCGGGCTGTCGATTTCGACCTCGCGGCCCTCGACCATCACGCTGCCCTCGTCCGGCAGGTAATAGCCCATGATGCATTTGACCAAGGTCGACTTGCCGGCGCCGTTTTCGCCCAGCAGCGCATGCACGCTGCCGGCCTTGATCCGCACGGAAGCGGCCTCCAGCGCGGTCAGGTCGCCGAAGCGCTTGGTGAGGCTGACGGTCTCGACGGCAATCGCGCCCTCGCCGTGGAGCCCAGAGTGCGCGCGGTCGAGGGCGAGCGCGCTCATGCTATCCCCTTGATCAGCGCGCCGGAGGTGCTGACCGCGCCGAACACGCCGCCCTGCATCTTCACCATCTTGATGGCGTGGTCGTGGTTGCCCTTGTCGGTGGCGCCGCAGCAGTCCTCCACGAGCACGCATTCGAAACCGCGGTCGTTGGCCTCGCGCATGGTGGTGTGCACGCAGACGTCGGTGGTGATGCCGGTGAGCGCGATGTTCTCGATGCCGCGCGTGCGCAGGATCAGCTCCAGGTCGGTGGCGCAGAACGAGCCCTTGCCCGGCTTGTCGATGATGGGCTCGCCGGGTGCCGGCGCCAGCTCCGGGATGATGTCCCAGCCCGGCTCGCCGCGCACCAGGATACGCCCGCAGGGCCCGGGATCGCCGATGCCGGCGCCGATCTGGCGCGAGCGCCAGCGCTTGTTCGCCGGCAGGTCGGAGAGGTCGGGCCGGTGGCCTTCGCGGGTGTGGATGATGTGGTAGCCCTTCGCGCGCATGGCCGCGAGCAGCGCCTTGATCGGCTCGATCGGCGCGCGGGTGAGCGACAAGTCGTAGCCCATGGTGTCGACATAGCCGCCGGGCCCACAGAAATCGGTCTGCATGTCGATGACGATCAGCGCCGTGTTCTCCGGCCTGAGATCGCCGTTATAGGGCCAGCGGTAGGGGTCCGCGTCGACGTATCGTTCAGCCATGAGAGTCAAACCCTCGTTCACGTCGTCTTGCCTTCCTGACATTTTGCTCGCGCATGATCTTATCCGAAAACCGGTTCCCAAGAATCTTTTCGGGATCATGCGCCGGCTACCCCTTCTTGTATTGCCGGTCGGGCGCCGGGAAGCCGCAACTGGTGCCGTCGGTGTAGATCACCTCGTCTTCCCACGGCAGCCGGTATTCGCCCTTCACCATGTCCTGCATGAAGGTATAGGGGCAGTCGCGCGCGCCGCCCGCCACCGCCACATAGCCGCGATGGCCGAGCTGGTAGATGTTGTTTTCCACCGACCAGTGCTTGCGCGCTTCGCGCACCAGGTCGGGGCGCATCTCGCAGGTGACGATCTCGTCGGCGCGCCCGCCCCCCTGCACCATCACGGTGCCGTCGAGGTCGCAGAACATCGCCTCGCCCATGGAGTCGAAGGTGCCGTCGGAGCCGCACATGCACACGCTCGCGGTCTGCATCAGGTTCTGGAAGGCGTTGGCCTGGTTGGTGACGCTCCAGCTATGGCGGATCGGCGCCGTGTAGCCCGCGGTGCGGATCATGATCTCGGCGCCCTTGTAGGCGCACTCGCGCGCCATCTCGGGGAACATGCCGTCGTGACAGATGATCAGGCCGATGCGCGCGCCCTTCGGGCCGTCGCAGACGGGAATGCCGAGATCGCCCGGCTCCCACGGCTCCACCGGCACCCAAGGGTGCAGCTTGCGGTAATAGAGCTTGATCTCACCCTTATCGTCGACGATCAGCCCGGAGTTATAGGGATTGCCCTCGGGGTTGCGCTCCATGATGGAGAAGCAGCCCCAGATGGCGTTGTCGCGGCAGGCGCGGCGGAAGGCCGCCATCTCCGGCCCGTCGCGGGTGACCATGATGGCCGGGTTGGTGTCCATCGACAGGCCGTGCAGCGCGTATTCGGGAAACACCACCAGGTCCATGGCCGGCGACGCGCGCCGCGCCTTGGCGACCATGGAGACGATTTTCTCGGTCTGCCGCGCGAGATCGTCCGGCGTCTCGACCACCGGCAACTGAAGCTGCACGAGGCCGAGCACCACACCGTTCGGCGACTTGTTGAGACCACCCAGACCGTTCATGACCCACTCCGTATTCTTTAGCGCGTGATGCTGAGTTCGGACGGCGCGCCCGACAGCCGGTGCTCGGACGACGAGGTCAGCACCAGGATGAAGAGCGTGAGGACGTAAGGCGCCGCGTTGAACAGGTAATAGCCGGAGGTGACGCCGACCGATTGCAGTGCCGGGCCGAGCGCGCCGGCGCCGCCGAACAAGAGCGACGCGTAGAAACAGTACATCGGGTTCCAGCGCGCGAAGATGACCAGCGCCACCGCGGTGATGCCCTGCCCGCTGGAAAGGCCCTCGTTCCAGCTTCCCGGATAATAGAGCGAGAGAAACGAGCCGCCGATGCCGGCCAGGAAGCCGCCGCTCATGGTGGCGGCGAGCCGCACCCGATTGACCGAATAGCCCATGGCGCGCGCGGCGTCGGCGCTGTCGCCGGCCATGCGCACGATCATGCCCCAGCGCGTCGAGCGCAACGCCCACACGATCACCGGCGCGAGCAGAGCGCCGACGATGAACAGCGAGTTGATCTTCAGCGCCTCGCGCACCGCCGAGATGTCGCTCCACCAGCCAAAGTGGATCGCCGGCAGCGTCGGCGCCTGCGGCTGCACCAGCGGCTTGCCGAGATAGAAAGCGAGGCCGGTGCCGAACAGCATCAGCGCGATGCCCACCGCGATGTCGTTGACCTTGGGCAGGCTGCACAGGCCGGCGTGCAGTGCGCCGAAGATCGAGCCGGTGACGCCGGCGACCAGCACGCCGAGCCAGGGCGAGCCGGTCAGATAGGCGGTGCCGTAACCGCTCATCGCGCCCATCACCAGCGTGCCTTCGAGGCCGAGATTGATGCGGCCGGATTTCTCGGTCAGCAGTTCGCCCAGACTGACAAAGAGGAACGGTGTGCCGGCGCGCACCGCGCCCGCCGCAACCGCCAACGGAACGCCCCACCAGCCGATGCCCACATCCGCCATCGTCAATCCTCCTTCGGCTTGAAGAGGCGGAAGCGGCCGAACAGCGTCTCGCTCGCCAGAATGACCACGAAGATGATGCCCTGCAGCACCTGCACCGAGGCGTCCGGTAGATCGAGCCGGCGTTGCAACAGGCCGCCGCTGGCGTCGATGCCGCCGAACAGGATCGCGACGGGAATGACGGCCAGCGGATTCTGCCGCGCAATGAAGGCGACCAGGATGCCGGTATAGCCGTAGCCGGCGGCGAGCGTGGCGCTGGCGCGGCCCTGCACGGCGGCGACTTCCACCATGCCGGCGAGCCCGCCGGCGGCGCCCGCGATGGCCGTCACCACCATGATGATGCGCCCGACCGGCAGCCCGGCGAGCCGCGCGGCGCGCGGATTGCCGCCCACCATGCGCGCCGAAAAGCCGAAGGTGGTGCGGAAGAACAGAACGTAAGCCGCGATGCAGAAGACAACGCCGAACACCAGGCCCCAGTGCACGTCCATGCCGGGAATGCTGCCGATCTTGTCGGCGGCGGGCAGCGCGCGGCTCGCCGGCTTGTTGAGGCTCGCCGGGTCGCGCATGACGCCTTCGACGATGTGATTGAGAACGGCGATGCCGATATAGGTGAGCAGCAGCGTGGAGATGGTCTCGTTGACGCCGCGCCAGTGCCTGAGCGCGCCGGCAAAGGCGATCCAGGCCGCGCCCGCCAGCATGCCGGCGGCGGCCATGACGAGCTGCACCACGAGCGGCGGCGCCGCGTTCGCCACCGGCAGACCGGCGGCGACCGCCGCCAGCCCGCCGATGACGAGAGCCCCCTCACCCCCGATGACCATCAAGCCGGCCTGCGCCGGCAGTGCCGTGCACAGCGCCGTCAGAATGAGCGGAGAAGCCAGCGTCAAAGTGTTCTGCACCGAGAACCAGGTGCCGAACGAACCCAGCAGCATGTTGCTGTAGACGTCGAGCGGATTGACGCCGGCGAAGGCGACGAAGCCGCCGAACAGAGCCAAGGATACGACGAGCGCTCCGACCGGGATCAGCACGGACTCGGCGGCCCGGCCAATCTCTTCGCGCCGGAACGCTCGTCTGCGGGGCACCGTGGGCGGCGCCTCCTCGGAGGAGACGCCGCCAACTGTTATATCCGTGACCATGGCCCGGACCCTTTGCCCGAGATTAAGACGGCAGGCTGCCCTTCACGCCATCGACCAGGAAGTGCATCGACTCGAGCGCGGTGTCGGTCTCCTGGCCCTGCTTCAGCGCGCTGCCGGCGGCAACCACGGTCTTGCCGTTGTTGTCGGTGAGCGGCCCTTTGAAGATCGTGAAATCGCCAGCCATCAGCTTGGCCTTGACGGCGTCGGCGTGCTTGCGCGCCTCGGCCGAGACCTTCGGCCCATAGGGCGACTGCTTGATCAGGCCTTCCTTGAAGCCGCCGCGATAGAAATTCGGGATCGTCTCGCCCTTCATCCACATGGAGACAAACTTGGGATAGAGCCCGGTCCAGTTCCATTCGGCGCCGGTGAGATATAGCTCGGGCGCCAGCTTGGCCTGGCTGGTGTGATAGCCGCACACCATCGCGCCGCGCTTGGCCGCGGTCTGCACCACCACCTTCGGGCTATCGACATGCATGGTGACGACATCGACACCCTGGTCGATCATGCTGTTGGTGGCTTCGGCTTCCTTCACCGGCAGCGCCCAGTCACCGGTGAAGATCGCCTGCGTGGTGATCTTGGGGTTCACTGAACGCGCGCCGAGGGTGAAGGCGTTGATGTTCTGCAGCACCTGCGCGATCGGCTTGGCGGCGACGAAGCCGAGCTTGCCGGTCTTGGATGCATAACCCGCGACGATGCCGTTGATGTATTGCGCTTCGAAGATGTAGCCGAAATAGCTGCCGACGTTCTTCGGATCCTTCGGCGTCCACAGGCCGCCGGCGTGTTCAAAGCGAACCTTAGGATACTTCTTGGCCTCATCGAGGATGTAGGGCTTGAAGTAACCGAACGAGGTCGGGAACAGGAGCCCGGCGCCGTCGAGATTGATCATACTCTCCATGGTCTTGGCGACCTGGACGGTTTCCGGGATGCGCTCTTCCTCGACGACCTTGACCCCCTTCATCTTCTTGAGGGCGGCCGCACCTTCGGCGTGGGCCTGGTTGTAGCCGAAGTCGTCGCGCGGCCCGACATAGATGAAGCCGATCACCGGCGTGGCGGCGGAGGCAGAGGAAAACGGCAGACCGGCGGAAAGCGCGGTGGCGCCCACGCCGCCCAGACCGGCGAGCAATGCGCGACGCGAGATATTGAAATCGTTGGGCATGGAACGGCTCCCTGTGGCGGACTCGGTGCAGGCGGCCGCGCCGGCGCCGGGTCGAAACCCGGCCGTGGCGGCCTGCCGCCTTAGACTTCCGCAAGTCCCGTGCCAGTCCCTTGCCGCCGCTCTAGCGTGTTGAATGCAAAGGATTCCAGGTCCGGGCGCGCGGCACCGGCGCAGGACCATCTGAAGGGATCGAGTAATTTTACGGCAGCAACTAAAGTGTGAGCCTAATTATTAGGCAATGAATGCAAATTGTACACAATAGAGGCCGTCTGCCCGGCGCGCCTCGCCGCTATTTGGGCGCGGCCGGCATCTTGAGGTCAGGCATGCCGCCCCCCGGCGGCTTCAGTGGCGGGAGGTCGTTGTCCGGCTTCAAATCGTCCGGCGCGTCCTGGTCGTCCCCAGCGGGCGCCGCGGCCAGCTTTTCCACCGACCAAGCCACCAACTCGGCCGCGGCCTTGCCGAAGGCCTCGTCGAGCGCGGCCACCGCTTCCGACGCCTTGGTGTCCTTGGCCGGCACCGAGGCCTTGAAGATGCGGGCATCCAGAACCTTGCCCTTGTCGCCCAGAATGCGGGCGGCGAATTCCACCACCGCCGTCGGCTGCGGCGTCAGCGAAATCTGGAAGCTGCGGATGGTCGTCTCCAGCCGATACGGCGCCTCGAGCGCATCGAACGGCCGGCTGACTTTGCCGAGCAGATCGGCGTTCTCGAAGCTTTCAATCAGCTTGGCCTGCATCAGCTTGGGCAGGTTGTCGGCCCAGCGGCCGTCGGTGACGTCGGAAAAGGTGCCCTGCGCCGAGCGGATCAGGATCTTCTGGGTGTCGAAGGCGAGGATCGCGTGCGGGTCGGGCACGGTCATCTGCACCTTGATGGCCTTATCGAACGCCGGAAACTTGGTGGCCGCCGCCAGATCGTAGGTCTTCGGCTGCACCTTGCTGCCGCCGCCGCCGAGCATCTTGTCGAGCCCGTCGAGCATGCCTTCGATCTTCTTGGAATTGCGGCCCAGCATGTCGGCGAAGGTGCTGATGCCGGTGATGGCGCTGTGCAGCGGCTTGGAATTCTCGTCGATGACCCGGTTGATATTGGCCAGCGTTTCGCGCGCCGAGTTGTTCAAATTTGTGCCGACATTACCGGGCGCCACCAGCAGCGGAATTTGACCGTTTTGCGCCGTCACCCGCGGCGAACCCGGCGTTCCGCCGCGCAGCAGGATCGCCGGCGAGCCGGTCAGCCCCTGGAAGGTGACGTCGACCTTGGTGTCGGCATGGATCGGCGTCCACGGCACCACCGAGACGGTCGCCACCAGTCCGCTCAGGTCGGCCGAATCGAGGTCGAGCCTCATGACCGTGCCCACCCGAAGCCCGTTGAACAGGACCCCTGAGCCGGGGCCCAAGCCGGAGATCGGATGCTCGAATCGGATGCGGTAATACGCCCGGTCGCCCAGACCGCCGGTGTTCTTCAGCCAGTAGACGAATCCGAACCCGGCGAAAATAACGGCAAGGACAAAGGCGCCGATAATAACGTAGCGCGCTCGGGTCTCCATGATGGCCACTCGCCGCTGAACTGGTCAGCCCTTCAACGTGATTTCCGGTGCAGATCGATCGACGCTTTCACCACCTGGCCGCCGCCGCGCGAATCGATACTGACGGACTGCCGTGTGCCCCGAGTCACCATAACCAATTTCGCGGCAAAAGCCGAACTCTCGACCAGGATCTGCATGCGGCTGCCACGCGCCTGGCCGAGGACGGTGCCTCCGATATGGCGGCTGCGTTCGGTCCAGCGGCCGGCGATCTTCTCGCTGTTGTCGGCTTGGAAGTCTCCGACCAGATCGAAACTATAGTTGTCGCTCTTGCAGGTGAGCTCCAATTTGGCCTCGTGCCCGCTGCTGTCGCCGACCCGGTAATTAGCCTTGCAGCGAATTCGCTCGGTCTTGTCCTGGGTGCGCACCTTTCCAGTCCCCGCCCAGCGCCCGGTAAAGCCGGAAAACGGCCCGGTCGCGGCCCGCGCCGGCGGCGCTTCCGCGACGGCGTACAGGAGCAGCGCGGATAAACATCCCAGGATTGCAATGCGATAGATCGACGGCCCAGAGAAGAAAATCGACATCATTGAAATCCACCTCATTTTACCACGCCGGCGCGGGGTACAGCCTGCAGCCACTGATTGGACAGACACGTCCGCCGCGGACCAATCCGCTTGCAACCGCAAAAACCACCTCTATTGCTACAAATACGTGTCAAATGGCGCCGGCTCCACTGCCCTGAAAAGGGCGGCGGTAGCGTTTTCCACCAGGGCGATGCTTGTCAATACACACCGCGGCGCGCGGCAATGCAACTTGTGGGCAGATGGCGGCCTGCGCCGAGCACCAACGCGCCCCCTGTGCCCTTCGCGCCACACGCAGCGAACCGCATTTCGGCGACTTATTCCCTCTCTTGGGTGGCTTCCCACGCCGCCTGGGGGAGGCGGAAATGAGGCCGTCAAAGAACGGCGGCGAGGCGCTTAGCTGATCACTTCGGCGCTTGAGTTATCCCGGCCAGATGCCGCGCACGCGCCTTCTTGTCATCGATTTTCATGCCGCGCGCGATCTGGATGCGCTGGGCCTGCGGGGAGCCGGCGCCATGCAGGCTCTCGGTCAGATAGCCGACGGCATTGCGACCGATGGTCATGTTCTCGATCAGCCGCAGGATGCGCATGCGGTCGACCGTTTCCACGCCGCTCTTGCCCTGCAGGAACTTGCGGATCAGCGGACCGACTTCGTTGTTCTGCAGGTCTTTCTCGGACGGCATGGTGACGACCAGGCCGCCGGCAATGTCTTGGGCAAGACGCGAAATCTCGAACGGAAAGCGCGTGACATTGTGCTTGGCGACGTTCGACAACATCTCGTCGTTCAAGTAGGCGCCCGAGGCCATCGGCTTCGAGCGATAAGCGGCCGCCATGCAGCTCGAATAGATGGTCTCGTTGAGGTGGGTCATCTCCACCAGCTTGTCCTTGATGTGCGAGACGGCTTCCACGCCGTTGTGCGAGGCCGCTTCCGCCGCCGCGCCGATGAGCACGTCGCCCAATCCGGTTTTGCACACGTAAGACGAGCGGTGATAGGTGGTGAAGCGCTCGACCAGCGTCGCAGCGTATTGCCATTCGCCGTCCATGAAGACGTGCTCGTGCGGCACGAACACGTTGTCGAACACGATCAGGGCTTCCTGGCCGGCGAATTGGGCGTTGCCGGCATCGAGCGCGCCGCCGTCCACCATGCGGGTGTCGTTGGTCTGGCGGCCGACCACATAGGTGAGGCCCGGCGCGTCGACCCGCACCGCGCCGACCACCGCCCAATCCTTGTCGGCTTCGGTCATGCGCATGGTCGGCATGAAGATCAGCCAGTGTGAATTGACCGCGCCGGTCTGGTGCATCTTGGCGCCGGAGACATAGATGCCTTTGTCGTCGCGCTTGACGATGTGCAGGAAGAGATCCGGATCGGCCTGTTGGTGTGGCGGCTTGGAGCGGTCGCCCTTGGGGTCGGTCATGGCGCCGCCGATGACGATGTTCGCCGTCTGCGCGCGTTTCAGGAAGGCGAGGAAACGCTGGTAATAGTCGGTCTTCCGCTCGGCATCGATATCGAAGGTCACCGAGTGGCAGGAACCGATGGCATCCAAGCCCACGCAACGTTGGAAACAGGTGCCGGTGCGGCGGCCGAGCTCGCGCTGCATCTCGTGCTTGGTGACGAGATCCTCAGGGCCGGTCGGCACGTGCAGGAAGCGGTTGGTCTCGACGCCGGCAATGGTGTTCGTGACGCCGCCGAGCTCGGGCCGCTCGCTGGCCAGCCGATAGGTCTCCGCCATGGCGTTGACCGAGGGGAAAATCACCGGATGATCGACCGGCTCGGGGACGCGCTCGCCCATGAAGAACACGTTCATACCCCGGCCGCGCAGCGAGGCGATGTAGTCCTCGGCATTGGCGATAGGGCGGGCGAAATCGGCCCATAGGCTTTCAGCATCCTGCATTGCGTGATCCTCTCGGTCGCCTGGCTTTGAGCGCCGACTTGGCGCAGCGTCATTTTCGGCGATCATAGCGGCCGGCCGCGGTTCCCGCGAGCCCAATGCCGAAACTGGCGGCGCTTACAATCCCAGATAGGCCTCGCGCACGCGCGGATCGTTGGCCAGATCGTCGCTGGCGCCGGTGAACATGATGCGGCCGGTCTCGATCACATAGGCGCGGTCGGCAATCGCGAGCGCCGCGCTCACGTTCTGCTCGACCAGCAGAACGGTGACACCACGCTTGCGTAAGCTGACCACGGCATCGAAGATCTGATCGACCAGCACCGGCGCCAGGCCCATCGACGGCTCATCGAGCAGCAACAGCCGCGGGTCGCTCATCAGCGCGCGGCCCATCGCCAGCATCTGCTGCTGGCCGCCGGAGAGATTACCGGCCGCGCTCGCACGCCGTTCTTTCAGCACCGGGAACAGGTCGTAAATGTGCCCGATCGCGTCCTCGTTCTTCGGGTCGCGGCGGCGGTAGGCGCCGAGCTTCAAGTTGTCCTCGACCGTCAGCGGCGCGAACACCTGGCGTGCTTCCGGCACCTGGGCGATACCGCGGGCAACCCGCGCGTGCGCGGGAAGCCCGTCAATGTCCTTGCCGTCGAATTGGATGCGGCCGCGCGCCTTCGGCTGCACGCCCGAGATCACCCGCATCAGCGTGGTCTTGCCGGCGCCGTTGTTGCCGATCAGGGTGACGATCTCGCCTTCCGCGACTTCGAGCGAAACGCCGTGCAGCGCCTCGATACGGCCGTAGCGGCTGACCACGTTCTCGATCTTAAGCACCGGCGGCCCCCCGCTCGCCATGGCGGCCGAGATAGGCGGTGATCACCTGGTTATTGGCGCGGATGTCGTCGGCGCTGCCTTCGGCGATGCTGCGGCCCTGGTCGAGCACATGGATGCGGCGCGAAATCTTCATCACCAGCTTCATGTCATGCTCGACCAGCACCACCGCGACGCCGGTGGCGGCGATCTTCTGGATCAGCTCGTCGATCTCCGCGGTCTCGACCGTATTGCAGCCAGCCGCCGGCTCGTCGAGCAGCAGCACTTGCGGCTCGGCAGCGAGCGCCCGCGCAATCTCGAGCCGCCGCAACGCGCCATACGGCAGGCCGCCGGCCGGCCGGTCGGCGAATTCGGCGATGTCCACGAAGCGCAGCAGTTCCTCGGCCTTGGTTCGCGTGGCGGCGTTCTGGCGTATCACCGACGGCAGCGTGAACAGATGCGCGATCACGTTACGCCGCTCGTGCAGGTGGCGGCCCACCATCACGTTCTCGACCGCCGTCATCCGAAAGAAGATCTGCAGGTTCTGGAAGGTACGCGACAAGCCACGCCGCGCCAGCGCATGCGGCGGCAGGCCGGTGACGTCGTCGCCCTTGAGCGTCACCCTGCCCTGCTGGGCGGCGTAGAGGCCGGAGATAACGTTGAACAAGGTGGTCTTGCCGGCGCCGTTGGGGCCGATGATGGCGAAGATCTCGCCGGGCTCGACCGCGAACGACACATCGGACAGCGCCTGCACGCCGCCGAAGCCGATCGAGATGCCCTCCGCCGTCAGGATGCTCATGACGACTTCCGCCGCAGCACAGCAGAAAGCGAGGGCACGATGCCCGCCGGCAGGAAAACCATCACCACGACCATCACCAGGCCGAGCACGATGTGCTCGTAATCCTGGAACACGGTCAGCAGTTGCGGCAGCACCGTCAGCATGGCGGCACCGACGATTGAGCCGACGATCGAGCCGAGCCCGCCCAGCACCGCCATGGTGACGAACTCGATGGAACGCAGGAATCCGGCCGCCTCCGGCGTCACCAGCCCGTCGAACAGCGCAAAGTAGGAACCGGCAACCGCCGCATAGACCGCCGACAGCACGAAGACGATCAGCTTGTAGCGCGCGACGTCGACGCCGAGCACGCGCGCGGCGACCTCGCTGTCGTGAATGGCGCGCAGCGCGCGGCCGGTCGGGCTGGCGATGACATTGACCGCGATCCAGGCGCCGATCACCAGGCTCACGCCCGCGACCCAATACCAGCTCAGCGGGCCGTGCACGCGCCAGCCGAACAACGACAGATGCGGCACCAGCATGCCGTCCGGCCCGCCAGTCCACGCCGCCTCGTTGTTGAACACCATAGCGACCAGCAGTCCGAGCCCCATGGTCGCCACCGCAAGATAGTGCCCCCGCAGGCGCAGCACCGGCCGGCCGATCACAAAGGCGAGGAGCCCGGCAAGCGCTGCACCGCCGGCAAGCGCCAGCCACGACGGCACGCCGAGCGACGTCGGCCCCACCGCGACCGCATAGGCGCCGATGCCGAAGAAGCCGGCGTGGCCGAGGCTCACCTGCCCGGCAAAGCCCATCAAGAGGTTGAGGCCGACCACGACCAGCGAAAAGATGAACACGAGCGTTGCCACTCGCAGATAGAAGTTCGAATGAAGCGCCAGCGGCAGCAGCGCCACGACGACCGCCATCGCCAGCACGACCGCATAGGGGCTTTCGGCGAAACGCTTCATCGTTACACCCGCTCCACGCGCGCGCGGCCGAAAAGGCCCTGCGGCATGACGAACAACACGGCCAGGATGACGATGAAGGCGATGGCGTCCTTATAGCTCGACGAGATGTAGCCGGCGCCGAAGGCTTCCAGGAGCCCGATGGTCAGCCCGCCCACCACGGCGCCGAGCGGATTGCCCATGCCGCCCAGCATGGCGGCGGCGAAGCCCTTCAGCGCCAGCAGCGTGCCGACGTCGTAGCTGGTCAGCGTGATCGGCGCCGCCAAAATGCCGCCGATCGCGCCGATGGCGGCGGAAACCGCGAACGACAGGGCGACCATGGCGCCGGTGTTGATGCCGACCAGACGCGCGGCCAGCCGATTGGCCGCCGTCGCCATGATGGCCTTGCCGGTGAGCGTGCGCGTCATGAACAGCCACAGCGCCAGTACGATGACGCCGGCGCCGAGCAGCACGATGACGCTCTGCGGCAGCACCGCCGCGCCGCCGACCATGAACGGCTTGGCGCCGGCGAACGGCGGCAGCGAATGGAAATTCTTGTCGAAGACCAGGCTGGCGACGCCGCGCAGCAGGATGGAGGCGCCGATGGTGATGATGATCAGCGTCACGGCGGAGGCGCCGCGCGCCGGCGCGATCGCGAGATAATAGAGTAACAGGCCGACGACAACGGCAACGACCACGGCGATCAGCGCGGCAAGCGGCAGCGGCACGCCGGCGGCAAGCGCGAACACCGTCACCATGCCGCCGAGCATGACGAACTCGCCCTGCGCGAAATTGATCACGTCGGAAGCGTTGTAGATGAGGGTAAAGCCGAGCGCGACCAGGGCGTAGATCGCGCCCACGGTCAGGCCGGAAAAGGCAAATTGCAGGAATTCGGCCATTGGCGCCCGCATCCATCATAGGCCGCTCGTCCCCGCGAAAGCGGGGACCCAGGGCCAATTCATTACCGGATTCCCGCTTGCGCGGGAATGAACGGGGTTTGTGCGTCCCTCTCACCCCTCCGGGCGCCGGCCCGAAGGCCGGCGCCCCAAGATAAGAGGTGTTGTCGTGACGTCGGCGGTCAGTTCACCAGCGTCCAGTCGCCGCCCTTGATCTCCAGCATGTGGAACGCCGAGAGATCGAGGCCGAGATGGTCCTTGGGCGACATGTTGAAGACGCCGCCGGTGCCGATGAAGCCGTGGGTCTTCTCGATCTCGTCGCGCACCTTGGCCTTGTCGGCGCTGCCGGCACGCTTCATCGCGCCGGTGAGGATCATCAAGGCGTCATAGGCGTGGCCGCCGAAGGTCGAGACCTGCTGGCCGGTCTTCTTCTCGTATTTGGTCTTGTAGCCGACCACGACCTTCTTCTGCGGATCGCTGTCGGGCAGCTTGTCGGCGACCAGCAGCGCCGCGCAGGGCAACCGCACGCCGTTCGCCGCGTCGCCCGCGAGCTTGATGAACTGCTTGGAGCAGACGCCGTGGCTCTCGTAGAGCGGCATCTTGATGCCGAGCTGACGATAGTTGCGCACGACGATCGCCGGGCCCTGGCCGAAGCCGGGATTGACCACCGCCTGCACGCCCTTGGCGTTCTTGATGTTGGTGAGCTGCGGGGTCATGTCGGTGTCGCGCGGCCCGTAGGTCTCGTCATGGACGATCTTGATGCCGTATTTCGGCGCGACCTTGTGGCACTGCGCGTTCATCGACTTGCCGAAACCGCCGGTGCCGGAGATCAGCGCGATGTTGGTCAGCTTGCGCTTCTTGAGGTCCGCGAAGATCTTCTCGCAGGCCATGGTGTCGGTGTGCGGGGTCTTGAACACCCATTTGCGCACCGGCTGGATGATCTGCACCGCGCCGGCGAGCGAAATCAGCGGCACCTGCGCGTCCTCGAACACCGGCATGATGGCGAGCGTGGCGCCGGTGGTCGAATCGCCGATCACGGCGTCGACCTTGTCCTGCTCGATCAGGCGGGTGGCGAAGGTCTTCGACTTGTTCGGATTGCCGCCGCTGTCATAGACCGTGAGCTTGATCTTCTGGCCGTTGACGCCGCCGTTGGCGTTGATCTGGTCGACGTACATCTCCAGCGTCTTCTTCTCAGGATCGCCCAGGAACGAGGCGGGTCCGGTGACGGCCAGCACCGCACCGATTTTGACCTCGGCGTGGGCGGCCGACGACGCGAATAGCAGCGCGGCCGCGGCGGCCATGAGTTTAGGCACGTGATGTTTCATACGATTTCCTCCCGGTAAGTAGGTTTTAGGTTTCTGTTGATGCGGTCTGGTACGGGGAATGGCGGGGCCGGCAAGCGTTCCCGTTGCGCCAAAGGGGCGCGCTTCGGGGTCCCCCGATGTGGCCATCGCTGGAATGAGCCGTCCGCAAGCCGGCAATCCGCTCACACGCGACTGCACCTTGCGGACCGCAAAGCCCCTCAACGTCGTCTCCCCCGATCTTCGTGTCAGCCGTGCACCGGATGACCGGTGTCGCGTTGACACCTTTTCTTGGCTGCAATATTAATTATCCGACCGGTCGGTCAGTCAAGTATTTTCGCGAGGTGCCATCGTCGCAGGACGCCAAGAAGCACCACGCACCGGGAGGAACGGCATGGACGAGACCCCCATTCTCGTCGAAAAACGCGACGGCTATCGCTGCGTCACGCTCAATCGGCCGGAACGGCTCAATTCGTTCAACGAGGCGATGCACCAGGCGCTGAAAGCGGCCTTGGACGAGGCGGAATCCGACCCGTCCTGCCGGGCGCTGCTGCTGACCGGGGCCGGCCGCGGCTTCTGCGCCGGCCAGGACCTGAGCGACCGGCTGGCGAGCGGCGACAAGAAGCCGGACCTGGGCGCGACCATTTCGGCCTATTACAATCCGCTGATCCGCAAGCTGCGGAGCCTCCCCTTCCCGGTCGTCGCCGCGGTCAACGGCGTCGCCGCCGGCGCCGGCGCCAACATCGCGCTCAACTGCGACATCGTGCTGGCCGGCCGCTCGGCCAAATTCGTGCAGGCCTTCGCCAAGATCGGTCTGGTGCCCGACTCCGGCGGCACCTGGGTGCTGCCGCGCCTCATCGGCGCGGCGCGCGCGCGCGGGCTCGCCCTGTTGGCCGAGCCGCTGCCGGCGGACAAAGCGGAAAGCTGGGGCCTGATCTGGAAGGCAGTCGACGACGCCGATCTCATGAGCGAAGCGGAAAAGCTGTGCGCCCATTTCGCCACCGCGCCAACCGCGGGGCTGGCGCTGATCAAGCGCGCGCTCGATGCTTCCGAGACCAACACGATCGATGAGCAGCTCGATCTCGAGCGCGACCTGCAACGCGAGGCCGGCAACACGCCCGACTACGCCGAAGGCGTGCGCGCCTTCATGGAAAAGCGCGCGCCCAAATTCACCGGCCGCGGGAGCTGAACGCGATGACGCCCCAAGAACTTGCCCGCGCCTGCGCCGACGCCATGTGGGCGGAAGACGCCGCCAGCCGCGGCCTCGGCATGCAGATTGTCTCGATCGGACCAGGCCAAGCCGAACTGACGATGGTCGTGACCGAGAAGATGGTGAACGGTCATCAGCTCTGCCACGGCGGCTACATCTTCACGCTGGCCAATTCCGCCTTCGCCTTTTCCTGCAACACCTATAACCAGCGCACGGTGGCGCAGCATTGCGCGGTGACCTTCATCGTCTCCGCCAAGCTCGGCGACCAGCTTACCGCGCGCGCGGTCGAGCGCCAGCGGCGCGGCCGCTCCGGCATCTACGACATCACGGTGACGCGCCAGGACGGCACGGCAATCGCCGAATTCCGCGGCCATTCCCGCACCATCGAGGGCGAGTTGCTACCGAATTTAAAAAAGGACGCCGTCAAGGCGCCGAGCTGAGGGAGGACATTCATGCTCGACAAGTCGTCCTACCGGCCCCACGGGCTCGAACCGATCGAAACCGCCTCGCGCGACGAGATCGCCGCGTTGCAGCTCAAGCGCCTGCAATGGTCGCTCAAGCACGCCTATGACAACGTGCCGAGCTACCGCGCCAAGTTCGACGCGGCGAACGTCAAGCCTGAGGACTGCAAGGAGCTGAAGGATCTCGCCAAGTTTCCCTTCACCAGCAAGCAGGACCTGCGCGACAACTATCCCTTCGGCATGTTCGCGGTGCCGCACGACCGGATCGCGCGCATCCACGCCTCCTCCGGCACCACCGGCAAGCCCACGGTGGTGGGCTATACGCTGAAGGACATCGAGACCTGGGCCGACGTCATGGCCCGTTCCATCCGCGCGTCGGGCGGCCGCCCGGGCATGAAGGTGCACGTTTCCTACGGCTACGGCCTGTTCACCGGCGGCCTCGGCGCGCACTACGGCGCCGAACGGCTCGGCTGCACGGTCATCCCCATCTCGGGCGGCATGACCGAGCGCCAAGTACAGCTCATCACGGATTTCCAACCTGAAATCATCATGGTGACGCCGTCCTACATGCTGGCGATCCTCGACGAATTCCGCGCCAAGGGCATCGACCCGCGCAAATCGTCACTGCAGATCGGCATCTTCGGCGCCGAGCCGTGGACCAACTCCATGCGGAGCGAGATCGAAGAAGCTTTCGACATGGACGCGGTCGACATCTACGGCCTCTCGGAAGTCATCGGGCCCGGCGTCGCCAACGAATGCGTGGAGACCAAGGACGGCCTGCACCTCTGGGAAGACCATTTCTACCCTGAGATCATCGATCCCGTGAGCGGCGAGGTGCTGCCGGACGGCGAGCTGGGCGAGTTGGTCTTCACCTCGCTCACCAAGGAAGCTATGCCGGTGATCCGCTATCGCACCCGCGACCTGACACGGCTGCTGCCCGGCACCGCGCGCACCATGCGGCGGATGGAAAAGGTGACCGGGCGCTCCGACGACATGATGATCGTGCGCGGCGTCAACGTGTTCCCGACCCAGTTCGAGGAACAGCTTCTGCGCTGCGAAGGCCTCAGCCCCCACTTCTACATCGAGCTTTACCGCGAACAGCGGCTCGACGCGGTGCGGCTGCACGTGGAAGCGCGGCCCGACCACGCCGACGACGCCTCGCGCGCGGCGCAAGCCGCGCTGCTGAAGTCACACATCCGCAGCGTGGTCGGCATTGGCGTCGACGATCGATGTTGCCGATCCGGGCGGCATCGAGCGCTCCATGGGCAAGGCGCGCCGCATCGTCGACAAGCGGCCGAAAGAGTAAGATATGGCGCGGGCGCGGGCAGCGGACTACGACGGCAAGCGCAAGGCGATCCTGCACCGCTCAGCGGGGCTGTTCGCCAAGCACGGCTACGACCGCGCATCGATGGCGAACATCGCGCAGGCCTGCGGGGCCTCGAAGGCGCTGCTCTATCACTATTACGACAGCAAGGAAGCTTTGCTGTTCGACATCCTGCACGACCATTTGCAGGAATTGCTCGACGCCGTCGCCGCGGTGCCGCGCAACGTGACGCCGCATCAGCGCCTCCGCGCGCTGGTGAGCGCGCTGCTCGACGCCTATCGCGATGCCGACGATGAGCACAAGATCCAGATCAACGAGCTCGGCAAGCTGCCGGCATCAAAGCGCAAAGTGCTGATCGAGATGGAGCGGCGGCTGGTGCACGAGTTCGCCGAGGCCATCGCCGGCGTCAACCCGATCATCGGCGCCGACAAGATGCTCCTCAAGCCGGTGACCATGTCGCTGTTCGGCATGCTGAACTGGCATTACATGTGGTTCCGCGAGGGCAAGGGCCTCTCGCGCGAGGACTACGCCGGCATGGTGACGACGCTGTTGATCGAAGGCGCCGCGGCGCTGACCGACGGCAAGGCCGGCGCGTACAAGCGCGTGGACGCGGCGGAGTAGCGCTAGACTTCGTCGTAATCCAGCACCACCACCGGCGTGGTCGGGTGCGACTGGCAGGTCAGCACGTAGCCCGCCTCGAGCTCCCACGGCTCCAGCGAATAATTGGTGTCCATCACCACTTCGCCTTGCGTCACTTTCGCACGGCAGGTGCAACACATGCCCCCCCGACATGAATACGGCATCTCCAGACCCGCACGGAGGCCGGCGTCGACGATGGTCTCGCCGGCGTGCACCGGCACCTCGTGGCGGGCGCCGTTGAGCGTGATCTGCACCACCGCTTCCTGCGCACTGGCAGCAGTCGTCGGCGCTTCGGCGGCGCGGCTGGCCACCGGCGTCCCATCGGTGGAGAAATATTCAACATGGATGCGCTCGGCCGGCACGCCGTATTCGCTCAGCGCCGCCCGCCCCTGCTCGATCAGCCCGCCCGGCCCGCACAGGAAAGCCTGCGTCGATGTCGTCTTGCGGCAGCGTGCGCAACAGCGCCGCCAGCTTGTCAGTGTCGATGCGGCCGTCGAGCAGCGCGATCTCCTGCGCCTCGCGCGACAGGATGTGATGCACCGTGAAGCGGCTGAGGAAGCGGTCCTTCAGATCCTCGAGCTGCTCGCGAAAGATGATACTTTGGGTGGTGCGGTTGCCGTAGATGAGCGTGACGCGGGACTTCGGCTCGTGGGTCAGCACCGCGCGGATGATCGACATCACCGGCGTGATGCCGGAGCCGGCGGCGATCGCCAGATAGTGGCGCTCGGCTGCGGGATCGAGCGCCACGCCGAAGCGGCCCTGCGGCGTCATCACGTCGATGGCATCGCCCGTCTTGATCGTCTCGTTGGCGAGCGTCGAGAACAGCCCGCCCTCGACCTTCTTCACCGCGATGCGCAGCTCGTGGTCGTCGGGCGTGGTGCAGATCGAATAGGACCGCCGCACCTCGCTGCCATCGACTTGCGCGCGCAAGGTGATGTGCTGACCGGGATTGAAGCGATAGGCGCCGGCGAGATCCGGCGGCACCGCAAACGCGATCGACACCGCCTCCGGCGTCTCGCGCCGCACGTCGGCGACGGTCAAGCGATGGAATTCGACGGCCATTGTCCCTACCCGGCTTGCGCTTGTTTCAGATGCACTTGAAATAGTCGAACGGCTCGGCGCACGCCTTGCAGCGCCACAGCGCCTTGCAGGCGGTCGAGCCGAATTCGGAGATCACCTGCGTGTCGGTCGAGCCGCAATGCGGACACGCCACCTGCTCCTCGCCGAACAGCGCGCGGCGGCCGGCTTTCTTCGCCGGCGGCGCGATGCCATAGGCTTTGAGCTTGGCCTTGCCCTCCTCGGTCATCCAGTCCGTGGTCCAGGCCGGCGACAGCACGGTGGTCACCTTGGGCGACTTGAAGCCGGCCTTTTCCAGCGCCAGCTCGATATCGAGCGCGATCATGTTCATGGCCGGGCAGCCGGAATAGGTCGGCGTAATGACGGCTTCCACCGCGCCCTTGTCATCGACTTCGACGCTGCGCAACACACCGAGATCGGCGATGCTGAGCACCGGGATTTCCGGATCGGCCACGCTTGCCGCCGCCGTCCAGGCACGTTCCCGCTCGGCGGCGTTGGCAGCGATGATGCTGTGGGCAGCCATGACGCTTACCAGGTGGCGCCGGGATAGGCGCGTTGCAGGAATTGCAGCTCGGCAAGGATAAAGCCGAGGTGTTCGCTGTGGCGGCCGGTGCGCCCCCCGCTCTGCATGAAGCCGTCCTGCGGACGCGTGAGCGTCGCCTCGGCCAGCACGTCATCGATGGTCTTGTCCCAGCCGGCGCGCAGGCTCGCCGGATCGACCGCGACGCCGGCCTCGATCAGCGCACGCTCGACCTGATCGACCTCGAATAGTTCCGCCGTGTAGGGCCACAGCTCTTCCAACGCGGCTTGCGCGCGCGCCCGGCTTTCATCGGTGCCGTCCCCGAGACGGATGACCCATTCGGCGCTATGGCGCAGATGGTAGGCCATTTCCTTCGCCGCCTTGGCGGCGATGGCGGCAAGCGTCTCATCCTTCGAGCGCATCAGCGCCTCGAAATAGGGATAGGCAAATGCGGCATAGAGCAACTGCCGCACCATGGTGGCGGCGAAGTCGCCATTCGGCTGTTCGACCAGCAGGATGTTGCGGTAGTCGTTGGCGTCGCGGAGATAGGCGAGCTTGTCCTCGTCGCGGCCCTGGCCCTCGACCTCGCCGGCGTAGGTATAGAGCGTCCGCGCCTCGCCGATCAGATCGAGCCCCATATTGCCGAAGGCGAGGTCTTCCTCGATCACCGCCGCATGGCCGACCCATTCCGACAGCCGATGCCCGAGCACCAACGCGTTGTCGGCGAGCCGCAGCGTGTATTGAAACAGGGGCGTTTCGGTCATCGGCCTGCTCACATATGCCCGACGTCTTCCGGGATTTCGTAGAAGGTCGGATGGCGATAGATCTTCGACGCCGTCGGCTCGAACATCATGTCCTTGTCGGCCGGATCGGACGCGGTGATGGCCGAAGACGGCACCACCCACACCGACAGTCCCTCACCGCGCCGGGTATAGGTGTCGCGCGCGGCATGCAACGCCATGGTGGCGTCGACCGCGTGCACGCTGCCGACGTGGCGGTGCGATAGCCCGTTGCGCGTGCGGATGAAGACTTCCCACAGCGGCCAATTCTTCTCGGTCATGGTCTTTCGTCCCTCTCGAACTACTCGGCAGCGACCTGCATGGCCGCTTCGGCGCGCTGGCGACGTTTCTCGGCGTAGGCGCTCGCCGCCTCGCGCACCCAGGCGCCGTTGTCATGAGCGGCGCGGCGTTGCTGCATGCGCTGGCGGTTGCACGGGCCGCCGCCGGCGATCACGCGCTTGAACTCGGACCAATCGATCTCGCCGAACTCCCAATGGCCGGTCGCGTCGTTGAACTTCAGGTCCGGGTCCGGGAAGGTCAGCCCGAGGAACTGGCCCTGCGGCACGGTGGCGTCGACGAATTTCTGCCGCAGCTCGTCATTGGTGAAGCGCTTGATCTTCCAGCGCATCGTGGTGTCGGTGTGCTGGCTCTGCGAGTCCGGCGGGCCGAACATCATCAGCACCGGCCACCACCAGCGATCCAGCGCTTCCTGCGCCATCGCCTTCTGCTCGGGCGTGCCGCGGCATAGCGCCAGCATGATCTCGTAGCCCTGGCGCTGGTGGAAGCTCTCTTCCTTGCAGATGCGCACCATGGCGCGGGCATAAGGCCCGTAGCTGCAACGGCAGAGCGGGATCTGGTTCATGATCGCCGCACCGTCGACCAGCCAGCCGATGATGCCGATGTCGGCCCAGGAGAGCGTCGGATAATTGAAGATGGAGGAATACTTCGCCTTGCCGGCAAGAAGCTGGTCGATCATCTCCTCGCGCGAGACGCCGAGCGTCTCGGCGGCGGCGTAGAGATAGGCGCCGTGGCCGCCCTCGTCCTGCACCTTGGCGAGCAGCGCGGCCTTGCGCTTGAGCGACGGCGCGCGGGTGATCCAGTTGCCCTCGGGCAGCATGCCGACGATTTCCGAATGCGCGTGCTGGCCGATCTGCCGCACCAGGGTGCGCCGATAGGCCTCCGGCATCCAGTCGTTGGGCTCGATCTTCTGCTCGTCGTCGACGCGTGCCTGGAAACGCGCTTCCAGCGCGGGATCGTCGGCAGCGGTCGCGGCTTCGGGGGTCAGGCCCTGCGTATACATCGAAAGGCGTCCTCCAGACGGCGGTTGGACCCGCAGCTTATGCCGTGATAATATGTTACGAAAATAGAAAACGTCAAGTTTTCTTGTAACATAACAGCGGGAGAAGCGCCCTGTTCCTTAAGGCCCGGCATCCAGCGTTAAGTCGCGAAACGGTCGGCGAAATCCGGCCCTGGCGGCGGCAAGGGGCCGCTTTGCCGGCGGGCGTGGGCGTCGAGATAGGCCTCCGCCTGGCCGACGATTTGCCGGTAGATGCGGGCGGTCAACGTGCGGGCGGCCCGGCCCGGCCAGTCGGCCGGCAAGAGCGCCGCCGGCAACCCGGGGTCGCGCAGCACGATGCGGCGGAACTCGTGGATCAACAGCGTACGCGCCACCAGCGCATCGGCCTCCGACAGGGTTTCGCTTTTGTCGAGCGCGGCCGCCAGCGGCGTGAAGCGGTCGATGAAGGCGCGATAGCCTTGCGCGAGCGGGGCGAGCTTCCAGGCCGCATCGGCCAGGGCGCAAGCCTCGTCGCCCGCGTCCGCGTTGAGAACGAACAGCCCCGCCCTGTCCGGCAATGCCGGCGGCTTCGCCCAGGCGACAAAGGCGGTCGGGCCGAGCGCGGCGAAGCCGGCCTTCTCGAGCACACCGCGCAGCCGCGTGCGGTCGCTCGCCCCCGGCCCCAGCAAAGCGATGCGCAGCTTGCCGTCGAAGTCCGGCTCATGCGCGAAATAGATGCGGCGGGTCGCTTCCATGAAGCTGCCCTGCCCGCGCCGCGACAGCCGGTAATAGCTGTTACGCCCGACCTTCACCCGCTCCAGCCAGCCGTCGGCGGTGAGCCGCGACATGGCGGTGCGCACATGGCCGGCGTCGATGCGGAACAGCGCCATGATGTCGGTGAGCGAACCGAGCCAGAGGCTGCCGCCGCGCGGCACGATGGCGTCGCCATAAAGCGTGACGATCAGCGACCAGGCGCGCACCGGCGGCTTGCGGTGGAATTGGTCGACCAGCGCGGCGACCACGGCGGAAACCGGTCTCCCCTGCTCCTTCTGTCGCGCCACTGGGTTCTCTCCCGGCCGAAAGATAATTCACCCGCTGTCGATAATGCCAGCGGCGCCAATATGCCATAGACTAATCGCCAGCCCGTGAACGGACCCCCTACCCCTCAAGGAATTCTTCGATGAAGCTCGAAAGCTATGTGCGCGATGCCTGGGCCGCGCCCGGCCGTGAGATGATCGACGTGCGCAGCGCGGTCACCGGCGATGTGGTGGCGCAGGTGGCGAGCGGCGGGCTCGACATGGGCGAGATCCTTGGCCACGCCCGCAAGGTCGGCGGCGCCAACTTGCGCAAGCTCACGTTTCACCAGCGCGCGGAGATGATCAAGAAGCTGGCGCAGTACCTGACCGAACGCAAGGAAGAGCTCTACAAGCTGTCGTTCCAGACCGGCGCCACCCGCTCCGACGGCGCCATCGACATCGAAGGCGGTATCGGCACGCTATTCGTTTACGCCTCCAAAGGCCGGCGCGAGCTGCCCAACTCCACCTTCCTGATCGACGGCGATGTCGAGCCGCTTTCCAAGGGCGGCAATTTCGTCGGCCAGCACATCGTTACCTCGTTGCAGGGCGCTGCGGTTCACATCAACGCCTTCAACTTCCCGTGTTGGGGCACGCTGGAAAAGCTCGCGCCCGCTTTGCTCGCCGGCATGCCCGTGGTGACCAAACCGGCGACCGTCACGTCTTATCTGACGGCGGCGATGGTGCGCATGATCGTCGAGTCGAACATCCTGCCGCCCGGGGCGCTACAATGCATCATCGGCTCGACCGGCGACCTGTTCGATCATCTCACCGGCCAGGACCTCGTCGCCTTCACCGGCTCGGCGAGCACCGCCGAAAAGCTGCAGCGCCATCCTTCGATCGCGCGCCATTCGGTGCGCTTCACCGCCGAGCGCGACAGCCTCAACGCCGCGATCCTGGCGCCCGACGCGCAAGCCGGCACGCCGGAGTTCGACCTGTTCGTCAAGGAGGTCGCCAAGGAAATGACGGTGAAGGCCGGGCAGAAATGCACAGCCATCCGCCGCGCGCTGGTGCCGAACGCGCAAGTCGACGCCGTCATCGACGCGCTGCGCGACCGGCTCGCCAAGGTGAAGGTCGGCGACCCCGCGCTCGAAGGCGTGCGCATGGGGCCGGTGGTCGGCCTCGACCAGCGCCGCGACGTGGTGGCGCAGATCGATAAGCTGAAAGCCGAATCCGAAATCGTCATCGGCGATCTCGCGGGTTTCGCGGTCGAGGGCGCCGACCGCGAGCGCGGCGCCTTCCTGCCGCCGACACTCCTGCACTGCAGCGACCCGATCAACGCCGTGAGCGTACACAGCGTCGAAGCCTTCGGCCCGGTCTCGACGGTCATGGGTTATGACGACCTCGACCAAGCCGTCGCGCTGGCCAACCGCGGCGAAGGCAGTCTGGTGGCCTCGCTCTACAGCAACGACACGTCGCTGACCCGCGACATCGTCTTCGGCATCGGCTCGTTCCACGGCCGCATCATCGTCATCAACCGCGACTGCGCCAAGGAGCAAACCGGCCACGGCTCGCCGATGCCGCATCTGGTGCATGGCGGCCCCGGCCGCGCCGGCGGCGGCGAGGAACTCGGCGGCATGCGCGGCGTGGAGCACTACATGCAGCGCACCGCGTTGCAGGGCTCGCCGGCGATGATCTCGGCCATCACGCAACGCTGGATCAAGGGCGCGCCGGAAATCGAGAAGCCGAAGCATCCCTTCCGCTACGGCTTCAACGACCTGGAAATCGGGCAGAGCTTCCACTCCAAGACCCGCACCGTCACGCTCGAGGACATCGAGCACTTCGCCAACTTCACCGGCGACACCTTCTATGCCCACATGGACGAGGAAGCGACCAAGGGCCACCCGTTCTTCCCCGGCCGCGTCGCCCACGGCTATCTGCTGCTTGTCGTTCGCCGCCGGGCTGTTCGTCGATCCGGCGCCGGGGCCGGTGCTCGCCAATTACGGGCTCGACAACCTGCGCTTCCTCAAGCCCGTCTCACCTGGCGAGACAATTAAGGTGCGGGTGACGGTGAAGGAGAAATCGCCACGCAACGCCCAATACGGCGAGGTGCGCTGGGACGTGGAGATCGACACCGACAAGGACGAGCCGGTGGCGACCTACGAACTGCTCACCATGAACGCGCTGAAGGCGTGACCTGACATAGCTGAAATAGCTTCAGGACGTTGTTGCGCGCCCGCGCGACCTGTTGTCTGCTGGCTGCCATTTCTCCCGGGGCCAGCACATGACATCCACAAAAAGCGAAATCCGTGACGGCATGCAGATCGAGTGGGACGTCCCCATCGAGATGGATGATGGGCTGGTGCTGCGCGCCGACGTGTTTCGGCCGGTCGACGACGGCCACTATCCGGTCATCCTCACCTATGGACCCTACGCCAAGGGGCAGCCGTTCCAGGTCGGCTACAAGGGCAGTTGGGAACGGCTGATCAAGGCAGCGCCCGAGGTGCTGGAAGGCTCGTCCAACAAATATATGAACTGGGAAGTCGTCGATCCGGAGCGCTGGGTGCCGGACGGCTACGTCTGCGTGCGCGTCGACTCGCGCGGCGCCGGCCGCTCGCCCGGCTATCTCAGCGTGCAGGCCCCGCGCGACCTCGAGGACATGTACCAGTGTGTCGAATGGGCCGGTACGCAGCCTTGGAGCAACGGCAAGGTCGGCATCAACGGCATTTCCCATTACGCCAAAAACCAGTGGCGTTTGAGCCCGATGAAACCGCCGCACCTGGCCGCCCTTTGCATCTGGGAGGGCGGCTCGGATCATTACCGCGAGCTTTGCCGCCACGGCGGAATCCTGAGCGACTTCATCCGGAGCTGGTTCAATCGCCGTATTCTGCGCGTGCAGCACGGCGTCGGCGAGCGCGGCATCAAGAGCGCGGTAACCGGCGAGTATGCCGCCGGGCCGGAAACTTTGTCGGAGGAGGAACTCGCCAAGAACCGCGCCGACACGCCGGCCGAGCCCAAGAAGCGCCGGTTGTGGGACGACTACTACGCGGACCGCACCGCAGACTTTTCCAAGATCGAAACGCCGCTGCTCTCGGCGGCCAATTGGGGCGGGCTCGGCCTGCACAGCCGCGGCAATTTCGAAGGCTGGATGCGCGCCGGCTCCAAGCAGAAGTGGCTCGAGGTGCACGGCCACACCCACTACACCCATTTCTACAGCAACTACGGCCAGTCACTGCAGAAGAAATTCTTCGGCCACTTCCTCAAGGGTGAAGACACCGGCTGGGACAAGCAGCCGCGCGTGTCGCTCAACATTCGCCATCCGGGGGAGAAATTTGAGCTGCGCGCCGAGAACGAATGGCCGCTCGCGCGCACGCAATGGACCAAGTATTACCTGCAACCGCAGGGGCTGGGGCTTTCCACCGACGCGCCCAAGGACGAGACCACGCTCACCTACGAAACCACCGGCGACGGCTTCACCTTCCGCACCGCGCCGCTGACCAAGCCTATGGAGATCACCGGTCCGTCCGCCGCCAAGCTGTGGCTCTCGTCCGACACCAGCGACGCCGACCTGTTCGTGGCGCTGCGGGTGTTCGATCCCGAAGGCAAGGAGGTCACCTTCATCGGCGCCAACGACCCGCGCTGCCCGATCAGCCTGGGCTGGCTGCGCGCTTCCCACCGCAAGCTCGATCCGAAAGAGTCCACGCCCTACCGGCCCTGGCACAGCCATGACGAGGAATGGCCGCTCACCCCCGGCAAGCCGGTCGAGCTCGACGTCGAGATCTGGCCGACCTGCATCGTCGTGCCGGCGGGCTACACAATCGCCTTCACCATCCGCGGCAAGGATTTCGAGCTCGATGGCACCGACGCCGCGCCGGACAACGCGCCCTACCCGATGAAAGGCGTCGGCCCCTTCCTGCACATCGATCCCGACGACCGGCCGCCGGCGATCTTCGGCGGCAAGAATACGCTGCACTTTGCACCTGGGCAGCAGCCCTACATTCTGCTGCCGATCATTCCCCCGAAGGCCTGAGCGTCACCATGACCATGAAAAGAGTGAAATCCGCGACGGCATGCAGATCGACTGGGACGTCGCGATCGAGATGGATGACGGGCTGGTGCTGCGCGCCGACGTGTTCCGCCCGGTCGGCGACGGCAAATATCCGGTCATCATGAGCCACGGGCCCTACGCCAAGGGCCAGGCCTTTCAGGACGGCTACAAGGGCAACTGGGCGCGGCTGATCAAGGCGGCGCCCAACGTGCTGGAGGGCTCCAGCAACAAGTACCAGAACTGGGAACTGATCGATCCGGAGAAATGGGTGCCGGACGGCTACGCCATCGTGCGCGTCGATTCACGCGGCGCCGGCCGCTCGCCCGGCTTTCTCGACGTGTGGTCGCCGCGCGAGACGCAGGACTTCTATCGATGCATCGAATGGGCCGGCGTGCAGCCCTGGTCGAACGGCAAGGTCGGACTCAACGGCATTTCCTATTACGCCATGAACCAGTGGCAGGTCGGCCCGCTGCGGCCGCCGCATCTCGCCGCCATGTGCCTCTGGGAGGGCTCATCCGATCATTACCGCGAGATGTGCCGGCACGGCGGAATCCTGAGCAACTTCTTCAAGAGCTGGTTCGGCCGCCAGGTGCTGCGCGTGCAGCACGGCGTCGGCGATCGCGGGCATATGAGCCAGGTGACCGGCGAGCCGGCGGCCGGTCCCGAAACGTTGTCGGAGGAAGAACTCGCCAAAAACCGCGCCGACTGCCCGGCCGAGTCCAAACGCCGCCGGCTGTGGGACGACTACTATGCCGGCCGCACCGGCGAGTTGGAAAAGATCGAGGCGCCCATGCTGTCGGCCGGCAACTGGGGCGGCGTCGGCCTGCACACGCGCGGCAATTTCGAGGGCTGGCTCGCCGCCGGCTCCAAGCAGAAATGGCTGGAGGTGCACGGCGACACCCACTTCACCCATTTCTACAGCACCTATGGCGAGGCGCTGCAGAAGCGCTTCTTCGGCCATTTCCTCAAAGGCGAGGACACCGGCTGGGACAAGCAGCCCAAGGTGTCGCTCAACATCCGGCATCCGGGCGAGAAGTTCGTGCTGCGCGGCGAAGACGAATGGCCGCTCGCGCGCACGCAATGGACCAAATACTACCTGCAGCCGGACGGGCTCGGGCTCGGCACCAAGGCGCCCCAGGGCGACACGACGCTGAGCTACGAGACCATCGGCGACGGCCTCACCTTCCGGCCGCCGATTGACAAACCGCTCGAGATCACCGGGCCGGTCGCCGCCAAGCTGTTCCTGTCGTCCGCGACGACCGACGCCGACGTGTTCCTGGTGCTGCGGGTGTTCGATCCCGCCGGCAAGGAAGTCACCTTCATCGGCTCCAACGATCCGCGCACGCCGGTCGGCATCGGCTGGCTGCGCGCCTCGCAGCGCAAGCTCGATCCCGAAAGTCGAAGCCCTACCGGCCCTGGCACCCGCACGACGAGGAATGGCCGCTCACGCCGGGCAAGCCGGTCGAGCTCGACGTCGAGATCTGGCCGACCTCCATCGTGGTGCCGCCGGGCTATCAGCTCGCGCTCACGGTGCTCGGCAAGGACTACGAGGTCGACGGCACCGACGCGGCGCTGCCCAACGCGCCCTACCCGATGAAGGGCGTCGGCCCGTTCCTGCACATCGATCCGGACGACCGCCCGCCGGCGATTTTCGGCGGCAAGAACACGCTGCACTTTGCCGCCGGCAAGCAGCCTTACGTGCTGCTGCCGATCATTCCGGAGGCGTGAGCGGCGGCCGACGCAACCTTTTTCTCATTCGTGCATGATCTTGGCGGAAAACCGATTTGCACTTTTCGAGATCATGCACTACCGCGCCGGCTGCAACACCTGCTCCAGCCAGTCCCACATATAGGCCGAGCAGATGCTCTGGTTGTCGATCTGGCAGTGGTGATAGCCGCCCTCCTCGCGGGTGAATATCTTGAAGGTCTTCTGCTTGGAGCCCACCGCGTCGAAGCACTTCTGCGCGTCGCTCAAGGGCACCTGCTCGTCGCCCTCGCCGTGCAGCAGCAGGAACGGACAGGTGATCTTCTGCACCGCGCCGTCGAGATCGAACGGCTCCAGCCGCTTGAGCACGTCGTCCTGTGAATTCGCGTTCAGCACCCAGGCGATGTGCTGCCAGGCGACCGACAGTGACGGCGTCTCCGCCCGCGCGATGCGCTCGAAACGCTTCTGCCAGATCTCCCGGTATTTCCACTGCGCGCCCCAGGCGATGCAGCAGGCGAAGCGCGGCTCGAAGGCTGCCGCCCGCGGCGCGTAATAGCCGCCGAGGCTGATCGCCATCACGCCGATGCGCTTTTCATCGACTTCCGGCCGCGCCGCCAGCCAGTCGAACACGGGCGTCGCATAATGCTCGGTGTCGTGGCGCAGGTAGAGCCCGCGAAAGCGGATGCTCTCGCCGTTGCCCGGACCGTCCACGATCAGGCAGGCGATGCCGCGCGCCGCCAGATCGGCGACGCCCTTGAAGTATTGAATCTCCTTGGTGACGTCGAGCCCGTCGAAGAACACCATGGCCGGCACCTTGCCGCTGGTGTTGGCCGGCTCCGCGTGCACCAGGATCGCCGGCAGGCTGGTGTCGCCGTAAGGGATTTCGACGTGCTCCATGCGCGGCCGCTTGACGTATTGGGCCGCGTCACGGAAGGCCGCGACGCCGCGCCTATAGGCGTCGTTGCCTTCCTTGCTCTTGGGCTGCAGGAAGCGCTCGCCGACATGGTAATAGGCGCTGGCGCGCTGGAGATATTGCGCGCCGCTGATGTGAATCCTTCGGCGATGCGTTCGCGGCCGCGATCTTCGACGGTGCGCGCCTCGCGCGCCCATTCGCGAAACCAGGCGTCGTCGTCGCCGACGTGATCCTTCAGCCGCAGGCCGATACGGTTGACCTCGCCGATCTCGGCGCCGCCCCACGGCGCCATGTTAAGCCCGATCAATAGCCCGTGCGACCAGCGATAGTTTTCGGGAAAATAGACGAACGATAGTTCTTCTTGCTCAGCCGCCATGGACCCCCTCCGGCAAATGACCGCTGGCACCTTAGCGCAGACCCGGCGGCA
>CAWHJZ010000027.1:0-78200 GCA_963829785.1 uncultured Pseudomonadota bacterium | reverse complement strand
TGCGACCTTGACGAAGTGGGATTTGGCGCCGCGGGATTTGGAACTGGACGTCACCGAGTCCATGCTGGCGCGGGCGACCTTGACGCAAAACGACGTGCTCGAGCGGCTGCAGCAGATCGGCGTCAATATCTCGATCGACGACTTCGGAACCAAATATTCCTCGCTCGATTATCTTCGGACCTACCGGGTCAATCGGCTTAAGATTCCGCAATCGTTGACCAGCACGGCAGCGCAGAATCCCGAAAGCGCCGCGATGGTGCGTGCCATCGTCGGCATCGCGCGTGAGCTGGGTATCGAAGTGATTGCGCAAGGGGTGGAGAGCGAGCGTGAGTGGTCGTTCCTCACGGCCACGTCGCCGGCCAGCAAGGTGCAGGGCTACTATTTCAGCGAGCCGGTGACCGCCGAACGGGCCGAAGAGCTGTTGCGCCGTGGCCGGCTGGCGCCCGCACACAGGCGCGCCGGCCGCAAGAGCAAGGCCGACAACGAAAAGCGTGTCCCGGTGGCGCCCCTGCCAAGACACTGAACGGCACAGAGTGTTCCGGCCGGATCAGCCCGCGTTTCCCTGTCTACCGCTGTCAACCGACAACCGCCCGTCCGCGACGCGCAGGCGATGCCTCGTCGGCGCCAGGATTAGTGCGAGTAAAAGTAGTAATAATATACTGTAGTAGTAAAGTAGTACGCTTAATTAGAAGGACAAAGATGCCCATTTTATTGAGAAGCATTGATACTGATCAAAGAAAGAACTGCATAATGTCTTATTATTACTTGCAATGGAATTGCAGGGCGCCCTCGCGCGCCGAGTCAAACATGGAGACCAAGTCATGCGTCGCATATCCAAGTCCGTGGCGAACTGGCTGTCGGTAGAGTCGGAACGCGGCGTCACGGCCATCGAATACGGGCTTATCGCCTCGCTGATCGCGCTTGCGATCATCGTCAGCATCACGCTGGTCGGTACGAACTTGGCTGCTCTGTTCACCAAGATCGCCGGCAAGCTGGTGTGACGAAACGACGTTAGCTCGTCGCTGAGCGGGCACGGCAAGGGCGAAAGGCGAGGAAGAACATGAGTTTCTTCTCGTACGCGTGACCCTGTGGGTGGCGGTCTTGCTCGTCTTGGTCGCCACAGCCGGCATCGACTTGCGGCGGCGAATTATTCCCAACGAGTTGGTCGCGCTGGTTGCCGTTGGTGGCGTGGCCCTGAATGGGCTGTTGCGGCCGGGCTCGATCTTACTCAGCCTGCTGTTCTGCCTGGTCGTACTGTTGGCGCTTCTGGTCTTCGCCCACTTCAACGTGCTCGGCGCGGGTGATGCCAAGCTCATCGCTGCGGCTACGCTGCTGGTGCCGCCGGAGCGCATCGGTCTGTTGTTGCTGGCAATCGCGCTCGCCGGCGGTCTGCTCAGCGGCGTCTATCTCGTTGCGTTTCAAAGCCTCAAGCACGCCCGTGCCGGCAGGCGCCATGGCGCGCATCTCGGTCCACGCCATGCGGCTGGATCCTTCGCCAAATTTAGCCGTGCCGGTTTCGCCCGCATGCGCGCCGGTTATTCGGTGCCCTATGCGCTGGCGGTGCTGGCCGGCATTGCATTCTATCTAGCGAGCGAGCTCTACCAATGTTCGTCCGGAATCTCCTGCTTGTTATAGGCGCGCTGTGTCTGCTCGGCGGCATCGCGTTGTCCGTGGTCTGGTATAACCAGATCAATAGCGGCGTGGCCCAGGGGCCGCCTCCGCCGAAGTCCGGCCGTGATGGTGGCCGGCCGCGCGATTGCAGCCGGCACTTTGCTGCGCCCGGACGACCTCGGCTGGAAAGAGATCCGCGCGAGCGAAGTCGGGCCCGGCAGCCTGTTGCGCGGTCAAGTATCGCTGGGCGAATTCATCGGCGCGGTGAACCGCCGCCCGTTCGCCGCCGGCGAGCCAATCGTCGCGTCCGATCTGGTCAAGCCCAACGAACGGCAATTCCTCTCGGCGGCGCTCAAGCCCGGCACCCGTGCCGTGTCGATTTCGGTCGACGCGCCGGCAAGCGTTGCCGGCATGGTGCTGCCGGGCGATCAGGTCGACGTGATTCTGACTCAGACCTTCGGTCAATCCGGCGCCGCCGCCGCCGCCAGCAAGACGGTCGGTGAAACCGTGCTGCGCGACGTGCGCATCATTGCCGTCGATCAGTCGCTCAGCACGACCGGCAAATCGCCCGCGAGCCCAAGCCGCACTGCGCTCACGGTCGAGTTGCGCATCCCAAAGACTGTCACCTTTGAGCTGACCGAACGGCAGGCCCAGCGCTTGCTCGTGGCGGCGCAGCTCGGCCGCCTGCATCTCTCGGTACGTCCGCTCGAGGTCGGGCCGCTCGCGAGAGCCGACGATGGCCGCATACCGCCGCCCACCTGGGCATCGGACGTATCGCCGGCACTCACCCAGTTCGGCAGCAAACCGAGTCAATCCAACAGCACGATCGAGAAGTCGGTGCGCCTGCCGCCAGCGGCAACCAGCAACGAGGGCAAGCCGTGACCGACGCTCCGGAAATTGCAGCGAAACATACCGCAACGCGAGCAGGGGCCACGACGGTACAGGTCTTCGTTCGCGATGAGGACTTGAGCGCGACGCTTCGGCAATCATTTGGCAGCCTCAATCTTCGTGACGCGCAATTCGTGACCGGCAACATCGAGACTGCGGTCGAGGCGCTAAGTCATAAACCGTCACCTCGCCTGCTGATCGTCGATATAAGCGGCGTCACCGATCCGTTGCCCCGCGTCAATGAACTGGCCAATGTGTGCGAGCCCAATACCGATGTCATCGCCATCGGCGATCGCAACGACATCGTATTGTACCGAAGTCTCAAATACGCCGGCGTTGCCGAATATTTCTTCAAGCCGCTGGTCGCCGATGTGGTGACCCGCACCTGCGACAGCATCCTGAACGGGACCACCACGCAGCTGACCTCACGTACCGGAAAGCTCGTTTTCGTCCTGGGGGTGCGCGGCGGCGTTGGCGCCACCACCATCGCGGTCAATACGGCTTGGCAGCTTGCGGAGACGCGGCAGCGTTGGGTCATGCTGCTGGACCTCGACTTGCAGAACGGGGACTCTGCACTTCAGCTCGACGCGGTCCCGAGCCATGCGCTGCGTGAGGCCGTCGAACATCCCGAACGGGTGGACAAGCTATTTCTTGAACGTGCGGTGATTTCGGTCGATCAACGCATCGACCTTTTGGCCTCACTGGAGCCGCTCGGAGAGCCGATTGTGTTCAACAAGGCTGCGGTGCTCGCACTCATCATCAGTCTGCTCCAACGTTACCGTTTCGTCTTCGTCGACCTCCCGGCGAGTGCAGCCGCCCAACTGATGCAGGTTCTGGATATACCTAGTATGTGCGTGTTGGTGAGCGACGGGACGCTGGCATCGGCCCGCGATACGGCGCGTTGGATCGCCTGGATGGGAGCCAACACGCCCGAGCGCACCGTGCTGCATATACTCAACCAGCATGGCGCGCCTGATGCCCTGCCCGACCCGGAATTTGCGCATGCCGCCGGGCGCGCACCCGACATCACCGTTCCGTATGACAAGGAAATCGCCGCCGCGTCGATATTGGGAGTCAAGGGCACGCAAAAGTGCGCCGCGCTCAGGCGCGGACTGGCGCCCCTCCTACGTCATTTGGCGGGCGAGCAAGTGACGATACGGAGCTCGCTCCTCAAGCGGATTTTCGGATAGCCATGGCAAATTTCGGCAAAAAAGCCGCGGAAAGCGAGACGGCGGAAATGCTGGTCTTGGGCGGCATAGCGCTCGAAACCGAGGCGTTGCCAGCCGCGCGGTCGCAATCGCTGGCACCGTCGTTGTCGTCGTCCGGAATCATGGATGCCGTGCGTGATCAGGTTCTTTCGCGCGTCGACCCCGCGGTCGCCGTCCGGCTGACGAAGCGGCAGTTGTCCGCGCGCGTGTTGGAGTTGATCGCCGAGATTGCCACACAGCAACGACTGCTGTTGAACGAGGCCGAGCAACACGCGCTTGCTGCCGATATTGTTGATGAAATGATCGGCCTGGGCGCGCTCGAGTTGTTGCTGCGCGACCCGACGGTAAACGATATTCTGGTCAACGGCCCGAAAATGACCTTCGTCGAGCGACGCGGCAAGCTGGAGCTCACACAGGTAACATTTCGCAACGATGCGCACGTGATGCACGTTGCGCAACGCATCGCCTCGCAGATCGGACGCCGTATTGATGAGTTCGAGCCCCATGCTCGACGCGCGGCTGGCGGATGGAAGCCGGGTCAACGTCATTATTCCGCCGATCAGCCTGAAGGGCCCGTGTCTTTCCATCCGCAAGTTTTCGAAATCCATGATGGGCATACCGAAATTCGTTGAGGTCGGCACCATGTCGCGGCAGCTCGGGAACGCGCTCGAAATCGCAGCGCGCTGTCGCTTGAACATCATCATCTCCGGCGGCACCGGCTCCGGAAAGACGACATTGCTCAACGCGCTTTCGGGCATGATCGAGCGTACGGAGCGCATCATTACCATCGAGGATGCGGCCGAGCTGCAGCTTCAACAGCCTCACGTCGTTCAGCTGGAAACCCGGCCGTCCAACTTGGAAGGGAAGGGCGAGATCGACCAGCGCGATCTGCTTCGCAATGCACTCCGGATGCGGCCCGACAGAATCATCGTAGGCGAAGTGCGTGGAGCCGAAGCGTTTGACATGATGCAGGCCATGAATACCGGCCACAACGGTTCGATGTCGACGATCCACGCCAATTCGGCGCGGGATGCCTTGTCGAGGATGGAAAATATGATGCTCATGGCCAGTGGGAATTTACCATTGCGCGCCATTCGCGGACAGATTGTCAGCGCAATTGACCTCGTCATCCAAACCGAGCGTATGCGCGATGGCGTGCGCCGGGTTACCGAGGTTGTGCAGGTGACGGGGCTTGAAGAAGATACGATCTCACTGGGAAACTTATTCGTCTACAAATACGAGGGTGAGAACCTCGATGGTACGCTGCGCGGAACGTTCACCCCGACGCGGGTGCGGCCTCGCTTCTTGACGCGCCTGGAATATTTCGGGCTGAGCGCGGCATTTCTTGAGGCGCTTGCGACTCCCGGTCCGGGTGAGGGTTGAGCGATGCGGGTCGGAGTCGCAGGGGCCGTTGGGCTCTTTCTACTGAGCGCCGGGATCCTCGTCGTCGCATTGCTGCTAAGCCGGCGGGCGCGGCTGGATAGAGAGCAGCGAATCGCACTTGTCGCCGTTCCCGTGACGTGGGCGCCGGACGTTGATGGGATATGGCTGAAAGCTCATTCAGACGCATTCGCTGTCAAATTGCGCAAGGTGTTTGCGGTTGGCGCCAGCGGCATCTGGGGTATGACGATCGGTGCGCCTGTCCTGATCGTGATTGCCTTTGTGGCAGTGGCGGTTGCATGGAGCGTGACGCGAATCGTGTTCGGCTTGCCGATATGGTTTTCGCTGCCGATATCGGCGTTCTTGGGCTTTTGGATTCCGCGGTCTCTTCTCATCCGTCAGCAAAAGAAGGTCGAACGCGCTTTCACGGACCTGTTTCCCGATGCAATAGATGCCATGGGGAGGATGCTCCATGCCGGGATACCGATCTCGTCGGCCGTCCGCTCTATCAGTGAGGAGGCGCCGCCGCCCGTGAACAAGGTGTTCGCCCTGGTCGCCGATCAGATGTCGATTGGCACGTCCATCGAGGATGCGCTGGATGCCAGCAGTCGGCGCATCGGGTTGCCGGACTTTCGGTTCTTCACTATGGCGGTCGTCCTGCAGCACATGACCGGCGGCAATCTGGCCGGGACCTTGGATATCCTGTCCGACATTGTTCGCAGGCGGCGCGCGGTGCGGATGAAGGCCGGCGCGACCACGGCGGAAATTCGCGTTTCGGCCTATGTGCTCGGATCACTTCCGTTCCTGATTACCGGTGCGCTGCTCTTCATCCAGCCCGGCTATCTGACGCCTCTGTTCGTCGATCCGCGCGGCCACGTGATCCTGGCGGCCGCCGCCGCTGGTGTGTTTCTCGCGGGGATAACGATGCGGCAGATGATGAAAAGCGTATCCGCCGCCTAACCTGACGAAACGGGCTCCTATGTCGTCAACGATCATTCAGAACATGGGCACGGGTTCGACCCTGATGATGTTCGCGGCTGCGATGATGCTGATGTTCGGCGGTCTAGCGCTCATCCTTTCTGGCAATCGAACGCCCCATCAAGTGGTGGCGCGGCGCGTTGCACTCGTGCCCCCGCCCAGGCTGCGAAGCGCGGTTGCGGAGGAGGCGCGGCCACACCAGGGCGAACTATTGCGCGTGTCGGTGCGCGGGATGTCCGAAGCGGCGCGCCGCGAAATCGCCCGCTGGATGTCGAAGCTCGGCGTTCCGGCAAACCGTGCGCTGAACTATTTTGCTCTCGCGCGGCTCATCCCGGCGTTCGTTTCAGGCATTGTAATATTCTTCTGGAGCCACAACTTCGCCGCGCTTCAGTCGAACCGACTGCTGCCCTTTGTCGTTGCTGCCGCAGCGGCAATCGTGGGCTGGCTCGCCCCGATGCTTGTGGTCAATTATAAAGTCAAGCAGCGGACCAAAGCGGTGAAAGCCGGCTTGCCCGATGCACTCGAACTGCTGGTGATATGCGTCGAAGCCGGTCTGTCGCTGGAGGATGGGCTCGAGCGCGTTGTCACCGAACTTGCCCGCTCGCAGTCGGCGCTGGCCGACGAGCTTGGTTTGACGTTGGCTGACTTGCGCATCTTGCCGAGCCGTGATGCGGCGCTGAGCAACTTTGCCGAACGTGTTGACATACCCAGCGTGCGCTCCGTGGTGACCACCCTGGTGCAGGCCCTGCGCTATGGCACGCCGCTTGCCCAGTCGCTGCGGGTGGTCGCTGCCGAATTGCGCAACGATGCCCTGATCTCACTGGAGGAGCGCGCCAATCGCCTGCCGGCGTTCATGACCTTGCCGGTGATCCTCTTTCTCATGCCGACCATCTTCCTGATGGTGGGCGGCCCGGCGGTGCTACGCTTGCTCGATGCCTTCAGCCGTTAAACGCATGGGCGTGATCTGGTCCGAAACGGGCTCCCATCCCCGATCGGGGTCGATGACATGCTTTTCGGGATCATGTGCTAAGCCGGATAACAGGCCGTCGCCGTCAGTGTGACGGTCCCCAAGCTCGTCGTGAAGGCGGGGATGGCGAAGGTGAAATCATAAGTGCCATTCACCTGGATGCCGCAGGCTGCCGTGGCGACGCTGAAGGCTGACCCGTCGATCTTCAGCCCAAAGGCTTGCGCTGCCGCGTAGCTTTGGACCTGGCCCACGGTTCCGCAATCGGTGGTGTTGATGGCGGCGCAGCGCGCGGCCGCCTCCGTCGCGCGGTAAAGCGTGGTGTACGTCCAGAGCGCCCTTCCGGCGTCGATGATTCCGATCACCAACAGCAACAAGGCCGGCAGGATCAGGGCATATTCGACCGCGACGGCGCCGCGCCGGCGCGATCGCCGCGGTGACTTTGCGTGTTTGCGTGAGACTATCATGCCGCCCTAGTTCAGCCTGAGAACCGATTGCGCGGTCAGCGTGTCCGGCAGCCCAAGCGCCGGATAGGGCAGAATGGTCTGACGCGGCAGCGCCGCGCTGATGCGGACATATTGGCCTGCCGGGCTTCCTCCGGTGCAGGTGGCGCCGCAGGTGGTCGCCGCGATGCCTGTCGCGCTTGGGCAGCCGCAGAATTGCGCCGGCGCCGGCGTAGCGGTGATGCCTTGCGTCCCCGTCGCCTTCACCACCGCAGATGCGATGGCGTTTGCGTCGTAACCGTTCTTGGCCGCGTAGAGCGCGCCGGCTTCCACCGAATTGTAGACCTGCATTTTTCCGTACATGGCGAAGCCGAGTTCGACGACGCCCATCATGATGATGACCAGCAGTGGTATGCTAAGGCCGAATTCGATCGCCGCGGTCCCGGCAATCCCGCGGTGCCTGGAACGCCCGGATACTCTGTGCCGCGTCTCGGCCATTCTTGGTTCTCCTGGGCCCTATTCGACAAGTTGGGTTGTCGAACCGCCGATCGATGATGTGCCTGCGCTGCCGCAATCGTTGCTGAATCTCACGCCGCCGGTAAATTCAATGTTCCCGGCGATGAGCTGCGTGCAGTCTGCCGAATTGGAAACGCCGTTGGAAAATTGCACCGTTTGCGAGGGAAAGTAGATGGCGCCGGTGATGCTCATTTTGGCGCCTCCGGCGAATTGGGTGGTGGTGCTCAGCGGTGCGTTTCGATCGCCGAAAAACACAAGACCCGCTGTCGCGCCGCTGGTGGGGGCGGTGAGGGTGACATCCGCGCCATTGCCAATGAAGGTCTTGGCGTAATTTCTGCCATTGCGGGAGGTCAGGAAGATGGTGACACCTTCGCCGGTGATTTTGGCGCCGCCGCCGAGGTTGAAGGTGCCGCGATCGATGATGTAGACGCCGGGGTTCATGGTCACTTTGGCGCTATTGGCGATAGCAAGGCCTTTGCAGTAAACACCTGGCGAAAGATATTGCTGGCCACTGCTCCAGCCGATCGATGTATTGGTATGGTCGCACCCGGAATACGACGGCTGCGGAACGCCGGCATAAGGGTCGCTCACCGGAGGCTGGTTTTCTTTCACGCCGTCAGTGGCGTCGATCTTGCCGCCGTTGTTTACCGATACCTCGCCGCCGGTCGAGACGAATTGCGCCGTCAGCCGCGCCCCGCCGCTGACCGACAGCGACGACGACCCGGTTGCATTCACGTTCAAGCCGCATTGATTGAGGTCGACGCGCACGCCATTCGTGAGGGATACGCCGGTCATGTTGTTCGTCAGCGTCTGCAAAATGCAGCCGCTTCCGGAGCCGCCCAGAGCCGCCACCGCGCGGGCGCTGACCTGGAATAGTCCCTCCCGAAACAGTGCGACAAGGCCGAGATACTGCGGCTGTCCAACGATCACCTCGACTGCGTTGTTGTCGCCCGCGTGCGAGCCCAACGTGGGAGGGCGGTTTATTGTTACCGTTGCGCTGTCGACGCCGTTGACGAAACCCGCAGCCGCGGCGACGGCGCGCGATTCCACCCTGAAATCGGCAGGGTAACCGCGCGCCAGGGCGGTTACGCCGCCAAACGCGGCTGAATCGGCGGCCGATTGCATCTGTCGGTGCTTGTAGAGGACGAAGGTGATTTCGACGCCCAGCCCAACCATGCCCAGGATGATGATCATCATCAGCCCAAGCTGGATCGCGACGCTGCCACGTTCCGATCGAAGCATCCTTCGCACCCGCACAGCAAAGACACGTCAAAGGTTTGACGGCGGTCCTTGAACGATTTTGTTATCACCGCGCGTGCTGTGCTCTGTTGACCCTCATCAATCATTCCACCGCGCATAAATAAAGTAGCGAGTGGTATATTTGTGCCGAAGTGCGCGGTGAGTCTCGTCATCATAATGGCATGCTCAAGCAGTCAACCGCGACGACCAATGGCAATGTTCAGGCTTTCGGGGTGACGAAACGTTCGCAGTTAGCAAGGGCGACGATCATATCCGCCGCGTGGGCGGAGCCGAGTTCGATCGGCGTTCGTGCGATATGCTGTGAACGGGCGCGTTATGCCCTGAGGGGTCGTGTTGCTTCTGTCGTTGCATGAGGAGCGGGGCATGTCGGTCGAGTTGGTGTCCGTTCGTTGTCCTCGGTGCGCGCAACGCCGTCGAATGCTGCGTTTTTTATCCTTGTGGCCCGCGGCACTAGCCGCGACGGCGTTCGTGTCATTCATCGGTTCGATGCCGGCCGGCGCGCAAACCTCCATCACGGTCGAAGTTGCCGCCACCCGCCACGTTTACGTGACGCAATTCAAATCGGTGACGATCCGGCTCGGCAAGCCGTTCGCGTCCACGGTCGTCGGCGCATCCGATATTGCCGACGTGCTGCCCATGTCGGACCGCGTGATCTACGTTCAGGGCAAGAAGCTCGGCACGACCAACGTGTCGGCCTTCGACAAGGACAAGCATCTGATCGCGATCATCGACATCACGGTCAGCATCGACGCCGCCAGCATCGCCCGGCAAATCCGCTCCAGCACCGGCAGCCGCCGCATCCACGTCAGGAGCAGTAACGGCCAGGTCGTGCTCAGCGGCGTGGCGCGTGACGCGACCATGGCCGACCGCGCGGTGACGATCGCCAAGGCGGCGACGCCCAAGTTGCCGGTCATCAATGCGATGAGCGTGGCCTCGGCGCAGCAAGTGATGCTGAAGGTCCGCTTCCTTGAAGTGACACGGCAGGCCGGGCGCGACCTCGGCGTCAACTGGTATGTCGCCCAGAGCGGGCGCGGCTTCAACACCGGGCTCGGCCAGCCGGCTCAGGTCGACCAAAGCCCGGCTGCAACGCCCGGCGGGATTCCTCTGTTTCAGACGCTGTCGACCTTCGCCGGCACCACCACCGGCTCGCCGTTCGGCGTTGCGATCGCCAATCTGGTCAACAACAGTCACGGCAGCGTCGACCTGATGGTCAGCGCGCTGGAGAGCAAGGGACTTGTGCGCAGCCTGGCGGAACCCGATTTGGTGGCGCTGTCGGGCGACACCGCCAGCTTCCTCGCCGGCGGTGAGATCCCGGTGCCGGTCGTGCAAAGCTCAACCGGCTCCGTGCCGGTCATTAATGTCGAATACAAACCGTTCGGCGTTCAACTCACCTTCTCTCCGACCGTGCTCGCCTCGGGTGTGATCAATCTTCGACTGGCGCCGTCGGTCAGCGAGCTCGATTACACCAACGCGGTGACCATCTCCGGCTTCCAGATTCCCGCTTTGACCAAGCGTGAGGCGCGCACGACCATCGAGCTGCGCGACGGTCAAAGCTTCGCCATCGCCGGCCTGCTGCAATCTCGCGGGCTGCGCAATATTGCCCAATTGCCCTGGATCGGTTCCGTGCCGGTGCTTGGGGCGCTGTTCCGTAGCACCGCTTTTCTGAAGCGCGAGACCGACCTGGTCGTCATCGTCACGCCGCACTTGGTCGAACCCGCGAAGCCTAGTCAGCGTCTGGCTTCGCCCTTGGAGCGGACGCTGCCCGGCAATGACATCGACCTGTTCGTGATGGGCAAAATGGAGGTGCGCAAGCGCCGCCATCGTAGCCTGGCCGAACGCGGCGGCGTCCGCGCCGCGCCCTCCGGCTACATCCTGCCGCTCAACGCCCAGTAAGGATCGGGAGCCATGCGCGCTCGCAAACAAATGCCGGCTGTCCTTTCAACCCTGGCGGTCGCGATCATTCTATTCGCCTCGCCCGCATGCGCCGGCGACGTCATCTACGACGATTTCACCGCGCCTTACCTGCAACGCATCGACAGCATTTCGCCGGGCGCGGGCAACGCCAAGGCGGTGAACAGCGCCATCCACGTCATCGATCCGTGGCCGCGCCATTCGGGCAATCGGCACATCCCGGCCAACGGCGAACGCATGGTGGGCGCGGTCGAACGCTACCGCGACGTCAGCAAGCTGCCGCAAGCGCCGCAGCCGCTGGCGCCGGTGGCCATCGAAACGAAGGGGTTGTCCGGCGGCGGCGCGGCGTCGAGCGGAGCAAAGTGAGAGGGAGCGTGGATCGAATGAGTGGATTTAACGAATCGTAATGCCGTCCGCGGCGCGAAACGGCCGGTCGCCGACCGCTCGCCGGAAGAGTGGATCAATTGATGGGGTTTCGTTGCGATATCCAACGGTGGGGGCTTTGCTTGTCACTCGTCTTCGCGACCGCCGGCTTGGGCGGCTGTAAAACTCTGGAACATACGCTGTGGGGGCCGCCGCCGGGCGAGGCCGCGGTAGCCGCTGCCGATCCGGTTGACCTGACCTATGTGTCGCCGAACGATCCCTTGCGGCGCGGGCTTTATCACTTTCATCGCGGCGAGTTCGGTCTGGCCGAAACTTATTTCCGCGCGGTCATCGAAAAGTCGCCCGGCAACGTGACGGCATGGATCGGACTGGCCGGCAGTTACGACAATATCCGGCGCTTCGATCTTGCCGACCGCGCCTACCGACAGGCCATCCGTCTCGCCGGCGAGACCACGCAGATCCTCAATAACCAGGGCTACTCCTACATGCTGCGCGGCGATCTCCGGGCCGCCCGCGCGCGCTTTCTCAAGGCACTGCGGCGCGATCCGCACAACAAAACCGTCAGGAACAATGTTCGCATCGTGAACGCCCGACTCCATCGGCGGAGGCATTGACGCCGACATCGTAACGCGTCGCCAGCGAGAGCCATCTTTGCTCCCGCCGGAACGCCAAAGATGAGGTACAATCGTGAACACACATTTCTTCGGCCGTCGCATTCGGCGCGCTTGGCTGATCGGCCTTCCCATTGTCGCCGTTCTCATGCTGGCCACCACGCCACGCCCGGCAGCGGCCGCCAATCTCGCCCCATTGCTCATCAAAAAAGCGCCGGCGCCGGTGTTCGATCCCTGGACCGGCTTCTACGTTGGCGCCCATCTCGGCTACGGCTGGGGCACGAAGACCTGGGTCAACAATTTCCCGGTCTATGACGGCATCATCGATGCCGATCCCAACACGCAAGGCATCTTGGGCGGGCTGCAGTTCGGCTACAATTATCAGATCAATTGGCTGGTGATCGGCGTTGAAGGGGACTTCAGCTGGAGCGGTGTCGGCAATTCCGAGTTCAATTGTTACGCCTTTGGCGACCAGGTGTGTTCCGCCACGATGGAATGGTTTGCCGACCTCACCGGTCGCATCGGCGTGGTCTACGGTCCGGCGCTCTTCTACGTGAAAGGCGGCGCGGTTTGGGTGGACGACCGCTTCACCAATGTCGCCACCTGCGCGGGCTCGCAGCCGACCAGAAGTGGCGGCATTAGGGCCGACTGCGACAACATGTACTATGCCGAACAGAGCCGGCTCGGCTGGCTGGTCGGCGGCGGCGTCGAAGCCTATTTCCTTCACAATTGGTCGGTGAAGGTCGAATACAACTACATGGATCTCGGCAGCCGAAACGTGCCGTTCGAAGCCGAGGACGGCAACTATTTCACCTCCGAAATCCATCAACGAGCCCAACTCGTGAAGGTGGGCTTCAATTACCATTTCACCACCGATCCCGCCGCGGTCTCCGCGCTTGGCATGGCCAGCAGTCCGGTGTTGGAGCCGACGAATGGGGAGGTGGGCAAACGTTGGGTCGCGTTCACCGGCTTCGATGCTGCGAAGGACAGCTACAGCGCCTGGGCAGGCGCGTTCATCGCGCCGTTCGGCGATCTGGATACATCCGGCATGCGCGTCCTGATCATGGGCGAGGGCGGCGCTTATAGCTATCAGGTGACCGGCGGCTCGATCGATGGCATCACGACCGGCGGTACCGTCTTGGCCGGCTACGGCTTCGAAGGCGACAATTACTCCATCAACGTGCTCGCTGGCGCCAACGCGGTCAATCACATGTTGTCCGCCATCGATACGACGAATCCGGTGAACGGCACCGCCGTCGGCGCGAAGATCCTTGCCAACGCAAGGGTCAATCCGACCCCGGCGACGCTGGTCTCAGGCGAGGGCGAATATTCGACCGCGTTCGACACCTATTCCACCAATGCCAAGTTCGGCATCCAGGTTTTTGGCATCGCCGGCCTGTTCATCGGGCCGGAGGCGGGCCTGTCGGGTGACGAGCAATCCAACCAGTGGCGCGTGGGCGGGCATCTCACCGAATTCACCCTCGGTCCGCTGCAGGTGGCGCTGGCGGCCGGTTACGCCAACGACAGCGACAACGGCGTCAGCCCCTACGGCCATGTCGAAGTGAGCGGTACTTTCTAGGCGCAAATGGCGCGCGTCGGAGTTTGGCGGAACGATCGGAGTGGCGCGCGCAAAACGGACTTGCCACAATAGTACCACCGCTGTTCCGACGGCCGCGGCAATGACATTCGGGGGAGTTGCCTTGATCTGGCCTTGGCGCGCCACTAGATGCTCGCCACCAGAACGGACCCAACTTGAATCCCATGACCAAATTGCACTTCGCGACGGCGGCAGTATGTACGGCGCTGTTGGCGCTTCCTGTCGGCGGCAAGACCGCCGCGCAAACCGGCTTTGCGCCCGAGCGCGCTTATCAGCATCGACTGCTGACGCCGGCCTATCCGCTCGACCGGGCCTGCTCGCCCTTGACCTCGTTGTTTTCGAGCTGGGACGACGTCGACGGTACCAAGCGCGACCAGCCGCATTCCGGCGTCGATGGCGGCCGGCTGGGTGACGCCATCCTGGCGCCGGCGCCGGGCGAGGTCATCGCCGTCTGGCGCGCCAATTGGGGATGGGGTCCGGAAGGCGCGCTGATGATCCGTCACAGCAAGAAGGACCTCGGCCTGACCCGCGGCCGGGATTTTTACTACTCGGAATTCGATCACCTGCGTTACAGCGAGGTTCGCCACATCCCCGTCGGCAAACGGGTCGAGCGCGGCGAGATGCTGGCGCACGTCTTCCGGCCCGGCGGCGATCCCCAATATCTGCCGGAGGTGCACTGGGAGGTATGGTCGATCGGTGACGACGACTCCACCGAGTGGGCCGAGAACAAATACGGCGGCAAGTACTGGACCAACGAGACCGGACATCTCGTCGATCCGCTCTACATGATGTCGTTGAATGCCGCCGTCCGCAGCGACAACAGCGTGCCCATCATGCCTTTCGACGCCAAGCGCGATTACCGTGGCTTTCACGGTTTCACCTATATCTTGACCTGTCCTCCACTGAAGGCGCGCGCGCAGAAGCGGTGAGGGTGGGCGTTTGCTCCGCGCTTTGCGGCGACAGGGCGCGCAAGGACAGCCCCGAGACCTGACGCGAAAAAACTCCGGGCGGACGGGCCGCCCGGAGGATATCTTACGCTTGGCGTTTTCGGCGTGGCAGCGCCGGGCGCCGTCAGTGCCAGGGCCGGTGCCAGCCCGGGCCGCCGGCCTTGGCCATGCCGGGGCCGAACGCCAGGCCGGGCAGCGTGGCCTGCGCCTTGGTCTTCTGCGTGTCATCGAGTGTGGTGAGCAGCTCGTTGGCGGCGGTCTTCACCGTTTCGAACTGCTTCTGCGCCTGCTCACGCATCTTGGTTCCGAAGGCGAAGCGGCCCTGCGGCCCCGCCTTGCCGGCCTCGGTGGCGATGTCGGCGCGCGCCTTCTGCATCGCGGTGGCCGCGTCCTGCACCGTCTTGGTGTACTTGCTCCACGCCGCCTCCTGCGCCGCGGTGATGCCGAGCTCGGTCTTCAGCTTGTCGAGCTGCGCCGGAGCGAAGGCCGCGAAACGCGGACCGCCCTGGAAGCCGGGGCCACGCTGGCCCTGCATGCCAGGGCCCATCTGTCCGTGCGGACCGGGGCCGTACTGGCCCTGCATGCCCGGGCCCATCTGCCCGTGCGGACCGGGGCCGTACTGGCCCCGCATGCCGGGGCCCATCTGCCCGCGCGGGCCGGGGCCATACTGGCCGTGCATGCCCGGACCCATCTGCCCGTGCATCTGCTGACCGGGGCAGCCGCCGGGGCCGAAGCCGCCGCGGCCTTGTCCGACCGAGTGCGCCAGGGCGAAACCGCCGCCGAGGATGGTGGCCGCCGCGACGGCGCCAATCACCAGAGTCTTCTTTTTCATTGCGCTCTCCAATGTCTCGGCAACGGAGGTGTCCGTTGCTCGTTCGCGCATTGGAGGCCGTGCATGTCACTCAAGTTTTTCGGCCGCGCGCCTTTTTGTGACAATCTGTGTCAAAGCCCGGGGCGGTCATGATTTGACACACATTCGGTCCACGGGCCTCGCGTCATTTGTTTATAGTGCCGTCATGTCCGGTGACCCGCACATCCTGATCGTCGACGACCATCGCGAGATCCGTGACCTGGTCTCGCGCGCCCTGAGCAAGGACGGCTTCCGCGTCAGCACGGCGGCCGACGGCCGCGCCATGCGCAAGGTGCTGGCCGACAGCCGCATCGACCTCATCCTGCTCGACCTGATGCTGCCGGGCGAGGACGGCCTCGCGCTCTGCCGCGCCGTGCGCGCGGAGTCGAACATCCCCATCATCATGTTGACCGCCAAGGGCGAGGAGGTCGACCGCGTCATCGGCCTCGAAATGGGCGCCGACGATTACCTGCCCAAGCCCTTCGGCAGCCGCGAGTTGATCGCCCGCATCCGGGCGGTGCTGCGCCGCAGCGCCGGCAAGGATACGGCGGTGAGCCCCGACAAGCGGCCCAAGCGCTATCGCTTCGACCGCTGGCAGCTCGACACCGGTTCGCGCGATCTGTTGCGCGACGACGGCGTCGCGGTGCCGCTCTCTACCGGTGAATACGATCTCTTGATCGCCCTGGTCGAACGGCCGCAGCGCGTGCTCAACCGCGATCAGTTGCTCGATCTGGCGCGCGGCCGCGCCGCCAGCGCGCTCGACCGCAGCATCGATACCCAGGTGAGCCGGCTGCGCAAGAAGCTCGAGCGCGATCCCAACGATCCCAAGCTCATCAAGACGGTGTGGGGCGGGGGCTACATGTTCACGCCCGAGGTGACGTCGGAATGAGACGCTTCCTCCCCAAAAGCCTGTTCGGACAGACGCTGCTGATCCTGCTCGCCGGCTTGATCGTCTCCAACGCCGTGGGATCGTGGCTCTATACCGCCGACCGCGAGCAGGCGGTGCGCGCGATCGGCGGGTTCTCAGTCGCGCAGCGCATCGCCAATCTGACGCGGCTCGTTCGCGATGCACCGCCCGACTGGCGGGGCCGGATGGTCGCGGCCCTGAGCGACCAGACCTTCCAGGTCACGCTGTCCAACCGGCCGCCGCCGCCGCATCCGGGCCTCGAAGACGCTGACGCGTCGGAGGCGGTCAAAGCGTATCTCATCGCGCAGATGTCGGATGGCGCGGCCAATGGCGTGGCGCAGGCGCCGCGGGTCGCCGTGTTCGCGCCGGGCGGGCCGCCGTTCGGCGGCTTTCATCCGCGCTTCGGGCGCGGCCCCATGATGCATGGGCTCGGCGGCTTTCGCGATCTGCAGGTGGCCATGCCATTGCCGGGCGGCCAATGGCTGTCGTTCACGACCGGGCTGCCGGTCACCGGGCCGGCGCTGTCGCGGCAGTTCATGGTCTCGATGGCGATCATGGCCGTCATCATCCTCGGCGTGTCGGTCTGGGCGGTGCGGCGCGTCACGGCGCCGCTGGCCTCGCTTGCCGTGGCGGCCGAACGGCTCGGCCGCGACGTCACCGTGCCGCCGCTGCCGGAAACCGGCACGGTCGAAACCCGGCGCGCCTCGCGCGCCTTCAACGACATGCAGGTGCGCCTGCGCAGTCTGATTGAGACCCGCACGCGCCTCCTGGCGGCCATCTCGCATGACCTGCGCACGCCGCTGACCCTGCTGCGCCTGCGCGCCGAGAACGTCGCCGACCCGCAGGAACGCGACAAGATGCTGGCGACCATCGCCGAGATGGACGAGATGATCGGCGCCACCCTGAAGTTCGCGCGCGATGAAGCGGCTGCCGAGCCGTTGCGCAAGACCGACATCGTCTCGCTCGTGCAGAGCATCGCCGACGACATGAGCGACGCCGGGCTGTCGGTGACGATGGCGCCGGCGCAGCCGGTTATTGGCGAGTGCCGGCCGGCGACGCTGAAGCGCGCGCTAACGAACCTGATCGACAACGCGGTCAAGTACGGCAAGGCCGCGCACGTTTCCGTTGCGGCTGCCGGCAAGGCCATCGAGATCACGATCGACGACGAGGGGCCCGGCATTCCCGAAACAGAGATCGCGCGGGTGTTCGAGCCGTTCTACCGCGTGGAGGAATTGCGCAGCCGCGAGACCGGCGGCGTCGGGCTGGGACTGGCGATCGCGTTGTCAATCATCCAGGCGCACGGCGGCGAGGTGACATTGACCAATCGGCCGCAGGGTGGCTTGCGCGCGCGGGTCACGTTGCCGGCTTGAGAGCGTTCAAGCGGACACAAGCCGGATGCGAAGCGCCGTTTACTGCCGCTGCCGCGCCCGCGTAGCCATCTCGGCGCGGGCTTTCTCTTCTAGGCGCCCCATCGGCATTGCTTCGTCGCCTGCTTGGGCGAGTTCGCCGGGCGCCGGCGGGTGCATCGGTGCCGTGGGGGGCGCCGCCGCCGGCTTCATCCAGGCGATCGACGTCACGGCGCGCTTGGTGGGAATGCCGGACCAGCAGCTCGCGGCCGCCAGCACCTCCCCTTTCATCAGAACCGATAAGGAGTCGAGCGATGAGCCCCGCTGCATCTCGGTTGAGTAGAGCACCACGGCCATGTTGCCGACCGAGCAGCGCGGACCAATCTTGAGGAAGTCGGACTTCATCACACGGTCTTCGAACAGATGAGTCTGTATCGTGGCGCCCACGTTGAGCGCCGCCTCGTCGCCGATCTCGACCAGGTCGAATTCGGAAAACAGCGTGCTCTCCAAAACGACCCATCGCCCCACCTTGCAGCCCATCCAGCGCGCGCACATGCAGCTGAACGGCGTGGCCAACAGCGGCCCCATCGCCGGCGCGGCGACGACCTCGTAGATCGCATTGACGATGTCGTTGACCCAGACGTAAGGCGACCACAGCGGCTTCACCACCGGCCGGAAGGTGTGCATCAGCATGAATTTGAGGAAAGCCACCATGGCGATTGCCACGAACGAGGCGAGCGTGGCGACGATTGGGATGATCAGCGCGAACGCCCACAGCGGGACCAAACCATAAATATACACCGCTGCGATACAGACCATGACAAAGTCGGCGGTCGCGACCATGCCGGGAAGAAACATGCGCACGACTTCCACCGCGAGGCGGAAGCTCACGGTGCCGGTGCGCGGATGATAGGTGTCGGCGTCGCTGAAACCGGTGACCTCCTGCGTATGCGGCAGTTCGAAGCTGGGCGAACCCATCCAGCGCGTGTTGTCGCCCGTGCGCTGGATGCCTTGCGGCGGTGTCGACATCACGCCGATCAGGACGTTGTCGCCGATGTCGACGCCGACCGGCACCAGCGCGCTGTTGCCGATGAAGGTATGGCTGCCGATGCGGTTATTGCGCAGTTCGATCTGGCCGAGATAGGCGCGGTGGCCGCCGATGATGCAGGCATCGGCGAGAAAGCTGCCGTCGCCGATCTCGATCAGGTCCGGCATCACCTGCATGACGGTGGAAATCTCTGTGCCGCGCCCGATCTTGGCACCGAGCAGGCGCAGGAATGGCGGCAGGAACAGCGTCGAATAGAGCGGCAGCACGATATGGCGGGTGTTGTTGAGCAAATAGGCGAGGAACCAGTAGCGCAGGTAAGCACCGCTGTACTGGCGATAGGTGCCGGGCCGGATGCGGCCGATGAAAATCCATTTCACCGCCACCACCATGAACAGATACCAGATCACCGAAATCGGCACCGCCACGAAGGCCGCGCCGATCCCCCATAACGGGCCGCCGGTGTAGAGCGCGTAGCCGACCAGCAGCAGCGCCGGCACCGCGCTCATGATCAGGAAATAGCCCATGACGTAAATCAGGACGAGGTGGATCAATCCGTACATGAACGCGCGGGCGCGGCCGCTGCGTCCTGGCCGCGCATTGTCCTGCAGCGTTCCGAGATCGACCTCGCCGAGGTCCGCGGGTGATCCGCGCACGCTGGTGTCGGCTGCGACGACCGTTTCGTCCGCCACATGGGTCATGTCGCCCACGCGCGCCCGGTTATCCACGTGGGTGTTGAGAGAGAGGCAGGCGTGGGTGCCAATGAAGCATTCGTCGCCGATGACGCAGGTGCCGAGGATCAGCCAACCGTTCTCGACTCGGTAGCCAAGCAATTGAGACTCCGGCCCGATGCTGGTGTCATTGCCGATCGAGATGAGGTCGAAGGCGAAGCAGTGCGGCGTATCGATCGAGCAGTTGCGGCCGACCTTGGCGCCCATGGCGCGGTAATAGAGAGCCATCAATGGCGTGCCGACAAAGATGCCGGACAAGCTCAGTTCCTGGAAGCGGGTGACGAGCCACCAGCGGAAATAATAGGAGCCCCAGACCGGGTAATAGCCCGCCTTGTAGCGGCCGATCACCAGCCATTTCGTTGCGACACTGATGATGAGCCAGATCGGCCAGATGAAGAATCCGGCGGTTGTGGCAAGCGATATGGCTTCATCAAGGGGCGTCTGGCCGGCGAGCACGCGCAGGATCAAGACGATCGCAGCGAACACCGGCGCGGTCATGATCGCATAGAGCACGACCAGCGCCAGTGCCTGCAGCGGTACACACACCCAGCGGAAACGTGGCAGCGGTGGCCGCGCCGCATCCACAGCGGCCGCTTGTTCTCCGGGCGGCGGCTTTAGGTCACGCGATTCAGCCGTGCCGACCCGCTTGGCGGCGGCGCCGGCTTTGTCGAGAAACTCAGCCAGCCGCCGTACAGTGCGGTATTCGTAGAAATCCGGCACCGACAGCGACACGCCAGGGAACTGCTTGCGCAATTCGGTTACCGCCTGGGCGGCGAAAAACGAGTGCCCGCGCAGGTCCAGAAAGAAGTCGTCATCGATCGAGATCGGTGATTGCTGGAACACGCTTTCCCATGCGCCGGCGACCGTCCGCTCGGTGGTGGTCGTCGGAGCGACAAGGTCATGCTCGGCCCGGCCCAGCACTGTCTTCGGCGGCGGCAGCAGCTTGCGGTCGATCTTGCCGCTGGTCATCTGCGGCAGTTCCTCGATCAGGTCGAGATAGCGTGGGATCATGTATTCGGGCAGCCGCGCGCTTAGTCTTTCGGACAGGCGTTCGCGGTCGAGCGCTATTTGCGGCGACGCCAGCACTACATAGGCAGCAAGCTCCTTCAGGCTGCCGAACTCGACCGCGGTGACCGCGGCCGCGCGGATGGCGGGGTCTTCCAGTAGCACCGCTTCGATTTCGGACAGCTCGATGCGGAAGCCGCGGATTTTGATCTGTGCGTCGGCGCGTCCGACGAACTCGAGATCGCCGTCGTCGGACGTGCGCACCAGGTCGCGGGTGCGGTAAAGCCGTGACGACGAGCTGTCGCCATTAAACGGATTTTGGATGAAACACTCGGCGGTCAGGTTGGGGCGGTTGAGATAACCACGCGCGATGCTGGTGCCGCCGAGATAAAGTTCGCCGCACTCGCCTGCGGGAACGGGCTTCATGCGTTCGTCGAGCACGTAGGTGCTGTAGCCGGGCAAGGCCTTGCCGATGGTCACCGGCTTGTCGCGCGTGCACTCGGTCGCGGTCGCCACCACCGTCGCCTCGGTTGGGCCGTAGGTATTGAGCAGGCGCCGTCCGGGTGCCGCCCAGCGCTGCACCAGTTCGTTGGGGCAGACGTCGGCGCCGAGCACGAGGAGCTTCACCGTCGGCAGGTCCTCGGCGATCATCGACAGGAACGGCGGGACCGTCGAGAAATAGGTGATGTTGCGGGCGTTGATGAAATCGGCGGCGTCAAAAGCCGAGCGCGCGACGTCGTTGGAGGGAACCACCAACGTGCCGCCGAGCGAGAATGCCGCCCAGATTTCCTCGATCGAGGCATCGAAGGCGAGCGAGAAGCCCTGATAGATCCGCTCGTCGGCGGTCAGCTTGTAAACGGTGCGCAGCGAATGGACGAAATTGACGGCGTTGCGGTGCTCGATGAGCACGCCCTTGGGCCGGCCGGTCGAGCCCGAGGTATAGATGACATAACAGATGTCGTTGGGTGCCCCGACCGCGGGCTGCAGCGGCGGCGCGGCCGGCGCTTCGTCGATTTCGTCGAGCATCATCAGCGTGGCGGCGGTCTGGCCGGCGAGTGCGTCCGTTAAGTTTCGCCCGCAAATCGCGACCGCAATATCGGCATCTTCCAATATGCCCAGCACGCGGACTAGCGGGAACTTGGGATCGAGCGGCACGTAGCCGGCGCCCACTTTCAGGATGCCGAGCATGGCGGCGAAAAGCCGGCTCGACTTGTCCGCGTAGAGCGCCACCAGGTCGCCCGTCCCGATGCCGCGCGATTGCAACGCGGTGGCAAAGCCGTTTGCGAGCCGGTCGAGCTCGCCGTAGGTGAGCACGTCGTCGTCGCATTCCAACGCCGGATGGTCGGGCCGCAAACGCACCTGCGCCTCGAAGAATTCGTGCAGCAGGCGCGGCGTTTCGCCAGCCGGGGCCTGCCGCATTGCATCGGTGGCGGTGGTGGCCGGCGTGGCGGTTGGGTGGGATTCAATTGACATCAGCGGACCATGGGCGCGGCATAGTTGGTGGTAAGGCCCTCAGCATCGGCGAGGCTTATGATTTGCACCTCGGTGATGCCGGGATCGCCCGCGGGATGCCGTACGGCCAGCGAGGCGTGGTACAAGAGGTGCTGGTTGGAAATGTAGAAGTTCTCGAACTGGGTCGTGCCGTTCTTGTTGCTCTTGCCGGCGATCGACTTGAGCTGAACCGGGTCGAGTGTGAACTTGATCGACTTGAAATCGAGACTGTGCCCGACTCCGACCAATTTCGTGTAGGCCTCCTTTAGCGTCCACATCCGGACGAATTCGCGGATTTCGCGCGGACGCGGCAGGCCGCCGACGGAATGGTGCTCGTCGAGATGGGAAAACTCGGCGATCACATCGGGACTGATGTCCTGATCGATGCATTCGACGTCGATGCCGACCTCCAGTGTCGTTGACACCGCTACCAGCACAAGCTCGTCGAGATGCGAGATGCTGAAGTTAATGGGTGGCAGGCCCTCGGCCACCACCGGCCGCTGGTTGGCGTCGACGGCAAAGCGCCAAGCCGAGGGCTCGACCGTATACTCGGCGGCGCGCGACAGACCGATGCGCAGCAGCACGCGTGAGGCGACAACGCTGCGCCGGTTGGCCGGGTCGGCGATCCCTTTGACTGCGTTCCATTCCTGGTCGCTCAACAATGTCAACGCGGATTCGGCCTTCATCAGCATGTCGGGTTTGGCCATCCAGATGTCGATGCGGGCGGTCGGCGCCAGTTCGAGCGCGGGCGCCTCATTGGCTTCATGGACTTTGCGTTTGACGTCCTTGCGCCAGCCTTCGACGAACTGCGGACGCGTCGGCGAGCGCCGATCGCCCCGGCCATCGTCCCGCGGCAAACGCCTGCGTCCGGCTACGTGTCGGCTGGCGGCGTCGCGTGGCCGGTCCTCTGCCACTGACATCCTTGGTTACTCACCTTGCCGGCACGGGAGCCGCCGGCCTCGGATTACTGAGGGCTCCGCCGCGCCGGCTTGCTCAGCCGACGCTTAAACAGAAGCCGTTGAACCCTTGTAGGATTTTGCGCCGCGCGGGGGGTGGCATGAGCGTACCGCGCAAGTTGCAGCGCGCGAGTGCCGGCGCCGCGGCGGTTACCTTAACGCTTAAACCTGTTTCGACGATCCGTTTGGACCCCCACACCTAGCACCTGATAATGAGACAGACACAAATTGTAGTACATAGATACTACCGAGTTTGGGGGGATGGATGCCGTGCCCACATTGAGGCGGCAACTGACGATTGCACTGGTCACCGCCCTCGTGGTGGCCCCGACGCTGGCGCGCGGCAGAACCCTGCTTCCTCCTCCCCTGCCGCGCCCGGCGCCGGTGGTGCGCAGCGCCCCAGCCACGCCTGGGCCGAAAGTGGCGCCGGCCGCCGTAAAGCCCTTGAACATGGTGCGCAACGCGCCGGAAGAGCTGGGCCGGGTGCCCGACCATTTCTTCTGGCTGCGCGCGGGCCTGCAGGCCGCCCAGGATCCGGTCGACGGCCAGCTCGTGTTCTTCAACGATCAGGGCCGCATCGCCGGCCGCGCCGCGCTGCCATCCGGGTTCGTCATCGACAGGATCGTGCGCGACCGAACCCAGGTCAGCCTGCTCGACAAAACCGGCCGTCGGCAGGTCAGCGTGGCGCGCAACGTCGACGCGGGAAGCGTCAAGTCGCTGCAGGCGCTCCCGGTGATGGCGAACAGGGAGCGCGAGATCGAAGTCACGCGCCGCGGCCCGCGGCAACTCATCTTGCGCGACCGGCGCCGCGGCGGCGCGCGGCCGCTCGACGTGCGCGCGATCACCGCCGGCACGTTGGCGCAGGCGCGCGAGATCGGCGCGGCAACGGCCGGTAGCCGCTACGTCGTCAGCGAAGAGATCGTCGCCGCGGTTCCGAGCCTGCAAGTGCGCATCTTCGTCAGCCGCTTCGATCGTGCCGGCAAAGTGACCGGCATCGCCCATATCCCGCTCGACGGCATGGAGGTGGTGCCGCACGACTTCATCACCGTCGACGACCGTGGCGTGGTGCGCGTGCTGGTGCCGGCCGCGAGCGGCGTCAAGGTTCGTGAAGTCGCATTCACCACGCCGCCGCGCCGGGGCGGCGGCGCGAGAAAAGTCGATGTCAAAAACCTGGGCAGAGCCATTCGCGAATTCGCCGTCCAGACGGACGTCCAAGGCGACAAGGGCGGACGACGAACGCTCAAGAACAGCGGGATTCGCTTCAAGGTCAAGGTGGCGACGCCGAGCATCAGCCGAGAGCAAGTCGTCAAGAACGCCAAAGCCTATTTGACCGTCGATTGGGTAATGGCAAGGGAGAATTTCTCCAATTCAACCGTCGAAAACCAGTGTAGTCCGGAGAAGGCGAAGTTCTGGCGGAGGCCTTATCATTTCACATCGGCGCTTGTCGGCAAGACGATTGGACCGATGCCTTATCGCTGGGGCGGAGACGACACACCCCAATCCTTCAAGGCCCGTGCCGAAGTTGGCGCGCTCGCAGGCGACATCTGCACGTGCCGAAGTGCCGCCCTGGATTACTGTCTGGTGCAGGGATCGGCCGGCGTCGACTGCTCCGGTTTTGTTTCGCGCGCCTGGGGCATTGGCAAGCGCGGTACGTCGGGACTGCTCGATGTCGCGGTCGCGTTGAAAAGCATCGACGATCTCAAGCCCGGCGACGCCTTCGACTGGCCTGGGCACCACGTGCGGTTGCTCGTCGGTGTAGCGCCGGGCCCGGAGGTCGGTTTCACGGTGCTGGAATCCTCGACCCGGCACGATTGCGAGGGGGTGTGCGAGCGGACTTACCACCCCAGCGAAATGAATGGCTTCCAGCTTATCCGGTACAAAGGAATTAGCGGATGAGTGGCCGCGGCAGACAAGCAGCGCTTGCAATCTGCATGGTCTGTGCCGTCGGTATGACGTCGTGCCGCAGCGCAATGGCGATCTCGACGCTTTCCGATACCTTGGAAAAGTTGCCGAGCATCTTGCGGCTACCGTCGTCGGATCCCCCGAACAGCGCCGTGCACCGCGATTTTGGCGTGCGGCCGGGCAACGTCGGCCCACGCGATCTGGACGTCGGCCCGGGACCCGAGGAAAATCCAGTGACGGTCGGTGCCGCCGCGGCGCCGTGGGCGGCCGCGATCAGCGACGGGACGCAACTGGATCGGGACTTTGTCTGCGCCGGCGTCTTGGTCGCCGCGCGCTGGGTGCTGACCGCGGCGCATTGCACCTTCAATCTCACGCGCCGCTGGCCGAACGACGACAGCATCTACGTGTTCACGCATACCGGCAAATTGTCGGCGCCGGGCCCGCGCTTCGATGTCCGCGCCGTCGTTCCGCACCCCGAATACGACCCCAAAACGCTGCAGAACGATCTTGCGCTGCTCGAGATCAACGTGAACGGCCGATCGGCCGGTCTGCCGATCTCGCTCCGCGGACCGCCGATTGCCGAGCAGGAGGGCGGGGTCGGCAGCATTCTCGGTTGGGGGATCAGCACGCAGCAGTCGGACCGGACGCACAGCGAAGAGCTTCAAGTGATTCAGACCGCGGTCCTTGATAAGCAAGTGTGCTTCAGCACGAGCGATTATCCCGAACTGAACCGAAGCCATGTGTTCTGTGGCCGGTCTCTTCTCAAATATCACAACATTTGCTTTCGCTTCGGCGGAAGCCCGATGGTCCTCTACGACAAGAAGGCCAACCTGTATCTGGCGGGCCTGGTCTCGTGGCCGGCGGCCTGCGGCACGGTCCGTAACACGCCGAATGTTTATCTCGACGTGCAGGCTTATGTTCCGTGGATCAAAAAAACGATTGCCGCCGACTCCAAATAGGTGCCGCATGCGAACGAGGGTTTTCCGCCGCCTTATTGTTGCTTGTGTTGTCGCTTCTCTCGGCGGTGCATCAGCGGCCTCTGCGCAAGACATTTTGCGCTTCGTGCCGCAAGTTCGTTCCGCCTACCAGGAGCGCTCCACAGCCATCGCCAGTGGCCGAACCGGTGATGTGTTCCTCGGCTCGGCGAGCGTCGCGCCGTCCTATGGTTTTCCGTGGATGATATCGCTGCAGATTCGGTCGGTGCCGCGGGTCCTTGGGCACTTCTGCGGGGGTGTCGCCGTTGTCCCCGTCCTGGGTGCTGACGGCCGCGCATTGCGTTCTCGCGGCGCAAGCCGGCCGTGGCCGGTCGAGCCGGGCGCTCGATACGTCCAAGTTCGATGTGCTGAGCGGGTCGAACACCTTGTCCTATGGCGGCAAAATTCAACCGATCGACCGAATCGTCATCAATCCGGAATTCCGCATCGTCCGGGACCAAGTACCCGAAAACGATCTCGCGCTGCTGCACGTCACCGGCACACCGGCGCTGGTCCCCCTCAAGCGGCCGCCAAAGGCCGCGGTCGACGCGCTTCTCAAGGACGGCGCCAAAGTTCGAATCTTCGGCTGGGGCACTTCGTCATTCCGGGCCGACGGCCCGATTTCGAATACCCTGCTTTACGCTTTCGTCGATGTCGTCGGTCGCGCCAAGTGCAATGCGCCGGCCATCTATCACGGCTTGGTGCAGAAGACGATGTTTTGCGCCGGGCTCGGATTTGCCGACGCCTGCCAGGGCGACAGCGGCGGGCCGGCAATCGGTTACGTCGATGGCGCGAAATATCTCGTCGGAATCATCAGTTGGGGCGTCGGCTGCACCGACAAGAAATTTCCCGGGGTTTACGTCAATGTCGCGGCATACGACGGCTGGATAAATGCGACGGTCAAAAATGCGAAATGACCGCCTGGCGCACTGCGGCCTGGGCGCGGCGCTTCTTGCTGTTGCGCTTGCGATTGCCGCGCCGTCGGCCGCGCAGGAGAACTACCGGGTCCGGCTCGGGCCGCGCAGTCTCTATCCGGCCACGGATCGGGTGAGCGACCGGTCGGACATTCCTGTGGCGATGCGGGACGCCATTCAGAACATTTTGCTCGGCACCCGGCTCCTGGCGGTCAAGCCGCGCATCATGGGCGGCGACCCGGCGCCGATCGGCGCCTATCCGTGGGCGGCGTCGCTCGAATTGAAATTTCATCGCCGGCGCGATGCCCATTTCTGCGGCGGCGCCTTCATCGCATCGCAATGGGTAATCACCGCCGCGCATTGCGTCAAACCGGATTCGGCGGGCGCTATCGACGTGCTCGGCGGCTCCAACATACTGGAGACCGGCGGCACGCTCTATCCTGTCGACCGGGTGATTGTGCACGAGAAATACGACTCCAACACGCAGGACTACGACGTTGCCCTCTTGCATCTTGGCAAGCCGTTCCCCGGCAAGACGGTGCGGCTGCTCAGCGCGGCAGACGCCGGACGTTACGCCAAGGTCGGTGGCTATGGCATCGCCACCGGCTGGGGATTGACCGCCGAAGGCACCGAGGTGTCCAACATTCTCCGTCAGGTGACCGTGCAGATCGTTTCCAACCAGGTCTGCAACGGCCTTGCCGCCTATAGCGGCGCCATTACCGACCGCATGGTCTGCGCCGGCTATTCGGAAGGCGGCAAGGACTCCTGCCAGGGCGACAGCGGCGGACCGCTGATGGTGCCGGACGGGCAGGGCGGTTATTTCCAGGCCGGCATTGTGAGCTGGGGCGAAGGCTGCGGGCGGCCCAACAAGTTCGGCGTCTATACCCGCGTCTCCACCATCGCCGGCTGGGTGGCCGAGAAGATCAGCGCAAAGTCCGTGCCGGTCGCGACGAGAGCGGCGCCGGTGAGGACGGCCTCGCCGCCTGTTTCTTCGTCGCCCGTGGAACCCGCACCGCCGCCAGCCACCGCGCTATCTACACCTGCGCCGCTGCCGCCGCCGTCGGTGGCGCCAGTCATGGTGATGCTGCCGAAGCCGCGGCCGCCGGCGGTCGGGGCGGCGCCGGGGCAACGGGTCGTCCGTTCACGCGACGTCCGCACGGCGGAAGCGGATAGCGATGCCGGGCGACAGCATCTGGGGCCGCGCCGCCTCTATCCGAATCGTCAGCGGGAGATCGGTTCCAGCCAGCCACTCGTCATCCGCGATACGCTGCAGTATCTCGAGAAGGGCACACGACTGCTTGCGACCAAGCCGCGCGTCATCGGCGGCGAGCCGGCGCCGCCCGGCACCTTTCCATGGGCGGCCTCGATCGAACTGAAGGGCCGCGCGCGGCAGGGCAATCACTTTTGCGGCGGCTCCTTCATTGCGCCGGAATGGGTGATGACCGCCGCCCATTGTGTGAAGCCGGGCTCGGCGCCGACCATCGAGGTACTCGGCGGCAGTCACGAGCTCGACCGCGGCGGCACGCTATATCCGGTTGACCGGGTGATCGTGAACGAGAAATACGACGATGGCACGCAGGATTACGACGTGGCGCTGCTGCATCTCACCAAGCGCTTCGAGGGGCGGACGATCCCGCTGCTCACACCGGCGGAGGCCGGTCGCCGCACGGCGCCGGGTAGCCCGGCGGTGACCGTGGGCTGGGGCCTGACGTCGGAGGATGGCGCCGTCTCCAACATCCTGCGCCGGGTGAACCTGGAAATCGTCTCGCAGGCGGCGTGCAATGCGCCGGCCGCCTATAATGGCTCGATCAACCAGTTGATGATTTGCGCGGGTTTTGCCGGCGGGGGCAAGGACGCCTGCCAGGGCGATAGCGGCGGACCGTTGATGGTGCCGGACGGGAGCGGCGGTTACTTCCAGGCCGGTATCGTAAGTTGGGGCGAAGGCTGCGGAAAGCCGAACAAGTTCGGCGTCTATACGCGCGTGTCGCAAATTCAGCCTTGGGTCGCCGAGAAGATCGGCACGCGCGGGAGGCCGCCCGCGAAATCGTCACAGCCTCGCGCCGCGCGCAAGCGCGACGCGCCACCGGCCCGTCGCCTGCGCACCGAGCGTCGCCTCGGCGTGCCCATCGACCGGAGATATTCGCCTTCTTATCCGGCGCGCGCGCAACAACGCGGATATTACGTCGTGCCGCAGCGTCGCGCGCCCATCGCGCCGCGCACGCAACGGCATCGAAATTATGAGCCGCCCGTGCGCAAGCGTTTCACCTTGCCGTTCGGAATTGAGTGACGCGTTGCGGTAACATTCTGCTCGCGCGCCGCATGTGACGCGTCGTGTAGTGCGATTGCACTACTCGACGCGCGAAAATATTCGTGTTGGCGCTTGATCTTTATCATATCGCTTGTGGTGTATGCGACGTTAACTATAGTTCTTAACCATGTTTCTTGTGTCGTATGGAGTAACGATCATGTCTCGTATCGCGTACGTGATCTTGTGTTCATGCCTGCTCGTGTTCACCGTACTGCTTGCAGGCCCCGTCCGCGCCGGCGATTACCGCGACGGCTACTACCGTGACGGTTACGACAGCGGCCGCTACTATCGCAGCCACTCCTATCGCAGCCGCTCCTATCGCGCCCGCCGTCTGCGCGTCTGGTACAGCAGCAATTGTTGTTACCGGAAAATCGTGCGCCATGTGCGCGCGGTGCGCTATGTGCGGGTGCGTCCCCGCCATCGCTACTACAGCCGCTACTACAATCGGCCGCGCTATCGCGTCAGCTATTACGACGTCCCGCCGCGCCGCTACGACCGTTACGACGGCTATGCCGATCGCGGTTACCGCTGTCACCGCCAGCGGGTGCGCGCGATCGGCGCCTACGGCGAGCGGGTTTGGGTCGTGAGAACCCGCTGTTACTGATCGTCGCCAGGGGCGCGGGTGCGGGCGTCCCGGTCGACGCCCGCGCCCGCTCAGTCGGGGGCGCGTTATGATTTTTGGCTTTATGAGCGCAACTCGGCCGGCCGGCCGTCGCGATTGCAGGTTTGCGGGATCCAATGCCGTCGACCGGGCCGTCGCCCATCTCAACATCGAACATTTCCGCAGGCTCTTGGACGTGGAGAAGGACGAAGCCAAACGGCAAATCCTTCTTCGCCTGCTGGCGGAAGAAGAAGCCAAACTCGCGGCCTTGGACAATCCGCCGGAACCGCCGGCGAACGAGGACGAAGAGAACGGCGAGGGCAAAGAGAACAACGATAACTGACGCGCGCTTCAGCGCACGCATGTCAGGCGGTTGCGGTCACGACCTCGCTGATCTTCACCTCAGGCAACAACCGCTGCACGTCTTCCTCGCGGCAAAGCTCGGTGCCCGGGCTCATCACCGCGGCCGAGCCGGCGGCGACCCCCATGCGGAAGGCGTCTTCCATCGATTGGCCGGCGGCGAGCGCGGCCACCATGCCGCCGAGGAAACTGTCGCCGGCGCCGACCGTGCTGGCGACTTCGATCTTCATCGCGGCCGCGCGCCAGGCATGTTTCGCCGTCACCAGCAGCGCGCCCTCTTCGCCGAGCGTCAGTGCCACCGCTTCGGTGCGGCCGGCCATGATCAGCGTGCGGCAGGCGGCGATGAAATCGGGTTCCCGGTCGAGCCGCTTGCCGACGAAGTCGCCGAGTTCGGCCTGGTTCGGCTTGATCAGCGCCACGCCTTCGTCCAGGGCCGGCGCCAGCGAGCGGCCGGAGGTGTCGAGTAGCATCTTGGCGCCCAATTTCTTGGCGCAGCGGGCGACATGGGCGTAGAAGTCGCCGGGCACGCCGGGCGGAATGCTGCCGCTGGCGACCACGAATTTCGGTTTCTCCGGCAAGTTGGCGAGTTTGTCGAGGCAGGCTTCCCACTCGGCGCGGTGCAGCGCCGAGCCCGGCAGCACGAAGCGGAACTGCTCGCCGCTGTCCTCCTCGAAGGCGGTGAAATTTTCGCGCGTTTCCACATGCGACGGCGTCACGACGCTGTCGATGCCCTCACGTTCCACCAGTCGCTGCAGCAATTTCCCGATCGCGCCGCCGATCGGATAAATCGCGGCCACGTTGCTGCCGAGCCGGTGGACGACGCGCGCTACGTTGATGCCGCCGCCGCCGGGATCGCGCTTGGGCGCCGAGCAGCGCAGCTTTTTGGTCGGCTCGACATGACCGACGTTCACGAAAATGTCGACAGCCGGATTGATGGTCAGGGTGACGATGTCTGGCACGTCAAAGGCATCCGTTTTTGGCGCGGGCCATAGCGTGGCGAGCGACTGTGCCGGCAGGCTCAGCTTGCAAAAGAATTAGGTATTTTTGCGCCGCAAACAGCCCCCGCGGGCGATAAAACCGGGGAAATGTCCGATGCCATCCATGCGACGCCGGCGCCGCCCCGCAATCAGGCGTGCGCGCGGCGTCCCGGCGGGCATTAGCCCGGTCGCGTCAACAAAACCTCAGCGTGGGCCGAGATAGCGCGAGCCCCACAGCACGAAAATCCAAATCGTCACCAATGATCCGGCTGCGATTGCCAAAACCACCATGTCGTCGTCCTCCCCCTTGCGGAAATCCCGGCCGTTGACGATGGGCGTGGTCGTGTGGGTCTCGTCTCCTCTCTTTTCACCGATGGCGCCGCCCCGGCGGACAGGCATTCCAATGACAAGGGACATCATAGCCGGATTCGAGCGCCGGCGCGCGGGTGTTCCGTTGTGCAGTGCGGTGGGGATGTACAGAATTGGCGGGGTGGATCAGCCAGCCCAATCAGCCGGCCAAATCAGCCGGCCAAATCAGCCAGCCAAGCGCACGACCTTGCCGCTGGCGGCCGCTCGGCCCACCGCCTGGGCATAGTCCTCGATCGGCCGCGGCCGGCCGGTGAGATAGCCCTGCACTTCGTCGCAGCCGCCGCGCTTGAGGATGGCGAGCTGTTCTTCGGTCTCCACGCCCTCCGCCAAGATCGGAACGTTGAGGCTGTGGCCGAGATCGATGACCGCGCGCACGATCGCCATCGAATGCCTGTTGTCATCGAGGTCGCCGACGAAAGCGCGGTCGATCTTGATCTTGTCGAACGGGAACGAGTGCAGGTACGACATCGAGGAATAGCCGGTGCCGAAATCGTCGAGCGCGATGCGTACGCCCAAGGCCTTGAGCCGGCACAGGATCGAGATGGCGCGCGAGAAATCGTCGATCAGCACGTTCTCGGTGACTTCCAGTTCAAGCCGCGACGCCGGCAGGCCGGTCTCCAACAGCACGGCGTGTACAAAGCCGGGGAAATCGCCGGTGCGGAATTGCGTGGGCGAGATGTTGACCGCGACGGTCAGCGGTTGCGGCCACGCCGCCGCCTCGTGGCAGGCCTCGCGCAGCACCCATTCGTCGATCTGTACGATCAATCCGCTTTCTTCCGCCACCGGGATGAAGGTGGCCGGCGACACCAGGCCGCGCGTCGGGCATTGCCAGCGCAACAGCGCCTCAAAGGCGATGGTTTCGCCGTCGATCGTTTGCTGCGGCTGATAGTGCAGGAACAGTTCGTCGTTTTCGGTGGCCGCGCGCAAGTCGGCCTGCAAGGCGCGCCGCTCGCGCACCTGTTCGCCCATTTCCGTCTCGTAGAAGAGCACCGTGCCGCGCACGGCGCCCTTGGCGCGGTAGAGCGCGACGTCGGCGTTGATCATCAGCGTCTTGGCGTCGGTGCCGTCGTCCGGATAGATCGCGCCGCCGATGGTTGCGCCGACGGAGACGCGGCGATCTTCGACCTCGAATTCGCCGGCGAGGCCCCGCAGCAGGCGTTCGGCGACCGCGGAAGCGGCGTCTGGCTGTTTGCCGCCGGTCACGATGAGCATGAACTCGTCGCCGCCGATGCGGGCCAGAAAGGCGCCCTCGGCAGCTGCCTGCAGGCGGCGGGCGACCTCGCGCAAGAGCGCGTCGCCGAGCGCGTGCCCGTAGCTGTCGTTGGCATCTTTGAAGCCGTCGAGATCGAGCGACAGCACGGCGAACTGCTCGCTGGTCTTCTTCGCCTGATCGAGCGCCGCCTCCATGGCGTCGTTAAAGGTGACACGGTTCGGCAGGTCGGTCAGGTTGTCGAAATGCGCCATGCGGGAGATGCGCTGTTCGGCGCGTTTGCGCTCGGTGACGTCCTCCAGCACCGTGAGTAGATATTGCAGCCTGTCGTCGTCGTCGCGGACCGCGACGTTGCGGGCGGCCGCGATTCGAACCCCGTTGCCGGGTGTGTGCACTTCGTGGTCGGAGATCAGGACCGGATGTTTCGATCGCAGCGCCGCGTTGTTTTCCGAGATGACGTAGACGGCCTGCTCCTTCGGATAGATCTCGCCCAGCGTCTTGCCGATCATGTCCTCGCGCCGCACGCCGAGCAGCTCTTCGCACGCGCGATTGATCAACGAGAATTTGCACGCGCTGGCGTCGCTGTCCGGCGTCGGCACGTCCTTGACGAGGATCGGAACGGGTACGTTTTCGACAATGGTGTCGAGGAATTTCTGTGTACGGCGGAGCTGTTCCTCGGCGCGCCGGTTTTCGCTGACATCCTCCAGCACGGTGAGCAGGTATCGTGGCCTGTTGTTGTCGTCGCGCACAGTGACGCTTTGGCCGGCGGCTAGTTTCGGTTCATGGCCCATGGTCACGAGCGCGCGGTCCGGCAGAATGAGCGGTTCGGCCTGCCGCAGCGTTGCGTTGTTTTCCGCGATGATGGCGTCGGCTTGTTCCTTTGGATAGACGTCGCGGATGGTCTTGCCGATAATCTTTTCGCGCGACACGTCGAACAGTTTTTCGAAGGCGCGGTTGACGAGGCTGTAACGGCACGCCTCGGCATCGGTGGCGCCGGCCGGGACGTCCTTGACCAGAATGGCCGCCGGAACGCTTTCGATGATGGCATCGAGAAATTTTTGGCTGTCGCGCAGCTGTTCCTCGGCGCGCTTCCGGTCCGTGATGTCGTGCACGGCGGCAATGCTGGCGCGGCGGCCGCGGTAATTGAGCGCGCGCGAATAGATGTCGGCGTCGAACACCGTGCCGTCGGCCTTTTGATGGCGCCAGGATTGCTCCGCGTGATGGTTCCCCTTGAAATCGCGCAGAAAGCGGGCGAAGCGCTCACGCTCTTCGGGCGGCCGGATGTCGAATGCCGTCAGCGCCATGAACTGCTCGCGGCTATAGCCGTAGTGGGCGAGGGCGGCGTCATTGACGGCGATGATGTTCAGCGTGTCGAGGTCGTAGACCAGCATCGGGATCGGATTGCTGTCGAACAGCAATTGGAACGAAGCCTCCCGCTGCCGGATCTCGGTGATGTCGTCGTGGGTGGCGACCCAGCCGCCATCGGGCATCGGCTGAATGTTGATCGAAATGGCGCGGCCGTCGTTCGCCTCGCGGATGAGGCACACCGGCTTGCCTTCGGCGACCTGCGCGATCACCGTGGCCGCACGTTGTTCGGGGTTGCCAATGGTCGTCTTGTCGAAAGAGCCATTGTCGATTCGATGCTGCAACAGCTGCGCCAGCGTGCAACCTGGCTTCACCGCCTCGCGCGGCATGTTGAACATCTTGAGATAGCGCTCGTTGCAGACGATCAGACGCCCCGTGGCGTCGTACATCGCCAGCCCCTGCGACATGTTGTTGAGCGCGGCGTCGAGCTGACGATTCTGGGCCTTCAGGCGGCTGGCGATATGACGCGCGACCAGATAGGCCGCGGTGGCGATCATGAGCGCGATGATGCCGGCGGCGCCGGCGATGTAGAGGACCGCGTCCCACCAGCCGGCGAGCACGTCGTCGACCTTCTTGGTTGCGACCACGGCCATCGGGTAGTGCGACAGGCCGCGGCCCGAAATCAGCAATTGATTGTTGCTGGTCACGCTGGCTTGCTGGACCGTACCGTGGCGGCCCTTCAACAGAAGGTCCTTGAAGATGGCACGGTTGGCAAACGAGCGGCCGCGCAAATTCTCGTCATGCGGATAACGGGCAACGAGCGTGCCGTTGCCAGTGAGCAATGAAATGGAGCGGTCGTCAGCGCGGGCGACCGATTCGAACAACTGCTCCAAATATTTCAGGCGCATGGTGCCGACCAGGATGCCGATAATGGTGGCGTCCGGACTGGTGACTTTGCGCACGATTGGCAGCACCCAGGCGCCATCGGTAGGGCTGCGCAAGGGCTTGCCGATGAAGGAGTCCAGGTCTGTTGTTTCGAAGAATTCCTTGCGCGGGCGGTTGACCGGGTCGATTTGCGGGATCGGCCAACTGCGCGAGAAGTTGATGAGCTTGCCGGATGGGGTCGTCAGCACGATGGCGCTGATGTGGGGCAGGGCGCTGATCCGGTCTTTCAGACGTTGATGGGTGTCGTGATCCGACAGCAATCGTTCGGCGTCGTTTGGCGTCTTGACGCCGAGAGCTTGAATGCCGTCGACTACGCTGGTCTGGACGAGCTCGATGGACTGGAAGCTGCGGTCGATCTGTTCGGCCAACAGCGTGGTCAAGCTTTGGAGGTCGCGCTCGCTCTTGGCGATCTGCTCGCTGCGCAGGTTGGCGAGCAGTATCGAGGCCGCCACGACGATGACGGCAATCAGGAGGCCGCTGGCGGCGACGATTAGCCGGAACGGGTGCGAGTCCCACACCGGCGCGGACGCGAGCAGAGCGCCGGTCGCGGGCTTGCGTGCGCGCGCGGGCCATGGTCGCCATCGTCGCAGTGCTTGGAGACGGAAGTGGAAGGGCCTGCGCATGTCGTACAGGCTTACCGGCAAGCACTTAGCCAACCCTTGAGTTGCGCCGGCGGGCCGTGGTTTCTCCCAAGTGGGTGTACGGCGCGTTAAAAGGTAAACTGAACCTTAACGCTTCAGGGCGCGTCTGGCGCTGCCGGCCGGCGACGGGGCAAGTTGACACCCGGGCTCGAAGCGCCGACATAGCCGCAATGGCAACACGTGAAGAGCGCCTGAGCGAGTTCAACGCCGGGCCGCCACCGGCGGATCGCCCGCTGCAGGTCCTGTGCGAGGATCACAACGGAACCTACCTGCTGCCCTACGAGTGCCGCTGGCGCGACGATGCCTGGCGCAGTTGCGCCAGCAGCGCAATCATCGAAGCCAATGTCGTCGGCTGGCGGGCGCCGCCGCCGGTGCGAACACGAACGAGACCATGAACAACGACCGCAGCCGCCGTCCGGGCGATCCGCGCAAAGCCGCCGAGGCGGCCTTCAAGACCGCAACGACCAAGCCGCCGGAAGGGCCGGCAAAGGCGCCGCCGTCGCTGCCCGGCGTCAAGGAAATGGTGTCGCTGCGCATCGACAAGGACGTGCTCGACTATTTTCAGGAAGACGGGCCTGGTTGGCAGGACCGCATCAACGCCGCCTTGCGCAAGGCGGCGGGCAAGTAGCTCGGGACCGGCGCCGGGCGGTCAGCGCCTGGCCGTGCCGAAAAAGCCGCAATGAAAAACCGGCCGCGCGGGCTATCGCGCGGCCGGTTTCGTTTGAGGACCTAAAGGCGCCCGGTTAGTTGGTCGGGCCGCTGATGGTCTTGATCACGGACGAGATCGGGCGCGCCGTGGCGAGCCCACCGCCCATCTCCTTGAGCACGATCTTCTTGTACTCCGGCAGCGGCTCGACCGGCGTCTTGCCGACGATCTGCACCACTTTGTACCCGCCTTCCTTCAATTCCTTGAGGATTTCGGGCAGCGCCTCGGCGGTGGCGTGCTGGAAGTCGTGCATCAGGATGATGCCCTTGCCGTGCTTCTTCAGCTTGCGCATCACGGTATGGACCACTTGGCTCGCGCGACGCGCCTTGAAGTCGAAGGAATCGAAGTCGCAGGAGAAAACGCCGAGGTTGCGTTTGCCGACGTACTTCAGCATATCGGGCGGGTGTTTCAGCGCCGGAAAGCGGAAGAAGGGATCGACCGGCTTGTTACCGAGCGCGATGCTCACCGCGGCGATGCCTTTTTCGATCTCGGCCGTGGCCTCGTCGGGCGTCAGCGTCGCCAGATTCTTGTGCGACCAGGTGTGCGACCCGACGGTGTGGCCCTGCGCCTTCACCTCTTTCAGGATTTCGGGGTGATAGCCGGCGTGCTTGCCGATCGGGAAGAACATCGCCTTGGTGCACTGGTCGGCGAGCGCCTTGAGCACCTTCTCGGTGTTTCCGGGCCAGGGGCCGTCGTCGAAGGTGAGCACCACTTCCTTGTCGCGCAGGAAGTCGTAGGCCTTGAAGTGCTCGAAGCCGAAGCCGGGGCCGCCGGTGGTGTCGATCTGCACCACGCGCGCCACGCCCAGCGCATTCGGATTGTCGCATTTGGCCTTTGTCGTGGCCGGGGCATTCTCAGCCCAGGCGCTGGAACCGGCCAGCAGGATGGCGACAGCCGTCGCCAGAGCGGTACGCATGATAAACCCCCGTAAGCCGCGGAACTGTCTTGTGTTGTTTTATTCAGCCCGACTTTAACCGCGCGAGTCAATGTGACCCGGCGTAAAGCCTGCGTTTATGGGCGTTCATGCCGCAGGATGGTTAACGGAGGGCCCGGGCCGGTCCCGGTTCGGGACATGGTTGCCGGAGCGGACAATCGGTCTTATTTGGGGTCTAGATTGGGGACTTGGTCAAAAAACAGTCCGGAGTCGACTAAATGCCCGTAACCGCCTCTTCTGACGGCCGGTTCCGCCCGCTGGTGCTGCTGGCCCTGGCCGGCGGCGTCCTGGTGGCGGCAACCGTCGCATTGTGGGCCTGGTACGGCACGACCGTTTTCTTCGAAATCGTGCGCACCGGCTGGGTGTCCTGTTTCTGAGCAAGCCGAAGTGAGGGCACCGATGGCCACCCGCGCGTCTCATATCCTTGTCGTTATCGGCGCCTTCGTGGCCGGGCTGGTGATCTTTCTCGGCGTCATTCTCTACGCCACCGGCCAGCTCGGCGGTCCGGCCGGCTCGGCCATCGGCGGGCCGTTCAAGCTTACCGGTGAAGACGGCCGGCCGATCAGCAACGAGACCTTCAAGGGCAAGCCTTATCTGGTGTTCTTCGGCTACACCCATTGCCCGGACGTGTGCCCGACCACGTTGTTCGAACTGTCGCAGGTGATGGAAGCCCTCGGCAAGGACGCCGACCGCACCGCTGCCCTGTATATTACGGTCGATCCGGAGCGCGACACGGTGGCCGTGATGAAGGATTACCTATCGAACTTCGATCGGCATCTGCACGGCGCCACCGGCGATCTGAAGACGATCGAAGCGGTGGAAAAGAAGTTTCGTGTCTACGCCAAGAAAGTGCCGACCAAGGACGGCGACTACAGCATGGACCACAGCGCGGTGATCTATCTGTTCGACAAGCAGGGCCGCTTCGTCGCGCCGTTCAACCTCAAGCGCAAGCCGGCGGAGTCGGCCGCGGCGCTGCGGAAGTATATGTAGGGGCTCGGCGCTTCACCGGCGCTGGCGGCGCACGCCGGTTTTCTCTCGTGCAGCCTGCAATGCCCCACTTTTCTTCAGCGCGCGCAGATAACGCTCCAGCTCCACCAGCGAGCGCGTCAGCTCCTCGTTGAGCCGCGAGTGTCTGGCGAGCCCGTGCGCGGTCTTTTCCCAATGATAGGGCGCGACGATGAGCTGATAGAGCGCGCGCCAGGCAGCGACCGAGAGCAGCAGCCAGTGAACCGGCGTCAGCAGCAGCACCCAGGCGTTTGCCGTCAGCCCGCGCCGCGACAATCCCAGCCATCCGAGACCGGCCGAGACCAGGTATCCAAGCGTGGCCGTCGACACATAGATCGCCGGCAGCACCACGCCGGTCAGCGTATCGTCGGTCCACAGCGGCACCCCCGTCAGCATCACGATGGCGAGACCGACTAGAAACAAGGGGTGGACCAATGCCGCCAGCGCGCTGCCGCCCACGATAAGCTGGAAGCAGCAGAAACCGGGCCAGCCGAGCTCGCGCAGCAAGCGGCGCGGTTCACGCGTATGGACCAGCCAAGTCTGCATCCAGCCTTTGAACCAGCGCGTGCGCTGGCGCAGCCAGGGGCTGATCTGTGCGGGCGCTTCCTCGTAGGTGGTGGAATCGATCATGGCGGCGCGATAGCCGAAGCGCGCAAGCCGCATGCCCAGGTCGGCGTCTTCGGTGACGTTGTAGGAATCCCAACCGCCGATTGCGCGCAGGGTTTCGGTGCGAAAGTGATTGGATGAGCCGCCGAGCGGCAGCGGCAGGTGTCCGACCGCCAGGCCCGGCAGGAAGGCGTCGAATTGCCCGGCGTATTCGGCGGTGAACAGCCGCGCCAGCCAACTGTCGGCGGTGTTGTCGATGCACAGCCGCGCCTGTACGCAGGCGAGCTTCCTGCCGCCAGATCCGAAAGCCTGCAAGGCGCGGCGCAACTGGTCCGGCTCCGGCCGGTCCTCGGCATCGTAGATCACCGTGAGGCTGCCGCGCGCGAAAGCCAGCGCGACGTTGAGCGCTTTCGGCTTGGTGCGCGGGCCACCCGGAGGGACGGTGATGATCGAAATTGGGATGCGGCCGTGGCGTGCGGCGATGGCGGCGCGGGTCTCGCGGTCGTCGGCCTCCAATGCGACGATCACGTCGAGCTTCTCGGCCGGATAGTCAAGTCGCTCGATCGCGCGCAGCAAGCCGTCGACCGAGGCCGCCTCGCGGTAGAGCGCGGCAACCACGCTATAGACCGGCAAGGCGCCGTCGGTCATCGCCATATCCGGCGGCCGCGGCGCCGGGATGAAGGCGGCGGCGAAGCGTAAGCCCAGCCAGCCCAGAAACAGCGCCGCCAGCGTCACCGCGATGGTATGCAGCGCGACCGTCGGCGCGATGACGGCGCCTGCCAGCATGGCAACGCCTGCGAGCGCGAGCCGGGCGGGAAACTGGCGTGTGCGCCGCGGTCCGGCGGACAGTGCCGGGAAGGTCCGTTGCAGACGGTCGCTGGCGCGGGCGGCAATCGCCTTCTCGGCATGGCGCAGCACGAAGCGGTTGAGTTGTTCAGCCGTCGTGAAACGGAATCGGCGCGCCAGCGCGGGATTGGTTTGAAGCATGGCGATGAGCTGACGCACCGCCCGCTCGCGCGGGGCCACCACCACCGCGAGTTCGTCGCCGTCGTAAAGCTGCAGCAGGCCGGTCGATACGCCTTCAGCCAGCGCTTCGTCGCCGGCCGGGCAACGCGCGCGCGCGACGCCGTCGAGCGGCTCAAAGGCAACGCCGAGGCTTTCGCCCAGCGCCTTGAGATAGGTCTCCTCGCTCAATTGGCCGGCGGCGATCAGCACCCGGTCGGCGCCGACCCCGAGCGCCGCCGCGCGCTCTCTTGCCGCGGCGATGGTCGTGGGCGGGAGCAACCGCTCGACACAGTCGAGTTCCGGACAGCGTCCAGGGTCGAGAAGGCCGGCGGCGGTGCCGACGCCGGCCCACGGGGCGGCCGGCGTGGCTCCGTTTCGCCGGCGGACAGAAGGAACGGCGCGCCGGACAGCGGCGCCGGTCTCAAGGCCAAGCTCCATGCCCCACCCCAGATTCGCGTATAAGGATACCCGGGGTCGTATTTGCGCGGCTACAATAAATTGCGGGACTGGTCGGATTCGCGTCTCACGGGCCGCTTTTTGCCCGCAGATTCGGCCATAGCCCCGCCACACCGCGGGTGATAGAAGCCGGGCCCATGTCGCACTTCATGTCTTTTTATCTGGTGCCGGCCGCCATCATCGCGGTGGCGATCGTGCTCGTGCTGGGCCTGGTCAACATGATGCGCGGCGGCAATCCCAACCGCTCGCAGAAGCTGATGCGGCTGCGCGTGCTGCTGCAATTCGTCGCCATCATCGTCATCATGGCGACGATCTGGGTGATGGGCCGCTAGGCGCGGCGGCTACTTCGCCGGCGCCGCCTTGGTGGCATCGCCCTTGGCGTCGGTTGTCGGCGTGGCCGCTTTTTTCTTGGCAGCGAGGTCGGTCGACGCCGCTTGCGCGGTCTGCGCCGTGTGCTGGGCACCGCAGTGGGCATAGGCAATCGCCGGGGCCAGCAGGAAGGCCGCCGAAACGGCCAGCACGAGAACGCGGATCATGGTCACCTCCATCGGTGGAATCCGGTAGGATGAAGTCTACCCCGAAACCGGGGCCGAGCGAAGCGGCTTTATGGCGGGGGCGAGAAGGCGCGCAAAAGCGAGGCAGAAAATGGTCGTGCTCAACCGCATCTATACCCGCACCGGCGATGACGGCACGACCTCGCTCGGCAGCGGCGATCGGCGCAAGAAATACGACCTGCGGGTCGACGCCTACGGCACCCTGGACGAGGTCAACGCGGTGATCGGCCTGGCCCGCCTGCACACGGCCGCCGATCCGGCGCTCGATGCGGCCTTGGGACGCATCCAGAATGATCTGTTCGACGTCGAGGCCGATCTCTGCCTGGCGGAGAAGGGCCCGGGCGGGGCCCGGCTGACGGTGACCGAGGCCCAGGTGGCCTGGCTGGAAGGTGAGATCGACCGGCTCAACGAGGCGCTGGCGCCGCTCAAATCGTTCATCCTGCCCGGCGGTAGCGCGGCCTCGGCCTGGCTGCATCTCGCCCGCACCGTCTGCCGGCGCGCCGAGCGCATCATGGTCGCGCTCATGGACCAACCGGGCGAGGCGGTGTCGGGGCCCTCGCTGCAGTACGTCAACCGCTTGTCTGATTACTTGTTCGTCGCGGGCCGTTACGCCAACGACAAGGGCGTTTCCGACGTGCTGTGGGCCCCGGGGGAGAACCGGTAGGGGCCTTGTGGCGCCGCAGCATAAGCGTTGACTGCCCATGGCAGGGCCTTTAGCTTCCGCCCGCTTTCCATTGCACTTGCCCATCCGGGTTGGGGGATCATGAAAATTCTGGTGCCCGTGAAGCGGGTTGTCGATTTCAACGTCAAAATCCGCGTGAAGCCCGATGGCTCCGGCGTGGAACTCGCCAACATCAAGATGTCGATGAATCCCTTCGACGAGATCGCCGTGGAAGAGGCGATCCGCCTGAAGGAAGCCGGCAAGGCCACCGAGATCGTGGCGGTGTCGGTCGGCCCGCAGCAGGCCTCCGAGACGATCCGCACCGCGCTCGCCATGGGCGCCGACCGCGGCATCCTGGTGAAGACCGACGGCGCGGTGGTCGAGCCGCTGGCGGTCGCCAAGATCCTCAAGGGCATCGTCGAGGCGGAGCAGCCCGGTCTCGTCATCATGGGCAAGCAGGCGATTGACGACGACTGCAATCAGACCGGCCAGATGCTGGCGGCGTTGCTCGGCTGGGCGCAGGGCACCTTCGCCTCCAAGCTTGAGCTCGACGGCGACAGCGTGACCGTCACGCGTGAAGTCGACGGCGGCCTGCAGACGGTGAAGCTGAAGGCGCCCGTGATCGTCACCACCGATCTGCGACTGAACGAGCCGCGTTACGCTTCGCTCCCGAATATCATGAAGGCCAAGAAGAAGCCGATCGACGAGAAGGCGCCGGGCGATTACGGCGTCGACACCGCGCCGCGCTTGCAGGTCGTGAAGACCACCGAGCCGGGCGGCCGCCAGGCCGGCGTGAAGGTCGGTTCGGTCGCCGAGCTGGTCGGCAAGCTCAAAGACGAAGCGGGGGTGCTCTAAGATGACCACGCTTCTGATTGCCGAGCACGACAACAAGAGCCTGCGCGACGCCACCAACAAGGCGCTGACCGCGGCGAAGGATCTGGGCGGCGACGTGCACGTGCTGGTCGCCGGCAAGGACGCTCAACCGGCGGCGGACGCCGCCGCAAAGCTCGACGGTGTCGCCAAGGTGCTGCTGGCGGAGGCTGCGCCTTACGAACATCAATTGGCCGAGCCGCTGGCCGCGCTGGTTGTCTCGCTCGCCGGCTCCTACGACGCCATCGTCGCGCCGGCGACCACCGGCGGCAAGAACCTGATGCCGCGCGTCGCCGCATTGCTCGACGTGATGCAGATTTCCGACATCACCAAGGTGATCGCGCCCGACACTTTCGAGCGGCCGATCTATGCCGGCAACGCCATCCAGACGGTAAAGTCGTCCGACCCGAAGAAGGTCATCACCGTGCGCACCTCGACCTTCCAGGCGGCGGTTGAGGGCGGTTCGGCGCCGGTCGAGACCGTGAACGCGGCCGACGATCCAGGGCTGTCGTCCTTCGTCGGCGAGGAGCTGTCGAAGTCCGACCGGCCGGAGCTGACCTCGGCCAAGATCATCATCTCCGGCGGCCGCGCCATGCAGAACCGCGAGAACTTCACCAAATATATCGAGCCGGTGGCCGACAAGCTGGGCGCCGCCATGGGCGCCTCGCGTGCGGCGGTCGACGCCGGCTATGCGCCGAACGATTGGCAGGTGGGGCAAACTGGCAAGGTGGTGGCGCCCGAGCTCTACATCGCGGTGGGCATATCCGGCGCCATTCAGCATCTCGCCGGCATGAAGGATTCCAAGGTGATCGTCGCCATCAACAAGGACGAGGAGGCGCCGATCTTCCAGGTCGCCGACTACGGGCTGGTGGCCGACCTCTATCAGGCGCTGCCGGAGCTTGCGACCGAGCTCGACAAGATCAAGCGATGACGCCTAATTTTGTCGTTCCGCCGGTGGTGTCACCGCGCGGTTCGTCGTAAGAATACAAAGGCAACTGGACGTGAATACCGCAATCGACGCCCAAAGCCGGGACAAGCATCGATCGGATCAGAGCATGGCGGCCATCAAGAATATCGGAGTGATCGGCGCCGGCCAGATGGGCAATGGCATTGCCCACGTCTGTGCGCTGGCGGGCTTTCCGGTGATGCTGAACGACATTTCCGGTGACCGCATCAAGGCCGGTATGGCGACCATCAACGGCAACATGACTCGCCAGGTCTCCAAGAAATTGATCCGCGAAGACGCGCGCAAGGCCGCGCTTGAACTGATCAAGCCGGCGGAGAAATACGACGATCTGGCGAGCTGCGATCTGGTGATCGAGACCGCGACCGAGAAGGAAGAGGTCAAGCGCAAGATCTACGCCGATCTGTGCACCTCGCTCAAACCGGAAGCGATCATCGCCACCAACACGTCGTCGATTTCGATCACGCGGCTGGCGTCGTCGACCGACCGGCCCGAACGCTTTATCGGCATCCACTTCATGAATCCGGTGCCGCTGATGGAGCTAGTGGAGCTGATCCGCGGCATCGCCACCGACGATCCGACCTTCGAGGCGAGCAAGGCTTTCATCTCCAGCCTCGGCAAGACCATCGCGGTGGCCGAGGATTTCCCGGCCTTCATCGTCAATCGCATCCTGCTGCCGATGATCAACGAGGCGATCTATACGCTGTACGAAGGCGTCGGCAACGTGGAGTCGATCGACACCGCCATGCGGCTCGGTGCGCATCATCCGATGGGCCCGCTCGAGCTCGCCGACTTCATCGGCCTCGACACCTGTCTGTCGGTAATGCAGGTGTTGTACGAGGGCCTTGCCGATTCCAAGTATCGGCCGTGCCCGTTGCTGGTGAAATACGTCGAAGCCGGCTGGCTCGGCCGCAAGGCCCAGCGCGGCTTCTACGACTACCGCGGCGAAAAGCCGGTGCCGACGCGCTGAGGCTTCTTTTCCCGGGCGCAGCGCAGCACGCCAGTGTTGCGCTGCAGACCCGGGATCCAGCTCTCTTAATCTAATAACCGGGGTCCCGGATCAGCGGCGCACCATTCCGCTGCGCTTCATGTTGCGCCGCGTCCGAGAGACGAGTCATTAGGCCGCCGCCGCACTGAACTGCGGCATCGTTTCTTTCCAACACGGCAACGCCGAAACGCGCGCGAACCAATCTTTCACGTTCGAATAGGATGCGAGCGGTAGTCCGGCGCGTTCAGCATAGAACAGCGGCGCTGCGACCGAGAAGTCTGCGAGCGTTATGTCCTTGCCGACGAGATAAGGCTGCTTCGCCAAATGGGCGTCGAGCACGGCCGCTTCCTTGTTGAAGCACTCGAGTCCCTTCGCCACCACCGCTTCGTCCGGCGGGCCGAGCTTCAGGATCTGTTTGACGATCCGTTGGAACAACAACGGCTCGCAGCCATCCTTGCCGAAATGCGCGAGCGACCAGCTCTGCCAGCGCATGATGTCGGCACGGGTGCCGGCGTCGTCGGGCCAGAGCGAATTCGGCTTTTGGCTCGCGAGATACTGCATGATCGCGGTCGACTCCCACAGCTTGAGATCGCCGTCGATCAGCGTGGGCGTGCGGCCGGTTGGATTGAGCGCGAGATAGTCCGGCGTGTGCGACGCGCCTTTGGTGAGATCGACGAATTCGAACTCGAGCGGCACGCCGAGATGGGCGGCAACAGCGCGCACCTTCCAGGTGTTGGGCGAGGGCGGAAAGCCGATGAGCTTCATGGGTGGCTCCGTTAGGTTTGGGGATCAGGTGAGGAACTGTTCGAGCCGGTCCATGATGCTGGTCCAGCCCTTGTTGTGGTTGTCGCGGGCGGCTTCGTCGAAGAACTGTTCGTGCAGCAGCGTCATGATGGTGCCGTCGCCGTCCGGCTTGAGGGTGACGGTCACGAGCGACTTGCGTTCCGGCGTCGACTTCCACGCCCAGGTGAAGACCAGTTTTTCGTTCGGTACGATCTCGCGATAGACGCCCGAGACATCATGCTCGTCGTCCGGCACGACCATCTTGATGGCGTAGCGGCCGCCGACGCGCAGGTCGCATTCGGCGACGACCTTCAGGACATTGCCCGGTCCCATCCAGTGCTTCATTTTTTCCGGGTCGCACCAGGCGGCGTAGACTTTCGCCGGTGGCGCCTTGAAACGGCGCTTGATGGTGAGGCTTGGTTTGGTGATGACGGCGGACATGATTCTTCCTCCAGAAAAGCGGCAAGGCGGTCGAGGCGGTCGGTCCAGAAGCGCTGATAACGATTGAGCCAGTCGTTGGCCTCCCGCATCGGCTCGGCATGCAGGCGGCAGGAGACGGTGCGGCCGACCTTTTCGCGGGTGATGAGGCCGGCGTCCGACAAGACGTCGAGATGTTTCATCACCGCCGGCAGCGACATGGCGAAGGGCTTGGCGAGCTCGCTCACCGAGATGCTGTTGCGCTCGCTGAGCTGGGCGAGCAGCGCGCGCCGGGTGGGATCGGCGAGCGCCGCGAAGGTGCGGTCGAGCGCGTTGGGCTGATAGTAAACCATGTGGTTAAGTTTAGTCGCGCGCGGCGGAGAGTCAAGCCGGCAGCGGAGCGGGCCAATTTTACCTTTCCTGTTAGGCCTTTATTGACTCTGGAGCGCCAAGCTTCGCCGTCATGAACCCAGCGGCCCTTGTAGCAGTGATGTCCGGCGCCCAGGCGAGCAGCGCCCAGATGATCATGGCGGCGAAGATGCTGCGCATGAACGCGGACTCCGCCGGGATGGTCGCCAAGATCGTCGAATCCGCGCAAGCAAACCTGAAAAGCCTCGCCAACGTGGCTGACGGCGTCGGCAAGAGCGTCAATATCGTCGCGTGAGCGGCCCCCGCGGCGCTCAACCCTTACGCCTCAGCTCTTGCCCCCTCAGCTCTTGCCCAGCGCCGCCTTGATCAGCTTGAGCGCGTCGCTGCCGGCCCAGTCGGCCGGCCCGGCGATGGTGCCGATTTCGCAGCCTTTCGGGTCCACCAGCAGCGTGGTCGGCATGCCGAAGGCGCGGCCGATGTTCTTGAGCTGCTGGAAGGCGTCAGCGCTGGGGTCGGCGTAATAGGCGAGGTGCTTGACGCCGATCTGCTTGAGGAAGTCCCGCGGGTGCTGCGGGTTGCGGGTGTCGATATTGACCGCCACCACCTGGAAATCGGAGCCGCCCATCTCGCCCTGCAGCTTGTCGAGGGTCGGCATTTCCGCGCGGCAGGGCACGCACCAAGTGGCCCACAGGTTGAGCAGTATGGTGCGGCCCTGGAAGGAGGCGAGCTTGAGCGGCTTGCCGTCGGTGTCCTGGAAGGCGAGATTGGGCACCTTGAGGGGGCTCTTGGCGACGTTAACCGCGGCCACCTCGCCGGTGGCAAAAGGGGCCACTTTCTTAGCCAAGTTCACCGCCGGCCGGCATTCCGGGGCCCCGCCCGCATTGCCTGTCAGGGCCCCAATCCCGTATACCGCCGCAGCGATCACGGCCACGCCGGCGAGGCCGGCGGCCACGAGTGTCGGAAAACGGTTTTTCGAGGGATCGGCGGAAGGCTGGTCAGTCACGAGCGGCAAAACCTCGGGTCACGATGCCAAAGGTGGCACCAAGATGAGCAACAAGATGTGGGGCGGGCGATTTGCGTCTGGCCCCGATGCCATCATGGAGGAGATCAACGCCTCCATCGACTTCGACCGGCATCTCTACCGCCAGGACATCGCCGCGTCCAAGGCCCATGCAGAGATGCTGGCCAAGCAAGGCATCATTACGGCTGATGATGCGAAAAATATCGCGCACGGGCTAGACACGATTCTGTCAGAAATTGATGCCGGCAAGTTCTCCTTCCAGCGCGCGCTGGAGGACATCCACATGAACGTGGAGAGCCGGCTTTCCGACCTGATCGGACCGGCGGCGGGCCGCTTGCACACCGCGCGCTCGCGCAACGACCAGGTGGCGACCGATTTCCGGCTATGGATGCGCGACACCGTCGATGCGCTGGATGCCGCGCTCAGCCGTTATCAGCGCGCGCTGGCCGAGAAGGCGCTCGACCATGCCGGCACGGTAATGCCCGGCTTCACCCATTTGCAGACCGCGCAGCCGGTCACCTTCGGCCATCATCTGCTCGCCTATGTGGAGATGGCGGCGCGCGACCGCGGCCGCTTCAAGGACGCCCGCAAGCGCATGAACGAGTCGCCGCTTGGGTCCGCGGCGCTTGCCGGCACCTCGTTTCCGCTCGACCGCGACATGAGCGCGAAGGCGCTCGGCTTCGACCGGCCGACGTCGAATTCGCTCGATGCCGTGTCCGACCGCGACTTCGTCATGGAGACACTGGCCGCCGCCGCGATCACGGCGGTGCATCTGTCGCGCTTTGCCGAAGAGATCGTGATCTGGACCTCGCCGTTGACCGGGCTGGTAAAACTCACCGACAAGTTCACCACCGGCTCCTCGATCATGCCGCAGAAGCGCAACCCGGACGCCGCCGAGCTGGTACGCGCCAAGACCGGCCGCATCATCGGCGCGCTCAATGGCATTCTGATCGTCATGAAGGGCTTGCCGCTCGCCTATGCCAAGGACATGCAGGAGGACAAGGAGGGCGCCATGGACGCGCTCTCGGCGCTGTCGCTGGCCGTGGCGGCGATGACCGGCATGGTGAGCGATCTCGTGCCCGACACGGCGCGCATGAAGAAGGCGGCGGGTGAGGGGTATGCGACGGCCACCGATCTCGCCGACTGGTTGGTGCGCACGTTGAAGATGCCGTTCCGCGAGGCCCATCACGTCACCGGCCGCATCGTGGGAAAGGCGGCGGAGGCGGGCGTGCCGCTGCACCGGCTGCCGCTCGCCGCCATGCAGGAGGTTGAGCCGCGCATCAACGATGAGGTGTTCGGCGTGCTCTCGGTCGACAAGTCGGTAAAAAGCCGGACGAGCTACGGCGGCACCGCGCCCAAGAACGTGCGCGCCCAGGCCAAGAAATGGCTGCGGACGCTGGAAAAAGAGAAATCCTGACTTCGCCTTAAAGAGCAGGTTTGCTAAGGTGATCTCAAGAAGGAGCGCCGTTCGTGAGCCATTTTTCCGACCGACTGTTTTTCCGCCTGGCGCTGATCGGCGCGCTTGCCGCTTCGCTCGGCCTAGCGGCGTGCGGCCGCAAGGGCCCGCTCGACCCGCCGCCGGGCGCTGTTTCCACCACGGGCAAGCAGGAGCCCGCCAATACGAGCTTGATTAGCTCGCCGTTTGAGAAGCCGGGCGACAAGTCGAAAAATACGGCCGACCAGGTGCCGGACAAGCCCTTCGTTCTCGACTCTCTGCTCAACTGAGCGTGCGATGAATCATTTCGCCTATCGCGACGGCGTACTATGCGCCGAGGCGGTGCCGCTCGATCAGATAGCGGCGCAAGTCGGCACGCCGTTTTATTGCTATTCGACCGCCACGCTGACGCGGCACTACCAGGTGTTCGCCGGCGCCTTCGCCGGACTGAACGCGCTCGTCTGTTATGCGATGAAGGCGAATTCCAACCAGGCGGTGATCAAGACGTTGGCTAAGCTCGGCGCCGGCGCCGACGTGGTGTCGGGCGGCGAGCTCAAGCGCGCGCTGGCGGCCGGCATTCCCACCGACAGAATCGTCTTCTCCGGCATCGGCAAGACCACGCGCGAACTGGCGCAGGCGCTCGACGAAGGCATTCTGTGCATCAATGTGGAGTTGGAGCCCGAACTCGATCTGTTGTCCGCGGTCGCGGTGGAGAAGGGCGTGAGCGCACCGGTCTCGATCCGCGTCAATCCGGATGTCGACGCCAAGACCCACCACAAGATCGCGACCGGCAAGGCCGAGAACAAGTTCGGCATTCCGATCAGCCGTGCCCGCGACGTTTATGCCCATGCCGCCAAGCTGCCGGGCATCAAGGTGTCCGGTGTCGACATGCACATCGGCAGTCAGATCACCGATCTCGAACCGTTCGAGAATGCCTTCACACTCTTGGCCGAGTTCGTGCGCGCGCTACGCGCCGACGGCCATACGATTTCTCATGTCGATTTCGGCGGCGGCTTGGGGATTCCCTATCACGAGACCAACGAGCCGCCGCCACTGCCGGACGCCTATGCCGAAGTGGTGAAGAACACGATGCGCGATCTCGGCTGCCGGCTGATTTTCGAGCCGGGCCGGCTGCTGGTCGGCAACGCCGGTATTTTGGTGACGCAGGTGCTGTTCGTGAAGCACGGCGAGGCCAAGAATTTCATCGTCGTCGACGCCGCCATGAACGACCTCATCCGTCCGACGCTCTACGACGCCTATCACGAGATCCGGTCCGTGAAGGAGCAGCCGATGGCGGCCTGGCGCATCCGCGCCGACGTGGTCGGGCCGGTGTGTGAAAGCGGCGATTTCCTCGGCTGCGACCGCGAGATGCCGGAACCCAAGGCCGGCGATCTCTTGGCGGTGATGACGGCGGGCGCCTATGGGGCGGTGCAGGCCGGCACCTACAACACCCGGCCGCTGGTGCCGGAAGTGCTTGTGAACGGGGCGGAATGGGCCATTGTCCGCCCACGGGTCGAGGCCGAGCAACTGATTGCCCTCGATCGGCTGCCGGATTGGCTCTGAACCGCCATTCTGCGCCGGCGTGGATTGACGGGCTCAGGGCTGCCATGCGGCAGGGCGTTCCGCCTTGAAACCGGCCCAATCATTGCATCCGATGATACTCGACCAGCATGCCGGCATGACTGTGGGCGCATGAGGGCGCTCGTGGTGTGGGAATTGACCCCATGCTAGCTTGTTAGTGGACAAGAGATTCTCTGGTCCGGCGACGGAGCGGTTCTTGGAGAACGACGATCTCACCCCCGGCCGGGAGGTGCCCATCCGGGTGTTGCTTGCCCGGGCCGTTCAGCGCGCCCGCGGCAGCCTGTTCTGGGAGCGGCTATGGCCGGCGCTCGCCACCTTCGCCATGGCGCTCGGCCTGTTTCTCACCTTCTCCTGGGCCGGTCTCTGGCTGGTGCTGCCGCCGCTTGGCCGCGCCATCGGGCTTTCTGTTTTCGTCCTCATCCTCATTGTCGCGGCGGTGCCGCTGATCCGGCTGCGTCTGCCCAGCATTCCTGACGGCCTGCGCCGGCTCGACCGAACGAGCGGAGAGCCGCATCGCCCGGCCACCACCGTTGTCGATCATATCGCCGCCAACGATCACGACCCGGTGACGCAGGCGCTCTGGCAGGCTCATGTCGAGCGCGCGCTGATGTCGGCGCGCAAGCTCAAGGCCGGCTGGCCGTCGCCGCGGCTGGCGTTGCGCGATCCGATGGCGCTGCGCGCGTTGGTGCTCATTCTGACGGTCGCAAGTTTCTTCGGCGCCAGCGGCGAACACGTCAAACGCGTCGCCGCCGCCTTCGATTGGCATGGCGTGGTGGCGCCGGCGAATTTCCGCATCGATGCCTGGGTCACGCCACCGGTCTATACCGGGCGTCCGCCGGTGATGTTGTCGGGCTTGCGCCCGGGTCAAGCGGCGCAGCCGCAAAGCACGCCGGTCGCGGTGCCGGCCGGCAGCCATCTCGTGGTGCGTTCGACCGGCGACGTAAATTTTGACATTGAGCGCAAGGGCGGCATCGAGGTCGCCAAGAGCGACACGGCCAAGCCGGACGCGGGCAAGGCCGAGGCGAAATCGCCATTGCCCAAGGGCAGCGAGGAGCGCCGCTTCGTCATCAAGAGCGACGGCGCCGCCGTGCTGCACGGCGCCGGCAGCGATCTGACCTGGGCCTTCACCGCGATCCCCGACCGCGCGCCGAGCATTACATTGCTCAAGGATCCGCAGCGGCAGGTGCGCGGCTCGCTGCGTCTCGACTACAAGGTGAGCGACGACTACGGCGTCGTTGGCGCCAATGCCATATTTGCGCTCAAGAAATCAGAGGACGCGGGATCGAACGGCAAGCCGGCGCATCCGCTGTTCGGCGCGCCCGAGTTCAAATTGACGCTGCCGCATGCGCGCACGCGCGCCGGCGCGGCGCAGGCCACCCATGACCTGACCATGCATCCGTGGGCGGGCGCCGAGGTTTCCGTGCAGCTCGTCGCGCGCGACGAGGCCGGCAACGAAGGCCGCAGCAAGACCGTCGACTTCACGCTGCCACAACGTATCTTCACCAAGCCGATCGCCCGCGCGCTGATCGAACAGCGGCGTAATCTTGCGCTCGACGCCAACCAGAAGCCGGTGGTGCTGACCGCGCTCGACGCACTTACGATCGCGCCGGAAAAATTCACTCCCGAGGCCAGCGTCTATCTCGGGCTGCGCTCGATCTATTACGACCTCAAGCGCGCGCGCACCGATCCCGCGCTGCGCGAGGTGGTGGCGCGTATGTGGGACATGGCCGTGCACCTCGAGGACGGCAACCTGAGCGACGCCGAGCGGTCGTTGCGGCAGGCGCAGGAAGCCTTGCGCCAGGCACTCGAACGCGGCGCCAGCGATCAGGAACTGAAGAAGCTGATGGAGCAGCTGCGCGCCGCCATGAACAAGTTCATGCAGGCGCTGGCCGAGCAGATGCGCAAGAATCCCCAGCAGCTCGCGCGCCCGCTGGACCGGAATTCGCGGACGTTGCGCCCGCAGGATCTCAACCAGATGCTCAACCGGTTGGAGCGGCTCGCCCGTTCCGGCCAGCGCGACGCCGCGCGCCGGCTGCTCGACCAGATGCAGGCGATGCTGGAAAATCTGCAGATGGCGAAGCCCGGCCAGATGGATGAGGGCGAGAACGAGATGGATTCGGCGCTCAACGAGTTGGGCGACCTCATCCGTAAGCAGCAGCAATTGCGCGACCGCACCTACCGGGAGGGCCAGGACAGGCGGCGCGACCGCCAGCAGGGTCAGCGCGGCCAACAGCAGTTCGGCGATCTGAAACAGGACCAGCAGGCCCTGCGCGAGCGGCTGAACAAGCTGCTCGAGCAATTGCGCAAGAATGGTTTGGGCCAGATGCAGCAAGGGCAGAAGCCGGGTCAAAAGGGCAAACAGCCGGGCCAGCTCGGCCAGGCCGGCAAGGAAATGGGTAAAGCCCAGGGCCAGCTCGGGCAGGGCGACGCCGAGAGCGCCGTCGGCTCGCAAGGGCGCGCGCTGGAAGCCATGCGCAAGGGCGCGCAAGGCCTGGCGCAGTCGATGCAGCAGAACGGCTTCGGCCCCGGACAGGGCCAGCCCGGCCGCCGCGGCCGCGCCCGCGCGCAGCAGGATACCGATCCGCTGGGCCGGCCGATGCGCGGTCGCGAATACAGCGACGACGCCACCGTGAAAGTGCCGGGCGAGATCGATGCCCAGCGCGCGCGCCGCATCCTCAAGGAACTGCGCAAGCGCTACGGTGAGAGCTACCGTCCGCAGATGGAGCTCGATTACATCGAGCGCCTGCTTGAAGGCTACTGATTCGGCTCGTGGAGCGAATTTGAAATTTGATGCCCACTTGCGGCGAGCCGCTCATCAAATGTCAAATTCAAAGCTCCACCAGAACCAAATAGCTGCTCGTGGCCCTTCGATTCCGACATTTGGTCGAGAGCTTGCAGTAACGGGATGCCAATGTCGGAACCGGACCCCTAGTGGGTGGTGCCGCCGTGGGCGGGCTTCATCGCGCCGGGCTTCATGGCGCTGGGCGCCATTGCGCCGGGCTTCGTGGCGCCGGGCTTCATCGCGCCGGCGCTCATGGCGGCGGCCTCCTGCGTTGTGAGGAAACGCACCAGCACATCCTTGGCATCGGCCGGCGGCGAGGCGAGCTCGGTGTGGAAGTCGAGCTTGGCGCCGGGATCGAGCATCTTGCGCGCGGGCGCTGCGGTCCAGGTGTAGATCTCCTGTCCGGCCGCGTTGCGGGCGGCAAAGCGCAGATCCGGCACCTTGCTCGGCTTGTCGGCGGTGCTCACGATGGTGCCTTCCACCGTCAGGCCTTCTCCGCCCGCGCCGCTCGCCGAGATGCGGACGTTCTCGAATTTCAGGTGTTGCAGGTTGACCGGCAGGCCGATGGCCGCGAACAGCGAGGCGGTTTGCGGCAGGTAGCGCACCACTTCGGCGCGGCCGCCGATCAGTGCCACGTTCAACGCGAACAGCATCAGGATGGCCGCGGTCCAGCGCGAGGAGCGTTTGGCCTGCTTGCGGCGTGAGCGCAGGCGCCGGCGGCGCGCGGCGAAGGTTTCGACCTCGGATTCGGGCTCGGCCTCATGGTCGTCGGCCGGCGCCTGCTCCATGGGCGGCACCAGCGGCGGCGCGTTCTCGATGGTTTCCGGCTCGACCGATTCGCCGTGCGCGGCTGTGGGCGCGGCTTCCGGCGCGCTCTGGTCCGCCGGCTGGTCCCCGAACGTGCTGAAATTTTCCGCGTCCGGGCCGGCCGCAAAGTCGTCCGCCGGCGCCTGGGGCGGCTGGTCTGGCGGCGGCGGCTCCGACGGCCGCAGGACCCCCTCCGATTGCGCTTCCGCCTCGGCGATGACCCCGTCGACGAAGGCGTTGACCTCTTCCTCTTGGGGCCCGCCGGCGAACCAGGTCGCCCGGCAGCGCGCGCAACGCACCATGCGACCGCCCGCCCCGAGGGAGGCCGATTCGATCATGTAGGACGTTGCGCAGCTCGGACAGACAATCAGCATGGCTTCTGCGACAGTTTGTTCCGTGACCCTAGCAGCAGTCCGTTAACGGACCGGAAACCATGGCGGCCAAACCTTCGCCCGGCGCCGAGACGCTCTTTTGGGCCTTTTCGGGCGGCGGTTTGCTCTGGCGGTGCCGCAATAATCTTGTAAAAGCGACCAACGGAGCGTTTCGGGACCCAATCTACGGAACTTTGCGAGCCAATCTACGGCAGGGGTCTTAAAAGGGATTTATCGGAGAGGGGTGTGGTCCGATTCGAGAACGTCGGTTTACGTTACGGCCTGGGGCCGGAGGTCCTGCGCGACCTCACGTTCCGCATCGAGCCGCATTCGTTCCAGTTCCTCACCGGGCCCTCGGGCGCCGGCAAGACGTCCCTGCTTCGCCTCCTCTTCCTCTCGCTCAAGCCAACGCGGGGCCTCATCACCCAGTTCGGCCATGACGTCGCCACTCTGTCGAAGGACGCGGTCGCCACGCTGCGCCGGCGCATCGGCATCGTGTTCCAGGATTTCCGCCTGCTCGATCATATGACCACATACGAAAACGTGGCCTTGCCGTTGCGAGTCATGGGCCGGCCCGAGGACAGCTACCGCGACGAGGTGGTGGAGCTGCTCAATTGGGTGGGCCTGGGCGAGCGCATGTGGGCGCTACCGCCGGTACTATCCGGTGGTGAGAAGCAGCGCGCGGCCATCGCACGCGCGGTGATTGCGCGCCCGCAACTGCTGCTCGCGGACGAGCCCACCGGCAACGTCGATCCGAGCCTGGCGCAACGGCTGTTGCGGCTGTTCATCGAGCTCAACAAGTCCGGCACCTCGGTTGTCATCGCGACCCACGACATCGCGCTCATGGACCAGTACGATGCAAGGCGACTCGTACTGCACGACGGCCGCCTGCACATTTACGACTGAACACGATCGGGACGTCCATGCTCGAAACTGGCCCTTCCGACATGAACACGGCGCCGCGCGCATTCAGCCTCGGCCTGCCGCGTTTCGAGACGCCGCTGGTGCCGCGCCATTCGATCGCGGGCCGCGCGCTGGTGGCGGTGGTGGCGATCATGACGTTTCTCGCCGCCCTCACCATGGGCGCGGTGATCCTGATCGGCGCCGCCGCCAGCACCTGGCAATCGGACGTGGCGCGCGAGGTGACGATCCAAGTTATCCCCGCGGCCGGCGTCGACGTCGAGGCGACGGTCCAAGAGGCCGCGGCAATTGCGCGCGCCTTTCCCGGCATCGCCGACGTGCGGGCCTATAGCAAGGCGGAATCGACCGAGCTCCTGGAGCCGTGGCTCGGCAGCGGTCTCTCGCTCGACGAACTGCCGATCCCACGCCTGATCGTTGTGAAACTCGCTGCCGGCGCCACGCCCAACCTCGCAGCGCTGCGCGCGCAGCTTCGCAAAGACGCTCCCGGCGCCGCACTCGACGACCATCGCGGCTGGATCGAGCGCATGCGCACCATGGCCGGCACCGCGGTCGGCACAGGCATCGCCGTGCTGGTGTTGATGCTGGCGGCCACCATGCTGTCGGTCGGCTTCGCCACCCGCGGCGCCATGGCCACCAACAAGACGGTGATCGAAGTGCTGCATCTGGTCGGCGCCAAGAACGGTTTCATCGCGCGCCATTTCCAGAGCCATTTCCTCCGGCTCGGCCTGCAGGGCGGCGCCATCGGCGGCGGCGCCGCCATGCTGCTGTTTCTGCTGGCCCGCCTGTTCAACGGCTGGTTCGGCGGCAGCGCGGCCGGCGAACAGACCGCCGCGCTGTTCGGCTCGTTTTCCATCGGCATTGGGGGCTACATCGCCGTGCTGGCGCTGATTGCCGTGATCGCGCTGGTGACGGCCTGGACTTCGCGCCACACGGTGAACCGTACCTTGGAGATGATCGACTAGTGCGGCGGATTTGACGTTCCCCCCCAAGCGCGGCACGCTCTTTCGCGGAACGTCAAATCCAAAACCGCACTAGAATCATGTAATTGCTAGTGTCCTTTCGGTTCCGACATTCGTAACGGATCGCACCGCAACGGGATACGAACGTCGGAACCGGTATTCGGACAAGATCAAGCGCAAATGAAATGTTTGGAAAGCACCGTGCTTCAACCTGAAACGATATCGCTCTAGAATGCTCCGTCGTCTTGTCCGCTTCATCGGCTTTCTCACCTTGGTCGCCGCAGCCGGCGCCGCCGTGCTGCTCATCGCCGGCTATTTCTGGTTCGTGGCGCAGATCCCCGACCGCGAGGCGGCGCTCGCGCGCAAGGCCGACGGCATCGTGGTGCTGACCGGCGCGGCCGCGCGTATTCCCGACGCCATCGGCCTCTTGGCCGCGCAGCGCGGCCAGCGCCTGCTCATCACCGGCGTCTACCGCAACACGCGCAGCCGGGAGATCGCGCGGCTGACGCCGCTCTACAACCGCTTCTTCGCCTGCTGCATCGACCTCGACCGCTCGGCGCTCAACACCTACGGCAACGCCATCCAGGCGCGGCGCTGGGCGCACGAGCACCATTTCAAGTCGCTCATCGTGGTCACCTCCAACTGGCACATGCCGCGCGCCATGGTCGAGATCGAGCACCAGCTTCCCGACCTGACGCTGATCGCCTATCCGGTGATCTCGGAGAAGCTGAAGAACGAGCCGTGGTGGGCGAGCCTCGACACCGCCCGCTTCCTGTTCGCCGAATATGTGAAATACTTGTTCGCGTTGGCGCGCTTTCACATCGATGCCGCCGACCTGGCCGAGTGAGGAGCAGCCCCGTGTTCATTGTGCTGCGCTCCATTCTCTTCAACATCGCGTTCTACCTGAACACGGTGTTCTGGCTGATCGTGTCGCTGCCGACCTTCTTCATGCCCTATCGCGCGGTCATCTGGATCGCCCAGAGCTGGGGCCGCGTGAACCTGGTGCTGGTGCGCGTGATCGCCGGCGTCGATTGCGAAATCCGCGGGCGCGAGAAGATCCCGGCCGGGCCGCTGATCGTCGCGTCCAAGCACCAGTCGGCGTGGGAAACCTTCGCGCTGCTGACGCTGTTCGACAATCCGCTGTTCATCCTCAAGCGCGAGCTGACGTGGATCCCGTTCTTCGGCTGGCTTCTGATCAAGGGCCGCATGGTGGCGATCGACCGCCGGCGCGGCAAGGAGGCGCTCGCCGCCATGAACGAGCGTGCGCGTGTCGAACTCGGCCAGGGCCGCCAGCTCATCATCTTTCCGGAAGGCACGCGGCGGCCGGCCGGCGCCGAGCCGCGCTACAAGTTCGGCGTCGCGCACATCTACGCGGCGGAGGGCGTGCCGTGCCTGCCGGTGGCGCTCAATTCCGGGTTGTTCTGGCCGCGCCGCTCGATCTTGCGCAAGCCGGGCAAGGTGGTGGTGGACATCCTCGATCCGATCCCGCCGGGGATGGAGAAGGATGCCTTCTTCGCGCGGCTGCAGGAGGAGATTGAGGCGGCGAGCAACAGATTGATTGCGGAGGCGAGGGGGCAGGGGCAGTAACTGCGGCTTCGCCCACCAAAGTCTGCGTTCGAGGCCAGAGCGGTCACAGAGCGAATGCAGCGCCTAGGTCCGCTCTTAGGTCCACTCTCGGCCCAACTCGGCAGTGCATGTTTGAGACCATCAGTCGGCTTTGCCGAACAGGGGTTCCAGCGATGGGCGAGAACATGCATGCCGCGCCAATCCCGCGCAGCAGATTACCGAAGCGTTTCCGTGGAATGAAGCCCCACGCCATCTGATCCGCGACCGGGATGGAATTCATGGTGCCGCAGCCACACGGCGGAGGGCTTCATCACCAATATTGCCGAATCTAGTTTTCGGCACACTCAGGAGAGCGCTGGCCGCGCCCATTCCTCTCACCACGCATCGACCCAGTTTACGGCGTGCCAGTTTCAAGCGTAATACGTAAGATGAAATTTGGCGGGGAGAACGAGCGCGGTGGACGTCCTACATGTTGCGCTTGAAGCGGCGCAAAATCTGCTTTCTTTCGCCTATTTGCCCTATCTGATTGGCGGTGCGTTGATTGGCCTGGTGGTCGGGATTATTCCCGGTCTGGGCGGCCTCGCCGGACTCTCTTTGCTGCTTCCCTTCACCTTTGGTCACGATGCCCATGCCGGCATCGCGGCGATGATGGGGCTCGCGGCCGTGGTCGGCATCGGCGACATCATCCCGGCAGTTCTGCTCGGCGTGCCCGGCTCGGTCGGCTCGGCGGCGACCGTGGTCGACGGCTATCCGATGAGCGTTAAAGGAGAAGCCGGGCGCGCCCTCAGTGCCGCCTTTCTGGCCTCGATGAGCGGCGGGCTGTTCGGCGCGGTCTTCCTGCTCTTCTTCATCCCGATCATGCGGCCAGCGGTGCTGATGTTTGGCACGCCGGAACTGCTGGCGATCTGCATTTTCGGCCTATCCTTGGTCGCCTCGCTGAGCGGGCGGGCGCCGCTACGCGGCGTCATCGCCGCGGTTATCGGCCTGCTGCTCTCCTCCGTCGGTGAGGACCCGCACACCGCAACCCAGCGTTGGACGTTCGACCTGCTCTATCTTTGGAACGGGTTGCCGATCGTGCCGCTGGCGCTCGGCCTCTTTGCGCTGCCGGAGCTCGCCGAGCTCGCCGTGCGCAAGACGCAGATCGCGACAACGGTGCACCGCGACCTTTCTCACCGCATGACCGGGCTCCTCGATGTCTGGCGTAACAAATTCCTGGTGCTGCGCTGCTCGCTGATCGGCTCGGCGCTCGGTGCCATTCCCGGCGTCGGCGCTTCGGTGATCGACTGGATCGGCTATTCGCACGCGCTCACGACCGAGAAAGGAGCCAAGGAGACCTTCGGCACCGGCGATGTGCGCGGCGTCATCGCCTCGGAAAGCTCCAACAATGCCAAGGAGGGCGGCGCCCTGGTTCCGACCATCGCGTTCGGCGTGCCTGGCACCGCCAGTATGGCACTGTTGATGGCCGCGCTGCAGATGCAGGGGATCGTGCCCGGCCCCGATCTTCTCGGCAGCCGGATGGACATCACCTTCACACTGGTCTGGAGCCTGGTCATCGCCAACTGCATCGGTACCGGCATCTGCTTCCTGTTCGCCAACCAATTCGCCCGCATCGCGACGATTCCGGCCGGTTATCTGCTTCCGGCGGTCATCGGCATCGTTTTCGTCGGCGCCTATGAAGCCTCCCGCTCCTGGGGCGATCTGGTCTTTCTGCTTTCGACCGGAGCGCTCGGCTATCTGATGAAGCTACAGGGATGGCCACGCGCGCCCATCCTGCTCGGCTTCGTCCTCGGTGGCCTGATCGACCGTTACATGTTCATCTCGATCCAGCTTTACGGCGTCGAATGGATCACGCGGCCGATCGTGGCCATCATGCTGCTACTCGCCCTCTACATGGCATTCGGCACCAGCATCCGGCGTTTCTTCCGCGGCGGCGGCACTCACACGCTGCGCCGGCGCCCCCATGTGTCGGCGCCGTCGCTGTTCACGCTCGCCATCGTCATTGCTTTCGCGGTCGCGCTGGCCTCGACGATGGCTTGGCCGAACGCGGCACGGATCATTCCGGAAATCGTCATCATTATCGGAATCGTGGCCGGTGTTGCCGCATTCCTTGCGCAGCTATTGATTGATCCGGGCGCTAAGGATGCGGCGATCGCCGTGGGTGCGGACGCGCCGACCACCTTCGCCGACGTCGCCCCGCGACTTGTTGCGACGCGCAGCTTCGCCTTCTTCGGCTGGCTGATCGCCACGCTGGTCGCCTGCTGGTTCTTCGGCATCCTCTACGGTGTCCTGCTGCTCACGCTCGCCTATCCGATGCTCGAGGCGCATGAGAGGCCGGGCAAGACGGCGATCTACGCTGGATGCGTTTTTCTCTGTTACTGGCTGTTGTTCGAGGTAGCTCTGCGCACGCCGTGGCCGCAGTCGTTGCTGACGATTCCACTGCCGTCGATTGACTGGTTGAAGAGTCTGTTTTGATGCCGACGTTTGCTACGCATGCGCCCACGCGCGCGACATCATGCTCGTCACCCATGAGATGATCGCCATTGCCACGGCAAGGTTATGCATAAGCCACCGCCGGCGCGAGACGCGCCGGCGGGACCACAGTTGCGTCAAGGAAACGAGTTCGAAGAGCTACTTGGACAGGACGTCCTTCATCTTCTTCAGGAATTCCGGTGGGGTCTTGGCAAGCTCGTCCAGCGCCGTCTCGATCTGCTGAGGCGTCGACGGGCTGACCTCCATTTTCGCCTTCTCGGCCGCGGCCAGGAACGCGGGATCCTTCATCGTCGCCATGAAGGCGTCTCGCAGAATCTTGACGCGGTCCTTCGGCACGCCCGGCGCCACCCAATAGGCCCGCGTGAACCGGGTGGTGTTGGACAACAGGCTGAAGATCGCCTTCTGCTCTTTCGTCTTCGCCAGCGAGCTGAGCTGCGGCACGCCCGGCATATAGGGATCGTCGGTAGTACCGATCTGCAGCAGCGGCTTGATCTTCTTGGCCTTGATCCAGTCGGGATGCAGCGCGCGGAAGCTGTTCCAGGAGCCGCCGCGGCCGTCGATCTCACCGCGCTCGATGGCCAGATCGACGCCGGTAACGCCGCGGAAACCGAGGATGATCTGGAATTTCCCGCCGAGGAAGGCGTTGGCCAGGGCGGGAACGATGTAGGTCTCGGAGCTCTTGCCGTTGGAGCCGAGCTTGGCCGTCTTCTTGGCGATGTCATCGACCGTCTGCACCGGCGACTTGTTGGAGACGGCAATGACGCTGGTCAGGCCGGCAATGTTGCCGAGGAACTGGACCTTGGTCAGGTCATAGCGCCGCTGTTTGGGGAAGATGAACTGGTCGAGCGGAAGCATGTTGAGCGAATTGCCGATCACCGTGCCGTCTTTGGGCGCGACCGCGTAGACATAGGTCGTGGCGGTGCGGGTGGCGGCGCCCGGACGGTTCTCCACCACGACATTGGGATGACCGGGGATGTGCTTGCCAAGATGTTCGGCCATGACCCGGGCATAGAGATCGTAGCCGCCACCGGCGGACAGGCCGACCACCACGGTGATAGTCTTGCCGGCATAGAAATCGTTCGCTGCCGAGGCGGCAGGGACAACGGCCAGCAGGCCGACGGAAACCAGCAAGCTCCTCAAGATCGCTTTCATGCAGTTACTCCCTTCCAATTCGATTGTTCATCATACGTAACAGGTGAGGTGAAGCAACGCGGTGTCCCTGGCGGCGATCGACCGAAGCTGGATTCCCGCTTCGTGGGAATGAGCGGAGAGACTGCCAATCGGCCGCGCAGGCCTGCCTCACCCCGTCTTCTCATGCAGCCCCTTCAGCCGCTCCGCCAACAGGTGCAGTTGCGCGTCGCGATAGCCCTGGCGCTCGATTTCCTTGACCGTGTCCAGCACGTAATCGCGGTTGATGCCGGAGCGGCCGTGGCCCTGGCGCACGTGATGGAGTTGCGTGTCGAGGCTCAGGCGGCCGGCATATTGTTCGTGGCCGCGGTCGACCATGTAGCAGAGCGCGGAAACGCGCTGCTTGGGATCGTCGTCGAGCCACACGGCGCGGTGGGTCTCGCGGTAGACCATGGTGACCTGCTCGCGCTCGCGCAGGTACTGGATGGTTTCGGCGCGTTTGTCCGCCGCCACCCGGTAGGCGATGCCGCGGCAGTTGCCGCCGCGGTCGAGGCCGAGCACCAGGCCGGGCTTTTCCGGCGTGCCGCGGTGGACGAAGGAATAGACGCAGAGCGCCCGGTGCGCGCCGATCAGCCGGGCCGGGCGGCGCTCCAGATAGGCAAAGCCCGGCCGCCACATCAGCGAGCCATAGGCGAAGACCCACAGGTCGCCGGGGGATGGGTCGCTTGTCGTGGTCATCGGGTTGGAAATTAGGGCTGAAATCGGCGGCCGAAGCGTTGACTAAGCGTTGACAGCGCCCGGCGAATGCGGTTTCGCGTAACAGGCCGGGTGTCCGGGCGCAAGCCGGGGCGGAACCTCAACCGGCGCGCCGAGGTGACGCATTCCGGCGGCGCATTTCGGGGCGCAGAAACGCCGTATTCGGCGCGCGATTTGCGCGTGATCCCGAAAAGCCTGTCCCCGGCTTGAACGGGGATGGGAACCGGTTTTCGGACAAGCTCATGCGCCAAGAAAGTTCCTTGATGGTGACAGGCGATGGCGCGCGCCGGCGTAACCGGCGCTACGTCTTTCTCGTTCTGCTGGTTGTCCTGCTGTGCGGCGGCTGGAGCGCGTTCTGGTTTTACGCGGCCGATCAGGCGCAGCAGGCGATCGCCGGCTGGCGCGCGCGCGAGGCTCTGGCCGGCCGCGTCTACACCTGCGGCCAGGAGAGCCTGCGCGGCTTTCCGTTCCGCATCGAGGTCGATTGCGCGCCGGCGCGGGCGGCGTTCAAGAGCGGCGGCGTGCCGTTCGAGGTCGAGACCGGCCGCGCGCTGGTCGCCGCGCAAATCTACCAGCCGGGGCTGTTGATCAGCGAGATCCAGGGGCCGCTGACGGTACGCGAGGCCGGCAAGCCGCCGAGCCTCGTCGCCACCTGGAAGCTCGCGCAATCGAGCGTCGCCGGCACGCCGACCGCGCCCGAGCGCGTGGCGCTCGTGTTCGACCAGCCGGTGGTGGCGCGCCGGGACGGCGGCCGCGACGTCAATCTGCTGAAAGCCGAGCACGTCGAGATCCACGGCCGGCTGGTCGGCGGCGCGGTGTGGGACAAGCCGGTGATCGAGGTCGCGCTGTCGATGAAGCAGGCGTCGCTGCCGCAGGTGCGCGCCGCGGCGGCCGCGCCGGTCGACGGCGAGATCGTGGCGACGCTGAAAGGTTTGAAGGATTTCTCGCCCAAGCCGTGGGCGGCGCGCTTCCGCGAAATCCAGGCGGCCGGCGGCTCGATCGAAATCAAGCGCGCGCGGCTCGAGCAGGGCGACACGGTGGCGGTCGGCGCCGGCCAATTATCGCTGACCGCGCAAGGCTATCTGCAGGGCACGCTGACGGTGACCGCCTCGGGGCTGGAGCACTTCCTCAACGCCATCGGCGCCGACATGGCGGTGAAGAACTCGCCGGAGATGGACAAGGTCGCCGGCTTCCTCGACCGGCTGGCGCCGGGCCTGGGCAACGTCGCGCGCGAGCAGGCCGGCGCGCACATCACCTTCGGCATCAAGGCGATCGAGGGCAACTCGACGCTGGAGGGCAAGCCGGCGGTGACGCTGCCGCTCACCTTCAACAACGGCGCGGTGTCGCTGGGGGTGATCCCGCTGGGGCGCACGCCGTCGCTGTTCTAAGGATAGAAGAGCTCGTAATCCCTGGCGAAGATCTGGCGCACCATCGCCTTGAGCTCATCGCTCATGCAGTCCTCCGCCTTGTATTTGGTCTGCGCATTGAAGCGGAGCGACAGAAACCACTTCGCTTTCTCCTCGCCGATCCACTTGGCGTAATAGGCGTGCAGTGCATCCTGGTCCTCGATGTGGATGATAGTATCGACCGTGAAGCGGGTGTCCGTGCCGAGGTTGAGATACTGCGGCCGGAAATGCGGATCGAGATCTATCGGCATTTCATGCGCCGCGACCCATTTGGCGAACGCCAGGCACGATTGCGCGGGATCGGCCTCGGGGCTGAGGTCGATGCCATGCAGCGAGGTCAGTTCATCGCGGTACGGCAGGTAGGCCGGATCTTCGTCGGTGAATACCTTCGACAGGAACGCGGAGATGAAACGCCGCAGCGGATCCCGGACGATGGAATAGGTCTCAGGCTTCATCTGCAAAAAGAAATTGAGGGTGTCCGGGCGTATCTCCGTGCCGCCTAGCCCGAGCACCCCGATGGGGCTATGCCAAAGCTGGTAGGGGTCGAAATAGCGGTAGCCGTGATTGACGTAGAAGATGAAATTCTGCGAGATCGTCGACGCGACCTTCGGATTCATGACATACGCGACCGGCTTCTGATTCCCGAAGAAGATCGTGGGCAGCGGCTGGAATTCGTAAGCCTTGCCGTCAATCAATAGCATGTCGGCTCCCGCGCATTTGAATCGTTCAAGCCGCTGTTTGCATCAGCTCCGGCGCGCGGCCGATCGAGAACACGTTGTCGTGGAGATAAACGAAGTCCCGGTTCCAGCCCGCCGCGTGTTCGACGAGCATCCGCGAAGCGGCGGTGCCGGGTATCAGATGATCGCCGAGCGCAGCGATAATGACCGGCGTGCGCTCGATCCATTCGGTGTTGGCCGCGAACAGGCCGGCGCTGGTCTCAATGGCGAGCTTGACGATGAAGGGCCGGGCATCCGGCGTCTTGTCGTAGATGTCGTTGATGGTGACGCACGGCGCGGCGGCCTCGGCGCTGCCGCTTGCCGCCACGGTGGCCTGCACGCATTCGACTGGCAGGCCGGCGGTATTGGCGGTGAGCAATTGGAAATTGGACGGCTCGGGTTCAAATGCGAGCACGCGGGCTTTCGGGAATTTGTAGGCGAAAAAGACCGACGAGGCGCCGATGTTGGCGGACGAATCGACAATAAGCGGCGCCTGGCCGCTGGCCGCCAGCCGCTCATAGAGCGCGCCAAGCTCGGGCCCGCGCCGCAGCCGTCCGAGGTCGTAGGCGCTGGTCTTCAGCGCCTGGACGATAACGCCTTCGTCGACGGTGCCTTTGCGGAACAGGAATTCGCGTTGGGCGCTGCCCAGCGTCAGGTTGAGTTTTGCGACGTCCATCGGGTCTCGCGTTTCGAGTCCTGAAGCGGTGCGGGTGTTCCTCGCTGATTACGTCGAATCACTTGCCCATAATGCCTGAAACGGCATGGAGCCGTAACGGCGCATGTGTTGCATATTGCCTCGATGGCGACCCTGCTCAGCCGGCGGTCCTGTCGCGCAACTGCTGCCGCAGCGCCTTCAATTCCTCGAACCGCGGCGTGACGTCGCGCATGACGGCGGCGAGTCCGGATATCCGGCCTTGCGGATCTTTCATGGTCGCGATGGTGAACTCGATGGACAGCCGCGTGCCGTCCTTATGCTGGCTGGGCACAGACAGCAGATCGCCGGCGCCATAGCGGGTTCGGCCAGTGCGTATCGTCTCGCGATAGCCGTCCCAATGCCGCGCGCGCAGCCGCTCCGGAATGATCAAATCGAGCGACCGGCCGAGCGCTTCTTCCGCCGTGAATCCAAAAATACGGACCGCCCCCGGATTCCAAAACCGGATGATGCCGTCGCCGTCGCACGCGACGACCGCGTCCGCGGCGCCTCGCAGGACGGCGGCGGCGACATCGCCGGGATCGAGGGTGGCGTCTGGCATGGCCGGCTCCTTTGTTTGCGCCGGTCGGTCAAGCGTTCTCAGTGCGCGCGCCCGCGCGCGCCTGCCGCGGGGCGGTTTCGACCCGATGTCTCGATGGCCAGCACGGCGCGCAATGGCCCGCGCGGCTTCACCAGATCGGCGAGGGTATAGCCGTCAAGTTCCTCAAGAAACGCCACGCTGGCCTGTTGCAGGGCGCGGCGCAAAGCGCAGCAAGAACGGATCGTGCAGGACTTGTCCGCCGCATCGAAACAGGGCACCAGCGCCATGTCCTGTTCGGTGTTGCGCACGACGTCGCCGAGCCCGATCGCCTTGGCCGGCTTCGCCAGCCGCAAGCCGCCGCTGCGGCCGCGCACGGTCTCGACGTAGCCGGCGACACCGAGCTGGTGAGCGACCTTCATGAGATGGTTCCTGGATATGCCGTAGCTGGCCGCCACCTCGCTGATGGTCGCCAGGCCGTCATCCTTGACCGCGACGTACATCAAAAGGCGCAGCGCGTAGTCGGTGTAGGTGGTCAGACGCAAGGGTCGTCCTCCGTCGGCGTGCGACAAAAAAGATGTATCAAGAATATTGCTTTAGGGCAAGCTGCCGATTAAGATGTATCTACGATGCATGTTAATTGGGAGAAATTCCAGTGAGCAAGGCTGCCTCCCTCAGCACGGCGCTCGCGCGCCTGTTCCTGATGCCCGGCGATTTCGCTTGCGCGGCCATGGGCCTGCAAGGCGACGACAAGCGCGAACTGGTGCGCATGCTGGTCAATTCGCTGGTCTGGATCGTGGTCGGCATGCTGGCGGTTGTCGTGGTGACGTGATGAACGTGAGGACGGAATTCGAAGCGGCCGAGAGCCGGCTGACGGAAGACGACATCGGCCGTCTGGTCGACGCGTTCTACGCCAAGGTGCGTGCCGACGCGGCGCTCGGTCCGGTTTTCGAACGCGCCATACCTGGCGACTGGGGTCCGCATCTCGCGACCATGCGCAAGTTCTGGTCCTCGGTCATGCTGACGAGCGGGCGCTACAAGGGCAATCCGGTGGCCGTGCACCAGCACGTCGAAGGCATCGAATACGAGCTGTTCGCGCGCTGGCTCGCGTTGTTCGATGAAACCTGTCGCGAAATGTTCGACGACGCGCTGGCCGAGACATTTCGCGACAAGGCGACGCGCATCGCCGAAAGCCTCAAGCTGGCGCTGTTCTACCGGCCGGACCGGCCCTGGCCTCGGCAAGCAACATGACCTTCGTCGTTACCGACAACTGCATCAAGTGCAAGTACATGGACTGCGTGGAAGTCTGTCCGGTGGACTGTTTCTACGAAGGCGAGAACATGCTCGTTATCCATCCGGACGAGTGCATCGATTGCGGCGTGTGCGAGCCGGAATGCCCCGCCGAAGCCATCGTCGCCGACGGCGAGGACGGCCTCGATCAATGGCTGAAGCTGAACGCGGATTTCGCGAAGATCTGGCCGAACATCACGATCAAGCGCGATCCGCCCGCCGACGCCAAGGAATTCGATGGCGTGCCCGACAAGCTGAGTCGCTTCTTTTCGCCGGAGCCGGGACAGGGCGACTGAATTCGCGGCAGGCCGGATGCGTGGCGCATGCGGTATGTCGATCCGGTGCCGGCCGGAGACGCTGTCTTATTCCCCGGGAAAATCCAGCTCATGCACGGTTGCATCGCGCCCGCGGCAGCCCGCGCCACATTTTCTGCCACAATTGCGCGCTCCGATACCGCCCGGGGGAAGGAATATGAGTATTGGTTTGCGGTCCCCACCCATTGAGGACCTCCGCATTGGCTAGCGCAGAAACCAGTACCGCCAAAGTTCCATCCTATCGGGGCATTCTCAGCGCCGCCGTTTACGTCATCGAACTCGCCGTCATCGCGACGGGCTATTTCGGCTTGGCCGAAACCAGCGTGCTGCTGCCCGCGATCAACCCGGTGGCGACGCCGCTGTGGCCGCCCACCGCCATCGCCCTTTCCCTGCTGCTGCTGCGCGGATTTCGCATTTGGCCGGCGATTCTGATCGGTTCATTCGCGGCCGGGGTCGTGGCGGGCCACCCGCTGGCCGCCTCCGGCGCGACCGCGACCGGCGTCTTGCTCGCGGCGTTGGCGGGAACGTGGCTGATCACACGCTGGTCGGAAGGGCGCGAGACCTTCACGACACCGCTTCGCGTTGCGAAATTTTCGATTGTTGCCGTGGCGCCCGTCGCCCTCATCAGCGCGGCGGCCGCCGTCGCCGGCATGCTGCTCTCCGGCCGCAGCGGGCTTGCCGGCGCCGCCGTGGCGGGGCTGGTGTGGTGGCTGGCCGATGCGGCCGGGACCTTGCTGATCGCGCCCGTGATCGTGCTCTGGGCGACGACGACGTTTTCCAGGTGGAACCTGCTGGAGACCGTCGCGGTCTCCCTTGCGGCCGCGGTCGTCGGCGCACTGGCCTTTGGCCCGTTCATCGACGCCACGCTTGCGGGCAGCGGCCTCGATGCCTTGCTGCCCTATCGCGGCCTGCTCGGTTTTCTTGCCTTGCTGCCGTTGACCTGGGCCGCGCTGCGCGGCCGTCAGCGCGACGCCGCGACGGCGGCACTCGTTTTCAGCGGGTTTGCCGTGTGGGGTTTTTCCACCGGCGCCGGTGCGTTCGCCAACGTCGACGCTGTAGGCGCGCGGTTGATCCTGTTGGCGCTGTCGGTCAGCGTGGCGGTGACCCCGTTGCTGTTGAGCGCGGCCGTCGCCGCGCGCCGCGCCACGGAAATCCGAATGTTTGCCGAGCAGGCGATGTTGAACCGCGAGGTGTTCGAGACCAATCTCGCGCTCGAGAGCGCGCGGCGGCATTTCCAGATCCTGATCGAAGGCGTCGTCGACTACGCCATTTTCGTGCTCGACCCCGCCGGGCGGGTCGCGAGCTGGAACACCGCCGCCCAGCAGATCATCGGCTACAGCTCGGAGGAGATCGTCGGAAAGCATTTCGGCGTCTTCTACCGGCCGGACGAGCGGCGCGCGGGCGAGCCGACGCGGGCGCTCGAACGGGCCATCCAGAAGGGCCGGCACGAGGTCGAGGGATGGCGCGTGCGCAAGAACGGCACGCCGTTCTTCGTCACCGGTTCGGTCTCGGTGATCCGCAACGGCAAGGGCGAACTGGTCGGCTTCGCCAACGTCATCCGCGACGCGACCGAGCGGCGCGATGCGCAGGAAAAGCTGGTGCAGGCGCGCGAACAGCTCGCCATGGCGCAGAAGATGGAGGCCATCGGCAAGCTGACCGGGGGAATCGCGCACGACTTCAATAATCTGCTGATGATCATCGGCGGCAATGCGCAGACGTTCAAACGCCTGCTCGATCCGAAGCTGCCGCGCGCCATCGAGGCGATCCAGACCGCGGCCAAGCGCGGCGAGAGTCTCACCCGTCAATTGCTGACCTTCTCCCGCCGCCAGCATCTGAGCCCGACGGTCGTGGATTTGAACGCGTCGGTGCGCAACATGCGCCCGATGATCGAAAGCTCGCTGCGCGGCAACATCGTGTACAACGAAAACCTCGACGCCGACGTCTGGCCGATCAAGGTCGACTTGGCCGAGCTGGAGCTCGCCATCGTCAATCTCGCCGTCAATGCGCGCGATGCCATGCCGAACGGCGGCACGTTCACATTGTCCCTCGAGAACGTGGCGGGGACGGACGAGCAATCCGCCGACGCCTTTGTGGCGATCCAGTTCAGCGACACCGGCATGGGCATCCCGCCGAATTTACTATCCAAGATCTTCGATCCCTTCTTCACCACCAAGGAAGTGGGCAAGGGAACGGGACTCGGGCTGTCGCAGGTCTACGGCTTCGCGCATCAAGCCGGTGGAACGGTCAGGGCGGAGAGCACGGTCGGGGAGGGCACGACCATCACGATCTATGTGCCCTCGTGCGCCGGCAAGGAGATTACCGCCAAGGAAGTCCTGGCGGCGGACGCGCGCGATACCCAGCGCCCGACGGTGCTGGTGGTCGACGACAGCGCCGATGTGGCGGAGGTGACGTCATCGCTGTTCGAGCATCTCGGCTACGCCACCGTCTATCGCGACTCGGCGGAAGCGGCGCTGAAGCTGCTGGACGAAGGCTCGAAGGTCGATCTGGTGTTCAGCGACATTGTGATGCCGGGAACGATCGACGGGGTCGGTCTGGCGAGCGAAATCCGCGCCCGCTATCCGGAATTGCCGGTGGTCCTGACGACGGGCTACAGCGACGCCGCCCGGGCGGTGCCTCCCGACCTGCGGATCCTGCGCAAGCCGTTCGATACGGAGGCGCTGAAAGGCTTCATTCAGGAAGCCGTCGAGGTGCAGGCGGCTCCACAAAACGCAACGCTGCAATAGGCGAAAACGCTCAATCCTATCCGCCACGGAGGGTTTGGTCAGTGGCGGGGTGTCGATAGACTGTCGCTCCGAATTTATTGTAGAATGACAAGTCTGAAAGGTAATTCCAAATGCAAGCCTGGTTGCGGAATTCCCTGTTGGCTCTTTCGATCGCCGGGGTGGCGGGGTTCGTTTCCTTGCCGCCAGCACGGGCGGCGGACCCGGTTGAAATCCGGTGGGAGCAGTTGATCCCGCAAGCACTCCATCAAGACGCGTCGCGTAACCTGATGGCGAAGATCTTGCCGCACCGGCAGACGACCGGACGCGCGAACATGAGCCTGTCGCCGCAGTCGGATCTGGTCTTTGCCTACGACGGTCGGCGCGTCAGGATCTCGGGTTTCATCTTGCCTTTCAACAACGATGAGCAACCGTACAAGAGGCTGCTGCTGATTCCCTTCTCCGGCGCGTGCGTTAAGTTTCCGCCGCCGCGAAACCAGGCAATCCTCATCATTCCTGAGAAGGGCATTCGGCTCGCCGAATTTGTTTATCCATTCGTGGTCACGGGCGTCATGAACGTGGCGCCCATGGAGACCGATATCGCCAAGATCGGTTATCGGATATCGGCCGAGACCATCGAACTGCAGGAGTGATAGTTTCGCGGAAGCGGTTGGCATGTCGGCATTGGGTCAAAAGGCGACCTCGAACCCCGTCAGCACAACGTCCGCTTATGCGCTAGCAGCCGGCGGCCGCCGGCAAGCTTGAGCGCGCGCTCAATCTCCATCCGCCGCGTAGGGCTTGGGCAATGGCTCGTGCGGCAGGCCCGGATGCGGGCGGCCGAAGTCGGGCGCCGGCAAATCCTGGCCGATGTCGACGATGCCCTTGCGGATGGCGCGGGTGCGCGCGAAGTGCTCGAACAAGGTGTCGCCGTCGCCGTTGCGGATCGCCTTGGTCAGAAGCGAAATGTCCTCGTTGAAGCGGCCGAGCATTTCCAGCACCGCTTCCTTGTTGGCAAGGAAGACGTCGCGCCACATGGTCGGGTCGGACGCGGCGATGCGGGTGAAATCGCGGAAGCCGCCGGCGGAGAACTTCAGCACTTCCGAGCGCGTCACGGTTTCGAGTTCATCGGCGGTGCCGACGATGGTGTAGGCGATCAGATGCGGCAGATGGCTGGTCACCGCCAGCACCAGATCGTGGTGGTCGGGCGCCATGGTGTCGACATTGGCGCCGAGCAGGCGCCAGAATTCGGCGAGCTTTTCGGTCGCGGCCGGATCGGCGCCTGCAGGCGGCGTCACAATGCACCAGCGGTTGACGAACAGTTCGGCGAAGCCGGCGTCGGGCCCGGAATATTCGGTGCCGGCGACCGGATGCGCCGGCACGAAATGAACGTTGTTCGGCAGGTGCGGGCCCATGTCGCGCACCACCGTGCCCTTCACCGAGCCGACGTCGGACACGATCGCGCCCGGCGCGAGATGTGGGCCGATTTCCTTCGCCACCGGCCCGCAGGCGCCGACCGGAATGCAGACGATGACGAGATCGGCGCCTTCCACCGCGGCGGCGTTTGACTCGACGACCTGGTCGGCGAGGCCGAGCTCGGCGATGCGCCGCCGCGTTTCCGGCGAGCGGGCAGTGGCGACGATGGAGCCGACGGCGTTCTGCGCCTTGGCCGCGCGCGCGATGGAAGAGCCGATCAGGCCGACGCCGATCAGCGCGAGACGGTTGAACAGGGTCTTGGGCGGGCTCACGCCGATTGTCCCAGGAACTCGGCGAGCGCTTTCACCACCAGCCGGTTGGCTTCCTCGGTGCCGACGCTCATGCGCAGCGCGTTGGGCAGGTGATAGGCGCCGACTTGGCGCAGCACCAGGCCGCGCTTCATGAGGAACGCATCGGCGTCCTTGGCGGTCTTGCCCTTGGTTTCGGGGAAGTGGATCAGCAGGAAGTTCGCCACGCTCGGCGTCACCTTCAGACCGAGCTTGCCGATCTCTTCCCGCAGCCAGGGCAGCCAGCGCGCGTTATGCGCGCGCGAATATTCGATATGCGCGGTGTCGCGGATCGCGGCGATGCCGGCGGCGATCGCCGGTGCGTTGACGTTGAACGGCCCGCGGATGCGGTTGATCGCGTCCGCGACGTGCGCCGGTGCGTACATCCAGCCGAGCCTGAGCGCGGCGAGCCCGTGGATCTTGGAGAAGGTGCGGCACATCACGACGTTTTCCGAGGTCGCCACCAGCTCGATGCCGGACTCATAGTCGTTGCGCTGGACGTATTCGGCATAGGCCGCGTCCAGCACCAGCAACACATGCGGCGGCAGGCCGTTGTGCAGGCGCTTGACCTCGTCGAACGGAATGTAGGTGCCGGTCGGGTTGTTCGGGTTGGCGACGAACACGATCTTGGTCTTCGGCGTTACCGCCTGCAGCATGGCGTCGACGCTGACCGTGTAGTTCGTCTCCGGCGCGACCACCGGCTTGGCACCGGCGCCGAGCGTGGCGATCGGGTAGACCAGGAAGCCGTGGGTGGCGTGGATCGCCTCGTCGCCGTCCTTGAGATAGGCGCGCGCGATCAGGTTGAGCAGATCGTCGGAGCCGGCGCCGCAGACGATGCGGTCGGGGTCGAGCCCATAGGCGGAGGCGATCGCCTCGCGCAGCGCGGCGGACGCGCCGTCCGGGTAGTCCTCCAGGTGCTCGCCCACGCGGCGATACGCCTCGACGGCATGCGGGCTCGGCCCCAACGGGCTTTCGTTGGAGGAGAGCTTGTACACCTTATCGACGCCGGGGGCGTTGCTCTTGCCCGGGATGTAGGGCGCGATATCGAGCACGCCGGGGCGTGGTTGCGGGCGGGTCGCGGTCATAACTCTCAACGCTTGTTTTGGTGGCTCAGGGCTTGTCTTGCTTGCGCATGATCTTGTCCGAAAACCGGTTCCCACTTTTCGGGATCATGCGCTTTCGGCGGCGACGGTATAGCGGGTTGCGTGGCTGCCGACGAGGGCCGAGGAGCGCAAGGTGGCGCCGGCCTTAACGAGAGCTTCGCTGACCTCATCCAGGCTGACATCCTGGGGCAGGGTCACCAGGAGAGCTGCCCCGTCGAAGGCGCGGTCGGGTACGGCGATGAAATCGGCCAGGATCTGGACCGCCTCGGCCGCCTTGGCGCCCCAGCCGGCGACACGCACGCTCCAAACGGCGGCTTCCGTCGCCATGGCGTCGGGCGCGACCCTTGAGAGCACGAAGACAGGCAGGGCGGCCGGGTGGTCGGCGCGCTCGACGAAGGGCAGGCGGGCGATGATCTTGGGCGCGGCGTCGAACTCGAGCGCGCTCCACCAGGCGCCGGCGCCCGGCACGGCCAGCGCCGGCACCAGGCCGAGGTCGCCCTTGGATTCCGAGACCGCCGCGACCACGCCGGAAGCGCCCATATGGCCCACGAACGGCACGGTGAAGCCGAAATGAAAGCGGGCGGAGTCCCGCATCAGGGCGTCGCCGGCCGAGAGATCGGCATGGACCGAGAAGGGGGCTTGTACATAGGTGAAGGTGGAAATGATCACCCGCCAGATGCTTTCGACGGTATCCAGCGGCAGCAGGCCTTTGTGGCGCTTGACCAGCCGGCGCATCATCTCGGCCTCGCGGGCGGGCCGGAAGGCGGAACCGGTTTCCTGCCCACCCTTGACCGAGATCAGCCGGTCGATGATCTCGCTGCGCTCGATCAAGAGCCCGTGCATGGTCTCGTCGATACGATCGATTTCGCCACGCAGGTCGGCCAGCGACGGCTTTTCGGGTAGTTTTGCCATGGTGGCATTGATAGGGGCCGGAGGGCTTGAAATCAAAGAAAACATTGCTCTACCTAAGCGTCCGCGTGTCCGCGAGGGGTTCCCGCGCTTGGGGCGCGCGTGCCGGGAGCGCTAGAAGCGATGGTCGAGGCCAATCTGACAAGCGCGCGTGAAGCGCCGGCGAACCCGCGCGAGGCGGACCATCCGCGCGCGTCGGAGGTCGTCCATTTCGGCCCCGACAAGCCGCTGACGCTCGACGCCGGGGTGGAGCTGTCGCCGTTCCAGATCGCCTACAAGACCTATGGCACGCTCAACGCCGCCCGCTCCAACGCCATCCTGGTCTGCCATGCGCTGACAGGCGACCATCACGCGGCGAGCCCTCATCCGATGACCGGCAAGCCCGGCTGGTGGACCACCCTGGTCGGCCCCGGCAAGCCGGTCGACACCGACCGTTATTTCGTCATCTGCGCCAACGTTATCGGCGGCTGCATGGGCTCGAGCGGCCCGTCCTCGACCAATCCGGCGACGGGCAAGCCCTGGGGCCTCGATTTCCCCGTGGTCACCATCCGCGACATGGTGCGCGCGCAGGCGATGCTGCTCGACCATCTCGGCATCGAGACGCTGTTCTCCGTGGTCGGCGGCTCCATGGGCGGCATGCAGGTGCTGCAATGGGCTGCGAGCTATCCCGAGCGCGTGTTCTCGGCGCTGCCGATCGCCTGCGCCACCCGCCATTCGGCGCAGAACATCGCCTTCCACGAGGTCGGCCGCCAAGCGATCATGGCCGACCCGGACTGGCGCGGCGGCCGCTATCACCTCGACGGCACCAACCCGCGCCGCGGCCTGGCGGTCGCGCGCATGGGCGCGCACATCACCTATCTCTCGGACGCGGCCTTGCACCGCAAGTTCGGCCGCAAGTTCCAGGACCGCGAGAATCCGACCTTTTCCTTCGACGCCGATTTCGAGGTGGAATCCTATCTGCGCCATCAAGGCTCGTCGTTCGTCGAGCGCTTTGACGCCAACTCCTATCTCTATCTCACCCGCGCCATGGACTATTTCGACCTGGCGGCGGACTACGACGGGCTGGTGGCGAATGCGTTCAAGGGCACGCCGACGCGCTTTTGCGTGATCTCGTTCACCAGCGACTGGCTGTTTCCGACCCCGGAATCGCGCGCCATCGTGCATGCGCTGAACGCCGGCGGCGCGCGCGTGTCGTTCGCCGAGATCGTCACCGACAAGGGTCACGACGCCTTCCTGCTCCACGAGCCGGAGCTGTTCGAAATCGTCAACGGCTTCCTCGACGGCGCCGGCCGGGCGCGCGGTCTGGTCACGAAAGCGACGGAGTCGTGACCGTGCTCCGGCGTCCCGACCCCAATCTCACCATCGCCAATATTGCGCGTGACGCCGGCGGCGCGCGCGTCGACCTGGCGCTGGTGGCGGAGCTGGTGGAGCACGGCGCCAAGGTGCTCGACGTCGGCTGCGGCGACGGCGAATTGCTGCATTTGCTGGCGGAAACGCGCGACGTTGACGGGCGCGGCATCGAGCTGTCGCGCGAAGGCGTGAACGAGGGCGTGGCCAAGGGGCTGGCGGTGATCCAGGGCGACGCCGACACCGATCTCGGCGACTATCCCGACGACGCCTTCGATTATGTGATCCTGTCGCAGACGCTGCAGGCGACCCGGCACCCGCGCGCGGTGCTCGAGCACATGCTGCGCATCGGCCAGCGGGCCATCGTGTCGTTTCCGAATTTCGGCCACTGGCGCGTGCGGCTGCAATTGCTGCTGTACGGCCAGATGCCGCGCACCGACATCCTGCCGCACAGTTGGTACGACACGCCCAACATCCACCACTGCAGCATCAAGGACTTCGTCCAGCTCTGTAACGAGCTCGGGGCCAAGATGGAGAAAGCGGTGGCGTTCAATGCGTGGGGCTCGCCGCTGCGGTTCAATGCGCCGTGGTGGTTCTGGAACCTGTTCGGCGAACAGGCCGTCTTCCTGCTCCGCCGCAAGGATTGACCGGGCGCGTCTCGCGGCAGGTCGGTAGCCGCCGCCGTTTGCGCGCATTACTGGCATGTTGACTTGCTGCGCTGCGGCGAAACCTGGGACCGAAAGACTATTTATAGTCAAATACTGTATATCTCATGTATCAGTAAGTGTTCTCATATACCGTATTGGTATAAAAAGGTTGCCACAGGTATAAACACGCTATACGTGTGGCGTTCCGCATAAAATAACCTTATCGCCATCACGAAATCGCCATGCTGATTGGGCGTTTACGCTCACGCGGCTGCGCCGGATTCTATCCGAATGCGTGGCGTTGCTAACAATAAAAGGGACCTGATTAGATGAGACTTGGATACCGACGTGCCGCGCTCCTGGTGTGCTCCGCCCTTGTGGCCGGGGCGATCGCCAGCCCCGCTTCCGCGCGTCCCCAACATCGTCATGCCGCGCCGGCCAGTGCGGCGCACGAGGCGCCGACGCTCCCCGAGGGTAACAGCAGCATCTACGCCGTCATGCGCGCGGACTATGCGCGCGAGCACAAGGCTGGCGCGCGGAGCCGGCGCGGCCGTGCCACCAAGCGCCGCTCCCGCGGTCGCGGGTCTGTCGCCAGGGCGCCTCTGAGCGGCGGCTTCTCAGGCAACGATCTGGTGGCCACGGCGCGCAAGTATATTGGCACCAACCCGACCGGGCGGCGGACCCTGTGGTGCGGCGCCTTCATGGACAAGGTCCTGCGCGACACCGGGCACAAGGGCGGCGGCAACCTCGCGATGGCCTACGCGCACTACGGCCGCCGGGTCTCCGGGCCGCAGGTCGGCGCCATCGCGGTAATACGCCGGCGCGGCGGCGGTCACGTCGGCGTGGTGGCCGGCGTCGATCCCAACGGCAACCCGATCGTCATTTCCGGCAACCACAATCGCACGACGGCGGAATCGGTCTATCCGCGCAGCCGCGTCGTCGCTTATGTGGTGCCGACCAACTGATCCGATCTCATCGCAAGTCTGCGACGACAAACGCGCCCCGCTTCACCACGAAGCGGGGCGCTTTTTTGTTTCACGTTCGAAGCGTGGACGCGCAGGCGGCATCGCATTTGCGTTGCGGCCATTAAGGTTAGCGACGCGCGTAAACCACTTCATCGTTAATTCAATCGATCCATTACCCGGAAAATTGCCGTGCTAGTTTTTTGCGTCGATACGGCGTTGCGCCGAGGGACGATGCAACGCCGCGTCAAGAAGAAAACTGGGTAACGGGGACCCGTTCATGCGTCTGAAGTTTCACCTTGCTGTCGCCATCGGCTGCATCGGCCTTGTGGCGTTGAGTCTTCCCGCTTTCGGCAATCCTTCTTCGCGCGCCGACGACGGCGCGCGAGGCGCGCGCACGGTCACGCAACTGCTGCCCAAGCCAAGGCCCAAGATCAAGCCGCGCCGGGCGCGCGCCGTCTATCATGTGCCGTCCTACGTGGCGCGTCTGGTCGAGGCCTCCAAACCCGCATTAGGTTGGCCGGCGCTGGTCGCCGAGGCGCGCAAATATCTCGGCACCAATCCGACCGCCCGCAAGCGGCTGTGGTGCGCGACCTTCATGAATCTCGTTCTGAAAAAGGTCGGCTATTCGGGCACGAACTCCGACGCCGCGCGCTCCTTCGCCCAATACGGGGAGCGCATCGCGAAGCCTGAAGTCGGCGCCATCGCGGTGCTGACCCGCGGCAAGCATGGCGGTCACGTCGGCGTCGTCACCGGTGTCGACGCGCACGGCAATCCGGTCATCATCTCCGGCAACCACAACAAGCGTGTCGGCGAAGGCATCTATCCGCGCTCGCGGGTGATCGCCTACGTGAAGCCGATCCGCCGCAAGGCGGTCGCGCGCAGCGCAGGCCAGGCGTCCGCGCGGCTGCCGGCGCCGGATCGCCCCATCAGCTCCCCGTTCGCCGAGCTGATCACGGCCATCAATGCCGAGCAGGCACAGGCACAGGCGGAAGCGCGCGCGGCGCGCCGCGCCGTGCGGCGCCGGCAGGCGCAGGTGCCGAGCCGCCTGGTGCGGCAGATGCCGAACTGAGGCGGGTGCGCTTCGCGGCTTTTGGCGCCGGCTTTGCGTCGTTTCGCATTTCCCGGTTGCGCGCCATTTGGCGCGCTAGCGGCGGGCGGGGTCAATCGCCGGTAGCGTATAGCGTATCGCCGGCAGCGATCTCGCCCGTCGCGACCACTTCGGCGTAGACGCCGCAGTCGGGATGGCCGAGGTTCTGCTGCAGCGTCTTCGGGATCGTCAGATCGCGGATGCCGGTTGTCGGATCGACGTTGGTGGCGGCGCAACGCATGATGCGCTTGACCACCTTCAGCCGGACTTCATTGCCGACCTTGAGTTCCTGGTCGAGCAGGTCGAATTCGTGCCAGGCCGGCCAGCCCGAAACGTAGAGATTGCCGCGGAAGCGCAACGGATCGACCGGCGCGCCGGCGAGGGTTTCGATGTCGGCGACCGAAGCCAGGTTGATGATGGACACAACCTTCTTGGCGACGTCCGAGAAACTGTGGCCGTCGCCGTAAAGCACCTTGGGCGGACCGCGCAACTCGTCGGCGCAGTAGGTGGAGAAAAACGCCTCGATCGCCGAACGGCCCTCCGGCGTGCGCAGGTCGCCGCGGGCGGCTTCCTGGCCGCCCTGCTCGATGGTCAGCGTGTGGCTGGCCTCGTCGTAGCCGGTGCGTAAGCGCGCGAGCCGCTCGTTGCGCATCAGCATCAGGAAGCGCTGTTTGGGGAAATAGGCGGGCGCCGCCGGGTCGAAACCGGTGGGGCCGTTCTCGATGGCGTAGAGCCGGTCCGCGGCAATGGTCTGGCCGATCGCCAAGCGGGCGTTCTCGAGCCGCTGCGGCGACAGGCCCTTAACGGGGTAGCGGTAGATGTCTCTTAACGTTGCCTCGGCCATGGCAGAATTTCCGTCGTCCGGCGGGGTTGAAAGCTGACCTATATCAAGCCGACGCCCTCTTCAAACCGGCAATATTCGACCCCACATAGGGCCTAAGGCGGGTTGCCATACCGGGATCCGCCCCTTTTCCGGTGCCAAATGGGCCGAGGGAGTCAAGAACGATGAATTTCGAGAAGTATACCGACCGCGCTCG
>CAWHJZ010000026.1:0-127528 GCA_963829785.1 uncultured Pseudomonadota bacterium | reverse complement strand
CAGCGACACCTCGTTCCTCGATCGCGTAAAGTCGTCCTTCGACGGCAACTTGCGTTTCGAATTTCATCTGGCGCCGCCGCTGCTGGCGAAGATCGATTCCGCAACCGGCGAGCCCAAGAAGAAGGCCTATGGCCCCTGGATGCTGAAGGCGTTCGGCGTGCTCAAGTGGTTCAAATTCCTGCGCGGCACGCCGCTCGACGTCTTTGGTTACAGCGCCGACCGCCGCACCGAGCGGCAGCTCATCGCCGACTACGAGGCGCTGCTGGAAACGCTGATGGCCGAGCTTACCCCCGCCAACCGTCATGTCGCGGTGGCACTGGCGTCGATCCCGGAGAAGATCCGCGGCTACGGTCCGGTCAAGCAGCGCCATTTGGACGCCGCCAAGGCCGAAGAAACGGCTTTGCGTGAGCAATTCCGCGCTGCCGCAGAGCCCTTCCTGAAGGCGGCGGAATAAGCTTTCACGCGATCGCGGCCGGGCCCAGAATCGTCCTTTCACGTGATTGCGACCTTTTTCCAAGATTTCGAGGCTTGACCGCCCGGCGGCGGTGTTTTCATATCCATACAAACAAGACCGTCAGCGAAGGACGGCGAGGGGAAAGATAGCGGCCGCAATAACAATCAAAGCGGCCCATGTGGGGAGGACAAGCTGTGGCGCCCATCGCCGCCGCTCCGGCGGACACGTTCCCCAAGCTCCTGATCCGTAACGCCCATTTGTATGGGTCCCGGCCGGCTATGCGGCAGAAGGACTTCGGCATCTGGCAGAGCTGGACCTGGGGAGAGCTGCTGGAAATCGTGCGCGCCTATGCGGTGGGCCTCAATCGGCTCGGCCTCAAGCGCGGCGAGACCATCGCCATCGTCGGCGCCAACCGACCCAAGCTCTATTGGTCGGTCATGGCGGCCCAGACGCTCGGCGCCATTCCGGTGCCGGTCTATGCCGACGCGGTCGCCGAGGAACTGTCTTTCGTGCTGGCCCACGCCGAGGTGCGTTTCGCCGCGGTCCAAGACCAGGAGCAGGTGGACAAGATCCTGTCGGTAAAGGACCGCCTGCCGAAACTGGAGCGGATGGTCTACGACGAGCCGCGCGGCCTGCGCGACTACGATCACAGCCATTTGCATCCGATCGACGAGATCATCGAGACGGGACGTAAGGCGCTTGAAGATCCCGCGGTTGCCAAATGGCTCGACACCGAGATCGAGATCGGCAAGGGCTCCGACCCCTCCATCATCCTTTACACTTCCGGCACCACCGGCACCTCCAAGGGCGTGGTCCTGACCGGCGCAGGCTCGATCAATGCCGCCGCCGATACCGTCGCCTTCGATCATCTCACCGAAAAAGACGTCTCGCTCGCTTATCTGCCGCTCGCCTGGGTCGGCGATCATTATCTCAACTACGCGCAGGGCTTGGTGGCGGGCTTCTGCATCGCCTGCCCGGAAAGCGCCGACACGGCCCAGCAGGACCTGCGCGAGATCGGTCCGACCTTTTATTTCGCGCCGCCGCGCACGCTCGAGGCGCTGCTCACGCGCGTGATGATCCGCATGGAGGACGCGAGCTTCCTCAAGCGCAAGATGTTCAATTACTTCCTCGGTGTCGCGCGCAAGTACGGTGAGGCCATCCTCGACGGCAAGCCGGTGCCGTTCACCGGCCGTCTGCTCTATGGGATCGGCAACGTCCTGGTCTACGCCCCGCTCAAGAACGTGCTCGGCTTCTCGCGCGTGCGCACCGCCTACACCGCGGGCGAGGCGATCGGTCCGGACCTGTTCGCGTTCTACCGCTCCATCGGCCTTAACCTGAAACAGCTCTACGGCCAGACCGAGGGCTTCCTTTATCTCACCGCGCAGCCGGACGGCCAGATCTATTCCGATACCGTAGGCCCGCCCTGTCCGCATGTCGATCTGCGCATCACCGAGAACGGTGAGGTGCTGTTCAAGTCGCCCGGCATGTTCGCCGGCTATTTTAAGGACGAAGCCAAGACCAAGGAGGTGTTCACGCCCGACGGCTACGTGAAGACGGGCGACGCCGGCTACTTTGACGAAAAGACCGGCCACCTCAAGATCATCGACCGCGCCAAGGACGTCGGTAATCTCAACGACGGCACGCTGTTCTCGCCCAAATTCATCGAGAACAAGCTCAAGTTCTTCCCCAACATCCGCGAGGTCGTGGCCTACGGCGACAAGCGCGATTTCGTCGCCGTCATGCTCAACATCGATCTGACGGCGGTTGGCAGCTGGGCCGAGCGCAACAACGTGGTCTATAGCTCCTACCAGGAGCTGGCGCAGCATCCGCTCGTCTACGACATGCTCGAGAAGAATGTCGCCGAGGTGAACCGCGACCTCGCTGCCGACAAGGTGATGGCGGGCGCGCAGATCAAGCGCTTCCTCATCCTGCACAAGGAGCTTGACGCCGACGACGGCGAGCTCACCCGCACCCAGAAGGTGCGCCGCGGCTTCATCGCCGAGCGCTACGCCACCCTGGTCACCGCGCTCTATGACGGCTCCAAGGAAGCCGACATCTCGACCGAAGTCACCTTCGAGGACGGCCGCAAGGGCACGATCAAGGCGCGCGTCAAGATCCGCGATATGGCCACCGCACCGGCCTCGCCGCCGATGGAGAAAGCCGCATGAGGGCGCCGAGCGGAGCCGAGATCGCCGTCGGCGACGTGCTGCTCGCGGTCGAGGACGTCTCGCTGTCTTTCGGTGGGGTCAAGGCGATTAGCGACGTCTCCTTCGACATCCGCAAGGGGGAGATCCGCGCCATCATCGGGCCGAACGGCGCTGGCAAGACCTCGATGCTCAACGTCATCAACGGCTTCTATCATCCGCAGCAAGGCCGCATCACCTTCAAGGGCCAGACCCGTTCGCGGATGAAGCCCTACGAAGCGGCGGAAGGCGGCATCGCCCGCACCTTCCAGAACGTCGCCTTGTTCCGCGGCATGACCGCGCTCGACAACATCATGGCCGGCCGCTCGCTCAAAATGAACAAGAACCTGTTCTGGCAATTGCTGCGCTATGGCCCGGCCATGCGCGAGGAGGTCGAGCACCGCAAGCGCGTGGAGGAGATCATCGACTTCCTGCGCATCCAGGAAATCCGCCGCACGCCGGTGGGCCGGCTGCCTTATGGCTTGCAGAAGCGCGTCGAGCTTGGCCGCGCGCTCGCCATGGAACCCGAGCTGCTTTTGCTCGACGAGCCGATGGCCGGCATGAACCTGGAGGAAAAAGAAGACATGTCGCGCTTCATCCTCGACGTCAACGACCATTACGGCACCACCATCGCGCTGATCGAGCACGACATGGGCGTGGTGATGGATCTGTCGGACCGCGTGGTGGTGCTCGATCACGGTGAGAAGATCGCCGACGGCACGCCCGACGTGGTCAGCAGCAATCAGGCGGTGATCGACGCCTATCTCGGAGTCGCGCATTGAAGATTTTGGCGCATTGACGGTGACCTGATGCACTTCCTCTACCTCATCTTCATCGATCCCTTCGTGCAGATGGCCGGCGCGCCCGACCTGCTGGCGCAGACGTTGTGGGAGGGCCTGGTCGCCGGCATGCTCTACGCGCTGATCGCGCTCGGCTTCGTGCTGATCTTCAAGGCTTCCGGCGTGTTCAACTTCGCGCAAGGCATCATGGTGGTGTTCGCGGCGCTCACGCTGGTCGGCCTTTACGAGGCCGGCCTGCCGGCATTTGCCGCGCTGGTGCTTGCGATTGCCGTCATGTTCGCGCTGGCCTGGACCATCGAGCGCGCGGTGCTGCGGCCCTTGGTCAATCAGCCCGACATCATCCTGTTCATGGCCACCTTCGGCATCACCTATTTCCTCATCGGCTTCGGCGAATTCGTGTTCGGCGGAGATCCCAAGGTCATGCCGGCCGAGGCCTTCTATTTGCCCAAGGGCTCCGTTACCTATCACGCCTTCGGCGGCATCGTGCAAATGCAGAAGCTCGATATGGCCGCCGCCATCGTCGCCACTGCCATGGTTATCGGCCTCGGCGTGTTCTTCTCCAAGACCCGCATCGGCCGCGCGCTGCGTGCCGTCGCCGACAGCCATTCGGCGGCGCTGTCGGTCGGCATCTCGCTCGAGCAGATCTGGGTCATCGTCTGGTTCGCCGCCGGCCTGGTGGCGCTGGTCACCGGCGTCTTCTGGGGCGCGCGTTCGGATGTGTCCTTCGCACTCGAGGTGATCGCGCTGAAAGCGCTGCCGGTGCTGATCCTCGGCGGCTTCACCTCGATCCCCGGCGCCATCGCCGGCGGGTTGATCATCGGCGTCGGCGAGAAGCTCTTCGAGTTTTACTGGGGCCCGCTGATGGGCGGTGGCACCGACTCCTGGTTCGCCTTTGTGCTGGCGCTGGTCTTCCTGCTGTTCCGTCCGCAAGGACTGTTCGGCGAACGCATCATCGAACGGGTTTGAGGGGCAGGGCATGTTCTACCGCGAGGCCGGCCAGTTCAAATCCGATTACGTCGCCGATCAGGCGATCTTCCCGATTCTGCAGGACCGCATCGGGCTTGCGATCATCCTGGGGCTCGCCTGCCTCATTCCGCTGACCGGGAACGACTTCCTGATCAACGCCGTGATGATCCCATTCTTGATCTTCTCGCTGGCATCGATTGGGCTCAATCTGCTCACCGGCTATACCGGCCTCTTGTCGCTCGGCACCGGCGCCTTCATGGGGGTCGGCGCCTATGCCTGCTACAAGCTCACGACCTACTTCCCGAACGTGAACATCCTGATCTGGGTGGTCGGCTCCGGCTTCTTTTCGGCCGCGGTCGGCACGCTCTTCGGCCTGCCATCGCTACGCATCAAGGGCTTTTATCTCGCCATCGCGACCCTGGCGGCGCAGTTCTTCCTGGAATGGTGCTTCATCCGCATTTCCTGGCTCTACAATTACAACATCTCCGCCGCCATCGAGGTGCCGCAGCGCGAGCTGTTCGGGATTATCATCACCGGCCCGCGCGCCAGCTCGGAAGTCCGCTATTACATCGTGCTGGCCATCGTCGTGGCGATGACCTGGCTCGCTTCCAACCTGGTGCACGGCCGCATCGGGCGCACCTGGATGGCGGTGCGCGACATGGACATCGCCGCGGAGCTCATGGGTATCCGCCTGTTGCCGACCAAGCTGCTCGCCTTCGCTGTGTCGTCGTTCTACTGCGGGGTCGCCGGCGCGCTGCTGGTGTTCCTATGGTACGGCGGCGCCGAAGCCAATGTCTTCAATATCAATCAGAGCTTCACCGTCCTGTTCATGATCATTATCGGCGGTCTCGGCAGCCTGCTCGGCTCGTATCTGGGCGCGGCGCTGATCTTCATCTTGCCGATCATCCTGCGCTTTCTGCCGGCAAAGCTCGGTTTGGCGCTGCATGCGGACACCGTGGAGCATGTGACCTTCATGGTCACCGGGATCCTGATCATCTTCTTCCTGATCGCCGAACCGGCCGGGCTGGCGCGGCTCTGGCAGATCGCCAAGCAGAAATTGAGGGTGTGGCCGTTTCCGTACTGATGGTGCAAGATAGCCGCTAATTTCCCACCGCGGCGGCTTATGGGCCGCAGGTGCGAAATCGCCACCCGGACAGCAAGAAAACCGGGGGCGAAGAGAGGAACCAGAGCAAACCAGAGGCGCGCCACCGGCGCGGACCAAAGGGAGGAAGTAAAATGAAGAAAATGAAAGCGAGACGATTGTTGGTCGGCATTGCCTGTGCCGGCTTGCTGGGCGCCGCGGCCTTCACCGAAGCGGCGCAGGCGGCGGACACGATCTACGTGCCGCTGTTCACCTACCGCACCGGGCCTTATGCCAACTCCGGCATCCCGATTGCCAACGGCATGCACGACTATCTCGCCATGCTGAACGAGCGCGACGGCGGCATCGGCGGCGTCAAGCTCAACATCGAGGAATGCGAGACCGGCTACAACACCAAGAAGGGTGTGGAGTGCTGGGAGTTGATCAAGGGCAAGAGCCCGGCGGTCGTCAATCCGTTCTCGACCGGCATCACGCTGCAGCTCATTCCGAAGGCGGGCGTCGACAAGATTCCGGTGCTGTCCATGGCCTACGGCCTGTCGGCCTCAGCGGTCGGCAAGGATTTCCCCTGGATCTTCAATCCGCCGGCCACCTATTGGGACGGCATGTCCCAGGTCATCCGCTACATCGGCGGCAAGGAAGGCGGTCTCGACAAGCTGAAGGGCAAGAAGATCGGCTTCATCTATCTCGACGTCGGCTACGGCCGTGAGCCGATCCCGCTGCTCAAACAGCTCGCCAAGGACTACGGCTTCGAGGCGAAGCTGTATCCGGTCGCCGGCAAGGAGATGCAGGACCAATCCGGCCAGTGGCTCGCCGTGCGCCGCGATCGTCCGAACTGGATGATCATGTGGGGCTGGGGCGCCATGAACCCGACCGCGGTCAAGCGCGCGTCGGAGAACGGCTACCCGATGGATCACTTCATCGGCGTGTGGTGGTCCGGCTCGGATGACGACGCCCGCGGCGGCGGCGAAAAAGCCAAGGGCTATCTGGCCATGAACTTCAATGGTCTCGGCTCGAACTATCCCGCCATCCAGGACATCAAGAAGTACATCGTGGATAAGGGCAAGAGCCAGGTCGAGAAGGACAAGTTCGCCGACAACTTCTACAACCGCGGTGTCTTTAACTCGGTGCTGATCGCGCAGGCGATTAGCAACGCGCAGAAGATCACCGGCAAGAAGGTGGTGACCGGCGAGGACGTCCGTAAAGGCCTCGAGACCCTCAACATCACCGAGGCGGACTGGACCAAGCTCGGCTTCCCGAAGTTCGGCACGCCGATCCACGTCACCTGCGACGACCACAACGGCCACAGCGCCGTCTACATGCAGCAGTGGGACGGCAAGAAGTGGATTTGGGTCTCCGACCTGATCCAGCCGATGGAGAAGAAGGTCGAGCCGTTGCTGATGTCGGCGGCGGCCGACTACGTCAAGAAGAACACCGGCTGGCCGAAGCGCACCGAAGCCTGCGCCAAGCTGCCGTGAGGTGAGGAAACCATAGTCCCCTCTCCCCTTGTGGGAGAGGGGACGCGCGGTAGTGCGGGGTGAGGGGGCTGCGCTACCGAAGAGTTCTGAAACGCTGACCCCTTACCCGGCGCATCTGCGGATAGAATCCGCAGATGCGCCACCCTCTCCCACAAGGGGAGAGGGTTACGGAGCGAGTTGCACCGCATGAGCGTCGCTGAAAGTACAGCCTCCGCCGCCGCGTCCGAGATCATCCTCTCGGTCAACAACATCGAAGTGATCTACGATCACGTCATCCTGGTGCTGAAGGGCGTCTCGCTTGACGTGCCCAAGGGCGGCATCGTCGCGCTGCTCGGCGCCAACGGCGCCGGCAAGACCACCACGCTGAAGGCGATCTCCAATCTGCTACACGCCGAGCGCGGCGACGTGACCAAGGGTTCGATCAATTTCAACGGTGACGAAGTGCAGGACCTGTCGCCGAACGAACTGGTGCGGCGTGGCTGCATTCAGGTGATGGAGGGTCGGCATTGTTTCGCCCATCTCACCATCGAAGAGAATTTGTTGACTGGCGCTTTCACGCGGCGTGACGGCAAGGCCGCGATCAAGCGCGACATGGAACTGGTCTACGGCTATTTTCCGAAACTGGCGGAGCGCCGCGGCTCGCTGGCCGGCTACACCTCCGGCGGCGAACAGCAGATGTGCGCGGTCGGCCGCGCGCTGATGTCGCGTCCGAAGATGATCCTGCTCGATGAGCCATCGATGGGTTTGGCGCCGCAGATCGTCGAAGAGATCTTCGAAATCGTGAAGAATTTGAACGACCGCGAAGGCGTGTCGTTCCTGCTGGCCGAACAGAACACCAATATGGCGCTGCGCTACGCGCGCTACGGCTACATTCTCGAAAACGGCCGGGTGGTGATGGACGGCGACGCCAAATCGCTGGCCGAGAACGAGGATGTCAAGGAGTTCTATCTCGGCACCTCCGGCGGCAAGCGCAGGAGCTTCCGCGACGGCAAGCATTACCGGCGCCGCAAACGCTGGCTGTCATGACCGATTGCTATGATTCCCTCGAAACCCGCCCGCCGACGCTTCGTGACAGCGAAGAATTGGCAGTTCTGCCGAAAATTATCGCTCACGCCATGCAGGCGCCGGGCTGGGCCCAGCATTTGGCCGGCGTCAAGGCGCACGACATCAATTCGCGCGAGGCGCTCGCCAAGTTGCCGGTGCTGCGCAAGTCCGATATCGCGGCGATGCAGAAGGAGACCCCGCCCTTCGGCGGGCTCGCGGTCGTTTCGCCCGGCAAGGCGCGCCGCCTGCTGATGTCGCCGGGGCCGATCTTCGAACCGGAAGGCGAGGGCAAGGACTGGTGGGGCGCGGCGCGCGCGCTTTACGCCGCCGGCTTCCGGTCCGGGGATATCGTACACAACGCCTTCGCCTATCATCTGACGCCGGGCGGGTTCATTCTGGAGTCGGGCGCACACGCGCTGGGCTGCGCGGTGATCCCCGGTGGCGTCGGCAACACCGAGCTGCAGTTGGACGCCATCGCGCACTACAAGCCCTCCGGCTATGTCGGCACGCCGGATTTCCTCAAGATCCTGCTCGATGCCGCGGCAAAGAGCGGCAAGGACGCGTCCTCGATCACGCACGCGCTGGTCTCCGGCGCGGCGCTGCCCGGCTCGCTGCGCGCCGAATTGAAGGAGCGCGGCGTCGCGGTGCTGCAATGCTACGCCACCGCGGAACTCGGCGTCATCGCCTACGAGTCACCGGCCTGCGAGGGCATGGTCGTCAACGAGAGCGTGATCGTCGAGATCGTCAAGCCCGGCACCGGCGATCCGGTGCCCGAAGGTGAAGTGGGCGAGGTGGTGGTGACCTCGTTCAATCCCGACTATCCGATGATCCGGCTCGCGACCGGCGATCTCTCGGCGATTCTGCCCGGCCGCTCGCCCTGCGGGCGCACCAACATCCGCATCAAGGGCTGGATGGGCCGCGCCGACCAGACCGCCAAGGTCAAGGGCATGTTCGTGCATCCCAGGCAGGTGGCCGAGGTCGCCGCCCGCCATCCCGAGCTTGCGCGCTTGCGCCTCGTCGTCGGGCGCGAAGCCGAGCAGGATACCATGACGTTGATGGCCGAATGCGCCGCACCCGATGCGGCGCTCGAAGGCGCCATCGCCGCCACGCTGCAAGCGGTCACCAAGCTAAAAGGTACGGTCAAGCTGGTCGCGCCGGGCGCGCTGCCCAACGACGGCAAGGTGATCGCCGACGAGCGCCCGGTGGGGTGACGGGGCAAGGCTTGACCCCGCCTCCCATTTCCCGCTGATTGCGCCCCATGAGCGACGTCTCGCATCTCCCCCCCGACCACCCGTCGATCCCGCCGCGCCGCGTCGGCGTGCTGCTGGTCAATCTCGGCACCCCCGACGCCACCGACTACTGGTCGATGCGGCGCTACCTCAAGGAGTTCCTCTCCGACCGCCGCGTCATCGAGGTGAACCCCATCAAGTGGTGGCTGATCCTCAACCTGATCATCCTTACCGTGCGCCCCGGCCGCAAAGGCCGCGACTACGACAAGATCTGGAACAAGGCGCGAAACGAATCCTTCCTCAAGACCATCACCCGTTCGCAGTCCGACAAGCTCGCCGCCCATTTCGCCGCCGAGCCGCGCATCCTGGTCGACTGGGGGATGCGTTACGGCAATCCGTCGATCGCCTCGCGACTTGAGGCGATGCGGCAGGCCGGCTGCGACCGCATCCTGATCGTGCCGCTCTATCCGCAATACGCCGCCGCCACCACCGCCACCGTCTGCGACAAGGCCTTCGATGCGCTCAAGACCATGCGCTGGCAGCCGGCGGTGCGCATCGCGCCGGCCTGGTTCGACGACCCCGGCTATATCGAGGCGCTCGCCGGCTCTCTGCAGGAAGAGCTCGCCAAGCTGCCGTTCAAGCCGGACGTGATCCTCGCCTCCTTCCACGGCATGCCGGAGGAGTACCTGCACAAGGGCGACCCCTATCACTGCCAGTGCGCCAAGACCGCGCGGCTGTTGCGCGAGCGGCTGGGCTTAAGCGAGGACAAGCTGATCATGACCTTTCAGTCGCGCTTCGGCACTGCCGAATGGCTCAAGCCCTACACCGACGAGACGGTGAAGGCGCTGGCCGAAAAGGGCGTGAAGAGCCTCGCCGTCATCACGCCGGGCTTTGCCGCCGATTGCCTGGAGACGCTGGAAGAGATCGCCATGGAGAATGCCGAGATCTTCAAGCACGCCGGCGGCGAGAATTTCGCCCACATCCCTTGCCTCAACGATTCGGACCGCGGCATGGCGGTCATCCGCGCCGTGGTCGCCCGCGAGCTGCAGGGCTGGGTGTAGGCGGCGGCCGAAGGCCAGCCGGGTGGGGCCCGAAGCCCCAATCAACGTCCCGTTAACCATCGCGCTTTAGCTTCCGTTAACCAAAGCCGCCGGGTCCGGCCCGGGCGGGGGTGCCGTCACGCGGCGCTCTCGTCCGGCGCGTTCCCGTTGGCTTTGTGGACGTTGATGTCATGCCCGTTTGCGGCCGGTGCCAGGGGCGCCGGACGCGACCGAAAAGGGAGCGAGTGTGCCGCGCTTTCGCCTGCCACGCCTGGCCGCGCTTCATAGCGCCGGCCTGCTGATTGCCGCCGGTTGCGGGCTTGGCGTCGGCATGGGCTGCGCGGTGGCCAACGCGCAAAGCACGTCACGCACACCGGGCACCGCCGCGCCCTACACCAATCCGTTTGCGCCCGACCTGCAGACCGGCACCGGCACCGGCAAAAACCCGGCGCCCTACGAAAAGTTCAGCCGCACGAAACGCACCACCAAGGGTAGCCTGACGCGCACCTTCAAGCCGATCGAGCCGCTCAAGCCGCTTGCACGCCCACCGTCCGGCGCCGGAACGACTGGCTTCAACGCCAGCAACGCGCCGGTCACGCGCACGCGTGCATCGATCTATGGCGGCCGGGCCTATGGCGCGACGTCCTACGGCGCCAAGACCGACGGCGCCAAGACCGGCAATAACGCCACCGATGCACAGGCGGGTAGCCAGGCGCCGGCGCAAGACATCTCGCCTTATCAGCAGCCGATCCCGCCGCTTGCCGGCGACGCGCTGGCGCAGGCGCCGGGCCAGCCGCCGGTTCAGGACATCAGCCCCATCCGCAAGCCGAAAAAGCGCAACGCCCATCCCGACGAGCCCACTGATCCTTACGCGCCCGCCGGTCTGCGCGCCGGCTCCTTCGACATCTTTCCGGCGGTCGAGCTGCGCGGCGGCTACAACAGCAATCCCAATCAGGTCGAAGGCGGAGACGGGGCCGCGGTCTACACCATCGCGCCGGAAGTGAAGGTGCAGTCGAACTGGGCGCGCCATTCGCTCAAGGGCGAGCTGCGCGGCAGCTACACCGGCTATTCGCCCGACAGCACGCCGACGCTCAGCCGGCCTTATGTCAACGGCAAGGTCGACAGCCGTCTCGACGCCAGCCGCGATACCCAGATCGATCTTGGCGGCCGCGTGCTGGTGTCGACAGACAATCCCGGCAGCCCGAACCTGCAGGCCGGCCTGTCCAAGCTGCCGCTCTATGCCACCTTCGGCGGCAGTGCCGGCGTCACGCGACGGTTCAACCGCTTCGAATTGTCGCTCAAGGGCGATGCCCAGCGCACCGCTTACCAGGACTCCGAGCTCACCGACGGCACTACCGCCAGCAACAAGGACCGCAACTACAATCAATTCACCGGCACGCTGCGCGGCAGCTACGAGATGAAGCCCGGCATCAAGCCGTTTATCGAGGTCAGCGCCGATACCCGCAAGCACGACGAGGAACCGGACGTCTACGGCTATCAGCGCAACTCCAACGGCGTGACCGGGAAAGTCGGCACCACCTTCGAATTGACCCGCGTGCTGACCGGCGAGATGGCGCTCGGCTACACCCACCGCGAGTACGACGACCCGCGCTTCGGCACGCTCGGCGGTTTCGTTGGCGACGCCTCGCTGATCTGGACCGTGGACGCGCTCAACACCGTCAAGTTCACGGCCTCGTCCACGGTCGGGGAATCGGCGGTGGCGGGCGTCTCCGGCGTGTTCTATCGCAACGTCGCCGTGCAATACGACCACGCCTTCCGGCGCTGGCTGATCGGCAGTCTGACACTCGGCTTTGGCGCCGACACCTACGAGGGCGGCTCCACGTCCAGCTCCACCACGACGACCTCGGCGATCTGCGGCTGCGTGATCACGTCGCCGGGCGAAACCACGCCCGACCGGCAGGACCTGCGCTATTCGGCTGGTTTCGGCCTGACCTACAAGCTCAGCCGCGAGATCTGGCTCAAGGGCGAGTTCCAGCAGAATTGGGTTCGCTCGAACGTCACCGGCAACGATTATGACGAGAGCACCGTCTTGTTTGGCGTGCGGCTGCAGCGTTGATCTCTGCCGTGACCTAACTGCAGATTGAGGGCCGGGCGCGATTAGACCAGCTGTATTGAGGCGGTGCGATCACCGCTCTCCAGAACACGGCGTCGGCCACAATCGGCGCCCGTGCGTCACATCGTGTGCCTTTGGTGGAAAACGGCCTCGTCAGACGATCCGGTTGCTGGGTTGCCCGGCGTTGAAATTATCGATGTGCTGGACGACCTGATCCCACAGCGTCTGCATCGCCTCGTTGCTGGCCCAGGCGACATGCGGCGTCACGATGACATTGGGCCGGCCGAGAATTTTCAGGAGTGGATTGTCGGCCGCCGGCGGTTCCGAGGTGAGGCAGTCGAAGCCGGCGCCGGCGATCTGGCCCTTGTCGAGCGCGTCGACCAGATCGGCCTCGTTGACCAGGCCGCCGCGCGCGCAATTGATCAGCAGCGGCCGTTTTTTCATTTTGGCGAATTCAGGCGCGGCGATCATGTTGCGCGTCGCCGGCATCAGCGGCGAATGCAGTGAGATGACGTCCGACGTCGCCAGCACCTCGTCGAATGGGGTGTAGAGCGGGCCCAAGCCTTGGACGTTCTTATGCGCGGCGAACAGCGTGCGCATGCCGAAGGCCTGGCCGAGCCGGGCAACGCCCTGGCCGAGCGCGCCTTCGCCGAAAATGCCGAGCGTCGAACCGGCCAGATCGTTGATCGGGTGCGTGAAGAAGCAGAACTGGTTTTCCTGCTGCCAACGGCCGTCGATGACGTCCTGCCGGTAGCCGACGATCCCGCGCCGCAGCGCCAGGATCAGGGCAAACGCATGCTCGGGCACGGTATTGGTGGCGTAGCCGCGCACGTTGGAGACGACGATGCCGCGCTCCTTGCAGGCGTCGACGTCGAAGGCGTCGTAACCGGTGGCGGGGATGGCGATCATCTTGAGGTCGGGCAACTGCTCGATTGCCACCCGCCGGATCGGCACCTTGTTGCAGACGACGATCTGCGCGCCCTTGAGCCGCTCGACCACTTGGTCCGGCTGCGTGCGGTCGTAATCCACCCACGCGTGCGGAAACGACGGTTTCGATAGCGTGACCGACGGGCCGATAGTGGACCGGTCGAGGAAGACGATGCGTGTCATCAAAACCTCCAACCCGCCAGGGCCCGACAAGCGAACGCCCCGCGGCGCGGGGCGTTCCGGATCACTGAACCGCAGACATCGTCGACCGACTCATTCGGCGGCGATGCGCATCGCCTCTCCGGCCTTGGAGAGATGGCGCACTGCGGCGCCGACGCCCACGCCCGGCTCGAACTTGATGCCGACGTCGTGCATCGCCAGTTCAACGCCGCCCAGCGCCTGCAGCACCATGATCTCGTTCAGCCATCCCAGATGGCCGATGCGGAACACCTTGCCGGCAACCTTGTTGAGGCCGCCGCCGAGCGAGAGATCGTAGCGATTGTAAGCGGTCTTGATCACGTCATTGGCGTCGATGCCTTCCGGCACGACAACGGCGGTGACCGTGTCGGAATACCATTCCGGCCCTTGCGCGCAATTGCGCAGGCCCCAGGCCTCGACCGCGGCGCGGACCGCGCCGGCGAGCCGTTTGTGGCGGGCGAACACGTTCGGGAGGCCTTCGCCGAGCAACAGGTCGACCGAGGCGCGCAAGCCCCGCAGCAGGGTCGCCGCCGGGGTGTAGGGGGTGTAGCCCAAGGCGTTGTTCTTGGCCATGTCCTTGTAGTCGAAATAGCAGCGCGGCAGCGTGGAGGTCGCGCCGGCTTTGAGCGCCTTCTCGCTGACGCCGACGATGGTCAGGCCTGTCGGCATCATGAAGCCCTTTTGCGAGCCGGCGACGGCGACGTCGACGCCCCACTCGTCCATGCGGAAATCGATCGACGCAATCGAACTGACGCCGTCGACGAACAGCAGCGCCGGATGGCCGAGATCGTCGAGGATGCGGCGCACGCCGGCGACGTCGGAGGTGACGCCGGTCGCCGTCTCGTTGTGCGTCACCAGAACGGCCTTGATCTCGTGCTTCTTGTCGGCTTCGAGCTTGGCGCGATACTCGTCGAGCGGAACACCCTTGCCCCATTCGACGTCAATGGCGTCGACCTTCAGGCCGAAGCGCTGGCACATGTCGACCCAGAGCAGCGAGAACTGGCCGAAGATCGAAGCCAGCACCTTGTCGCCGGGCGACAGCGTGTTGGCGATCGCCGATTCCCAGCCGCCCGTTCCCGAACCGGGGAAGAGGAAGACGTGGCCTTTCTGGCCCTGGAACACCTTTTTCACATCCGTCAGCAGAGGCAGAAGGAATTTCGGGTAATCTGGCGCGCGATGATCCTCGAGCGGCACATCCATCGCGCGGCGAATCTCGAACGGCATGTTGGTTGGGCCGGGGATGAAGAGCCCGTTGAAGCCTGGCATTGCAATTCCTCCGTTTATTCGTGACGTGTTCAAGGATCCGGGTGAGGGAAGACGGGCGTACCGTGCGCGTCGTCCCGATCTGTCTGCGGCTTGGCTGTTATCTCTGTTCGTCGAGAAGCGTGTTCAGGCGGCGCAGCGGCGGTTTTGTTCGATCTTGCCGTCGACCAGCGCGACGGTTCGGTCGATGGCGGGATGACCGATCCCGTATTGCCGGCCGATCGACTGCACGAGCTTGTCGACCCGCTCGGCGAGCGGCGCGCCCGCGGCGATGGCGCGCGCGGCCGACGATGGATTGATCAGCCGCTCGGCCGCCGCCGCGTATTTGTCGAACGGCACCAGGTCTTCGCGTTTCCCGCCGATGCGCAGCACGATCTGTTCGACAGCCGCGTAGATCTCGCGCGAGAGGCCGAGATCGCCATGCACGGCGTCGCGGATCGAAATGGGGGCGCCCGCGGTGACGCAGCGATAGTTGCCGGTGAGCAGCATCGCCCACTTGGCGAACGGCACGAACAGCGAGTCGTGCACCCGCAGCTTGACCGGCACGTCGAGACCGTCGAAGCGCGCGCCGTCGATGTCATTGGCGAGCGTCGTGAGCACCGTGTTGTGGCGCGGCGCGGCGAAAGCGGCCGCCTTGAAGTTGGTGGCGAGATTGACGTTGAGCACGTTGGCCGGCTCGTCGGCCGGGCGCGCCGCCTGCGGGTCCGGCGAGCACAGCGTCACCAGTTGCGGGTCGAACGGGTCCCAGACGGAGGCCTTGGCGTAAGCGGCTTCGGCCGCCTTCGCATCGATCGCCGGGATCCGCTTCAAATAGGGCAGGGGCGGCATGTTCATCAGCGACAGGCACGGCACCTTGGCGGCCGCGATGCGCGTCAGCAGCGCCCGGATGGTGTGGTTGAGATATTGCGGCTCCTGCATCGCCAGCACCGCGAGGTCGTAACCGGCCGGACCGACATCTTCCGGCGTCATGGCCTCGAGCCGGCCGGGCAGGGCGGCGGACTGAATCGACCGCGGCGCGTCCTCGCCTTTCGGCTTGATGCGGACGGTGGTGCCTTGGGCGTTGATGAGGTCGGCGGTCGCGCGGCGGCAGACCAGGGTGACGTCGTGGCCGGCCATCAGGCTCTTGGTGCCGAACAGCGAACCGTAGGACGCGCCAAGGATTAATATCCTGTAAGTCATGCGCTTAACGCTCCTTGCTCGTTTCCCTGACGGTCGCGCCCATTTGCGGGGTCGCTGTTGTGGTGGTGGACATAACACCAGCGGGCGCAGGGTGCATTGCAAACCGGGTTTCTGTGTTGCGTGTCTGCATACAAAATGCCAATATATGTTGTGTTGTAAACTTCAGGCTTCCGATGGCAAAAACCTTTATCGGCCCGCAACTTCGGCAGCTCCGGCGCGAGCGCAAGCAGACCCAGGCCGAGATGGCCAAGGTGCTGGGGATCAGCCCGGGCTACGTGAATCTTCTGGAAAACAACCAGCGCAGCCTGTCGGTACGGCTGCTCATGGCGCTCGCCGACAGCTACGGGGTGGACTGGCGCGACATCGTCAGCGACGAGACCTCAAACCTGCTCGGCGAGCTACGCAACGCCGTAAAGGACCCGATGTTTGCGGATGGCGCGCCGGACCTGCAGGAATTGCGCGCGGCCATCGACCACGCCCCGCGGCTGGTGGAGCAGTTTCTCCATCTCTACGACAGTCATCGGGCGACGCTGGAGCGCATCATGCGCCAGGGTGGCGTCAGCGCCCCCGAGGGGCTGCTGACGACCTCGGCGGAGGCCGTCATCCACGACTTCTTCCGCGACAATTCGAACTATTTCCATGCGCTCGAAGTCGCCGCGGAGAAGATGCGCCTGGCCGAACAGTGCGAGCCCGACGACGTCTACGCCAAGCTGAAAGCACGTCTGTTCAACGCCCACGACATCCGGGTGAAGCGACGTCCCGTCGAGGAAATGACCCAGGCGTTGCGTGTCTACAATCGCCACGCCCGTCTCATTTATCTCTCGGAGGCACTCGACCACGTCAATCAGGTCTTCCAGCTCGCCCATGTGTTGTGCCTGGTCGAGTTGCCGCATCTGTTGGACGAGTTGACGGCGGGGAGCGGCATCACGGAAAGCACGAGTCTTGCGCGTTGCAAGGTCGAGCTCGCCAACTACTTCGCCGCTGCTTTCCTCATGCCCTACGAGCCGTTCCTGCAGGCGGCCGAGAGCACCGCCTACGACATCGACCGGATATCGGCGCGCTTCGGCGTGTCATTTGAACAAGCGTGTCACCGCCTCACCACGCTGCAACGGCCCGGCGCGCAAGGCGTGCCGTTCTTCTTTCTGCGCGTCGACAAGGCCGGCAACGTCACCAAGCGGTTCAACTCGACGTCCTTCCATCTGGCCGAATATGGCGGCGCCTGTCCGGTGTGGAACATCCACATGGCGTTCCGCACCCCGGGCGTCATTCTTCCGCAATTCGTCGAATTGCCCGACGGCGACCGGTTCTTTACCGTCAGCCGCACGGCGGATCGTCCTGCCGTTAATTTTGCCACGCAGGATCACCGGCTTTCCGTCTCACTCGGCTGCGAGTTTCGCTACGCGAGCAAGCTCGGCTACGCATCTTCCTTCAAGCTCGATGATACATTGCGATTCAGCCAGATCGGCATCAACTGCCACCTGTGCCCGCGGCAGGCTTGCTCGCAGCGCGCCCATCAGCCGGTTTTCATGGAGCTGTCGCTCGATACCACCCGGCGCGGCAACACCCGTTACGAAAGCTAGCCACGCCGGGTACCGGCACCGCGATAAAGGTGTTCGGAAACCCGTCCGCCCCGGATGGCGCAGGGCGCGCTACTTCTTCAGCAGCCCTTCGATCTCCGCCCGGAACGCCGGCGCGATGTCGTCGCGCTCCAGCGCATAGGCGACATTGGCCGCCAGGAAGCCGATCTTGGAGCCGCAATCGAAGCTGCGGCCTTCGAACTCGTAGCCGTAGAATGGCTGCGTGCGCGCGAGCGTCAGCATGGCATCGGTGAGCTGGATTTCGCCGCCGGCGCCGGCCGTCTGCTTTTCGAGAATGGTGAAGATCTCCGGCTGCAGGATGTAACGGCCGGTGATGGAAAGATTGGAGGGCGCTTCGCTTGCTCTTGGTTTCTCCACCATCTTGGTGATCGAAAACGCCTTGCCCTTCTTCTCGCCGACCCCGACGATGCCGTACATGTGCACGCGGTCTTTCGGCACTTCCTCGACAGCGATAATGTTGGCGTTGGCGTCGAGGGCGCCCGCCGCGTCGATCATCTGCTTCAGGCAGCCCGGCTTGTTCTGCACCAGCACGTCGGGCAATAGCAGCGCGAAAGGCTCGTTGCCGACCAATTCGCGCGCGCACCACACCGCGTGACCCAAGCCCAGCGGCGACTGCTGGCGGGTGAAGCTCGCGGTGCCCGCTTCCGGCAGGTCCTCCGACAGCAGGTCCAGTTCCGCCTTCTTGCCGCGCTCGATCAGCGTGAGTTCCAGCTCGAACTGGCGGTCGAAATGGTCCTCGATCACGCTCTTGTTGCGGCCGGTGACGAAGATGCAGTGCTCGATGCCGGCTTCGCGCGCCTCGTCCACCACATGCTGGATCAGCGGGCGGTCGACCACCGGCAGCATCTCTTTCGGCATGGCCTTGGTCGCCGGCAGAAAGCGGGTTCCGAGCCCCGCGACCGGGAAAATGGCTTTGCGGATCTGGGTCATGCGGGGAGGGGCAACTCTCAGAGTGGAAACGTCCCCTGACAAAGCATGGGAACGCCCTTTGGGTCCAGACCGGGGGCCGTTAACCTTCTGGAAACCATAACGGGCCACCCATAGTGGCCATGAGGGCCCAAAATCGCCGGGTGCGTACCGGTTCGCCCACCCGAAAGCTCCCGATTTGTCTGCTTGTCACGCTGCTCGTGGCGGCCGGAACCGGCGCCGCGGCCCAGACCACCGGCTCGATTCCGCCTGCCAGCCGCGCCAACGCGCCCTCCTGGAGCGGACAGTCCGGTACCTCCGGCGATCCGCGGATGCGCGCTGCGGCCATCCGCGCCGATGCCGCGCGGTTCCAGGCCTGCCTGGAACGGCTGTGGCCGCAAGCCGCGCGCCGCGGCATCTCGCGTAGCGTTTTCGACAAGCATACGCGTCGGCTCACGCCCGACCTCCGCATTATGGATCTGCTCGACAGCCAGCCCGAGTTCACCAAGTCGTTCTGGGACTATCTCGACATCCTGGTGACCGACGCGCGCATCGCCAAGGGCCGCGCGCTGCTCGTCCAATACGCCGACACTTTTGCCCGCGCCGAGCGCGCCTATGGTGTCAGCCGCTACGTCATCGCCGCCATCTGGGGCGTGGAAAGCAATTACGGCGCGCGCGTCGGCGACCGGCCGGTGCTGCGCTCCACCGCGACGCTCGCCTGCGTCGGCCGGCGGCAGCGCTATTTTGGCGACGAATTGCTCGCCACCTTGCAAATCCTCCAGCACCGCGACGTGCCGGAGAACCGCCTGGTCGGTTCCTGGGCCGGTGCTTTCGGCCCGACGCAGTTCATGCCGACCGCGTTCCTGCGCTACGCCGTCGACTTCGACGGCGACGGCCGCCGCGACGTGGTCGATTCAGTCGCCGATCTCGTCGCCTCCACCGCCAACAATCTGAAAAAGGATGGCTGGCAGAGCGGCGAGACCTGGGGCTACGAAGTGGTGGTGCCGGCGGATTTCGATTTTCTGCGCACCGGCAATCGGCGCCAACTGACGTTGCGCGAATGGCAGCGTCTCGGCATCGTGCGCGCCGGCGGCAAGCCGTTCCCGCGGCCGGAGGACCGCGCCTTCCTGCTGGTGCCGGCCGGCATCCAGGGCCCGGGCTTCCTGATGCTGCACAATTTCCGCGTCATCATGCGCTACAACCCGTCCGAGGCCTACGCGCTGGCGATCGGCTATCTCGCCGACAGGCTGCGCGGCGCCGGAGCTTTCGTGCAGGCTTGGCCGCGTTACGAAAAGGTGTTGTCTCGCAACGAGCGCCTGGAGTTGCAGCAACTCCTGGAGCGGCACGGTTTCGACGTCGGCAAGCCGGACGGCCGTCTCGGCGCCCGCACCCGGGCCGCGATCCGCGGCTTCCAGGCCCGGATCGGCCGGGTTCCCGACGGTTTTGCCTCCGCCGGCCTGCTCAAACGGCTGCGCGCCCAATAGGTTAACAGGCGGGCCGGGCTAACCAGTCCGGCACCTTCGAGTTGACATTTTTTTCCGGCTATTGGCCCATGCTCGTGGAGGGTGCCGGCGGCTCAGCGGACCGGCGCCAAGAGGGCGTGAAGACAGCGCCAAGGGTTTGGGCGATCGGCATGTTTGGCAGAATGCAGTGGCGGCGACGGCTTTGCGGGGTGGCCCTTGTGGCCGCCGTCGAAGGCTTTGGCGCGCTGGCTTTCACCGCCGTGGTCGCCGCGCCCGCCCAGGCGCAAGACCAATACCAATTCATGCGCCGGCAGTTTCAACGCCAGCAGCGGGAGGGCGGCGGCTTATTCGGCTTGTTCGGTGGTGGCTGGAGGAACCAGCCATCGCGGCGCCACCGCTCGCAATCGACGTCGCGCCGTCAGGTCGACAATTCGCGCGCGCCGGCGCCGCGCAAACGGGAAAACGAGCCGAACCCCAACAAGCCGATCACCTCCGTCGTGGTCATGGGCGGCAGCATGGCCAATTGGCTTGCCTACGGCCTGGAAGACGCGTTTTCCGATTCGCCCAACGTCGAGATCGTGCGCAAGGGTAAGGACAATTCCGGCCTGCTGCGCTACCAGGCCAAGAGCGATCTCGACTGGTGGCACGTCGCGCGCGAGGAACTCGCGCAGCAGAAGGCGAACTACGTGATCATGATGCTTGGCGTCACCGACCGCCAGAACATCCGCGAAAGCGACGTCGCCAAGGAAACTGAACAGGACGCTGCCAAGAACGCCGAGAAGAACGCTCCGCTTCAGCTCAACGCCGCCGGCGCGCCGAACACCGGCAAGGCCAACGAAGCCAAGGACAAGCCGAAGCCCCGCCACGCCAAAGGCGTCATCGAGTTCCGCAGCGATCAGTGGGATAAGGTCTATTCGCGCCGCATCGACAAGACCATTGCGGCGCTCAAGAGCCGGGGCGTACCGGTGTTCTGGGTCGGCCTGCCGTCGATCCGCGGCACCAAGTCGACCGCCGATGCAGTCTATCTCAACAATCTTTATCGCGCGCGCGCCCAGCGCGCCGGCGTCGTCTATATCGACGTGTGGGACGGCTTCGTCGACGATGCCGGCAAGTACTCGTCCTACGGTCCCGACTACGAAGGCCAGATCCGGCGCCTGCGTTCGGGCGACGGCGTCTTCTTCACCAAATACGGCGCGCGCAAGCTCGCGCACTATGTCGAGCGCGAAATCCGCCGCTACATGAACAACCGCGTGACGACGCTGACGCTGCCGACCGGGCCGTTCGGTCCGACGCCGGGCGGAAAATCGGCGGTGCGGCCGCTGGCCGGTCCGGTGCTGCCTTTGACCGCCAACGTCGGCACCACCGACGTGCTGCTCGGCGGCGCCGGCATGCGGCCGGCGCGCAGCGATACGACCGCGACCAGCGTGCTGGTCAAGGGCGACGCGGTGAGCGCGCCGCCGGGACGCGCCGACGATTTCAAGTGGCCGCCCGACAGTCAGGAATACGGCAAGCCGCCGGCGCCGCCGCCGGCCGCGAAGGAACCGGCGAAGATCGGCCCCGCCGCCGCCGCGCCGATGACGCTGACACCGGCGGTCGCCCAGCCGCAGACGCAAGCGAGCGCGCCGCCCGCGGCCGCGCCGCCGCCGCAAACGCCGGGTGCCGTGCTGCCGTCCGCAAGCGAGAAAACCGCGGCCGCTGCGGCGGCAGTGGCAGCGCAAGCGAAAGCCGAAGCGCAAGCCAAGAAGCAGGCGGAAGAGAAGGCGCAGGCCGAAGCCCGCCGGCGTGCGGCGGAAAAGGCGCGCGCGGAAGTGCGGCGCTCGACTGACGCCAGACCGGAGACGCGCCAGGGTTTGCGGCCGCCTGCTCGCATCGAGACGCAGCGTCGGCAGGTCCACCGCCGCCAGCCCAGGCGACGGTCGAACGACCCGTTCCGCGACCTATTCGGCCTGCTGCCGCGCTGAGGTTTTTCCGGGATTGCAACAAGCCGCCCATCCCCGCCAAAGCGGGGACATAAGGCAACGCGGCAGGCAACGCGACGTGCCGCCCATTTGATTTTGTCTGGAGCCCCGCTGGAGCCTGTCCCCGCGCAGGCGGGGACGCGAATGAGCGGCGCGAGGCCGGCGCGCTAACGCGGCAGCGTGGTTTCGCCCATCAGGAACTTGTCGACCGCGTGCGCGCATTGGCGGCCTTCGCGGATCGCCCACACCACCAGCGACTGGCCGCGGCGCATGTCGCCGGCCGCGAACACCTTCGGCACCGACGTGAGATAGGCCTCCATGTCGGCCGAGACATTGCCGCGCTTGTCGAGCGCCACGTCCAGCGCCTGCAACATGCCCTCGTGCACCGGATGCACGAAGCCCATGGCGAGCAGCACCAGGTCGGCTTCGATGTCGAACTCGCTGCCCGGCACTGGCTGGAACTTGCCGTCGACGTGCGTGCAGTGCAGCGTCTTTACTTGGCCGTTCTCGCCGGTGAACTTCTGCGTCAGCACCGAAAACTCGCGCTCCGCGCCTTCCTCGTGGCTCGACGAGATGCGCAGCTTGAGCGGCCAATCCGGCCAGGTCAGCGCCTTGTTCTCGTGCACCGGCGGCTGCGGCATGATCTCGAAATTGGTCACCGACACCGCGCCCTGACGGATCGAGGTGCCGATGCAGTCGGAGCCGGTGTCGCCGCCGCCGATCACCACCACCTTTTTGCCGGTGGCGAGAATGGGCTCGATGTCCCCAAGCGGCTCGTTGCTGACGCGGCGATTCTGCTGCGGCAGGAACTCCATGGCGAAATGGATGCCCTTGAGCTCGCGTCCCGGGATCGGCAGATCGCGCGGCTTCTCGGCGCCGCCCGTGAGCACGACCGCGTCGTGCTCGGCGACGAGCTTGTCGGCGGCCACATTGACGCCGACGTCGGCGCCGTAATGGAAGGTCACGCCCTCGGCCGTCATCTGCTCGACGCGGCGGTCGACGTGCACCTTTTCCATCTTGAAGTCGGGGATGCCGTAGCGCAGCAGGCCGCCGGCCTTGGCCCAGCGCTCGTAGACATGAACGTCATGGCCGGCGCGCGCGAGCTGCTGCGCGCAAGCCATGCCCGCCGGGCCCGAGCCGACCACGGCGACCCTCTTGCCGGTCTTGCGCGTCGGCAATTCGGGCTTCAGCCCCTGCGCGATGGCGCGGTCGGCGATCTCGCATTCGATGGTCTTGATGGTGACCGGGTTCTCATCGATGTTGAGCGTGCAGGACGCCTCGCACGGCGCCGGGCAGACGCGGCCGGTCACTTCCGGGAAATTGTTGGTCGAGTGCAGGTTGACCGCCGCCAGGTCCCAATGCCCGCGATAGACCAGGTCGTTCCAGTCCGGAATCTGGTTGTTGACCGGGCAGCCGGTGGGCGCGCCGGTGATGCGGCTGGTGCCGTGGCAATAGGGCACGCCGCAATCCATGCAGCGCGCGGCCTGGTCGTGCAGCTCCTCCTCGGGCAGCGGCTGCACGAATTCGCGGTAATTCTTGATCCGCTCTTCGACCGGCGCGTACTTGCGATCGTGCCGCTCGAATTCCAGAAAACCGGTGATCTTACCCATACCTACTCCGCAGCCTGCATCGCGTCGGCCTTCTCCTTTGCCAATTCAGCGAGCGCGCGGCGGTATTCGACCGGCATCACTTTCTTGAACAGCGAACGATAGCGTGGCCAATCAGCGAGGATCTCGGCCGCCCGCGCGGAACCGGTATAGCGGGCGTGGTTCGAGATCAACATGTGAAGCCGCTCGGCGTCCTTGGTGGTCATGTCCGCCATGACGTCGACGCGGCCGTGCGTCTCCAGATCCTGGTGTGCGCCGAATTCGGTCTCGGCGATCTGCTCTTCCTCGGGCACCGGCTCCAGCGCGACCATCGCCATGTTGCAGCGGGTCTCGAAGGTGCCGTCCTCGTCGAGCACGTAGGCGATGCCGCCCGACATGCCGGCCGCGAAGTTGCGGCCGGTGTAGCCGAGCACGGTCACCACCCCGCCGGTCATGTATTCGCAGCAGTGGTCGCCGGCGCCCTCGACCACGGCGATGGCGCCCGAGTTGCGCACGGCGAAGCGCTCGCCGGCGACGCCGCGGAAATAGCACTCGCCGGCGATGGCGCCGTACAGCACCGTGTTGCCGACGATGATCGACTCTTCCGGCATGATGCCGGACTGCGCGTGTGGCCGGATGATGATGCGCCCGCCCGAAAGGCCCTTGCCGACATAGTCGTTGGCGTCGCCTTCCAGCTCGAAGGTGACGCCGCGCGCGAGCCAAGCGCCGAAGCTCTGGCCGGCGGTGCCGGTGAAGCGCACATGGATGGTGCCGTCGGGCAGGCCCTCATGGCCGTAGCGCTTGGCCACCTCGCCGGACAGCATGCCGCCCGCCGAACGGTCGGTGTTGTGAATCATCGCCTGCAGCCGCACCGGCGCGCCGCGGTCGAGCGCGGCCTGCGATTCGGCGATCAGCTTGCGGTCGAGGATGTCATGGATCTTGTGGTCCTGCTCCTCGCACTTGTAGATGGCGGTGCCGGTCGCGGCCTCCGGCTTCAGGAACAGCTTGGAGAAGTCGAGGCCTTTGGCCTTCCAGTGCTCCAGCAGCTTGCGCTGGTCGAGCATCTGCATCTGGCCGACCATCTCGTCGAAGGTGCGATAGCCGAGCAGGGCCATCAGCTCGCGCACTTCCTCGGCGACGAAGAAGAAATAATTGATGACGTGCTCGGGCGTGCCCTTGAAGCGCTTGCGCAGCACCGGGTCCTGCGTCGCCACCCCCACAGGGCAGGTGTTGAGATGGCACTTGCGCATCATGATGCAGCCGGCGGCGATCAAAGGCGCGGTGGCGAAGCCGAATTCATCCGCGCCGAGCAGGGCGCCCACCACCACGTCGCGCCCGGTGCGCAAGCCCCCGTCGACCTGCACCGAGATGCGTCCGCGCAAGCGGTTGCCGACGAGCGTTTGGTGTGTTTCGGCAAGGCCGATCTCCCACGGCGAACCTGCGTGCTTGATCGAGGTGAGGGGAGAGGCGCCGGTGCCGCCCTCGTAACCGGAAATGGTGACGTGGTCGGCGCGCGCCTTGGAGACGCCGGCGGCGACGGTACCGACGCCGACTTCCGAAACGAGCTTGACCGAGACGTCGCCCGCCGGATTGACGTTCTTCAGGTCGAAGATGAGCTGCGCCAGGTCTTCGATGGAGTAAATGTCATGATGCGGCGGCGGCGAGATCAGGCCGACGCCGGGCGTCGAATGGCGTACTTTGGCGATGGTCTTGTCGACCTTATGGCCGGGCAACTGGCCGCCTTCGCCGGGCTTGGCGCCCTGCGCCATCTTGATCTGCATCATGTCGGAATTGACGAGATATTCCGCCGTGACGCCGAAACGCCCGGAAGCCACCTGCTTGATCGCCGAGCGCATGCTGTCGCCGCTCGGCATCGGCTTGAAGCGGTCGGCTTCCTCGCCGCCTTCGCCGGTGTTCGACTTGCCGCCGATGCGGTTCATGGCGATGGCCAACGTCGTGTGCGCCTCGCGCGAAATCGAGCCGAACGACATGGCTCCGGTCGCGAACCGCCGTACGATATTCTTGGCCGGTTCGACCTCTTCGAGCGGCACCGGCTTGCGGTGGTCTTCTTCCGCCGACTTGATGCGGAAAAGGCCGCGGATGGTCAGCAGGCGCTCGCTTTGCTCGTTCACCGCCTGCGCATAGGCGCGGTAATGGTCCTGCGAGTTGCCGCGCACCGCGTGCTGGAGCTGTCCGACGGTCTCGGCGGTCCACACGTGGTCCTCGCCGCGCACGCGCACGGCATAGTCGCCGCCGACGCCGAGCATGGCCTTGTAGATCGGCGCGTCGGAGAAGGCGTCGCGGTGGCGGCGCACGGTCTCTTCCGCGATCTCGGCGAGCCCCACGCCCTCGATGCGGGTGTGGGTGCCGGTGAAATACTGGTCGATGAATTCCTGGCGCAGGCCGACGGCGTCGAAGATCTGCGCGCCGCAATAGGACTGGTAGGTGGAGATGCCCATCTTGGACATCACCTTGAGCAGGCCCTTGTTGACCGCCTTGATGTAGCGCTTGACGACTTCCTGCTCGTCCACCTTCTGCGTCAGGTCATCCTTGATGGCGATCAGCGTCTCGAAGGCGAGATAAGGGTTGATCGCTTCCGCGCCGTAGCCGGCCAGGCACGCGAAATGATGCACCTCGCGCGGCTCGCCGCTCTCCAGCACCAGCCCGACCGCGGTGCGCAGGCCCTGGCGGATGAGGTGGTGGTGCACGGCCGCGCAAGCGAGCAGCGCCGGGATCGGAACGCGGTCGGCGCCGGCCTTGCGGTCCGACAGGATGAGGATGTTGCAGCCCTTGCGCACCTCGGCTTCGGCGCGTTCGCACAGGGCGTCGACCGCCCAGCCCATGCCCTCGGCCCCGTGTTCGGCCGCGTAGGTGATGTCGAGGGTCAGCGACTTGAAATGGTCGCCGGGCATCTCCGAGATGGAGCGGATCTTCTCCAGGTTCTCGTTGGTGAGGATCGGCTGGCGCACCTCCAGCCGCTTGAGCGTGGAGGCGCCTTCCATGTCGAGAAGGTTCGGCCGCGGTCCGATGATCGAGACCAGGCTCATCACCAGCTCCTCGCGGATCGGATCGATCGGCGGGTTGGTGACCTGCGCGAAGTTCTGCTTGAAATAGGTGTAAAGCGGCTTCGACTGGTCCGACATCGCCGAGATCGGCGCGTCGTTGCCCATGGAGCCGATCGCTTCTTCGCCGGTGGTGCCCATCGGCATCATCAGGAACTTCAAGTCTTCCTGCGTGTAGCCGAACGCCTGCTGGCGATCGAGCAGCGACAGGTTCGACTTCGGCGCATGGTTTTCGGTCGCCGGCAGTTCCTCGAGCTGGATCTGGGTGCTGTCCAGCCAGTCCTGATAGGGATGGCTCTTCGCCAGCGTGGCCTTCAGTTCCTCGTCAGGAATGAGTCGGCCTTCGGCGAGGTCGACCAGCAGCATCTTGCCCGGCTGCAGCCGCCACTTCTTGACGATGTTCTTTTCGTCGATCGGCAGCACGCCGGTTTCCGACGCCATCACGATGCGGTCGTCATTGGTGAGCAGATAGCGCGCCGGGCGCAGGCCGTTGCGATCGAGCGTGGCGCCGATTTGGCGGCCATCGGTGAAGGCGATTGCGGCCGGGCCGTCCCACGGCTCCATCAGCGCCGCGTTGTATTCGTAGAAAGCGCGCCGCTCCTCGTCCATGAGCGGATTGCCCGCCCAGGCCTCGGGGATCATCATCATCACGGCGTGCGCGAGCGAATAGCCGCCTTGGGTGAGGAACTCGAGCGCGTTATCGAAGCAGGCGGTGTCGGACTGGCCTTCGTAGGAGATCGGCCACAGCTTCTTGATGTCGTCGCCGAACAGCGGCGAAGCGACGGTGGCCTGCCGCGCCGCCATCCAGTTGACGTTGCCGCGCAGCGTGTTGATCTCGCCGTTGTGCGCGATGTAGCGGTAGGGGTGCGCCAGCGGCCAGGCCGGGAAGGTGTTGGTCGAGAAGCGCTGATGCACCAGCGCCAGCGCGCTTTCGAAATCCGGGTCGCTCAGGTCGGGATAATAGGCGCCGAGCTGGTCGGCCAGGAACATGCCCTTGTAGATCACGGTACGGCACGACACCGACACCGGATAGTAGTCGCTGAGCCGGCGCGGGCGGCGGCGGTAAATCGCATTCGAGATCGACTTGCGCAGCAGATAGAGATGGCGCTCGAAGGCGTCCTCGTCGAACTTCTGCTCGCCGAGGCCGATGAACACCTGCTGGTGCACCGGCTCGGTCGGCTTCACCGATTCACCGAGCGTGGAATTGTCCTTCGGCACGTCGCGCCAGCCCAGCAGCGTCAGGCCCTCGCGCGCGATCATCTCCGCGTAGATGTCGCGGATGATCGAGCGCCAATGCGAGTCGCGCGGCATGAACAGCTGGCCGACCGCGTATTCGCCGGGCTTGGGCAGCGTGAAGCCGAGGCGCGCGGCCTCCTTGGCGAAGAACTTGTGCGGGATCTGCACTAGGATGCCGGCGCCGTCGCCCATGCGCGGGTCGGCGCCGACCGCGCCGCGGTGCTCGAGGTTGCAGAGAATCTTCGAGTCCGTCTTCGACGATCTGGTGCGACTTCACGCCCTTGATGTTGGCGACGAAGCCGACGCCGCAGGAATCCTTGTCGAGCGCGGGATCGTAGAGTCCGCGCGCTTCCGGCGTGCCGGGATCGGCGGTGTCGACGAACGGCTTCAGCGCGCGGGCGTCTTGCGCCCCGCGTTCGAACAATCGCTTGCCATTCCGTCGCTCACGCATCGTTGTTGCCCTGCCTTACCCCCGGGAGCCCGAACGGGCCCCCGGCGTACCCACCTCGTCCGCAGCGCCTGAAAAGCCGCCGCGATCAAAGCGCAACCAATCTCAAGAAGGGCAGTCTTGTCCGGCCTCACCGACCGCCGTGACTGCTCCCGTTGGGCGCCACCGTTGCCGGCTCCGCGCGCTCATCGCCGGCATGCGTAGCTGCCGCCATTAGGACAGCAATACTGTCCTAATGGACAATGCCAAATTTTGCCCTGCCACACAAGGCTGGTCCATGCCTGAATTGCGGGGGTCGGCCGTTTTGTTGCGAGGGCGCTCCCGCTTCCAGCAAGAACAGGATCACGGCCATCCGGTTCGCGCAATCCCGTTGCGCGCCCCAAAAGGCGATGCCGACCAGCCGTTTGTCCGCCGTTGCGAGATTTGGCGGCTTTCGCTACGGCTTGGTTGTGGCGCCTCTCGTTGACGGAAGGAGGGGTGCCATGATCCGGACGTTCGTGACGTCGCCGGCGTTGGCCGGGTGGGCAGGCGGTTTCGCGGCGCACCGACTGCCAGCCCGCGATGGCGCCACGCCCGCGGGGGCGTGAACGCCACCGAGCTCCGTTCGGTTTGGTCGTTTCTGAGTCGATGCTTTTCGCGGGGGGATTCATGAGAGCTTTGGCCGGCATTGCCGCAATATTGGTCTTGGGTACCGGTGCGCAGGCATTGGTTTTCAGCACCGGCGCGTCGGCAGACGAAATTGCCGTGCAGGACTTCGCTTGGGACCGGGGCAACATCAACGCTTACTGCTTCTTCAAACCCACCAAGCCGCTGTCCAACGCAAAGGGTGGTGGCGAGCGTTACGTCTTCATCTCCGAAACGCCTGAGTTCGATCCGGAGGCATTCGACAAACTCCCGCTCGATCCGGCCAAGATACCGGTCGATCACATCGGGCCGTTCAGGATCGGCTTCATGTCGATCAATCACCGCTTCCGTGAATTGGGCATCAAGTCATCTTCCTACCGCGCCGGCGACGTCACGATCGTTTATGCGACGTATGGGAAGAAGCCCTATCGGATCGTCCTGAAAGCCAAAGAGGGCAAAGCGGGTAACGAGTGGCAAGACTTCTCGGGCACCATTACGGTGAAACGTGGCGGGGATAGCAAATCTCTGCATTTCAAAGGCCAATGCGGCGCTTGAGGTTTTTCAGCTCTGGTCCATGAGTTTTGCATCGAGCACCCGCCGGTTAACGGCCCGCGTTCGCATCGTTGCGGCAGCACCTTCTTTCGATATCAAAGCGACAAGAAACCACCGCGGTTAACCGATTAACCGTTTAACCGTGGTTGCGGGATTTGACCGCGGCGCTTTTTGGTTTGGCTATGGTGCCTCTCAACAAGGGATGGAGAGGTGTCATGACCCAGAAGTTCGTGACTTCGCCGGCTCTCGCCGACGTCGCCCCGGGCGAGCAGGCGGTTACCCGGCTCGCCGACCGCCTGGCCGCGATGGCGCCGGCATCGGCCGCCGTTGCGGCGTTCGACGCACCGCCGCCCCCGTCGCGCGGTTACGCCCAGGCCGCGCCGGCGGCGAGGCCCGTGGCCGCTGAACCGCGGGTTCTGCGCCCGCCGCAGCACGCTCCCGTCTTCGATACCGTCCGGCCGGCGCCGGCGCGCAAGCGCCGCTCGATTGTCGCCGGCGTGATCGACAGCTTCGTGTCCGCCTGCACGTTCATACCCTACGCGCTGGTGGCGATCGTCCTGCGGCTGGTGATGGCGCGGGTGTTCTTCCTCGACGGCCAGACCCGCGTCGACGGCCCCCACCTCGGCACCAGCTTCCACGGCTTCGACGTCTCGGTGGTGCTGCCGATGCATGTGAAGGCCGAGACGCTGTTCACCTTCCTCAGTCAATACGCCGCGCTGCCGGTGCCCGGTGCCATCGCCGCTTATCTCGTCGGCTATGCCGAGTTCGTGCTGCCGGTCATGCTGGTGCTCGGCTTCGGCACCCGCATCGCCGCGCTCGGCTTGCTGATCATGACGGCGATGATCCAGCTCTTCGTATTGCCGGAGGCGCTGTGGACCACCCACGTCTACTGGGCGTCGCTGCTGCTGGTGCTGCTCTCGCTCGGCCCCGGTCAGCTTTCGGTCGATCACGTCATGCGCTGGCTGTCGCAGCGGAAACCTGAGAGGACCGCGCCGTGAAAAAGGGCCTGACCATCAGTCTTGCCGCCACGGCGGTCGCCGCGGTGGTCGCTTCGCTGGTGTCAGTGGGCGTGTCGGCTGGGCCCTTGCGGCAAGGCCCCGCAACGCGCGCCGCCGGCAACGACGGTGTGGCGCAGACCCTTCCGGCGCATGAGATCACCGCCAGCCTGCGCGCCGCCGGGCTCGCCCCGAACGGCGAGCCGGTGCTGCGCGGGCGCTATTACGTCCTGCACGCGGTCGATCCGCGCGGCCGGCAATTGCGCGTGCTGGCCGATGCGCAATTCGGCGGCATCCTGTCGGTGTTGCCGGCGCGGCGCGCGAGCGCGTACCGGCCGTCCTCCAACGGCGGTCCGCGCATCATTCATGTGCCGCAGCCGGACGATGCCCAGGCCGAACTCGATTACCGGGACAATGGTGCTGCCGACGATGTGCGCCATGCCAATGACGTGGCCGAACCTGAGCCGCCGGCGGCTGTTCGCCGCGTGCGTCCGGTTAAGCGCCATCGCAGCGCGGCCTCGCCGCCGCCGGTCAAGCGCCACACCGTGTCGAGCGCGCCGCCTCCGCCGCCATCGCCGGTGCACGGCGACGACAAGGCGCTGACACCGGTCTATCCGACGCCGAACTTCGGCGCCAAAGCCGCCAGCGGCGAAAAGTTCGAGCTGCCGCCGCAGGCAAGCGGGACCGTGCCGTCTTCGCCGCGGGTGGAGTGAGGTTGGGTACTGCGGAGGGCGATCCAATCTTCGCACGTTTCCGCGTAAGCGCACACCGCACCACGAACCAAAACAAAAGCGCCCCGGGGCATCCGGGGCGCTTCGTGTTTGGACGTTCGGTCGTGAAGGTTTAAGCGGCGGCCTTGGTGTCGATCACCTCAGCCTTGGCGTTGCCGTTGCCGATCGGAATCTGGCGCGGCTTCTTGGCCTCGGGGATCTCGCGCACGAGGTCGACGTGCAGCAGGCCGTTTTCGAGCGCTGCGTTCTTCACCACCACGTGGTCGGCGAGCTGGAAGACGCGCTCAAAGGCGCGCGCGGCGATGCCCTGATAGAGCACCTCGCCCTTCTGCTCTTCTTTGGCCTGCTTGGCGCCCTTGATCGTCAGCGTATTCTCTTTCGCCTCGATCGAAAGGTCGTCTTCGCCGAAGCCGGCGACGGCCACGGAAACGCGGTAGTCGTTTTCCCCGGTGCGCTCGATGTTATAGGGCGGATAGCCCGGCGTGCTGTCGAAGCCGTCCATCATCGAAAACAGACGGTCGAAGCCGACGGTCGAACGGTAAAGCGGGGAAAGGTCGAAAGGTCGCATGGCATAGTCCTCCTGTTGAGCGACATGCGGGCAGTCCTCCCAAATGGGCCGGACCGAAGTGCCCGTGACGCAGCCATCTGGCCTGCGCAAAAGAAATATGGGAACCCGCTTTTGGCCCCGCAAGGGGCCTTCGCCGAGTTGCCAAATCATTGAAAATTAATGATTTTATGACCCTCTCAGGCGCCGTCATTGAGCCTGCGGCTGGTGCGGTGGATTTGATGTTCGTTCCATTGTTCGCGAGCCGAGTCCTCAAACGACCTTCAAATCCGAAACCGCACTAAAATCATAGAGTTGCTAGTGTCCTTATCGAACCAGAAATTCGTAGGGAGCGTGTTGAAAATGAGACGAATTTCTGGTCCGGGACACTAGCCCTGCTATAAGGCGCGGGCGGCTCAAGCGCACCGCATATTCGGCGTCAATGAAACTCGTCTCCATCCCCGCCAACCCGGTGCCCGACAACGCGGTATCCGGCAGCATCAAGACCCCCGACGGGGTGACGCTTCGCTTCGCGCGCTGGGCGCCGCCGCCCGGCCGCCGCGGCACGGTCGTGATCCTGCCAGGGCGCGCCGAATACATCGAAAAGTATTTCGAGACCGTGCGCGACCTGCGCGCGCGCGGCTTCGCGGTGGCGACGCTCGACTGGCGCGGCCAGGGCCTGTCGGACCGCCTGCTGTCCGACCGCCACAAGGGCTACGTCCGTAACTTCGCCCAATACGGCACCGACCTCGACGCCCTCATGGAGCAAGTGGTGCTGCCCGACTGCCCGCCGCCGATCTTCGCGCTCGGCCATTCCATGGGCGGCGCCATCGCCATCCGCGCCTGCCACGACGGCCGCCGCTGGTTCGAACGCGTGGTGCTGTCGGCGCCGATGATCGCGTTGCCGCCGCGGCGCATGGTGGGGCTTGCCGGCCCGCTGGTGCGCATGCTGCGGCTGATGGGCCGTGGCGGCGCTTACCTGCCGGGCGCCCCGCGCGTGGTGTCCGGCACCGAGGACTTCATCGGCAACATCGTCACCTCCGACCCGGTGCGTCACGCGCGCAACGCCGCGGTGCTGGAAGAAGAGCCTGCGCTCGGCCTCGGCCCGCCGACCATCGCCTGGGCCGATTCCGCCTTGCGTCTGATGAAACGTTTCGCGGTGCCGTCCTACGCGGGACAACTGCGCCAGCCGATCCTGCTGGTGGCGGCCGGCCGCGACCAGGTCGTCTCCACCGCGGCGATCGAGACCTTCGGATCGCACCTTCTGGCCGGCCGGCATCTAATCATCGCCGGCAGCATGCACGAAATCCTGCAGGATCAGGACCATTACCGCGACCAGTTCTGGGCTGCCTTCGACGCCTTCGTGCCGGGCACGCCATTATTTTGATCGCTTGTGACTGCAAAGCTTGGGGTCGGGAGAAAACGACAAGGAGAAATCCGATGGTCAGGTTCCGCACGTTGTCCGTTGCCGCCGCGCTGGTGGGCTGTTCACTGACGCCGGCGCTGGCGCAGAACCAGCCGCTCGACGTGCGCCCCGGCTTATGGGAATTCTCCACCCAGCGCTCGATGACCGGCATGCCGAAGATGCCCGAGATGCCGGCAATCCCGCCCGAAGTGCTTGCCAAGATGCCGCCGGCTCAGCGGGCCCGCATCGAAGCGGCGCTGAAGGCGCGCAGCGGCGCCAACGGCAAACATGTCTCCAAGGTCTGCTTCACGGCTGAGTCGCTGCGCAGGGGCCCCACCTTCGAACAGCCGCCGCGCGACGCGAATTGCCAGCGCACCAAAAACACCCGCACGGCGCACGGCTGGCAGTTAAGGGAAGTCTGCCACCGCGGCGGCAGCCAGCAGACCATGGACATTCGCTATCGGGTGGTGACCCGCGAGACCATCGACGGCACGATCAACGTCGCCATGCACCAGGGGGGCCGCAACGTCACCATGAAGCAGGTGACGCACGCGCGCTGGCTCGGTCCCGACTGCGGCAAGGTGAAGCCGATCGAGTAGGGCGAACGCTCAGCCCTTCAACATCTCCAGCGCGGCCCGGTGCACGCGCGCGTCGCCGGCGACAACGATGCGGCCGCCACCCTGCGGCGGCTCGTTCTCCCAGGTGGTGATGATGCCGCCGGCGCCGTTGATGATCGGGATCAGCGCCACGATGTCGTGCGGTTTGATCTCGGTTTCGATGATGAGGTCGATCTGCCCTGCCGCCAGCATGCAATAGGCGTAGCAGTCGCCGCCGTAGCGCGAGAGCTTCACCGCGTTCTCCACCTTGCGAAAGCTGGCGCGGTCGGCCTCGTTCATCAGCAGCGGGCTGGTGGTGTAGAGCAGCGCGTCGCCAAGCCCGGCGCATTTGCGCACCGTGAGATCGCGGTCGCCCACCGGCCCGCGGTAGCTCGCCGCGCCGCCGTCGCCGGAAAAGCGCTCCTTGATGAAGGGCTGGTGCATCATGCCGAATACCGGCTCGCCGAAGCGCATCAAGCCGATCAGCGTGCCCCAGGCCGGCATGCCGGAGATGAAGGCCTTGGTGCCGTCGATCGGGTCGAGCACCCAGACATATTCGGCGTCGGTGCGCTCGGGCCCGTATTCCTCGCCGAGGATGCCGTGGTCGGGAAAGGCGCGGCGGATGAGGGCGCGCATGGCATGCTCGGCTGCCCGGTCGGCGGCGGTGACGGGGTCGAAACCGCCGGCCTGCTTGTTCTCGACCGCCAGCGCGGTGCGGAAGAACGGCAGGATGGTGTCGCCCGAAACGCTGGCGAGCTGGTCGACGAAGCTCGCGAAATCGATGACCGTCATGGGGCGCCCGCCTGCTTTTCATTCGACCTATCGGAGACCGGGTGCGCCGGCAACCGGGGTTTCAAGCCACGGCCGGAACTGGGGCGCGGGTTGCAAAAGTTGCAGGTCTCGGAGAGGCGGTGCGTCGATTTGCCCTTGGTTTGTGTTACTTTCGCAACGATTGACGCGAAAACGCATGGGTCGGCTCGCAAATGCAGTAGCCAGCCATGCATTATCGCATGGGAAATCGCCCGTTCACCCTTGATTTTTGTGCGCCGCGGTGTAGCTTATTGCAATGCGGTAGCGAGAGCTACCGTTGCCCTCCTTGGGCGTTTCCTCCCTAGACTTGGGCCGCTTGCACACGCGAGCGGCCCTTTTTTTGTGCCGGGCCGTTGGGCAATCCGGTTTGGCGGCGAAGCGGCCTATTCCGCCGCGGCGGCGCGGAAGGGGCGTAGCTCGTCCAGCGGAATCTCGCCCAGTCGGCAGGCCAGGGTCTCCATATCGGCCGCCAGCCGGCCGAAGTTGCCGGAACGCTCATAGCGGCGCTCGTCCATGTAGAGCGCCCGGTTGATCTCGAGCTGCAGGGCATGCAGGCCGGCGGCCGGGTTGCCGTAGTGCTCGGTGATGAAGCCGCCGGCATAGGGCTTGTTGCGGCTGACCGTGTAGCCGAGCCCGCGCAGGGTGCGTTCCACGGTTTCGGCCACCACCGGCACGCAACTGGTGCCGTAGCGGTCGCCCAGCACGAATTCAGGCCGCTGGCGTTCGTCGCGCTGGCCCGCGGTCGAGGGCATGGAATGGCAGTCGATCAGCACGGCGGCGCCGAAATCCCGGTGCACCTTTGAGAACAGCCGCCGCAGCGCCCGGTGGTAGGGCTTGTAGAGGCTCTCGATGCGCTGCAGGGCGTCGTCGACCGGGATGCGCTGGTCGTAGATTTCCTGGGCGTCGCCGACCACGCGGGCCACGGTGCCGAGGCCGCCGGCGACCCGCATCGAGCGGGTGTTGGCGAAGGACGGCAGCCGGCCATCGAACATGCGCGGATCGAGCTCATAGGGCTCGCGGTTCACGTCGACGAAACAGCGCGGGAAATGGGCGTGCATCAGCGGAAAGCCGCGCCCGACCACGCCGGCCGCCAGTTCGTCGACGAAGCTGTCTTCGGAGCGGCGCAGGGTCCCGATATCGAGCCGGGAGACCGCCAGGAAGTCGGACGGGTAAACCGAGCCGCTGTGGGGCGAGTTGAAGAGCACGGGGCCGGCCGTGGCGGCCGGCTCCTGGATCTCGAACGGCGGATCGAGCTCGTCGCGGTTATCGCCCATGGCTTGCGGGTCTCGGGTCTCGTGGTGGCCCCTGCAAAAGGCCGTTATCGGTACGGTTGGGTCGCCCGGCCCACCCGATATAGGGTCTATTGTCTATTTCCGTTAAGGCAAAGCCAAGCGATGGTTTCGGGTTCACCCGTTATTTACCCGGGATGAGGCTTATGGGGCAGAGTAGCCCGCCTTGCCGGGCGGTGGGGACGGGGTGTTGGGGAAGAATGACAAAAATCCTCCTGGCTGAAGACGACACGGATATGCGGCGCTTTTTGGTCAAGGCGCTGCAAAACGCTGGATTCGATGTGACCTCCTACGACAACGGCATGTCGGCCTACCACCGGCTGCGGGAGGAGCCCTATGAGATGCTCCTGACCGATATCGTCATGCCGGAAATGGATGGCATCGAGCTCGCCCGCCGGGCGTCGGAACTCGATCCCGACATCAAGATCATGTTCATCACGGGTTTTGCCGCGGTGGCGCTGAACGCCGATTCCGACGCGCCCAAGCAGGCCAAGGTGCTGTCCAAGCCCATCCACCTGCGCGAGCTGGTCTCGGAAGTGCAGAAGATGCTGACGGCCGCCTGAGGCGGCTGGGCCCCCGCGGGGTGGCTTGCCTCCCTTGGTCGGAGCCGATAGATGATCCTTCGATAAAGGGCGCGTAGCTCAGCGGAAGAGCACTACCTTGACATGGTAGGGGTCACAGGTTCGATCCCTGTCGCGCCCACCACCTTTCCCATCATTTTTTTGATCAGCCCGACGAAGCGGCGGGCCGCGCGCGCTCGCGGAATTAGCGGCCGGCGAAAAGCATCAAAATGCCCGTAATCACGACCACGCCGGCGATGTTGAGCAACAGGCCCGCCCGCATCATTTGCGGCAACGTGACATATCCTGCCCCGAAGACGATCGCGTTTGGCGGCGTGGCGACCGGCAGCATGTAGGCGGAGGAGGCCGCCAACGACACCGACGCCGCGAGCAGGAGCGGCGTCAGGTCCGCCCGGCCGGCCAGGGCGCCCACGACGGGCAGCAATGCGGCGGTAGTTGCCGTGTTGCTCGTCAGTTCCGTCAGGAAGATGACGAGCAGAATGACGCTTGCGACCAATAGAATGGGTGGCCCGCCGGTTAGGAAGTCCAGGCCGCTCCCGATCCAGCGGGCGAGGCCGGTGTGATCGATTGCCCGGGCGAGGCTCAGACCACCGCCGAACAGAATTAAAATCTCCCACGGTATTTGGCGTGCGGCCGTCCAATCGAGCAGGAACTTTCGCGTTCTCCAATCGGCGGGGATGGCAAACAGGACGACGGCCCCGGCAATGGCCAAGCCGGTGTCGGTGATAGAGCCTGCGCCGAATACGTCGCCGAGAAGCGGGTGCAGTATCCAGCCCGCCGCCACCACGCTGAAGACCAACGCCACCTTCTTTTCCGGCCCGCTGATCGGGCCGAGGGCATCCAGCATGGCGGCAACGGAGCTGGATCCGGCCCCGATCGCCTCGTTGGAAAATGGAAAGGCCAAGCGGGTCAAGATCAGCCACGCCAGCGGCAACATCACGACCGCGATCGGGGTGGCAAGCAGCATCCAGTGCGCGAACGTGATATGGATGCCGGATTCCTGCAGCAGATAGCTTGCCGCCAACGCGTTCGGCGGCGACCCGATGAGTGTCGCGAGGCCCCCGATCGAAGCGGCATAGGCGACGCCGAGCATTATGGCCGTTGCAAAATTGGACCTGTTGCCGGTCAGGACCTGCGAGTTGCCGCATGTGATGACCACCAGCGAAGATGCGATTGGCATCATCATCATGGCGGTGGCGGTATTGCTGATCCACATGCTCAAGATGGCGGTCGCGAGCATGGTCCCGGCAACCAGGTTCAGCGGCCGCTGTCCGACGCGCGCAATAATGTGGAGCGCGATCCGGCGATGAAGCCCCCACCGTTGCACGGACGCCGCGATCATAAAGCCGCCGAGAAATAGAAAAACAAGAGGATTGGCGAACGGCGCGGCAGCTTGCCGGACATCAAGAACGCCGAGCAACGGCAGCAGAACCAGCGGAAGCAGGGCGGTTGCGGCGAGCGGCAGGGCCTCCGTCGCCCACCACACGGCCATCCACAACGCAATCGCCGCCGTTGCCCAGCCTTCCCTGGACAGCTCGGTCGGCGCCGGCAGCGCAAAGAGGAAGATGAACAGCAACGGGCCGAGGATCAGGCCTGCTGCCTGATAAGTTCGATATTTCGCGGCGGGCTGAAGTTCGTCTGACATCATGGAATTTGCCGGTCGTTAAAGATACGGCCGGTGTTGGTGCACCGGCTTTGCAGGACCGTAACGCGCACCGGCAGATAGTCAAAGACGACCCTGATCAAGTGCGCTGGAGTGTGACGGATGCCGTCACGGTTTGCCCTGCGCCATGCAAGTCGAGGCCGATGGTTTGCCACCGAAACGGCAGCGCGCAGCCCCTGACTCTACCGACGTGCGCATCCGCGCTAACAGGCGGGTGGCTTTCAGCCCTGCTCGGGCGTCGCCTTCGCAGTGGGGAACGGCTTGCCGAATTCCTCTTCGTAGTCCTTCTCCTCCCAATAGCCGATCAGGATGCCGGGCGGCTCGCGTCCGGCCATCTGATTGACGCGCTCGGGCGTAACCGTGATGCGGTTATGGTGCTGGCGCGCCCAGGTGAAGATGGCGTCGTAAAGCTGCGCGCGTGTCGCTTCGTAAGCGGGATCGGCGCCGAGATCGTTGAGTTCCTGCGGATCGGTTTCCAGATCGAACAGCATCGGCCGGAAGCCTTCGCAGTGCACGTATTTCCAGCGCTTGTCGCGCACCATGATCAGCCGCGCTTCGGCCTGGTCGATGCCGAGCAAGGTGCGCGCGCGCCGGGTGGCGTAGTCGTATTCGGAGATGACGTAGTCGCGCCATTTCTCCGGCTTCCCCTTGCGGTGCAGGAGCGGGCTGAGTGAGCGGCCTTCGAGGATGTGCGGCTTGGCTTCGCCGCCGAAGAATTCCAGGAAGGTCGGCGCCAGATCGATGCCTTCGACCAATTCGGCGGTCGCGGTGCCGCGCGTGGCGTCGGCCTCGGAGCGCGGGTCATAGATGATCAGTGGCACGCGCACCGACTGCTCGAAGAACAGATCCTTCTCGCCCATCCAATGGTCGCCGAGATGGTCGCCATGGTCGGAGCTCATGACGATCATGGTGTTGTCCATGAGTCCGCGCTTTTCCATATAGGCGAACAGCTTGCCGAGCTGATCGTCGAGCTGCTTGATCAGGCCCATGTAGGCCGGGATCACGCGCTCACGTACTTCGTCGCGTGAGAAGGCGCGGCACACGCGCGTCTTCTGATAGGCGGCATAGACGGGATGATCGGTATGACGCTGCGCGTCCGAGCGCACCGGCGGCAGGATGTGCTCCTTGCCGTACATGTTGTGATAGGGCGCCGGCACGATATAGGGCCAGTGCGGCTTGATGTAGGACAGGTGGCATAGCCACGGCTGGTCGCCGGCCTTGTCCATGAAGTCCATCGCCCGCTGCGTCATATAGGGCGTCTCGGAATGCTCGTCGGGCACGCGCGCCGGCAGGTTGCCGTAGCGCATGAGCCAGCCGGAGAGGATTTCGCCGTCGTCGCCTTCCGCCGAGTTGGCCCATTCCTCCCACGGATTGCGGCCGAGGAAGCCGTGCTGGCGCAGGTAATTGTCGTAGGCGGGATCGGGATCGTAGGCCCCGTCCGGATGCAGGCCGTCGTCGCGCTCGAACGGTTCAAAGCCGCATTCCGACAGCAGCACGCCGATCGGCGAGCCCGGATCGATGCCGAGCCATTCCATGCCCTTGGTGTCGGGGATCATGTGGGTCTTGCCGACCAGCGCCGCGCGCACGCCGAGCGGGCGCAGATGGTCGCCCAGCGTCGGCTCGCCGACGCGGAGCGGAAAGCCGTTCCAGGTCGAGCCGTGCGAGCGGCAGTAGCGGCCGGTGTAATAGCTCATGCGTGAGGGGCCGCAGAACGGCGACTGCACGAAGGCGGCGTCGAAGCGCACGCCCTTGGCGGCCAGCGCATCGAGATGCGGTGTTTTCAGATACGGGTGGCCGTAACAGGACAGGTAATCCCACCGCAATTGATCGGCCATGATCCAGAGCACGTTCTTGGCAGCGGGCATTCTTGTTCTCCGTAGTCTTACTCGGGCGTTGCTACATCCATTGCGGCAGGAAAGTCGCGATGCCTGGAAACAGGAAGATCAGCAGCAGCGCCACCAGGATGGCGCCGATGAAGGGCGTTACGCCGGCGAAGATGCGACCGAGCTTGAGGTCCGGCATCACTGCCTTCACCACGAAGACGTTCATGCCGATCGGCGGTGTGATCAGCCCGAGCTCGGTGACCAGCACGACCACGATGCCGAACCAGATCATGTTGACGCCGGACTGAATGAGCGCCGGCATGAACACCGGTACCAACAAGAGCAGGATGCCGATCGACTCGAAGATCATGCCCATGAAGATCGCGATGATGATGACCGCAATCACAAGGCCGGTCGGAGACAGGTTCAGTGCATCGACAATGTCCAAGAGATCGTAGGGCATGCCCGACAGGTTGATGAACTGGGCGAAGACGAGGGCGCCGAAGATCACGATGAAAAGCGTGGCGGTGGTGCGCGCGGCTTCCGCGAGCGTCGAAACCCATTCATCGCGCGTGCGCAAGTGACCGCGCAGGATCGAGATCACGGCGGCGCCGAAAGCGCCGATGCCGGCGGCCTCGGTCGGCGTGAAGATGCTGCCATAGATGCCGCCGAGGACCAGGATGAACAGTCCGAGCACCGGCCACACCACCCGCAGCGCGCGGCGTTTGACTTCGCGGTCGAGCGGATCGCCAGCCGGGCCGTATTCGGGATTTTGCCAGATCGTGACTCTGACCGCGCCCATGAACAGGCCGACCAGCAGCAGGCCGGGCAGCACGCCGGCGATGAACAGCTTGCCGATGTCCTGCTCCGCGACGATGGCGTAGATCACCAGCGGCACCGAAGGCGGGATCATGATGCCGAGTGTGCCGCTGGCGGCGACTGAGCCGGCAGCCAGGCTGTCGGCGTAGCGGTAGTGACGCATTGGCGGGATGGCGACCCTGGTCATCGTGGCGGCGGTCGCCAGCGACGAACCGCAGACCGCGGCAAAGCCGGCGCAGGCGATGACCGTCGAGAGCGCGAGACCGCCGCGGAACTGGCCGAAACCGGCATAGGCGGCGTCGTAGAGGTCGCGCGAGATATCGGCGCGGTAGATGAACGTGCCCATCAGGATGAACAGCGGGATGACGCTCAGATTGTAGTTCATGGCGTCGTCCATGATCTGCTGCCCGACCAGCGAGAACGCCGGCCCCCAGCCGCGCAGATAGGCAAAGCCGACCAGGCCCACGAACATGGTGGCGAAGCCGACCCGGAACCCGAAGAAGCAGAGCAGGATAAGAACGGCAAAGCCGAGGAGGGCGACGCTCACAGACCGCCCCCGGCGTCTTCCGGATGATGCATTGGTTCCTCCGGCAGCATCAGCCCGAGGATCTGCATGACGAGACTGACCGCCGACAGTCCCGCGACCGTGAAGGCAACGATGGCAAACGGCCACTCCAGTACGACGGACTTGGTCCCAACGCGCTCTGACTCGCGCGCAAACTCGTAGAGCTGGTAGGCGATGACCGCCATCATGCCGACGGAGAACAATTGAATAATGATGCGGCGCAGGGTGGGGGAGATAACGCGGTCGAGCTGTGCGTCGAACAGCTCGACCGTGATGTGCTCATCGTGCGCGTTGACCAGGCACAGACCGCTGAAGATGGTCATCGCCAGCAGGAACTGGATCATCTCCGCGGCGCCGAAGATCGGCGCGGTGAAGACGTAGCGCCCCACCACGTCGGCGAAGGTCAGCACCATCATGACGAAGATCAGCGCGGCGGCGACGATATCGGCAATGCGCAGCAACGGAGGCAGCAGGGCCTGAGCGAGCGCGCGCATGGCTGCCTCCGTTGGACGACGTGGATACTATCGGAACAATAGCCTAGTTGCTCTTGCCCGACAGCTCCTTCACGCGTTTGACGTAGAAATCATAGGTCGCCTGGCCGTCGAGACCCCGCTTGTTGGCGGTGGCGATCCATTTCTTCGTCAGGCCGTCGCCGATCTTGATCAGCGCCGCTTCGAATTTCGGGTCGGCCTCGACGGTCTTGATACCGGCCTTTTTGATTTTCGCTTCCGCTTCCTTGTCCCCCTGGACCCAGTAGGCGGCCGCCATGCGGCCGAACTTGGCGCCGCTGACCGACATGATCGCCGCCTGGTCCTTCTTCGACAGCGCGTTCCACTTCTTCTCGCTCATCAGGAAGGAGAAGCTGGTCGAATAGATGCCGCGGCTGAAGTGCGTCATCGACTTGGTGTAGGGGATCAGGCGAAAGTCGCGCACGCTGATCGGGCTGACGCCGACATAGGCGTCGACCACGCCGCGCGAGATGATCTCGTTCATCTGCACTGCCGGCCCCGACACGACGCCGGCGCCGACCGCCTTCATGATGTTGGCGTTGGTGCCGGGCAGCGCCCAAATCTTGCGCGACTTGAGATCGGCGATGGAGTTGACCGGCTTGTCGGTCTGGCTCCACATCTCGGCGGGTGTGATCACCCACACCGAGAGCAGGTGAATGCCCTTATATTCTTTGGCGAAGAACTTCTTGTAGGTCTCCCACAAAGCCTGCGACATGGCCGGCGCATCGTGGGTGGCGATGAACGGGTTCATGGCAACCGTCGGGCCCCAGACCCGATTGGCGATGAAGCCGTTGAATTGGAAAGCGGTGTCGGCGATGCCGTTCGCGACCGATTTCCATTGCTCCGGCGGCGAGGCGAGCGACTTCGGCGGGATGACGATCTTCACCCGGCCCTCGGTCGCCTTCTCCACCCACTTGCCCCAGGTCGGCAATATCTTGCGGCAGACCGCGTGCTGCGGCGGCCAGAAGCAATTGGCGATCAGCCGCTGAGCCGCCTGCGCGGGCCGTGCCGCACCGACGAGCGCCATGACTGCGACGGCGATGGCGAGTGATAACAGTCGCATGAATCCCTCCCAGGATGTTTGCCGGGTTTTGTCGTGTCCGGGTGTCTTTTGCCCCCGATCTTAGGCAGGAAATAACTTGATTAAAAATGATAATTTGGCAGGATATTATATCAGGATGATATGAAGCTGGATCCGCGCCATCTCGTTCAGCTCGCCGCCATTCTCGACAGCGGCACGTTGCGCGTGGCCGCTGAACGGCTGGGCACCACCCAGCCGGCGCTCAGCCGCACCATCGCGATGATGGAGGAGCGCGTCGGTACGCCGCTGTTCGAACGCAGCCGGCGCCCGCTGACGCCGACCGATATCGGCATCGAGCTCGCCGCCTTCGGCCGCACGATCCGCGGCGCGGTCGAGCGGGCGGACATCCTTTCGCAGCAGGTCACGGTTGGTCAGTACGGCACCATCCGGGTCGGCGCGCCGCCGTTCTTTTGCGATCACCTGGTGAGCCGTATCATCGGCAAATTCACGCGGACACATCCGCAGGTTCGCGTCACGCTACATGCCGATTATTTCCCCGCGTTGATCACGGAAATCATGAATCATCGGTTTGACATCGTTATCGGGCCATTCGAACTGCTGGAACGGGAAAGTGGCCTCGCCATCGAACGATTGTTGCAGAATCGCAATATCATCGCCTGCCGGCCCGGCCATCCGCTGACGCGCAAGCGGGCCGTGACCGCCCAGGATCTTGAAGCCGCCACCTGGATTGGTCATGCGCGCGCGAGCGTACTGTCGGCGGACATGCGGGCGACACTGGCCGACCTCGGCGTCAATCACCTGAATGTGGTATTCGAAAGCGACTCCGCAGGGGCGTTGATCACGCTTGTACGCGAGGGAGACTTTCTTACCGTGCTGCCGCTCCTGTCGTTGGCGCAGCGCATCGCCGCCGGTGAGGTGGTGGCACTGCCGACTCCGCGCGCCGGTCCGGAGCGCTGGACCGGCATCATCACTCGCAGCGACAGCCCCCAAAGCGTGGCCATGACGGAACTCAAGGAGGTGCTGGCTAAGGAAATGAGCGCCGTCGTGCCGCTGATGGACAAGTTAACGGGACCGGGCGACCGGCTGAGGTGAAGGCGGCGCGGCCGCGCAGAGGTAATATCGCGCATCCTCCGCTTTGCGGGCATGGTGCGGCACCGCCAAACCATGGCAAACTGGAGCATGGCCATGAAACTCGAGCCGGAAGCGTCCCCCAAGCCGCGGCTGATCGTCGGCATCAGCGGCGCGTCCGGTGTGATCTATGGCGTGCGCCTGCTTGAATTGCTGCAGGGCACCGGCATCGAGACCCATCTCATCATGTCGCGCGCCGCGCAGGTCACGCTCGCGCACGAGACCGATCTCAAGGTGGCCGACGTCGAAAAGCTCGCCACCGTCGTTCATTCCAACAATGACATCGCCGCCGCCTGTTCGAGCGGGTCGTTCCGCACGCTTGGCATGGTGATCGCGCCGTGCTCGATCAAGACTATGGCGGAGATCGCCACCGGCACCACGGCTAGTCTGCTGCCGCGCGCGGCCGACGTCGCGTTGAAGGAACGCCGCCGCGTCGTGCTGGTGTTGCGCGAGACGCCGCTGCATCTCGGCCATATCCGCAGCATGGCGGCGGTGACGGAAGCCGGCGCCGTCGTCTATCCGCCGGTGCCGGCGATGTACGCGCGGCCGAAGTCGCTCGAGGAGATGGTGGACCACACGCTCGGCCGCGTGCTCGACCTTTTCGACATCGACATGGGGTTGGTGCGGCGCTGGACCGGCGACAAGTCGCGGCCCCAAGAAACCGCGAAGCGGCAAGAAGTACCGGCGCGCGGGCAAGACTGACGCGCCACGGCCGCCGCCACCGGTCCTCTCGACAACGCATTCTGGAAATTCTCGCTCGCCATCGATGCGTCGCCGACGAATGCCTGACGGTGCTGAACCGGCCCGCTTCATCCTGAGCACCGGGTGATTTCCGGCGTTTCCGCCGCTACCATGGCGCCCGCGCGGCTCTCGCGCGGATAGATTTTGACAACTAGAAAAGAAGGAAAACGTCCGATGTCGACCAACTCCGCCATGTGGGACAAGGGACTCAAACTGCGCCGGGAAGTTCTGGGCGCCGAATACGTCGACAAATCCGTCGCCAACGCCAACGATTTCACGCAAGCGTTCCAGGAGATCACCACCGAATGGTGCTGGGGCTATGCCTGGTCCCGGCCGGGCCTCGACAAGAAGACCCGCTCGATGCTCAACCTCGCCATGCTCACGGCGCTCAACCGTGCGCCGGAACTGAAGCTGCATGTGCGCGGCGCGATCACCAACGGCGTCAGTGTCGACGAAATCCGGGAGATCCTGGTGCATGCCACCATCTATTGCGGCGTGCCGGCCGGCCTCGACGCCTTCAAGGCGGCGAATGAAGTGCTCACCGAAATGGGCAAGGTGAAAGCCAAGAGCTGAAGTGAGCTGCCAATGAAAACCGGGCGAGGCCATCAAGCCTCGCCCGTCTTCGCGTCTATCGTTTGCGGTCGGCGATCCGCCGAAACCCGTGCGCTCACTTCCAGAACTGCTTGCTGGCGATATCGGCGCCTTCGCGCATCGCTTTGAATTTTGCGAATACGACGTCGGGATCGACCGCGGCCTGACCCACCCAGGTGCCGAAACCGCAGTCGGAACCGGCAATGACGTTCTCGCGCCCGACCAGGTTGGCATAGTGTGAAATACGTTGCGCGATGAGTTCCGGGTGCTCGATGAAGTTCGACTTCGATTCGATCACGCCGGGGATCAACACTTTGCCCTCCGGCAGTTTCACCGTCTCGAACACTTTCCACTCGTGCGCATGGCGCGGATTGGCGGCCTCGAACGAGAGGGCGCAAGGCTTGGCCTTGAACACGACATCGATGACATCGGCGAAAGGCACGTCGCGGTGGTGGGGGCCTTCGTAATTGCCCCAGCACAGATGCATGCGCAGCTGTTCCACCGGGATGTTGGCGACCGCGTGGTTGAGCGCCTCGACATGCAACGCGGCGCGTTTGCGGAAGTCCTCGAGGCTCAAGTCGGCATATTGAATATGCCGGCCCATGCCGAGATCGGGGCAATCGATCTGCAGGACGAGACCGGCCTTGGCCACGATCTCGTATTCGTGGCGCATGGCGTCGGCGATGGCGTAAATGTAGGTCTCGAAGTCCTTATAGTGGTCGTTGCGAAAGAACAGCGACACCACGCCGGGCGATGCCGCGCTCATGAAGCCGCCGGCGGCCTTCACGCCCTGCAGCGCGGCTTTGAGGTTGTCGGCGTCGACCTGCGGCGCTTCCGCATCGCGCACGCTGATCGGTGCGTTGCAGGCCGGAGTCTTGCGCCGCGAGCGGCCGGGGTCGCCGAACACCCGCTTTTCCAGCATGGGGAACTCGTGGACGTCCTGGTAGATGAAGGTATTGCCGGTGCCGCCGAAGCCGTTGAGCCGATCCTTGATGTAGGTGGCGTAGCTCGGCTTCGACATTTCACCGTCGTTGACGAGGTCGATGCCGGCGGCGGCCTGTTTCTGCACCACCTCGGCGACCGCCTCCCGGATGCGGGCGGCGAGCGCGCCCGCGTCGACCGGCACGCCTTCCTCTTTGGCGTACATCATGCGGATGAGGTCGTCGGGCCGCGGCAGGCTGCCGGTATGGGTGGTGAGAAATCGGTCGGTGCTTCGTTGCATGGCAGGGTCCCCGGGCGTTTTCGGCGCGGACCTTAAAGCGTTTCCAGGCGACGTGGGAACCGGTCCGCCGTCCGGAAACGCGACAACGGAAGAGCCAGCCAATCCACGGCCACCAATGGGTGGGCCGGCTTACGTTGACAGGAGGGGGTGGGGTGCTTAGAACCGCCTCCAAACAGCCTGTCAGAGAATGTCATGAAAGTCCGTAACTCGTTGAAATCGTTGCGATCCCGCCACCGCAACAACCGCCTCGTGCGGCGCAAGGGCCGGGTCTACGTGATCAACAAGACCAACCGCCGCTTTAAGGCTCGCCAGGGCTAAAGCCGCGAAGGTCCTCGAATTTGCGTGTATACGGCGTGAATTCGGAAAAGGATCACAAATAACAAGCAGTTAGCCGGGCGCCTGCGGGGCGCCCGAATGCTTGGGCGCGTGTAAACGCGGGTCATCTATCCCCTGCCGCATATTGGCCGCAACCGGCGGGGATATTACCCTTCGATGATGCGCGCCCGATTCCCTTCGCTGCTGTCCGCCGCTCTCGCGGCCACGGCTTTGCTCGCGGCGCCCGCATTGGCCGCGCCCGATCTCAAGCCCAAGCCGGCGCCGCAGACCCCCGGCAGCGAGCACTGGGTGAAGCCGCCGGCCAAGCTGCCGCATGTCGGTAAGGGCGATCATGCCAACCGCCTCGATCTGTTGTTCAAGGCGCTGAAGGCCGCGCCCGACGACAGCACGGCCAAGGCCATCGAGATTCGCATCTGGGCGACCTGGATGGTGTCGCCGAGCGACACCGCCAACTTGCTGATGTCGCGGGTCCGCAGGGCGATCAAGGGCAAGGATCTCAAGCTCGCGATCAAGCTGCTCGACGCCATCATCAAGATCAAGCCGAGCTATGTTGAAGCCTGGAATCAGCGCGCCACCATTTACTACAAGGAGCGGCGCTACGGCCGCGCCATCGCCGACATCAGCGAGGTGTTGAAGCGCGAGCCGCGCCATTTCGGCGCGCTGTCCGGCCTCGGCATGATCTTCCAGCAGATCGGAGACGACGCCGAAGCGCTGGAAGCCTACCGCCGCGCGCTCAAGGTCTACCCGCGCCTCAAGCGCGTCCCCGACACGGTGAAGAAGCTCTCAGAAGAGGTCGAGGGCCGGGATATCTGATCCCCGCTACGCCCCGCCGTCTTTCTCGCCGACATATGCAATCCGCAGCATGTTGGTCGCGCCCGGCGTCCCGAAGGGAACGCCGGCGACCGTGATGATGCGCTGGCCGGCCTTGGCGAAGCCTTCCTTGAAGGCGATGCGGCAGGCGCGGTCGACCATGTCGTCCTGATCGTGGGCGTCGTCGGTGATCACGGCGTGCACGCCCCACACCACTGCCAGCCGCCGGCCGGTGGCAATGTTGGGCGAGATGGCGACGATCGGCGGCTGCGGCCGCTCGCGCGCCACCCGAAGCGCGGTTGAGCCGGACGAGGTCCAGCACACCAGCGCGGCGAGATCGAGCGTATCGGCGATATGGCGCGCGGCGTCGGCGATGGCGTCGGCGCCGGTCGCCTCCGGTGCGGCGCGCTGGGCGTCGAGAATGCCGCGATACACCTCCTCGTTCTCGACTTCCTCGGCAATGCGGCTCATGGTCGAGACCGCTTCCACCGGAAATTTTCCGGCCGCCGATTCCGCCGACAGCATCACCGCGTCGGCACCCTCGAAGATGGCGGTGGCGACGTCGGAGACTTCCGCGCGCGTCGGCACCGGCGAATTGATCATCGATTCCAGCATTTGCGTTGCCACCACCACCGGCTTGCCGGTGGCGCGGCCGAGCCGCGTCATCTGTTTCTGTACACCCGGCACTTTTTCGAGCGGCATCTCCACGCCGAGATCGCCGCGCGCGACCATCAGCGCGTCGGCGAGATCCATGATCTCCGCCAGCCGGGTGACCGCCTGCGGCTTCTCGATCTTGGCCATCACGCCGGCGCGGCCGCGGGTGATTTTCTTGGCTTCCGCGATGTCCTCGGGACGCTGGATGAACGACAGCGCCACCCAGTCGATGCCGGTCTCGAGCGCTGCGTCGAGGTCGGAATGATCCTTCTCCGTCATCGCGGAGAAGGGAATGGTGGTGTCGGGCAGGCTGACGCCCTTGCGGTCGGACAGGCGCCCGCCGACCACGACCTGCGCGGTGATCTTGCCGGGCTCGACCGCGGTTGCCGTCAGCCGCACCTTGCCGTCGTCGATCAACAACGTGTGGCCGGGCTCGATGCCGTGGAAAATCTCCGGATGCGGCAGGTAGACGCGGGAGGCGTCGCCGGGCGCCGGATCGGTGTCGAAGACGAAGCTGGCGCCGTTTGCCACCATGGCCTGCCCGCCGGTGAACGTGCCGAGCCTGAGCTTCGGCCCCTGCAGGTCGACCAGGATGCCGATCGGCCGGCCGGTGTCGCGTTCGATGCTGCGGATTGCGGCCACCAGCTCGCGCATGCGGTCCTGGCTGGTGTGGCTCATATTGATGCGGAATACGTCGGCGCCGGCGGTGAACAGCTTCGCCATCATCGCGGGGTCGGTCGAGGCCGGGCCCAGGGTGGCGACGATCTTGGCGCGGCGCAGACGTCTCATCGCTTGCGGCCCTTGGGTGCGGGTGGCGGTGCCGGCGGTTTCGCAGTTGCCCCCGGTGGCAGGCGCGGCGGCCCGAGCGGCAGCAGGGGCCTTTCCGGCGCTGATTCGGCATTATCGGTCAATTGCACCGTCCAGGAACGCTGTTCTCGGGTGTCGACCTCGAAAAATCCGGTGCGGTCGTAGCCGCGCGCCAGGCAGTTCTTGGTGCCGCGGATGGTGAACTCCTTGTCGCGCGAGCACATGTAGGCGTGGCCGGACCACTCGCCGCCGCGGTCGTAGTCCACCGCGTAGATGTAGTAGTAGCGCGCGACCAGCGAGCCGCGCAGCAGGGTGTCACAGGTGCGCGCGGTGACGTTCCACCAGCCTTCCGTAACCCAGCCCTCGGTGTCTTTGTAGCCGATGGCGACGCCGACCCGGCTGCCGGTATTGTTGCATAAGCGGAAATCGGCGAATGCCGGGTAGGCCGACGCCGTCAGCAGGACAATCGCGACAGCGATGGCGCGCCCGATACGAAAGGAAATGCAGCGCCTGGCAGCGATCAAAGGCAATGCGGTCACGGGTGCGTCGTTGCGATCAGGGGTTTTGGCGTGATCCCTCACGGGCTGTCAACGACGATGGCCCGGAAGTCGTTCACGTTGGTATAGGTCGGCCCCGGCACCAAAAGGCCATCCAGGGCGGCGAAGAAGCCGGTGGAGTCATTATTGGCAAGAAAGGCGGCGGGATCGAGGCCAAGGGCGCGTGCCCGGGCCGCGGTGTCCCCGTCCAGGATAGCGCCGGCGGGGTCGGTTGCCGCGCCGCCGCCGCCATCGGTGCCGTCGGTATCGCCCGCCAGAGCGGCAACGGCTGCCATCCCGTCGAGTTCGATCGCCAATGCCAGGGCATATTCCTGGTTTGGGCCCCCGCGGCCTTTCCCGTTGATGGTGACGGTCAGTTCGCCGCCGGAGACGATCACCGCCCGCCGCCCTTGCGCGCGCAGCTCGCGGGCGCGCGCGGCGTGCTCGCGCGCGACGAGGCGCGCCTCGCCCTCGATGCGATCGCCCAGCGAGACGCATTCATAGCCGGCCGCGCGTACCGCCGTCTCCGCCGCACGCAGTGAATCCGCCGGGCGGGCGGCGATCGCGAACCGGCTGCCAGCAAAGATCGCGTCGCCCGGCTTCGGGCTTTCGTTGGCGGAATCTGCGAGCGCGCGGGCGACGCCCTTCGGGACATCAAGCTTGTATTTCGCCATGATGGCGCGCGCGTCGGCAAGCGTGCTCGGGTCGGGCACGGTGGGGCCGGAGCCGATCACGGCGGGATCGTCGCCCGGCACATCGGAAATCGCGATGGTCACCAGTTTTGCCGGAAACGCATGACGCGCCAGCCGCCCGCCCTTGATGCGCGAAAGATGTTTGCGCACCGTGTTGATCTCGCCGATGCCGGCGCCGGAGCGCAACAGCGCGCGCGTCACCGCCCGCTTGTCCTCGAACGACACGCTGCGCGCCGGCGCGATCCAGTTGGCCGAGGCGCCGCCTGACATCAGCACCAGCACCAGATCGTCTTCGCCCGCCGCGTCGGCGAGCTTGAGCGCCTGCACCGCCGCCTGCAGGCCGGCGGCATCCGGCACCGGATGACCGGCCTCGATCATGTTCACCGCGCGCGTCGGCCGGCCGTAGCCGTGACGTGCCACCGCCACCCCCGTCAGGCGGGCGGGCGCGAGCTTGAGCGTGTCGAGATAATGCGCTTCCGCCACCTCGGTCATGGAACCCGCGGCCTTGCCGGCGGCGAGCACGATCAGCCGGCCCTTCGGCGGCGGCGGCAGCAGTGGCGGCAGACAGCTCCCCGGGTGAGCGGCGGCAACCGCGGTGTCGAACAGGCGGCGGAGAAAGGCGCGGGATTCGTTCATGCAGCGGATACCGCCGGTTTTTCCCGCCTATGGCAAGACCGGCCGCCGGCGATTATGTTGGTGGTGAACACGGAGAGTCATTATGGACGACAAGACCCGCACCGAGCTGGAAGCCGCCGTCTACCGGCGTTTGGTCGAGCACCTGCGTACCCGCACCGACGTGCAGAACATCGACCTGATGAATCTCGCCGGTTTCTGCCGCAATTGCCTGTCGAACTGGATGAAGGACGCCGCCGACGAAAAAGGCCTAGCCATGAGCAAGGACGAGAGCCGGAAGATCGTCTACGGCATGCCTTATGACGAATGGCGGGCGAAATACCAGAAAGAGGCCTCCGCCGATCAAAAGGCGGCGTTCGAAAAGTCCAGGCCCCAGCACTAAGATTACCGCGCTATGTGAACAGCGTGGAAGGCGTGAGTCTTCGGCTTGACCCGGAGGCGCCTAAATCCGAAAGCTCCTTGGTAAGAGACGGCGGCCACTTCCGCCGCCGCACAAGGAGACGTCGATGCCTGCCACCGCCGCGGCCGATAACACAGAACAGGCCACAACCCGTTTCGCCAAGGATCAGCTCAAAGCCATCATCGAGCGCATCGAGCGGCTCGAGGAAGAAAAGAAGGCGACCTCCGACGACATCCGCGATGTCTATGCCGAGGCCAAGGGCAATGGCTTCGACGTCAAGGCGCTGCGCACCATTGTGCGCCTGCGCAAGCTGGACAGCGACGAGCGCAAAGAACAGGAAGCCGTGCTGGAAACCTATATGCACGCGCTCGGGATGTTGAACTGAGGGCTGCTGACAGCACGCAGAAGCGTTATTGCAGCGATGCCGTTCGCTGCGGGACGAAGTGCGTCGTCGCCAGGAACACCACAGCCTCGCCGCTGAAGCGACCGGCCACCATGCCGGCCTGTGGATCGTTGGCGAAGCTCATCATCACCGCGCGCGCAGGCTTGTAGAGCAGGTCCTGCAGTTGGCGCGGGTCGCTGTTGCGGAGCCGCGACACGGTCATCGCCCAGGATACGCTTGGGGTCAGCATGGCGGCGCGCATCCACGGGCTGCTCAAGCGCTGACCGCCGATCGCCATCGCGGCCCCGAGCAGCGACTTCGCTTCCATCGTCAGCGGTTCGTCCAACGCGTCGGCCTGTGCCGGCGAGACCAGCCGTGCCAGGCGCGGGCGCAGCCGCTGGCCCATCGGCTTCGGCGCCGGATTGCGCGCTGCCGGCACCCGCGCGTCCGAAGCATAGGCGAGGGCCGTATCATCGGTGCTGCCGGTTGCATTCATATCGGCGCTAGCGACGTCAAACGACGCGGCGGGCGCAGCCTCACTCTCGATCGGTCCCGGCCAGAAGCGCCGGCCGAACACATCGCCGGCGGCCGAAGCGGTCGTGACCGGCGCGGCCACCGGCTTTGATTCCACGGAGGCCAGCGTCATGGCCGTCGGACGGCCTTGCGGCAGCGGCACGGCGCTCGCCACTTGAGCGCGCGCGGTCGGGGCGGTTGGTTTCGTCGCCGCCGGCCGGGTCGACCTCAGGCTGGCCAACACCAGCGGCGCCCCGGCGCTCTCGGCGTCATCGTCGCTATCCGAATTGACTTGCGCGACCAGCGTCTGCTGCCGGCGCTGGGCCACCAGTTGCGCCACCTGGACCTGGCGTTCGGTGATGGCGCCGGCCGCTTGCGCGAGCTTGAGCGTGCGCTCGTTCGGCACGTTGCCGTGCCGCTCAATTTCGGCCAGCGCCTGGGCGAAGCCGGGCAGCGGCTGGCCGTCAGTCGGAATATGCACGGTGCGCCCGTGCGGGAAGATCTTCACCAGTTGATCGCGCGAAATGCCCGGCCAGTGCCGCACGGTGCCGACGTCCAGATGCACGAAGGGCGAGCCGGACTTGGGGTAGAAGCCGACGCCGCCGCGCTGCAATTTCAGGCCGACGGTCCGCAGCTTGGCGAGCGGCACGCCCGGGATGAAGAAGTCGATGGCCTTGCCGAGAACGTGCTGGCTGAACTTGGCGACGCCGCCGGAGCGCGCCCGCAGCATGGAATTGGTTTCGGGCGCGCGGTAGCCGCAGATGATCTCGATCGGCTTGGTGGCGCCGGTTTCGCGGTAGGCCTGCCACAGGATGTCGAACAGGTGCGGGTCCATACGCACCTCTTCGTTGCGGCGCCAGTCGCGCAAGAACCAGTCGAGTTTCTTGAGGGCGGCTTCGTCGTACTCGCCGTCGCGCTTGTACGTGATGGTGATGGTCTCGCCGGTATGGACGTGATGCATCGTCAGCGCGCGGGTGTCGCCTTCCGCGGCTGCGTTGCGCAGCGCGTTGCCGGCGACCAGCAGAGCCAGAGCGGCCAGCCCGAAACGGATACCGGCGCGCGCCAGATGACCGAATACAATACGTCCCCGCGCGGAACTCACCGCCACCGCTACCCCATTTGAAATGCGCCGTCCCACCGTCGCAGCCACGCCCCGGAATCTGGCCGTCGGACAACGACCATAGCAGTCTTGTAGGGATAGGTTAACGCGCCCTTAGCGGCGATCCCCCCGGATGAGGGGTAGGACCATGCCGGGGGAAAGTGGCGGAAAATGGCCTGGCCGGGGGCGAGGGCGGGTTTTTCGGCTGACTTGCCCTGGCCGAACGGGCATGCCCGGCGAGAGGCCGGGCATGACGTCGCATTTTCGGTGATCTGGCGCGGCTTTAGCGGAAAAGCTGCTCGAAGAAGGCGAACGGGTTGCCTGCCTCGCGGCGCTCGACCCGGCGCAGGATTTCCTGGTTGGCCTGGGCGGTTTCCAGGTCGCGGTTCGGGTCCGGCGGCGGGGCGACGTCGGCCACCCGGCGCTCGGCGCTGTTGAGGATGGCGTGGATGCGGGCGTCGAAGCCGTAGATGTCGTTCGCGCAGCTGCAGCTTGCCGTCGTCGTCGACGAAAGCGGTCTGGTAGGTGAGGTGCACCCTCGGCCGCTTCATGAGTTTGAAGTCGCGCTGCTCCTGGCCGAACATCGACTGGATCTCGCGCGCGTTCGGCGTGCGCCCCTTCATCGACAGCGACAGGATCATTTCGCCGAACTTGGTCGGGTCCTGCACGCGCATGCAGCCGTGGCTGAAGGCGCGCCGGTTGTAGGAGAACAGCCGCTTCTCCGGCGTGTCGTGCAGAGTAGACCTGGAACTTGTTGGGGAAGTTGAACTTGATGCGGCCGAGCGCATTGGCGGCGCCGGGCGGCTGCACGACGTTGATATGGCCGTCGGGGCCCTTCTTCACTTCGAGCCCCATGCGGTCGAAGATGTTGGGGATCGCTCTCGTAGCGCGGCAGCAGCTCGTTCTGGATGATCGACTGCGGCACGTACCAGGACGGGTTGACGATCACCGTGTCCATCGAGGCGCTGACCATCGGGGTCGGCGTCTGCGGCTTGCCGGCGACGATCTTGGTGCGCCAGACCACGTGATGCTCGTTGACGAGCTTGAGCGTGAAGTCCGGCACGTTGACCATGACATAGGTGTCGCCGAGGTCGCGCGGCAGCCAGCGCCAGCGCTCCATGTTCGCCTTGACGGTGTCGATCACCTGGGCGTGGGTCGGGCCGTTGATCTCGGCCAGCGTCTTCTCGCCGATGATGCCGGCGTCGCGCAGATCGGCGTTGTGCTGGATGCGGCGGATCACGTTGTAGAGACGGCGGTCGTAGGTGGTGTCGTCCGGCCTCTTGCTCTTGATGCCGAGCCGCGCGCGAATGAGCGGAATGCGCGGATCCTTCTTGCCGGGGCGGATGATGGGGCCGTTGGGAATGCGGGCGGCCTCGTTGTCGCCGCTCTGGCTGCGCAGCTCGGCGAGCTTCTGCTTGAGCGCGCGGAAGCCTTGCGCCGGCGGGTTGTAGCTTTCGATCGCGGCGTCGACGTCGCGCGCTTCGAACACGGTCTTCAGGATCGCGCCCGGATCGGGCGTGTGGGTGCCGTAGTCCACCTGCGCGAACACGCGGCGCGGCGCGATGCGTCCGGTCGAAAGATGCCGGCTGAAGGTCAGTAGCGAATAGGTCAGCCCGATGTCGCCCTTGGCCAGTTGCGTCGCGCTACTGAAGGTGTCGAACGGCGGCACCGGATAGTCGGCGGGCGAGAGCCCGTCGGCGGCGGCGTTCTTGAGCCGCGCGATCACCGTCTTGGCGCGTGCGGTGAGGCTGCCGTCCTTGATCCACAGCGGGGCGTCGTTGCGCGCGGCATAGAAGTCCTTGATCGCCTTGCGCTCGGCGGGGTGCGCCATGCCGTGGCCGAAGGTCTTGGCGGCGAGGATGGTACGCAAGGCGTCGGCGATGGCGGTGTCGTTGGCGGCCAGCGGTTTGTCGAGCGCGGTGCCGAGCGCGAAAGCGCCGGTGTCGGGTTTGGCCGGTGCTTGCGCGGCCGCCGGTGGCGGCGCCGGGGGTGCCGTTCGCGCAGGCGCCGCGGGCGGCAACGGCGTGGCTTCGCGGCGGACGGTCGTGCGCTGCTGCAACGCCGGCGGCGGCGCGGACGGCGCGTTGCGGCGGATGGCGCGGTAGCGCTCGGTCTGCGGCTGCGTGCGCGCGTCGTAGCGCGGCGCACGCGTGGCGCGGCTGGCGGGCCGGCGCCGGGGCGCCGGATGACGATACGTGCGATGGCGGTAGTTTCGGTGACCATTGAGGGTGGCCGGCGGCGGCCGCACCGACTCGACACGCTCCGGCGCCGAGATGCTCAGCGTCGGCGCGGCGACGATCAGGGCCAGCACGGTGCCGGCGATGAGACGACCAACTCGTCCTGTACGCATTCCAAATAACTCCAACTCAACGCATCGGCTTTTCGCGCGCTCATCATGTATGGCGATGCTAACGCCATCGGCACGCGCAACGACTGCATCATTATGCGACCGAACGGCCGCCGAAACGACCCGTTTCCGGTCTTCATTTATGCTTACTTGTCATCACGGCTAACGCGCGCCGTCGGCATGGTTAAGGCGCCAAAATCCCGCCTTAATCGGCCGTGGCGCGTTCGTTACCTGCGCGGCCGGTGTCGTCGAGATCGAGACTTTCCAGCTTGCGGTACAGCGTTGAGCGCCCGATCTTGAGCCGGCGCGCCACTTCCGACATCTGCCCGCGATAATGCTCGATGGCGAAGCGGATGACCTCGCGTTCGATCTCCTCGAGCGGGCGCACCTCGCCTTGCGCGTCGGTCAGGTGCAATGCTTGACCTGGTAGCGTTAACGCTGGTGCGCCGGCCTCCTCGCTGATGTCCGGCAAGGTGGCGGCCATCGCCGGCGCCGGTTCGCGCAAGGGCTGCAAGCTATCACCCGCGTCACCGAGTTGGGCGGACACCTGCGGGAATTCGTTAACGCCGATTTCCTCGCCCTCGGCCAGGACCACGGCGCGGAAGATCGCGTTCTCGAGCTGGCGCACATTGCCGGGCCATTTGAAGGCGGCGAGCAGCGCCATGGCTTCGGCGCTCAATGAGCGCACGCGCTTGCCTTCTTCGGCCGCGATGCGCGTCAGGAAATGACGCGCGAGGGCAGGGATGTCCTCGCTGCGCCGGCGCAGCGGCGGCACCGACACCGGGAAGACGTGCAGGCGATAGAACAGGTCCTCGCGGAAGCGTCCGGCTTTCACGTCGGCGATCAGGTCGCGGTTGGTCGCCGAGACGATGCGCACGTCGACCTTGACGTTCTTGCGGCCGCCGACCGGCTCCACTTCGCCTTCCTGCAAAGCCCGCAGCAGCTTCACTTGGGCGGCGAGCGGCAGTTCGCCGACCTCGTCGAGGAACAGCGTGCCGCCGTCGGCCTCGATGAATTTGCCGGTGTGTTTTTCCGTGGCGCCGGTGAAGGCGCCTTTCTCATGACCGAACAGGATCGACTCGACCAGGTTCTCCGGCATGGCGCCGCAGTTGACTGCGACGAACGGCTTGGCGCGGCGCCCGCTCGAGCCGTGGATGGCGCGCGCGATCATTTCCTTGCCGACGCCGGATTCGCCTTCGATGAGCACGGGGATGGCGGATGCCGCCGCCTTCTCGGCCGCGCGCAGCACGGGCCGCATCGTCTCCGACCGCGTGACGACATCGGCGATCGACAGCGTGCCCTCGCGGCTCCGCTTCAGGCGCTGCACTTCACCGGCCAGCGCCCGCGCGGCCAGCGCATTGTGCAGCGACACCTGCAGGCGTTCGGGGCTTGCCGGCTTGACCACGAAATCGGCGGCGCCCGCGCGCATGGCCGACACCACATTGTCGATGCCGCCATGGGCGGTCTGCACGATGACCGGCACGCTGATCCCGGCCTCGCGCAGGCGGGCCAGCACGCCGAGCCCGTCGAGATCGGGCATCACCAGGTCGAGCACCACGCAATCGATGCGGGGTTCGCCGGCGTCGGTCAGCCGCTTGAGCGCCGCGTCACCGCCGTCGGCGGTGAGCGCCTCATAGCCGAAGCGCTGCACCATGGCCTCGACCAGGCGGCGCTGGACCGGGTCGTCGTCGACGATGAGGATCGTGTCGGGCATGTCATGGGCTCCATCCGGCGGCTGTGCCGAATTGAAGCACTCTTGCGCGAACAGCCTTAATGCGCCCTTAAGCCGGCCGCACACATGCCTGTGTGGGCCGGCCTGCCGTAGGGCCGGCCCGGCGCACCTCATTGTGGGTGTTTCCGCCTGCGGAGACGCCGCATTTTCGCCGGCCGCGTGGGCCATTTGTCCGGTTCGGCCGGTTGATCCGGCCGCTTCAGCGCCCGATATAGTTAAGGCGATTCCCGTTGTTCGTTTCCCGCCCGCCGGGCCCGCCCACGCCCCAGCCACGGATTTCCAATGCCCTCTGCTGCCAAGAAGACCAAAACCGCCTCGAAGGTCGCCAAGAAGGACCCCAAGAAGGCCGCGTCCAAGCCGCGCGGCGGGTCGCGCCTGGGTCAATTGCCCGAGTGGAACCTGGACGACCTTTATCCCGGCATGGACAGCCCCGCGCTCAAGCGCGACCTGGAGCAGTCGGCCGCCGAATGCGCCGCGTTCGAGCAGGACTACAAGGGCAAGCTGCACGCGATTGCCGTCGGCGAGGGGGCCGGGGCAAAGCTCGCCGAGACACTCAAGCGCTACGAGGCGATCGAGGACAAGCTCGGCCGGCTGATCTCCTACGCCTCGCTGCTCTATGCCGGAAACAGCAGCGACCCGGCGCGGGCCAAGTTCTACGGCGACGTGCAGGAAAAGCTCACCGCCGCCTCCATCCATCTCCTGTTCTTCACGCTTGAGCTCAACCGCATCGACGACGCCGTTCTGGAAGCCGCCATGGCCGATCCCGCGTTCGGCCACTACCGGCCGTTCATCGAGGACGTGCGCAAGGAGAAGCCCTATCAGCTCGAGGACCGCGTCGAGCAGCTCTTCCACGAGAAGTCGGTGACCGGTTATTCGGCCTGGAACCGGCAATTCGACGAGACCATCAATGCTTTGAAGTTCAAGGTCGGCGGCAAGGAGCTTTCCATCGAGCCGGTGCTCAATCTGCTGCAGGATGCCGACGGCAAGAAGCGCAAGGCCGCCGCGGAAGCGCTGGCCAAAACCTTCAAGCAAAACCTGCGTTCCTTTGCGCTGATCACCAACACGCTCGCCAAGGACAAGGAGATTTCCGACCGCTGGCGCGGCTTCAAGGACATTGCCGACGCGCGCCATCTGTCCAACCGGGTCGAGCGCGAAGTGGTGGACGCGCTGGTCGACGCCGTGCGCGACGCCTATCCCAAGCTGTCGCACCGCTATTATGCGCTGAAGGCGAAATGGTTCGGCAAGAAGACGCTGCCGCACTGGGACCGCAATGCGCCGCTGCCGAAGGTAGCGCAGCGCACAATCTCCTGGGAAGACGCGCGCGGCACGATTCTCACCGCCTATGGCGCGTTCTCGCCCAAGATGGCGGAAGTCGCCGACGACTTCTTCAAGAAGCGCTGGATCGACGCGCCGGTGCGGCCGGGCAAGCAGCCGGGCGCCTTCTCGCACCCGACCGTGCCGTCGGCGCATCCTTACGTGATGATGAACTACCAGGGCCGGCCGCGCGACGTCATGACGCTGGCGCATGAATTGGGCCACGGCGTGCATCAGGTCTTGGCCGCGCCCAACGGCGCGCTGATGGCGCCGACGCCATTGACGCTGGCCGAGACGGCTTCCGTGTTCGGCGAGATGCTGACCTTCCGCAAATTGCTCGCGCAGACCACCGACAAGAAGCAGCGCAAGGCCATGCTCGCCGCCAAGGTCGAAGACATGATCAACACGGTGGTGCGGCAGATCGCGTTCTATTCGTTCGAGCGCAAGGTCCACACCGAGCGCCGCAACGGCGAGCTGACGTCGGACAAGATCTGCGAGCTGTGGATGTCGGTGCAGGCGGAAAGCCTGGGACCGGCGATCGAACTCAAGCCCGGCTACGAGACCTTCTGGGTCTACATCCCGCACTTCATCCATTCGCCGTTCTACGTCTATGCCTATGCGTTCGGCGATTGTCTGGTGAACTCGCTCTACGCCGTCTACGAGCAGTCGGAGGCGGGCTTCGCCGAGCGGTATCTCGCCATGCTGTCGGCCGGCGGCACCAAGCACCATTCCGAACTGTTGGCGCCCTTCGGGCTCGATGCCCGCGATCCGAAATTCTGGGACCGCGGCCTCGACGTCATCGCCAATCTGATCACGGAGCTGGAGGCGCTCGGTTAGCGGTCATTCGACGGGAAAGGCGTTCGGCTGCGCCTTGAGAAGATCGCGTACCGCGAACAGCAGTGTGCGCCCCGCTTTGGGGTCGGTTTTTGTCTTCTGATAGGCATCCCATTGCGCGGTGAGGGTCGCGGCGGCGGTCTTGGGCGCCGCGCCAGCCGCTTTCTTCGCGTTGGCGATGGTTGCTTGCGCGTCCTCGCGCTCACCGGTGTCGCGCAGGTGTTTGGCGGCGTCCTCGGCCACGTCAAACGCGCCGCGCGCAAGGAGCGGCGAAAGCACCGTCACTTCGAATTCGGCCGAGTCCTCGGGATCGAGTTCCCGCTCGCGCCATGCCCGCGCCGCCGGCGACTTCATCGCTGCGGCCAGTCCCTTGCGGGGGTCGCCGTGCGACAGCAGGAAGCGGATCCGCAGCAGGCGCAGGCGCTCGCGCTCCGGCTTCGGCAAGACGTTCATGACCTTCTCGGCCGCGGCGCCCGGTTCAACCCCGTAATTCGGCAGCCAGACGGTGTCGCCGTGCGGCCGCAGCTTGACGATCGCCACGACGGCGGCGCGGTCGCCGGCCACGGCTGCGCGCGCCAGCACGGCGCCGTAGATGTTGGCGTCGGCCGACACGCTATTCGGACGCTCGAAGTTGTCCGCGGTGAGCCAGTGAGGCGCCTTGCGCAAGGCCGCGGGGATGTCGCGCACCGGCAGCTTGCGCAGCATCAGCCCGAAGGCATAGCCGATCCAGTTACGCTGCGTCTTGTCTTTGACATGCCCGAGCTTGCCGAATTCGCGCGTGAGAAATGCGGCAAGGCCGTCGACATCGTGGCGGCGCGCGTAAAGGATGCTGGCGAGCCCGACGCGGTCGCTCTGCTTTGGCAGCGCCAGCACCATCGGCAATGGATCGGGGCCGCAGCCGCATTGCACGAGTGCGTGCGCCAGCGGTTGCCGCGTGTCCCAGACTTCGTTACCGAGCTTGCGGCCGAGCGCATCCTGGAGGTTCACATTGACCGCGCGGTGGTACTTTGCCTCGGTGGCGACGGCGAGGCCGGGCTTGCCGGCTTCCGCGAGTGTGTCGATGACCGCGCTGAGCGTTTGCCACCAGCGCTGAAAATTGTCTTGGACCTCCCCGAGCAAGCGGCCGGCCGTTGCATCGTCGCCGGCAACGATGGCGGCCGCGATACCAGTGACGCGCCGCTCGCGGTCGAGCCGCTTCTGTCCGGTCGTTGCATGGGTAAAGAACCGCGCCGCGGTGCGGTCGAGATAGGCCTTGCGGGCGCCAAGGTCCTTCATCCGTTTCGCCGCGTTTACGACAAGCCGCGCACGCTCGTAGTCCTCACCGCTGCCGGCGCTCGCCGTCAGCGCGAGATCGACGCTGCATGTGACGGTCGGTCGCGAAAGGCATGCGGCGGCAGGGGACGTTTGCGCCGCGGCCGGCACAGCCAAGGTCATCGCGGCGGCGATCAACCAAGAAAATGCCGCGATGCCTGCCGTAACTATCGTCGCGGTGGCTCGTTTCATGACGTTACTCTCACTATATAAGGCTACCATAGGGTTCGCACCGCACAATGACCGACCGTCCCGACGACCGCGAAAAGAACCGCTTCTCCGCCCGCGCCCGGCGCTATGCCAAGGTCGGCACCAGCGTTGGCGGCGTGGCTGCGCGCATGGCCGGCCAGCGCGTGATGCGCCGGCCGTCGGACCGCGCCGGCAACGCGCTGGCGCTCGCCGCCGCGCTCGGCGGTCTCAAGGGACCGATCATGAAGGTGGCGCAACTGCTCGCCACCATTCCCGACGCGCTGCCGCCGGAATACGCCAACGAACTGATCAAGCTGCAGAGCCAGGCGCCGCCCATGGGCTGGGGCTTCGTCAAGCGCCGCATGAGCGCCGAGCTCGGCGCCGACTGGCAAAAGAAGTTTTCCGAATTCGAGCACCATCCGGCCGCCGCCGCTTCGCTCGGCCAGGTGCATAAGGCGCGCGCGCTGAACGGCGCACCGCTGGCCTGCAAGCTGCAGTACCCGGACATGCAGTCGGCGGTCGAAGCCGACCTGCAGCAGTTGAAGCTGCTGCTCAATCTGCGCAAGCGCTTCGATACCGGCCATCGACACCAGCGAGATCGCCATCGAGATCGCCGCCCGTTTGCGCGAGGAGCTCGATTACATCCGCGAGGCCAAGCACGTCGCGCTCTACCAGGCCATGCTGAAAGACGAGCGCGCCATTCGCGTGCCGCAGGTCTGGCCGGAACTTTCCACCGGCCGGCTGCTCACCCTCGACTGGCTCGAAGGCACGCGCATGCTGGCGCACAGGGACGCGCCGCTTTCCGAGCGCAACCGGCTCGCCAAGGCCATGTTCGCCGCCTGGTGGGTGCCGTTTTCCCGCTTCGCCGTCATCCACGGCGATCCGCATCTCGGAAATTACTCGGTGTTTGCCGACGCCAAGGGCAAGCCGGCCGGGATCAACCTGCTCGACTACGGCTGCATCCGCATCTTCCCGCCGAGCTTCGCCGGCGGGGTGGTCGACCTCTATTTCGGCCTCCTCAACGGCGACGACGACCGGGTGGTGCATGCCTACGAGACCTGGGGTTTCAAGCGCCTCAACCGCGACGTCATCGATGCGCTCAATATCTGGGCGCGCTTCATCTATGGCCCGCTGCTCGACGATCGGGTCCGCACCATCGCCGACGGGGTCAAACCCGCCGACTACGGCCGCAAGGAAGCCTTCCGGGTGCACCAGGCGCTGAAAGCCAAGGGGCCGGTGACGGTGCCGCGGGAATTCGTGTTCATGGACCGGGCCGCGGTCGGCCTCGGCGCCGTGTTTCTGCACCTTGCCGCCGAGCTCAATTTTTTCAAATTGTTCAATGAGGCCATCGCCGATTTCGCCGTGGAAACCGTGGCGGCCCGGCAATCCGCCGCCCTGGAAAGGGCCGGGCTGGAGCCTGCGCCTGTGGGTTGAGCCGGCAGCCGTTGCCCTGCCGCCCCAATTGCGCTAATCGCTCCCTGGTGTCCCGAATCCGAAGTCCGCTTAAATCCGCGGCCTGGTCGGGAGCGGACTTCGGATTCGCAGGACACTAGCAAACTTGAGATTCTAGTGTGGGTTGGTTCGGAAGTCCGCTTGAAGAGCGGGCTGCAAGAATGAAGCGGACTTCCGAACCACCACACTAGGCTTCGCCCTAATCGAGACCTTCGGAGACTTCCCCCCATGGCCGAACACGGCACTGTCGAATACGCCACCGCAGACGGCAACGACTATCCGGCGCACGAGAACACCTACGTTCGCTTCGTCGATTTCACCTTTGTCGGTATCCTCGCTGTGATTAACATCCTCTTCGGCCTGGCGGTCGGCGGGGTCATGGGTCACTGGTTCCTGTCGCTGGCGATTTTCATCATCATGACGGTCGGCGCCGTGCCGGGCCTGCTCACCGGATCGAGGACCTCGAGCATCGCGGCCTTCGTCATCTGCTTCATCATCTTCGCCTTCATCGGCGTATCTTAAAGATTGACCATTTCCGCCGGGCGGAAACGGGGAGGCGACCATGAAGATAGCCGTAGCCCGTGAAGCGGAGGCGAATGAGCCGCGTGTCGCCGCCACGCCGGAAACCGTCAAGAAACTGATCGGCTTCGGCGCCGAGGTCGCGGTCGCGCGCGGCGCCGGCATCGCGTCCGGCATTCCCGACAGCGAATTCGAAGCGGCCGGCGCCACCGTCGCCGACAGCGTCACCAAGGACGCCGACGTGGTGCTGAAAGTTCGCCGTCCGCTGGCGAACGAACTCGGCGAGTACAAGAAGGGCGCGCTGGTCATCGCCATCATGGACCCCTACGGCCATGAGGCGGAGCTCAAGCAAATGGCCGATGCCGGTCTGTCCGCCTTCGCCATGGAGTTGATGCCGCGCATCACCCGCGCGCAGTCCATGGACGTGCTCTCCAGCCAGGCCAACCTTGCCGGCTATCGCGCGGTGATCGACGCCGCGGAAGAATACGGCCGCGCCTTGCCGATGATGATGACCGCCGCCGGCACCGTGCCGGCCGCGAAAGTGTTCATCATGGGCGTCGGCGTCGCCGGGCTGCAGGCGATCGCCACCGCGCGCCGTCTGGGCGCGGTGGTCACCGCCACCGACGTGCGCCCCGCCACCAAGGAACAGGTGGAAAGCCTCGGCGCCAAGTTCCTCGCGGTCGAGGATGAGGAATTCAAGAACGCGCAGACCGCCGGCGGCTACGCCAAGGAAATGTCGAAAGAGTACCAGGCCAAGCAAGCCGCGCTGGTGGCCGAGCACATCAAGAAGCAGGACATCGTCATCACCACCGCATTGATCCCCGGCCGTCCGGCGCCGCGGTTGATCTCGGCCGACATGGTGGCCTCGATGCGCCCCGGCTCGGTGATCGTCGATCTCGCGGTCGAGCGCGGCGGCAACGTCGAGGGCGCCAAGGCCGGCGAAGTGGTGCAGGCGGGGCCGGCCAAGATCGTCGGCCATCTCAACGTGGCAGGGCGCATCGCGGCGTCGGCTTCCGCGCTCTATGCCAAGAACCTTCTGACCTTCTTCGATCTGATGATCGACAAGAATGAGAAGAAGCTCGCCGTTCCGTGGGACGACGAGATCGTCAAGGCGACCCTGCTCACCCGCGACGGCGCGGTGGTGCATCCGAATTTCCAGCCCAAGTCGGCGGCTTAACGGAGATCTGACATGGAACACATCGCCAATGCGGTGGATCCCTTCGTGTTCCGCTTCTCGATTTTCGTGCTGGCGGTGTTCGTCGGCTATTACGTGGTGTGGTCGGTGACCCCGGCGCTGCACACGCCGCTGATGTCGGTGACCAACGCCATCTCCTCGGTGATCGTGGTCGGCGCGCTGCTCGCGGTCGGCGTCGCACTGGTCGGCAACGATCAAGGGCCGGTGTGGGCGCGCGCGCTCGGCTTCGTCGCGCTGGTCTTTGCCTCGATCAACATCTTCGGCGGCTTCCTGGTCACCCAGCGCATGCTGGCCATGTATCAGAAGAAAAAGAAGTGATGGCCATGCTGGGGGGCAACCACATTCCTTTCTTCGTTACGGATAGGAGCGCGCCATGAGCGCCAATCTCGTCGCGCTGCTCTATCTCGTCGCCGGCGTCCTGTTCATCCTCGCGCTGCGCGGACTGTCGAACCCGGAGTCGAGCCGCCGCGGCAACATGTTCGGCATCATCGGCATGGCGATCGCGGTGGTCACGACGCTGGCCGCGCATCCGCCGTCTGACGGCGTGGCGTGGGCGCTGGTGGTTGGCGGCATCGCGCTCGGCGGCGGCATCGGCGCGGTGATCGCGCGTAAAGTGCCGATGACCTCGATGCCGGAACTGGTCGCCGCCTTCCACTCGCTGGTCGGCATGGCCGCGGTGCTGGTGGCGGCGGGCGCCTTCTATGCGCCGGACGCCTTCGGCATCGGCGCGGAAGGCCACATCCACCAGCAGAGCCTGATCGAGATGTCGCTTGGCGTGGCCATCGGCGCCATCACCTTCACCGGCTCGATCATCGCCTTCCTGAAGCTGTCCGGCCGCATGAGCGGCAAGCCGATCATGCTGCCGGGCCGCCACGTCATCAACATCGCGCTCGCCGCCGGCGCTGGTCTTCTTCATCGTCAGCTTCTACCTGCACCAGGCGACATTCGAGTTCTGGGTCATCGTTGCGCTCTCGCTGCTGCTCGGCATCCTGATCATCATCCCGATCGGCGGCGCCGACATGCCGGTGGTGATCTCGATGCTCAACTCCTATTCGGGGTGGGCGGCCGCCGGCATCGGCTTCACCCTCGGCAACACCGCGCTGATCATCACCGGCGCGCTGGTCGGCTCCTCGGGCGCGATCCTGTCCTACATCATGTGCAAGGGCATGAACCGCTCGTTCATCTCGGTCATCCTCGGCGGCTTCGGCGGCGAGGTGGCGGGGCCGGCGGGCGGCGGCCGAGCAGCGGCCGGTCAAGCTCGGCTCGGCCGAGGATGCCGCCTTCATCCTGAAGAACTCCTCGAAGGTGATCATCGTGCCCGGCTACGGCATGGCGGTGGCGCAGGCGCAGCACGCGCTGCGGGAAATGGCCGACAAGCTCAAGGCGGAAGGCGTCGAGGTCAAATACGCCATCCACCCGGTCGCCGGCCGCATGCCCGGCCACATGAACGTGCTGCTGGCCGAGGCCAACGTGCCCTACGACGAGGTGTTCGAGCTCGAGGACATCAACTCCGAGTTCGCCCAGACCGACGTCGCCTTCGTCATCGGCGCCAACGACGTCACCAACCCGGCGGCGGAAGAGGACAAGTCCTCGCCGATCTACGGCATGCCGGTGCTTGCAGGTGTGGAAGGCGGGCACGGTGATGTTCATCAAGCGCTCGCTGGCCTCGGGCTATGCCGGCATCGACAACCCGCTGTTCTACCGCGACAACACCATGATGCTGCTCGGCGACGCCAAGAAGATGACCGAGAGCATCGTCAAGGCGATGTGAACGGCGGCCATTGGCGCGCCGCATTCGACAACAATCGGTGGATGGTACTGCGGGAAGGTCCCTGCCATCGGTGGGTAATCCACAACCGGTACGGCGATAATCCCGCCATAGCTTGGCAGGGACGGCCAAATCGCCAACACTGACGCGATAACGATTCGCATCGCGAAAGGATTGCGTCATGGCCAAGAAGAGAAAGAAGAGGAAGTCTGCGAGCGCAGATCGGCGTTTGATCGCGCTAAGCCAGCCTCATGAAGTTCGCTATTGGTCGAAGAAGTTCAGGGTGACGCCGGCCAAGCTGAAGGCCGCGGTGAAAGTGGTGGGCCGCTCGTCCAAGAAGGTCGGGGCTTATTTCAAGCTCATGCGGCATCGTGCGCGCGACCGCATGTTGATCTCGACAAAGGAACCCTACGAGGTCCGCTACTGGTCGAAGAAGTTCAAGGTCACGCCGGTCCGGCTGAAGGCGGCGGTCAAGGCCGCGGGACGGTCGTCCAAGAAGGTCGGGGCCTATATCGCTGCCACGAAAAAGAAAAAGAAGAAAACCAAGAAAAAGACGGCCAAGAGGAAGAAAAGACTCTGATCCGCCGTCTCGGGTTGCGCCGGCATCGGCAATCCGTTGTTCTGCCGCGGCGGCACGATGATGCTGCCCGGTGACGTCAAGAAGACGACCGAGAGCATCGTCAGGTCGATGTGAGGCCGCGGCGGACGGCGGCGGCTAGCGCTGCACGTGCAGCTCGTTGAGTTTGCGGCTGAGCTCCGCGGTCCGCCTCCAGCCGGTCTTTTCCTTGAGCCGCCGCAAATGCGTATAGACTGTGTTCGGGCTCAGGCCGTATTCGCGCGCGTAGGTCATCGGCGACACGCCCCGTTGCAGCGCGTGCGCAAGGGCAGCTTCCGCCGCCGTCAATCCGAACATCTCGCGCAGCAACTGCACGGCCGCCTTGCGGGGGACGAGCGGATCACGAATGAAGACGGTCGCCACGGCACGCTCCGCGTCCGGCAAGTGCTGGCTGCGGCCGACCAGAGGCCGTAACGATACGATATAGCTTGGCGCGCCGGATGGACGCGGCACGAGAAAGTCGGAAATAGCTGCGCCGCCCAGTTCGCCGCCGCGCAGCCGGTTGGCGGACGCCATGGCCGTCGCCAGGCGCGCCTGCGCGCCGCGCGCGCTGAAACGGATGCCGCCTTTCTCAATCCGGATGCCGTCATGGCATGACGCCATTCTTGTAAAAGCCGAATTGCAGGACGCCACGTGGCCGTCGCCGCGGACCAGCGCGACGCCGTCGTCGAGCCATTCGAGCGACTGTTCGAAACTCGCGACCGCGCGTGAGGCGCCCTGAAGCCGTGCGGCTACGGCCAGCGCCTGTTGGATATGCGGGGTCAGCAGCCGCATCACTTCGATCTCGGCATCCTCGACATGACCTTGCCTGCGCGTACGCTGGATGGCGAGTGCGGCGAATTCCCTGTCATTGTTGACCGGCGTTGTCGAGACGAAGTAGCGAAAGCCGGCCGTCGGCAGCATCTCCGAATAGAATTCGTTACGGTCCATCGCCGCTTCGTCGAGGATTTGGTAGTCGGAGGCAATATCGCCGGCTTGTTGACGAAGGCCGTAAATCGCACGCGGATTTCGCGCCGCCCAGTACTCCGTGTAGGACTTTTCCGCCGGCATCGGCACGTCGACGCTGAAAAAAGCGCTGTGTCGCTGCGCCGCTTTGTCGAAAATTTCGAGCGTCGCGCCGGCGCCGCCGCAAAGACCGATAATGGTGGTTAGTGCCCGCGGCCAGAGAGCCTCGTCGAGCCCGGCCGAATGGATGGCGCTGATGGCCTCGATCAGCTGGTCTCGATTCGGCATTAGCCCCCGCCTTGTTCGACCCGAGGTCCCAACAATTCCGATCAGGATATGTCCCTCAACGGCCGCTGTCACCAGTTACTGGTGACGAAAGCAGGACGGCGCCGGACTAGCATCTTCAGACTACTCCCGCGGTGGCCGGTTTCCGGAAAGGACGATATCATGCACAAATTGTTCAATGCCGGGGCAGCCCTGCTCCTCGGTCTGCTGGTCGCGTTCGCGTCCGGCGGCCGCGACGCCGCTGCGGTCGTGGTGGATTCGGAAGAACCGAACGAGCAGGCTGCCATTCTATGGAACGTCTTTATTGCGCAACTTAGTCTGCGCGCCAACTTGTTTGAGGGAGACGCCCGCGCGGCCGCCAAAGAGTTGCAGATTGCGAACGAAGAGGTGCGGATAACAAGAGCGTTTGTTAATGCACTTGATGGTTTGACTGGCGGCGATAGGAAGGAATTTGGCTTCCACCTCGAGAAGCTGCGCCAGCTTTCCTCTCATGCGCGTTATTCCAAGAATAGAAAATTGGCGAGAGGTTATTTGCTTACGCTGCCTATCCGGTTTGTCCCCGGCGTCGCCTATATCGGCGAAGACGGGACGCTGGTCCGTGATCCGGACAGGTCCATACGCACTCAATTGAGGCGGGACGAGGGTTTCTCGCTTGACGGCGGCGGCGATGGTAATGGCGATAGCGCCGACTAAGCGGCAGCCGCCCCGACGGGCCGGGCCGCAAGGCAGATGTTGCGAGGCGCGGCGTGCCGCGCCTTCGTTTTTCCTTCTCGTTTCTTGGGTGCGCGCACGCGCTATTCACGGCCACGTCTCGCGCAATACCACCGCTGATGATGACGCGCGGCGGTAGCAGAACGCCATCATTCGCGGTGAGTAGTAGGACGATGCCAGCGCGCCGATGCGCTTGAGTTTTTACACAGAATTTCCATCGCGCACATCGTCGTGTGATAACCGCGCCGCGCAAGCACAGAGACAAAGCATTGATGCCGCTTTTGAAGCGCGCCGCGCTTGCGCGCATGCCGCCGCGCGGCGGTGGATGGTGCAATCCGACTCAATTCTGAATCACATCTCTAGCCACTCGTTAATGGCTGGCCCACAGCCTCTCGCCTGACATCGTGCCGGTCTGAACGCGGGGGGTGCCGGCCGGCGCGCAACAAACGGACAAGAAAAACGGAGTGGTCTCATGATCCAAGATCAACAGCTTGCGCGGCAGGCCCCGCTCGTTCCCTTCGGGCACCGGCCGGTTCCCCCGCGCGCCTGCGTCATCGACAACAAGCCGCACGTGCGCTCGTTCCTCGCCGAGGCGTTGCGCGACCTCGGCTTCGTCACCCGCGAATGTGGCGCCTCGGACCTCACGGCGGTGCTGGCGGATGCCGCCCCGGATCTGGTCGTCGCCGGTCCGCTCGGCGACGAGGAGGAACTTCTCGCGCTGCTCGGCAAGTTCAGCGCGTTCGCCGGCAAGGTCATGCTGTTCGGCGGCCGTAGCGCGCCGTCGCTCATCCGCGCGCACGAACTCGGAGAACGGCTCGGCCTGGCGATGCTGCCGCCGCTCGGCACGCCCTTCCGCGAAGGCGACCTCAACCAGGTTCTCAGTTGTTTCCTGCCGATCGCGCCGTCTCCCGCCATCGGCATCGATGTCGATGAGGCCCTGCACAAGGGCTGGCTTGAACTGTGGTATCAGCCCAAGATCGATCCCCGCTCGCTGACGCCGCGCGGCGGCGAGGCGCTGGTGCGCATGCGCCATCCGACCTGGGGCGTGGTCCCGCCGGCCTATTTCATCCCGGCGGCCAACGATCCGTATTACCACGCGTTGTCGCAGTTCGTGATCATGCATGCCATGGCGGACTGGATGCGGTTCGCCGCCGACGGCAACCGGATCGACATTTCGATTAGCCTGCCGACGCCGGTGTTGGAGGACCCCGACTTCATCGCGTACGTTTTCGGCAAGCTGCCGGCCGACGCGGCCGAAGGCGGCCTGCTGATCGCGGCCAACTGCGCCGATGCGCTGGCCGACGCCGATCTGGTGCGTAAAGCCGGCGCCCAGCTCGCCTTCCGCCATATCGGCATCGCGCTCGACGCGATCGGTCCGGAGGGGGCCATGTTGGTCGGGCGCCGCGACCTGCCGGTGGTGGAGATGAAAGTGGATTCGGCCTACGTCTGCGACTGCTGCAACGACCGCATTCGTCAAGCGGTTTGCGCCCACATCGTGGCGGCCGCGCGCGAGAACGGTGCGCGTGCCGTCGCCGGCGGGGTTGCCAACCACGCGGATTTTATGATGTTGCGCGAGCTCGGCTTCGATCTGGTGCAGGGGCCCATGTTCGCCAAGCCGATGGAGGCGCGCAAATTCGTGCGCTCCGTTCTGGCCCGACGCTTTGCCGCGGTGTCGTAAGCGCTGGCCGGTCTAGAGTCTTACGCCGGAATCGCGGCGACGACCTGCGGCTCCGCGGCACCCTTCGCCGCCTCCGTCGTGCCCGCCATCTCGGCGGTGATAACGGTCTCCGCGCCGGCATAGCGGAATTCGCGGCCGTGCAGCGTGATGGTGGGAGCAACGCCGTGACGCCCATCGCCGAAGGCGGCCATGCGCCGCTCCAGCTCATCGCGCGAAATATCGGTCGGGATGTCGCACAGCTCGGCGCAGTGCCGCTGCGTGTTCTTGCGGCCACACCATTGGATCGGCAGGGCCGGCAGTGCATGGGGATTGGTCGCGAGCGGATGGGCAAGCGCAAAGAATTGCCGCGCCAGCCGCGCGTAGGTCATCGCATCAAGCGCCTCGGCGGACGTGCCGGCCGGGATGTCGAACAGGTCGACGTCGACGATCGGACCGCTGTCCACCCGCTCGTGCATGACATGCGCGGTCACGCCGAAACTGGTGGCGCGATCGTAGAGGGCGAATAGCGACGGCGCCCAGCCCGGATAAGTCGGTGGTCCCGGGTGGAAATTATAGGCGCCGAAGCCGAGGCGGTTGAGAACGCGCCCGGGCACGATGACGGTGGAGGCAAAGGCGATCAGGCGGGCGCGCTTGAGCCGCCGCGGTTCGATCGCGTCCAGCTCTGCCAGCGTTTTCACCGGACGCAGGACGAGATGCGGGTTTTGCCGCAGCAACGCGGTGGTGAGCGCCCCCTCTTCGACGGGGCCGGCCAGCAGGATGATCGTGTCAAACATCGGGGACCAACGACGTGTGCCGTCTACGGGCCCATATGGTAAACGGGATCTGTATCGAAAGGGTTAACCAGCCGTTCACCGGCCGTACGCCGCAACACCTGCGCACCTTCCGGCCGGTGGTGACGGCACCTGTCGGCAGGCTCGGGCTTCTTTCTCGCCGATGAGGCTAATCCTGCGGCGGTAGCGGCACCGTGTAATGCACGTGCACGCCGTCCGGCGCGTAATCGATTTGCGTGTGGGCGCGAATCTGGCCCGGCAGCACGATTTCCAACAGCTGTGTCCCGAAGCCCTGGCGTGCGGGCGGCCTAACCGGCGGGCCGCCGCTTTCCACCCAGTCGAGGTCGAGTGTGCACCGGTCTGCCTCCAACGTCACCCGCCAGGTGGCGGTGACCTTGCCGTCATGGACCGACAGGGCCCCGAACTTGGCGGCGTTAGTGGTGAGCTCGTGCAGCGCCATGCCGAGCGACACCGCGAGCGGCGTGGGCAGGTCGACCGGCGGGCCGCTGATGATGATGCGGCCCTCGCTGCCGTCGTCGAAAGCGTCGAGCTCCTTATGCAGCAGGTCGAACAAGCTCACCGCGTGCGCCTCGTCGGCGAGCAGCAGGTGGGTCTGGGCGAGCGAGCCGATGCGCCCGATCAGCGCCGCCTTAAAATCCTCGATGGTATCGGCGGTGCGCGCGGTCGAACCCATGATTGCCTGCACGGTCGCGAGCGTATTCTTCACCCGGTGATGCAGTTCGCGGATCAGCAGCGATTGCTGCTCTTCGGCGCGCTTACGTTCGCTGATGTCGACCAGCATGTTGACGCCGCCGGTGAGCCGGCCGGACTCGTCGTAGAGCGGGGTGGGGTAGGCGAGGAAAGGCACCTGCTCGCCGTCCGGGCGTTCGGCCATGGCCTCCAGGCCGCGTAGCTGCCGCTTCTCCCTTAACGCCATCGCCATCGGGCCCTCGTCGTGCGCCATCGGCGTGCCGTCGGGCCAATACAATTTCAAGGAGCCGCACCATTCGGTGCTGCCGAGCGCGGGCCGGTGCCCCCACAGATCGGCGGCGGCGTCGTTGTAATAGGTGATGCGTCCCTCTGCATCGGTGGTGCAGACCGCCGCCGGCAACGCATCAAGCAGCTGATGGAAGTGCTGGGCGCGTTCGCCCTGGGCCTCCCGGCAGCGCAAGGTATTGTCGATCGCAATCACCTTTGCCCCGCGCGGGTTCGCGGCGGCATCGCCGCCAAATTCATCTCCCCGGAAATCGATAGGCTTGTTCATCCGGTTCCCTCGGGGGCTGTACCCGGCAACCTCTGGCCGTACCACTCGAAACTACAATGCGTGGAAATCTAGAAAGTTCATGGGAACTTTGGGAATTTCAGCAACAAGAGCACTGATGCTTAACGCGACACCGCCGGAAGCCCCGTTCATAGCGTGCGGAACATGACGTAGGCGTCGACCGGGCCCAGCGTCGGGTGGGCGAAGGCGCCGGGCAGGGTGCCGACGATTGCGAAGCCGCAGGCCCGCCACAGCTTCACCGCCCGTTCGTTGGAGGCGATGACGAAGTTGAACTGCATGGCGGTGAAGCCGCGTGCGCGCGCCTCATCGAGCGAATGCGCGCACATGGCGCGCGCGATACCGCCGCCCATGCAGTCAGGCGCGACCATATAGCCGCAATTGGCCACATGGGCGCCGCCGCCGCGGTTGTTGGCGCGCAAATAATAGGTCCCCACGATACGCCTGTCGTGCTCCGCCACGAACACCGAATGCCCCGGCGTGCGCCAGTAGGCCAGTGCGTCGGCGCGGCCGATGTCGCGCGGGATCGGATAGGTCTCGCCGGCCCGGAACGTGGGCTCCAGGATCGCCCAGATGGCGGTGTCATCGTCGGGTGTGGCCGGCCGGATTAGCATGGCGTTCACCTAGCCCATCGTCCCGCGGCGATAAAGGGATTCACGCTTGGCGCGCTTGTGCAACAATGCCCGATGCGGGACGTTGCCGGGTAAGGGGCGCTCAAGTCAGGAGTACCTGCCTATGTCACAAAAACTCGACAGCTTCGGCATTGTCGGCCTCGGCAAGATGGGGGCGGGCATGGCGAAGAACGCGCTCGCCAGGAATTTCGGCGTGGTCGGCCTCGATACCCATGCCGTGTCCGACGACCTCACGCGCGCCGGTCTCAAGCCCGCGGCCGCGCTCAAGGATTTCGCCGACCTCCTGAAGCCCCCGCGCTTCGTCATGATCTACGTCCCGGCCGGTCCGCCGGTCGACGGCGTGCTCGACGAACTAGCCGGCGTGCTGTCGCCCGGCGACATCATCGCCGACGGCGGCAATTCCTATTGGGGCGACTCCATCCGCCGCCATCGGCGTCTCAAGGAGAAAGGCATTCACTTGATCGACGCCGGCACCTCGGGCGGACCGGGCGGCGCGCTCGAAGGCGCCTGCTTCATGATCGGCGGCGAGAAAGAGCCGGTCGCGCTGATCGAGCCGCTGCTGCGCCAACTCGCGGTCGAGGGCGGCTACATCCATTGCGGCGGGCCGGGCGCCGGGCATTTCGTCAAGCTGGTGCACAACGGCATCGAATTCGGCATGTTGCAGGCGATCGGCGAGGGCATCGACCTGCTCGCGCATTACCGCGAGCCGCTCGCCATCGCCGACATTCTCGAAAACTGGCGGCACGGCTCGGTGGTGCGCTCATGGCTGGTCGAGCTGATGGAGAAGACCTATCGGGAGCAGGGCGGCCTCGCGAAAGTGCCGTCCTATGTCGAGGACACCGGCGAGGTGAACTGGCTGGTGGACGACGCGCTGCACATGGAGGTGGCTATACCGGTCATCACCCAGTCGGTGGTGCAACTCGTCGCCTCGCGCGACGCCGACCGCGATTCGTCGCGCGCCGTCGCCATGATGCGCCACGGCTTCGGCGGCCATCCTTACGGGCCGGCCGAGGGCATCGCCCATGAACGCCACACCGGCCGCGTCGGCGGCTTTATCGGTAACGGAAAGGCTTGAACCCATGATGCCGAAATCGATCGGACGCCGCGCCTGGGCCGTGGCCGAAGGCTATATCCCGCCCGCTTCGACCGGCGAGACGCGCCAGCTCACCAGCCACGAAACCATCTGCATCCTCAATGCCGGCGACGAGGACGCGCAGGTGGAGGTGACGCTCTATTTCTCCAAACGCGCGCCGGTCGGGCCCTACCGATTTCACGGTCGGGGCGCAACGCACCAGCCATCTGCGCTTCAACGAGTTCACCGACCCCGAGCCGGTGCCCAAGGACACGGATTTCTCCAGCGTGATCGTGTCGAACGTGCCGATCGTGGTGCAGCACACGCGGCTCGACAGCCGTCAGACGGCGCTGGCGCTGCTCAGCACCATGGCGTTTCCGGTCGACAGCGCCTGACCGCGGGCGCGGGCCCGCGGCATCGTGCGCCGGCGAACGCTATTCGGCGGCTTCGCTCACCGCGGTCTGGGCGAGGTTGGGATTGAGCGCACAGGCGTCCTCCCAGCTGATCACGTCGAGCGACTTGACGAACTTGCCGACGCCGTCGGTCTGCGCGCAGAGCTGGCCGAGCTCGATAATTTCCTCATCGCTGAAATGCTTCTGCAAGTCGGCGTACACCTCGTCCTTGTCGATGGCGTGCTCGCCCTGCTTGAACAGGTCGGCGTAGTGCAGCGCCGCCTTCTCGCGCGCCGTGAGCTTGCCGCTCGCCTGATAGTCGCCGAGCAGATCGTTGATCATCTCCTCGGTCAGGCCCTCTTCCTGGGCGACCTTGGAGCGCACGGTCGAGCAATAGCCGCACTGGTGCGCCACCGAGATCTTGATGCGGCACATCTCCTTCAGCTTGTGCGGCAGCACGCCTTCGTAGAGCACCTTGTTCCACAGTTCGACCCAGGCGGAGCCGACCGCGCTACGGGTCATGATGCGGACCACGCGCGGATCGGGCGCGCCGGTGCGCTCCGCCGATGTGATCATGGCGTCGATCTGCGGGGTCTTCTCGCTATCCTCGATGTAGCGCAGCCTCGGCATCGCGTTTCTCCCTGTGAAAGGGCCGCGCTTGATCGCGGCTTCGGGCCGCCACGCTAGGGCGGCTCCGGCCGGCCGGCAACCCCGCGCCGGTCACGGTTGTGTTATGAAAAAGCCATGACGCTACTGAAATGGCTGCTGATCGTTGGCGTTGCCGGCTACGGCGGCGTGCTGGTGCTGATGTACGTGTTTCAGCGCCAGCTCATGTACTTCCCCGATCCCAAGCGCACGCCGCCGGCCGAGGCCGGACTGGCGCAGGCGCAGGAACTGCGGCTCGAAAGCATCGACGGCGAGCGGCTCATCGCCTGGCACGTGCCCCCGCGTGGCGACCGCCCGGTAATGCTTTATCTCCACGGCAATGCCGGGGCGCTCAATCTGCGCGCCGGGCGGTTCACGTGGCTGATCGCCGACGGCGACGGGCTGGTCGCGCTGTCTTATCGCGGCTATGGCGGCTCCAGCGGCCAGCCGAGCGAGCAGGGCCTCATCAACGACGCGCTGGCGGCCTATGATTTCGCGGTCCAGCGCTATCCGGCCCGCCGCATCGTCGTATGGGGCGAGTTGCTCGGCACCGCCGTCGCCATCGCGCTCGCCGCGCAACGCGAAGTCGGCGGCGTCATCCTCGACGCACCTTTCACGTCGATCGCCGACGTCGGCGCCGCCGCCTATCCCTTCGCGCCGGTGCGCTGGTTGATCAAGGACGCCTTCCGTTCCGACCGCCGCATCGCGCGGGTGAAGGCGCCGATTCTTGTGCTGCACGGCGAGCGTGACCGTATCGTGCCGATCCGCTTCGGCGAGCGGCTGTTTGCGCTTGCCAACGAGCCCAAGCGGATGGTGCGTTTCCCGCAAGGCGGCCATGTCGATCTCGATGACCACGGCGCGGTCGAGGTGGTACGGCAATTTATTTCCGGCCTACCGGCGCCGCCGTCCGCTGGTGTGGGGCTTTGAGCACCGGCCCGGTTGGACAGCGTCGTCCGCCGCCAACTAAGATAGCACCAACGGCCTTCAGGCCGGCCACACCTTAAGCGAGAAGACCGGTTGTCAACTCGACCGACTGTTGGGGAACGCCGGATAAACGATCGCAGGGGGAAGAAACGTCGAGCCCCTTCCGGGCATAGAGGAGATCTGTCGTGCTGGATAAGACGAAGCAGAAGGCGAAGAAAGTATCCCTGGTCAAGCCGAATGAGGCGACCGGCGAAATTGCGGAAATCTATGAGGATATCCGCCGGGTCAAGGGCGAGAACTTTCTGACGCCGAACTGGGGCTTCTTTGCGCTCGACGCCGACCTCCTGCGCCATTGGTGGGGCTTGGCCAAGCGGCTGCAAATGTCGGAAGGCGACCTGCCCAAGACGCTGCTCAACGGCATCTCCCTGGTCTGCAGCGCAGAGGTGAACTGCATGCGCTGCATCAACAATCACCAGACCCACCTGATCGAGCATTACGGCATGACCGAACAGGATGTCGCCGAGATTCTCAATTTCGAGAACTCCACCAAGATCGACGCCAAGACCAAGGCCGTGCTGCGCTTTGCCCGCAAGGTAGCGTTCGCCGAGGGTACGGGTGAGGACGATTTCCAGGTGCTGCGCGATCACGGCATCAGCGACCTCGGCATTGCCGAGATCGTCTCCATGGCGATGCTGGAATCCGGCATGGCGCGTCATGCCGTGGGCGTGGCGCAATTCGAAGACTGCGATGCCTGGCCGGCGGAAAACCTGCCGAGCGCCGACTATGCAGCAAAAGCTAAATAAAGCGCCGCAAAGACGCTTTCGGTCGAGGGAATTCCAAGATGCTTTTCAATCTCTGCAGTTGCGTTTCGCCGTCCATGCTGGCCGAAAACGCCGGCCATATCTGCGGCGGCGGCGCCGGTTTCGTGACCGCCATGATGGCGGCGATGGCCGCCAACAATCGCACGCAGGCCGCCAAGACCCTGCAGGGCGAGGTGCCGGTGGTGGACCGGCTCGCCGTGCGCATCGTCACCGACAACGTCGTCATCCAGTTCGTGCCGCCGGAAACCCGCGACGGCTTCTCGGTCGAGCGCCGCAACGGCAACACCAAGCCCGACAAGCCGCCGCGCACCGCGCTGCAAGGCGAGTGGGGCCTCGCCATGCATTGCGAGTCGATGCGCGGCGACGAGACCCGCCACGTCATGATCGACTTCGGCTACACGCCGGAATGCCTGCTCAACAACATGGAGATTCTCGGGGTCGATCCGGCGAACTTCGACGCCATGGTGCTGAGCCACGGCCACTACGACCATTTCGGCGGCATGGTCGGATTCCTCAAGGCGCACGGCAAGGCGCTCAAGGGCAAGCTGCCGTTCTATGTCGGCGGCGAGGACACCTTCTGCATGCGCCGCAATGCCGGCGGCCAGTTCGGCGCGCTCGACCGCAAGGCCATTTTCGATGCCGACCTGTCCTTGATGATGGCGTCGGAGCCGGCGGTGGTTGCCGAGCACGCCTTCACCACCGGCCGCATCGGCCAGACCTCGTTCGAGAAGCCGCTCAAGGCGACCAGCGAGATTGTCGGCATCTTCGACGGCTTCGGCTGCTATCCCGACAAGATGCCGGCGGAAAAGAACACCGGCGACTACATCCCCGACGATTTCGACCACGAGATCGCCACCAACTACGTGGTCAAGGACAAGGGCCTGGTGGTGCTGACCTCGTGCAGCCATCGCGGCGTCATCAACACCGTGAAGCAGGCGATCGAGGCGTCCGGCGTCGACAAGGTGCACGCCGTGCTTGGCGGCTTCCACATCGTGCCGCCGCTCGGTGACGATTACATCCGCGACACCGTGGCGGAGTTCAAGAAGATCGACCCGGATTACCTGATTGTCGGCCACTGCACCGGCGATCGCTTCTACGATCTCGCCCGCGACGCGCTCGGCGACAAGGTCATCCACTCGGCGGTTGGGACAAGGTTCGTGTTCAGCTGATTTCGGGCCGAATGCTCCTATAGGAGCGAAAGGTGCCGGCCCGCCTTTCGGGGAAAAGACGGACCGGCTGTTGATCGGCTTGGGGGCAGGCCGATCAGCTTTCGGGCGGCAGGATGACCGTGTCGATGACGTGGATGACGCCGTTCGAAGCTTCGATGTCGGCCGTCACCACGGTGGCGTCGTTGATCATGACCTTGCCGTCGCCGGTAGAGACCTTCACCATCGCGCCGTTGACGGTCTTGGCCTCGTCCAGCTTGGTCACTTGCTCGGCTTTCACGGCGCCCGGCACCACGTGATAGGTGAGGATCGCCGTCAGCTTTGCCTTGTTCTCCGGCTTCAGCAGGCTCTCCACCGTGCCGGCCGGCAGCTTGGCGAAGGCCGCGTCAGTCGGCGCGAACACCGTGAACGGCCCCGGACCCTTGAGGGTCTCGACCAGCCCGGCGGCACCGAGCGCCGCCGCCAGCGTCTTGAACTGGCCGGCGCCGACCGCGGTGTCGACAATGTCCTGGTTGCTGGCGCGCGCGAAGGTGCTGCCGAGCGCCAGACCCACCACGGTCAGAGCGACCGCGGCAAATGACGCAATACCCATAACTCTGCTCTTCATTTTTTAGCTCCTGACTTGACGCGTTTGACCTTTGGGCCGGCTTTGCCGGCGTCATCGGTTCTGGGAAGCGGAGGACGGAAGGTGGTTTGGTCTTGCGCCCGTCGCCGGAGTATTGAATAACAGTAAAACTAGTTTTCATGTAACTCACGTTAGCGTGAAGTGAAAATTAGTTTTCATATAGATCAAATAATGCTATCTGCCTTTGAACTGAGGTGAAATGGAACCGGAACTATGCTGTCCGAGACCCTGACCAACGCCCTTGAGGGCTATGCCATCGGCCCGAAAGTCCGCCGGCTGCGGCTGCGCAAGAAGCTGGGGCTGGTCCAGCTTGGGGAGCACACCGGACTGTCGCCGGCGCTGCTGTCGAAGATCGAGCGCGGGCATCTGTTTCCGACGCTGCCGACCTTGCTGCGCATCGCTTTGGTCTTCGGCGTCGGCCTCGACCACTTCTTCAAGGAGGACAGCGATCGGCCGGTCCACGCCGTGGTGCGCAAGGCGGATCGTATCCGCCTGCCCGACAAAGCGGGGCGGGCGCCGCCCGCCTATTTTTTCGAGTCGCTCGACTATCCGGTGAGCGAGCGCAAGCTGAACGGCTATTACGTTGAGATCGAAACGGACGACGAGCCGTCGGAGCCGCACGAACATGCCGGCGCCGAGGTCATCTACGTTCTGCGCGGCGAACTGGTGCTGAATCTCGAGGGAGAGGATTTCACGCTAGGCGAGGGCGACTCGATGTACTTCGATTGCGCTCATCCGCACACCTACCGCCGCAAAGGACCGTCGCCTTGCGCCGCCGTCGTGGTGGTGACGGCGGAACCGCACGGTGCCGCCTGATGCGCGCTTGATCCACCGTGGCCGCAGTATTCTCCGTTCATTCCCGCGGAAGCGGGAATCCGGTTCATTGACTAGGGGTCCCCGCTGTCGCGGCGGCGAACGGGTCTTGGCGCTTCGAGCCGATTGAATCGAAGCCCGACCGATTAGAACGTCTGATAGGTCTCGCCGTAGCGGCCGCCGACGCGGTCGAAGCCGGCGGTCGCCGGCTTGTAATTCTGGTCGATGTTCATGGCGCGCGCGTAGGAGCCGGCCGCCTTCTGCTTGTCGCCGAGCCGCTCGTAGGCGAGCCCGCGGCTGGTCCAGGCCTGCACGTTCTGCGCATCGATGCTGACCGCCTGGTCGAGATCGCTGGCGGCGTCCTTGTATCGCTTCACGGCGATGTAGCTCAGGCCGCGCGCGACGAACGGCGCCGCCTGCTCGGTCGACAGGCCGATGGCGGTGGTGAAGTCGTCGATGGCGTAGCCGTGCTGGCCCTGCGCCTGGTAGAGCAGGCCGCGGTTGTAATAGGCCTGCGCGTTGTCGGGGCGGATCGAGATCGCCTTGTTGAAGTCCTTCAACGCGGCGTACATCTTATTCTCCGTGCCGATACACCATGCCGCGGCCGAGATAGGCGTTGGAATAGGTCGGGTCGATCGACAGCGACTTGTTGTAGTCGGCGAGCGCGAGGTTGAGCTTGCCCATCTCGCGGTAGACCAGCCCGCGATTGGCGTAGGCCTGCGCGTAATTGGGATCGATGCTGATCGCCTTGTTGAAATCGGCGAGCGCTTCCTGATAGCGGCCGCCCTTGCCGAACACGGTGCCGCGCATGTTGTAGGCCTGCGGGTCGTTCGGGTTGTTGCGCACCACGGTGGTGAGCGAGGCGATGTTGGCGGGCGAGGTGGCGTAGAGCGAGTCCTCGCTCTCCGGCGCGCCGGCGGTGGAATTGCCGCCGCCCACGCTGGCGCAGGCCGCGAGCGCCGCCAAGAGCACTGCCATGAGCGGCGGCGCCAGCGTCAGCCGCCAATATCGATTGCCGTTGCGCGCGTGTCTCATCGCAGGGCTACCGTCGCGGACCGGGGTGAGGAGGTTTATCGGCGCTTACCAATCTGGCCGTGAATGCGGCGAAGGTTCGGCGGCCGGAAAAACAATAGCGCGGGCAAAAGCCCGCGCCACCAATCGCATGTACGCAACGCAAAGCCGCAGGGCATCAGCCCATGCGCGGGGCGCCACGTCCCGGACCACCCGCACCCGGGGCCGGACGGGGCTTCGACGGCAGCAGGCCTTCGCGCTGCATCTTCTTGCGCGCGAGCTTGCGGGCCCGGCGGATCGCTTCCGCCTTTTCCCGCGCCTTCTTTTCCGACGGTTTTTCGTAATGGCCGCGAAGCTTCATCTCGCGGAAAATGCCCTCGCGCTGCATCTTCTTCTTCAGCGCCTTCAGGGCCTGGTCGACATTGTTGTCGCGAACGAGAACTTGCACTTGTGCTCCTTCGTTGTGGCGGTTCGGGTTCCGCTCGAAAGCGCCGCAATGGCGGGCTTTATGAGTTGGGCGGCTCTAGCAGAAAAGCCAAAAAGAGTCCATTGCCAGGGGCCCAAAAGCCCGCCAAACGGCCCTTGGATGGCCCTATATGGCCCGTTTCGGCACCGGCCGCCACCCCCGAAGGGGGCTCTTGGGCGATTCCAGGGCTGCCCCGCGGCCTCGCCGGATCAGGCCCTTCCTCCAGCGGCGGGCAGGCGGAGCCCTCCGCGCTGCGGCCTGAGCCGCCAAGGCCGGCCTCACTTTGCCGGCCACACCCGCGTGACATGCCCCATCTTGCGGCCCGGGCTCGGCGCGCCCTTGCCGTAGATGTGCACCGCCGCGCCCGGCACCGTCAGCCAGCGTTCCGCTTCGTTGATCTCGGCGCCGATCAGGTTGACCATCTCCACCCGCCCGAGCCGCTTCGGGTTCGCCAACGGCCAGCCGGCGACGCAGCGGATGTGCTGCTCGAACTGCGAGACGGTGGCGCCGTCGATGGTCCAGTGGCCGGAATTGTGCACCCGCGGGGCGACCTCGTTGACCATCACCGACTGCTTCTTGCCGCTGCCGACCACGAACATCTCCACGCCCATCACGCCGACGTACTCGAACGCCTTGACGATGCGGGTGGCGATGCGGCTCGCCTCCGCGGCCACGGCGAGCGTCACCTTGGCCGGCACCTTGGACATTTTGAGAATGTGGTCGCGGTGGTCGTTTTCGGTCACATCGAAGCACTGCACCTTGCCGTCGCGGCCGCGCGCGGCGATCACCGACACCTCGCGCTGGAACTTGACGAAGCCCTCGAGAATGCACGGCACCTGGCGCAGCGAACGCCATGCCTCGGCGCGCTCGCTGTCCTTGGTGATCTTGGCCTGGCCCTTGCCGTCATAGCCGAGCTGTCGCGTCTTCAGCACCGCCGGCAAGCCCACCGCCGCGATGCCGTCGGCGAGCTGCGTCGCGCTGTGCACCGGCGCGTAAGGCGCGGTCGGAATCTTCAGGCTCTTGAGGAAATCTTTTTCGATCAGCCGGTCCTGCGTCGTCTCCAGCACCTTGGGGTCCGGCAGCACCGGCCGGCGCTTGGCCAGGAAGGCCGCGGTCTTGGCCGGCACATTCTCGAATTCGTAGGTGATGACGTCGACGCTTTGGGCAAAGCGCGCCAGCGCCGCCTCGTCCTCATAGGCCGCGCACGTGGAACGCGACACCACGTCGAAGGCGCAGGAATCCTTGTCCGGCGCGTAGATGTGGCAGTTGAGCCCGAGCCGGCCGGCGGCCAGCGCCAGCATACGGCCCAGTTGGCCGCCGCCGAGAATGCCGATGGTAGCGCCGGGCGCGAGCGCGGCCTTGGGATCGAACATGGGCTTTGCTTCTAGTCTTTCGGCCGCTTGCCCACGGCCTTGGTCTGGCGCGCGCGCCAGGCATCGAGCCGCTTGGCGATTTTGGGGTCGCTCAACGCCAGCACCGCCGCCGCCAACAGCGCGGCATTGATCGCCCCGGCCTTGCCGATGGCGAGCGTGCCGACCGGAATGCCGGCCGGCATCTGCATGATCGAGAGCAGCGAATCCTTGCCCTCCAGCGCGTGGGTCTTCATCGGCACCCCGAGCACCGGCAAGGGCGTCATCGAGGCCGCCATGCCCGGCAGATGGGCCGCGCCGCCGGCGCCGGCGATGATCACCTTGAAGCCGGCGTCCCGGGCCCCGGTGGCAAAATCGTAGAGCCGCTTGGGCGTGCGGTGGGCGGAGACGATTCGGGTGTCATGGCCGATGTTGAGCGCGTCCAGCGTCTCGGCGGCGTGCTTCATGATGGCCCAGTCGGACTGGCTGCCCATGATGATCGCGACCGGCTTTGCCGCCATGATTGGCTTCCCTTGGCGCTTCTTGGCGTTGCGATCCGGCTCGAAAAGCGGATCTCCGCGGACCTGAAAAACCCGTCCGCTCCGGCGGAAGGAAGCGCCGGATTATAGGTAGGGGCTCCCCGCTGGCAAGGCGAAAGCGGTATTCTCCACGTGAGGGACGGAGATTCGCGAGGATTTTTCGGGACGTGGCTCGGGAGCAGACAGAACGGGCCGGGCGAGACAGGGGCGATGAAGCCGATTCGCTCGCGCGGCTGCGCGCCGAGGTCGGCCGGCTGACGAGCGAACTGGCGCGCGCCGAGACGCGCATCGCCGAGCTGGAGGCGCACGCCGACGTCGACCCGCTGGTCGAAGTGCTCAACCGGCGCGGCTTCGAGCGCGAGCTCAACCGCTCGCTCGCCTATGTGCGGCGCTACGGCGGCGATGCGGCGCTGCTGTTCATCGATCTCGACGGCTTCAAGGCCATCAACGACGCCCATGGCCACGCGATCGGCGATGCCCTGCTCAAGGCTGTGGCCGGGGCGCTGGCCGGCCATGTGCGCGCCTCCGACGTGGTTGGCCGGCTGGGCGGCGACGAATTCGGCGTCCTGATGTGGAATATCGGCGAGCAGGAGGCGGGCGCCAAGGCGCGCGAACTGGAGGTGCAGATCGCGGCCACCGGACTCGCACACGGCGACGCCCTGCTGACGGTCGGCGCCAGTGCCGGCCTGGTGATGCTGTCGCCGGAGACGAGCGCCGCCCTGGCGATCGACGCTGCCGACCGCGCCATGTACGCGCGTAAACGGGAAAGACGCGGCCAGAGGTAGGCGCTCACCGCTGATTCGGCTTGAGCGGCCGGCCTACGCAATAATATCCGGCGTGAGCTGGTCATCGATGGCGCGGATGCGGTCGCGCAGCATGAGCTTGCGCCTTTTCAGCCGCTGCACCTGGATCACGTCGGCCCCGGGCGACGCGGCGAGCGCCGCGATTGCGGCGTCGAGGTCGCGATGCTCCTGCTGCAGGTGCGCCAACTGCCCCCGCAACTCGCGTTCTTCCTCGTCCGTCATTGCCACCGCTGGTTCGCCGGCCGCCAAAGGTCCCCAAGAGGCCCGGCCGGAAGCGCTAATTTGAATTATCGCGTTTTCCACAGAAGCGTTCAAGCGCTCGGTAAACCGTCGGTTATCAAGGGGTTCGGTTCCACAGCGGTCGCCTTTGCCGCAGGGGGTGGCAGGTTATACCGTCGCCCTTGTGCCGCTTTTGGGCTACACTATCTGTTATTGAGAGCCACTGATTGAGGAGACATGCTGCATGTCGATGCAATCGCATCTTGCGGAACTGGAAAAGCGGCATCAGGCACTCGAAGACGAGATCACCGATTGCCTGACACATCCCGCCACCGATGATCTGATAATCGTCGAGCTCAAGCGTCGCAAGTTGCAGGTTAAGGAAGAGATCGAACGGCTCCGGCAGACTGCCAGCGTACACTGACCGCTTCGATCTCTCGACGTCGGACTCCGAAAGGCTTAAAGACCGCCGGCTCGCAGTTCGCGAGGCGGCGGTTTTGTTTGGGCCGGTGCCGGGCCCCGCCGCACTTGCCGCTGTGCAGCCATATTGTTTTGGCGTAGTTTGGCGCTCATGCACTCGATATCCCGAGAGGCCGCTATGCCGCTCCTTGCTCTATACCGGAACCGCCACGTCGCCGTCCTTGCCGGCGCCGCCTTTGCCCTGAGCGTGCTGGCCGCGCCCGCCGCCCAGGCCTTCACCATGCAGGACCAGAACGGCAACCTCTCGCTGACCGACCAGAGCTTCCTCTATCCCGACAGGGGTGTGACGTCCGCCGGTTCCGGCCAGGCGGCGCAAGGCTTCAAGCAGGAAGACGGCATGACGACCTTCAAGGAGGGCAACACCACCCTCCAGTTCGGTCACCGGAAGTCCTTCGACGAGCGCTTCAACACCGACCGCCTGTTCGATCCGTTGGGCCATCCCCCCGGCGTGCGCTGAACCGGCGGTCCGTGCCGTCGCCGCCCGCCATTTCCTTTTCGAGATCGCATGATGACCGGGCCTTGCGCCCGGTCATTGATTTTCGGCGCCTCTGCTTCCGGCCACCAGCCGCCCATGGCGATGACGTCGGGCGGCGCGGCAGAAGGACGATATGGCCTCAGGCCGCGCCAGCTTCCGCCGCGCCGGGCTCCGGCTGTCCCAGCCGGTCCGAGAGCCCGAGATAAAGGCGTGAGGCCACCGCGATGGCGAGCGCCAAACTCAGCATGGTGACCACCGCGTTGATCAGCTTGACGACGGCCGATTGCTCCCCGAGCGTGAATGCGAACGCGACGGCGATGATGGGAACGATGACCGGCAGCATGGTGACGATGAGGATACCGAAAATGCGCCAAAAGAAGCCCCGCGTATCCTCGAAGGCGTTGCGGAAGCTCGTGCCCGGCGCATCGACCGCAATGGCGGGGAGCAGGATGATCAGTCGGGTGCCGACAAACGTGGCGAATAGCGAGAGAATGAGCCTGGCCGCGGTCATGACGCCGCCATGGCCGAACAGCAGCAGGAGGCTCGGCAGCAGCCAGAGCGCATAGAGCGCCAGCGTGCACAGGAAGAAGCGCTGGAAGCGCGGCTGTTCGACCGCGAGCGCATAACCCGAAGCGATCTCGCCCAGAATGATGTAGCGGTGGATAGCGAGATAAAGCGGAGTCAGGAAGAAACCTCTGAGCGCGAACACCGCGATGGTCGCCATCAGCGCGCCGAAAGTCGACGGCACCGGGCCGGTCCAGCGCGTCAGCAGGATATCGACCACGCCGAAGGCTAGTCCCAGCAGCACCATGCTCAAGGCCAGCGTCGGCATATCGGCGATGGCCCGGAAAACGTCGCTCCAGGCAAGCTTCGCGCTAGCAAGAACCTTTGGTTTGTCGCCCGTCATGGCCTCGCTCCCTTGAACCGTTGCTTTGATGGGTCGCGGCAACGCGGGGCGAGGTTCAATGCGGCGGGCCGATCATCGTTTACGGGTCAAAAACGCCGCAAACGCCGCCTTGGCTTCGTCGGAGCGCAGGCGCTCCTTGAACAGCGCCGCTTCTTCGTCGACCCGGGCGGTCAGGTCGGCCGTCGAACCGCGCATCAGCCGGCGCGCCGCCTTGACGCCCTCGGGCGGCAGCGCGGCGATCTCGCGCGCGGCTTTGAGCGCGGCATCTTCGAGCTGATCCGGCGCCACCACCGTGTTGACCAGGCCGGCCGCGCGCGCGGCTTCCGCGTCAAGCGGCCGTCCCATCACCAGGAGCTCGAAGGCTTTGCGGTGGCCCATCAGCCGCGGCGCGATCAGGGTCGAGGCCGCTTCCGGCACGAGGCCGAGCGCGACGAAGGGCGTCGACAGCACCGCGTCGGACGCCGCGACCACGTGGTCGCAATGCATGAGCAGGGTGGTGCCGATGCCGACCGCGGGGCCGGCGACCGCGGCGACGATCGGCGTCTCGTTCTTCACCAGCGCATGGAGAAAGCCCAGCACCGGCTCGGCCAGCGCGCCGCCCATGCTGGCCTTGACGAAATCGTTGATGTCGTTGCCGGCGCAGAACGCAAGGCCACCCGTAAGCAGCAGGCAGCGGATCGCGGGCAAGGCGTTCGCCTCGTTGATCGCCGTGCTCAAGCGCCTCGTACATCGCGAGCGTGAGCGCGTTCTTCTTGTCCGGCCGGTTCATCCGGAGGGTGCGGATGGGGCCGTCGTCGCTGATCAATATATCGGTCATATGCCCGCCGTTCCCTCGCGCTGTTTTGCCGGTTATGGTCCCGGATGACCATGATCAAAGGCTATTTCTTCGATCTCGACGGCACTCTAACCGATGCCCGCGAGGGACTCTATTTCTGCTTTCGTGCGGCGCTGAAGGCGCTGGCGCTTCCCGACCTGCCGGACGATCGCTTGGCGCGCTTCCTCGGGCCGCCGCTGCCGGAGATGTTCCGCGTGCTCAAGCCGGAGATTTCCGGCGACGAGATCGAGGCCGGCATGGCCGCCTTCCGCGCCGCTTACGAGGCCGGCGGCATCGCGCGCAACGCGCTCTATCCGGGCGTGACCGAAATGCTGCAGGCGATCGCCAACAAGGGCGCGCTCTGCTGGATCGTCACCTCCAAGCCGCAGCATTACGCGGTGCAGGTCGTCACCGCGCTCGGCATCGACGGCTATTTTCAGGGCATCACCGGCGCCGGCCTCGACGAGCGCGACACCAAGGCGGAGATGCTCGCCGTGTCGCTGCAGCGCGCGCGGGTGGCCGCCGCGGAGGCGGTGATGGTCGGCGACCGCTTCTACGACGTCGTCGGCGCGCTGGAAAACGACGTGCGCCCCATTGGCGCGCTATGGGGCTACGGCTCGCACGAGGAGTTGCACGGAGCAGGGTGCCGATTGTTCGCGGAGAATGCGGGGGCGTTTCGCGAGCGGTATGTGGAGGGGGAGGTGCAGACGTAGGGCGGGTTAGCCGAAGGCGGAACCCGCCGACTGCGCGAGAATGGCGGATTACGCTTCGCGAATCCGTCCTACGGGCTCGGGCGACATTTGCAACGGCAGGCGAGGACGGCGTAGATAAGCACCGTTTGTACCAACGGAGTTGCCATGCGGTTTGCGGCGGTACTTCTCGTGCTGACTTTCCTCGCGGGTTGCGCGCAATACGACGCGGCACGGCAGGCCAATCTGGCGGCGGCGGCGCGGGAGAGGACGGCTGCCGACGACACGGCCTGCCGGTCTTCCGGCGCGCAGCCCGGCTCTCCGGCGTACAACGATTGCCGGAAGCGCTTGGCAAACCAGCACGCGCAGGAGATGCACAGCCAGGCCCGCCTCGCCAGCGAAATGTTGAATTCGGGTCCGCCGATCGGTCCGATTGGACAATAGCGCGCCGGCCGTAGCCCGCATGAAGCGTGAGCGGAATGCGGGGCTGACGCGCCCGCTGTCATCCAGAAGTCCCGGGTTTTGCTCCTTTTCAGGATGTCTGGCACTATTTCAATTGCGGGCTCCAACTCACGCCCTCACACCTCCTTCGCCATCTCCCGCAACTTGAACTTCTGTATCTTCCCCGTGCTGGTCTTCGGCAATTCCGTGAACACCACGTAGCGCGGGCATTTGTAGCCGGCGAGGTGCTGCTTGCACCATTGCAGCAGGTCGTCGGTGCTGGCGTGCTTCTCGGGCTTGAGTTCGACGAAGGCGCAGGGCGTCTCGCCCCATTTGTCGTCGGGCTTGGCCACCACCGCGGCGGCCTGCACCGCGGGGTGCTTGTAAAGCGCGTCCTCCACTTCGATGGAGGAAATGTTCTCGCCGCCGGAAATGATGATGTCCTTGGAGCGGTCCTTGAGCTGGATATAGCCGTCCGGATGCATCACGCCGAGATCGCCGGAATGAAACCAGCCGCCGGTGAAGGCCTTCTGGGTCGAGGCCGCGTTCTTCAGATAGCCCTTCATCACCACGTTGCCGCGGAACATGACCTCGCCCAGCGTCTCGCCGTCGCGCGGCACCGGCACCATGGTGTCGGGATCGCGCACGTCGAGCGCCTCCAGCGCGCCGTAGCGCACGCCCTGGCGCGCCTTCTTGGCCGCCTGCTCGGCGCCGGGCAGCGCGTTCCATTCGGCGTGCCAGTCGTTGACCACCGCCGGCCCGTAGGTTTCGGTCAGCCCGTACAGATGCGTGACGTTGAAGCCGGCCTCCTTCATGCGCCGCCAGCACCGCTTCCGGCGGCGGCGCCGCGGCGGTGAAGAACTCGACCGTGTGCGGCAGCGGCTTCTTCTCGGCCTCGCGGCGCGTTGAGCAGCGTCGCCATCACGATCGGCGCGCCGCACAGATGCGTCACCTTGTGCGTCGCGATCGCGTCATACATCGCCGGCGCGCGCACCGCGCGCAGGCACACATGGGTGCCGGCGACGCACCGAGATCGACCACGGGAAGCACCAGCCGTTGCAGTGGAACATCGGCAGCGTCCACAGATAGACCGGATGCTTGGCCATGCCGCAGGTCACCACATTGCCGAGCGCCGAGCAGGTGCGCGCCGCGGTGGTGATAGACCACGCCCTTGGGATCGCCGGTGGTGCCCGAGGTGTAGTTGAGCGTGATGGCGTCCCATTCGTCGTCCGGCATCGCCCAGTCGTAGTCGGGGTCGCCGTCGGCGATGAAGGCCTCGTATTCGATCTCGCCCAGCCGCTCGCCGGGGCCGGTGTATTCCGGGTCGTCGTAGTCGATCACCAGGGGCTTTGCCTTGCACAAGCGACAAAGCCTCCTTCATCACCTTGGAGAACTCGCGGTCGGTGATGACGACCTTGGCCTCGGCATGGTCGAGCGAGAAGGCGATGATGCCGGCATCGAGCCGCGTGTTCAGCGTGTTGAGCACCCCTTGCGTCATCGGCACGCCGTAGTGGCATTCCAGCATCGCCGGCGTGTTGGCGAGCAGCACGGACACCGTGTCGCCGCGCTTGATGCCGCGCTTGGCCAGCGCCGAGGCCAGCCGCCGCGAACGGGCGTAGAATTCCGCGTAATTGCGCCTGAGCGGCCCGTGGATGATCGCCGTGTGGTCGGGATACACCCGCGCCGCCCGCTCGAGGAAACCGAGCGGCGTCAGCGGCTGGAAATTGGCCGGGTTGCGGTCGAGATCGGTATCGTAAGGCGATTTCGCCATTGGTCGTTTTCCCCTCGTTTTGTGCCACGTTACGAAGGGGCGGCGCCGCAATCAATTGCCGCGTTTCACCGCTCCCCGCGTGTGGGCGAGGGGGACGTTCAGCCCCGCAACACCTGCATGGTGCCGGCGTAGATGAGCTGCAGCCCGATCAGGAAGATCAGCAGATAGATGACCTTGTAGAAGGCCTCAGCCGGCGTGCGCCGCACCAGCCAGACGCCGGCGATGTTGGCGACGACCGCGAGCGGCAGCAGCACCGCCGAGGTCCCCAGGTTGGTGGGGTTGAGCTGGCCGAGCATGAAGTAGGGCAGAACCTTGAGCGCATTGCCCGAGGCGAAGAACACCGAGAAGGTGCCGACGAAGATCTCCTTGTCGAGCTTCTGCGGCAGACGTAGATCTGAAACGGCGGTGCGCCGGTGTTGGCGATGAACGAGGTGAAGCCGGACGCCGCGCCCCACAGCCGCCCGGCGGTGGCGCTCGGGTGCTCGTGCTCGCGGGCGAAGCGCGCGGCGAGGCCGAACCACTGGCTGAGCACGAAGCCGACCGCGATGAAGCCGATCACCAGTCGGATCGCCGAATCCGGAACGTGCGCCGCGATCAGCCAGGCCGCGCCCACGCCGGCGATTTGGCCGGGGATCATGATCTTGAGGATGCGCATGTCCCACTGCCGCCAGTACGACCAGATCGTCACCACGTCCTGCACCAGCAGGATCGGCGTCAGGATGCCGATCGCCTGGATCGGCGGCACCGCGATCGCCATCAGCGGCGCGGCGATGGTGCCGATCCCGGAAAAGCCGCCCTTCGACAGCCCGAGCGTGATCACGGCCGGAATGGCCAGCATGTAGAAAACGGGATCGGTGATGATGGACACGGAGCGGGCTTCCTTCGTCTTCTATTTTTCTCAGCAAGTGGGAAGAGCGGCGTTAGCGCATCAGCCCCACCACGCCGGCGCGGATCAGCGCCAGCGACACCAGGAACATCACCCACAGCGTCAGCGTGTAGAAGCGGTCCTGCGGGATGCGCCGCACCAGCCAGAAACCGAACTGGTTGGCGACGATGGCCAGCGGCACCAGCACCAGCGTGGTGCCAAGCCCCTTGGTGGAAAACTGGCCGAGCGCGAAATAGGGGATCACCTTCATCCAGTTCATGCTGGCGAAGAACAGCGCGTTGGTGCCGACATAGGTCATCTTCGGCATCTTCTGCGCCAGCGCGTAGATCTGGTAGGGCGGCCCGCCGACCTGCGCCAGCGTCGAGGTGAAGCCCGACAGCGCCCCCCACATCACGCCGAAGATCGGATGCGGCGCCGGCCGGTCGCGCGCCACGCGCCAGGCGCGGATCCAGTTGTTGATGACGAAGCCCATGGTGATGAGGCCGACCGTGAGCCGCACCGCCGCGCCGGGGATGTGCGCCGCCACCAGCCCGGCCGCGGCGACGCCGATCACCGCGCCGGGGATCACCACCGCCAGCACGCGGCCGCTCCAGTCCTTGCGGTAGACCCACACGGCGGTGGCGTCCTGCAGGATCATGATCGGCAGCATGATGGCGGCGGCTTCCAGCGGCGGCATCACCAGCGCCAGGAGGGGCAGCGCCATCTGTCCCATGCCGGAAAAGCCGCCTTTGGCCAGCCCCAGTGCCAGGACCGCCGGCACCGCGAGGACGTAGAAAAGGGGGTCGGTGACGATGGTCACGGGCGGCGGGCTTCCTTCTTCCCGCTCCCCGTTGACGGGGAGAGGGTGGCGAGGACCGGCATAAGCGCGTTTACGCGCGTCTTCAACGCGCTATGCGCGAACCGGGTGAGGGGCTTGGTGCGGCCTTTTCGGCGGCCTTGCGGGTGAGAATGCCGCAAGCGCGGCGGCGGAAAATTGCGTCGGATCAAACCCTACCAAAGGCCAATGTGCCAGCCTTGTTTGTGCATGGCCGGCGTTCCACAATCGGGACCGAAACAGGCCCGACGGTCATGAAGGCCTGAGCAAAGCTTGGAGAAACGCGAAGAGGAGCCGTCCCATGGATGCCCGGTCGAGCCGCTACCACGACGTCTACGCCCAATGGCAGCGCGACCCGCAAGGCTTCTGGGGCGAGGCCGCCAAGGACATCGACTGGTTCGAGCCGGCGAAAAAAGTCTTCGACGCGCAAGCCGGCATCTACGGCCGCTGGTTCGAGGGCGCCACCTGCAACACCTGCTACAACTGCCTCGACCGCCACGTCGCCAACGGCCGCAACGACCAGGTGGCGCTGATCTACGATTCGCCGGTCACCGACACGGTGCAGACCTTCACCTACGGCCGCCTGCTCTCCGAGGTGCAGTTGCTCGGCGCCATGCTGCGCGACTTCGGCGTCGAGAAGGGCGACCGCGTCATCATCTACATGCCGATGGTCCCGGAGGCGGTGTTCGCCATGCTCGCCTGCGCGCGCATCGGCGCCATCCATTCGGTGGTGTTCGGCGGCTTCGCCGCCAAAGAGCTCGCCACCCGCATCGACGACGCCAAACCCAAGGTCATCCTGTCGGCGAGCTGCGGCATCGAGGGCGCGCGCGTCATCCCCTATAAGCCGCTGCTCGACGGCGCCATCGAGCTCGCCGCAGCACAAGCCCGACGACCTGCATGATCCTGCAGCGCCCGCAGTGCGAGGCCGACGCTCATCGAAGGCCGCGACCACGACTGGCGCAAGACCTGGGAGCACGCGGTCGACTACGCCAAGACCAGCGAGTGCGTCCCCGTTGCTCGCCACCGACCCGCTCTACGTGCTCTACACCTCCGGCACCACCGGCATCCCCAAGGGCGTGGTGCGCGACAACGGCGGCCACATGGTCGCGCTCAAATGGTCGATGCAATATCTCTACGGCATCGATCCCGGCGAGGTGTGGTGGGCCGGTTCCGACATCGGCTGGGTGGTCGGCCATTCCTACATCGTCTACGCGCCGCTGCTGCACGGCTGCACGACGATCCTCTACGAGGGCAAGCCCGTCGGCACGCCCGACGCCGGCGCCTTCTGGCGCGTGATCGCGCAGCACAAGGTGGCGGCGCTGTTCACCGCGCCCACCGCCTTCCGCGCCATCAAGAAGGAAGACCCCGACGCCAAGCTGCTCAAGCAATATGACCTGTCGCGCTTCCGCACGCTGTTCCTCGCCGGCGAGCGCGCCGACCCGCCGACCATCCAATGGGCCGAGGACATGCTGAAGGTGCCGGTGCTCGATCACTGGTGGCAGACCGAGACCGGCTGGTGCATCGCCGGCAATCCGGTGGGGCTCGGGCACGCTGCCGGTGAAATACGGCTCGGCCTGCGTGCCGATGCCGGGCTATCAGGTCGACATCGTCGACGAGGCCTGCCAGCCGGTGGCCGAAAACCAGATCGGCTCCATCGTCGTCAAGCTGCCGCTGCCGCCGAGCTGCTTCCCGACGCTGTGGCACCAGGACGAGCGCTTCAAGGAAGCCTACCTCGAAGAATTCCCCGGCTACTACAAGACCGCCGACGCCGGCTTCAAGGACGAGGACGGCTACGTCTATGTCATGAGCCGCACCGACGACATCATCAACGTCGCCGGCCACCGGCTTAGACCGGCGGCATGGAGGAGGTGCTGGCCGCGCACCCGGACGTCGCCGAATGCGCGGTGCTCGGCATCAAGGACGACCTGAAAGGCGAGGTGCCCTGCGGCTTCATCGTGCTCAAGGCCGGCGTCAACCGCCCGCCGAGCGAGATCGAGAAGGAGATCGTCGCGCTGGTGCGCGACAAGGTCGGCCCGGTGGCGTCGTTCAAGCTGGCGATCACGGTCGCGCGCCTGCCCAAGACGCGCTCAGGCAAGATCCTGCGCGGCACCATCAAGAAGATCGCCGACCACGAGCCCTGGCAGATGCCGGCGACCATCGACGACCCGGCGATTTTGGATGAGATCGGGGAAGCGTTGAAGGGGAAGGGTGTGGGGGGGTAGTAATGTGTTCGACACAAGCAAATTAAAAACGCCAGAAGATTGTCGCACGGTGCTGGAGCGAGCGAAGGCCCGCAATATGCCAGACGTCTACAATGCTGTTTTCAAGCGATTGTGCGAACTGGAGGGCAAGGCAAATGAGGATCCATCAGATTCTCTCATTCAAGATTTTTTTCAAACGCTTGCTGCATATGAGCAATTGCTGACTGAGAAAAACGGGCGAAATACGCCAGCCTCACGCACACGGCAGAAAATTGGCAATAAAGGGGTGCATCAGAGTTTGATCGAATGGACGCGGGGCAGGGTTGAAACGAACGGATTCAAGCTATTGGTTGAGAAGGATCTGCCAGAATACACTGGCGAATATCTTGTTGTGCGATATGCGAGCCGATTTCCAAATGATGTGGTCGAACTGGCAAGAGAGCGTCTAGTTCAACACGGAATTGCCTTGCCCGGGCAGGCCGTTTCTGAATGAAATCGGCGAGGCGTTGAAGGGGAAGGGGATGAATTGCGCAATCGCTTGTGGGTTTTGAAGTTGCAGGTCGAAGAGACTTAGAATCAATAGGGCGGATTCGCGAAGCATTGCCTGCCGATTTGCGTCGGCTGGTGGTGCGTTGGAACAAATCGCCGCAACCTATGACGAGTGACCGGGGGCTGATGTGATTAACAGCGGAAAAGAAGGCGATGCCTTTGAATTTGCGGCTAGAGAGCTGCGGTCAGAGATTGCGCTTTTCTGGCAGCGCTCGCTTTTCTTTTGGGGGTTCATCGCGGCTTCTTTTATTGCCTACGGAAGTCTTGCGAAAGAAACGGATAAAGATTTGGCTTTCGCGGTTTCGTGCTTCGGTATTGTCTGCAGCGTTGCATGGGCTCTCGCCAATCGCGGAAGTAAGTATTGGCAGATACATTGGGAAGAAAAGCTAAGATCTGTCGAAGTGGCAGAATTTGGTGAAGATTTTTATTCGAAAGAAGTAAGAAATCCGGATAGAAGGATATGGGGCGCCCTCCGTTATTCTGTTACGAAATTGGCGATGGCTTTAAGCGATTTTACGATTCTCGTATGGTTCGCCCTTATGTTTAAGGTAAGTCCTCTTGCTAGGAACGCAACTTGGACCTGCCTTGAGATTGCAATGATAACTGTTGCTTTAGTGTATGTAATCGCGATGCTTCTAGGAGCTGGTAGGGCTGCGCCACCTCGATGACTGGATGGTGGCATTTGTATTTTCTACCGTAAGGCGGATTAGCGAAGCGCAATCCGCCAATTCATTTGAAACAAGCCGGCGCTCACTGCGGATTACGCCTTCCGCCTTCGCTCTCCGAGCTTCGGCGGACAAGTCGGCTAACCCGCCCTACAGCGCTGTCCAGGTGATCTGGCGGCCTCTTACTTCACGACGACGACTGTACCGACCGACACCCGCCTGTAGAGATCGACCACGTCCATGTTCCTCAGCCGGAAACAGCCGGACGATTCCGCCTCACCGACCGAGTTCGGATCGGGAGAGCCGTGGATCCGGTAGAGTGTGCTGCCAAGGTACATCGCATGTGTGCCGAGCGGATTTTGCGGATCGCCGCCCTTCATGTGCCGTGGCACATCCGGTTGCCGCGCGATCATCTCCGGCGGCGGCGTCCAGTCCGGATTTTCCTTTTTCGCGGTGATCCTGTGCGTGCCTTTCCACTGGAATCCGGCGCGGCCCACGCCGATGCCGTAGCGCCGCGCGGAGCCATTTCCTTGAATGAGATAGAGCCGCCGCTTGGCCGTCTCGATGACGATGGTGCCCGGCTTATATTTGCTTTGATAGGGCACAGTCTTGGGGCCGAGGCCGGTGCCGTCGAAACCGAAGATGTTGTAGACGCCCTTCTCCGGTGCGCCGCCGCGCAGCATCTCCTGCTGCTCATCGGCCTGGGCTTGCGCGAGACTGACGGGACCGAGCAGGGCGGCCATTGCAGCCACGATCGCAACATGACGTATCAACACGCGTTCTCTCCATTCAGATGCAATGGTACGCACCGTAGGATTGAGTCTACGGTCTCTCCCGCGCGGGGGCAATTGCGCAAAAGTGTGCCCGCTTTTGCTCCAAAACCGGACGTTTGCGGCGCCCTATCCCATGTCCGCTGAGGCCAAAAGCGGACATGGTGAGAGATTCATGCGCTAGATGTGGCGCCCGGCCAATTGCGTCATCTGCGAGGAGGCGCGGCGTTCCGTGCCGCCGCGCGGGCAGAGTTGGACGTGGCTTCCGTGATCGCGGGCGCTATTTCGGTTTGTCGGCCAGCTCGCGCGCCCAAGTCACAATGTACCAAGTCACAATTACCAAGTCGCGATCACCAACACCCCAAGATCGAGCACCCGGGCACATGCGCAATCCACACGTACGGCCAGAAAAGAACGAAGGGTGCGCCCAGCAGAGCCGGCAACCCGCGCCATTGGTAAATCAGGATCGCGGTGACCGCGAATAAAGCCCAAAACCACGCGATCCACGTACAATAAGAAATCGTCTCGGGGCTTGGGACATCACCGGGTCCCCCAAATGCGAGAAAGCGCCCTGGCCCGATCCAAAATCCAACTGCGGCTATGAGGAATGACGATAGGACGAGAAACAAGCAGGGGTATTTCATTCAGTTGTCACCATGCCAAAATCTGCATCCATAAAATGCGCAATGCGAGCTCGACCGCAATTGAGCGGCACGCGAAGCAGGCACGATATGGACGAATCCGGCCACGAAGGAAAGAACTTCGGATATAGTCGGGTGAAATTCTGAGTTGCGCCGGAGCCCCCCATGCCCCACTTCATCTGCACCGCCTGCGGCACGCAATATCCGGAAAGCGCCGTTGCGCCCGGCGCGTGCGTCATCTGCGAGGAAGAGCGGCAATACGTGCCGCCGCGCGGGCAGACCTGGACGACGCTATCGGCAATCGCGGCCGGTCATTTCAACAGCTACCGCGAATACGAGCCCGGCGTCATCGGCATCGGCAGCCAGCCGCAGTTCGCCATCGGCCAGCGCGCGATCCTGGTGCGCACGCCCGGCGGCAACATCCTGTGGGACTGCATCTCGCTTCTGGACGCCGCCACCGTCACGCTCATCAAGGGCCTCGGCGGCATCCAGGCCATCGCCATCTCGCACCCGCATTTCTATACGACGATGATTGAGTGGGCGCACACCTTCGAATGTCCCATCCATCTGCACGCCGCCGACAAGGATTGGGTCATGCGGCAGGATCCGGCGGTCCGGCATTGGGAAGGCGACACGCTGAAGCTCTGGGACGGCGTCACGCTGGTGCGCTGCGGCGGTCATTTCCCCGGCGGCACGGTGCTGCACTGGGCGGGCGGCGCCGCGGGGCACGGCTTGGTCTGTTCCGGCGATGTCCTCACCGTCGCGCTCGACCGCCAATGGCTGTCGTTCATGCGCAGCTACCCGAACCTGATACCGCTCTCGCGCCGCGAGGTGGAACACATCGGCGCGATTCTCTCGCCGTTTTCGTTCGAGACCATCTACGGCCATTATTTCGACCGCGTCATCGCGCGCGACGGCCGCAAGGTGCTGGCGAATTCGGTGGCGCGCTACATCGCGGCCATCGAGGGCACACGGGGCTATTGATCATAAAAAACCGGCCGCACGGCTGTCGAAACAGCCCCTGCGGCCGGAGAAGGTTTTGCGTGCCACGTGTCGGCCCGCGGACGCCACGTGCGTGTGCGTCAGGATCATCGGAACTTATAAAACCGATATCGGGAACCCGCGTCTATCCGCAGTGCTACGGATGCCGGTGGTACAGCCTTAAGGACCTCTTGCGGATCGGCTGCGAATTTTATTCGCCGCCGTCCCGCTCGCCCTTGCCGCCGAGTTCCTTGAGCTTGGCGAACACCGCGCTGACGTCCATATCGCCCTGCCGCTTCTCGGCCTCTGCGGAGAGCGCCTCTTCGGGTTCCTTGGGCGCGGTGGTCTCGGAAGCCGGCAGCAGCGTCGCGCCGGAGTCGGCGGGCGCGGGCTTTTCCTTGTTGGCGCGGTGCACCTCGAAGTCGAGGTCGGTCTGCGAGCACAGGCCCAGCGTCACCGGGTCGAGCGGGCTCAGATTGGCCGCGTTCCAGTGGGTGCGCTCGCGGATGGCGGTGATGGTCGACTTGGTGGTGCCGACCAGCCGCATGACCTGGCTGTCCTTGAGTTCCGGATGATTGCGCACCAGCCACAGAATGGCGTTCGGCCGGTCCTGGCGGCGCGACACCGGCGTATAGCGCGGGCCCTTCTTGCGGTCGGAGGGGGTTACCGCGACCTTGGGCGAATTCAGGGTCAGCTTGATCTCGGGGTTGGCCTCGGCGGCGGAAATCTGCTCGCGGGAGAGCTGCCCGGTCTGGATCGGGTCAAGGCCCTTGATGCCCTGCGCGGCGTCACCGTCGGCGATCGCTTTCACCTCGAGCGGGTGCAGTTTGCAGAAATCGGCGACCTGGTCGAAGGTCAGCGCGGTATTATCCAGCAGCCAGACGGCAGTCGCCTTGGGCATCAAGGGTGCTGCGGACGCCATGGGCAAATCTCCTCTACGCTTCGCCCGCCCCTCGGGGGCGAAGCAGTGGATCATCCTCGATGATCGGAAAGTGGCCGGAATATAGGGGGCGGGTGCCACCGATGCAACCGGGCGGCTTGACAGGGTGGGGCGACGCGCCCCATGTCGGGGGCAGGGCGCGATGCGAGAAATACCTGCGTTCCTTGAGGATATGATGGCCGCTGACGCGCAAAAACCCGCCCTCCACGTCCTGTTGTGCTCCCCGCGCGGCTTCTGTGCCGGGGTGGTGCGGGCTATCGAATCGGTGGAGCGGGCGCTCGAGATTCACGGCGCCCCGGTCTATGTCCGCCACGAAATCGTCCATAACCGCTACGTGGTCGACGAACTGCGCGCCAAGGGCGCCATTTTCGTCGAGGAACTGGACGAAATTCCGGAGGACAGCGACCGGCCGGTCATTTTTTCGGCTCATGGCGTGCCGCGCTCGATTCCCGCCGAGGCCGACCGCCGCAATCTGTTTGCCCTCGACGCGACATGTCCGTTGGTCACGAAAGTGCACCGCGAGGCGGAAATCCACCATCGCAAGCACCGCCAGATCCTCCTCATCGGCCACGCCGGCCACCCGGAGGTCGTCGGCACCATCGGCCAGTTGCCGCCCGGCGCGGTGACGCTGGTCGAGAACGTGGAAGACGTCGCCGCCTTCATCCCGAAGGACGAGAACAACCTGGCCTATGTGACGCAGACCACGCTGTCGGTTGAGGACACGGCCACCATGGTGGACGCGCTTAAAGAGCGCTTTCCCAACATCGTCGGCCCGCACAAGGAAGACATCTGCTACGCCACCACCAACCGCCAGGACGCGGTGCGGCGCGTGGCGCCCTTGGTCGACGCCGTCATCGTGGTGGGCGCGCCGAATTCGTCGAATTCGCAGCGGCTGAAGGAAGTCGCGCTGCGCGCGGGCTGCCCGTACGCGACCTTGGTGCAGCGCGCCGCCGACATCCATTGGGAGGAATTCAAGGGCGTGACGCGCATCGCCGTCACCGCCGGCGCCTCGGCGCCGGAGGTGCTGGTCGAGGAGGTGCTGGACGCCTTCGCCAAGCGCTACACGATCAGCGTGGAAACCGTCACCGCCACCGAGGAACGCATGTTCTTCCCGCTACCCCGCCCGCTGCGGGAGACCCAGGCGGCGGAGTGACGCGTTCATGGCTGTCTACACCGACGTTACCGCCGACGACCTGACCCATTTTCTCGCCGGCTACGACATCGGCGAATTGCTCGCGTACAAGGGCATCGCCGAGGGCGTCGAGAACTCCAACTTCCTGGTCCACACCGGCGTCGGCAATTTCATCCTGACGCTCTATGAGAAGCGCGTGGCGGAAGGCGACCTGCCGTTCTTCCTGGGGTTGATGGAGCATCTGGCGACCCGCAGCATCACCTGTCCGCAACCGGTGCGCAATCGTCATGGCGGCGTGCTCGGCCGCCTCGCCGGCCGCCCGGCGGCGATCGTCACCTTTCTCGACGGCATGTGGATCCGCCGCCCCACCGCCGCCCATTGCGCGGCGCTCGGCGAAGCGCTGGCGCAACTGCATCTCGCCGGCGCCGATTTCGAGATGAAGCGGGCGAACGCGCTCGGCATCGAGAGCTGGCGGCCGCTTTACGCCCAGGCCAAGGATCGCGGGGATGACGTCAGGCCGGGCCTGTGCGACGCGATCGCACGTGAACTCGACGTGCTGGCCCAGCGCTGGCCGCGCGACCTGCCGCCGGGCGTCATCCACGCCGATCTCTTCCCCGATAACGTGTTCTTTTTGGGCGACGAATTGTCCGGGCTGATCGATTTCTACTTCGCCTGCACCGATACGCTCGCTTACGACGTCGCCATATGTCTCAACGCCTGGTGCTTCGAGCCGGACCATTCCTACAATGTCACCAAGGGCCGCGCGCTGCTCAAGGCTTATGCGGCGGCGCGGGCGCTGAGTCTCGAGGAGCGCGACGCGCTGCCCGTGCTCGCGCGCGGTGCCGCCATGCGCTTTCTGCTCACGCGGCTGGTGGACTGGCTGGCGGGCGCCAACGGCGCGCTGGTCAAGCCGAAGGACCCGCTGGAATATTTTCGCAAGCTGCGCTTCCACCAGTCGGTGAAGAGCGTCGGCGACTACGGTTTCGACTGACGCGTTGCCAAAAGACTTATCTTCGGGAAGGCTTTTCATGAGCGAGCAGCGCGTCACCATTCACACCGACGGCGCCTGTTCCGGCAACCCCGGCCCCGGCGGGTGGGGGGCCATCCTTCATTTCGGCGGGCACGAAAAGGAGCTCATGGGCGGCGAGGCGCACACCACCAATAACCGCATGGAATTGATGGCGGCGATTTCAGCGCTCGAGACGCTCAAGCGCCCCTGCACGGTCGATCTTCACACCGACAGCGAATACCTGCGCAACGGCATCACCAAATGGATCAACGGCTGGAAGCGCAACGGCTGGCGCACCGCCGACAAGAAGCCGGTGAAGAACGTCGATCTATGGAAGCGGCTCGACGAGGCGCTCAAGGAGCACACCGTGCATTGGCACTGGGTGAAGGGCCACGCCGGTCACGCCCTCAACGAACGCGCCGATGAACTGGCGCGCGAAGGCGTCGTCGCCGCGAGGGCCGGGGCGAAGGGCGCGATGACCCAGAAGTAATGTCCAGCGCGTGAAGGATTCTCTGCTGTCATGCCCCGCGAAGGCGGGGCATGACAGCTTGAGAATGGACGCGCGCTGAATGCGCTCAGATCTGTCCGAGCAGCGCTTCGCCGCCCGAAATGTCGCACTTGCCGGGCGCGTCCTCGACATTGAGCTGCTTGACCACGCCGTTGTCGACGAACATCGAATAGCGCTTGGAACGCACGCCGAGGCCGGCGCCCGCGCCGTCGAAATCCATGCCGACCGCCTTAGTGAACTCGGCGTTGCCATCGGCGAGGAAGTCGATCTTGCCGTCGGCGCCGGCCGCCTTCGCCCATTCCTTCATGACGAACGGATCATTGACGGAGATCACCGCAACGGCGTCGACGCCCTTGGCTTTGAAGGCATCCAGATTCTTGAGGAAGCCCGGCAGGTGCAGGTTGTTGCAGGTCGGCGTGAAGGCGCCGGGCACGGCGAACAACGCGACCTTCTTGCCTTTGAAGACTTCGTCACTGGTCTTCGGCTTGGGACCCTCCGCGGTCATGACGCGGAACGTGGCGCTCGGAAGCGTATCGCCGACCTTGATAGCCATGGGTGTTGTCCTCTCGTGCTGAAGTTTCTGGAAAGCCCGGGCGCGCAAAATCGCGCCGCCGGTGAATTAGCCGAGATCGGCGCGTTAGTCGAGATGGGCTTTGGTCTCGAAGGCCTGCTCGCCTTCGATCACCGTGAATGTGAGTTCCACCGGCGCCTTCGGGCTGACCCCGGGCGGCAGCCCATCGAGCAGGAAGCTGAAACGGCGCTTGCCCGCTGGCGCGCCGCCGGTTTCCTTCGGCACCGGCAGCGCCCATTCGCCGCTCGGGCCCTCGACGAAAAGTCTCACCGGCTGGCCTTGCGGCGCGGCGATGTCGACCGCGACCGCGGGCTTCTGCTCTTCGCTCGTGCGCTTCAGGGCCAGCCCCAGCTTGGCGGGCGTGACGGGCTTGGGCACTTGTGCTTCGGCGGCGGCCAGCGTCGCCTGATTGGCGCTCGCGCCGGGTGAAAGCGTGAGCGTGGCCTGGCCGCGCGCCGGCACGCACAGCTTGGCGCAGATCGCGTAGTCGATCTTCACCTGCAGCTTGACCGGCTGGCCGGGCTGCTTCGGCGTGACGCTGACCGGAAAGATCACATGATCCTTGTAGCCGAGGATATTGCCGGTCGCGTCCGTGTAGAGATGCGGCGCGGGATAGGACACCTTGGCGGCTGCGAGATTTTGCGAGCCGGAAAAGTCGAAGCGTGGCGGCAGCCCGGAGTCGCCCGGATAGCGCCAATATGTATGCCAGTCCGGTTCGAGCTTGATCTCGATGCCGGCGTGCAGGGTCTTGGCGTCCGGCTTGGCGGAGCCGGCGATCAGGCGCATGGCAGCGTGATTTTCGCGCGCCCAGGCTGAGGCGTCGGCGGCTTGCGCGGGCGCCGTGAGCGCCATAAGCGCCGAGAGCGTGGCCCAGGCCGCAGGCAAGGCAAATCGCGTTAGGTCAATCTGTCTCATCGCAACGTCCGGTCTAATCGCTACGGTCGTGCCGCGCCACTGAATTGATCGTGAGCAGGCGGTGAACGAAATTCATGCACCGCGGCGACTTTTGCCACATTTGGCGGCTCAAATATGACAGCCACTGGCTGAACTTTTGGCCTTCGGCATCGTTTCCAAGGGCGCAGCAATCGGATACCCTTAGCGATTATGAAGATCACCAGCAAATCGCCAGATCCGGAAGCGCGCGGCTATCTCGACGGCCAAATGCTGATCGCCATGCCGGCGATGAACGACGAGCGTTTCGCCCGCACGGTGATTTATGTCTGCGCCCATTCCAACGAGGGCGCCATGGGTATCGTGGTCAACCAGTGGGCCCAGAACATCAAATTCCCCGACCTTCTGGTGCAGCTCGAGGTGATCCCGGCGGCCGAACGCATCGAGCTGCCGACGCGCGCCGAAGACGTGAAGGTCCTCAAGGGCGGGCCGGTGGAAACGGGGCGCGGCTTCGTGCTGCATTCCGCCGACTTCTTCATCGAGAACTCGACGTTGCCGATCGACGAAGGCATCTGCCTCACCGCGACGCTCGACATTCTCAAGGCGATCGCGCGCGGCAACGGACCGGCGAGCGCGGTGCTCGCGCTCGGCTATGCCGGCTGGGCGCCCGGCCAGTTGGAAGAAGAAATCCAGCAGAACGGCTGGCTGAATTGCGACGCCGATCCCGAGCTGATCTTCGGCAGCGATATCGAGGGCAAGTACCAGCGCGCGCTCGGCAAGCTCGGCGTTGATCTCGGCATGCTGTCGAGCGAAGCCGGCCACGCCTAGAGCGTTTCCAGGCGAAGTGGGAACCGGTTCGCCGTCCGGAAACGCGCCAAGATAACGAAGCGTTTCCAGGCGAAGTGGGAACCGGTTCGCCGTCCGGAAACGCGATAAGGCAACAGCCCCGAGCCCTCAGCCCTAAACCCTCAGCGCGCCACTTCCAGCCGATCGCCGGTCAACAGCTCGCTCGCTTCCTCCGCGCTCATCGGCTCGCCGAAGGCGAAGCCTTGCGCGTATTCGCAGCCGAGCTGGTAGAGCTCGACCGCGTCGGAATCGGTTTCGGCGCCTTCCGCCACCACGTCCATGCCGAGGTCGTGGGCCAGCGAAATGATCGACCGCAGAAGCACCGGTCGGTTGCCGCGCGCGGTGGTGCGCACGAAGGACTGGTCGATCTTGATGGTGTCGAAGGGGAAGCGCTGCAGATAGGCGAGCGAGGAATGGCCGGTGCCGAAATCGTCGAGCGACAGCCCGGCGCCGAGCTCACGGATGCGGGTCAGCATCTGAGCGGCGTGCTCGGGGTTTTCCATTACCAGCGATTCGGTGATCTCGAGCTTGAGCGTGCCGCGCGCCAAGGCCGTGCGCGCCAAGACGCTGCGCAGGTCCTGGATCAGGTCGTGGCGCAGCAATTGCCGTGACGAGACATTGACGCTGGCGAACACCGGCTCGCGGCCGCGGGTGCTGGCCTGCCAGGTGGCGAGCTGGCGGGCGGTGCGCTCCAATACGAACAGGCCAAGATCGACGATGAGCCCGATCTCCTCGGCGATGGAGATGAATTCCGCCGGCGACAGCCGGCCCATCTTGGGATGGTCCCAGCGCGCCAGCGCTTCGAAGCCGGCGATCATGCGGTCTTCCAGCCGCACGATCGGCTGGTAGAGCACCTTGATCTCCTGCCGCTCGATCGCCCGGCGCAGTTCGGATTCCATCGCCAGCCGGTCGGTCTTGCGCGCGCGCATCGCCGGCTTGAAGATTTCGATGCGGTCGCCGCCGATGCGCTTGGCGTGATACATCGCCAGTTCCGCATCCTTGAGCACTTCCTCGGGGCGGTGCGGCTGGTCCTCGGCGAGCGCCAGGCCGACCGAGCCGGTGAGGAAGATTTCGCGGTCGTTGAAGGCAATCGGCGCGCGCAACGTGCGGCGCAGCGTTTCGGCGAAGGCGACAATGCGTGCGGGCTCGTTCTCCGAGATCAGGATCAGCGCGAATTGGTCGCCCTGCAGGCGCGCCAGCGTGTCCTGCGGCTTGAGCAGGCGAGAGAGCCGGCGCGCAGTGGTGAGCAGAATGGAATCGCCGACCGCGATGCCGACGGAATCGTTGACCTGCTTGAAGCGGTCGATGTCGATGACCAGGATGGTCGGGCGGATCTGCGTGTCCGAGCGCGCGAAGGCGAAGGCCGCGTCCAGACGATCGACGAACAGCTCGCGGTTGGGCAGGCCGGTGAGGTTGTCGTGCACCGCGTCGAACAAGAGCCGTTCTTCGGCGTTCTTGAATTCGGTGACGTCGGTGATGGTACCGACCAGCCGCACCACTTCGCCGTCGGAACCGACCACCGGCCGCGCCTTGAGCGAGAACCAGACGTAATGGCCGTCGTTGGCGCGCAGGCGGAAGTCCTGCGTCAGGCGGCCGCGCCGCTGCTCCACCACGCTGTCGAGCGCGGCGCGAAAGCGGTCGCGGTCGAGCGGGTGCAGCACTTCGAGCCAGCTCGCCGCCGGGCCTTCCAGCGTGCCGCGTTTGAGGCCGAGCAGGTGTTCGGTGTCCGGGCTGGTGAACACCTTGTCGGCGGAAACGTCCCAGTCCCAGATCATGTCACCGGCGCCGGTCAGCGCCAGCGCGCGGCGCTCCACGTCGGAGACGATGCCGTGGGTGATACCGCCGGCAAAGGCGTGCTGCATCACGGTGAAGCCGATCAACATGACGATCAGCACCAGGCCGCCGAGCAGCGCCGGGCCGATGATGTCGTTGGTGACCACGCCGGTGACCGCGAGGCCGGCGCCGAAAGTCCACGCCACCAGCAGCATCCAGGTGGGGATCAGCAGCACGGCGCGGTCATAGCCGTGAGTGGAAAGATAGATCACCAGCGCCAGGCCCAGCACGGCGATGCCGGCCAGTGAAATGCGCGCGATGCCGGAGGCGACCGCCGGATCGAACAGCGCGACGCCCACCAAGGCGGCCAGCGCGACGAGCCAGGCCCCGGTGATATGCGCGTAGCGCACGTGCCAGCGCGAGAGATTGAGATAGGCGAACAGGAAGACCAGCAAGGTGGCGGCCAATATCGCCTCGCCGCAGGCGCGCCAGATGCGCTCGGCGCCCGCCGACATGTCGAACACCTTGCCCCAGAACCCGAAGTCGATGCCGATATAGATCAGCACCGCCCAGCCGAGCGCGGCGGCGGCCGGGAACATCACCGAGCCCTTGACCACGAACAGGATGGTGAGGAACAGCGCCAAGAGGCCGGCGATGCCGATGACGATGCCGTAGTAGAGCGTGAAGGAGTTGACCTTGTCCTTGTAGGCGTCCGGGTTCCACAGATAGATCTGCGGCAGCTTGCTGGAACGCAACTCCATCACGAAGGTGATGACGGTGCCGGGATCGAGCGTGACGCGGAAGATATCGGCGCTGTTGCTGGCCTGGCGCACCGGGCGGTCACCGGAGGACGGCGTGATGGCCGCGATGCGGGCGAGGCCGAGATCGGGCCAGAACAAGCCGGAGCCGACCATAAGGTAATGCGGCACGACGATCAGTCGGTCGATCTGTTCGTCGCTGTTGTTGGTGAGCGCGAACACCGCCCAGTTGTTGTCGTGCTCGCGCGCGCGCACCTCGATGCGGCGGATGATGCCGTCGGGGGCGGGAGCGGTGGAGACCTGAATGCGGTCGCGTTCGGTGTGCACCAGGTTGACGGCGGCGGTGAGGTCGATCGCGGGCACGTCGATGCGGACATTGACCGCTTCCACGGCTCGCGCCGCGCCCGCGCTCAGAAGCGGGAGCAAAAGCGCGAGTGCAACCGCGGCGGCTGTCACCCAACGTCTCACGACCAAATCCAAATCCTATCCCCCGCGCCCGGCCCGCGCCGGCCCGGCGCCGAGCCCACAAAACTAGCCCGTTTTGCCCACAATAGGGCCGACAATGCGCCGATTTCGCGGCCTGCCGGTGGTTGCATACCAGTCCAAGTTATCGGCCCGCATGCCCTTGGGGCAAGTCTGGCGCCCTCGCGTTTCACACCGTCAGCACGATCTTGCCGATATGGGCGCTCGATTCCATCAGCGCGTGCGCTTCAGCCGCCTTTTTCAACGGGAATGTCTTGTACATGACCGGCTTGACCTTGCCGGCCGCGATCAGCGGCAGCGCGTTCTCCTCCACCGCCTTGGTGATCGCGGCCTTATCGGCGTTCGAGCGCGAGCGCAGCGTTGAGCCGGTGTGATGCAGGCGCTTCAGCATCAGCCGCATGAAATTGACCTCGGCCTTGGCGCTGCCCATGAAGGCGATCTGCACGATGCGGCCTTCCACCGCCGCCGCTTCGTAGTTGCGGGCGATATAGTCGCCGCCCACCATGTCGAGGATGACGTCGGCGCCCTTGCCGTCGGTGGCGGTCTTGGTCTCGGCGACGAAGTCCTGGCTCTTGTAGTTTACCGCGACGTCGGCGCCGAGCTTGCGGCAGGCTTCACACTTCTCGTCGCTGCCGGCGGTGGTGATGACGCGCGCGCCGCGCGCTTTGGCAAGCTGGATGGCGGTGGTGCCGATGCCGGACGAGCCGCCGTGCACCAATAACGTTTCGCCGGCTTTCAAGCCGCCGCGCTCGAACACGTTATGCCAGACGGTGAGGAAGGTCTCCGGAACGGCCGCGGCTTCCTCCATCGACAGCCCGCGCACGGGCATGGTGTGGCTGCCGTGCGCGACGCAGTATTCGGCGTAGCCGCCGCCGGAGACCAGCGCCATCACGCGGTCGCCGACCTTCCAGCGCGTGGGGCCGGAACCGAGCGCGGCGACCTCGCCGGCGATTTCCAATCCGGGAATGTCGGAGGCGCCGGGCGGCGGCGGATAAAGGCCCTTGCGTTGCATGACGTCGGGCCGGTTGACGCCGGCGGCCGCGACCTTGACCAGGATCTCGCCTTCTCCCGGTGTTGGAACCGGACGTTCCTCCGGCGCCAGTGCCTCCGGGCCGCCGGGGGTCTTGATGCCGATGGCGGTCATGCGGGCGGGAAGGGAAGCCATGAAATCCTCAAGTCTTTTGGAAAGGGGCGGGAAGGCCTGTTCAGGCGGCCCTTGTTTAGGGGCCCCTTGGCGGTGTGACAAGGCGGGCCGGCGCCGCTAGGAATCGGCCTTGGGGCAGGCGCCGAAGGAGGAACGTACCATGGGCATTTTGGACGACGACGACCGGCCGAAAAAGAAGATCGAGCACGAGATCGGCCAGGAGCTGACGCTGTTGTCGGTGGAGGAACTCAGCGAGCGGGTGCAGCTCCTGCACGACGAGATCATTCGGCTGGAAGCGGACATGGCTTCGAAACAGGCGTCGCGTTCGGCCGCCGATCAAATTTTCAAGCGTTAACCATAGCGGTTGCGAAAAAGGTGTTCAGGTAGGTCAGCGTCAACAAAAAAGCGCGTAGTTGAGCCGCCGGCTTAAGGCTGCATTAAGCTTTCTCGTTCATTACTAAGAGCGTCCATCTTCATGGACATTGAGTGGCTCCTGTCCACTCTGTTTGACGCCTCCCTGTTATCACCTTCGAGCCGCCGGCAACGGCGGCTCCTTTTTTTGTCCCGTTTTGGGGCAACGTGACGCGTGTGTCCCACGCGCCCGCATTAACGTTTCGCGGCAACTATGTCTTCAGGAACGGGCCGCGGCGTCTGGACAGGACGCGGTCGAACGGCGATGCTAACAACCGGTTAAGAGGCGCTGCACCCGGTGCCTCGCTGGTGTTGGTAAGGCGTAGCGTCATGTCCGAGAAATCGTTCAGCGAATTTCAGCCCGTTTCGTTCGGCGAGCGGCTCGCCAATTCGCAGGCCTTCGCCGAGTTGTTCCGCGAGGGCATGGGCTCTGGTGGAAGAGACCGCCACCTATCTCGACGGCCCCGGCCGGCAGGAATCCAAGACGCTCGCCCGCGCCGCTTCGCTCGCCTACGCCACCGAAAGCATGCGGCTCACCACGCGGTTGATGCAGCTCGCTTCCTGGCTGTTGCTGCACCGGGCGGTGAAGGAAGGCGAGATGTCGCTCACCCAGGCCAACAAGGAAAAGAGCAAGGTCAAGCTCTCGGCCACCGACCACCACGATCCGAATAATTTCGAGCTTTTGCCGGAGACGCTGTCCGAGCTGATCAAGCGCTCGCAGGCGCTCAATGCCAAGGTGCGCCGGCTCGACGCCAACATCCACAATCGTGCCGCGCCCGCGCAAGCGGCGACGATCAATCCGGTCGAGCACCAGCTCGGTTTATTGAAGGCGGCCTTCGGCGCGGAGACCGCCTGATCCGTTTGCATCACGCTGGGCGCTGACGCCCAAAAGCAAAAGCCCCGCACGAAGCGGGGCTTTTTCGTTGCCGTCCGTGCGGGCGGCTTACTTCTTCTCGCCCAGGAAGCCGGAGAACTTCTTCTGGAAGCGCGAGACGCGGCCGCCGCGGTCCAAGAGGTGCTGCTGGCCACCGGTCCAGGCCGGGTGCGAGGTGGGGTCGATGTCCAGGTGCAGCACGTCACCCTCCTTGCCCCAGGTGGAGCGGGTGGTGAATTCGGTGCCGTCGGTCATCTTCACCGTGATGGTGTGATAGTCGGGGTGAATCTCGGCTTTCATCGCTGTTTTCGCTATCTTTCAGAGGCTTTTCGAGGATTCCAGGGGCGCGCGAGTTGCCGCAAGCGCCCAAATGGCCTGTTTCGCGGGCTCTATATAGGAGCGCGAGCGGAACGGCAAGGCGGGGCCGCGACTTTGCCGGTCCGTCTCAGGCTTCCATCCCCCAGCGCATCCGGTTCACCGGCAGGCCCGACGCCGGGTTCTCGGCCGCTCCGGCATAGACGAAGCCGTTCTTCTCGTAGAAGCGGATGGCGCGGCGGTTGTCCGTATTGACCAGCAGCTCAAGCCCGTCCGGCGACAGCCGCTTGGCCTCGTCGAGCAGGGCCGTCGCGACGCCCGTGCCCCAGTATTCCGGCGCCACCACCAGCTGGTCGAGATAGCGCGTCTTGGGATCGACGGTCACGAAGCCGGTGAGCGCGCCGTTGACCTCGGCCAGCACCACGTGCGCCACCGGCACCAGCTCCTGCTTCCAGCGCTCGCGCCACCAGGCCTGGCGGGCATTGAAATCGATCTGCGGGAAATGATGCGCCCAGGTGCGGCGCCACAGCTCGATGGCGGCGTCCTCATCGGCGTCGGCGTAGGGGCGGAGGGTGGGGGTGGTCATTATGGGCTGATCGTAATCGGGAAATCGATGGATGTCTCGGCGTGATGCAATGCGCGTGCGGCGCATGCCGATTGACCGATCTCCCTTGCAAGAGAGGTCGGCGCGCAACGTGTTAGGTTGAAACCTACCGCTCGGTCAGCTTGAATTCGATGCGGCGGTTGCGGCGATAGGCGTCCTCGGTGTCGCCTGTGACGATCGGATCGAACTCGCCGAAGCCGGCCGCGACCAGCCGTTGCGGCGGGACGCCCTTGCTGATCAGGAATTTGACCACCGAAATGGCGCGCGCCGCCGAGAGGTCCCAGTTCGATCTTGTACAGGCCGCCGGTGATCGGGCGCTTGTCGGTGTGGCCGTCGACGCGCAGCACCCACGGGATATCGGACGGGATTTCTTTCTCCAGGCTGACCAGCGCGCCGGCCACCTTGTCGAGTTCGGTCTGGCCTTCCAGTTTGAGGTTGGCGCTGTTGGTGTCGAAGAACACCTCCGACTGCAACACGAAGCGGTCGCCGACGACGCGGATGTCGGGCCGGTTGCCGAGGATCTGGCGCAGCTTGCCGAAGAACTCGGAGCGGTAGCCTTTGAGCTCGCGCACCTTCTCGGCCAGCGCCAGGTTGAGCCGCTGGCCGAGCTCGGTGATGCGGCCTTGCGCTTCCTTGTTCTTGCTATCGGCAATGTCGAGCGCGTCCTGCACCGCCGCCAACTGCCGGCGCAGCGCGGAGATCTGCTGGTTGAGCACCTCGACCTGGGCGAGCGCGTTGGCGGTGATGTTCCTCTGCTTGGAGAGCTGATCGGTCAGCGCGCTGACCTTGCCCTTGGCGGCGGCGGCGCCCTGGCCGGCGCCTTCGGAAAGGCCTTTGTATTTGTCGCTCTCGCTCTGCGCGGTGGCGAGCGAGGCGCGCAAGGTGGCGAGCTGCTCCTGCAGGTCGCTCTTGCCGGCCTTCTCCATCGACAACAGATCGGTGAGCTGCGCGATCTGGTTCTTCAGGCGGTCGAGCGCGGTGTCCTTGCCCTGGACTTCCTGCTGCAGATAGAACTGCACCACCACGAACACGGTCAGAATGAAAATGATGCTGAGGATCAGCGTCGACAGCGCGTCGACGAAGCCCGGCCAGTAATTCATGGTGCCGCTGTCGCCGCGGCGCGATCGTGCAAGGGCCATCAGCTACGCTCTCAACAGTCTATCGTATTTTCCGCCCGTGCCTGCTGAAGCGGGCATCACGACGGTCACCGGTGCGCGTTCTCGCGCACCATGATTTCCAACAGCCGCTTGATCTCGCGCTGCTGCTCGGCCTGGGCGTCGACCCAGTCGCGGATCATCTGCTGCTCGGTGCGCATGTGGTGCACCAGTCCCTGGATCGCTTCCGCCAGGTTCGACATGGCGGTGGAGGCGGCCTTGCTGCCGCCGGCTTCGGTCACCGCCTCGCGCAGCTTGTCGAGCGCCGAACGCACCTCGCCGCCCATGCCGGCCGGCACGCCGGCGCTGGGCTCGGCGGCGGTGTCATAGACGGTGGTCGACAGCCAGTCCTCGAGCTCGGTGTAGAAGCGGTTCTGCGCCTGGCTCGACTGCAGATCGAGGAAGCCGAGGATCAGCGAGCCGGCGAGACCGAACAGCGATGACGAAAACGAAATGCCCATGCCGGAGAGCGGCGCGGCGAGACCTTGGCGCAGGGAGTCGAACATGCTGCCGGCGTCGCTGCCGGCCTTCAGCCCCTGAATGACGTTGCCGACCGAACTCACCGTCTCGATCAGGCCCCAGAAGGTGCCGAGCAGGCCGAGGAAGACCAGAAGCCCGGTCATGTAGCGCGAGAGGTCGCGCGCCTCGTCGAGCCGGGTGGCGATGGAGTTGAGGATGCCGCGCATCAACTGCGCCGACATCGCCATGCGGCCCATGCGGCTGCCGAGGATCGCCGCCATCGGCGCCAGCAGCACCGGCGGCCGTTCCACCGCCAGGCCGGGATCGGCGAGGCGGAAATTGTTGACCCAGGATATCTCGGGATAGAGCCGGATCACTTGGCGGAACGACAAGATGATGCCGATGAACAGGACCGCGAGGATCAGCCCATTCAGGCTCGGATTGGCCATGAAGGCCACCTGCACCTGACTGTGCAGAACGAAGGCCACCAGCCCGCCCAGAACGATGAAAACGAGCATCCGGAACAAAAAGATGCGGGGGGAGGATAGCTTGAGCGGATCGAGGTCTTTTGCCATGAGATTTCAGGATCACGCCGGCCCGGGGAATATGCCGAATCAATATGGCACAGACCTGTGACGAGGAAAAACCTACCTTGCCGGCGGAACACCATAAAACCACCGATTGAGTTCAAAATGCGGTGGATGCCTGGGCCGGTGGGACCGCCGGTCCCCGGGGCTGTTCAGTCCCGGGCGGCCTCGCGCAGGACGCGCAGGATTTCCTTCTGGATCGCCTCGTTGCCGGCCACCACGTTGCCCTTGGCCATTATCTCGTCGTCGCCGTCGCAGTCGGAGACGTAACCGCCGGCCTCGCGCACCAGGATCAGCCCGGCCGCCATGTCCCAGGGCTTGATGTCGCGCTCCCAGTAGCCGTCGATGCGGCCGGCCGCCACCCAGGCGAGATCGAGCGCCGCGGCGCCGAACCGGCGCAGGCCGGCCACCTGCTCCTGCAGGGCCCCGGTTTCCTTCTTGCCGAGCGGGATGCCGGGCCGGCCGCGGTGGGGCAGGCCGCAGGCGATCACCGCGTCGGACAGGCGTCTTGCGGTTGGCGACCCGGATGCGCTGGTCGTTGAGGAAGGCGCCCTTGCCGCGCTCGGCCAGAAACATCTCGTCGGTGGCCGGATTGTAGACGAGGCCGGCGACCACATCGCCCTCGCGCTCCAGGCGCGATCGAGATGGCGAATTGCGGGATGCCGTGCAGGAAATTGGTGGTGCCGTCGAGCGGGTCGACGACCCAGGTATGGGTCTTGTCGGCGCCCTCGCGAATGCCGCCTTCCTCGCCGAGGAAGCCGTAGCCGGGCCGCGCCTTGCTCAGTTCCTGATACAGCGTCTCCTCGGCGCGGTGGTCGGCGGCGGAGACGAAATTGGCCGGTCCCTTGAGCGAGACCTGCAGCTTCTCGACCTCGCCGAAGTCGCGCTTGAGGGCGCGCCCGGCCTTGCGGGCGGCGGCGATCATGACGTTGAGCAGGGCGGAATGGTGCATCGTGTCTCGGTTTTCTCCGCTGTCACCGTCCGCCCCCGCCTGCGCGGGGACAGGCTCAGGCGGATGACCCAGTCCGCTTAAGGTCTCGCGAAGGGTGGTAGACGCGGGTGGATGCCGGATGCCCCACTTTCGCGGGGCATGACGGCAGGTGGGGTCTGCCCGCGCGGGGGCAAGCCGTCAAGGGTGGATCGCGTGCAGGGTTGCCAGCCATTTCTTGGCGGCTTTGTCGGCGGCCTCGCGCACCTCTTGGCTCTGCTTGGCGGCATAGACCTCCAGCGTGGGATCGTTGTCGCCGCCGGCCTTGGCGATGATGTGCCATTTCACCGCTTCGGTCGGGTTTGCCGGCATGCCGCGCCCGGCCATCAGGATGCGCGCCAGCCGGTCCTGTGCCACCGGGCTGCCGCGCCGCGCCGCGCGCAGGAACAGTTCCGCGGCCGCGGGTTCGTTCTTCTCGACGCCGCTGCCGTTGAATTGGGCAATCGCGTATTCGACCATGGCGTCGATATTGCCGGCGACCGAAGCCTTGCCCATCAGCGCCATCGCCTTCTTCTGGTCCTTGGGCACGCCGCGCCCTTCCTTGTAGAGCGTACCGAGCGCGTATTGCGCCTTGTCGTTACCGGCGTCGGCGGCGGCGGTGAGCAATTGTGCGGCATGCTTCAAGTCCTGCGGCACGTCCTTGCCCTGCATGTAGAGCAGGCCGAGGTCGTATTGCGCCAGCGTATGGCCGGCCTTCGCGGCCTTCTCGAGCAGGGCGATGGCGGCCTTCTGGTCGCGTGGCACGCCGCGGCCGATAAAATTCAGCATCGCCAATGCGAACATGGCGTCGGCATCGCCGCGGTCGGCGGCGCGCTTGTACCAATGCGCCGCCTTGGCGTCGTCGCGCCCGACGCCGAGGCCGTTGGCGTAAAGTTCGCCGATCAGGGTCATCGCCTGCGGGTCGTTGTTCTCGGCGCGCGCGCTCGCGTATTTCAGCGCTGTCAGGTAATAGCCGCGCTGGAAGGCGCCGTAGGCGAGATCGGCCTGGCCGTCAGCGGGCGCGCTGCCATTGCCGGCTTGCGGCGCCGGCTTCGGAATCTTGTCCGTTGTCTTGGCGGCCTGACCCAAGGCCGGCGATGCCAGCGCGAGCAGGACGAGCGCGCCGAGCGCCGCGTGGGTCAAGCGCGGCGTCATCACGCGATCGCCTCAGGCAGCCGCAAATGCGCGGCCACGGTTTGGAGCGTCGCGGCGATCGCGCTTTCGTCGCGCCACAGCCAGTCGCCGGTCGCGATGAAGTCGGCGCCGGCGGCGATCAGCGTCGATATCTCCTCGAGGCTGTCGGCATAGGCGACGCAGGGCAGTTCGAACAGCTCCGCCCACCAGGCCACCCGTTCCTCGATCGCCTCGAACGGCGGCCGCCGTCCGGTCGCGTCCGGCATGCCGAACATCACGTAGTCGGCGCCGCGCTCGGCGGCGAGCATGCAGTCGTGCCGGCTGGCAAGCCCGCCGACGCCGACGATGCGCTCGGGCTTCAGCCGTTCCAGCGCCTCGGCGAAATCGTCGAGGCCGGTGAGATGGACGCCATCGGCCCCGGCGCGCGCCACCAGCTCGTCATGGCCGTCGAGGATGAGCGCGGCGCCCGCGCCTTGCACGGCCGGCGCCAGCGCCTTGGCGCGGTTGATCAGGCTGCGCTCGTCGGCCGCCTGGAGGCGGAGCAGCACCGCGGCGACGTCGGCCGTCTCAAGCGCCGCCTGAAGCGGCGCGGCAAAACCGGCCGTCTCCGCCAGTGGCGGGGTCAGCAGGTAGAGCCGCGGCTGCGGCCTCGGTTCGGCTTGGTTCGGTCGCGAAGCCATGATCCCGGCATGTTAGCCCAATCGGGCGGAAAGTTGGCGCCTCTATACCCTGCGCCGACACGTCGCGTCTCAGGTGAAATCGCCGAGCGCGGCCGCGAGATCGGCGATGACGCCGTCCCAGTCGCCGGGCGCCGCCTGGCGGAACAGGCGCGCGCTCGGGTACCAGGGGCTGTCGCTGCGGCCGATGAGCCAGCGCCAATCGTGGATGTGGGAGATCATGATCCACACCGGCTTGCCCAGGGCGCCGGCGAGATGCGCGGCGGCGGTATCGACCGTGATGACCAGGTCAAGCAGGCAGATCGCGGCGGCGGCGTCGGCGAAGTCGGAATGCGCCTCGTCGAAGCGTGTCAGGTTCGGCCAGCGCGCGGCTTCGATCCGGTCGCTGTCACGGGTTTCGCGTTGCAGGCTGACGAACTGGACGCCCGGCACCGACAGCACCGGCGCGAGGCGCGAGAGCGGCATGCTGCGGTTGTGGTCGTTGACGTGGTCCGCCTTGCCCGACCAGACCAGGCCGACGCGCGGGGCAGGGATCGCGGCAAGTTTGTCTTGCCACATCTCCAAGCGCTCGGCCGGCACGCTGAGATAGGGCACGGCCGCTGGAATGGTCTCGAGCCGGGTGCCGCACGCAAGCGGCAGGCTCATCAACGGACAGTGCACGTCAAAGGCTGGCAGCGGCGCGCCGCGGGAGATGAGCGTGATGGACGTGTCGGTGACGAGCGGTTGCAGCCGCTCGGATATTTCGAGCACGATTTTGCCGCCCGTGTCCGCCAATTTGGCCGCGACCATCGGCAGATAACGCAGCATCTGGATGCTGTCGCCGAGGCCCTGCTCGGCGTGCAGCAGGATCGTCTTGCCGGCGAGGTCTTCGCCTTGCCACTGCGGCTGGGCGAAATCGCGCGGCGCCTCGATGCCCCGCCGCCAGCGCCATTCATACTCGGGCAGGCCGTGCGCGAAGTCGCCGTGCGACAGGTGCAGCACGGCCTTGTTCCAATGGGCCTCGGCAAAATCGGGTGCTTGCCGGATGGCGGCGTCGAAGCTTTCGAGCGCCTCGTCGTCGCGGCCGAGATAACGCAACGCGCTGCCGCGGTTGACGAGCGCGACGGTGTAGTTCGGATCGATCGCCAGGGCGCGGCCGTAGGCGGCAAGCGCGTCGTCGAAGCGATTGAGCTCGATCAACACGTTGCCGCGGTTGTTGTGCGCGTCCGTATAGTCGGGCTTGAGCGCCAACGCGCGGTCGCAGGCGGCGAGCGCTTCCTCGAAGCGGCCGAGTTTGCGCAGCAGATGTCCCGCCGCGGCATGGGCTTCAGCGTCATTTGGCCTGAGCGCAACGACGCGCTCAAGATCGGCGAGCGCGGCGGCGTCATCGCCGCGCGCCTGCCGCAGTTGCGCGCGCATTTGCAGCGCGGCGGGATGATCGGGCTTGAGTGCGAGCGCGCGGTCGAGGCTCGTGATGGCTTCATCCGAGCGCGCGAGCTGGCGCAGCGCTTCGGCGCGGTTGACCAGCGCGTCGACGTAAGACGGCCGCTGCGCCAGCGCTTCTTCGTAGCTTTGCAGCGCCTCGCCGGTGCGTTGCATCGCCAGCAATGCGTTGCCGCGGTTGTTGAGCGCTTCCGGATAGCCCGGCTTGAGCGCCAGAGCGCGGTCGAAGCTCGTGATCGCTTCCTCGTTGCGGCCGAGCTTGCGCAGCGCGTTGCCCCGGTTGTTGATCGCCTCGGCATAATCGGGCTGCAGCGCGATGGCGCGGTCGTAGCTTTCCACCGCCTCGGCGTCGCGGTTGAGCACCGCCAGCACCATGCCGTAGTTCGAATGCGCGGCGGCGGCCTTGGCGTTCGCCCGCAAGGCCTGGCCGATCAGCCGCAGTGCCTCGGCCGGCTGGCCGCGCTGGTGCATGAGCACGCCATAGAGATGCAGCGCGTCGAAATTGTCCGGCTGGGCGGCGAGCACTTGCGCGTAGAGCTTTTCGGCCTCGCGCAGCCGTCCGCCCTGATGCATGCCGACGGCGTTGTTCAGGAGTTTGGGCGCGTCGATCTGCGGGGATTGGGGTGCTGCTTCGGCCATGATGTTGCGCTGAGCGACGAGGGAAAGGGACGCAGGGACGCAAAACGCGACAGGCGGCGAATCAAAGGGGAGGGTAATGGTTCGGGGGCGGGCATCCAAGTGAAGGGGCCGCAAACGAAATGGCCGGGCTTGAAGCCCGGCCACCGTCATTTTCAGTCGTCGCGTCGCCGATCACGGCATCGGGATCGGGCCCATGTCCTTGGGCACCGCATAGCCCTTCTTCACCGCCGGGCGGTTGGCGATGTTGACGTACCAGCGCTTCACGTTGGGGTACTGATTCATGTCGACGGTCTGCCACTCGAAGCGCGAGATCCACGGCCAGATCGCGATGTCGGCGATGGAATAATCGCCGGCGACGAAGTCGCGGCCTTCCAGGCGCGTGTTGAGCACCTTGTAGAGCCGGTGCGCTTCCTTCAGGTAGCGCTCCTCGGCGTAGGGCGCCTTGCCCTTGTTGTACTTCACGAAGTGGTGCACCTGGCCGAGCATGGGGCCGGGGCCGCCCATCTGCCACATCAGCCATTCGATGACGCGGTAGCGCGCCTCGCCTTCCTTGGGCAGCAGCTTGCCGGTCTTGTCGGCGAGATAGATCAGGATCGCGCCGGACTCCATGAGGGAAATATTGGTGTCGCGGTCGACGATGGCCGGAATGCGGTTGTTGGGCGCGATCTTGAGGAAGTCGGGCGCAAACTGCTCGTCCTTGGAAATGTCGATGGCGTGCGCGGTGTAAGGCAGGCCAAGCTCCTCCAGGGCGATGGAGGCTTTGCGGCCGTTCGGGGTCGTCCAGGTATAGAGATCGATCACGGCGGAATGTCCTTTTTGCTTACGAAGGAAATCGCGCCGTCTCTAGCGAAAAACGGCTGCGCCGTCACGTAGTGCCGCCGATTTGAAGTTCCTGTACGTCTGCCGCAACTTCGCTCAGGAACTTCAAATCGAAAGCGGCACTAGAATCATAGACTTGCTAGTGCCCCTTGGCATCCGAAGTTCGTGTCAGAGCGCGCTGCGATGTATCACGAACTTCGGAAGCGGGGCACTAGACACGCCATTTTGAAACTGTCGCCATGCGAAATCGGAAGACGAGGGGGAGGGGGCGCCCGCGTCAATTTGGGGCTGGATCGGACGTCCGCCGTCTCATAATGAACACACTCAAATCGCCAGAAAGTGCCATCCGACCGGGGGCGGCGGGACATTCGGCGCGGCCGGGCGGTTTGCGCCCAATCCGGACCCGCCCCAACTCGCCCAGACCGATGCCCAAACCTCATCCGACCCGTGTGATTACCGCCATGACCCTCTTCAGCCGCCGCGCCTTCGGTGCGGTCGCCGCCACCGCGCTGCTTGCCGCCCTGCTGCTGGCGGGCGGCCCGGCCCGTGCCTGGAATTCCGACGACATGACCGGCGCGCTGCCGCCGCTCGCCTTCACCATGACGCGCGCCTCCGACGGCAAGACCGTCACCGCCGCCGACTTCAAGGGCAAGATCGTGCTGCTCTATTTCGGCTACACCTTCTGCCCGGACGTCTGCCCGGCGACGCTGCTCAACATCACCGACATGCTGAAGAAGCTGGGCAAGCAGGCCGACGACGTGCGCGTCTTGTTCGTCACCGTCGATCCCAACCGCGATACGCTGGCCGTGCTCAAGCAATACACCGAGGCTTTCGCGCCGCAGGTGGTCGGCCTGCGCGGCACGCCCAACCAGCTCGCCAATCTCGCCAAGCGCTACCGGGTGGCCTATTCGGCGACGCCGCCCCATGACGGCAAGCCCTACGAGGTCACGCACGGCGCCGCGGTCTACGTGTTCAACCGCGCGGGCAACATCAAGCTGCTGTTCACCGGGCTGTCGCAGCCCAACACCAAGCTCGCGCCCATCGCCGACGACCTGCGCGCCATGGTGGCCGGCGCCGGCAGCGGAAGCTGGTGGCGGCGGATTTTGAGCTTTCTCTGATCGCGCCAGGCCAAAACGCATCATGCCCGGCACAAGGCCGGGCATGACGATGTCGAACGATCTCGATCGTCACTTCTTCATATTCATCTTCATCCCGCCGGCGCCGGTGACCGCGAACTTTGCGGTCAGCGTCTGGCCGTCGGCGAATTTCAGCGTCACCGGCACGCTCTTGCCGACGACCATGCTGTCTTTCGGCTTCATGCACATGATGTGATAGCCGCCGGGCTGGAAGGTGAGCTTGCCGCCCGCCGGCACCTTGATGGCCATGACGTGCATCATCTTGGCGACGCCGTTCACTTCCTTGGTCTCGTGCAGCATCGTCATGCCGCAGGCGCTCGATGACGCGCCGGTGAGCGTGACCGTCTTGTCGGTGCCGTTGTGCAGGGTGAAATACCCGGCCGCCGGCCGCGCCTTGATGATCAGCCGCATCCACGGCTTCTCGATCGTGACGCCGGCGGCAAATGCCGCGGTGCCTGTCGCGGTCAGCAGCGCGGCGGCGAGCGCCACGCGCAACGCTGCCCGTGCGCTAGCCGGTCCACTGGCTCGAATCGATGACGATCCCGCCGTCTTGGTCTTCACTGTCATTGACGCTTTCCTTTTCGTCGACTTTACGCAAATTGTTCAGCACCAGCACGAGCCCCAGGATGCCCATCATGCCGGGCGGAATCCAAATGATCAGCCCGCCGACGGTCTGGTCGTATTGCGGTCCGAGCTCCGGATAGATGCGGCCGCACAGGTCGTAGAACGGGTAGAGGTCGCGCTCGCTCAGCGCGATCCAGGAGCCGATGACGATCTGCGGGAAGATCGTCAGTGCGGCCAGCGCGGCGCGGCCGCCGAACGATACCCGCGCCGGCGGCTTCGCCCGCGGATCGAGCACCAGCGCCCAGAACAGGATGCCGTCGACCACCATGCTCCAGTTCATGAGCGTGAACAGGCGCGGGTCGATCATGGCGTAGAAATGGATCGGCGGAATGAGCCAGAAGATGACCAGACCCACGAACAGCACGCCGGCGACGATCGGCTGCTGGATATAGTGCACCGGCCGTGTGACGAACGGATGCCTGATGACGCGCGCGAGCCAGGGCGGCATGCCGCGCAACAGGGTCTCGCCCGGCCACGCGAGCGCCAGCAGGAACGGCCCGATGTGGTGCATCGTGACGTGCTGGATGCGGTTGAAGAAGAACTGATGCTCGGCGAGATATTCGTAGCGCGTCTCCATCACGGCGTAGATCAGCGCGAGGCCGACGAAGAAGGCGAGCTTGCGCCCGAACGAAGGCTGCTCGCCGGCCGGCGTGCGCGAAAGCCCGCGCAGATACCAGAACAGCCCCAGCCAGGCGCTCAGGTATTCGACGAAGGAGAACTCCCATGGCGCCCAGAACGGCAGCCAGGCGACGTGCGCGCGCGTCAGCCACCAGAACGCGAGCGCGCTCACGCCGATCGCCGTATAGACGATGGCATCGGTCTTGACGGGCCAGCGCGCGGAAAGCGCCGGCTGGATGGGGGTTTCGGCCTGGCTCATAAGACGCTTGTCAACGCCCGTTAAGGGCGCGGGGACTACCTCTCACGTCGCCGCCACTGGGACAAGCGGCATGCGGTCGCAACGACCCTTAAGGGCAGAAGGGCCCTTAAGGGCAGCGTCTGTCGTGAATAAGGCAGATTCACCTCCCCCTCAGGGGAGGTGACATGCTCGTTGGGCGCCTTACGCCGCCTTCTTCTCCATGTCGGACTTCCACTGGCCGCGGGCGGCGAGCCCGTTCATCTCGGCGCGGTGGGAGAAGGCGCGTTGCGCGGCCGCGACGTTTTCGCTCTTGCCGCTCCAGGTCTTCTGCGGCGCCGCCTGCAGCGCGCGGCCGTAGGAGAAGGTGAGGCTCCACGGCAGGCCGCCGATCTTGTTCATGGCGTCGAGATGGGCGGTGGCGTCGCCGTCCGACTGGCCGCCGGAGAGGAACGCGATACCCGGCACCGCGCCCGGCACGCACTCCTTCAGCATCTTCACCGTCTTCTCGGCGACTTCCTGAACGGAGGCTTGCTTTTTGCTCTTCTTGCCGGCGATCGCCATGTTGGGCTTGAGCACCATGCCCTCCAGCGCCACGCGCTGGTAATAAAGCTGCTGGAAGGTTTCCTTCAGCACGAAGGTCGTGACCTCGACGCAGCGGTCGATGTCGTGCTCGCCGTCCATCAGCACTTCCGGCTCGACGATCGGCACGATCTGGTTGACCTGGCAGAGCGCGGCGTAGCGCGCCAGCGCATGCGCGTTGGTGTGAATGCAATCGTAGCTCGGGATGCCGGCGCCGATGTCGATCACCGCGCGCCATTTCGCGAAGCGCGCGCCCTGCTCGTAATACTTCGGCAGCCGCTCCGGCAGCTTGTCGAGGCCCGAGGTGACCAGTTCGCCCGGGCAGAACGGCAACGGCTTGGTGCCTTCGTCGACCTTGATGCCGGGGAGGGCGCCGGCTTGTCTGATGATCTCGACCAGCGGCGTGCCGTCTTTGCCTTTTTGCCAGATGGTCTCGTCATAGAGGATGACGCCGGAAATGTGCTTCATGCCTTCGGCCGAGCGGAACAGCAGCTCGCGGTAGTCGCGGCGGTTGTCCTCGGTGCATTCGACGTTGATGGCGTCGAAGCGCTTCTTGATGGTGCCGGTGGATTCGTCGGCCGCCAGGATGCCGCGCCCGGGCGCGACCATCGCCACGGCGACTTTGTTCAATTCGTCGAGATTCATGTGTCCCTCTCCATCATCCCTATTACCCCGGAGGCGTTCCGCCCGGGATGACCGCTTTGGCGGTCATTTTACTCTCAGCACATCCACCCCAGGCAAGGCCTTGCCTTCCAGCCACTCCAGAAAGGCGCCGCCGGCGGTGGAAACATAGGTAAAACGGTCGGCGGCGCCGGCCACGTTGAGCGCGGCCACCGTGTCGCCGCCGCCCGCCACCGTCACCAGTTTGCCGGCCTTGGTGAGTTCGGCCGCGGCTTCCGCCACCTCGACGGTGCCGTTGTCGAACGGCTCCATCTCGAAGGCGCCGAACGGTCCGTTCCACACCAGGGTCTTGATGCGCGCCAAGAGCGACACCGCCTGCTCGATGCTGCGCGGGCCGATGTCGAGGATCATCTCCTCGGGGCCGACCTTGTCGACGTCGATGGCGCGCGAGGGCGCGTGGGCCTTGAACTCCTTGGCCACCACCACGTCGACCGGCAGCACGATCTCGCGCTTGTCGGCCTTGGCCTTGTTCATGATGTCGCGCGCGGTATCGACAAGATCGGCCTCGACCAGCGATTTGCCGACCGGTTTGCCCTGCGCCAGCAAAAACGTGTTGGCCATGGCGCCGCCGATGATCAGCGCGTCGACCTTCTGCAGCAGGTTCGACAGCAGATCGAGCTTGGTGGAGATCTTGGCGCCGCCGACGATCGCCGCCACCGGCCGCGCCGGTTTCTCCAGCGCCTTTTCCAGCGCCACCAGTTCGTCGCGCATGGTGGCGCCCGCATAAGCCGGCAGCACGTGGCCAAGCCCTTCGGTCGAGGCATGCGCGCGGTGGGCGGCGGAGAAGGCGTCGGCGACCCAGATGTCGCCGAGCTTGGCGAGTTGGGCGACGAAGTCGGGATCGTTCTTTTCCTCGCCCGGATAAAAGCGCGTGTTCTCCAGGCAGACGATGTCGCCCGGCTGCATGGCGGCGACCGCCTTCTCGGCGACCTCGCCGACGCAGTCGTCGACGAACTTCACCGGCCGCTTGATGACGTGGGCGACCTCGGCCGCCACCGCTTTCAGCGAATATTTCGGGTCGCGCTTGCCCTTGGGCCGGCCGAAATGGCTGAGCAGGATCACCTTGCCGCCCGCGTCGGCGATCTCGGTGATGGCGTGGGCGGCGCGTTCGATGCGGGTTGCGTCGGTGACGACGCCGTTTTCCATCGGCACGTTGAGGTCGACGCGCACCAGGACGCGTTTGCCCTTCACGTCCACGTGGTCGAGGGTGCGGAAGTTTTCCATAGAGGGCCTCGTGTCCCGGACGCGGCGCAGCGCGTTAGCGGTGCGCCGCAGATCCAGGACAAGCAGGTTCTAGATCAGCTTCGCCATCGCCGTGGCGGTGTCCGCCATGCGGTTGGAGAAGCCCCATTCGTTGTCGTACCACGACATCACGCGCACCAGCGTGCCGTTCATCACCTTGGTCTGATCCATGTGAACCGTGGACGAGTGCGGATCGTGATTGAAGTCGATCGAGACGTTGTGGTGCGTGGTGTAGTTGAGAATGCCCTTGAGCTGCTGCTCGGCGGCACGCTTCATGGCGCGCGTTGATCTCGTCCGGGCTGGTCGCCTTCTTGGCGACGATCTTGAGATCGACCACCGACACGTTCGGCGTCGGCACGCGGATGGCGACGCCGTCCAGCTTGCCCTTGAGCTCCGGCAGCACCAGGCCGATGGCCTTGGCCGCGCCGGTCGAGGTCGGGATCATCGACATCGCCGCCGCGCGCGCGCGGTAGAGATCCTTGTGCATGGTGTCGAGCGTCGGCTGGTCGCCGGTATAGGCATGGATCGTCGTCATGAAGCCGGTCTCGATGCCGACCGTGTCATTGAGCACCTTGACGACCGGGGCCAGGCAGTTGGTGGTGCAGGAGCCGTTGGAGACCACCATGTGGTCCTTGGTCAGCGTGTCGTGGTTGACGCCGAAGACGATGGTCGCATCGGCGCCGTCGGCAGGCGCCGACACCAGCACGCGCTTGGCGCCGGCGGTCAGATGGGCCGAGGCCTTCTCCTTGGCGGTGAAGATGCCGGTGCATTCCAGCGCGATGTCGACGCCGAGGTCCTTCCACGGCAGCTTGCTGGGGTCGCGCTCGGCGCAGACCTTGATGGTGCCGCCGCCGACGCTGATGGTGTCGCCCTTGACCGTGACCTCGTGCGGGAAGCGGCCATGCACGCTGTCGTAGCGCAGCAGGTGGGCATTGGTTTCCACCGGCCCGAGATCGTTGACGGCGACGACCTCGATATCCTTGCGCCCGCTCTCGACGATGGCGCGCAGGATGTTACGGCCGATGCGGCCAAATCCGTTGATGGCAACACGTACTGTCATGGTCTTTACTCCGGCTCTCCTGATCCGCTGGCATGCCCCGCCTGAGCCGCGGGCCATCCAAGTCCCCCTGTGCCGACATCCTGTCCCGTCTTTATGTAATCGCCCGCTTGCGCGGGCGATCAATTGAGATGGATCAAGATTTCTTGAGCTTAAGCAGCGCAGCTTCTGCGACTGCTTCGGCTGTAATGCCGAAATGCTTGTAAAGTTCCTTGTAGGGCGCGCTGGCGCCGAAGCCCGTCATGCCGACGAAATCGCCGTCGGAACCGATGATGGCGTCCCAGCCCTGGCGGATGGCGGCTTCCACGCCGATCCTGACCTTGGCGTCGCCGATCACCGCGCGGCGCGCGGCCTCCGGGGCTTCCGCCAGCAGTTCGAAGCAGGGCACCGACACCACCCGCGCCGCGACGCCCTTGGCGGCGAGCAGCTTCTGCGCCTCGACGGCGAGCGAGACTTCCGAGCCGGTGGCGAAGATCGAGACCTCAGCCTTGCCGTCGGCCGCGGCGATCTCGTAGGCGCCGGCGGCGCAACGGTTGTTGTCGAGGAAATCCTTCGACAGCTGCGGCAGGTTCTGGCGCGTCAGCGCCAGCACGCTCGGCCGGTCCTTGTTCTGCAGCGCGAGCTGCCAGCATTCGACCGTTTCCACCGCGTCGGCCGGGCGGAACACCAGCAGGTTGGGGATCGCGCGCAGCGCGGCGAGATGCTCGACCGGCTGATGCGTCGGCCCGTCTTCGCCGAGGCCGATGGAGTTGTGGGTGAGCACATGGATTGCCCGAACGCCCATCAATGCGGCGAGGCGAATGGCCGGCCGGGCGTAGTCGGAGAACACCAGGAAGGTGCCGGAATAGGGGATGATGCCGCCGTGCACCGCCATGCCGTTCATGGCCGCGGCCATGCCGAGCTCGCGCACGCCATAGTGAATGAAGCGGCCGGAGAAATCGGCGGCGTTCATCGCCTGCATCGACTTGGTGCGCGTGTTGTTGGAGCCGGTGAGGTCGGCGGAGCCGCCGATCATTTCCGGCAGCGCCGGCACCAGGGCTTTCGAGCGCGAACTCGGACGACGAGCGGGTGGCGATGTCCTTGGGTGTGGCGGCGAGCGTCTCTTTCACCGCGCGCACCGCGCCATCGAGTGCTTGCGCCGACAGCTCACCTTTGGTGCGGCGCTCGAATTCGGCGCGCTGCTTGGCCTCGATCGCGCCGAAGCGCTTGTTCCAGTCGGCGTGCGCCGGCTTGCCGCGCGCGCCGGCCGCGCGCCAGGCGGACAGAATGTCATCGGGAATCTCGAACGGCACGTGATCCCAGGCAAGCGCCTCGCGCGTGCCCTTGATCTCGTCGGCGCCGAGCGGCGAGCCGTGCGACGACGACTTGCCGGCCTTGGTCGGCGCGCCGAAACCGATTTTCGTTTTGCAGGCGATCAGCACCGGCTTGTCGGACTTTTGCGCTTTCTCCAGCGCCGCCGCGATGGCTTTGGGATCGTGACCGTCGATGCGCGAGGCGTTCCAGCCGCAGGCCTCGAAACGCTTTACCTGATCGACGCGAGTCGGCGAGCGACAGCGCGCCGTCGATGGAAATGCCGTTGTCGTCGAACAGCACGATCAGCTTGTTGAGCTTCAGGTGGCCGGCGAGCGCGATGGCTTCGTGGCTGATGCCTTCCATCAGGTCGCCGTCGGATGCGATCACGTAAGTCTTGTGATCGACGATCGTATCGCCGAACACCGCCGCCATGTGCCGTTCGGCGATCGCCATGCCGACCGCGGTGGCGAGCCCCTGGCCGAGCGGGCCGGTGGTGGTCTCGACGCCCGGCGTGTGGCCGTATTCCGGATGGCCCGGCGTCTTGGAGCCGAGCTGGCGGAAGCGCTTGATCTCGTCCAGCGTCATGCCGGCGTAGCCGGTGAGATAAAGCAGCGAATAGAGCAGCATCGAGCCGTGGCCGGCCGACAGCACGAAGCGGTCGCGGTCGGGCCAGGCGGGATCGGCGGCATCGAATTTCAGGAACTGCGTGAACAGCACCGTCGCCACGTCGGCCGTGCCCATGGGCATGCCGGGATGGCCGGACTTGGCCTGCTCGACCGCGTCCATGGCGAGCGCGCGGATGGCGTTGGCCATGCGGTCATGGGTCACCGCGGAAGCGGCCTGGGAGTCGCGGGGCTCAGCGGGCGCCACGGCGGCCGTCGACGAACGGGATGCATTCATGAAAAAGGGCCTATTTTGTGCGGGCTGGATAGCATGTGCCGCCTTGGAGTCAATGTGACCCGCCGACCCGCGAACCGCCATGCACAGGCGCGCGAAAACAACGGTTCATATCGTTTCCACAAACGTTGACGTTGGCATCGCGCGGCACGTAAGCTTCTTGGCCTAAACGGTTGCCGACGCAAGAGTTTTTCGCGTGAAAGTTCCGGGGCAACGGCAATGACCGACCAAAGTGCAGTTGATAGTGCGGTCAAGCGCCTGGCGCTGGCGCTCGATGCGCTCGACGCCGCGGTCGAACGGCGTCAGCAGGCCGACCAGAGCGAGGAGGCGCTTGCCGCCCAGGTGCAGGCGTTGGGTACCGACCGCACCCGGCTTGCCGCCGCGCTCGACGGCGAAACCGCACGTTCGCGCAAGCTGGAACAGACCAATCGCGAGATCGCGGAGCGGCTGGATACGGCCATGGCCTCGATCCAGTCGGTGCTGGACACGCAAGAATGAGCCAGGTTCAGCCCCAAATGCCCAACCAAGAGCCTGATAAGGAGCCGCCCATGGCGCAAGTCACCGCCACCATCGCCGGCCGCCAGTTCCGCCTCGCCTGCGAGGACGGCCAGGAGGAGCATCTGGTGGCGCTCGCAAGCGACATCGACGGCCGCATTGCCGAATTGCGCCAGCGCTTTGGCGAGATCGGCGACACCCGGCTGACGGTGATGGCGGCGCTGATGGTGGCCGACGAGGTGAGCGAGGCGCGGGCGCAGATTCGCCGCATGGAGGAGGAGATCGCCGCCCTGCAGGACGCCCGCGTGGTCGCCGCCGACCGCGCCCAGCAGGCCTCCGCCGCCGTGGTCGGCGCCTTCAACTCGGCTGCCGAGCGCATCGAAAGCCTCACCAAGAAGCTCAACCAGACCGTCGGCGAGAGCGTCGCGATCGGGTGAGGCGCCATTCACCTTTCCCCAACCGAACTCGGGTTTACCCGAGTTCGGCATCTTAGATTGGCCGAAATCGGATAAATCCGACTTCGGCGCGGGGGAGGGAAAGCATGGCGCTTGGCCCGAACACCCACTACATTCCCTCCGCGGGGCTGTGAGGCGCGTCGGAGATAAATTCCCCGGGGCCTTACGATCCCAACGGGAGCTGTCCCTGGCCGGGCCCGTGGGCCCGGGCATATGGCGCCCACCTACTTATGTAGGTTCCCGGGATCATGCTCTGACGGCCGTTGCGGCTCCGCACTTCTCCCATTTGTCACTTTAGGCTCGTCCGCTTTGCGGGCGTCCAGGAATGACGGGTATGGTGGGGCCATGCAAAGTGCCTCATCCATCCAAGACCAAAAAATTCAAATCCGCGCCGAAGCGCTCGCGCGACGCGACGCCATGCCGGCCGACGAACGCGCGGCGGCGGCGGAAGTAATCGCCGCGCGTGAATTCCCCATTGCGATAACACCCGGCGTCATCGTCTCCGGCTTCATGCCGATGAAAACCGAGATCAATCCGCTGCCGTTGCTGAAGAAGCTGGCCGAGGCCGGCGCGCGGCTCGCGTTGCCGGCGATTGATGGGCGGGGCAAGCCGCTCATCATGCGCGCCTACGCCTTCGGCAACGAGCTCGCGCGCGGGCAATGGGGCATCCGCGAGCCCAAGCCGGACGCGGGCGACGTCGCGCCCGACATCGTCATCGTGCCGCTTGCCGCCTTCGACCGCGCCGGCAACCGCATCGGCTACGGCGCGGGGTATTACGATATGACCCTGGCCGCCCTGCGGGCCAAGAAGAAAGTCACCGCCGTCGGCATCGCCTTCGCCGCCCAGGAAATGTCGCAAGTTCCCGTCACCCCCCGCGACGAGCGCCTCGATCTCGTGCTAACGGAACGCGGGGTTCTCGATTTGCGTCGCGCATGATCCCGAAAAGTGGGAACCGGTTTTCGGATCAGATCATGCGCAAAGTAGAGTCTCTGAAAGCAATGCGGCTTCTCTTTGTCGGCGATGTGGTGGGGCGGACCGGGCGCAACGCGGTGCTGGAGCGGCTGCCCGGGCTGATCACCAAATGGAAGCTCGACCTGGTGGTGGTCAACGGCGAGAACGCCGCCGGCGGCTTCGGCATCACTGAGAAAATCTACGACGAGTTGATCGACGCCGGCGCCGACGCCGTTACGCTGGGGAACCATTCCTGGGACCAGCGCGAGGCCTTGGTGTTCATCGAGCGCGCACCGCGCCTGATCCGCCCGGTCAATTATCCCGCCGGCACGCCCGGCCGCGGCGCCGCCCTGGTT
>CAWHJZ010000025.1:0-141205 GCA_963829785.1 uncultured Pseudomonadota bacterium | reverse complement strand
TTCTGGATGGTCAAGACGCTGATCCGCACCGCGCCGGTGGCAGCCTTCGCCGGCAGCCCGCTCTACAATCTCTATCTGCGCGCCCTCGGCGCCCGCATCGGCCGCGGCGCCGTCATCCATTCGCGCTTCGTGCCGGTCGCGACCGATCTGTTTTCGGTCGGCGACAACACGATCCTGCGCAAGGATTCCATCCTGCTCGGCTATCGCGCGCGTTCCAATTTCATCGAGATCGGGGAAATCGACATCGGCCGCGACGCCTTCGTCGGCGAGGCGAGCGTGCTCGACATCGACACCGCGATGGGTGACGGCGCCCAGCTCGGCCACGCCTCGTCGCTGCAGAGCGGGCAGCGGGTGCCGGACGGCAAGCGCTATCACGGCTCGCCGGCGGTCGAGACCCAGTCCGACTATTGCCCGATCGCGCCAATGCGTTGCTCCACGCGGCGGCGCGCGATCTACGCGGCGCTGCAGCTTGTCGGCCTCGTCGGCGTCGCGGCGCCGGTCTCCATGCTGGTGCTGAACTACTGGTACGAGGTGTTCGCCGCTTTCACCGGCGCCGCGTCCGCGCAATTCGACCAGCTCACGCCGGCGTTCGTTGCGGTGATGCTGATTGCCTCGGTGGCCTACCTTGGCGCCGTGTTGCTCGGGCTCGTCGCGGTCTACGCGGTGCCGCGCCTCTGCAACCTGTTCCTCGCCCGGCCGCACTTATGTGCTGTATGGTGTCCATTACTGGCTGCAGACCGTCGTCTCACGCACGAGCAATTCGCACTTCTTCAACCTGCTGTTCGGCGACAGCTCGTTCATCGTCCATTATATGCGCTTGGTCGGCTGGAAGCTGAACGAGGTCGAGCAGACCGGCTCGAATTTCGGCACCAATCAGCGACACGACAACCCGTTCCTGTGCGAGATCGGCAACCGCACCATGGTTTCGGACGGCATCTCGATGATCAACATGCACATGTCGAGCTCGTCGTTCCGCCTGAGCGAAACGCGCATCGGCGAGCGCAACTATCTCGGCAATGACATTCACTATCCGCCGGACGGCCGCACCGGCGCCAACTGCCTGCTCGGCACCAAGGTGATGATCCCGATCGACGGCCCGGTGCGCGAAAATGTCGGCCTGCTGGGCTCGCCCTGCTTCGAGATCCCGCGCATGGTCGAGCGCGACAAGGACGTCAACGCCGCGCTGAGCCCCGAGCTGCGCCGGCAGCGGGTCGCGCGCAAGAACGTGCACAATTTGGCCACCGCGGCGCTGTTCCTGTTCGCCCGCTGGATGTTCCTGTTCGCGACGCTCCTCATCGCGCATCTCGGCGTCGAGAACTATCCCGAGTATGGCACCTGGTCGCTGCTCGCGGCCTCAGCGCTGGTCTCGCTGGCGGCGATCGTCTACTTCGCGCTCATCGAGCGGGCGAGCCTCGCCTTCAAGCGCCTTAAGCCCACGATGGTGTCGATCTACGATCCCGAATTCTGGGCGCATGAGCGGCACTGGAAGCTGTCGGATTCGCCGATCATCGAGCGTTTCGGCGGCACCCCGTTCAAGAACGTCGTCTCCCGCATGGTCGGCATCAAGATCGGCCGCAAGGTCTATGACGGCGGCTGCTCGATCACCGAGCGCACGCTCACCGAGATCGGCGACGGCGTGAACCTCAACGAGGGCAGCGTGCTGCAGGCGCATTCGCTCGAGGAGGGCGTTTTCAAGTCCGACTATGTGAAGGTCGGCAATGGCTCGACGCTGGGGCCGGGCGCCTTCGTGCACTACGGCGTCACCATGGGTGAGAATGTCGTGCTCGAGGCCGACTCGTTCCTGATGAAGGGCGAGGTGCTCGACGACCACACGGTGTGGCGCGGCAATCCGGCCAAGCTGGTGCGCGTCAATCGCGCGCAGGAGCAGGCGGTCGGCCGTGCCGCGGCGCAGGATAGGGCCGCGGACGAGATGCTGGACCTGAACGTCGCCGCCAGCGTTCCGGCGGAGTAGGGGCGGCCCAACCGCCTGTGGCATGGACATGTCCGCCCCGATCGAGCAAACGCTGCAACGCGCGATCAAACATTTGTCGTCGGCCGACATCCTGGTCGATTGCCGGCCGATTCGGCCGGGCGATGAACGCGCCCTCATGCCGGAAGAGGCGCGCTCGATTACGTCGTCTCTGGTGCGGATGCGGCGCGCGAGCGGTGCCGCGCGCGAGCTTGGGCGCGCCCTGCTAGCGCGCCTCGGCCATGCGCCTTGCGCGATCCCGAAAGGCGAAAGCGGCGCGCCGTTGTGGCCGGCCGGCATCGTCGGCTCCTTCGCCCATGACGGCGATATCGCGGTGGCGGCAATCGCGCGGAGCGGTGAAATTGGCGCGCTCGGGATCGACATTGAGCCGGCGGAAGCCTTGCCGGACGAATTGCGCGAGCTGGTGGTGACGCCGCGCGAGCGCCCGCGCCTCGCCGAAGACCCGTTGCAGGGCCGGCTGCTGTTTGCCGCCAAGGAGGCGGTCTACAAGGCCGTCGCCGCGCGCGACGGGCTGCTGCTCGATTACCAGGATATCGACGTCGATATTGCCGGCCGGCGCGCGCGTTTACGCGATGGGCGCAACATCGATTTGCGTTACGCCGTCTCCACCCATGTGGTGGTGCTGGCGATGATACCGGAAACCAATGCGCCGCTGATCGTGACTAGCGACCGGCGAAGTTCGGCACCCGCCGTTCCGCCATCGCCTTGACGCCTTCCTTGAAGTCGTCTGTCGCGCGCAGGCGCGTCTGCTCTTTCAATTCGTGTTCGGTGGCCGCGCGCACGCGGTCGGCGATGTTGCCGCGTAGGGTGGTGCGCGTGGAAATGAGGCCGAGCGGCGAATTCTCCGCGATCTCGGCGGCGAGCTTGAGCGCCGCCGTCGCGCACCTGATCCTGCGGCACCAGCACATCGGCGAGGCCCATCGCGTAGGCTTCGTCGCCGGGCACGCGGCGGCTGGTGTAGAACATCAGCGCCGCCTTGGTTTCTCCGATCACCGCCGGCAGCGTCACCGTCAGCCCGAAGCCGGGATGGAAACCGAGCCGGGTGAAGTTGGCGCAGAAGCGCGCCTCCGGGCAGGTGACGCGGAAGTCCCCGACCATCGCCAGGCCGAGCCCGCCACCGACGGCGGCGCCATGCACGGCGGCGACGATCGGCTTCTTGGTCCGGAACAGCCGGTTGCCTTCCAGATAGAGATGCTGCACCGCCTGCTGGTGGCTCAGCTCGCTCGGCCGCTGGCCGCTCTTGTCGAGGGTGGAACCGTCTCCGAAATTGGCGCCGGCGCAGAACACCTTGCCCTGCGAGGCCAGCACCACGGCGCGGATGTCGCCATCTTGGTCGAAGGCTTCGAACGCGGCGGCGATGTCCTGGATCAGCGCAATGTCGAAGAAATTATTGGGCGGCCGTTGGATCTCGACCAGCGCGACGTGGCCGTGCTTTTCGATGGCGATATCGCTCATGGCAAAAATCCTTTGTGTCACTCAGCCGCGGTGCGGTTCTGCGCGTTGGCCGCGCGTTTGACGATCAGCGCGTCGACCAATGTCACGCCTTTGCCCTTGTCGTGCACGATGACCGGATTGAGATCGATCTCGGCGATTGTCTCGGCGTGATCGGCCGCGAACTGCGACAGCCGCACCATGAGATCGGCGAGCGCGTCGACGTCGGCTTCCGGCCGGCCGCGAAACGCGCCGAGCAGGGCCGCGCCCTTCAACGTCGCGATGGTCGTCAGCGCGGCCTCGCGGTCGAGCGGCACCGGCGTAAGCTGCACGTCGCCCATCGCCTCGACCAGCACGCCGCCTAAGCCCACCATCAGCAGCGGCCCCCAGCGCGCATCGCGATTGATGCCGAGGATCATCTCGCGGCCGGGCGGGGCCATCGGCTGCACCAGCACGCCGTCGATGGCCGCCGCGGGGGCGTAAGACTTGGCCGAAGCGAGCACGCGCGCATAAGCCGCGGCGACCTCTCCGGCTTCGACATTGAGCGCGACCGCGCCGGCTTCGGTCTTGTGGGGGAGGGCGGCCGACTGCACTTTCAAGGCGACCGCGCACCCGGCGGTTTTCGCCGCGGCTTCCGCTTCGGCGGCCGATTGCGCCAGCGTGCCGGCGTCACCGGCGCCGATGCCGTAGGCCGCGAGCAGCGGCCGCGCCTGCCATTCAGACAGCACGGCATCGCTTTTCGCGAACAGGCCGCGCACCTTGTCGCGCGCCGCCGCGATCACCGGCGCGGCCTTCGCCGCTTGCAGGCTGCGCTCGCGAAGGCTGCGATAGTCGGCGAGCGCGGCCAGCGCCCGCGCACAGCCGTGTGTAGTGGTGAACAGCGGGTAGCCGGCCTCGTTGATGATCTCGATGCTGCGCTCCGCCGGCAGCGTATAGGTCCACAGCAGCACCGGCTTGTTCGACGTTTCTCTAAGCGCCTTCAGCTTCTGCAGATCGCCTTCGAGGAAGGCCGATCGCCGCGCGCTGATCGCGACTGTCACACCGTCGACCAGCGGCGACTGCGCCACCAGCCGCGCGAACTCGGCGTAGCCGAGCTTCCACAAGCCTTGCGCGGTGCAATCGACCGGATTCTGCGACGTGCCGTAGGCCGGCATATGCGCGCCAAGCTGCTCGCGCGTTGCGTCGTCGAGCACCGGCACCTCGAGCCCGGCGGCGGCGCAGGCGTCCGCCAGCCAGATGCCGGCGCCGCCGGAGGCGGTGCAGATGCCGACGCGCTTGCCCGCCGGCAGCCGGTTGCCGCAGGCGAGGAACGCCACTGCCATGTCGAGCATCTCGTCGAAGTCGCGGCCCTCGATCAGGCCGTAGCGCTCGAAGATGGCGCGATACGCGCCTTGAGCGCCGGCCAGCGCCGCGGTGTGCGAGGCGACCGCGCGAATGCCCGGTTCCGACTGGCCGATCTTGCCGACGATCAGCGGTTTGCCGGCCTTCAGCGCCTTTTCGGCCACGCGCTTGAATTTCTCCGGCGACTTTACGTCCTCGATCAGCAGAAGGAAGACGTCGGTGCCGCCTTCGTCGATCATGTAGTCGAGCAGGTCGGTGACCTGCAGTGCGGCCTCGTTGCCGGTGGTGACGACGTGGCGGAAGGTGATGTCGCGCGGGCGCGCACGGTCGAAGAAGGCAAAGCCCAGGCCCCCGCTCTGCGAGATCACCGACACCTGGCCGGGCCCTAGCGGGCGCACCGGCTTGATCTTGCCGGCGTTCTTGTCGAACACCGGGCTGAACGTGGGACAGAAGCCCGCGGCGATCGTGGCGAAGCCTTCGGAATTGGGTCCCGTCACCGCCATGTCGTAGCGTTTGGCGATCTCGGTGATGTCCGTCTGCATGCGCGCGCCGGCGCCGCCCGGCTCCTCGGCGAAACCGGAGGAGACAATGACGGCGGCCTTGATGCCGGCCTTGCCGCAGCGCTCCAGCTCGGCGACGACGAACTGCGCCGGGATGATCAGGATCGCGAGATCGACCGGCTCCGGCAAATCGTCGACCGACTTGTAGGCTTTCAGCCCCTGCACCTCGTTGGCGCTGCGGCTCACCGGAAAGACCTTGCCCTCGTAAGGGTGGGCGAGGATGGTCTCCAGAATGCGCCCGCGCAGGCCGCTCAAATCGTTGGAGGCGCCGACCACGGCCACCGACTTCGGCCACAGCAGTTTGGAAATATCCGGCACGGCGACGACTTTCCTTTAACGCAGGCCCAGCCCGCGCGCGATGATGCCGCGCAGGATTTCGGTGGTGCCGCCCTGGATGGTGAGCTTGGGCGCGACGGTGGTGGCGAACGCGAGCTGCTCTTCCAGGGTGGCGCGGTTGCCGATCTCGGTATCGAGAAAGGCGGCGAGCTCGCGCACCCGGTGCGGCAGCTTCTGCTCCCAGAGGGTGCCGAGGTCCTTGACGATCGAGCCTTCCACGACCGGCTCCTTGCCGGCCTGCAACATGCCGGCGACCGACACCGACATGCGGCGCAGCGTGTGCAATTGCGCGACCAGCCGGCCGAGCCCCTCGGCGCTGCGGGTGTCGGGTTCTTCGCCAAGCGCGCGGATCAGCTCGGCCAACACGTAGAAGGTTTCCAGGAACCGTTCCGGCCCGCTGCGCTCATAGGCGAGCTCGCTGGTGGCCTGCTTCCAGGCGCCGTCGATCTCGCCCATCACATGGTCGTCGGGCACAAGAGCGTCCTCGAACACGACTTCGTTGAAGTCATGCTGGCCGGTCATCTGGATGATGGGATTGATCGTGATGCCGGGCGTCTTCATGTCGACCAGGAACTGGGTGAGGCCGTGGCGGCGGTTTTCCTTGGTTGGCGGTGACGTGCGGAACAGGCCGAGCATGTAGTCGGAGATGTGCGCGTTCGATGTCCAGATCTTGGAGCCATTGATACGGAAGCCGCCATCGACCTTGGTCGCCTTGGTCTTGGCGGCGAACAGGTCGGAGCCGGAGCCGGGCTCGCTCATGCCGATGACGAAGCACAGTTCGCCGCGGCAGATGCGCGGCAGGATGTCGGCCTTGATGTGCTCGGGCGCGTATTTGAGCAGCACCGGTCCGCTCTGCCGGTCCGCCACAAAGTGCGAGCGCACCGGCGCGTTGGCGACGCGGAATTCCTCCGTCACCACATAGCGCTCGAGGAAGCTGCGCTCGCGCCCGCCGTATTGCTTGGGCCAGGTCATGCCGATCCAGCCCTTGGCGCCGACGCGTTTGCTGAAGTCGCGGTTGTGCGAGTCGCCGTGGCCGGGCCGGTACGGATCGAAAGTGCCGGCGGCGATTTCGTCGGCGAGGAACGCGCGCACGTCCGCGCGCAACGCCTCGCATTCGGGCGGCAGACGGATGGGATCGAACTGCAGGTTGGTGCTCATCGCGATGCCACCAGCGGCCAGAAGTCGTCGGCGCCGAGCCGCGCGACGCGGCGGCCGAGCTCGGCCGCCCACCAGCTTTCGTTGCCGAAGTCGTCGCGCCACGACAGCATGCGCAGCGTGAAGCGATGCAGCACGTGCTCTTGCGTGAAGCCGATGGCGCCGAACACCTGATGCGCGATGGCCGAGCCTTCGCTGGCGGCTTCCGCGCAGCGGATTTTGGCGGAAGCCGCTTCCAGGAACGCGGCGTCGTCGAACGTGTCCGCGTTGCGCCAGCGTGTCGGCGGCAGAGGTCGAGACCGCCAGCGCGGCGGCGGTTTCGCCGGCGAGCCGCGCCAGGTTCTGCTGCACCGCCTGGAACTTGCCGATCTTGCGCTCGAAGGCGACGCGCTCGTTGGCGTAGTCGGTGGCGCGCGTGAGGATCGCTTCCAGCGCGCCGGCGGTCTGCACGCTGCGCACGGCCGCGCCGAAAAGCATCAGCGCGGTGCGGTCGAAATCGACGGTGCGCGTGCGCAAGCGGCGTGACGCCGTCGAAGCTGACGACGTTCAACGGTTCGCCGGCGAGATTGGCGCCGTCGCTCACCTTGCAGTCCTTGGTGTCGACCAGCGCGACCACGGCGCCCTTGTCGTCTTCGGCCAGCACGGCGATGTGGTCGGTTCGCGCGCGAACGGCACGCCGATGGCGCGGCCCTTCAATGTGCCGTCGGTGCTGAGTTGAATACGGTCGTTCGGCCGGGCCGGAGCAACCGTCATCGCGCCTGCCGGTGCTTCCAGCCCGGCGCGCGCCAGCAGCCAGCCTGCGGTCAGCGTTTCGGCGAGCGGCACGGGAAGCGCGAAACGTCCGGCGACGCCAAGCACCTCGAAGCCTTCGGTGAGGCTCACGCCGGAACCGCCCAGATTTTCAGGCACCCAGGCGAGCGGCAGGCCGGCCTCCACGATTGCCTGCCACAGCGGCTCTTTCCAGGCGCCGTTCTTTGCCTGGTTGACGGTCTGGGGATCGGCGAGGTCCGTGAAAATCCGCGCCGCCATTTCGGCGACGATATGGTCGCTGTCGCCCGCCACGTTTCCTGCGCTTCCCACGTTGCTCTGTTCTTGCCGCCGCAAGGGCGCGGTCGCCCTGGCCGCGGCTCTTTCATTGCCGCCATGGTGGCGGCTCGGGCGGGGCTTGGCAAGCGGGCGCAGTATGTTGCGCTGCGGCCCGTTGGCGGCAACGTGGATCGACGCCCGCAACCTATGTAGTAGAGTGGCGGGACACAAAGCCGGGTCCTGCCATGCGAGCCGACGTCTCCAAGATCAATCCCAATCCCTTCACCACGCGGCCGGAGATCGAAGGCACCTTCGGCGTGGTCGCCACCACCCATTGGATCGCCACCGCGGTCGGCATGAGCGTGCTGGAGAAGGGCGGCAACGCCTTCGACGCCGCGGTCGCCACCGCCTTCACGCTGCAGGTGGTCGAGCCGCACCTCAATGGCCCGGGCGGCGACGTGCCGGTCATTATCTATGACGTGAAGCAGGGCAAGCCGCAGGTGATCTGCGGTCAGGGTCCGGCGCCCGCGGCCGCGACCATCGCGCATTTCCGCCAGCTCGGTCTCGACATGATCCCCGGCACCGGGCTGCTGGCGGCCTGCGTGCCCGGCACCTTCGACACCTGGATGCTGATGCTGCGCGACTACGGCACGATGCATCTTTCCGACGTGCTGGCGCCGGCGATCTCTTACGCGCGCGACGGTCATCCCTTGGTCGAGCGCGCCACCGCCACCATCGCCATGGTCGAAAAGCTATTCCGCGAGCACTGGACGACGTCGGCGGCGGTCTATCTGCCCAATGGTCACGTGCCGGAACCCGGCTCGCTGTTCAGCAACCGCGCGCTTGCCGACACCTATACGCGGGTGCTGCGTGAAGCCGAAAGCGCTGGCGGCGACCGCGTCGCGCAGATCGAGCGCGCGCGTCAAACATGGTCGCAAGGCTTCGTCGCCGAGGCGATCGACAAATTCTGCCGCACGCAGGATGTGATGGATGTCACCGGCGAGCGGCACCGCGGCGTGCTGACCGGCGCCGACATGGCGAAGTGGCAGGCGACGGTCGAAGCGCCGCTGACCTACGATTACGGGCGCTACACTGTGTGCAAGGCTGGCGTCTGGAGCCAAGGGCCGGTGCTGCTGCAACAGCTCGCCTTGCTGAAAGGCTTCGACCTCGATGGTCTCGATCCGGCGGGCCCGGATTTCATCCACGCCCAGGTCGAATGCGCCAAGCTCGCCTTTGCCGACCGCGAGAGCTTCTACGGCGACCCGGAATTCACCGACGTGCCGGTCGAGACGTTGCTTTCCGACGCACTATAACGACGCGCGCCGTAAGCTGGTGACCGACAAGGCGTCGCTCGAGTTGCGGCCCGGCGTCATCGACGGCTTCGGCGCCGCGGTGACCTTGCGCCGCGCCGAAGGTGCGCGCGCCGCGGTCGGCAGTTTCGGCGCCGGCGAGCCGACGGTCGGGCGGCTCGGCGAGGTCGTCGGCGACACCGTGCATTTCGACATCATCGACCGTGCTGGCAACATGGTGACGTCGACGCCGTCCGGCGGCTGGCTGCAGTCCTCGCCGGTCATCCCCGAGCTTGGTTTCGGGCTCGGCACCCGCGCACAAATGTTCTGGCTCGACGAAAAGCATCCGTCCGCATTGGTGCCGGGCAAACGCCCGCGCACCACGTTGTCGCCGACCTTGGCGCTGCGCGACGGCGAGCCTTACATCGCCTGGGGCTCGCCCGGCGGCGATCAGCAGGACCAGTGGACCACGCAGTTCTTTCTACGCCACGTGCACGCCGGCATGAACATGCAGGAATTGATCGACGCGCCGGCCTGGCACTCGGAGCATTGCCCGATCTCGTTCTGGCCGCGCACGGCGCGCCCGGGCGTTCTGGTGGTGGAATCGCGGGTGGGGGAGGCGACCATCAAGGATCTGCGCACGCGCGGCCACGAGGTCGAGGTCGGCCCGGCCTGGTCGGAAGGCCGCCTGACCGCGGCCTCGCGCGTCGGCCCGCGCCGCCGCGCCGCCGCCAATCCGCGCGGCATGCAGGGCTACGCCGCCGGGCGTTGATCGGGCTTCACTCTGAGCTCGGCGGTTCCTAGCCCGCCTTCACGTCCGCGCTCTGTTTCCCGAGCGCCATTTCCACCACTTGGCGGATTTCGCCGGCGCTGAGGCTGAGGAAATCGGCGCTCGTGCGGGTGAAGAAGGCATCGATGACGGAGCCCGCATCCGTTACCTCGCGCCCGCGCAGGTCCGCTTCCAGATCGAAGATCACCCGCGGCGGGGTGACGAAGAAATCGCCGGTGATCAGCGCTTCGCGGATGCGCTCGTTGTGGCGGCCCTCGAGACGGATATCGGCGCGCACGGTGCCGCCGCGGCCGGTGAGCGACGCGCTGACCAGATCGTCGCCGGCCGCCGGTGCGTCCAGCCCTTCGACGAACTCGTCGGTACCGATCTCCTCGCGATAGTGCTGTTTGGCGAGTTCCTCTTCATACGGCGTGATCGCGCCCCATTGCGGCGCGATGCTTAAGCCCTCCGCGAACCCGGCGAGCAGGCCTTCGAAGATCGCCGGCAGTTCGGGGAGTTGGTCGCCCAGCACCTCGCGCATGGTGATGACGCGTTGCGTCGCGGAGGTGAGATCGCGCTTGGCGAGCTTCTCGACCGGGATGTTGAGGCAGGCGCCGATCTTGGCGGGATCGAAGTCGATCAGCAGCGTGCCCTGATAGAAGATGAGATTGCCATCGAAGAAGCCGCCGGTGCCGCTGATCTTGCGCCCGTCCACCTCGATGTCGTTGCGCGGGCGATAGCGCGCCGGCACGCCGAGCTTGTTGAGACCGAGGGCGAAGGCCTCGCAGACGCGTTTGGTGACGTCCGCCAGATCGCGCACGCCGAGCGTGGCGCGGTCGAACAGCAGTTCCCAGCCGATCTGGCCCTCGTCGAGATAGAGACTGCCGCCGCCGGTGATGCGGCGGCCGATTTCGATGCCGTTGGCGCGGCAATAATCGGTCTTGATCTCCTGGCGCAGGAACTGGTGCACGCCGACCAGCGCCGACGGCCGAAAGCGGATGAAACGGATGGTGTCGGGAATCTTGTTGTCCAGCCGCGCCTCGATCAGCGCCTGGTCGAGTGCGATGTTTTCGCGCCCGTTGCGCAGGCCGGTGTCGATGACGCGGAAGGGCTTTTGGCCGGTCATATCACGCCCTCAGTACTCGGTTTCGAAAGCGCTGCCCCAATCTCCGTTCATTCCCGCGCAAGCGGGAATCCAGAGCTACGTTTGAGGCGTCAGCGATTTGTCTCCCTGGGTCCCCGCTGGAGCCTGTGCTCGGGCCAGCCGAAGGCTGGACCCGGGTGCGGGGACGAACGGAATTTATATCGCTGCGGTGGCGACAGCACACGTCTTACCGCGGCATGCCCTTATCAAGCTGCCGGCGAACCTTGCGGACGTCGTCGCGTTTGAGCTTGAACGGGTAGGACGCGATGTTGCCGGGCGGTGAATTGCCGTAGGGCCGGTCGCAGGCCGAGATGTCCTCGGCGAATTTGCCCGGGCAGCCGGAGGTGCGGAAGGCGGTCCCGGCCTTGATCACCTCGTCGACCTCATCCTGCGGCAGGCCGAAGTCGATCAGCTTGCCGGTTTCGTCGAATCGCATGCGCTCGATCCGGTGCTCGCGGTAATCGATCAGATAGCGCGCGAGCTGGATGCGGCGCCACTGCGGCCGCGGCACCGGCGGCAGGTGATCCATGAGCGAGCCCTTTTCCGGGAAGAACGCGAACATGTGGCTGTGGCCGCCGAGGTCGCGGATTTTCTGTACTTGCGTCAGCACGTCGTGGTCGCTCTCGCCCATGCCGACGATGAGATGCGCGCCGAACTTCTCCGGCCCGAAGATCTCCTTGGCGGCGTAAAGGATCTCCCAGTACTTGTCCCAGCTGTGCGGCGACTGCACGCCGCGTCCGCGCGTGCGGTCGAACACCTCGGGGTTACAGGCGTCGAGCGCCACGGTGAAGATGTCGGCGCCGAGATCGTGCAGCTCCTGCACGTCGCCCCGCGTCATGGTGGTCGGGTTGGAGAGGATCGACACCGGCACGTGCTTGATGCGTTCGGTCCATTTGCGCAGCACCACGCGGGTGTCGTCGTCCGAGCGCGGGTGGGTGATCATGCTGATGCACATGCGGTGGAAACGGCCGCCGTCGCCGCCGGAGGCGACGATGTCGATCACCTGGTCGTAGGGCACCGCCGGCCAGTCGACACGGATGAAATTGCGATCGGCGTAGTTGCGCTCGGCCTCGCGGTGGCGCGCCAGGCCGCAATAGGCGCAGTTGGCGCGGCAGCCCTCCGGATAGGTCAGCAGCAGGTTGAGGCAGCGCGTGCACGAAGTGCGGTGCATGTAGCCCGACATCACCCCGAGCGTGATCGCCGCGGCCGTCGACATCTGCACATAGTCGGGCGAGCGCATGTTCGGCGTGAGCACATTGTAGTTCGGCCGGTAGAAGCCTTCCGGCGCCACGTCCTGCGTCTTCACGCGGGCGCCGTTGCGGGCGTCCACGGGAATGGCGCCGGGCGCGCGCGGCTGCATAACGTCGGGGGCGTTGAAATCGCTCTTTTTCTCGTCAAGGAAGTCGGGCACCGGTTGGCGCGGGCTCTCGAGACAGCTCATCGGGTCCTCTCCTCGACTTTCTTTTCAGTGTTCTTATCGGCGTTGCTATCGGTCTGCGGCTCGCGCCGCCAGTAGCGCGGCGAGCCGATCCAGCCATCGACCAGCGCCCGGGCGTCAGGCCTGCCGCCATCGGCATAGCAGGCGAGCACTTCGTGCCGGCGCCGCAGGGCGCGATTGAGCGCGGCGTCGAAAATGTCGCCGAGCTCTTCCTCGTAATCGTCGCGCGCGCCGTCGCGGCCGTGCACGACCTCAACGGCGGCGCGGCCGGCCATGGTGCCGGACTGCACGGCGGAGGCAATGCCGGCGCCGGTGACGGGATTGGTCAGGCCGGCGGCGTCGCCGGCCAGAAACACCGCGGTATCGCCCAGTTTGCCGATCGCCTTCAGCCGGCCGCCGACCGGAATCGCGCCGCCGGTCAGGCCCCAGCCACTGGTGCCGATGCGCCGCTCGGTGGCGAGCCGCGTCAGCAAATCCATCAACATGGCTTTGAGCCCGCGGCGGGTGCTCTTGTCGTCGGGCAGCGCGCCGTCGACGCTGATGCCGAGGCCGACATTGGCGACCGCGCCCTTGGGAAACAGCCAGCCGTAGCCGCCGCGGTAGTCGGCGCTGAGGAAGATGTCGGTGGCGTCGTGCGGCAGCACCAGCGGCACGGTGAGCTGGCGCGTCTCCACCAGGTCGTGGTTGACCGAGCCGATCGCCGCGCCGACGCGCGAGCGCGGGCCGTCGGCGCCGATCAGCACCTTGGGGCTAAAGCTGTCGCCGCCGCTGCAATGCACGGTTCCGTCGGGATCGATCTCCAGCACCTTGACGCCGTAGCGGCAATCGGCGCCGGCGTGAGCGGCATTGTCCGCCAGCATCTGGTCGAATCCGGCGCGGTCGATCATGCGGCCGCGGAATTCGGGCGTCTCGCTGGGCTTATCGTCGTCCTCGATGAAGGTGAGCATGCGCGCGATCAATTGATCGGTGACGTCGCCGACCTTCGGCACATCGCGCTCGATCATCGACGGCACGAACTCGGCGCATTGCACCGGGGTGCCGGCGGCCGGCCGCTTTTCCAACGCTACCACGTGCAAGCCGGCCTTGGCCGCGGCTTCCGCGGCTCGGCTGCCCGCGGGCCCTAACCCGATGACCAAAACATCTGGTGTTTCGTGAACCACCGCGCGCCTCACGCGGCGCAGGCGCGGCGGCCATTGAGGCCGTTGAGGGAAATCGAGCAGCAGGCGTGCTCCTGCTCGATCGGGCGTCCGACGGCGCGCGCCAGTTCCACCGTGCCTTGCGCCGGATAGGCGATGCCGTCGAAGCCGGCCATCACGGCATAGGCATCGGTGATCATCTTGTGGGTGCCGGCCGGGCGGATGCAGCCGAGTTGCACCGGCGCGTCGGTGATGCGCTGGCGGGCGGCGACGAAAACCTTGGCCACGTCCTCGGTGCCGATGGTGGCGAACGGCTTGTCCGCGGGCGCATAGATCGGCGACACCACGACCAGGATCAGCGCCGCCACCTTATGGCGCGCGATGATGTCGATGGCGTTTTCCTCGCCCAGCAGCCGGCCGTAATGCAGGCCGATGACGATGTGCGGCACCACGTCCATCGTGGTCGCCGACAGCGCGGCCAGCGTCGACTCGAAGTCGTCCACCGGCCGGTCGAGATGATAGACGTCGCGGATGGTCTCCTGCGCGCCGATCACGTCCATCATGGCGACGTCGACGCCGGCCGCTTCCATGCGCTTGGCGCGGGTCTCGTCGAGCAGCGCCGAATGTACCGCGATGCGCAATTGCGGGAATTCGCGCTTCAGCTTCTCGATGGTCGGATAAAAGCGCTCATAGGGCACTTCGTTGCGCCGGTTGGAGCCGCCGGAGAGCAGGAAGCCGCCCAGGTCCTTGAGCATGACGAGATCGCGGACCTTGCGCTCCAGTTCTGCCGGGCTGGTCGCGGCGATCATCGGCTCCAGGATCTTGGCCTGGCAGTGGTCGCAATTGAGCGCGCAGGCGCCGCCGGTGATGGAGAAGGCCGGGAAGCTGGCCTTGCCGCAGCCTTTCAGTTCGTCGCTGGCATAGGAGCGGAAGGTGGGGGTGTAGAAGCGCATCGGCCCGAGCGGGCGGTCCTTGGCGGCGTCTTCCAATGCGTCGACCAGCGTCCGATCGAACGGCAAGTCGTCGAACGGCTCGATCTCCTGCAGCAATTGATACCAGGCCATCGTTCCCTCGCGTTCCTCACATAGAAGAACTTATATATGTTTCGGCAGCCTTCGGCTAGTATGGTCGTTCAGCGCCCGCACACAAACGGGTTGTCCCCTTCACACAAACGGATTGTCCACTGCCATGAAGACGTTGTGCGTCCTCCAGCATGTCGAAGCCGACTATCTCGGCCTGATGGAGGACCATTTCGAGGGCCGCAACATCCGCTTCCGTTACACGCGGCCGTTCACGCCGGGCGGGGTGGTGCCATTCACCGCGGACGAATACGACGGACTGGTGCTGCTCGGCATCGGACCGTACGGCATCGTGAGCGGCAGTTTAATCCCGAGTCTCGCCGCGGAATTGCGGCTGACCCGCGATTTCCTCGACCGCGGCCTGCCGGTGATCGGCTGCGGCATCGGGTCGTGCATCCTCGCTGTCGCGGCCGGGGGCGGGGCCGACGAGGCGCCGCTGGGTTTCACGGTTGAGCGGGCCCGGTGCGTGGTGCCGGATGCCCTCGGCGGTCATATGCCGCAGACCTTTCCGGTCGCCAGCTACCTGCGCGACCGGCCGGTGCTGCCCTCCGGCGCCAAGGTCCTGGCGGTGGGCGAAAACGACGCGCCGGTCGTATTCCAAATCCGTGATAATTGCCTTGGCTTCCTCGGCCATCCGGGGGTTAAATCGGCCATGATCGAGGATGTGATCATGGCGTTCGACGAGGTGCCGGAGGGGACGGCGGAGACACTGGAGGCCTTGCGCGCGGTGCAGGGTGAGCTTGCCGCCGCCCTGGGCGAGATGATGGTCGGGCTTATCGAGCTGACTGGGCTTATGCGGCCAGATCATTGAATTCATTGTGATTTTCAATGCGGGATTTTTGTCTATTAGCTATGGCATCTATTCAATAATTAGAATATGTATCGAGACAACAGTCGTGGCGAGGCGGGCTCTTCAATCGGGCCGCCGCGCTGCCAACAAGAAAAAGAATTCAAAAAGAATTCGGTTTTAACGGGTGGCCCGAGGACGAAATGGCGCAGAAGCTCATCATCATTATGGTCAATACCGATCCGCGCAACGGCGAGGAGCTGGGCGCGCCGTTCTTTCAGGCGACCGTCGCCGCAGCCATGGACTACGAGGTCGAGGTGGTCTGCACCGCGACCGCCGGCCAGCTCATGAAGAAAGGCGTGGCCGAGAAGCTGGTTGTGAAGGAAGGCTCGCCCAAGACCGTCTACGATTTCATCAAGGACGCCCACGACGCGGGGGTGAAGTTCTATTGCTGCTCCCCCAATCTCGATCTCTTCGACATGACGGAGGACGACCTGATCCCCGAATGCGAAGGCATCGTCGGCGGCGCCAAGGTGATCGAGGACGTCATGGAAGACGATGACGCAAGAGTCCTGACTTACTAGTTCTGATTTACCGACCTTTTCAGGGTGAGGCGGGCATGAGTGTCTTTGCGGCCATGACGGCGGAAAAAGGAAGCATCGGCGATCCGGTGTCGGATAAGCCGGTCGTTCCTTACGAGAAGCTCGAAGAAATCTTCGACGACATCCGTTCCCACGTCCTCTACGACCACGAGCTGCACGGCTGCCTCAACTGTGGCATCTGCACCGCCACCTGTCCGTCGGCGCATTATTATGACTACTCGCCGCGTGAGATCGTCCAGCTTCTATGGACGGAGAATCTCGAAGGCATCTACGATGCCATGCAGGAAAAGATCTGGGCCTGCGCCCAGTGCTACACCTGCGCCGCGCGCTGCCCGTTCCAGAATTCGCCCGGCGGCCTGGTCATGCTCATGCGCGAGACCGCCATCAAGCACGGCATGCAGTCGGCCAAGGACGTGCTGCGGCCGTTCTCGCGCGTGCTGTTGAAGGTGATCTCCACCGGCAACCAGCTCGCGCCCAATATGATCACCAAGGACGCCTTCCCCGACTGGGGCCCGAACGTCACCAAGGTCGACGCGCCGCTGATGATCCTGCGCAAGGCGATCCCCGTGCCGACCATGCACACCATGGACACGGCCTGGGAGGTCAACCTGAAGACCTCGGTCGAGCTCTATTCGATCTGGGAAGCGACCGGCGTGCTCGACCAGCTCGAGATGGTGGACGAGAACCTGTTCGACGTCGTCAACGACGTGATGGACGAGAAGCGCGACGAATACAACGAGTGGCTCGAAGAGCAAGAAGACGAAGACAGCGACGACGAATAATTCCGGCGAACGCGACTGATCGAGGAGCGAAACGATGGACAAGCCCGGCAACAGCCAAGAAACCTTTACCGGCCACGGCAGCGAATGGCGCCCGTCCAATCTCTCGCCGGCCGAGGCGCAGCGCGCCACCGCCTGGGTCGAAGCCAAGATCGACCGCCGCTCGATGCTGACCAACAAGGATCGCGTCGAGGACATCCGCGACGCCATGTGGCAGCTCGAAAAGGACGGCGAGATCCTGGTCCACCGCCTCGACGAGCGTCACGAGCCGGTCGTCGCCCGCACGATCTACGGCTGGGAAAAGAAAATCCCCACCAATAATCTCTGGCACCACAAGTCGTGCGGCCAGTGCGGCAACATCCCCGGCTATCCGTCGAGCGTAATGTGGCTGATGAACACGCTCGGCACCAAATACATCGACGAGACCGACCAGACCTCCTGCACCGCCTGGAACTACCACGGCTCCGGCATCGGCAACGTGGTCAGCCTCGCCGCGGTTTTCTTACGCAACTTCCACCAGGCCTATATGTCGGCGAAGGCGCAGGGGCTCCCGGAAGGCACCTATTATCCGCTCGTGCATTGCGGCACCTCCTTCGGCAATTACAAGGAGATGCGCATCTTCCTGATGCATTCGGCCGAATTGCGCGAGCAGGTGAAGAAGATTCTCGGCAAGCTCGGGCGGCTGGTGGACGGCAAGCTGCTGATCCCGGAAGAGATCGTGCACTATTCGGAATGGCTGCACGTGCAGCGCGAGCGCATCAAGCAGCATCAGGTCATCGACTGCGGCAACATCCGCGCCACCGTGCATCCGGCCTGCCACGTCTACAAGATGGTGCCGGAGGACGTGATCTACGACGAGACCGTCATGGACGGTAACCGCGTCGCCGTCTCCACCGGCCTGCTGCAGACCATGGGCGCCAACGTCATCGACTATTCGACCTGGTATGACTGCTGCGGTTTCGGCTTCCGCCACATCATCGGCGAGCGTGAGTTCACCCGCTCCTTCGCCATCGACCGCAAGATCAAGGTGGCGGTGGACGAAGCAAAAGCCGACGTGATGATCGGCCACGACACCGGCTGCATCACCACGCTCGACAAGAACCAGTGGATCGGCAAGGCGGTCGACAAGGTCTATGCGCTGCCGGTCATGGCCGATTGCCAGTTCGCCGCGCTGCTGTGCGGCGCGCATCCCTACAAGCTGGCGCAGTTGCACTGGCACGCGTCCCCGTTCGAGGGGCTTCTGGAGAAGCTCGGCATCGACTGGGAGAAGGCGAAAGCCGAATTCGAAAGCTATCTCGAGGAGGTCAAGGCCGGCCGCATCGAGACTCTCTATGATCCCAAGCGCGCGATCACCTCGGGTCCCGGCTACGTCAAGCCGCAGCCGCAGGCCGCGATCGCGGCGCAATCCGGAGGTGCGGAATAATGAGTTGTCCGGTTCTCGTCGTCGGCGGTGGTCCCGCCGGCTTGTCGGCGGCGAATGCGTTGGCCGGGGCGGGCCAGTCCGTCGTGCTGGTCGACAAGTCCGATATTCTCGGCGGCGCGCCGATCCAGTCCGGCTACGCCAAGCTGGTGCCCTCGGGCGAATGGGCCAAGGACGCCATCGGCGGCATGGTCAAGCGCGTCGAGGATAACAAGCTGATCGAGGTGAAGAAGAACGTCTCGGTGAAGAGCTTCAGCGGCGGCCCGGGCGACTTCAAGGCGACGCTGTCCGACGGCTCGACCGTCGAGGCCGGCGCCACCATCCTCGCCACCGGTTTTACCCATTTCGACTCGGTCAATAAGCCGGAATGGGGCTTCGGCACCTATCCGGACGTGGTCACCACCACCCAGGTCGAGCAGATGATCTCGTCCGGCAAGGGCGTGCGCTGCCCGTCCGACGGCCGCAAGCCCGACCGCGTCGCCATCCTGCTCTGCGTCGGTTCGCGTGACCGCCAGATCGGCCGCGAATGGTGCTCCAAGATATGCTGCACGGTCTCTTCCAATCTGGCGATGGAAATCCGCGAAGAGCTGCCGGACTGCAACGTCTACATCTACTACATGGATATCCGCACCTTCGGGCTCTACGAAGGCCAGTACTACTGGGAGAGCCAGGAGAAGCATAAGGTCAAGTACATCAAGGCGCGCATCGCCGAGGTGACCTCCGACGGCAAACGGCTGATCGTGAAGGGCGAGGACACGCTGGTGAAGCGCCCGATCACCATTCCCTTCGACATGGTGGTGCACGCCATCGGCATGGACCCGAACGTCGACAACATGACATTGTCGGCGGTGTTCGACGTCAAGCTGGAGAAGTACGGCCACATCCAGAAGGCTTCGACCTACGCCAACATGTCGGCGACCTCTCGCCCCGGCGTGTTCGTCGCGGGTGCGGCGACCGGTCCCGAAACCATCGACGACTCCATCGCGCAAGGGCAGTCGGCTGCCATGGCGGCGCTGAATGCCGTGCGCGGGGTCATGACCGAGGCGGCTGAATAATGTTCTCGCTGCTGCGAACCAACAAGCAGAAGCCGCCGGCGCCGAGCCGGCCGGTGCTGCATTTGTCGGGTCCGCGGCTGCGCGCCGCCTTCGAGAGCCTGGTCGAAGCCGCGGAGAACACCGGCGGCGTCGAGCGCTATGTCGGCGCGCTGGCGCTGAAGGCCTCGCTGTTCGAGGAGATGTTCGGCAAGGGCCGGGTCCATGAGCTCACCGAGACCGAGTTTCTCGATCTCGCCGCCTTCGTGACGCCGGCGCGGCGGCGCATCGGCGCCTGGCTCGCCCATAACGGCTACGAGAGCCTGCATCCGCGGCTGGTCAAGCTGCTCGCGGGCTGGTCCGACGTCGGCACCGCCGACCAGCGCATGGCCGCCTTCTGCGCCGGATTCCCCGAGGATCGCGAGCACCGCTGGGTGCGCGATCTCGGTGCCGAGGTGCTGCACTTCACCGCGCCGCATCACTACCCGCTGATGACGCGCTGGATGTGGGACGCGCGCGTCAATACCGGCGTGCTGCGCGAGATCTGGCACGACGACAACGGTATTCCGGCCGGAAAAATCCGAATCGAAGATGATTTCGCCACCTTCTCAACGCTGCGCGAGGAGCTGGAAGGCTTCCTTGCCGACAACGGCGTGTTCCGCGACCTGCCGTTCTACGTCGATATCCTCTGCGCTCACGTCTATGCCGGCTACATCAACGACAAGGGCGGCGCTTACTTGCGCGCGGATTTCTGCGGCCAGGCCCAGGAAGATTCCATGGCGCATACGCGCCGGCTGCTCGGCCTCGACGCGGTCGACACCGAGTCCGGCCGCACCCGCCTCAAGCTGATCGACGGCGAAGCGCACGTGCTCGGCGAGCAGCGCCGGTTGAGTTCATAAGGGAAACCGATGCCGATCCACGAAAAATCGCTGATCCGGCCGGAGAATCTGGTCACCCACGAGCATCTGGAGCTCGAAGGCGTCGACGTCTCCGGGCACTGGAGCACTTTCATCAATTCGCGCGTCGTCACCGACTATAACGAAGAGATGCAGGAGGAGATCGCCGCGCTGCCGGGCGGCGAATACATCCACCGCTGCTGGCAATGCGGCTCCTGCACCAATTCCTGCACCGTCAACGCCATCAATCCGGACTTCAACCCGCGCTATTGGATCTACCTGATCCGCATGGGCATGCAGGACGAATTGCTGCGCGACAAGGATATCATCTGGCAGTGCGTCTCCTGCAACAAATGCACCTACGCCTGCCCGCGCGACGTCAATCCGGAAGGCGTGATGAAGGCCACCGCCCATTGGCTGGAGTTGAAGGGCTTCACCGAAAAGAAGCCGTCGATGGTGTTCGACGAGGCTTTCTCCGAGCAGGTCTTCGCCACCGGCAAGATCGAGGACGGTCTGGTGCTGCGCCAGTTCTTCGCCCGCACCAAGCAGTCGCTGTTTCAGGACTGGCTGGTGGCGCTGGTGCGCGGGCTGATGATGAAGCTGCCGGTTTCGCTGATGATGAAGCTCGGCCTTGCCACCGTGTTCCGGCCGCGCACGCGAAACTGGGCCAAGGCGAGTGCCGCGATCGATGAGTACGTCGCCGAGCGGCATGCGGCCGATGCTCGCGCGCTTAAGCTCGACACGCAAGGAGCGGAATAGATGAGCGGCAAGTACAAGAAGGTCGCCTATTACCCCGGCTGCGCGCTGGAAGGCACGGGCCACGCCTATAACCGCTCCACCAAGGCGCTGGGCAAGGCGCTCGGCCTTGAGCTGACCGAATTGAAGAACTGGAATTGCTGCGGCGCCATGGAGGTCAAAAACGTCGACCCCAAGCTGCAGACGTATCTGTCGGCGCGCAATCTCTCGATTGCCGGCGACATGGGCTTCGACACGGTGATGGCGCCCTGCAACGGTTGCTACCACAATCTGAAAAAGGCGGAGTACGACCTCGAGAACGACGGCGCCTCGCGCGAGATCAACGCGCGGCTGTCGGGCAAGGCCGGCCACACCACCTACGAGGCCGGCAAGGTCGAGACCATCCACGCGCTCGACTGGATCAAGGAATCGGTCGGCGAGGAGGGCCTGAAGGCGCGGGTGAAGAATTCGCTCAAAGGTCTCAAGGTCGCCAACTACTACGGCTGCATGTACACGCGGCCGCGCCACATCTTCCCGGAGAAGGACCAGGGGCCGGGCTCGGAATCGACCTCCAAGCCGCATTTCATGGACGACCTGTTGGCCGCCGCCGGCGCCGAGAACGTCGAGTATCCGCTCAAGACCGCCTGCTGCGGCGGCGCCCATACGCTGTCGGACAGCGACACCTCGACCAAGCTGGTGCTCAATCTGCTCACGACCGCGGAAGCTTGTGGCGCCGACGTCATCGCCACCGAATGCCCGACCTGTCACACCGGCCTCGAAATGCACCAGGTGCGGGCGGAGAAGGTGTTCGGCCGCAAGACCACGGTGAAAATCCTCTATTTCACCCAGCTGCTCGGCATGGCGCTGGGTCTGTCGCCGCGCAAGGTGGGTGTGCAGGAGAACTTCTCCGACGCCTCCGAGCTCATTCGCGAGAAAGGGCTCGGCTGATGGACGGCACCCGCAACCTCAGCCTCGACGACGTGACCGCGCGCCTCGACGCGATCGCGGCGGCGCCGGATGCAGACTTGCGGGAGAAAGCCGGATCTTACGCCGACGAGCTGTTGGCGCTCGGCGAATCCACCCTGGAGCGCTGGGTGCTTGCCCACGGCAAGACGCCGACAAGCGACACGGTGGAGGGTTTCCGCCTGCTGGCGCTGCACCGCCAGGGTGCGCGCGGCGAGCCCAGCTTCAACGCCTGCCGCGAGACCGGCCGCGAGCTGGTCTATCATCACAATCTCGTCCGCCTCGATCCCGCGCATTCCGACACTCCCCGCCGCTTGCGGCTTGGTGCTATGGTGGCGCGGCACTTGGCGCTGTTCATCGGCGGCAAGCTGGAGGTCGCCGGCCTCGGCGACTTCTGCTGCTCGTCGCGGCCGCTGCGCCAGGACGAGGCCATATCGGATCAAACCGTTTGAATTAAGAGGAGAGGGATCAATGCCGAGCGTACGTGGCTGCAACCTTCCCGACGAACTGCTCTACGACGTCGAGAACAACATCTGGTACCGCGAGAACCCGGACGGCACGGTGACGCTCGGCATGACCGCGGTCGCCGCCGCCATGGCCGGTCAACTCGTGGCCTTCACGGCCAAGAAGGCCGGCCGCAAGGTGCAGAGCGGCAAGTCCTGCGCCACGGTCGAATCCGGCAAGTGGGTGGGCCCGGCCAAGATCGCCTTCGACGCCGAAGTGGTCGAGGTCAATGACGCGCTCACCGGCAATCCCAAGGTCGCCAATGCCGAGCCCTATGGCGAAGGCTGGATGGTCAAGGTTCAGCCTGCGGACTGGGCGGCCGCCAAGGCCGGTTTGACGCCCGGCAGCGCCGTCGCGGGTCCCTACGAAGCGAAGATGACGGCGGATAATTTCGCCGGCTGCGAATAGGGCGCCGCAGCGGCGCCCGGCTAGCCGGAAGGGGTGAAGTCATGACCGACCCGACCAATTCCAAGTCGATGTCGATGATCGTCACCAAGGGGTCGCTCGACTGGGCGTACCCGCCGTTCATCCTGGCGACCACCGCGGCCGCCATGGGACTGGAAGTGACGATGTTCTTCACCTTCTACGGTCTGACGCTGTTGAAGAAGGACCTCAACCTGAAGGTGACCACGCTCGGCAACCCGGCGATGGAGATGCCGATGATGGGCATGCACATGGGCATGCCCAATCTGGTCTCCGCCATCCCCGGCGTCGACGCTGCCGCCACCGCGATGATGAAGAATCTGATCAAGAAGAAGGGCGTAGCCTCGATCGAGGAACTGCGCGAGATGGCGATCGAGGCCGACGTCAAGATGATCGCCTGCCAGATGACCATGGACCTGTTCGAGTACACCCAAGATGACATGATCGAAGGGCCCGTGCTCGGGGGTGCCGCCACCTACATCGAGACCGCCACCAAGAGCGACATCAATCTATTCATCTGAAACCACATGTAATTCGTAACGTCTGAGGAAAAGACATGGCCGACCAGCTGCTCGATGTGAAAGGACTGAACTGCCCGTTGCCGATCCTGCGGGCCAAGAAGGCGCTCAAAGACATCCCCACCGGCGGCACGCTGGAAGTGCTGGCGACCGATCCCGGCGCGGTGAAGGACTTCGAGGCGTTCTGCCGCACCACTGGCAACGAGCTCCTGGAATCCAAGAACGAGAACAACGTCTTCAGTTTCGTGATCAAGCGCACGGCTTGAGGAAAATCAAAGACGCCGCCGCCTGTTTTTGGTAGAAAAATATACCATGGAGCGATATTCTGAATAGAATATTCTGCTAGGCAGACGATTGTGCGCGCGGAGGTTGAGTGATGGCGTCCAACACTTTGTACATTCTGCTTTGCTCCGGCGAACACGAGAAAGTGCAGATGGCCGCGATGATGGCCTCGGTCGCCGCGGTCTCCGAACGGCCGGTCGAGGTCTTCATCAGCATGAACGCCATCCTGGCCTTCGCCAAAGGCGCCTCCGCCAGCGAGCGCTATCACGGCGGTGAATTTTCCAAGTTGCTCATCGACAAGAAGGCGCCCGATCCCATGACCCTGTTCCAGCAGGGCAAGGAGCTCGGCGACCTCAAGCTGTGGGCCTGCTCCATGGCGCTCGACGTCAAGGGCTGGGAGCTCAACCGTCTCGAAGACGACATGTTCGATGGCCCCATGGGCCTCACCAAGTTTCTGTCCGACGCCGAGGACGGCCAGTTCATCACCCTCTAGGACATCCCAACTTTAGGACCTCCCAAGCGAAAGCCCGGAACGAGATATGAGCGACAAGGCGAGAGAAAAGATCGATGCGCGCGGCGCCTTCTGCCCAGGGCCTTTGATGGAGCTGATCGCCAAGCTCAAGCTTGTCCAGATCGGCGACGAGATCGAGGTGCTGTCGAGCGATAAGGGCTCGGTCAGCGACATCCCGGAATGGGTCAAGAAGGTCAAGCACGAGATGGTGGGCGTGACTCAAGAGGACGGCTACTGGAGCCTCGTCGTGCGCAAAGCAAAATAACCGAAGAGCGCGCGCCGGCGCAGCGGGTGCCGGCGGCGTAGACAGGGGGAGGAACCAAAATGGCCAAGAAGATCCTGATCGTCGGCGGCGGTCTCGCCGGCACCATCGTCGCCAACGGACTGTGCCGCCAGCTGCGCGAGGAAATGTCGGCCGGCAGCGTTGCCATCACCATGATCGGCAACACCGACAAGCATATGTACCAGCCGGGGCTGCTCTACGTGCCGTTCGGCAAGATGCGCGAGTCGGAACTGTTCCGCGATCAACGCAAGGTGCTCGACCGCCGCGTGCCCTACATCATCGACGCGGCCAAGCACATCGACGTCGACAAGAAGACCGTCACCACCGAATCCGGCAAGACCCACAGTTACGACTTCCTGGTGATTGCCACCGGTTCGCGCATCCGGCCCGACAATATCCCCGGCATGACCGAGGGTGGGCACTGGTTCTACGACCTCGACGGCGCACGCAAGATGCGCGACGCGCTCAACGACTTCAAGGGCGGCAAGATCGTCGTCAACGTCAACGCTCCGCACAAGTGCCCGGTGGCGCCGCTCGAGATCACCTTCATGCTGCGTGACTTCCTTGCCGGCAGGGGCCTGCTCGACAAGAGCGAGATCACCTACACCTATCCGATCGGGCGGCTGCATGCCCTCGAGCCGGTGGCGCACTGGACGGGCCCCGAGTTCGATCGCGCCGGGATCAAATCGGAGACTTTCTTCAACACCAAGTCGGTCGACGCCAAGGCCAAGACCATCACGTCGGAAGAAGGCTCCACGCTGCCCTACGACCTACTCATCACCATTCCGCCGCACACCGGCCAGTCGGTGATCACCGACTCCAATCTCGGCGCCGGCGGCTGGGTGCCGACGGTCAAAAATACGCTGCTGAAGGAAGGCTCCGACAACGTCTTCATTGTCGGGGACACGACCAATATCCCGATCTCGAAAGCCGGCTCGACCGCGCACTTCGAGGCCGACACCATCGTCGACAACCTGTCGTCGCTCATCAAGGAAGACCGCTGGGCGCGCGACTACGACGGCAAGGTGTTCTGCTTCGTGGAGACCGGCATGAGCACCGGCACCTATGTCTGGTTCAACTACACCACGCCGCCCAATCCGGGCCCGCCGTCGCAGATGGTCCACTGGTTCAAGCTGGCCTATAACCGGCTGTACTGGCTGTCCGCGCGCGGCTTGCTTTAAAGGGAGGCGGCAATGAACGACACCACAATGACCAACCAGCCGCCGATGGACGAGATGGCGCGGCTCAGCCTCGCCGCGCGCGAGGCGCTGACCGACGCCATGGTCGAGCGTCTGGCGACGATGGGCGGCAACGGCCTGGAACTGCTCGACCGCCTCAACGATCCCGACACCAGCGCGGCGGTGCATTCGCTGATCGACCGGTTGACCGAGCTGCACAAGGTCGGCGCCATCGACACCGTCTGCGACCTCGCCCTGACCGCGCACGCGGTGCGCAGCGCGCTCACCGACAACATGGTGGAGCGGCTGTTCATGTTCATGGAGAGCATGATCAACACCGTCGGCAACGAAGCGATGGGCGAGCTCGCCGAGAACACGCGCATGGCCTTCGAGGAGGCGGCGCAGGAAACCGCCAAATCGAAGCCGAGCGGCGGCATCATGGGCATGATGTCGATGCTGTCGAAACCGGAAACGCAGAAGAGCCTGGCCTTCCTGCTCGCCTTCAGCAACAAGCTGCAGGCGCGCACCGGCTGAGCCGCTTCAGCGGGATTGTTGCCTGAAACAAAGCCGGCGCCGCAACAAGCGGCGCCGGTTTTTCGTTGGCGCGAACTTCTTCCAGTTCTTAGGCGCGCACGAACACCGAGCGGATGGCGCCGCCGAGGGTGCCTTCCTCGAGATATTTCACACCGAGATAACCACCGGCCAGGATCGACAGCCAGGCGATCAGGCTGCCGAGGGCCAGGGTGGACATGCCCGCGATGCCTTGGCCTATGGTGCAGCCGAGCGCCATCACGCCGCCGGCGCCCATCAGACTGGCGCCGACGAGATGGCGCAGGAAGTCCTTGTGGTCGACGAAGCTCTCGACCCGGAACTCGCCGCTCCCGATCGCCATCAGGAAGCTGCCGAGGATGACGCCGCCGACCAGCGCGATGCCGAAATTGATGGTCGCGCCGGTGAACGTCATCAGGTATTGGAGGCTTTCCCCGACCGGCGACACGAAAGTAATGGAGGCGAGCTGGGTCGGATTGAAGTCGTCGGCCGCCAGCACGCCGGTGACGACCCAGCCGCCCACCGCGCAGAGACCGATCACCAGGCCAGCGATGATGTTGGGTGGGCTGCGGCGGAAGTTCGCGTCCTTGAAGCAAAAGATCAGGAAGGCGACCGCCAGTACCGCCGCCGCGATGGCGCGTGCGGTGCCGGCCGACAGGCCGATGGCCGCGCCCGCCATCTCGCCGAGATTCTGGTTAGAGAGGCCGTGCGTCGTCAGGTCGACATTGGTGGTTTCGATCTGCAGCCGTGCCAGCGCCAGCAGGCCGCGCACCGTCGTGTAGGCGACGATGCCGAGCACCAGCGTGACCAAAAGCGATTTCAGATTGCCGGCGCCGAGCCGCACCAGCGTGCGGCTGGCGCAGCCGCCGGCCTGCGTCATGCCGAAGCCGAACATCAGCCCGCCGATAATGGCGCCGAGCCAGCCGAAGTTCGACGTCAGGTAGATCGCCTTGTTCACGTCGATGATGCCCGCGAACGAAAGAATCTGCGTGCCGATGATGGCGACCGCGATCGCCAGCACCCAGGCCCGGAAGCGGCGGCCGTCGCCCATCAGGACCAGGTCCGATATCGAGCCCATGGTGCAGAAATTCGTGCGCTGCACGACCGCGCCGAAAATCAGACCGATGACGAGGCCGCCGATACCGACGATCATGGTGGGGGAAAGTCCGCTCATATCACATACCGTTTGTCGTTTGCCGTATCCTATCACCGGCCCAGCCGGTATCGCACGGATGGCGCCGGCGCGAGCAGTTCAATGAAGCTCCGCACGCGCCAAGTCCGACGTGGGCCAAAGTCACTTCAGACTCGGCAACGCCGGGCACGAACTACAGGGTAGGGGCAAGTCCTCGGGACAGCCTGGTTTCCAAAACCCAATCGTTTCTTATATTTATATTCTAATTCTCGTATATGAGTGGGCGTCCGTCAAGCGGTTTGATTTCCGGGGTGTAGGTCGCGGCGGGACCGGTCTGCGAGCGGCGGGCGAATTCGGCTTCGCGGAACCGGACTTATTGGAATTGCGCGCTCAAGCCCTAAGCCACCGGCTCCACGTCCCATTGGGGCGCGCGCTGGGGCGGATTCGCGATGCGCACCCGCTTGCTGCGCAGCGCCGAGATGCGCCGCATCTCGTCGTCGCTGAGCGCGAAGTCGAACACGTCGAGGTTCTCCGTCGATGTGCGCCTCGGTCAGCGCGCGCGGCACCGCCGCCACCATCGGCTGTTGGATCAGCCAGCGCAGCGCGACCTGCGCGATGGTCTTGCCGTGTGCCTTGGCGATCTCAGCCAGAACGGGATCGTCGAGCAGCTTGCCGCGCGCCACCGGGCAATAGGCGGTGAGGATCATGCCGTGCTTCTTGAGCGCCGCCAGCATGCGGTCCTGCGGCAGATAGGCGTGGTATTCGATCTGGTTGGTGATCAGCGGCTCGGGGCAGACCTGCACCGCCTCTTCGATCATGGCGATGGTGAAGTTCGACACGCCGATATGGCGCGTCAGGCCCGCCCGCTTGGCCTTGGCGAGCGCGCCCAAAGTTTCCGAAAACGGAACCTTGGGCTGCGGCCAGTGCACCAGCAACAGGTCGACGTAATCGAGCTGCAGCGCCTTGAGCGAGGTCTCGGCCGAATTGAGGAAGTCGGCTTCGCGGGCGTTCAGTTCGGTTACCTTGGTGGTAACCCACAAGTCTTCGCGCGCGATGCCGCTGGCGCGGATGCCTTCGCCGACCTGTTCTTCGGTGCCGTATTTGCGCGCGGTGTCGATCAGGCGATAGCCGCATCGAATTGCGTAGGCGGTGAGCTCGGCCGCGCGCGCCGGAAACTCCATGGTGCCGAAACCGATCGCCGGCATGTGCGCGCCGTGCGCGGAAAGGGTGAAGGCTTTCGCGGGTTTCATGCGGTGGAACTCCGGGCAGAGCGAGGCGGGGCGGAATAGTAGTGTGAAGAGCGCGCGGTCGTAAACGGCCCGCTCACGGCCGCTGCTTTTCCGTCAGCCGCTTTCCGAGCCGGGTGAGGTCCACCACCATGCGCTCATGGGTGCCGGTGCCGATCTCCTCGGTTTCGTCGCGCGCGCTGACCTTGAATTCGATGCGCCGGCCGTCGACCTTGGTGACTTCCGCCTCCGCCGTGACCTGATGGCCGACCGGGGTCGCCGCCAGATGACGGACATTCACCACCGTGCCGACCGCGCTTTCGCCCGGCTCGAGATATTCGCGGATGGCGTTGAGCGCGGCGTTCTCCATCGCCCGCACCATCATCGGCGTGGCGAACACCGGCGGCAGCGTCGCGTCCTTGAACTGGCTGGCGAGATGGGCCGGCGTCACGCGCAGCGTGTCTGTTCCCTTGGCTCCCACTGGAATTGGACGCATGGCGCTAGACCTCCTCCTCGCGACGGACGTGATTGATGGCGGGCGACAGCACCGCCAACACGATTCCGCAGAGCGCGATTGGCAGGAACGCCATCGCCGCGATTCCGCTTGCGTCCCACAACGCGCCGCTGATCACCGGCACGACCACGGCCCAGCTGTAGCTGATGGTGAACATGGCGGCGGTGACGCGGTGCACGTCGTCGGGCGGCGCCAGCAGCGGCGGCAACGCCAGCGCCAGCACGAGGATGCCGGCGGCGGCAAAGCCAATCAACGAGGCGGAGGCGACCACGATCGGGCCGGAACCGAACACGATGCCGGCAACGGCGATGACGCACAGCGCACCGCTCGCCACATAGGGCCAGGCCTTGAGTTCGAGCCGGCTGGCGAAGATGAGCAACAAAGCGGAGGCCGGCAATTGGCCGGCATTCAAGCCGGTGAGCGCGGCGCTGATCCAGGCGCCCTGGCCGTGATGGGTGAGATAGTCGGGCAGGAACGCGTTGGTGCCGAAGTACATGGCGTTGACGGTCCCGAGCATGAAGCCGAGCCGCCAGATCAATGAACTGCCCCAGTCCGGCCACCAGCGCCGCCGCACCGGCGTGCCGGTGGTTGCCGGCGGGCGTGGCGAAAACAGCAGCACGAGCAACGCAATAACGACCACCGGCGCACTCCAGAAGGCGAAGCCGCCCTGCCAGCTTCCCATCAGCGGCAGCACGAGCGGCAACATGAGCGCCACCGGCGCGACCTCGCCGATCAGGAGCCCGTTGGTGTAGACGGCGGTGGCAAAGCCGATTCTATGCGGCGCCCAGGCGCGCACGGCCGGCGGCATGCTCACCTGCACGATGGCGACGCCGGCGGCCATGGCGATGGTCATGGCATAGAGCCAGGCGATGTCGGGGATCGTGCCGCGCAAGGCGCCGCCGAGCGCGGTCAGCGCCAGGCCGACGATCATGGCGGCCCGCACGCCGAGCCGCGCGATCAGCAACGAGCCCGGCACCGCCGCGAAGGCGAGCAGCATCGACGGCAGCCCGGTGAGCACGCCGATCTGGGTGGCGTTGAGGCTGAGGTCATGATGAATGAGTGGAATGACCGGCGGCACCGCCAGGATCGTCAGCCGCAGCGCGGTGCCGACGAGCCAGAGCAGACAGAGCGCGGTGAAAACGCGGGCCCGCGATTGGGTGCGGCTCGTATCGGCGATGGATGAATGGGTCATGGACGGGGAGGGTGCCACGGGGGCGACAAATTGTTGTCCTTATTCGGCGGGGGAGATAACACACCCGGGGCGGCGTTGCACGAGCCGCCGCGGGCCGATTTTCCGACCATGAACGCGCCGGACCGCAGCGAGAACGCGCCGCTTTATGTCATTGGCGACATCCATGGTCGCCTCGACCTGCTGGATCGTCTGATCGAGGCCATCTATCGCGACGCCGGCGGCCGGGGAACCGACAGCCTGACGGTGACGGTCGGCGACTATATCGACCGGGGACCCGACTCCCGTGGCGTCATCGACCGGCTCATGGCCAATCCGTTTCCCGGGGATTATGTGGCGCTCAAGGGCAACCACGAATCCGTCATGGAAAGCTTTCTGGCCGATCCAAGCCGTGGCGGCCATTGGATGCAGATCGGGGGGCTGGAAACCCTGCGCTCGTTCGGCGTGCGAAAGTCCTGGGGCCGGAACAATTTCGTGCGCACCGCCGAACAGCTGCGCGCCGCGCTGACGCCGGAAGAAACCCGCTTTCTGGCGTCGTTGCGGCTGTCCTTTTCAATAGGCCGCTATTTCATTTGTCACGCCGGCGTCAGGCCGGGTGTTCCTCTCGATCAACAAAGCGAGCACGACCTGCTTTGGATCCGCGATGAGTTCCTCAACAGCGGCATGGATTTCGGCAAGATCGTCGTGCACGGCCACACGCCGTCGCGTGAGCCGGAGGTGCGGGTGAACCGCATCAACGTCGATACCGGCGCCGTTTTCAGCGGCCGCCTGACCTGCGTAGCGCTGGAGAACGGCAGACACCGATTCCTGACAGCGTGACGCTTGCAATTACGAAGCGTAGCGTTCCTCCGGAACGGCATAGACGACGGCGCCGGTCCCGCACCAGCTGTGGCAGCGGAACAAGAAACGATAGTCCGGCAGGGATTCCATCAGCCAAAGCGGCGTTTGCCAGATGCCGTCGGCGTTGTGATAGACGGTGGCGGCGATAAGGGGCCGGTTCGACAGCAAGGTTTTCCGACCGCCTTTCAAGGCCGCGAGCTCGCCGCCTTCGAGATGGAGCTTGAGGAAGGTCGGCGAGAGCCCAAGCGCATCGAGCGGACGCCCGGCAACTTGAATCTTGCCCAACGGCGAGAGTTGCGACGCGTAGCCGAGCCCCTCATGAAAGTCAGCTTTGCCTTCGGTTTCGGCAAGCGCACAATCGTAGATGGCGACTCGGGCATCCTGCGGCAGCCAGGCATCCAGATTGCCGTCGAGGACCGAATGGTTGGCGGCATCCGGCTCAATGGCGGCAATGCCGCGCAAAGGCGCCGTGGGTTTGCTTGATAAATGTATCTATCACAGAGCCATGGTGTGCGCCGGCGTCGACGAACGTCTCGTCGCCGCGCAGCACGCGCGTCACGTCCGGGATGAAGAAGCGATTGCCGGTGACGACCGGCGCGGCGTTAAACGTCCATTCCTCCCGCAGGCTCGCGCCAGGCCAGGAACTGCAAATGATGGGCGCGGGATTCGTCGTCGTGCCAGTGCGCCAGCACGTTGGCCGTGTTCTCGCGGTCGCGCGCCGTCAGCGCCGGCGCAAACCAACCGTTCGACAGCGGATGCTCGGCTGCGGAAGCTTTCCGCCAGATCGTAGAAGGGCACGACATCGTCGAACCCTTGTTCGAGCAAGAACCGTTCGATCGGCACATAAGGCGACGTGACGATGCTGACGGCGACGCGGAACATGCGCTTGGCGGCTTGCGGGACGTCGTCCGGATGCTTGAGCTCGACGCCGGCCCAGTAGGGGTCGCGCGCAAGCGCCTCGGCGTTGCGGTCGATGACAAGCGCGAAGTCGTGGCCGACGCCGGTCAGGAACTCGCGTGCCATCCGGCCCAGGTTGCCCGCGCCATAAAGCGCCAGCGGCCGGTCCATGGGGACCGGTGAAAAAGCACAAGCGCCGCCGGCAATTTCGTCCAGCAACCGGACGGCGGCGCCGGCGTCCGGCAAGTCGGCGAACGAACGGGAATTGTGGTGTGCGCTACGCGCCGAAGGAGGCGTGTTGACGGCTGGCATTGGTTGCATGGGCCGCACCTGAGGTCCGGAACGCCGAACTTTTCGACGGGTGAGCGAATCAGTGCATTCAGATTATAGTTGGAACAGGTGGGTCGAACGCGTTTGTAGTCGAACGTTATAGTTAATGACCTCTTAAGATTTGCGCCGTATTCATTGATCTCTGGCTGTCCGCCACGGGTCGATCGCGCAATGCGGACGAAAAGGGCGTCGTATGAAGAAGCTGCTTTTCATTATCCCTCCGTACTTCAACGCCGACGACTATCTCAACCATGATCGAGCTGCGGTCCTGCCGCAATTTACGATTCCCTACGGCATCCTCTCGATGGAGAGTTATCTCACGGCGACGTGCAAATCACCGCTTGAACTCCAGATCCTCGATTTGAACGTCACGTTGCACGAGCTGGTCGCCAAAGGGTTCGCCGGCGACTACATCCGCGTGTTCAACGAGGAGATCGAGAAACAACTGCAAGCTTTCAATCCGCAGATTGTCGGTGTGTCCGCGCTGTTCAATTCTTCCAATCGTTATATCCAGAACATCGTTAGGACCTGCAAAGACTACGATTCGAATATCATCACGCTGGCCGGAGGAGGGCTCCCGTCAGCGGCCTACAAGATGTTGCTCGAGAATTGCCCGCAGTTGGATGCGATCTGCAAGGGCGAGGGAGAATTGCCGATGCGTGATTTGCTGGACGCCGAGGATCCATGGCAGATCATACGCACGCACAAGTCTTGGATCAGCTGCAAAGAATTGGCCGAGAACAAGATTCCTCAACATACGTTCATCGACGATCTCGACGAGATCCCTCCGTTCAACTACGAAATCATCAATCTCGGCCACTACAACGACCGCAGCATCGACAAACGATATGCCGGCACCAAAAAGCGCGAAATGGCGATTCATACGTCGCGCGGCTGTCCATTCTTGTGTGTCTTCTGCTCAAATCCTTCTCTGCACGGCCGGGCCGTTCGTACGATGTCGATCGAACGTGTGGTCTCGGATGTCCAGCGCATGAAGGATGAGTTCGGAATGACTGTGTTGTTGTTGGAGGACGACCACTTTTTCAATGACAAGGACCGAGCCAAACAGATATTGCGTGAGTTGGCCAAGCTCGGGGTCCGGGTGGAATTTCCGAATGGTGTGGCTGTCTACGCCATCGATGATGAAGTGGCCGAACTGTTTTCGAAAGCCGGCGTTTCGGCGGTGGCGCTGGCGGTGGAGTCCGGCTCCGATCACGTGCTCAACAACATCATTCGCAAGCCGTTGAAGAAGCGGTTGATCCGGCCAGCGGTCGAAGCGTTGCGCAAATTCAACGTCCGCTCCCACGTGTTCATTGTCATCGGCTTGCCGGGCGAGCAAGACGAGCACCGCCAGGAAACGTTGCAAATGCTACTGGACTGCGGCTTTGACTGGGTGCACGTTTATCTGGCCATGCCGATCTTCGGCAGCCGGCTCTACGATATCTGTGTTGAAAACGGTTATATCGAAAATTCGGATTCGCAGGATTTCGTGGCGACGAAATCGGCCATCCGCGCGCCTGGCGTCGATCCGGTTAAGCTCGAAGCCTATGCGTACGAAATGCAGATTCGGGTGAATTTTGTCGAAAACCACAATATGAAGATCGGCCGCTATGATGTGCCCATCCATTACTTCAAGAATGTCGTGAGTAAGTATCCGGGACACGCATTTGGCCATTATTTCCTGTCCGAATGCTACCGCTCGACTGGCGAGAAACGATTGGCGGACGTGCATCTCATGCAGTCCGTCGGCATTTGCGAGCGGGACAATTGGTGGAGCGATATGGCAGCGCAATATAATGTACCTATCCCGCACGTGTCCGCCGCTGGCCCCCGCCTTTGCGCCATCGCCTGACGCCACGTGCTCTTGGCTGGAGGCGCGTCTTGAAGGTCATCATCCACGCCGGCTGCGCCAAGAACGGCTCCACCGCTTTCCAGACGCTGATGGGCAGTGTCGGGCCTGGGCTCGCCGCGCACGGCCTCTGCTATCCGAAGGCGCCCGTCGGTTTCGGTCACCGGCACCTCGCAGAACGTGCCTATCTCGACGATTACCTCTGGGTCAGCGAACTCATGGACACGGCCCGCGCCGCTGACGCCAACTGCATCCTTCTGTCCACCGAGCATTTCCAGAACCTTCTCTGCCAGAAGGCATATGCGCTTGGACTTGTCTCCGCCTTCCGCGAGGCCGGGGCCGGCGACGTCCGCTTCATCTTCTCGGTGCGCGCGCCTTTCGACTATTTCCAGTCGATCTATGCCGAGGCCGCAAAGTGGTTCCCGATCAGCTACGAACAGTCGGCCCGTGCCGCGCTCCACCAAGGCATATTTTGGACTGCGTGGGAGGGCATGATCCCTACCGCCTATGTCTTCGACTATGCGGCCTTCGGTGAACTCAGGCGGTTTCTCACCACTGCGGGCCCCGGCGCCGGCCTCGATTGTTGGGAGTTGTCCGATTTCGCGCGGGGCTTCGCGGGCCGCCGGCTTTTGGCCGAAGCTGGTGTGCCCGACGCGGTGCTCGACGAGATAGAGGCGGGCCTCGCCTCCGGCCGGATCGCCGTCGAACGCAACATCCGCCGTGCCCCGGACCAGGTCGAACTCCTCCACGCCCAGCAATTCCTTTTCGGCGACACCGCTTTTCTTCCGGCCCAGAGGGGTAGCGAGGTGTATCCGGCGCTCGTTGATCTCACCGCACGGGTTGCCAATCGCCGGCTCGGCGAGATCGAATGCAAACGCGAGGTCATCCGCGCCCGCTTCGCCGAACGCTTCGCCGACTGGCGCAAGTGCCTCTCGGACGGCTGAGTTGTACCAGTCCACGCAGAACATCTTGTTCGTGGTAGGCCGGAAGCGTCCGTGTCCGACTTACAGCGAAACATTTTGACATGCCGGGTTCCAAAAGAGACGCGTCGAGCACCTGCTCTCAGGGGCGATGCAAATCGGGCGTCCGGAAAGACGCCGCACTTGGTTAAGCGATCGACAACGTTGGCTCCTTGTCGTCCGGCAAAGGGCAGCTTCCTTGGTCAAACACGCTTTAGAAAACCGTCGGGGGACGCGGTAATCATGAGCTTGTGCTCGATCGTTCGATCGTAATCGAAGTGCAGCGCGCCGCCGTCATGCGCCATGCGGCCTTCCTCTTTCAGTCGCCGCATGTACTCCCGAGCGGCCGTTTTCGGGTTGTCGCCTTTGCCCCAGGGGCGGTTGGCGCACATGTCGGCGGGCAGGTCCTCGACGCCCGTGTCCCAGACAACACAATAGGAGCCTTTGCTGACATAGGGCGCGTAAAGTTCGAGCTCTGCTAGAACGTGCTCATGGGTATGGTTGGAATCAAGAAATACCATGACGCGGTCGTAACCTTGTGCGTGAGAAGAAACTTGATCGATAATATCAGGCGCGATTGACGAACCTTGAATAGTAAAAATCTTGTGGTGCAGCGGATGGGCCTCGATCGCCGCCCGATTGTGCGGGCGGATATCGATATCGACGCCGACCACCTTGCGGCGGCTGGACTTCGGATCGAGCGTAATGCCGGCTTCCGCAGCGTCGCAGTAGTCGAGTAGCGCCAGCATCGATGCGCTCATCACCAGTGAGCCTCCGTGCGCAATGCCGGTCTCGATCACCAGATCGGGACGGCAGGCCCAGATCAGTTCCTGGATAGCGTAGAGATCTTGCGGGACCTGGATGACCGGCCGGTCAAGCCAGGTGAAATTTTGGGCGTACTGGTGCCGGATTGAGGCCTGCACCCAGTCGTTCGACAGGCGCGCGAAAGCACCGTCCTCGCCCATTGCGCGGATGCTCTCTGCAACGCGCTTACGAAAATCCTCGACGGGGTCCAGCGTGCTCTTCATATTTTTCCCTGTTCAGTCCGTCCAGCAATAGAGCACGGTTTCCATGAGCCGCGGCGAATGATGACGCAGTGCGAACCGATATTCCGGCACCAGTCCGGCGAGATAGTTTGTGATGTCGGGAATGTCGATCGGATAGTGGTAGACGCAAATAGCGATCTTAGGCTTGTCGCGACGGATCGTTGATTGGGCTCCTTTCAGGAGCTGCATTTCCATGCCTTCGACGTCCGCCTTAAGGAACGTGATGCGATTCCCATTCAGAAAACTGTCGAGGCTGACAACATCCACCTTTGTGCCGGTCGCGCCGGAGTCATAGTCGAGTGCAAGATTGGTCATTTGGCCATTGGGGCTTGTCGCGGTCATCAGGCAGTCGTTTTGGCCAAGGCCGGCATTGATGAGCTCAATGTCGGTGGAATTAAGCGCCCATTCTTCGATGAGACGTCGCGTGCGCGCCTTCAAAGCGGCAAGTTGGCGAGCGCCGGGTTCAAATGCGTAGATTTTGGAGAAAACCCCGTTCTGCGCCCAGACAAATCGTTCCACGCTGTCACCGCAGAACGCGCCAGCGTCGACGTAAAACTCTTTTTCTGAATCGCAAAATTGCGGCAGACAGAAATACTGATCCTTTTCATAGACGGCGGCGCAGTATTTCTTGTCTCCCGTCAGCATCGCCATCATGACGGCGCGCAATACTTCTTTCGACCGCTCGTCGCGAAGGGTGACGTCGTGCACGTGACGAAAGGCGGGATAATTCGATGCGACGATCCACGCATCATATGAAACGTGCGCTATACCAAGCTTGCCAAGCATTTCAGAAACGGGCGACAGGGCGTGGCGGGCGGTTACGAACAAAAATTCCGGGGCCGAAGATTCGAGATCGCTGGCAGCATAGACCGGCAGGCCCTCATAAGTGCTGCCGGTCAGCGCCTCACTGGCGTCATAGCAGTATGCGAGCTTGACAGCTTCGTCCTTCAATCGGGGAAGCGCCCACCGGCCGAGAAAGCCGAGCCCATAGAGGCCTGCCGGGATCTTGCCGCGCGTGACCCCCTCAGGAACGGATTTCAAAGTGTGGTTGGCTGCCGCGCTCAAGTTGGCCATGGTCGGGGTCATGGTGCGCGCCGCTCGTTTGGCATGGAGTACACGACGACACTTGCCGGTGCAAAGGCGCGAGGCGTGCTCACGATCTCGGCTAGCAGCGCCGGCACCCGATCGGGGCCTGGCAGGGCGGTGAACGGTGGGGCCTTGTGCGGCAAAGCATATCGCTCCGACAGCGAATCGGTCCTCGAATCAGCTTGCGCCGTTTGTGCCATCGCCGGGCAGCGTTGCCTAGGGCCGGAGGCGCCCGTCCGCGGCCGCGAATCAGCTAAAAGGTGGCAGGTCGGCGCATGTTGTGCCCGGCTGCATTCATGCGGCGCCGGTCGCCGCCCTTAGCTAGCGGTGATTTCGTGAAACTCTCCATCCTGTTCCCGACCCACCGCCACAGCCTGCTGGCCTGCTCCAGGATCGCCCAGGCCTGTTCCTGGGCCGGGCCCGACATCGAGGTCATCGTCCGCGACAATTCAGGTAATGCGCGCAAGCGCGAGATGCTTGCGAATTTCCAGCGTGACAACTGCCGGATCATCACGGTTGAGCCTTGCGAGCCGCGCGAGAATTATCTCGAACTCCTGCGGCTGGCGACTGGTGAGTTTGTCTTCTGCGTGGGCGACGACGATTTGTTTTTCGATCATGCCATCGGCGACCTGCCTGCCGTGATCGGACAGATCGGCGAGGATCGCTCATACATCGGCATAACCGGCACCTACGCAATCGAAACATCGAAAGGAACTTCGCTCGCCACCTATCAGAATATCGATTCCGAAGATGCCGGTGCGCGCGTCAACACGTTGCTGAGCTATCCGGGACCAAATGTCTTGTTCTACTCGGTGATGCGGCGGGAGCTGGTCTGCCGCGTCTTTGACTTCATGAATACTGTGCCGTTCTATTTCTCGTTCCACGACCAGGTTCTCTGCATGCTGTATTTAATCAACGGCAAGTTCTTTTCCCTGCAGCGGTTGATGTATCTCTACGACATGGGCCTTTGGGAGTTGGCTGAATCCGCGCAGAAGCGCGATCTCGATTTCTACAACGATGCCGGGCTCGACCCGGCCATCAACAAGGTGCATTGGCTTTTGTGCGGGTTCGAAGGCGCTTCGCTGATCATGCACGCGGATACGCTGACGGCGCTTGCGCCGGCGCAGCGTCAGCCGATCGCGGACCGGTGGTTTTCTACGATGTTCGTCCGCTTCAATCGCGACAATCGCACGGCCTTCGACTCGCCGTTGACGGCAGAGGCCGATCGGTTGTGCCAGAAGCTGCGGTCGTCGACGGGGCACCTTACCTTTCAAAATATCCTGGCGGAAATCAGCGGCTTCATGGCTCTGACCTCCAAGACCAATGCGCAGGACTATTTTGATTTCTGGGACGCGGTCATCAACAAGCGTCAGCCGGCTCCGCGCATTTCCGCCGTCCCGAGAAAGGTGGCGGTTAATGAATCCTAGGCTGGCCGGCCATCGTCAGTCGCAATGACGTTTCAAGGGCCATATTTGCTTGGGGAAATAAGCGTAGCTACTATCCCACGATTGCGAATCAGTCGTGATGTCGTGGTGAAAGCCCTCGATCGGCGTGCCCGGATTGCGTTGGCGTTAATGGCCTCGATTCCGCAACCAGGTCAGCGATATTCCCCATGAAGGCCGTCATCCTTGCCGGGGGGCTCGGCACCCGCATTTCCGAAGAGAGCTATTTGAGGCCCAAGCCGATGATCGAGATCGGCGGCAGGCCAATTCTCTGGCACATCATGAAGCTCTACTCGGCGCACGGCGTCCACGAATTCGTGATCTGCTGCGGCTACAAGGGCTATGTCATCAAGGAGTACTTCGCCAACTACTTCCTACACATGTCGGACGTGACTTTCGACATGGCGGACAACAGCGTGATCGTCCACCAGCAGAAGGCCGAACCGTGGCGGGTGACGCTGGTTGACACTGGCGAGAACACCTCGACCGGCGGCCGCCTGAAGCGCGTCGCGGACTACATCAAAGACGAAAAGGCCTTTTGCTTCACCTACGGCGATGGCGTCAGCGATGTGAATGTCCGTGCGGCGATCGAATTTCACGTCGGCCACGGCAAGCTCGCCACGGTGACGGCAGTGCGGCCGCCGGGACGTTTCGGGGCGCTGGAACGTGACGGAAGCTTGGTGACGGGATTCAGCGAAAAGCCGCCGGGCGACGGCGGTCTGATCAACGGCGGTTTCTTCATTTTGTCGCCTCGCTGCCTCGAATACATCGAAGGCGACGATACCCTCTGGGAACGTTCGCCGGTCATCCGGCTTGCGGCAATGGGCCAGATGATGGCGTTCGAACATCGCGGTTTCTGGCAGCCGATGGACACCATGCGTGACAAGGCTATGCTGGAAGAGCTTTGGACGTCCGGCCGGGCGCCGTGGAAGGTCTGGCCATGACACACGCGCCGAGCGCCTCGTTCTGGCGCGGGCGGCGCGTGCTGCTCACCGGTCATACCGGCTTCAAGGGTTCCTGGTTGGCGCTGTGGCTACATCGGCTGGGCGCCACGGTCACGGGCGTGAGTCTTCCGCCGCTGAGCGCGCCTAACCTTTTCAGTGAATCCAATGTGGGCTCGTTTTGCGAAAGCCACTTCTGCGACATTCGCGACGCCGGCGCGCTCGCCGCGCTGATCCGCGCGGCGCGCCCGGAAATCGTTCTGCATCTGGCGGCGCAGCCGCTGGTGCGCGCGAGCTACCGCGAACCGCGCGAAACCTTTGCGACCAACGTCATGGGCACGGTCAACGTGCTCGACGCGTTGCTCGGGCTCGATAGCATCCGCGCCGTCGTGATGGTGACGACCGACAAGGTCTATCGCAGCCAGGAACCGCCGCGGCCATATCGTGAAGACGATGCCCTTGGCGGGCATGATCCTTACAGCGCCAGCAAGGCCGCCTGCGAAATGGCCATCGCCAGCTACCGCGACGCCTTCCTGTCGGCACAAGGCGTCGCCATCGCCAGCGCACGCGCCGGCAATGTGATCGGCGGCGGCGACTGGTCGGAGGACCGGCTGGTTCCGGACGCCATACGCGCTTGGGAGGCCGGCGAGCCGTTGATCGTGCGCCGGCCACAGGCCGTCCGCCCTTGGCAGCACGTTTTGGAGCCGCTCTACGGCTATCTGCGCCTTGCGCAAGAGCTGTGGCAACAGCCGGCCCTGGCGGGTGCCTATAATTTCGGTCCGGCCGCCGGCGATGCGGTTGCCGTGCGTGATGTCGTCGAGTTGGCGCGCCGCGCCTATGGCGAGAGCGGGGTGCGGTATGACGAGGGCAGCGAGGGCCCACATGAATCCGCCTGGCTCGGGCTTGAGGCGACCAAGGCGCGCGACCTGCTCGACGTTGCACCGGTCTGGGTGCTGGAAGACGCGGTGAGGCGGACGATCGCGTGGTACCGGGCGCGACGGGAAGGTGCCGATATTCGGCAGCTTTGCCTTGCGGATATTTCCGATTTCGAGATGGCCGCGGTGACCCGGTCCCGCGTCCTGGAAAGGACCATGACCGGCGCCTAGCACGCGATCTGCAGACGTGGCGCTTTCGGGAACGACATGCAATTTGCTCCGACGACATTGGCCGGCGCCTATCTGATTCATCTCGATCCCCGCGTGGATCAGCGCGGCATGTTCGCCCGCGCTTTTTGCGCGCGCGAATTCGCTGAACAAGGACTCGAAACCGAATTTGTACAAGCGAATATTAGCAGCAACCGCCGTGCCGGCACCGTCCGCGGCATGCATTTCCAGCGCGGGGATGATGCCGAGGTCAAGCTTGTGCGTTGCGCCGGCGGGGCGGTCTACGATGTCATCGTCGATATGCGGGAGGGCTCCGAAACCTTTCTGCATTGGTTCGGGGCCGAGCTTTCACAAGACAATGGGCTGACGATGTATGTGCCGAAGGGGTTCGCGCATGGTTATCAGGCGCTGACCGATGGTGCGACGGTCTTCTATATGGTGAGTGCCTACTATGCGCCCGAAGCTGAAGGTGGATTGCGATTCGACGATCCGCGCTTATCAATTGCATGGCCGCGTGCCGTGTCCGATGTTTCCGACAAGGACGCCAAATGGCCGCTCCTCGAGGCTTGATCCTGCTCACCGGCGCCACCGGTTTTGTCGGCCGCCAAGTGCTGCGCGCACTGGCGGAACGAGGCTGCAAGGTCCGTGTGGTCGATTCAGAGCCGGTTCCGAACATCGGCTGTCGCACGTCGGACGCCGATCGAGAAGGTGATTGCCACCGCGGACTCTGTTCGCGAGGACGTGCGTGGTGGGCCGATGCATGCCGGGGCGTCGATACCGTCATTCATGTCGCCTGGTACGCCGAGCCGGGCCAGTATCTGCAATCGCCGAAGAACAGCGAATGCCTGGCCGGCACATTGTTGTTGGCCGAGGGCGCAAGTCAGGCTGGTGTCCGCCGCTTCGTCGGTGTCGGCACCTGTTTCGAATACGACCTCGACCTCGGCCTGCTGGGTGTCGACGCGCCGCTCAAGCCGACGACGCCCTATGCCGAAGCGAAGGCTGCGGCCTTCACGGCGCTCTCGCGATTGCTTCCGGCTAGGGACGTCGAATTCGTCTGGTGCCGCTTGTTCTATCTCTACGGCGAAGGCGAGGATGAACGGCGGCTGGTGCCATACCTGCACGCCAGATTGCGGGCAGGGGAAGCTGTCCAACTGACCAGCGGCACGCAAATCCGCGACTTCCTCGACGTCCGGGAAGCGGGCCGCATGATCGTGGACGCCGCGCTCGGCACGGGGCAGGGCCCGGTCAACGTCTGCTCCGGCGTTCCCGTCACAGTCCGCGCGCTGGCCGAACGGATCGCCGATGAGTATGGCCGCCGCGATCTGCTTCAATTCGGCGCGCGGGCGGACAATCTTGTCGATCCACCGCGGGTTGTCGGCGTGCCTGGCGGGCTTGTGCCCTCCGGCACGGATTAGGGGCGCCGAATCATGGTTAATAGTTGTTAACTATTGTCTCGTAAGACTGGGATACGGCGCCGCAGACCGCAGGGAATCCTAAATGAAAGCTCGGCTGGAACCGCGAATCAATCTTCACGGCCGTACGCCGCTGGAAACGGTCATTCCGCTTTCCACGCCGTTCATCGTGTTCGCCGACCCGGCGAGCTCGTGCAATTTCCAATGCACTTTCTGCCCTACCGGCCACCGCGGCATGATCCGCGAGACCGGCCGCTTCCAGGGCGCAATGAAATACGAGGTGTTCCAGAAGGTTGTCGACGACCTGGGCGAGTTCGACAAACCGATCAAAGTGCTGCGCATGTACAAGGACGGCGAGCCGTTCCTGAACAAGCGGCTGGCCGACATGGTTGCCTATGCGCGGCAGGCCAAGCACATCGAATACATCGACACGACCACCAACGGCACGTTCCTGTCGCCCGACCGGGTCGGCCCCGTGCTCGAGGCCGGCATCGACAAGATCAATATCTCCGTCGACGGCATGAACGAGGAGACTTACGCGCGCTTCACCGGGTTCAAGTTCGACTTCGCGAAATTCGTCGACAACGTCAAATGGACCTACGCCAACAAGGGCAATTGCGAGATCGCCGTCAAGATTCCCGGCGAGCTCATCACCGACGACGAGCGCCAGAAATTCTTCGACACTTTCGGGAATCACTGCGATCGTATCTTCGTGGAAAATTTTGCGCCCTGCTGGCCGGAATTCGACACCGAAGCGCACACCGGCTTCAAGATCAGCAAGGGCATCTACCAGCAGGACATCGGCGAGACCGACACCTGCCCCTATATCTTCTATGGCTATTCGGTGAACGCCGATGGCCTGGTCAGCTCCTGCTTCCTGGACTGGGGCCGCAAGCTGATCATCGGCGACGTGCGCCGGCAGTCCATGAAGGAGATATGGACCTCCGAGCGCATGAACGCGTTGCGCTTGCAGCATCTCGAGGGCCGGCGGCGGCAGAACGGGGTTTGCGGCAATTGTGGGCAACTCAGTCACTGCCTGCCGGACAATATCGATGCGCATCGCGTGACGCTGCTGGAGAAGTTCAAGGCTGTCGTTCATCCTGACGAAACGATTGAAGCTCCCGGCGGGATCAATCGCAACTACGCGGCTGAGGCCGCCGAATGAAGATTCTGCACGTCACGCCGCATCTTGGCGGCGGTGTCGGTAAGGCCCATGCCGCCCTGCGAAGCGCGCTACCACACGAGGTGGAGCAGACTTATCTGCTGCTCGAAGCGCCGCGCGACCGCCGCTATGTCGAGATGATCGAGCGTGGTGGTGCGCAAGTCATCGTGGCCGATAACCTCGATCGGGTGGCCGCGCTGGCGGGAAAGGCGGAGATTGTCCAGTTCGAACTCTGGAATCATCCGAGGCTGTTCGAATGCCTGGCGCGCTGCAATTTCCCCGCCATGCGCAGCGTGTTCTGGTCGCACATCTCGGGATTGTTCGAGCCGCTCATTCCCTTGGGGCTGATCGAAGAGAGCGCGCGGTTCGTGTTCACGACGCCGGCGTCGCGCGACATCGCGTCGCTCAACGAACTCTCCGAGTGCGCACACAGCAAGATCTCCGTCATCAACAGCGGTTTCGGTTTCCCGCCCGGCCTCGCCCGGGTGTCGGGAGAGCGGCCACCGGCGATCGCCTATCTCGGCACGGTCGATTTCCTGAAGATGCATCCCTGCTTTTTCGATTGCATCGATGATTTAGCCGACGATGCCATCCGCGTCGCGGTCTGGGGCGCGGTCGATCCGGAGGGGCCGGTCGCCGCCCGGGCGCGGACCATGCGCCATCCGGAGCGCATCGTGTTTCGCGGCGAAACCGACGCGCCGGCAAACGCGCTCGAACAGACGGGCATCTTCTTCTACCCGCTGCAGCCGGGCCACTACGGCACCGCTGAAAACGCGCTCATCGAGGCCATGTCGCTTGGCCTTGTCCCGGTCGTGGTGAACAACGCCGCCGAAATGGCGATCGTCCGTCATGGCGAGACCGGCTTTGTGGCGCAGACGGCGAAAGAATGTACGAACTGGTTACAGGTGCTGCTGTCGTCGCCGGAACTGCGCGGCCGGATGTCACGCAACGCCATCGATCACGTGGCGCGCTGGCGCACGCCGGCGCAATCCGCCCGCGACTTCATGATCCTGTGGCTGGGGTTGCTGGCGGCGCCGGCGCGGCGGCACGACTTCCGCGCGGCGATCGGTGACAACCCGGCGGATTGGTTTCTTGCGACCCAAGGTGCGTCCGGAGCGGTCCAGAAAGCGGCGGCATCTGCGGTCCAACCACCGTCCAAAGGCACGCTGGCGCATTTCGAAAGCGTCTTTGCGGATGATACATCGCTCCGCCGCTTGCGGGCCTAAGGCGCCGCCCGGAGCCGCCGCTCAGGACGCGCCGGAACGTTTGCCCGCAACCTCAAGATCGCTCGCCACCATTTCCCGCACCAGCTCACGGAAGCCGACCTTGTGCTGCCAGCCCAGTGCCGCGCGGGCTTTCGCCGGATCGCCCAGCAGGCGTTCGACCTCGGTCGGCCGGAAATAGCGCGCGTCCACCTGCACCAAGGTGCGGTTCGTCTTCTGGCAGAGGCCGCGCTCCCCGGTGCCCTGACCCTCCCAGCGCAATGAAATGCCGACTTCGGCAAAGGCCAGTTCGATGAACTCACGCACCGAATGGGTTTCGCCGGTCGCCAGGACGTAATCGTCCGGCTGCGGCTGTTGCAGGATGAGCCACATGCCCTCGGCATAGTCGCGCGCATGACCCCAGTCGCGCTCGGCGTCGAGATTGCCGATATAGAGGCAATCCTGTTGGCCGAGATGAATCGCTGCCACGGCTTGCGTGATCTTGCGGGTGACGAAGGTTTCGCCGCGGCGCGGGCCTTCATGGTTGAACAGGATGCCGTTGGAGGCATGTAGCCCGTAAGCTTCGCGGTAATTGACGGTGATCCAATAGGCATAGAGCTTTGCTGCGGCGTAGGGGCTGCGCGGATAGAACGGCGTGCGCTCGGTCTGTGGCGTCTCGGCCACCTTGCCGTAAAGCTCGGAGGTCGACGCCTGGTAGAAGCGCACGCGCTCAGTAAGCTTCAAGATCCGGATGCCTTCGAGCAGGCGCAGGGTCCCGAGCGCGTCGGCGTTCGCTGTGTATTCCGGCGTCTCGAAGCTCACCTGCACGTGGCTTTGCGCCGCGAGATTGTAGATCTCCGTCGGCTGCACGTCCTGGAGAATGCGGATCAGGTTGGTGGCGTCGGTCAGGTCGCCGTAGTGCAGGAAGAAGTCCGTGTCCGGCAGGTGCGGATCGCGATAGAGATGATCGACGCGTTCCGTGTTCAGTGACGACGAGCGGCGCTTGATGCCGTGCACCTCGTAGCCTTTTTGCAAGAGCAGCTCGGCCAGGTAGCTGCCGTCCTGGCCGGTGATGCCGGTGATGAGTGCAACGGGTCTGCTCATGGTCAATCGACGCGCGGCTCATGCCGCCGAGCGTCGCGCTCCTTTGAGAAAATCGGCATAGGCCGCTGCCAGCCCCTCGCGCAACGGAATCGTCGACGACCAGCCGAGCGCATTGATCTTCGAGACGTCGAGCCGCTTCTGCGGCGTGCCGTCCGGCTTCGACGTGTCGAACGCGATGCGCCCTTTATAGCCGACCACGTCGGAGACGACCTGCGCGAATTCCGCGATCGTCATGTCACGCCCGACGCCGACATTGAGGAAGCCCGGGGCTGAATAGTGTTTCATGACGAAGACGCAGGCATCGGCCAGGTCGTCCGAGCACAAGAATTCGCGCCGCGGCGCACCGGTGCCCCAGACCGTGACGGTCGGCGCTTCGGCCTGTTTGGCTTCGTGGAAGCGCCGGAGAAGCGCGGCCGGCACGTGGCTGTTCAACGGGTCGTAGTTGTCGCCCGGTCCGTAAAGGTTTGTCGGCATGACCGACACGTAGTCGGCGCCGTGCTGCCTGCGATAGGCCTCGCACATCTTGAGCGCGGCGATCTTGGCGACCGCGTACCATTCGTTGGTCGGCTCGAGAGGGCCGGTGAGCATGGACTCTTCGGTGATCGGCTGCGGCGCCAGCTTCGGATAGATGCAGGACGAGCCAAGCGCCAGCAGCTTGCCGACGCCCGCCTTGAACGAGCCGCGGATGACGTTGAGCGCGATCGCGAGGTTGTCGACGAGGAAATCGGCCGGGTAGGTGTCATTGGCGTAGATGCCCCCGACATGACCGGCGGCGAGAAACACTGCGTCGGGCTTGGTTTCGGCCAGCCAGTGCTCGGTGGCGCTCTGATCGGTGAGGTCAAGCGTCTGCCGGTCGGCGGTGACGATCTCGCAATCTTCGCGCGCCAGCCGGCGCACGATGGCGGAGCCCGCCATGCCGCGGTGGCCTGCCACGTAAACGCGCTTGCCCTTGAGATCGAACAGGAGCGGTGGGCTCATAAGGGTGTCCGCTGATGCGTTGTTCCAGGTGGGGCCGGCACGCTTGGTTCGGAGAGTGACGTATAGGCGACCCATACCGCGAAGCCAAGCCTGAGCGAATATTCTTATGTTTGAACAAGCCGTTAGAGTAAATGTCGTTGATCGGTGCATGCTCACGTGCGCTTGCGGCGCGTTCGGCATTGCCGTCGAGACTCACGATCATCGTGCATTGCGCCGGAAGACACTGCCGGACACGGCCGCGAACATTGCAGTGTCGTCGCGGTCGTCCGCGGAACGAGCGCGGCTCGCCCATCTCAAATCCAAGTGCCGCGACGTTTTCCCGTCCATCAGCGCCTCTCGCAAAGGGCTGCGCCTGTTATCGTCTCGCCATAACGGCCCGCGTGATCCGTCCAGCCTCGGCGTGCCGGGAGCAGGGTGCCGTTGCGGCTGGCTCCGGGTTTCTGGCCAGCCGATCCCCCGGCGCGGCCATTCAGCGCGCCTCGTCCTCGCTGGGCGCGAAAAGAGGTCCCCCCACCGTGTTCCCGCTGGCTCGTATTCCGGCCAAATACCGATAAATTCCGCGCGAAAACGTTCTGTTCGCGCCGCCTCTGATGGGCATCTCTCATTATTTCTGAATATGAAAACGCGATTCCTTAATCCGAAATTGCCTTGACTCCCGCCGGTCCGACCTTTTCCCTTGGGGCCAGGGAGAAACGAACCAATGGAAGCAACCATTTTACCTGGCCCCGCCGTCAACGGCGGCCGGTCGCCTGCGCGTCCCGCCGGCGACCGCCACAGCATCCAGTCCGTCGACCGGGCGCTGTATCTTCTGGAAACCATCGCGGAGGCCGGCGGCGAGGCGACACTCACCGACCTCGCCAACCGCACCGGCCTCAACATCTCGACCTGCCATCACCTGCTGGCGACGCTGATCAAGCGCGGCTTCGCCACCAAGGTCACCGGGCGGCGGCTTTACGCCCTCGGCGCCCGCATCATGTATCTCAGCCACGCCTGCCTGCAGGTGGACCTGCCGCGCCGCGCGCAGCCCTATCTGGAGGCCATCAATCGGGCGACCGGCGAAACCGTGCATCTCGCCACCCTGCAGGGCGACTCGGTGGTCACGCTGGCCGTGCGAGAGGCGCGCCACGCGGTGCGCGTTGACACGGGAAACGTCGGCAAAATGGAGGCGCCGCACGCCACGTCGGTCGGCAAGGCGATCCTGGCCTGGCTGCCGGAAGATGAGATGCGCCGCATTCTGTCGGGGGGGCTCAAACGCTGCACCGACAACACCATCACCGAGTTCTCGGCGCTGACGGAATCGCTGCGCACCGTGCGTCGCGACGGCTATGCCCTCGATTACGAGGAGCATCTGCCGGGCGTCATCTGCGTCGGTGCGGCCATCCGCGATCAAGCCGGCACGGTGATCGGCGGCATCAGCGCTTCGACGCCGACCATGCGGGCGACGGACGAGCACATCGCGCTGATGCGCGAGGAGATCACCGCCGCCACGCGTGCGCTGTCGACCGAGTTCGGCGCGCCGAATGGACAGGCCCACAGCGACCGCGGCCAAGTCGTCGCCAACTGACGGCGGCCGCGCGAACAATAATCTTTCTTGGAGGAAATTGATGTACGCACCCGAGGGCGTGAAGACCAACCATAACGAATTCCCGATCCCCGACAGCATGCGCGCCTGGGTGCTCGGCGATCCCGGCGATCTCAGCATGAGCGAGAAGCCGACGCCGGTGCCGAAGAAGGCGGAAGTGCTGGTGCGCATCGACGCGGTGGCGATCTGCGCCACCGACCTCGAGATCATCTATCACGGGCCGCCGGCGCTGATTGAAGGTGGGGCGCCGTTCAACAAGAACTTCACCCCCGGTCATGAATACATGGGCACGGTGGTGGCGCTCGGTCCCGGCGTCGACGAGTACGGCATCGGCCAGCGCGTCTCGGTCGAGATCCATGCCGGCTGCGGCCAGTGCAAGCGCTGCCGCGAGGGCATGTACACCTCGTGCCACAACTACGGCATGAACTACGGCGACGTCGACAAGGGCCACCGCGCCAACGGCTTCACCACCGACGGCGGCTTCTGCGAATACCAGGTCAACAACATCAACACCCTGGTGTCGATCCCGGACGAGATGTCCGACGAGGAGGGCACCCTGGTCGTGACCGCCGGCACCGGCATGTATGCGTTGACCGAGCTCGGCGGCCTGATGGCCGGCGAAAGCGTCGCGGTCATCGGCCCCGGCCCGATCGGCCTGATGACGGTGGCGGTGGCCAAGGCGCTCGGCGCCCAGCCGGTCATCCTGACCGGCACCCGCGACAACCGGCTCGAGATCGGCAAGGAGCTCGGCGCCGACGCGGTGGTCAACATCCGCAAGACCCCGGACGTGGTCGAAGAGGTGAAGAAGCTCAACGGCGGCAAGGGCGTCGACTACGTGGTCGAGTGCTCGGCCGCGACCAGCGCGGTCAACGACGCGGTGCGCATGGTCAACCGCGGCGGCCGCGTCTGTCTGGCCGCCTTTGCCCACGAGGAAGTGCCGGTCGATGTCGCGCACATCGTGCGCAACAACATCTTCCTGTGCGGCATCCGCGGCGAGGGCAAGAGCGCCACGCACCGCGCCGAGGCGTTCATGCGCCAGAAGCGCTTCGACGCGACCAAGATCCACACCCACACCTTCCCGCTCGACGACCTGCCGACGGCGATCCGCTACGCCAAGGATCGCGTCGAGGACGCCATCAAGGTGGTGGTGAAGAACAAGATGGGCGCCGCCAACAAGCAGGCGGCGGAGTAAGAGGTTGTCGTCCCCGCGAAAGCGGGGACCCAGTCCTCCGTTTCGTATCGGTCCGCGGACGGCGGTGGTTCCTGGATCGTCCGCCTTCGCGGACAATGACAGCAAGAGAATTTGGCAGGACAAATGCTCACCTGCGACGAATACCTGACGCCGCCAACGCTCGCCGAGGCTTTCGCCGCCTTGGCGCGGCATCGCGGCCGTTGCCGCGTCGTCGCCGGCTGCACCGACACGTATCCCTGGGCGCGCGAGGGCCGGGCGGGCGACGTCGATATTCCGGTGCTGATCGACGTCTCCAAAATCCCCGAGCTCAACGAATTGCGTATCGACGACAAGCGCGTGCGGCTCGGCGCCGCCACCGCGATCCAGCGCTTCCTCGACGACCCCAGGCTCGCGCGCGCGCTGCCGGAAATGCCGCGCTGCGCGGTGTGGTTCGCCGACGACCAGATCCGCGCGCAGGCGACGGTCGGCGGCAACATCGTCAATGCTTCGCCCGCCGCCGACGCCACGCCCTGCCTGATCGCGCATGAGGCGGAAGTGGAGCTGGCCAAGGACGACGGCGGCAAGATTGCCCGCCGCCGCATGAAGCTCGCCGATTTCGTGACCGGCCCCAGCCGCACCGCGCTGGAAGAGGGCGAGTTGCTCACCGCGGTCGAATGCGACGCGCTGCCCGGCTATGGCGGCAGCTTCGAGAAGGTCGGCCACCGCCGCTCGCTGGTGATCTCGCTGGTGTGCCTCGCCACCCTCATCAAGCTCGACGCCGCAGGGCCGCACCATCGAGGACGTGCGGCTCTCGATCGCCGGCATCGGCCCGCGCCCCTTGCGCCTGACCGAGGTTGAGAATTTCCTGCGCGGCGGCGCCATGACGCTGGACCGCCTGGAACAGGCCGCTCGAGATGCCGGTCGATCTGGTCGCCTCGCGCACCCGGCAGGCCTACCGCCGCGAGGTGGTGCGCGGCTTCATGCTGCGCGGTCTGACCACGGCCGCCCGCCGCGCCGGCGCTTCGCCCGACGCGCTCGCCCCCGAGCTGGAGGCGGCCTATGCCTGACATTGATCTTCAAGCCACCATCAACGGCCGCAAGGTTTCGCGCCGCGCCAAGCCGAGCCAGCGGCTGCTCGATTTCCTGCGCGACGACCTGCACCTCACCGGCAACAAGGAAGGCTGCGGCGCCGGCGAATGCGGCACCTGCTCGGTGTTCGTCGACGGCGTGCTGATGAAGTCGTGTCTGCTGCCGGTCGCCAAGGCGCAAGGGGCCAAGATCGAGACCATCGAGTCGCTGGCCAAGACCGGCGAACTCAACGTGCTGCAGCGCGCCTTCCACCAGGCCGGCGCCAGCCAGTGCGGCTACTGCATTCCCGGCATGGTGATGGCGGCGACCGCGGCGCTGCGCGCCAATCCGTTCGCCGACCGCGAAGAGATCAAGGAACGGCTCGGCGGCAACATCTGCCGCTGCACCGGCTATCAGAAGATCTTCGACGCGGTCGAAATGGCGCGCGACGTACAGAACGGCCGCCTGCCGGCGACCGTCTTCGCGGAAGCGGACGCGGAGGCCGGCGATTATATCGGCAAGGCCGTGCGCCGCATCGACGCGCCCGGCAAGGTCTCCGGCCGGCTCAAATACGCCGGCGACATGACCATGCCCGACATGCTGCACGTGCAGGTGCTGCGCTCGCCGCACGCGCACGCGCGCATCGTTTCGATCGACACCTCCGCGGCGGAAGCCATGGAGGGCGTCGAGGGCGTCATCACCGCGGCCGACGTGCCGGGCGAGGACGGCTTCGGCGTCTTCGTCAACGACCAACCGATCATGGCGCGCGGCAAGGTGCGTTACGTGGGTGAGGCGGTGGCCGCGGTCGCGGCGGAAGACCTGATCACGGCCAAGCGCGCGGCTGCCGCCATCAAGGTGGAATACGAGCCGCTCGCGCCCGTGTTCGACCCGGAAGAAGCGATGCGCGAAGGCGCAGCCGTCGTGCACGACTACGCGCCCGACAACGTCACCAAGCACATCCCGATCCGCGTCGGCGACGTGGAACAGGGCTTTGCCGAATCCGATCTTGTCGTCGAGGAAACCTATTCGACGCAGGCCATCGAGCACGCCTATCTCGAGCCGGAAGCGGGCCTCGCCTACGTCGATCATGACGGCGTGGTGACGGTTGTTTCACCCAGCCAGAACATCACCCATCACCGCCACATGCTCTCGCGCATCATCGCCAAGCCGGTGAGCAAGGTGCGCTTCATCATGAGCCCGGTGGGCGGCGGCTTCGGCGGCAAGGAAGACATGATCTACCAGGGCATGCTGGCCCTGCTGGCCATGAAGACCGGCCGTCCGGTGCGCCTCGTCTTCACCCGCGAGGAGTCGATCGTCTCCACCGCCAAGCGCCATCCCTCGCGCACGACCCTGCGCATGGGGCTGATGCGCGACGGCCGTATCAACGCCTCGCAGATGACCGTGATCTGCGACGGCGGCGCCTACGGGCTTTCCACCGAAGGCGTCATGCGCAAGGCCGCGATCCTCGCCGCCGGGCCTTACGTCATCCCCAACGTGCGGATCGACGTCTACGGCATCTACACCAACAACACGCCGTCCGGCGCCTTCCGCTCCTTCGGCGCCTTGCAGACCGAGTTCGCCACCGAAAGCCATCTCGACATCTGCGCCGAGCAGCTCGGCCTCGATCCGTTCGAGATCAGGCGCATCAACGCCATGCGCGACGGCGCGGTGACCCACACCAAGCAGAAGCTTGGCAGCGTCAGCCTGCTGCGCTGCCTGGAGGCCGCCGAAAAAGCCTCCGGCTGGGAACCGGGCGCGCCGGCCTCGCGCGGCGAAACGCGCAAGGATTTGAACCGCGACGACGTGCGCCCGCCGGTCTCGCTCGGTGCGCGCTTCGCCGCGGTCGAGAAACAAGAGGCAGCCGAATAATGGCCCGGAAACGTGGACGCGGCATGGCGGCTTGCTGGTACGGGATCGCCCGCACCGCCACGGTCGATCGCGCCGCCGCCTGGGCGGAGATCGATGACGGCGGCAGCGCCAAGGTGGTCACCGGCGTCACCGAGATCGGCGAGGGCATCCTCACGGTGCTCGCCCAGATCGCCGCCCATGAGATGGGCGTGAAGCCGGAACACGTCACCATCGGCGACAACGATACGGCCCGCAGCCCCGAAGCCGCGCATGCCGGCGCCAGCCGTCAGACCTACATGATCGGCAACGTCGTCGCGCTCGCCTCCCGCGAAGCGCGCGGGCGGCTGGCCGAAGTGATGGCCGAGGTCTGGGACGTCGATGTCGAAGACATCGGCACCGGCAACGGCGAAATCTGGGCCAAGAATTCCAACCACCGCATTTCGATGGGCGAGGCCGTCACCACCGCCAAGAACCGCGGCGTGGTGCCGGTGGGCTCGGCGACCTACGGCACCGACGCCACCGGTCTCGATCCGGTCGACGGTTCGGGCCGGCCCTGGCAGGCCTATGTGTTCGGCACGCAGGTGGCCGAGGTCGAGGTCGATACCGTCACGGGCGAAGTGCAGGTGCTCGGCATCTGGGCGGCCCACGACGTCGGCCGCGCGGTCAATCCGCAGGGCGTGGAAGGTCAGATCGAGGGCGGCATCGTGCAGGCGCTCGGCCAGGGCCTGATGGAGGACTACCAGCTCAAGGATGGCCACACCTCCACCTCCGGCTTCGCCAAATACATCCTGCCGACCTCGCTCGACGTGCCGCGCATCAATTCCATCATCATCGAGGACCCGGATCCGCTCGGGCCGCTCGGGGTCAAGGGCATCGGCGAGCCGGCCATGGTGCCGACCATTCCCGCTGTCATGAACGCGATCTACGACGCCGTCGGCGTGCGCATCACCGCGCTGCCGGCGACCCCGGAAAAGGTGCTGATGGCGATCCGCGAGAAGGAAAACCGCGAAGCGCAAATGGTGCAGGCGGCTGAATAGGCGAGATGGAGCAAATGAGTTCTGGCGGTGGCCGAAAGGGCTGGGGTGAAGGAGGTGCCGTTCGACGCGGACCTCGCCGTTATCCGCCGTCTCGCCAATCTCTTGCCGGGCGCCAAGCCCGTTGCCGTCAACGGCATCCGCGTCGCGGCGTCGATCCGCCCGCGCAAATTCGTCATCGAAGGCGGCGACGACACGCCCGTCACCATGCCGCGCACCGCCTTCCAGGTGGTCTATCCGGACGGCACGGTGATGATCGATTCCGGGCTCGACCAGGAAACCCACGATTCCTTTTCCACGCCCGACAAGCGAGAGCCTTATTTCCCCGAGGCATTCGCTCAGTTGCAGCAGGCGCTGAACCAGGCGCGCATGATCGTGCTCACCCACTTTCATGCCGACCACGTCGCCGGCGTCACCCGCGCGGTCAATTACGACGCGCTTGCCGCCAAGACCGTCATCAGCGCCGAGACCGCCGAGTGCCTGGTAAAAACGCCGCACCGGCCGCATCTCGCCATGACGGCGGAGCAGGTCGAGCAAATGACCGTCATCGGCTACCGGCAGTACTATCCGGTCGCGCCCGGCATGGTGCTGATCAAGGCGCACGGCCATTCCGCCGACCACCAGATGGTCTACGTTGCGCTGCAGTCAGGCCGCGAGATCCTGGACAGCGTCGACGTCGGCTGGGTGCTCGACAACATTCGCAGCGTCAAAGGCAAGGCGGCGCCCTGGGTGAAGGAAGACGTGCCGGCGGTGATCGGCCAGTTGCGCTGGCTCAACGCCGTTCTGAATAACGAGCCCAACGTCCGCCTGCTGGTGACCCACGACGACGACTCTGTTCAATGAAACCGCCAAGGCGGGAGAGATAGGCGCCGGCCTCGCGTTGTGACGCGGGCGGCACGGCAAATTGTGGAATTGTAGACGCGACAGGAAAACCGAGACCTTCAAAATTAGGGCGACCAAGGAGCAAGAACCATGACGATCAGCATGTACCAGAAGATGCGGGTGGGCGTTGTGCACTTCAAGGCGTTCCCCGGGCTCGAGACCGGCGAAGGCCCGCACGTCGAGACGCTGGAAAAACTGTGCGCCGACGATTTCTGGACGGCCGTCGAGGTCGGCTGGATGAAGGACTATCGGGTGCGCAACACCTGCCGTCAGCTGCTCGACCAGAGCCACATTTCGGTGGCCTACGCCACGCAGCCGCGCATCCTCGGCAACAAGCTCAACCTCAATTCCTTCGACGCGGGCGAGCGCGGCCGCGCCATCAGCGCGGTGAAGAACTGCATTGACGAGGCCTACGACCTCGGCGCCGAGGTCGTGCGCATCATCGCCGGCAAGGACCCGGGCGACGCCAAGCGCGAGGAAGCCAAGAAGCTCTTGGTCGATTCCCTTCATCAGATCCTCGAATACGGCAAGGAAGAAGGGTCGATGAATTTCACGCTCAAGATATTCGACCGTGACATCGACAAGATGAACCTGATCGGCCATTTCACCGATGCCGTCGACATCGCCAATGCGATCGCGCCGCATAATCCGAATTTCGGCCTGCTCGCCGACCTCAGCCATTTCCCGCTGCTCGACGAGAAGGCGGAAGAGTCGATCCCGTTGATCAAGGACTGGCTGCATTCGGCGCATCTCGGCAACTGCGCCTTCCGCGAGCGCAGCCATCCGGCCTATGGCGACATCCAGCCGCGCTTCGGCGTGCCGGGCGGCGAGATCGACACCGCGGAAGTCACCGAGTTCTTCGACGTTCTGGAGGACAACGGCTTCTTCCGTCAGGCCAAGCGCCCGATCGTCAGTGCCGAGGTGCGCCCGGTGCTGGCCGGCGAGACGTCGGACATCATCCTCGCCAACGCCAAGCGGGTCATCCGCGACGCCTGGGTCATGTCCAATGCGGCGCAGGCCGCGCTGCCGGCGCGCGGCGACGAGCGCACCGACGCCGTCCAGCGGGTGGCGGCGGAATAGTCACGATAACCAACAAGACAAAACGAAACTGCAATGACAAAGAGGGAGGAAAACATGAGAAAGCAGAGTGGACTGAACTTCGTGCGTTTTGCCGCGGCGGCCGGCGCCGTCGCGGCCATGGCGCTGATGCCGTTGGGCGCGGCGCGCGCCGAATTCCCGGACAAGCCGGTCCAGATGACCGTGCTGTTCGGTTCCACCGCCAAGACCATCGCCCAGGTGCTGTCCGACGAGATGTCGAAGGCGCTCGGCAAGCCGGTGGTGCCGGTGTTCAAGCCGGGCGGCGGCGGCGCCGTCGGCTATACCTTCACCGCCAGCCAGCCGGCGGACGGCTACACCATCGTGTGGAATTCGAACTCGATCAGTTCGTCGCATCTGCGCGGCAACATGAAGCTCACCTACAAGGACTTCACGCCGATCGCCCGCATCAGCGTGGAATCGCTGGTGGTGGCGGTGAAGGGTGACAGCCCCTGGAAGTCGCTGAAGGACATCGCGGCGGCCGCCAAGAAGTCCTCGCACAAGCTCAAGGTCGGCACTGCCGCCAAGGGCTCGTTCACCCATGTCACCGCGGCGGCGATCTTCGACGCGATGGGCATCGCCGACAAGGTGATCTACGTGCCGATCGGCGGCAAAGGCAAGGTCCCGGCCGAGCTGGTCGCCGGCCGTCTTGATGCGGCCGTGCAGTTCCCCGGCCAGTTTGTGTCGTTCGTGAAAGCCGGTGAGGCCCGCATGATCGCGATGACCGCCGGACAGCGCCTGTCCGCGTTCCCGAACGTGCCGACCGTCAAGGAACAGGGCGTCGACGTGGAGCTTTCCATGTGGCGCGGCCTGGCGGCGCCCAAGGGCACGCCGATGCCGGTCGTCATGAAGCTGCAGGAAGCGGCCAAGAAGGCGACCGAGTCCGCCAACTTCAAGAAGACGCTGGCCAAGCTCGGCGCCAACGTCAGCTTCCTGGACCACAAGGCCTTCGGCGAACTCATCGTCAAGGACAACGCCCGGCTCGACAAGATCATGGGCGGGCTCGGCCTCAAGAAAGCGCCGAAGAGCTGATCGTCTTGACCCGTAACGGCGGTAAACGCGCGTCATGACGACAAGTCTGCGAAACCGGATTTCCGGTAGCGTCCTGCTTGCGGTTGCCCTGGTCTGGATCGTGCTCGTCTATCAGACGATCGCGCCGGGCCAGGGCGCCGAAGAAGTGGGGCCGCGCGCGTTTCCGTTGTTCTTCGGCTATGTGCTGGCCGGCCTGTCGCTCTTGCTGCTGCTTCAGAGCTTCAGGCACCCGGCGGCCGATCTGGAAGACGAGTCCGATGAACCCGCCGCCGTTCTGCCGGGTGAATGGACCGCCGTCGCGATGACGGTCGGCGGCCTGGTCGTTTACGGGATGCTGCTCGAGCCGTTCGGCTTCATCCCGTCGACCGCCTTCATGGTCACCGCGGTCATGTTGTTCGGCCTGCGCATCAGGTCACTCGTGCTGGTCGCCGGCATGGCGATCGGGCTTTCGCTCGGCAGTTATCTGGTGTTCGGCAAGTTGCTCGGCACGTATCTGCCGCCGGGCCAGATCATCACGATCTATTTCTAGCGGCCGGAGTTCATGGACGCATTCGTCAGCGCCTTCCCCCTGGTGTTCGAACCGAGCGTGCTCGGGGCGGTCAGCCTTGGCACGGTGATCGGCCTCGTCTTCGGCGCCATCCCCGGCCTCACTTATACGATGGCGCTGTCGCTGGTGCTGCCGCTCACCTTCGGCGCCGCCACCATGCCCGCGGTCGCCCTGATGGTGGGCACTTATATCGGCGGCATGACCGGCGGATCGGTGTCCGCCATCCTGCTCGGCGTGCCGGGCACGCCTTCGGCGGCGGCCACCGCGCTCGACGGCTATCCCATGCGCAAGGCCGGCAAAGCGAGCCTCGCGCTCGGTCTCGCCGTCATCAGCTCCACCGTCGGCGGCCTGATCAGCCTGTTCATCATGGTGGTGTCGGTCCACCTGGTCTCGCGGCTCGCCATCAAGTTCGGCCCGGCGGAGATCTTCGCGCTGGTCGTGTTCGGCATGTCGACCATCTGCGGGCTCGCCGAAAAGTCGCTGGTGCGCGGGCTGATCGCCGGCGTCCTCGGCCTGATGATGATGACCATCGGCCTCGACGAAATCACCGGTGCGCAGCGCCTGACCTTCGGCACCGTCACCTTTCAGCAGGGCGTCAACCTCGTGGTGGCGATGATCGGCTTGTTCGCCGTGCCGCACATCATCCACACTTTCGCGATCTACCGCGCCGGCCTGCAGAAGCAGGCCGATCCGCAGGACGCCCACCTCGAACTGCCTTCGCTCTCGCTCATGCGGCGCTGTTTCGGCGTGATGATGCGCTCCTCCCTGATCGGCACGGTGATCGGCGCCATTCCGGGCGCCTCGGGGCCGATCGGCGCCTTCATCGCCTACGACCAGGCCCGCCGCTTCTCCAAGGACAAGTCGCGCTTCGGCAAGGGCATCGAAGAGGGCGTGGTCGCGCCAGAAACCGCCAACAACGCGGTCAGCGGCGGCACCTTCATTCCGCTGCTCAGCCTCGGCATCCCCGGCGATCCGGCCACCGCCGTCATCCTGAGCGGGTTGCTGATCCACGGCCTGTTCCCGGGACCGATGCTGTTCCGCGAGCACCCGATCGAGATCTACGGCGTCTACCTGACGATCATCCTCGCCTATATCGTCATCCTGGTGGTGCAGCTGTTCGGCATTCGCCTGTTCATCAAGCTCTTGCTGGTGCCGCCGCACCTCTTGTCCGTCGGCGTGGTCGTGATGTGCGTGATCGGCTCCTACGCCATCCGCAACTCGGTGTTCGACGTCTACACCCTGGCCGCCTGCGGGCTGATGGGGTACCTGTTGTTGCGCGCGCGCATCCCCGTGACGCCGGTGGTGCTCGGTCTGGTGCTGGGGCCGACGCTGGAAAGCCAGTATCGCACCGCTTTCATCATGTCCGAGGGCGACTACGGTATTTTCTACACCTCGCCAACCGCGCTGTTGTTCTTTGCGCTGGCGCTGGCCGTGATCGTGTTTCAGCTCTGGGGCAACATGCGCGCCAAGACGCAGGCGGCCCAAGCGGCGCGGCCGACCGAACAAGAGGCATGAGAAGACGACATGTTGACGCGTAGCGAGACCGACCAGGAAAAAGCCATGCGTGCCCGCGCCCGCGCCGTGCAGGCCGCCGGCGGGCTGGAGCAGGCGGTGGCGGAGGGCAGCGTGCCGAAGCTGATCGACTGCTCCTTGTCGGAAGCGCTGGTGCTTGGCCTGCTCAAACAGGGCGTCCGCAAGTATTTCGCCATCTTCGGCCACGGCTCGACCGACCTCGGCAACGTGTTGCGCATCTACGAGGAGGAGGGGGTCACCCGCACCGTCAATTGCCGCAACGAGGTGGAGATGGCGCACGCCGCGACCGCGCTGCGCTGGCAATACGGCGAGACGCCGGCGGTGGTGACCTCGATCGGCCCCGGCGCCATGCAGGCGTTGGCCGGTTCGCTCGCGGCCGCCTCGAACGGCGTCGGCGTCTATCACATCTACGGCGACGAGACGACCTTCGGCGAAGGCTACAACATGCAGCAGGTGCCGAAGGAGGAGCAGGGCCTGTTCGGCCGCATCACCGCGGTGATGGGCCAGTCCTACGTACTGCACACGCCGGCGGGCCTTGCGCGACGCGCTGCGCCGCGGGTCGTTGTGCGTCAATCATCCTTACCGCGCCGGACCGTTCTATCTTTTGCTGCCGCTCAACACCCAGCCGATGGTGACCACCGTCAATCTGAGCGCCTTGCCGGCAAAGCCCGTCCTGCCGGTGCTGGCGCCGGCCGACGATGACGCGCTCGATGCCGCCGCCGCGCTCATTGCCCAGACCGGCAAGGTCGCGATCAAGGCCGGCGGCGGCAGCCGCGGCCACGATGCCGCGGTGCGGCGCCTGGCGGAAGCCGCCGGTGCCGCGGTGGTGCTGTCGCCCGGTTCGACCGGCGTGCTGCCCGACGCCCACGCCCAGAACATGCATGTCGGCGGTTCGAAGGGCTCGATCAGCGGCAATTTCGCCATGGGCGAGGCCGAACTGCTGATGGTCATCGGCTCGCGCGCGGTCTGCCAGGCCGACTGCTCCGGCATCGGCTACAAGAACGCGCGCGCGGTCATCAACATCAACGGCGATCTCGCCGACGCGCTGCACTACAACAACACCGTCGCGCTCACCGGCGACATCGGCGCCGTGGCCGAGCGGCTCGCCGCCAAGCTCGAGGCAAATGGCGCGGCCGAGAACAAGCGCGCCTTCCTCGACGCCTGCGCCGCCAAGAAGGCGGAATGGGCCGCCTACAAGCGCGAGCGCTACGAATGCGCGCCCCTGCGCGACGACGCCTGGCAGAAGCCGGTGCTGCCGCAGCCGGCGGCGATCAAGGTGGTCGCCGATTTCGCCAAATCGGTCGACGCCGCCAAGTTCTTCGACGCCGGCGACGTGCAGGCCAACGGCTTCCAGATCGTCGAGGACGACAAGACCGGCGACACCTTCACCGAAACCGGCGCTTCCTACATGGGCTTCGCCACCAGCGCGCTGCATCGGCAACGCGCTTGCCGCCAAGCCGCGCTACGGCATCGCGTTTACCGGCGACGGCTCCTTCATGATGAACCCGCAGGCGTTGATCGACGCGGTCGAGCACCGCGTGCGCGGCATGATCGTGATCTTCGACAACCGCCGCATGGCGGCCATCACCGGCCTGCAGCTCGCGCAATACAATCAGGAATTCCGCACCAACGACCGTGTCGCGGTCGATTACGTGCGGCTGGCGTCATCGGTGTCCGGGGTGCTGGCGGTCTCGGGCGGCGAGACCGCGGAAAGCCTGCGCGCCGCGCTGCAATCGGCGCATGCCCATGACGGCCTCTCGGTCGTGCACGTGCCGGTCTATTGCGGGCCGGACGAGCGCGGCGGCCTCGGCGCCTGGGGCCAGTGGAACGTCGGCAACTGGTGCGCCGACGTGCAGGACGAGTGGCTCAAGCAGGATATTTGATCCGCCTGGCGATCCCGGGAACGGATCGCCCGGTTCAGGCGTTTCTCCTTTTGCAGCGCTATCCGCTGTGCGCCGAATGGTTCGGCGAGCAAGGAGATTGAGAATGGGCAGCGATCACAGCACGCGGAACTCTCACGACGAGAGGCAGAAGGACCATGCGCGGGAGGAGCGCGAACGCATCGAGCGCAAGGAAGACGAGGTGACGCGCGATTCCGACGAAAGCTTCCCGGCCAGCGACCCGCCCTCGTTCAACCCCGGCACCACCGGCGTGGCGGACGTGAAGAAGAAGTAGATCCTCGTTCTTACGCGAACTTCATCTTCAACAGCTTCTCCGCGTTGCCGCAGAACACCTTGCGCTCGTCCTCCGCCGACAGCCCCAGGCCCTTCACCGTCTTGATGGTCGGTGCAATCGGCCCGAGCGGCGTGTCGGTGGCGAATACCACGTGGTCGGCGCCGAAGAACTCCAGCCCGCAGCGGGTGGCGGAGACGCCGCCGCCGAACATGGCGGTGTCGGCGTAGAAGTCGTGCAGATAGTCGAGGTGCGGCCGCTTCAACGAGCTCAGGACTTTTGAGTAGTCCTCGTCGGACGTCCGCGCGCCCAAGACCTGCAGGCCGGGCCCGATGCGGCCGTCGTAATAGGGGATCATGCCGCCGAGATGGTGGGTGATGATCTTCAGGTTCGGGTGGCGGTCGAACAGCCCATTGAACACCATGCGGATCATCGCCACCGAGGTGTCATAGGGCCAGCCGAGGCACCACCACATCTCGTAGCGCGATTTCTTCTCGCTTTTGTAGTCGGTCATCGCCGCGGTGCGCGCCGGATGCAGCCAGATCGGCGCGTCGAGCTCGGCCATGGTGGCGAAGAACGGCTCGAACTTGTCGAGATCGAGCGGCTCGCCGGCAACGTCGGTATAGATCAGTGCGCCGGCCGCGCCGAGCGCGTGGATCGCGCGGCGCGCCTCGTGGATCGAGCCCTCCACGTCGGTCATGCACAGCGCCGCGGCGAAGGTCGGAAACCGCTCCGGATACTTGTGGCAGAGCGCCGCCATCTCGTCGTTGGCGATGCGGGCCAGCGCCAGGCCGTCCTTCGGCGTCGCGATGTCCTCGATCGGCGGGTTGGGCAGCGAGATGATTTCCCGGTAGTCGCCGAAGGTATCCATCTCCTTGAAGCGCGCGTCGAGGTCGAACAGCTTGGTGATGCTGCGCAGCCGCGGCCCGATGTCCTTGAGCTTGGGCGCGACCTTCATCATCTCCTGGAAGAAGCGGTCCGGATAGATGTGGCAATAGATGTCGACGATCGTGCTCACGACTTCGCCCCCTCGCTCTTTGCCTCGGTCATCACCAGCCGCCGCTGCAGCGGCAGCGCCTGCCAGCCCAGCCGTTCCGTGATCAGGCCCCACAGGCCCTGCGGCGCGAACAGCATCACGAGAATCGCCACGCCGCCCATCATCAAGAGGTAGAGACTGCCGAGGTCGGCCAAGGTCTGCCGCATGACGAAGAAGATCACCGTGCCGATGATCGGTCCCTCGATGCGGCCGATGCCGCCGATCACCGTGATGAAGATGACGAAAGCGGTCCAGTCGTTCACGCTGAAGGCGGTGTCGGGCGAGATGCGCAGCTTCATCAGGAAGATCAGCGCGCCGATCATGCCGGTGCCGAATCCGGTCAGCACGTAGACGATGAACTTGACGCGGGTGACGTCGACGCCGTTGCTCTGCGCCGCCGCCTCGTTGTCGCGGATGGCGGTCAGCGCCAGGCCATGGCGCGAGCGCAACAGCGCCACGATCAGGCCCATCACCACCACCGTCAGTATCAATGCCAGCCAATAGATCTCGTGTTCGCGCGCGGTGCGGCTCGGCGCCATGCCGATGATGATCTGCGCCGGCAGGCTGATGCCGGAGCCGCCGCCCAGCACCTGGATCTGCGAGGCGAACAGCCGGAACACCTCCGCCACCACCCAGGTGCCGATGGCGAAATAGGCGCCGCGCAGGCGGAAGATCAGCATCGCCACCGGCACGGCGACCAACGCCGAGATCGGCCCGGCCAGCAGAATCGCGAGGATCGGGTGCACGCCGACGAACATGGCGAGCGCGAACAACAGATAGCCGCCGAGGCCGACGAAGGCCTGCTGGCCGACCGAGACGAGGCCGGCGTAACCGGCAAGCAGGTTCCACAGGCTCGCCAGCGCCACATAGGTGAAGATCTCGGCCAGGATGCGCAGCATGCCGCGGTCGCCCCAATAGGGCGCCGCCGCCAGCGCCACCAGACCGATGGCGATGATGACGACGCCAACGCGGCTCGATGGGGTGGCGTGCTCGACTTTAGCGTGCCCGATTTGGGTCATCCCGACACCTTCGGAAACAGGCCCTGCGGCCGGATGGCGAGAATGACGAGGAACACGATGTGGCCGGCGAGCAATTGCCAGCCCGGATTGATCTGCGCGCCGATCGCCTGCGACACGCCGAGCACGATGCCGCCGATCAGCGTGCCCCACATGCTCCCCAGGCCGCCGATAATCACTGCCTCGAAGCCGAAGATCAGCCGCGCCGGCCCGATGGACGGATCGAAGTTGGCGCGCACCGCCAGGAAAACGCCGGCAATCGCAATCACGGCCAGCGACAGCGCCATCGCCATGCCGAAGACGTGGCGGGTGTCGAGGCCCATCAGTTGCGCCACCGGCTGGTCGTCGGAGGTGGCGCGAAAGGCGCGGCCGAGCGCGGTCTTGTAGAAGAGCACCTGCAGGCCCCAGATCACCGCCACGGCGACGATGAACTGGATCAGCGGCAAGAGTCCGACCCACACGCCCTGCACGGCCTGGAAGGTCTGCACCTCGATGGCGCCCGCGTTGAGCTTGCGGCTGTCGGCGGTGAACAGCTCGAGCAAGCCGTTCTGGATGATGATGGAGAGGCCGAAGGTGACGAGCAGCGGCGGCAGGATGTCTTCGCCGAGCGTGAAGTTGAGCAGGCCGCGTTGCAGCACGTAGCCGATCAGCGCCATCGCCGGCACCACCAGCAAGAGCGAGGTGAGGGGATCGATGCCGAATCCTTCCACCACCATCAGCGCGACGTAAGCGGCCAGCACGATCAGGTCGCCGTGCGCGATGTTGACGAGCCGCATCACGCCGAAGATCAGCGACAGCCCGGCGGCGAACATGGCGTATAGCCCGCCGATCAGCACGCCCTGCAAGATGACGTTGATCCATTCGGTCATGGACGGTTCATTCCCCTACACTCCGAAATACGCTGCCGAGATCGCCTCGCGCGTGAGCGAGCCGGCCTGGCCTTGAAGCGCGATGCGGCCTTCCTGCAGGCAATAGACGTGGTTCGCGGCCTTCAGTGCCTGCACGATGTCCTGCTCGACGATGATCAGTGACTGGCCCTCCGCCACGATCGCCGGCAATTGCGTGTAGATGTCGCGCACGATGATGGGCGCGAGCCCCAGGCTGATCTCGTCGCACAGCAACAGCCGCGGATTCGACATCAGCGCGCGCGCTATCGCCGCCATCTGCTGCTGCCCGCCGGAGAGCGTCGGCGCCATCTGATGCCGCCGCTCCGCCAGCACCGGAAACACCTCGTAGACGCGGTTGAGGTTCCACGGGCCCGGCCGTTTCGACTGCCCGCCGATCAATAGATTTTCTTCGACCGACAACGACGGAAACAGCCGGCGTCCTTCCGGCACCATGGCGATGCCACGCTTGAGCACGGCATAGGCGGGCTTGGTCCCGATCGGTTCGCCGTCGAACAGGATGTCGCCCTGGCGCGGATGCATCAGGCCGGAGAGGCAGCGCAGCAGCGTGCTTTTTCCCGCGCCGTTGGCGCCGATCACCGCCACCACCTGGCCAGGCTCGACCTTCAGCGACACGCCGAACAGCGCCTGGAAGTCGCCGTAATAGGCGTCGATGCCGTCGACGTGGAGGAGCGGTTCAGGCATCGGCCTCGATCCCCATATAGATCTCGCTCACCTCCGGGCTCTTGATCACCCGATGGGGATCGCCCTCGGCGATGATGCGGCCGCCGTGCAGCACCGCCAGCCGGTCGACGGTGGCGAGCAGCGCGTGTACCACGTGCTCGATCCACACGATCGAAACGCCGCCCGCGCGCACGTCCTTGATCAGCGCAACCAGCGTGCCGCACTCGTGTTCGGTCAGCCCGCCGGCCACCTCGTCGAGCAGCAGCACGCGCGGTTTCGTCGCCAGCGCGCGCGCCAGCTCCAATCGCTTGCGATCCAGCAGCGTCAATCCGCCGGCGCGCATGTTGGCCTTGTCGGCGAGCGCGCAGCGTTCGAGCAATTCGGCGCAGCGTTCGTAGACCGCGGCCTCGCGCTCGCCGCCGCCGAAAGCCGCCGCCACCACCACGTTTTCGAATACGGTCATGCCGGAAAACGGCTGCGGGATCTGGAACGAGCGCGCCAGCCCCTTGCGGCAACGCTTTTCCGGCGGCAGCCGGGTGATGTCTTCGCCGGCGTAGAGCACGCGGCCGCCGTCCGGCGCCACCGTGCCGGTGGCGATGCCGAACAGCGTGGTCTTGCCGGCGCCGTTCGGCCCGATGATCCCCAGCGCCTCGCCCTCTTCGAGTACGAGATCGACGCCCTCGGCCACCACCACGGCGCCGAAGCGTTTGTTGATCTTCTCGAGCGCGAGGATGGGGGGCATCGGTCCAGTCTACTCAAGGTGTCATGCCCCGCGAAAGCGGGGCATCCAGGTCACACCGATCAGCCAGTGATGGCTGGATCGCCCGCCTGCGCGGGCGATGACAGCTTGCGTTTGCAGCTTACGCCAGCGGCTTCAGCTTGCCGCCGACCGGGATTTCCGGCGCGGTCTTGTTCTCGCAGATCACCAGATCGAACTTGCCGTCCTTCTGGCGCTGCCACTGGCCGGCGACGAGCGGCGTCCTGGTGACGTTCTTCACCGGCTTGCCGGTCCACTGCACCGGGCCGACGATCGACTTGTAGTTGGTCGACACCATCGACTGGAGGATCGCGTTCGGATCGGTCGGGTTCTTGGCGCGCTTGAGGATGTCGATAGCCACCTCGAACAGCGCGTGCTCGTAGCCGATCGGCTGCGTCCACGGCCGGTTGGTCGCCTTCGTATAAGCGTCGGCGAGTTGCCTGCAGCTCTGGCCGGTGAGGCCGGACTTGAACGGATGGTTCGGCGACCACCAGATTTCGCTCGACAGCCCGTCGCCGCGCGCGCCCAGCGATTCAACCACCGACGGGAACAGCAGCGCCTTGCCGACGGTCGCGACCTTCGGCTTGAAGCCCTGCTGCGCCGCCTGCGACCAGAAGGTGGCGAAGTCGGGCGGGATCATCACGCCGGTGACGATCTCGCAGCCGGCCGCCTTGAAGGCGGAAATCTGCGAGGTGAAGTCGTTGTTCAGCGGCTGATAGCGGCCGGGATCGATCACCTTGTAGCCGGCCTTCTTGTAGGCCGGCGGCACGCCGTGCACGGGGTCGCCCCAGGCATTGCCGTCGGCGTCGTTGGGGAACAACCCACCGATCACCTTGTTGGTCTCCATGCCGTCCCACAACGCGAGGAACGAACCGATGATGTCCTCGAGGCCCCAGAAGAACAGATAGGTCCATTTGAACCCCTTGGCCGGATCGCCCTTGCGGCCGAAGAAATAAGGCTGCCACGGACAGTTGGTGGTGAGGCAAGGGATCTCGTTGACTTCGGCCTGATCGGAGATTGGGTTGGTGGTGTCGGGCGTGCCCGAGCCGACCAGAAAGTTGACGTTGTCGCTGAGGATCAGTTCGGAGGCCACTTCCGAGGCGCGGCTGGCGCTCGACTGGCTGTCCTTGGAGATGATCTCGACGTTATAGGTCTTGCCGCCGGCCTTGAGGCCGTTCTTCAGGATGCCGCGCACCTGCTCGAGGATGAAGCCGTCGGCCTCGCCAAAGCCGGCGAGCGGCCCGGTCCGCGGGCTTACAAGGCCGATTTTGATGGTGTCGGACGCGGCCAGTGCCGGCGAAATTTTCAGCACCGCCGGCGCGGCGACGGCGCCGAGACCGGCCTTGACGATAGTACGGCGTGAAATCGTGGTTTTCTTGTCCGTCATGTTTTTCCTCCCGTTCGTCGTTACATCAAATCACTTGGACTCAACGCGTCATTTCCTGGCGTCTTCTTCTCTGGCATTTTTCAAGTGCCGCAAAACCTTTGCTCTCAGTTCCGCTTGCTGTTCCGGCGTCCATGTGCGGAAGCCTTCGCCGCTTTTAAAGCCGAGCTTGCCATCGGCCACCAGTTTTTCCAAATAGGGCGAAGGCCCCGGCCGGCTGTCGATCGCCGGCAGCACCGTCTTGTGGATGGCGAGCGTCAGATCGGTGCCGACCATGTCGGCGTTTTCCAGCGGACCCAGCACCGCGATGCGCCGGCCGAAGGCCGCCTTGATCACGTTGTCCACCGTCTCGGCATCGCAGATGCCGTTTTCGACCAACGACACCGCCTCGCGCCACAGCGCGTGTTGCAGTCTATTGCCGATGAAGCCGGGCACATCCTTCTTCACGTGCGCCGGCTGCTTGCCGGCGTCGGCGTGCAGTTTCATCGTGAACGCCACCGTCTCCGGCGCGGTCCATTCGGTTTCGATCACCTCCACCAGCGGCACCAGGAAGGGCGGGTTCCACCAATGGGTGCCGAGCGCGCGCTCGCGCCGCTTCAGCCCCTTTATGATGTCGGTGATCGGGATCACCGAGGTGTTGCTGGCCAGGATCGTGTCCGGCCGCACGTGCTGCTCGATCTCGCCGAACAGCTTTTGTTTCAGCGGCAGATCTTCCAGCACCGCCTCGACCACATAGTTGGCGCCCGCGACGGCCTTGCCGAGATCGGCCTGCGGCGTCACCCGTTCGACCGCGCTCTGGTCGTCGCCGAGGTCCTTCAGGTTGGTGCGGATGCGATCCTTGACCGTGTCCAAGCTCGCCTGCGCCGCGTCATAGATGGTCACGTCATGGCCGGCGAGCGCGAAAACTTGCGCGATGCCGTGGCCCATCAGCCCGGCGCCGATCACCGCGATGCGCGCCTTGGCCATGACTTACCCCGCCGTGTAGCCGCCGTCGGCGTAGAGGATGTGGCCGGTGTAGAAGTCCGACGCCTTCGACGCCAGGAACAACAGCGGCCCCGCGAGATCTTCCGGCTCGCCCAGGCGGCCCTTCGGCACGCGCGCCAGGAAGCCCGTGCGCACGGCCTTGGCCTGCTCGGTGTCCTCGTACATCCATGCCGTCAACGGCGAACGGAAGACCGTGGGCCCCAGCGCGTTCACGGTGATGCCGGTCGCGCCCCATTCGCAGCCGAGCGCCTTGGTGATGCCGTCAACCGCCGACTTCGAAGCGCAATAGGCGGTGTAGCCGGCCGGATGGCCGAGCAGCCCGCGCGCCGACGAGGTCAGGATCACCTTGCCGCCGTTGCCTTGCTTGAGCATCTGCCGGCCGGCCGCGCGCGCCATCAGCCAGGACTGGTTGACGTTGGCGTCCATGACGTCGAGGAAATCCTCGTACTTCTGCTCGACGATCTTCTGCACCTTGTTGAGGCCGGAGGCGACCACCAGGATGTCGACGCGGCCGAACTTGTCGAGCGCGGTCGCAACGATCTTGTCGCAGTTTTCCTCCGACGACGGGCGCAGGGGCACGATCGCGGCCTTGCCGCCGAGCGCCTCGCATTCGGCGGCGACCTTCTTGATCTCGTCTTCCTTGCTCGCCGCCAGCACCACGTTGGCGCCTGCGCCGGCCAGCACCTTCGCCGCCAGCGCGCCGAAGGCGCCGGACGCGCCTGTGATGATCGCGGTCTTGCCCTTGACGTCGAACAGCGACGCCGGACTTTTCAGAAATTCGTCGGCCATGAAATTTCTCCCCAGATATTCTTTTTCTTATCCCGCCATGGCCGGGTTTGGCCCGGCCATCCGCGTCTTTGTTCGGTCACGTCCGCTAAGACGTGGATGCCCGGCACAAGGCCGGGCATGACGCCTTCGGCGTCACTTTGCCGCCGGCGGCGCGACCGCCACCAGGATCGAGCACACTTCGTTGCCGCGGTTGATGATCTCGCGGTTTTCGTTCGGCTCGATGACGCAGGAGTTGTGCTTCTTCAGCACGGTCTCTTTGCCGTCGATGATCACCGTCAGTTCGCCTTCCAGCACGAAGTAGACCTTCTCGGGCGGCGAGGCGTCCGGCCCGGCGCCGCCGCCGGGCAGGAAGTGTGAGAGACCGACCACCAGACCGGTGGTGCCGCCGGCTTCGGCGCCGAACAGCCGCAGGGCGCTGCATTCGCGGTGGTTCGGCGCGACATAGGTCTTGGCTTCGGAAAAACGCTTGACCTTCATCAGAACTTCTCCCCGCGCTCGATGCGATACTTGCCGGTCGGATCGGTGATCGCCACCAGCCGCACGATGCAGCCGTCGCCGCGGTCCCAGTTCCACGGGAAATAGGCGAAGGTCACGCGCTTGCCGGTGACCTTGTCGATGTCGCCGCCGACGTTCTCGATGCCCATGATGCCGTTCGAGAACAGGATGCGGTGCACCGGCTCCCATTCCGGGAAGTCGTCCTTCCAGTCGCGGCCGCCCGACCATTCCTTGTATTCTTCGGCGAGATGCGGGTGCAGCGGTCCGTTGCGCTGCGGGCCGATGGCGGTGGCCAGCGGATGGTCATTGGCCTGCGTATCGTGGCCGACCACCTTCACCTTCTTCTCGACAAACCATTTTCCGGCCGACGGCACGAAGCCGGGTGCGCGGCAGAAATAGTCTTCCGAGTCCTCGTAGAGCTTGTGCCAGCCGGTGTTGACGATCACCACGTCGCGCGGGCGCACGATCTTGCCGGCGGCCTTTTCCAGGTCGTCATAGGTGATCTGTTCCCACTTCTTCTTCGGGATCGACACCACGATGCCGGACCCGAAGAAGTGCGGCAGCGGCACCTCGTCGATGAAGGGCGTGCCCTGGATCACGTGCGCCGGCGCGTCGATGTGCGTGGTGTTGTGCATGGAGGTCGTGATGCGCTGCGACAGCACGCCCGACTTCGCCATGTAGTGGATGCGCTCGATCTTGACGTCCTCGAAATACGGCCAGTTCGGAGACTGGAAACCGAAGCGGTGGGACAGGTTCACGAACTCCAATCCCATGCTGTTCTTGAGATTTTCTTCGAACGTCACGCCGCGGATTTTTTTGGTCACGGCAATCCTCCCTTTTGACTTTTTACGTTTTCGCTCGTTGCGCTTGGGTGGCTGATTGATAACTCGCTTGCCGCCGCCGGCACCTTTGGTTCAGGCGGCGGCTGCGCTCATATGATTCTCCATGGCGCGTTTGGTGGCGAGCAGACGCTCGGCGATGTGCTCGCGCCGGTCGGCGAAACGCTGGCTCGGCACCGGCACTGAGATGGCGACCGAATTGCCGAGCGGATCGCGCAAGGCCACGCCCGCCGCGCAGATGCCGAGGGTGTGTTCCTCGCGGTCGAAGGCGGTGCCGTTGTTGGCGCGCACCTTGGCGAGTTCTTCCATCAGCGTCTCGATCCGCGTCAGCGTGTTGGGCGTGCGCGGCTCGTAAACGCGGCCGATCAGCTTCTCGATGCTCGGCTCGGTGAGTTGCGACAGATAGGCCTTGCCGTTGGCGGTGCAGTAGAGCGGGAAGGTCTCACCCACCGCCGACACCGTGCGCAGCCGCTGCGGCGCGATCACCTGGTCGATGAACACCAGGTGGTCTTTCTTGACCACCGACAGGTCCACCGTCTCCTGCAATTCCGCCGACAGCCGCTCCAGGAAGGGGCGCGCGGCGGCGATGAAGTCGCTGCGCACCGAAGCCGCCAGCCGCAGGATGGCGGGCCCCAGCCGCACCCGCCCGTTGGGCGTGGCGGCGATCACCAGGCTTTCGGTTTCGAGCGCGGCAACGATGCGCTGCACGGTTGAGCGCGCGAGCTTCACCCGCTGCGCGATCTGGCCGAGGCTCAAGCCTGCGTTTTCTTCTTCCAGCGCCCGCAGGATGGTGGCCGCGCGCGCGATCACCTGCACCTGGCTCTTGTCGTTCTTCATGCTGGCGAGAGGACGATCCATACGCGTTACCCAAAACCCAAAAACGGACAAACCGGCGCGGCGCGATGCCGCCTTGAATGGTGGTACACAATAGCCCAAGGTACAGTACAGCTGGCAAGACCCAATTTTGCCGCACCGTGTAAAAAGGGAAGTCGGAGGGGCGTGGATGGTCAAGAAGATCGCGCTGGAGGAGCATTTCCTCTCGCCGGGGCTGGTGGATTATTGGCGCCCAAGCATGGGCGATGTCCCGGCAGCCGCGACCGAACAGCTCTTCAAGCAGCTCACCGATTTCGATGGGCGGCGTCTGGAGGTCATGGACAAGGCCGGCATCGACCGCATGGTGCTGTCGATCGCGGGGCCAGGCGTGCAGGCCGAGCCCGATCCGGTCACCGCGACGGCCAAGGCGCGCGAGGCGAACGATTTCCTGGCCGAACAAATAGCCAAGCGGCCGGACCGCTATGCGGGTTTCGCCCACATCGCGGTACAGGATCCGAAGGCCGCCGCCGACGAGCTCGAGCGCTGCCTGCGCGATCTGAAGTTCTGCGGCGCCATGATCAACGGCCACACCCGCGGGCAGTATCTCGACGATCCGTCGCTGGCGCCGTTCTGGGAGCGCGCCGCTGCGCTCGGGGCCGTGATCTACATCCACCCGACCGATCCGGTGAAGCCGGCGCCGGTGCTCGACGGCGTCTATGGCTTGCGCCGCTCCACCTGGGAGTGGGGCTTCGAGACCGGCTCGCACGCGTTGCGGCTGGTGTTCTCAGGGCTGTTCGACCGCCATCCCAAGGCGCGGGTGATGCTCGGCCACATGGGCGAGGCGCTGCCCTATCTGCTGTGGCGCTTCGACAGCCGCGCCAAGCTCTATAACGTCAAGCTCGACAAGGCGCCGTCGCAATACATCAGGGACAACATCCTGGTGACGATATCGGGCGTGTACGCGAAAGAGCCGCTGCGCTGCGCGCTCGACGCGCTTGGGCCCGACAAGGTGATGTTTTCCGCCGACTACCCGTTCGAGGACGCGGCGGAAGCCGGCCACTTCATGGATACGGTGGCAATCAGCGATACCGAGCGGGCCGACGTCGCCTACAACAATGCGGTGAAAGCGCTCGGTCTATAGCCGGACGGAAAACGGGGCCGCCATTGGCGGCCCCGCTCTGTCGGATAGGAATCCGATTACTTGATCTTGACCTTGCCGCCGCCTTCCGCCGCCATGGACCTTGGTGCCGCCTGCCTTCAGGTTGGCATCCGTACCGACGGAGGCGCCGGTGGTGGCGTGGCCCGGCGCGTAACCGGATGCGCCGGTGGTGCCTTTCACCGAACCATCGGTCTGCATCTTGTGACCGGGCGCATATCCCGACGCACCGGTGGTGCCGCTCATCGAGCCTTTCTCCTGCATCTGGATACCGGGCGCCTTGGAATTTTGCGCCAGCGCGCCGGTGCTCACACCGGCCAGCAATCCGCAGGCGGCGGTGAGGGCAAGAAGATGCTTGGTCATCGGAGTCCTCCTCTGAGTTTAAGTCGCGGGAGGAAACGCGAGGCTGCACCGAAAGTTTCGTCGCGAAGCGCATGGAACTTGGGAGATTTCGCGACTTTGTTACGGCAGCCTATGAACGCTACGAGATCACCCTCACCGGCTTGCCGTCGAGCCACGCGCGGATGTCTTCCACGATATCGGCGAAATACCTGCCGTAGTTCTGCGTGCTGACGTAACCGAGATGCGGCGTGATCACCACGTTGTCCATCTTGCGGTAGGGGTGGTCGAGCGGCAGCGGCTCGTGATCGAACACGTCGAGCCCGGCGCCGGCGATCTTGCCGCTCTGCAACGCGGCGATCAGCGCCTTCTCCTCCACGATCGGCCCGCGCGAGGTGTTGATCAGAAAAGCACTCCTCTTCATGCGGCCGAGATCGGCGGCCGTGATCAGCCCGCGCGAGCGGTCGCTCAGCACTATGTGGATGGTGACGATATCGGCCTTGGCGAACAGGTCTTCCTTGGCAACGTATTCGGCGCCGCCTGCCGCGGCCCGCTCCGGCGTCAGGTTCGGACTCCAGGCGATCGTCTTCATGCCGAAGGCCTTAGCCACCGCGGCCGAACGCTGGCCGAGCTTGCCCAGGCCGAGGATGCCGAGCGTCATGCCGCCGAGGTCGGGCCCGATGGTGCTCTGCAACGGCGCGCCCGCCTTCATGCGCGCGTGCTCGTAGCCAATGCGCCGGGTCAGCTCCAGCATCAGGCCGAAGGCGATGCCGGTGGTCGGCGAGCCCACGCTGCCGGTGCCACATACGGTGATGCCGCGCTCGCTGGCGGCCTTGATGTCGAAGGAATTGTTCTTGGCGCCGGTGGTGATCAGGAGCTTCAGGTCGGGCAGCGCCTCGATCACCGCGCGCGGGAAAGGCGTGCGCTCGCGCATGCCGGCGATGATCTGGAAGCCCTGTAGCGCCTTGATAGCCTCGTCCTGGCTGGCGAAGGGCTGGTTGAACGCCTTGATGTCGACGTCTTTGCTGATCGGGGACCAGTCGGCGAATCCCATCGCCGCGTTCTGGTAGTCGTCGAGAATGGCTGCCTTCACCATGCGCAAATCCGTCCCTTCTCCCGCCGCCCGCGGCTCGGAGCGTTTCCAGGCGACGTGGGAACCGGTTCGCCGTCCGGAAACGCGACAAACAAAAAATCAGACGGCGCCAGATTAGGGGGCATGGATCGAAAGGAAAGGGGGGTGTCTCTTCGGGTCATTCCGGGACGCGCCGAAGGCGCGGACCCGGAATCCATAACCCCTGTGCCGACGGAAGGCAGTGCCTCAACCGTTATGCAGGGCGTATGGATTCCGGGTTCGCCGCTTCGCGACGCCCCGGAATGACGACAAGAGCTGGGGGCAGAAGAGCCGGTCAGGCCTGCGGCTGTGCGCCGTGGTCTTCGCGGTGCTTGGCCTGCCAGGCCGGGCCGGGGCCGCGCATATAGTGGCGCTCGGGGTGGTAGTGCCGGGCTACGTCGTGGCTGATGACCCGCCGGGCGGCGGCGAGACGCTGGGCGAGAAGGACAACGGGGTTGTGCAGCAGGGCTGCCGTTGAACCGGAAAGGACGAAGATCGCGCGTGCCATGGCACCAGGTTCCTACCGAAAGCCGGGCGCTTTCCGCCCGCCTGACCTTTGGTCGCCGCCACGGGCGGCCAGGTTCACGGACCATGCGCCGGCAATCGTTACGGCCGCCTCTCCGCCGGCTGCCGGGGGCCGTCTCGGGGCGGGATTTTTGCGATCAGCCTTTCCAGAGTTTTACCGGCCGGGACGCGCGGCCGCGGGCGGCACCCCTGCTTGCCCTTTGCGCCTGCCATCGCTACATCAGCGGCGAATTTCCCGAACAACGCGCGCTAGTGGAGCGAATTTGACATTTGATACCCATTTGCGGCCAGCCACTCATCAAATGTCAAATTCAAAGCTCCACTAGAATCAAATAGTTGCTAGTGGTCCTTTGATTCCGACATTTGCTCGGCAGCGTGCGACAGCGGGATGCAAATGTCGGAATCGGACCACTAGTGCGTTCCCCCGCCGATGCTGGCTGGCTGAACAGAGGTTTTGAATAGGTCAATGAACGGTCGCCAATTCATCTATCATATGCAGGGTCTGACCAAGACCTATCCCGCCGGCAAGAAGGTGCTGGATAACGTCAATCTGTCCTTCTACCCGGACGCCAAGATCGGCGTGCTCGGCGTCAACGGCTCCGGCAAGTCGACCCTGCTGCGCATCATGGCGGGCATCGATACCGAGTTCGCCGGCGAAGGCTGGGTCGCCGAGGGCGCCCGCGTCGGCTACCTGGAGCAGGAGCCCCAGCTCGACCCGGCCAAGACTGTCCGCGAGAACGTGATGGAGGGCGTTGCCGCCAAGAAGGCGATCCTCGACCGCTACAACGAGCTGGCCATGAACTACTCGGACGAGACTGCCGACGAGATGGCCAAGCTCCAGGACGAGATCGATTCCAAGAACCTGTGGGACCTCGACAGCCAGGTCGACCTGGCCATGGACGCGCTGCGCTGCCCGTCCGACGACGCCGACGTCGCCAAGCTCTCCGGCGGCGAACGCCGCCGCGTGGCGTTGTGCCGGCTGCTGCTCGACCAGCCCGACCTGCTGCTGCTCGACGAGCCGACCAACCATCTCGACGCCGAAAGCGTGAACTGGCTGGAAGGCCACCTGCGCAACTATCCGGGCGCCATCCTCATCGTCACCCACGACCGCTACTTCCTCGACAACGTCACCGGCTGGATCCTCGAGCTCGACCACGGCCGCGGTATCCCCTACGAGGGCAACTACACATCCTGGCTGAAGCAGAAGCAGAAGCGGTTGGAGCAGGAAGGCCGCGAGGATGAGGCCCGCCGCCGCACGCTGGAGCGCGAGGAGGAGTGGATCCAGTCGTCGCCCAAGGCGCGGCAGGCGAAATCCAAGGCGCGCTACCAGCGCTACGAAGACCTGGTCAAGATCGCCAACGCCAAGACGAACACCACGGCGCAGATCACGATTCCCGTCGCCGAGCGGCTCGGCCAGAACGTGGTCGACTTCGAGCAGCTGACCAAGGGCTTCGGCGACAACCTGCTGATCGACGACCTCACCTTCAAGCTGCCGCCCGGCGGCATTGTCGGCGTCATCGGCCCAAACGGCGCCGGCAAGACCACCTTGTTCCGCATGATCACCGGCCAGGAAAAGCCGGACAAGGGCACGATCAAGATCGGCGAATCCGTGCATCTCGGTTACGTCGACCAGTCGCGCGATGCGCTGGACGGCAAGAAGACGGTGTGGGAGGAAATCTCCAACGGCCAGGACGTCATCCTGCTCGGCAAGAAGGAAGTGAACAGCCGCGCCTACTGCTCGCTGTTCAACTTCAAGGGTGCCGACCAGCAGAAGAAAGTCGGCACGCTATCGGGCGGCGAGCGCAACCGCGTGCATCTGGCGAAGATGCTGCGCGCCGGCGCCAACCTGCTGCTGCTCGACGAACCGACCAACGACCTCGACGTCGACACGCTGCGGGCGCTGGAAGAGGCGCTGGAGGATTTCGCCGGCTGCGCCGTCATCATCAGCCATGACCGCTGGTTCCTCGACCGCATCGCCACGCATATCCTGGCCTTCGAAGGCGACAGCCACGTCGAGTGGTTCGAAGGCAACTTCCAGGACTACGAGGCCGACAAGATGCGCCGGCTGGGGCAGGACTCAATCATTCCGCATCGGCTGAAGTATAAGAAGTTTGCAAGGTAAGGCACTGACCAATGGCCGACTGGGACTCCCGCCAATATCTCAAATTCGAAAGCGACCGCACGCGGCCGCCGCGCGATCTTCTGGCGCAGGTGCCGCTGCAGCGCGCGCGCAAGATCGTCGACCTTGGCTGCGGGCCGGGCAATTCGACCGAACTTCTGGTCGCGCGTTATCCCGACGCCAAGGTGATCGGGCTCGATTCGTCGCCCGACATGCTGCGCAAGGCGCGCGAGCGCTTGCCCAAGCACGAATTCGTGCAGGCCGATGTTGCCACCTGGATGCCGGATGCCGAGACCGATCTCTTGTTCGCCAACGCCACCTTTCAGTGGGTGCCGGATCATCCCAATGTGCTGAAGCGGCTGCTTGAGGCGCTGCCGCCGGGCGGCGTGCTGGCGGTGCAGATGCCCGACAACATGAATGAGCCGTCGCACCGGTTGATGGCGGAGGTGGCGCGCGAAGGCGGCTGGGCATCGGCCGAGACCGACGCGCTTCAGCGCGGCAATCCGCCCGATCCGGAAGACTTCTACGATCTGCTGCGCCCGCACTGCCAGGCGCTCGACATGTGGCACACGATCTATGCCCACGTGCTCGACGATGCCGGCGCGATCGTCGAGTGGTTCAAGAGCACGTCGCTCAGGCCCTATACGACGCCGCTTTCGGACGACGCGCGCGAAGCGTATCTCGCCGCCTACGGCAAGCGTATCGCCGAGGCTTATCCTGCGCGCTACGACGGCAAGGTGATCCTCAACTTCCCGCGCTTTTTCATCGTCGCGGTGCGCTGACGCCCGCGCCGGGCTAATCCGCCCAGGACCGCAGCGCGCGCAGGGTCGGCGTCTTCTTGTGCTGATGCTCATTCATGCGCTGGAGCAGCCGGTCGAGCGCGGCAACGGCGGCGGGCGCGTTCGGGCCCTTGTTGAGCATGATGCACTCCGCGCGTGCCGACATCGCCGCGTCGGTCATCTCGCCGCGCGACGGCAATCCTTTGGTCACGAGCCCTTCCAAGACTTGCGTCGCCCAGATGGCCGGCACGTGTGCGGCCTCGCACAGCCACAGGATCTCCTCCTGCATCTCCGCCAGACGTTCGAAGCCAAGTTCAATGGCGAGATCGCCCCGCGCAATCATGACCGCCAAAGGTTGCCGGCTGGCGGCCTGCACGATGATGGAAGGAAGGTTGTGCACGGCGCGCGGCGTCTCGATTTTCGCCACAAGGGCGAGCTTTTGCCAGTCGGCGCAGCGCGCCGCCAACTCGTCCTGCAGCAGAGCGACGTGGGCCGCCGTCTCCACGAATGAGTAGCCGACCATGTCCGCGTTCTTGGCGATGAAGTCGAGATCGGTGCGGTCGCGTGCGGTCAGCGGATCGAGGCCGAGATCGACGCCGGGAAAATTGATCCCTTTTTCCGGCTTCAGCCGGATACCTTTGTCGCGGCCTTCCTGCATCAGCGCGACGAAGCCGCCCGCAATCTGCCGTACGATGCGGCCGCGCAATTTGCCATCGTCGAGCGAGACGGAATCGCCGACTTTTACGCGCGCGAAAATCTGCGGCAGTGTGCATCCGGCGCTGAACGGCGGGGCTTCGTTGCCGATGGGTTCGCCGGTCGCGAGGAGCAATTCGTCGCCGACCCGGAGCCTGCCTTGCTCCGGCGGCGTCCTCACGTTGGCGGTGCGCACCTTCGGGCCGCCGATATCCATCAGGATGCGAATGCGCCGGCCCGCTTTTTCTTCCGCTGCGCGTACGTTGTCGATCATGCTGGTCCAGGCGTTGGCATTGTCGTGCGCGCAGTTGATGCGGACGGCGTCGGCGCCGCTGGCGATGATCGTCGCGACGGCATCGGAGCTTTCCGCCGCGTCGCTGCCCAGCGTGACCAGGATGCGGCCGGAACGTTTGTCGGGTGCGGGGCCGAAGATTTCGTTGGTATTGCGCGCGAGCAGGCGTTCGCCCCGGAAGAACTGCCGTTCGGTCGGCCGGTGGACGGCGCGCGGCGGCGGGACGTCGGCAAGGCCGCACAGCGCCAGGATGAGCGCGTCGAGCGAGGCCAGCACCCGGCCTTCGGCGCGGCCGAGCGAGGACAGCCCGAGCTGCATCAGCCGGCGCTGCAAGGGGCGCAGGTCTTGATGGCGGAGTACGAGATAATGGGCGAGGTTGAAGGCCCCGAGCCTGAAATATGGCCGTTCGATGCGCTGCCGCCACTGGCGAAAGGTGCCGCGGCCGTGCGTGGCGACGTGGTCACGCAGCGCCACCACCTCTTCGAGCACGCGGCGCGTGTCACTCTGAAAGCCGCTACAAGGCATGGATCTTTCTCGATGAGACAATCGCTAGCGCGTGCCGGTGACACTTATGTGTCGGCGGGCGGGCCTGACCTCCGGTATTTTCCGGGCTTGCCAAGTCGCCTGCCGTCTCAATCGCCCTCTTGCGTCCCCGTGTTAATGTCCAATTTACCGGCCACTGTTCGTTCTCTGATTCGCGGATGTTCTTCGAACGTTCGAGGTTTTGCTCAATGCTGTGCTGGCTGTCTGTGCTGAGACCACATCTAGCGATGTTTGCGCTGGTCCTTGTCGCCGCGATGCCGAATCACGCGCGGGCCGATTCGGCCTTCGATCGCTATCTCGAATCGCTGTGGCCGCGGGCGCAACAACTCGGCGTGTCGCGCGCCACCTTCGACTCCGCCATTCGCGGCTTGACGCCCGACTATTCGCTGCCCGATCTCGCCGTCCCCGGCCGGCCGGAAAGGCCCGCGGCGCAGCCGGAGTTCGTGCAGACGCCCGCGCGCTACCTGCGGCCCGCCACCTTCAAGCGTCTCGCCACGCACGGCCGGCGGCTGGCCGCGAAATACCGCGGCACGCTCCGCCGCATCGAAAAAGAATTCGGCGTGCCCGGCGATGTGGTGCTGGCGATCTGGGCGCGCGAGACCGACTACGGCCGCTATCCCTTGCCGCACGACGCCATCCGCGTGTTGGCGACGCAGGCCTTTGTGGGAAAGCGCAAGGACTTCTTCCGCCAGCAATTCCTGCAGGCCTTGAAGATGCTGCAGGACGGCATCCCGCGTGCCGACATGCGCTCGTCCTGGGGTGGCGCCTTGGGGCTAACCCAGTTCCTGCCGTCGGATTATGTGAAATACGCCGTCGATTTCGACCACAACGGCCGCGCCGACATCTGGCATTCGGTGCCGGATGCGCTGGCGTCTGCCGCCAAACAGCTCAAGGCGCGCGGCTGGCAGACCGGCGAGCCCTGGGCGATCGAAGTGCATCCGCCGGGCAATGTCGATTGCACCGTCGCCGAGCCGTCCGTGCGTTATCCGATCGGCGACTGGGTCGACCACGGCTACAGGCCCGCCTACGGCCGCAAGGTCGGCGCGCCCGTACGCGCGATCAAAGCGTCACTGCTATTGCCGGAAGGCACCTTCGGGCCGGCCTTCCTGACGCCGAAGAATTACTACGTGCTCAAGGACTATAATTTTTCGGATCTCTACGTGCTGTTCGTCGGCCATCTCGCCGATCTGATCGGCGGCGGACGGCCGTTCGAAACGCCGTGGAGCAAGGCTAAGCAGCTTCGCAGCAAGCAAGTGGAAGCGATGCAGCGGCGGCTGGCCGCGCTTGGGCTCTACAAGGACAAGATCGACGGCAAGGCGGGCATGCTCACCCGCGCCGCGCTCGGCGCCTACCAGAAGAAGAATCGCTTGAAGGTGGATTGCTGGCCCACCGCCGACGTGCTCGCGCACATGCGGCGGTGACGGGCCAACTTAAAGCTCAGTCGCAGACTTCGATGCGGCGGCGACGCCAGCCCCAGCCTTCGACCCAGACGCGGCGGTGCTCGACGTGGCAGATCGGGGCGTCATCGTCGTCATAGTAGTAGTAATCGCGCGGCGGCGGTGGCGGCGGGGCCGGCTCGGCATAGACCGGACGACCGGAGAGCGCGCTGCCGAGGATGGCGCCGGCGGCTAGACCGCCAATTGCGCCGGCAGCGATGCCACAGCCATCGCAGCGGGCCTGAGCGGCCGACGGCAAAGCCGCGGCCAGCATGGCAGCGGCGGCAAGTGCGAGAACGGACTTCTTCATGAGTAGTTTCCTTCCAGCCGGGCACGATCGTTGGCCGCGATCGTGCACCGGCCTCCTTTAGCTGACGATGTTTAAGAACCGTTGAAACGTCCGCTCACTAGTCGCACACGCGCACGCGGTGCGACCGCCAACGCCAGCCGTTCCAGTAACGTTCACGCTCCCACCAGCAGTGTGGGCGATAATACCGGCGATAATAGTGGCGGCGTGGCGGACCGTAGTAGTAGCCGGGCCCGTAATAGGGCCCATTGGCCACGGCCGCGCCAACCAGAGCGCCGACGGCGAGCCCGCCAATAATAGCGGCAGCGTTGCGTCCGTTACGCGCCTGGGCCGATTGGGGCACGGCGACGGTCGCGAGCGCGAACGTCGCAGCCACGGCGAGAGCTGTGAGGGTCTTTCTCATGGCGTACCTTCCTTCGCTTCGCTGGGTCGTGTTGATTAAACGACCGGCCCGCGCATTTCCTGCGCAATTTAAGCGCGGCCTTAACGCCTGGGCCGGTTGCCAGGTTCCGGGTTTTGACCTGAATACGGGATGAATGGCTGGTTGGAATGACCGGCCCGCCCGCGGTGATTTCATTAAGTTTTCGCAAGATTCCGGGCGGAAATGGGGCATCTGCAGCGCGCGCTGTGGACGCGGTTTGTTCCGCGCCAATTCCCGCGCTCAGCGCTTCGTGCGCCGCCGTTTCACCGGCCGGCGGCGCGAACGCGCCGACCGCGCCTTGGCCTTGGTTGTGCGCGATGTCCGACTCGTTTTGGCGGTGCGGCCGGTCTTGCGCTTGCGTCCCGGCCGGCGCGCCGCGGCGGCGGCGCTGTTGCAGCACCTGACGGCCGACGTGGCGCAGGAACAGCTTCTCGAGCGGATAGCTCAGCCGCAGGATCGCTGCGGGCAGCGGCAGCCACGCGACCGCGCTGATGTCTTTCATCAGATCGAAGCTCGGGTGTTTCGCCGCCTGCATGCTCCAGAACTGCACCACCTTTGGCCGCCCGCTGGCGCGGTAGGTGATGGCGCCAAGGAACTCGTGCAGGCGCACGCGGTGGCCGGTCTCCTCGGTCGCCTCGCGGCGGGCGCCGACGCGCGGATTTTCGCTGCGCTTGAGCTTGCCGCGCGGCAGCACCCAGCGATCGTCCTTGCTGCGTTGAACGATCGCGATCAACGGCCGCGCGCCATCGCGGATAACAATGCCGCCTGCTGCATAGATTGGCTTGCGCGCCATCTTTCTCAATTCCACCGCCAGTTCATCGTGACCGTTTAACAAAATTGTCCGGCCGCTTGGGAAAAATTGCGCTCCGTTGAGGCGACTGGCTGTGGGCAACGGGCATGGCAGCGAGAGCTTTCGGCGCTGTCACATGCGTGTCATCGGCGGCGGTGTGAAGAGCGTTTGCCGTAGATGAAGCGCGCGCCGTTGCGGATCCGGTATGAGATGGCACGCGTGCGGAACGCATGCCCGAGCTGGCGATCGTTTTGCAAACGCGCGGCAGCCGACCGGTTCGAATTCGATCGCCGGCGACCGACGCATTCGGCCGGCAATCCGATGATGCAAGAGTCGATGAATTGCGCCGGGCTTGCGCGTCACGGCAGATCGCCGGGACGGCTGCATGGCGGCCGCGTGATGACGCTCTGCGGGCAGCTCCGGCCAAGGCGATTGCCGGATCTTGGATTTCAACGGATCCGTGCGTCTCCCCACAGCCGTCATCGCGCCGAGAGGGCGCCCGCCGAAATGCAACCTGTGCACACCCATAAGGCGAATCTGCACGCCAATTTTACACCTTATTGGTTGTAGTTGCGATGCAAAAACCGCTTTGCGCGCGGGCATCCCTGTCGGAAACGACGGCTTTCCCGAACATGTCTCCGGCGTCAGTCTTTACGCATGTCCGTGAAGCGAAAAATCGCTATTTCGAACGATAACGAGGCCGATGGCCGGTTGCTTCGGCTGATGAGTTGCATCGCCTTCGTCGTCGAAGAATCGGAAAAACTCGGCTATCCGATGACCGCCATCGAGGCGCGCCGGGCCGGGTTGCAATTGTGCTACGAGGCCGACACCGGCAAGGAAATGGCGCTGGCCTTCGCCGACGGCATCCGGGGCCGCGCGTAACTAGCGCTTCGCCTCGGCCCCAATGCCCTATACAATCTGCCACGTGCATGGGGCTCGATAGGAGAGTCCGAACGTGGGGCTGTTCGACGATAGTTTCGATCTCTCTGTGAGCGAGGTCGAGGCCATTCACTCGATGGATGACCTGCGCCTGTTCATCAGCCGGCTGCTCGAACGCTACGGGCTCCGACACGCGGTCTATCTCGCCGTCACGCTGCCGAACCACATCGAGCCCAATCCGGTGCTGGTCTCCACCTATCCGGAGGAATGGGCGCAGCGCTACGTCGAGCAGGATTATCTCGCCATCGATCCCGTGATCGGCGCCGCCGCCACCAGCCTGCTGCCATTCGACTGGTCGGAGCTCAGCCATCGCGGCATTCGCGTCAAGCAGATGTTCAACGAGTCGCAAGAGTTCGGCATCGGACAACAGGGGCTCGGTTTTCCGGTGCGCGGACCGCTCGGCGATCACGCGTTGTTCACCGTCACCAGCAATGCCAGCGCCAGCGAGTGGCAAAAACTCAGGTCGAGCTATATGCGGGACCTGCAATTGATCGCCCATTTCGTGCACGGCAAGGTGCTGGAATTCGAGCGCGGCGAAAGCGTTCCAATCAAGCCGCTGTCGGCGCGCGAACGCGAAGTGCTGGGCTGGGCCGCGCGCGGACTGAACAACGACCAGATCGCCTTCAAGCTGAACATTTCCGAGCGCGTCGTGCGCGCCTATTTCGAAAGCGCCCGGCACAAACTCAATTGCCTCAACCGCAGTCACGTGCTGGCACGCGCCGTCAGTCTGCGCCTGGTCGGCGCCGTGCCGGTATCAAGGTAGCACCGTCGTTTTCGCCGGGTTGCGCCGGTGGATGGTGTGCACTCTTTTGGACGCCCTCTCGATCCCATGGGGGGCGAATGATTCGGCTGATCCAAGGCCAGGAAAGCGGGCACTACCCGCGCGAAATGGAATCGATGTTCCGCGCCCGCGCGGCGGTATTCCACCGCCGGCTGGGGTGGAATGTGACCGTGCGCAGGGGCCGCGAGACAGACCGCTACGACGCGGAAAATCCGCTTTATCTCATCGCCATCGACGACGAGAGTGGCGACATCGTCGGCTCGGCGCGGCTGTTGCCGACCACCGGTCCGGCCACGTTCGGCGAGAGCTTTTCCGAGCTGTTCGAAGAGCCGATTGATCTCGCCAGCGCGACCGTGTGGGAATGCGGCCGCTTCTGCATCCACCCCACGGCGAGGTCGAGCGGCAGCATCCGCAACGCCACGCGCATAAGCTTCGAACTCAATCTGGCGGTTTGCGAGCTCGGCTTGCGCGCCGGTCTCACGCAGATCCAGGCGGTGTACGATCAGTTCATGGTCAAGGTCTATGAACGCGCCGCCTGGGGGCCGACGCCGATGACGCGCTCCACGCGCATCGGCAAGCTGCCGGCCTATGTCGGCATTTGGGACGTGACGCAACGGACGCTGGCCGAGATGCGCAGGGCTAGCGGCATCGAGCGTAGCGTGCTCGAGCCACAGCCGGTGCCCGTCTTGCGCGAAGTGTCTTGAGCGTCGTTGCGGTTGTTGCGTCCGGTTGCCGGGCGTGGCCAATATGGCCTACGCTGAATTTCATGTCAGCAACGGGACCGAACCGCCATGCCGACCGTCACCTGGGATCACGTCCACCTGCGCAGCCCCGATCCGGAGGCGACCGCACAATGGTTCGAACATATGCTGGGCGCAGAGGTGATTCGCAGCATGCAGCAGGGTAAGCCACGCATCGACCTCAAGCTCGGCGGCGCCATGATCTTTATCGCGGCCGTGGCGTCCGGCGACGGCGTCAACCCGCCGCCGCAGACGCCCTATCAGGGGCTCGATCACTTCGCCTTCTTCGTCACCGACCTCGACCAATATGCTGCCGGCCTCAAGGCCAAAGGCGCCGAATTTACGCAGGAGCTGAAGGTCGCGCGGCCCGGCATTCGCACCTGTTTCCTGCGCGGGCCGCAGGGCGTCTCGATCGAGCTGCTGGAGCGCGACCCGAAATTCGTCTGAATTCGGCGCGTCCACGCCTCTATCGCGGCCATTTGTCCCGTCGGCGCATTTGCGCCGGATTTGTGCCCGATTTGGGTTGGATAAGCGCGCCCGTTCGCTTGCTTCAAGCGCTCACGCGGTGCAAAAAAACCCGTGGGAGATTCTTCAAATAGGAAATCTGGAATGCGGCAGCTCGCATTGGCGATCGGCTTGGTTACGCTCGTTGGAATTGGCGCCGCGGGGGCCGAGAGCAGGTTCGAGCGCAGCCTGCAGCGGCTCAGCCCGGGCGAGCGGCTGGTGCAGCTCTGCGACTACACGGCGATGAAGCGCATCCGCCATGACCACCGCCAGTTCCGCCCCGACCGTGCGGTGGCCGACGCCCGCAGCCGCGCCACCATCAATGAGCACACCGTGGACGCCAAGGGCGGCGCTTTCCGCAGCAAGCGCAAGTGGTATGCGCTGTCCTATACCTGCACCGGCTCGTCCGACAATCTGAAGGTGCGCTCGTTCACGTACAAGATCGGCGCGGAAATCCCGCAGTCGAAATGGGCGCTCTACAGCCTTTGGGAATGACGGCGCGTTGCGCGCGGCAAGCCTCCCGCTAGAATGTGGCCGGGAGGTCATTCCATGCAAAAGCAAGATCTGGTCGGCGCTTGGCGCGAAGTCGGGCGCGAATTTGTCGGCGCTGACGGCCGCGTGATGCCCGACATTCCCCGCACCTCGCAGATCATGTACTCGGCCGACGGCTATGTGGGCGTGATCAATACGCCGGCCGAGCGCAAGAAGGTGAGCGGCGAAGCGCCCAAATTGAATCTCGACAACGCCACCGAGGCCGAGCGCGCTGAGGCCGCGCGCGGCGTCGTCGCCTATGCCGGACAATACGAGGTCGACGGCGAGCTCGTGAGGCACCACCTCTATGCGTCGCTTAATCCGAACCTCGCCGGCACGACGCAAGTCCGGCGCGCGACGATTACCGGCGACGATCTCTTCTTGAGCGCGTTGCCCAGCGCCGACGGCAGCTTCTTTCGCATCCACTGGCGCCGCGCGAACAAGGTCTAGCCGCGTCCGCTCCAACCCGGGCCGCTTGCGCCTTCTCGTGAAAACGGTAGCCTTGCCGCCATGCTGATCGTCTCGATCATCCTGGAAGTGGCCGTCGCCGTGATCGCGGTTCTCACCGCGCGCCAAGGCCGCTCCTACATGTACGGCCTGGCCTTCACCTTCTCGGCCTATGTGCTTTACGACCTCGCGCGCTTCCTCAATTGGCCGGTGGAAGGCTCGTTACTGTCCTGGCTATTTTTGCTCGCCACGCTGACCGCGCTGTTTGCCGTGTGGGGCCTTTACCGGGACCGGCGCAACTAGCGGAGCAGGGCGCAGCATGAAGGTCTTTGTCACCGGCGCCAGCGGCTATATCGGCGGCTCAGTGGCGGCGTATCTGATAGATGCCGGCCACCAGGTGAGCGGTTTGGCGCGCTCGGCGGAAACCGCCGACGCGCTCGAGAAGCTCGGGATCGCGCCGGTGCGCGGCACGCTTGAGGACGCGGAGGTCTTGGCGACGGCGGCGCAAGAGGCCGACGCCGTGGTCGATGCGGCCAATGCCGCTCACCGCGGCGCTGCGGAAGCGCTGCTCAAAGGGCTCGCCGGCCGCCGCAAGGCGTTCATCCACACCAGCGGCTCCAGTATCGTCGGCACCCGCGCCGGCGGCGACTTGCGCGAAGACGTGTTCGACGAGGATACGCCGTTCACGCCGTCGCCGGCTCGCGTGGGGCGCGTCACGCTCGACAACGATATCAGGGCGGCCGCTGCCAACGGCGTGCGCAGCATCATCATCGCGCCGAGCCTGATCTACGGCCGCGGGCGCGGCCTCAATCCGCACAGCATGCAGGTGCCGTGGTTGATCGCGCTTGCCAAGAAGCACGGCGTCGCCAAACACATCGGCTCCGGCGAGAACCGCTGGTCGAACGTGCATATCGACGACCTCGTCACGCTCTACGCGCTGGCGTTGGAAAAGGCGCCGGCGGGCGCGTTCTATTTCGCCGAGAACGGCGAGAATTCCATGCGCGACGTCAGCGAGGCGGTGAGCCGCATGCTGGGCTTCGGCGGGCGCACGCAGGCGATGACGGTGGAAGAGGCAGCGGCCGAATGGGGCGAGGGCGCCGCCAAGGACACCATGGGGTCGAACAGCCGCGTGCGCGCCAAGCGCGCGCGCGAGGAGCTCGGCTGGCAGCCGCACGCGCGGTCCTTGATTGAAGAGATCGAGCGCGGCTGTTACGCCGAGGACAGGTGAAGGCTTCGCCGCCGGTCACATATCCGGCGGCCTTCTTCTGACAAGGCTGTTGTCGCTTGAAGGCACAATCCCGTGGGAGTCCGCACCTTTTTAGCCGCTTCGTGCGATCTGCCGGACGCCTCAGTGCAGCGGCGCCAGGAAGCGCGTCACCGCCGCCCACATCGGGGCCGCCCCGGCGGGGTTGGCACCGGGGATCAGCGCGGATGCGCCGTGCGGCGCATGCTTGGGCACGAATTGCGTCTTGATTCCTGTCTCGGCGCTGCCCGGCACCGCCTGAACGATGGCGCGGGCGGCGGCGATCTCGCCACGGTTGCTGGCGGAGGTGACGAACACGGCGACGTTGCGCAGCTTGACCGCGGCGTCGTGCACGATGTGGCGGCCGCCGAGATATTCGCCCGGCGAGAACGCCATCAGGCCGGCGATCTTGCCCGGATTGTTGGCCGCCAGCAGGAACACCAGCGCGGCGGAATAGCTCGAGCCGCAGACGACGATCTTGCCGCGGTTGTTCCGGCGCGCCCAGTCGAGCGCGGCCTGCAGATCGGGCAGGGCGGCGCGGTAGCCGGTGCTGCGCCCGAGCGCCTTGACCGTTCGGTTGGCGCGGCCGAACGCGCGGCCGCCCGAACGCTGGTCGACGGCGAGCGCGTTGAAGCCGAGCGCGTTGAGCTTGGGCGCGATGGTCGCGTACTCCGCGCCGTTGGCGCCGGCCATGTGGAACAGCAGCACGATCGGTTTCGATTTATCCCCGGTGCCGTAATAGGTGGCGAAGACCTTGACGTGGTCGGCGGCGGTGAGGGTGAGCGGGGCAGGGGCGGCGTGCGCCCGCAACGCCGCGGCGGCGATGAAAGCGAAGGCCAGTAGAAATATGCGCATGGTCGAGATCATGAAAACAGTTTAGCGCGAAATGTCCATTGCGGCGTTCAAGCCCGCATCAGCTTTTCGTGATGGTTTTTGGCGCATGATCTTGGCCGAAAACCGGTCCTCCCATTTCTGGATCATGCGCTACACAGTTCTATATCCGCCGTCGGCCATGACGATCGAGCCGGTGACGTAGGCCGAAAGATCGGAAGCGAGGAAGATCGCCGGGCCGACGATGTCTTCCGGCTTGCCGGCGCGGCCGATGCCGGAGCCGGCGCCGGTGATGGCGGCGATGTGGTTTTGCAGCAGCGCGGACATCGTTTGCGTTCCTCGCGGTTTCGAATTTCGAGACGAGCAGATTGGGCGAGCTTCGCCCGCGCGCAATTTTGCAGCGCGGCGCGCGCGCCGGCGCGCGTTTTCGATCGTGTCACCGATATCCCTAAAACCGCCGTGGGCGTTCTAACGAAGTGTTCAGAGGCCGATCGTAGCTTTTGCGTATGGAAAATCGCATGAACCACAGCGCTATGGCGGGAATTGCGGACACCGTCGCCGGCCCTCCGGCGGCCGGCTTTCCGAGCGCGGTGGTGGCCGCGTTGGTCGACCAGACCAAGAATTACCTGGCGCGCGAGGCCGGCATCGAGGTGACGCAGACCCGCCGGGCTACCCGCAACCCCGACCAATTGAACCTGCGCCAATCGACCGCGGTCATCGGCGTCGGCGGCGACTTCGGCGCGCTCATCGCCTTCAGCTTTCCGGACGAGATGGTCGACGTGCTCTACGACCGCCTCACCGCCACCTTCAAGGTTCCCGCCGGCGACGAAGCGCTTTACCGCCGCGAGGCCGTCACCGAAATGGCCAACATCATCATCGGCAATTGCACCGCGCGCTTCGCCGCCAGTGGCGGCCGGGTGTCGATGTCGCCGCCGGTTCTGCTGGAGGCGGCCAAGCCGATCCCGCGTGTGAAGAACGCGATCTTCGACAGCATCTCGCTGGTTACGCCGCACGGCAGTTTCGAAATAAACCTGGTGGGCCCCTACGATATGTTCGACGCCCATCTCAACATTATCCAATGACGGGGGCTGCGATGGAAACACTTAACGTCATGGTTGTCGACGACTCGATGCTGGCGATGCAGGTGCTGAAATCCGCCCTCGAGGAACTGGGGCATAAAGTTGTGGGCACGGCGGCGACCGGCGCGGCGGCGGTGGCCACCTACGGGAACTGCAATCCCGACCTGGTGACCATGGACGTCACCATGCCCGACATGGACGGCATCACGGCCACCGAGAAGATCGTACAGTCCTATCCCGACGCCTGCGTCGTCATGGTGACTTCGCACGCGCAGAAGAGCATAGTGATGGACGCGCTGCGCGTCGGCGCCAAGGGCTACATCCTCAAGCCGATCAAGCCCGACAAATTGCGCGATACGCTGGCGCGGCTGTTGGAGGCGTGAGCGGGACGAAGCAGGACGCCGTTGCCCACCCCGCGGGGCCGGACGACGCCGCTAGGTCTTGAAATGCACCGGCTTCATCCGGGTCTTGCCCTCGGGAGCCTTGTGAAACTCCTCCTGACAGCCCTTCGACAACTGGCTCATCTTCTTGATCAGGCAACCCTCGATCTTCGACACGTTGGGGATGTCGGAGCCGCAGAAGCGGAAGGCATCGCCGATGCAGGCGGAGCGTTCTTCCGATGTGCCCTGGGCCAGGGCGGGCGCGGACATCAACGCAAGGCCGGCGAGCAGGGCGGCCGAGCGCGCGGACAATGAGACGAGCATCATGATGCGCCTTCCCAAGTTGGAGAAATCGACGTGGGCACAGCTTGTTGGAATAGGAAATCGAAGTCCAGGGGGCTTGCCGCCGTGCGAGCGGGTCCCGCTACGGTACTTGGTTACGGATCGGCAACCATTTGCCGTGAAGGCGCGCCTGCGGCGGCCTCTTGGCCGTGGTTCGCGCGCGCGAACCGATGTATCGTCGCGGCTCACTGAATCGGGCCAAGCACGGCCTACGGAGAAACAACCTATGAAATTGTCGTCGGGATTTCGGGCGGCGCTCGTCGCCTTCACTTTGCTGCTGGCCGCCGGCTTCACGCAGGCCGCGCGCGCCGACAGCGGCCGCGTCCAACTCACCATCTATAAGGGCGGCTGGATCATCGGCGCTTCGGGCGGCAGCGGCACGCTCACGTTCCACGGCCGGCGCTATGGTCTCGATGTCGGCGGCGTGAGCTACGGCCTGGTGTTCGGCGGATCGAAGACGGTGCTGCGCGGACGGGTGAGCCATATCCGCCGGCCATCGGACGTCGCCGGCATTTATGGCGCGGGCGGCGCCGGCGCGGCGCTGGGCGCGGGCGTGCGCGCCATCGTGCTGACCAACGAGAAGGGCGCCGTGCTGACGCTCTCGGGCCGGCAGGTTGGCCTGATGGCGAACGCCGATTTGAGCGGGCTGGCGATTTCGTTGAAGTAGGCGCGGGAAGCGCTGCGCGCCGACACCAAACGACAACAACTAGTGGCAATAAGAAGACCGGGCGAAAGCCCGGTTTTTTTTGCGCCGGCCGCCGGCATGCGTGCGCGGAGATAAAGCAGCCCGCATATAACTTGTACTGAGCTACGCGAAATGTCGCCCTTGCCTTCCCCCGCCACCAGTGGGAATCTCCCCACTATCCGCAACGGGGCGACGACCTGACATGCGTGCGAACATTGGGCGCCTCGCGGCGCTGCTGCTGCTCGGCTTTCTCTGCGATCCCGCCGCTTCCGGCCAGGAGGCGACCGACATGAAGCTGGAGGACGCCGGCTTCATCTCGCGCGTGGCCGACACGCCGGCCAAGATGGCCCGGCTCAAGACCATGCCGGCGCGCCAGTTCATCCGCCGCGTCAGGGCGGGGCGGCCCTATTACATGTACGTCGATCCCGATCTGTGCAAATGCGTCTATCACGGCGGCCAGGACGCCATGAACAACTACCGCGCCATGGTGAGCAAACGGCGCCAGCAGTTCTTGCTGCAATCGCCCGACGCGCCCCTGCCGCCCGGCCTCGCGCCGGAACACACCATGATCCATGAAATGGATGCCGACGCGGCCGACACCCTGCCCGATGGTGACATTCTCGATTTCAAGTTCTAAGGGCGCGGGCAGCAGCGCGGCAAGCCTGGGCCTGACGGTGGAGAGGGCGGCCGCGCCGCCCACCGCCGCGACGCGGCCGTTGCGTCTTAAGCGCGCTATTTCACCGGGATGACATTTTTGGCGCCCTTGGCGCCCATGTAGACCGCCAGGATTTGCACCGGCGCCTTGCCGTCGTTGACGCCGTAGTGCGCGACGTCCATCGCCTCCATGAAGGCGTCACCCGGCTTGTAGGTGCGCGCGCCGTGCCCGCGGTAATGCACGGTCAATTCGCCGGAGAGGATATAGGCGAACAGCGGCACGCCGTGCTTGTGCACGATGGTCTTGCCGCCGGGCGCCAGCGTGACGATGGCGGCGGTGACGTGCGCCGGCCCTTTGGGATAATGGATGGTCTCGCCGACGATGTTCTTGCCGGTCGACAGCAGCGGCACCGCCGGATAGCTGGGCTTCTTGGCGTCGTCCGCGGCGGCGGGGCTGAGCAGCGCGAGGCACGGCGAGGGCGATGAGAGCGGCAATGAGGCTGCGGCGGCGCATCGGGGGCGTTTCCTTGTCTGGCGGCGGTAGGGAAGCGCAGATTAGCCGCGCCGCGGGCTTGACGCGAGTAGGCCGCATTTTGCCGGCATGCTATCTGGGTTACGATTGTCGGCGAGATGACAGGGAGGTTTTCGATGGTCCGCGCTTTGGTGTTGCTGGCGACGATGATCATGGCTGCGGCAACGGCGCCGGACGCGCGCGCGGCGGACGCCCGCCGCGGCGAGCGCTTGGCGCAAGGCCATTGCGCCTCCTGCCACATCGTGACGCGCCGCATGCGCGCAAGGAAGTCGCCGACGCGCCGCCGTTCGCGGTGATCGCCGGCAAATACGGCTTCGATGCGAGCGCGATCAGTCACGCTATCACCGGCCCGCACCGCAAGATGAATTTCTCGCCGGACCCGGCCGAGGCCGCGGACATCGCGGCCTATATCGCGACGTTGGGGAAGTGAGGGGGCGCAGCGCCGCCGCGGCAACGGCGCGCGGACAGCGAAGCCGCAGCTCGCGTTGAGCGGTAGCAAACGGATGAACCTGGCGTTGCCCCGGATTTCGCCATCGCTCATCCGGGCTAAGCTTGCTGGGTTCAATCGAGCAACGGCAATCCGGCGCAGACCATTTTTCCGGTGCGGCCGTCGATCACCAGATAGCCTCTGATGTCGCTGTCGGTCGCGGGGTTGCGCGCCTTCGGCACGAACACCTGGAACCGCCAGACCGGCCGGGTCACCTTTTTGCCGCAGACGCTGCCGGCGGTGACGAGCTGGGCCTCGGTGATGTTCTTCAGCACTTGGGCGTCGGTCTTGCCGTAGGGGTCGCCTTTGAGAATGGCAACGGCGGCGGTGCGGGCCTGCCGTTCGCTCATCGCCCCGGCGGCGAGCGCTGCGGTCTGTGACGCCACGAGCAGCGCCGCGGCCGCCACCCATGCGGCTGGCCTTGTGATCCGCTTTGCGCGCATGCGCCTCCTCCTGTTGCTTGAGCCATCGCCCGCGCGAAAGACCGGCGGACACCGGCGCAGAAAGGAGGCCGGATTTCATCGCCGCGCAATGTGGGCTAGCGTCGCCGAAAAGAGAACTAAGGAATATCCCGCATGTCCTACGCCCTGGTGCTCGCCGGTCTCGCCTTCGCCAACATGCTCGGCATCATCAGCCCCGGCCCGGCCTTCCTGATGGTCAGCCGCGCGGCCGCCGGGCGCGATCTCGGCACCGCGCTGGGCTTGAGCGCCGGCGTCGCCATCGCGGCGACGCTGTGGGCGGCGGCGGCCTGCTTCGGCATTGCGCTGCTGATCGCCGCGTTCAGGCCGGTTTACGAGGCCATCCAGCTCGCCGGCGGGGCCTACCTGATCTGGCTCGGCATCGGCGCCTGGCGCGAGAGCCGCAAGGGCGCCGCCGGTGAGGCGGCCGCCGCCGCCGTGCCGCAACCGGCCGCGCGCGGCGGCGTCGCGCGCGCGGTCGCCACCGGCGCCCTGCTCAATCTGGGCAATCCCAAGATGGTGATCTTCTTCTCCAGCATCTTCGTCGCGCTGCTGCCGGTCGACGCGCCGCTGTGGCTGCGGTTCACCGTCGTCGCCATCGTCGCCGTGCAGGAGATCGCCTGGTATTCGGCGGTCGCCTTCGTGTTCTCTAGGGCAAGCGTGCAGGCCGCCTACCGCCGCGCCAGCCAATGGATCGAGCGCGCGTTGGGCACGGTGCTGATCGGGCTGGGGCTAAGGATCTTGGTGGGGGTGCGGGTGTAGGGCGCCCCGCTCACCCCGCCTTCAGGTGCGCGTCGCGGCGCTCGAACAGCGCGTCGTCGGCATAGCCCATGGTCTCCGGCCGGCCGCGGCCGAGCATCACCTGGAAATAGACCGGCTCCAGGCTGTCGTTCTGGTAGCCGTGGATGACGCCGGCGGGGCAGGAGATGCATTCCCAGGGCCCGAGCCGCTTGGTGACGCGGTTGCCCGCTTCGTCCTCGACGAACACGTCGAGATGGCCCTGCAGCACGAAGAAGCATTCCTCCACCTCGTGCGTGTGCGCCGCGTTGCCCTGGCCGGGCGGCACGAACATGATCGACAGCGTGAAGTTGCCGGCGGGAATGGCGTTGGGGTCGCCGTGCTTGCCGGAGCCGCCGGCGCCGATGAAGCGGTGCTGCGCGCGCTTGTAGCCCTCGATCTTGGCGTCCTCGAACGCGGCCCAGTCCGCCTTGCGGTCGGCAAAGCGCGCCGTGTAGCGCTCCATGATCTCGGCGATGGGAACGCCGACGAGTTCTTTCGGAAGCGGATGCCGCGCGACGCCCATGGGGTTCCTCCGAGGGTTTTTGGTGGCTGGAGGGATGATAGGGGGTGGCGGTGGGCGGTCAAGGATGGGCGGTTGGCGGGCCGCTTGACCGCCCGCGCCAGCAAATGGATCGAGCGGGTGTTGGGCAGGGTGCTGGTGGGGCTTGGGGCGCGCGGATTTTGGTGGGGTGAGGGTGTAGTCCGTGGCCCTCATGGAGTTCAGGCTACTGCACCTTCTGGCGCCACGTGTGGTCGTATCCGTCAGTAAAAATCACGGTCTTGAACCCTAGCAAGCGCCATTGTCCCATGATGCTCCGATCATTGATCGCGTTGTAGACGAATGGCCGCCCAATTAGCACCCAGCGAATGTACAAGATTGTAGAGTTCTTTCCTTGAGCTCGAATGGTGAAATCTTGACCGGCTCTCAAATATTTATCTTCCATTTCCGCTGCATATGATTTTCGGGCCGAGATTAAACCAGCTTTGATCGCGGCAATTTCTGCAGCCTCAGCGGCCTTGGCATTGCGCTGTGCTTTGGTCCGCAACGACGTCAAAGTCTGTTGAGCTACTGTATATTGTGGGTCTGTCTTTGGAATTTTAGATAGTGCGGAATTCCGCAGCTTGTGTTCGCTTCTGTGTCGGTGCGGTCTTGCTCTTCTTAGAAGCGAACTCGTCCCAATCATGTTCAACTAACCTCGCGCGTGCAATAACGTCTGCGGCATTTTCGGGTAACGGCGCATTCGTGGTCTTGTGCGGATCGCGTCCAGTCCAAACTCCGATCGCGATCAATCCAACGATGAGAACCAAAACCAGTCTGAAAAAATTGGCCATTGCGACGCCCCCGCAACGATTGTAAAATTAGTTTCTCGCAATCGCGCCTGGCAATCAATGGAATTGTTTTCGTCAAAGAGGCCGTGCCTACCGCATCATCGGTAGCTCGTAGCCCGCATGGTGCGAAGCGGAATGCGGGGGTGCGTGCTGAGATGGTTGCCCCAGATTTCGCTGCGCTCCATCCGAGCTTCCGGCTTTGGCCTCACCGGTAAGCTTTCAGGCGGTCAACAATTCGCAGAAGTTGGTTTGCAAAGCAGATGAGATCGACGACCTCCCGTGGATTCTCAAATTGGACCTCCCGATGACTAGAAGGATTCTTGCAAAATGATATAGCGCCCGAAAATAGCTCGCGCGCAGCATCCTGTTCGCCTTTTGGAGCGTCTGGATTGGTTAGTGGACCTGTCGGTCCGAACGCGCGGACCATGAGTTCGCGCCCAATAAGATCATCTCCGAGCCCCGACTTGGTCCGGACGCGGACTTCCACCTCCTTAAAAGCGCGGAACACCGCAGTGTCGTAATCACTTCGAAGGAACATTGGTCGGACGAGACGAATCAGTACCGCATCAAGATCAGCGGGAAAAATCGCCGCCTGCATATACGATGCAAAGCCCTCCTCTTGTCCGATCTTTTCGCCTTTTCGAGTAACAAAGACCCAACTCGAATCTCCTTTGGCAGCGAGAAATCCCTCACGCTCCAGCCACCACCATGCTTCCATCATGCATCGGTACAGCTGACCATCGGATGGCATATTGTTTCCGAAATTGTGCCGATTAAGCTGCCCTGATTTGTGCCCCTCCTTTTTGAGATACGACAAAATGAATGGGGCAAGCTCCTCTGGCTCCATCTGTAGAATTTCTTTTTCAGGAGGAAAGTGCTTCATAAAATGTTGCAGGCGATCATTCATGACAACGGCTCCCACTGCCGTTTACCTCTAGCCCTATGAGCAAGTAGCCCGCATGGAACGAAGCGGAATGCGGGATTGCGCGTTGTAGATGTCTGCTCCGGATTGCGCTGCACTCCATCCGGGTTACGTGCCGAAACTATAGTCGTTATTGATGCCGTTCGCTTGCCAAGCATTGTTCATTGTTGCTTCGTCCAAAATCCTCGACAAGCTATCGACTAGCGTTTTGAAGTCGCAACGTAAAAGTTCGAAACATTCCTGGTATCGACGATCTTTCCAATACTCACCGAAAACTGACGCGTCGCGGTGCTTGGAAAGCAGCGAATGCTCAATGGTCCCCGCACGCTTGCACCGTACGTAAAATAATAATTTCCAATCAGTGGCGGCCCCATAGCGAAGTACGCTGAGATGCTCCGCCCGTGAATGTGGACTCTCGGAATAACCAACTTTTAAAATCTGTTGCCGCTTTGACCCGAGAATGTACACGTATGCTTCTTGGCGATACCTTCTTGGTAGGCGAAATTCGCGGGTTTGCATTGGGCGCAATGTCCTCCACTCGTGCGCATTCTGTGCCGCGCCTTTTTTGCACGGCGATACGTTTATGGCCACAACGAGTTCGTGGAGACTTATTTGTTCGCGCCACTCGGGCTGCGAATACCCAGAGGCATCAAATACTTTCGCTATAGGGATATTGTGTCGTCTGAGAAACTGAAGTTGCTCAGGCGTCAATTGATTTAAGATTTCATCTGGTCCATCGGGCAACATGTCACACGATGAAGGCATGGCCATCGGGTTGATTAGCAAATTTTAGTCTGCCGCCCGGACAAAGAAAAGGCGGGTTACGCCTTCGGCTAACCCGCCCTATTAGTCCGAAATTTGAAGGCGCCTCACAACGCCTTATTGCTCTCCTTCACCTTCTCCGCATCCACATAAACCTGCTGGCCCATGGCGTTGAACTTGTCCGACATCTCCTTCATGCCGGCTTCCGCCGCCGCCTTGTCCAGCCCCAGCGCCGCCTTCTCGTTGTCGCCCAGCCCCGCCGCATAATCCCGCACATCCTGCGTGATCTTCATCGAGCAGAACTTCGGGCCGCACATGGAGCAGAAGTGCGCCACCTTGTGCGCCTCCTTGGGCAGCGTCTCGTCGTGGTATTCCTTCGCGGTGTCGGGATCGAGCCCGAGGTTGAACTGGTCCTCCCAGCGGAAGTCGAAGCGCGCGCGGCGAGAGCGCGTCGTCGCGCAGTTGCGCGGCCGGGTGGCCCTTGGCGAGGTCGGCGGCGTGGGCCGCGATCTTGTAGGTGATGACGCCTTCCTTGACGTCGTCGCGGTCGGGCAGGCCGAGATGCTCCTTCGGCGTCACGTAGCAGAGCATGGCGCAGCCGAACCAGCCGATCATGGCGGCGCCGATGCCCGAGGTGATGTGGTCGTAGCCCGGCGCGATGTCGGTGGTGAGCGGCCCGAGCGTGTAGAACGGCGCCTCGCCGCATTCCTTGAGCTGCTTGTCCATGTTGATCTTGATCTTGTGCATCGGCACGTGGCCGGGGCCTTCGATCATGACCTGGCAGCCCTTCTGCCAGGCGATCTGCGTCAGCTCGCCGAGCGTCTCCAGCTCGGCGAACTGCGCGCGGTCGTTGGCGTCGGCGATCGAGCCGGGGCGCAGGCCGTCGCCGAGCGAGAACGAGACGTCATACTTGCGCATGATGTCGCAGATTTCGTCGAAGCGCTCGTAGAGGAAGCTCTCCTTGTGGCGCGACAGGCACCACTTGGCCATGATCGAGCCGCCGCGCGAGACGATGCCGGTGACGCGGTTGGCGGTGAGCGGCACGTAGGCGAGCCGCACGCCGGCGTGGATGGTGAAATAGTCGACGCCCTGTTCGCACTGCTCGATCAGCGTGTCCTTGTAGCATTCCCAGTCGAGCTTGACGGGGTCGCCGTCGACCTTCTCCAGCGCCTGGTAGATCGGCACGGTGCCGATCGGCACCGGCGAGTTGCGCAGGATCCATTCGCGCGTGTTGTGGATGTTGCGGCCGGTCGAGAGGTCCATCACCGTGTCGGCGCCCCAGCGGATCGCCCACACCATCTTCTCGACTTCCTCTTCGACCGAGGAGGTGACCGCCGAGTTGCCGATGTTGGCGTTGATCTTCACCAGGAAGTTGCGGCCGATGATCATCGGCTCGAGCTCGGCGTGGTTGATGTTGGACGGGATGATGGCGCGGCCGCGCGCGATCTCGTCGCGCACGAATTCCGGCGTGATGAAGGCGGGCACGCTGGCGCCGAAGCTCTCGCCGTCGGCGAGCGCGGCTTGCGCGCGGTCGAGCATCTTCTTGCGGCCGAGGTTCTCGCGCTCGGCGACGTAGATCATCTCCTTGGTGATGACGCCGCGCTTGGCGAATTCGTATTGCGTCACCGGCTGGCCGTCGAGGGCGCGGAACGGCTTCGGCGTGTTGGGGAAGTTGCGCGCCAGGTGCTTGCCGGAGACGTTGCCGTTGTCCACCGGCTTGATCGGGCGGCCTTCGTATTCCTCGACGCCGCCGCGCTCCTTCACCCATTCGATGCGCGCGCGCTTCGAGGCCCTTCTCCACGTCGATGGCGACGTTGTCGTCGGTGTAGGGGCCGGTGGTGTCGTAGACCGGCAGCGGCGGCTCGCCGGAGGATTCATGCAGCGCGATCTCGCGATGCGGCACCCTCAGGTCGGGCGCGGCTTCGGGGCTGGAATAGACCTTGCGCGAGGCGGCCAGCGGCCCGGTGGTGACCTTCGGGGTGACCAGATCAGCGGAGGTGACGGGTTTGTTCATGGGACGCTCCATTGCCGCGCTTCAAGGGCGCGGGGTTCGAATTCAGACTTTGCCGCGATAGCCGAAATAGCCGAGCACGCCGCCGACGACGAGCACGACCACGCCGCCGATGAACGGCAACATGGCCAGATGGAAGATGGCGCCGCCGACGTGTTGCACGAATTGCGGCACGATGATGCGCACGGCCCCGCCGATGGTGGCGAGCCAGCCGAGCACGGTGATGATCACGCGCCAGTCGGCCGTCCACACATTGTGCGCCAGCAGGATGGCGATGCCGGCCGGCAGGGCCAGGATGCCGGAGAGGTAGATGAGCGCGGTGCTGTGCAGGACCTGCGCGCCGAGCACGCGGTAGACCGGCGCGTTGACCAGCATGCCGATGCCGATGGCCAGCAGCACCGGCCCGATCAGCTTGGCGAGATAGCGCGAGGTGTTGGTCTCGGTCGCATTGGTCATTTGACGTGTCCAGTCCCTTCGCCGGCATGACCCGGATCAGGTTCAAAGGGTCGCCGCCTCTCGCGGCCTCTCAGCCCCGGTATCGGGGCCCCCCTCGGAACATGACCTAATCTAGGCCCGGCGCCTCCTCTGTGCAATGTGCGTTAGACCGCTTTCACGGTCTAACGATTCTCATGTTTGCGCATGATCTTGTCCGAAAACCGGTTCCCCCTTTTCGGGACCATGCGCGGTCAGGCCGCCTCTGTTTCCTGTTCCAGCCAGGCGCGCACGCGCGCGTCCGGGTCGGCGTTCCGGGTGACGTCGCTGACGACGGCGATGGAGTTGGCCCCGGCGGCGTAGACCGCGCCCGCGCGCTCCAGGGTGATGCCGCCGATGGCGACCAGCGGAAGGGCGCCGATGCGCTTCTTCCAGTCGGTGATCTTGTCGAGCCCCTGCGGGCCGAAGCGCATGACCTTGAGCGTGGTCGGATAGATCGGCCCGAGCGCCACGTAGTCGGGCTTGTGCTTGAGCGCGGTTTCCAGTTCGGCGTCGTCGTGGGTGGAAAGGCCCAGCGTCAGGCCGGCGCGGCGGATGGCGGCGACGTCGGCGTCGCTCAATTCCGCCAGGTCCTCCTGGCCGAGATGCAGATGCTGGGCTTTCGCTTCGATGGCGGCTTGCCAGTAGTCGTTGACCACCAGCTTGGCGGCGGTGCCGGCGCAGACGCTAAGCGCCTCGCGCACGATCTTCACCGCCTCGGCGTGGCTGAGGTCCTTGGCGCGCAGCTGGATGGTGCCGACGCCGAGCTTGGCCAGGCGCGCGACCCAGGCGACGCTGTCGACCACCGGATAGAAGCGATCAGGATACGGCATGCCAGAACGGTGTCCCGACGACAGGGGTGGAGGGTGAAGCGAAATCGCGCGGGCCCATCAGGCCGGCTTCGTACCCGGCGCGGCCCGCTTCGATGGCGAGGCGAAATGCTCCAGCCATTGCAGCCGGCTCAGCCGCCTTCGCGACGGCGGTGTTCAAAAGCACGGCATCATAGCCGAGCTCCATGGCGTCGGCCGCGTGCGAGGGCGCGCCCAGGCCGGCGTCGACCACCAGCGTCACGTCCGGCAGGCGCGCGCGCAGCAATATGAGCGCGTCGCGGTTGGTGATGCCCTTCGCGCTGCCGATGGGCGCCGCCCACGGCATGATCACGCGGCAGCCGGCGTCGCGCAGGCGCTGCGCCACGGTGAGGTCCTCGGTGCAATAAGGGAAAACCTCGAAACCATCCTTGATGAGGATGGTCGCCGCCTCGACCAGGCCGACCGGATCGGGCTGCAAGGTCTCGTCGTCGCCGATGACTTCGAGCTTGACCCACGGCGTGCCGAACAGTTCGCGCGCGAGCCCGGCGGTGGTCACCGCCTCGCGCACGCTGCGGCAGCCGGCGGTGTTGGGCAGAACCGTAACGTTCAATTCACGGATCAGGTCCCAGAACGTGTTGCCGGCGCGGCCGCCCGCCGCCTCGCGCCGCAGCGACACGGTGACGATTTCGGCGCCGGAGGCGCGGATCGCGTCCTGCATGATCGACGGCGAGGGATAGAGCGCCGTGCCGATCAGCAGCCGCGAGGAAAATTCTTTGTCGTAGAAGGTTACCATTTCAATCTTGCTGTGCATCTCCTCCGTTCATTCCCGCGCCAGCGGGAATCCAGTTCTTTTGATTCTGGGTCCCCGCTTTCGCGGGGACGAACGGTGGTGTTGGTTCAGCCTCCCTGCCGCGGGGTGATGATTTCGATCTGGTCGCCGGCATTGAGCGCGGTCTCCGCCCAGCGCCCACGCGGCACCACCTGATAGTTCACCGCAATCGCAAGCTGGGTGAACGCGTATTCCATCTCGCTGAGCAGGCCGGCGAGGTCGCGCGCCGCCACCTCGGTGTCCCGGCCGTTGACGGTCACGCGCATCGCACCACCTCCGGGTCGGTGCCGGTGCCGAGCACGTGGGCGACGGTGATTTCGGCGATCGCCGGCGCGATCAGGAAGCCGTGCCGGTAAAGGCCGTTCACACTGACGCCCGTGTTGTCGACGGTGACGCGCGGCAGATTGTCGGGAAACGCAGGGCGCAGGCCGGTGCCCATCTCGACGATGCGCGCTTCGCCAAAGGCCGGGTGCACGGCATAGGCCGCGGTCAACAATTCGAGGGCCGAGCGCACGCTGACGCCGGCGCTTTCGGTTTCGATCGAGGTGGCGCCGATGAGGAAGCGGTTGCCGGCGCGCGGCACGATATAGAGCGACCAGCGCGGATGGATGAGCCGCACCGGCCGCGATAGTTGAATTTCATCGGTTTCGATGACGATGATCTCGCCCTTGACGCCGCGCAACGTGGGGCAGGTGTCGCGTGCGGCGAGCCCGCGGCAGTCGATGACCAGGCCGTCGAGGTCGCGCGGCTGCGCCGATGACGTGAATTCGATCGGCACGCCCGCGGCCCGCAGCTTCTCGTGCAAGGCCGGCAATACGCGGCGCGGCTCGACATGGCCTTCGGCGGGGAAGAACAGCGCGTCGGCAAAGCGGCCGGCGAGCGCGGGCTCGAGCGCGGCGATTTCTTCAGCGCCGACGTGCTGGTGGCCGCTCGCGAGCCGGGCGAACCGTTCGAAATCCGCACGGTCCCGCCCGTGCGCCACCACCAGCGAGCCGTTGAACGGCGTGTCGGGCAGCGCTTCACGCCACAGGTCGAGCGAGCGCAAACCGAGGCGGGTGATGACCGGCTCCGCCGACTCGCTCTCGCAGAGGGGCGCCAGCATGCCGCCGGCCCAATGGCCGGTGCCTTGCGTCATTGCCGGTTCATCGCGCTCGTAAAGCGCGACCTTGCGGCCGGCCTGCGCGAACAGCAAAGCTTGCCAGGTACCGGCAATACCGGCGCCGATGACATTGATCGGCGTGGAAGCGCTGGATGTGGCGTTATGTGCGCCGTCTGGCGTGGGCATCTTTGTCCTGTCCCTTCGCCGGCATGACCCGGATCAGGTTCAAAGGGTCGCCGCGTCTCGCGGCCTCTCAGCCCCTCACGGGGCCCCCCTCGGAAACTGGACGTAATCTATGCCCCGGCGTGGCTGAGTCAATGCGGGAAGGGGCGTTGTGCCGATGCGGCAGCGCGCCGCCGGCGCCGGGCGATCTGCAGTCGAAGATCGACAGCCTGATCGCCAACGAAGTGAGCGACGGTAAACGGTAAGCTGACCAGCGACCAGGCCGAGGAACTGTAAAACGTTTTCGCACAAACGTTTCGGAAAGGTCCCGGTGGCCTTGGTGGGCCGGGTGGGCCCGGCGGGTTGGGCGGCACGCAGGAAACATCGTGCAATTCTGATATTTCGCGGGTGCTGTCGGACTTCCTCAAGCTCCTGCAGGATTCGCAGAGTAGCGCGTCGAGCTATGGCGCGGACGGCGATAGTCTGCTTTCCCAAATCCAGTCGTTGATCGTCAATGTACCAAGCGTGACGGCCACTTCGTCTCATCGGCCGGCATCTCACCTGATGCCTGAGGCGTCCCTCAGGCTGCCATCACGCTGATCGGCGCGCGACTCGCGCCGGCCGGCGGGGCGGCGCCATAACTAATGCTCGGTATCCGATAACCATGAAAGCTTTCTCACAAAGCGAGAAGTCACAGATTGTACCTATATCGTTCGGCATTGTTCTCCACGCATTACCGCGCGTGATGCCATTATTAAATCCGTGCATTGGAATCCTAAACCGCCATTAATTGAAAGCACCGAACGCGATGGATAAGCGAAACGGTATTTTTCCGTTTTGAATGTGTTCGGTCCGCGTGGCGGTACATGAGCAGTACAAGTTATCGCAACAAGTTAGCCGTGTGAGTGCGATTTCATCATGGCGGCTATTTCACTACGAAAATTCGCTCGCGGCCGGCGCGCCCCGCACCGGGCCCGGCCGTCTGGTCGACAATATATCTTATAATTTTTTAGAGCTTTGGCAGCTTGCTGACCTCCACCTTCACCGCGCCGCCGGCGGCGGCGGTGACGCGCAGCGTCTTGGCGTCGAAGTCGATGCCGGTGAGGCGCAGGTCGTTGACCGCGGCGTCGACCCGCACGCCCGGCTGGGTGTTGCGGAATTCGGACAAGGTCGAGGCGATCTTCTTGCGCGCGTCGGCGGCGAACGGCTTGAGATCGACCACCGCGTTGTCGGCGATCGCCTTGGTGAGATAGGGCGTCGCCGCGCGCGCCGCCGCGCTGAGCAGGCCATAGGCGGCCTGCGATTTGACCGCCAGCACGATGTCGGTGAAGCGCAGGATCTGGTTCTTGGCGTCGAGCGCCGGCTTGCCCCAGACGTTGATGGTGGCGTTGGCGCCGAGGCCGAACCAGCTCTTCTTCTCGACGGCGTGAACTTTGAGCGTGATCAGGAGACGGTCGCCGGCGGCCATGACCTGCACGCCGCGCACGGTGACGTCGACCGGCGCATCTTTCTGTTCGGGATAATGATGGCCCTTGAGCTGCGCTTCCAACAGCGCGTTGAGCATGGTGAAGGGGATGTCGATCGGCAGGCCGACGGTGAGCTTGCCGTTCTGCATCGGCGGCACCAGTTCGATGGTCGCCGGGAACGGGCAGTTCGGCTTGGTTTCCTTCGCGGTGATGCGGGTGTCGGTCTGCACGCCGACGGTGAGCGTCATGTTATGCGCGTCGATCTGCGGCTGCGCGGCGGCGGCGCGGACGGGGCGCATCTCCAGCCACAGCTTGGGCAGGCCGGTGGCGCCGCCGCCGAGCGGAATCGAGCGGCACATCTTGGCCCATTGCGCGCGCGCGGCCTTTTCGATGAAAGGATCGTTGCTGATGCGCGCCTGCAGTTTCTGGATTCCTTCGTTCACACCCTGGCTGATGAGGGGACGCGCCTGGTTGGCGAGATCGATCGGTACGCCGGCGACACGCATCGAGCCGCGGCCCATCGCGAGGTCGGCACTGAGATTGGGATCGAGCCGCCAATTGCGCGCGAGCTTTGGCCGCGCATGCAGGGTTACCCGGCTGTGTAGGGTGCTGGTCTGGTTGAGCGCCTTCGTGGTGACCTGGCCGACGGCCCGGCCGATGTCCTTGCCGAGCGCGCCGTTGAGCAAGCCGCCGAGCTGGCCGCCCAATTTGTCGCCGAGCTTGCCGCTGAGATCGCTCACGGCGTTGGCGGCCTGGTCGGCGGTGCGTCCCACGAACTCGCCGGTAATGTGCACCTGGCTGGTGAGCGGGACCGAGGCGGTCAACACGTTGGGTTTGCCGGAGAGCGAGATCGGCCCGCGCGTGACGACGATGCCGACGTCGGCCTTGCTGAGCATGCCGCTGAGCGGAGTCTCGGTTGCCGTCCCCGCTGAACTGGCGCGGCGCGGTTGCGTCGAGCGCGTCGCGCACCGCGGTGAGCTTGATGGAGACCGGCGCGATGACGACCGAGGCACTGCTCACCGATTTCAGGGGCGGCGGGGGCGGCAGCTTGGCGAGCAATTGCGCGGCGCCGTTGTCGCCGGGCAGGAAGCGCTCCAGCGCCCAGTTTGCCGCGACGAAGGAGCCGCCGAGCACGATCACCGCCGCGATCAGCCAACGGAAGGCGCGCGAGCGGCCGAACAGGCGGACGGGCGCAGTGAGATAGTAGATGAGCGTGTTCATGACCGCGGGGGCCTCCTCGGAAAGGCCGATTCGTTATCGTCCGAATTGTAACGGCCCCGTCCGCAGCGTTCCAGCGTCTTAGTTCCAATATCTTGACCGGCCCGCGTTGCCGCTGCGCGTGTTAGGCGATGAAAATACTACCCGTGCAACACGGCTGCTTCGTGGCGGCGCGCGCGGCTGCGAGGAATGCTTGAAGATCGGCTCGCCGTGGGTCCATTTGCGGCTATGCCGTACCTGCGGCCATGTCGGCTGTTGCGACGATTCGCCGAACAAGCACGCGACCAAGCATTTCCATGCCAGCGGCCACGCGATCATCGAAGGCTACGATCCGCCTGAAGGCTGGGGCTGGTGCTATGTCGACGAGGTCTTTGTCGACCTGCCGGACACAACGCCGCAGGACGGGCCCATTCCGCGCTTCGTGTGAGGGCGGCGCTCAGACGCGTCCGCGTTTCGGCACTGTGCGGGCGCGCGCTTTCGGCTTCGGTTTCGCTTTCCCCTTGATCGCCCAGCGCTGCGGGCCAACCGGCGTGCGGTTGGGTACGGCGTTCTGCGGTGTGCCTTTGAACACGGCGGCGATGTCGTCGCGCACCGCGGCGATGGTCCGGTAGTACTGGTGGCCCTGCGGGTCCTTGGCGGGATCGGCGACGGCGGTGGCGTCGACCGCGGCTACCCGGTCGCTGATCGAATCCATGTTGTCCGGACCGTCGGTGCCGAGACGCGGGCCGTTGAACTTGGTCACCGCGCTCAACTTGTCGAGCACCCAGTCGGCGCGGCTGTAATAGACGGTGACCGAGCGGCCGATGCGCGGCAGGTACTTCAGCTTGCCCGGATCGTCGAAGGCGTCGGCGTCCTCGTCGGCGGCGGCGAGCACGATGTTGTCGAAGGTGCGGCGCAGGACCGACGGATCGGGTGCGCCGCCGAGCGAGGGCGCGTTGCGCCCGGCGCCGGGGTCGGGCAGCCGCATCAATGCCTGCAATGCGTTACGCAGCGCGTAATTGCCCATGCTGTGGCAAAGCAAATGGATGCTCTGCTCGCAGTGCTGCTCGCGTGCGAGCTTGTCGGCGTAGTCGTGCAGGCGGCGGATGGTGCGTGCGATCGCCGGCCCCGAGGCGGCCGCGTTCTCGCGGTCGTGGGTATAGTTGTTGTAGGCGTTGGGAATGCCGATCGGCGTGCCGATCGACGGCCAACTGAACGCGAACATGTTGGCGTCGAGTTGGAGGAAGACGAGATTCCAGCCGGCGCGCGCGATCGCCTCCATGAACGTGTTGCTGAAGCCGTGGATGAAGGCGAGGGTCGGCCGCTTGTTGCCGGCCATGTCGGTACGCAGCGCCTCGAAGATGGTGTTGCTGCCGAGTTGTGGCGCGCCGCCCGCGGCGAAGGTCAACTGCTGGTCGGCGACCTTGAGCGAGCCTCCGACCACCTTTGCGCTGCGCGCCGCCAGATCGACCTCGACCGTGGCGCTGCCGTAGCGCACGTCGAGGCCGCCGGTGGGGCCGAGCTCCGAACTGAAATTGATGATCTTGTCGGTGGCGCCATCCAGCATCGGCTGGCGGTTGGTGGCGAAATAGACGGTGACGCGCTTGGCCATAGGACGATCCTCCCCGAAAAGCGGACGTCTCGCCGGCAAGTCTACGCCAGCGCGCCGGTCACTTTAAGGGGCGGGTCTCAGGCGGCTTTGGTAGCGTCGAAGTCGGCGACGGCTTGGCGCAGGGCGTCGAAGCAGCCGGCGTCGATGGCGCTGCCGACCATCTCGGACATGAGCACCAGCGCCTCGGCGACCGACATGGCGGCGCGGTAGGGGCGGTCCGCGGTCAGCGCGTCGAAGATGTCCGCCACGGTGATGATGCGGGTCTCGTAATCGATCTCATCGCCGCGCAGGCCGCGCGGATAGCCCTTGCCGTCGAGCCGCTCGTGGTGCGCGGCCGCGATCGGGGCGAGGTCGTGGAACGCGGCGATCCGCAACAGGATCTGCTCGGAGTGGACTGCGTGCATCTTGATCACTGCCCATTCGTCGTCGTCGAGCTTGCCCGGTTTGTCGAGTATCGAATTGCTGACGCCGAGCTTGCCGAGGTCATGGAGCAGCGCCGCGCGCCGGAGCCAGCGCCGTCGCTCCGGCGAGAGCTGCAGCCGCTCGGCGACCCTGTCGGCGTAGAGCATGACGCGCCGGCTGTGGCCGCTGGTGAAGGGGCTCTTGGAGTCGACCACGTCGGCGAAGGCTTCGGCGATGTCGTCGAGATAGTCGTCGTCGACGGTCTTGATCTGCTGCGCTGGCTCCAGCGCGTAGAGCGCCTGCTGCAGACGGTCTGATCGCAAGGTCTCCCAGAAGCCCGGCTTGGCCGCGGCGCGCTCGAAGGCGGCGACGAGTTGCGGGTCGAACCAGCCGCCGGCACGGTGACGCACCTCCCGGCGCGCGGCCTCGATGCCGCTGCCGGTCTGGAACACATCGACGACCTGCGCCAACAGCGCGATGCGCGAATAGACCGGGATGGCTTCGCCGGCGAGAGCGAGCGGCAGGCCGCCGCCGTCCCAATGCTCGTCGAGATTTTCGATGCCTTGCGCGACGCTTTCGGAGAACCGCATCTTGCGCGCGATCTCGGCGCCACGGTGGCAGCGAGTCTCGACCAGTTCCTTCGGCGCGGTGCCGGCGGTCTGCACCGCGCGGACCAGCGCGCGCGTGCGCGCGGCGAAGCCGGCACCCATGCCGGTGTGGCCGAGCACGAACCGCAGCGCTTGCGGCAGGCTGCCGTCGATCTGCTTGACGTCGCGTTTGAAGGTGATGTCGTCGGTGAGATAGAGCTGGCAGATACGCGCCGCGTTGCTGCTGCAGCCAAGGTCCTTCAGCAGCAGCGTATAGTAGAGCTCCCAGATCTCGGCTTCGCTCAGACCGATCTCGCGGCCGACGTGGATGCCGATCCAGCAGCAGCGCACGCAATGGCCGGCCGGCTGGCCTTCCACCAGATCCAACGCATAGCTGAGCGCGCTTAGCAGTTCGGCGAGCCGGATTTCCTGCATCCAGGAAGTTTAGCATACCGCGCGCTTAACGCGCGGTTTACGCGTGGCGCGCCGGTCAGCCCGCCTTGCCCATGCGGAAGGTCTTGAGCGCGGCGTAGATGGTATCATTGACCGGCGTCGGCACCTTCAGTTCCTTGCCGAGCCGCTTGACCGTGCCGGCCAGCCAGTCGAGCTCGAGCCGGTTGCCGCGGTCGAGGTCGTTGGCCATCGACGCCTTCATGCTGTCCGGCACGTTGGCGTCGGCGAAAGCGAGGCGGTTGTCGACATAGCCGGGATCGACGGCGACGCCCTTGGCGCGGCCGACGGCGAGCGTCTCGCTCATGATGGCGCGGAAGAGGCTGCGCATGTCCGGGTCCTTGAGGATCGGGCCCATGGTGGTGCGCGTCACCGCGGTAGCGCCGGAGGTCGCGGACAGGAAGACGAATTTGTGCCAGCGGTCGCGCTGTATGTCGTCGGAGAGGATGGCGTCGAATCCGGCGGCCTTGCCGGCGTCGACGAAGGCGGCAAGCTTGGCGTCGGGCCGGCCGTCGTGGGTGCCGCAGATGATCTGGTGGAACTGGCCCGTCTGCTTGATGACGCCCGGCTTGTCGATGACGCTGACGACATAGGTGACGCCGGGAATGGCGTGTTCGGCGCCGATGATGGGCGCGATGCGCTCGTAGCTGTCGACGCCGTTCTGCAAGGTGATGACGCGGGTATCGGGGCCGATCAGGGGCTTCATCCGCTCGGCGGCTTGTTCGGTGTCCCACAGCTTGACCGCGAACAGCACCACGTCGACCGGGCCGACCTTGGCCGGATCGTCGGTGGCGTTGACATCGGTGAGATGCAGGTCGCCATGCGGCCCGCTCTCGATCTTGAGTCCGTTCTTCTTGATGGCTTCGAGATGGGCGCCGCGCGCGATGTAGAACACCTCGTGTCCGGCCGCCTGCATGCGCGCGCCGAAATAGGCGCCAACCGCACCCGCCGCCATGGCCGCAATTCGCATATCGCTCTCCCGCTTGAACCTTCGGCGCGAGGGTATAGCGCGCCCGCGCGCAAAAAAGAACCCGGCCAGGGGCCGGGCTCGAAGTCGGGAGGAAGATGAAAGCGGGTGCGCTTTAGTAGAGGCCGCGCGCGCGCATGCCGTTCCAGGTCGCGCGCGCGGGGCCTTCGTCGGCCTGGGCATAGGCCGCCATGGCGGTGGTCTCAACCGACGCCTCGCGCCGCGGTTCGCTGCGCGCTTCGCGGGTCGGCGCGCCCTTTTGCGGCAGCACGACGACCTTGGCGCCGACCTTGACGCGCTTGAACAGGTCGATGACGTTGTCGTTGGTGAGGCGGATGCAGCCCGACGACACGTGCTTGCCGATGGTGGCCGGATTGTTGGTGCCGTGGATGCGATACTCGGTGCCGCCGATGTACATGGCCCGCGCGCCGAGCGGATTGCCGGGGCCGCCCGCCATCATGCGCGGCAGGTAGGGCTGGCGCGCGATCATCTCTTTCGGCGGATACCAGTCCGGCCATTCGCGCTTGCGCGCGACGTGCTTGACGCCGGACCAGGTGAAGCCTTCGCGGCCGACGCCGATGCCGTAACGGATCGCTTTGCCGTTGCCGAGCACGTAATAGAGAAAGGTGTGCGGCGTATCGACGATGATGGTGCCGGGCGCCTCGCGGGTCGCATAGTTGACGACCTGGCGCTGCAGGCGCGGCGCGAGCTGCGCGTTCTCGTCGCCGATCATGGCATCGTCGGCTGCGTATTCCGTGGCCGAAGGCGCGGCCAGCGGCGCGAACTGGTTCTGCGGGGCCGGCGCGACATAAGCGAGTTGCTGCGCCTGCGCGCTGCCGGCGAAAGCGGCGGCCGCGATCAGCGCGGCGATCGAACTGGTGGTAACCTTGCGGAACATGACGCCCTCCGAATTTCCCGATCCAAGGGTTCGTCGGGGCAAGCGCGGAGAAGGTTCAAAGGTTCCGCCTCAAATATCCGTAACCTGTTGGAACCAAAGGGCTTAGATTGCGTTTGCGGGCCTTTTTGGCCCCTTGAGGCCCGGAAAACCGAGGTGGGCGGCATGAGGCGGCGCTTGGCCGTTTCCGCCCACGATCGCGGATTTGCTAGATTGCGCCGATGAAACGCATCTTGATTTCAGCCCTTTTCGCCGCAGTTTTGTGGCCACCCGCCATGCGCGCCGTCGTGGCCGCCAGCGCGGCCGATGCCGCATGGATCACAAAGTGCATGTCGCAGCTCAAGGGCGAACATGCCGCGGCTAGATCGCGGCACCGCTATTGCGTCTGCATGCACGGTTTTTTCGAGGACAACCAGCCGGTCACGCAAACCGAGATGGAGCGCATGTTTCCGCCGGCGCATCGCCTTTGCCACCAAAAGGCGGGCTGGAAATAACGCCGCGCGGCCGCGGCGTGCCGGCGAACGTCAGTCCTGGCTCTGCCGCCAGCCGCACACCGCTTCGGGCACGGAATCGACCGTGGGCAGGTAGGGCTTGATGTCGAGGAGCGGCGTGCCGTCGAGGCAGTCGAGTCCGACGACCGAAAGCTTGCCGCCGTCGATGCCCAACAGCTTCACCACGCTCATGGCGATCGGGTTGGGCCGCGCCGGCGAGCGCAGGGCGAAGGTCCCGTGTGGTGTCGCGTAATGATGCGGCACCTGGACGCTGATGTTGCGCGGCGCTTTGTCCATCCAATAGAGCAGCACCAGATGGCTGCAGGTTTCCACGTCCTTGAGTCCGGCCTGGAAGCGCGGGTCGAGTTCGACCGTGCAAACCGCCTCGGATTCGCGGGCGTTCTTGGGGCACTGCTTGCGGTCGGTCCAGGGCGTGCGGATGCGGCCGATGTAATAGACGCCGGCGTCGGTCGCGGCCGGCAGTTCGGTGGTCACTTCGCCATCGCGAACGCCGAAGGTTTGGGTGGTCATTGCGCGCTCATCTCTTTGCGTCATTCCGGGGACGTGCCTGTCTACGTCATTCCGGCACGCGGGCCAAAAGCGCCTTTACGCGCGTCTTTGACGCGCTACCGCGAGTGGCCGCGTGGGCAGCGGGCTAGGCCCCTTGCGAACCTCTTATTAAAGGTATAAAGATATCTTTATGTAGTGGGAGCGGGCCCCCAAAAGGGCCGTTTCGGACATGGTTCTATTTGAGGGTGGATGCTCGTGAGTGCAAGCGACCAGCTCGGTTTCGAGGCTCTCAACGCGGCGCTGAAGGCGGCGGGCGAGGAGACGCGCCTGCGCGTGCTGGCGCTGCTGGGCGAGACCGAGCTGACCGTTTCCGACTTCACCGACATCCTGCGCCAGTCGCAGCCGCGCATCTCGCGGCATCTGCGGCTCCTGGCCGAGGCCGGCCTGGTCGAGCGCTACCGCGAGGGCACCTGGGCCTTTTTCCGCCTGGCCGAGCATGGCGGGGGCGCGGCGGTCGCCCGCGCGCTGCTCGATCGGCTCGACGCCGAGGATCCCATCATCGCCCGCGACCGCGAGAGGCTGGCCGCCGTGCGCAAGGCGCGTGCGGCCGCGGCGCAAGCCTATTTCCGCGCCCACGCCGCAGAGTGGGACCGCATCCGCAAGCTGCACGTGCCCGACGAGGCGGTGGAGCAGGCGATCCGCGCCGCGCTCGGCGATACGCCGTTTCGCTCGCTGCTCGACCTCGGCACCGGCACCGGCCGCATGCTGGAACTGTTCGGGCCCGAAATCGAGCGCGGGCTCGGCATCGACTTGTCGCTCGACATGCTGCAGCTCGCGCGCGACCGGCTGGCGAGCGCGGGCTTGCGCAATTGCAGCGTCCGCCAGGGCGATCTCTACGACCTGCCGCTCGCCAACGACACCTTCGATCTCGTCATCCTGCACCAGGTGCTGCACTTCCTGGAGGACGGCGCGCGCGCGATTCAAGAAGCCGCGCGCGTGCTGCGTCCCGGCGGCCGGCTGCTGGTGGTCGACTTTGCCCCACATGAAGAGGAACTCTTGCGCGAACAATACGCCCATCGCCGGCTCGGCTTTGCGCCCGAGACCGTCACCCAATGGATGAAAGCCTCAAATCTCGATCCGGCCATGCACAAGTCGCTGGCGCCCGAGCCGGGCTCCGACGTCAAGATCGCCGTCTCGCTGTGGCTCGCGCGCGACGCTCGCGCGCTGGTCGCCGCGCCGAAAGCGGCGAAGGAGGTGGCGTGATGCAAAGCGTGCTCCGTCCCAGCCGTTTCATCCGCAGCGACCGGCTGTCGGTCTCCTTCGAATTCTTCCCGCCCAAGGACGAGGCGATGGAGAATATCCTGTGGGAGTCGATCGAGCGGCTGGCGCCGCTTTCGCCCAATTTCGTGTCGGTGACCTATGGCGCCGGCGGCTCCACGCGTGAGCGTACGCACAATACCGTCAAGCGTATCCTCAACGAGACGTCGCTGACGCCAGCCGCGCATCTGACCTGCGTCGCGGCGACGTGCGACGAGGTCGACGAGGTCGTGCGCGGCTATCACGACGCCGGCGTGCGCCACATCGTGGCGCTGCGTGGCGACAGCGTCGACGGGCCAGGCACGCGCTATCAACCGCATCCGGGCGGTTATCAGAACGCCGCCGACCTTACCGCCGGCATCAAGAAGATCGCGCAAGACATCGAGGTCTCGGTCTCGGCCTACCCCGAGCGCCATCCCGACAGCCCGACGCTGGAAGCCGACATCGACATGCTGAAGGCCAAGGTCGACGCCGGCGCGACCCGCGCCATCACCCAGTTCTTCTTCGATAACGAGCTCTACTTCCGTTATCTCGACCGGGTGCAGGCGCGCGGCATCGATATCCCGATCGTTCCGGGCATCCTGCCGGTGCAGAACTTCAAGGCGGCGAAGAATTTCGCCGCCCGCGCCGGCGCTTCGGTGCCGGACTGGCTGGCCGAACGTTTCCAAGGGCTCGATGACGATCCGGCGACGCGCAAGCTGATCGCCGCTGCCGTCGCCGCCGAACAGGTGATCGACCTGCTCGACCGTGGCGTGACCACCTTCCACTTCTACACCATGAACCGCGCCGATTTGGTCTACGCGATCTGTCATCTCTTGGGGCTGAGGCCGGCGACGAACGCAAAGGCGGCGGCGGCGTAGTCGCGTAGGGCGGACGCCGCCGCAGAACCGAAGCCGCGCGCGTCAGGTGCGCGGTGCAAATTCACTGAAAGATTTTGGAAGGCCCAATCGTGACCGAGTTTAATTCCAGCGCCCGCGCCGCGTTTATCGCGGAAATGAAGAAGCGCATCCTGGTGCTCGACGGCGCCATGGGCACCATGATCCAGGAGCTCAAGCTCGACGAGCAGGACTTTCGTGGCGCGCGCTTCGACGCCTGGAACCGAGAGGTGCGCGGCAACAACGACCTGCTCAACCTGAGCCGGCCGCGCTCGATCCGCGACATTCACTATGCCTACTTCAAGGCCGGCGCCGACATCGTCTCGACCAACACGTTTTCCTCGACCACGATCGCGCAGGCCGATTACGGCATGGAAGGCATCGCCTACGAGCTGAACCTGTCGGGTGCGCGGCTGGCGCGCGAAGCCGCCAAGGACGCCGAGGCCGAAGACGGCATTCCGCGTTTTGTCGCCGGCGCTTTGGGCCCGACCAACCGCACCGCCTCGATCTCACCCGACGTGAGCAATCCCGGCTACCGCGCCATCACCTTCGACCAGTTGCGCGCCGCCTATGGCGAACAGATCTGCGGACTCCTCGACGGCGGCGCCGACCTGCTGCTGATCGAAACGATCTTCGACACGCTCAACGCCAAAGCCGCGATCTATGCGATCGCCGAAGCGGGCGAGGCGCGCGGCATCGATATTCCGATCATGATCTCCGGCACGATCACGGACCGCTCCGGCCGTCTGTTGTCGGGGCAGACGCCGGCGGCGTTCTGGAACGCCGTGCAGCATGCCAACCCGGTGACCATCGGTTTGAACTGCGCGCTCGGCGCCACCGAGATGCGCGCGCATATCGATGAGATCGGCCGCGTCGCCGACACCTATGTCTGCGCTTATCCGAACGCCGGGCTGCCGAACGAATTCGGCTATTACGACGAGAGCCCCGACTATATGGCGGAGCTCCTGGGCGAATTCGCCGCGGCCGGCCTCGTTAATGTGGTCGGCGGCTGCTGCGGCACCACGCCCGAGCACATCGCCGCGATCGCCAAGGCGGTGGAAGGCAAGAAGCCGCGCGAAATCCACGAAGTGCCGCGGCAGCTGCGCCTCTCCGGCCTCGAGCCCTTCGCGCTGACGCCGGAAATCCCGTTCGTGAACGTGGGCGAGCGCACCAACGTCACCGGCTCGGCCAAGTTTCGCAAGCTGATCACCGCCGGCGACTACAACGCCGCGCTCGATATCGCCCGCGCGCAGGTCGAAAACGGCGCCCAGGTGATCGACGTCAACATGGACGAAGGCCTGCTCGACTCGGAAGAGGCGATCGTGACCTTCCTCAATCTCACCGCCGCCGAGCCCGACATCGCGCGCGTGCCGGTGATGGTCGACTCCTCCAAGTTCTCGGTCATCGAGGCCGGCCTGAAATGTCTGCAAGGCAAGGCGGTGGTGAATTCGATCTCGATGAAGGAAGGCGAAGAGGCCTTCATCGAGCACGCCAAGATCGTGCGCCGGCACGGCGCCGCGGTGGTGGTGATGGCGTTCGACGAAAAAGGCCAAGCCGACACCTTCGAACGCAAGACCGAAATCTGCAAACGCGCCTACGACATCCTGGTCAATCAGGTCGGCTTCCCGCCGCAGGACATTATCTTCGACCCGAACATCTTCGCCATCGCCACCGGCATGGAGGAGCACAATAATTACGGCGTCGATTTCATCGAGGCGACGCGCTGGATTCGCCAGAACCTGCCGCACGTCCACATCTCCGGCGGCGTGTCGAACCTGTCGTTCTCGTTCCGCGGCAACGAGCGCGTGCGCGAGGCCATGCATTCGGTGTTCCTGTATCACGCCATCAAAGCCGGCATGGACATGGGCATCGTCAACGCCGGCCAGATGGCGGTCTACGACGACCTCGATCCGGAACTGCGCGAGGCCTGCGAGGACGTGGTGCTCAACCGCCGGCGCGACGCGTCCGAGCGGCTGCTGGCGCTGGCCGACAAGTTCCGCGGCGATGGCCAGGCGGCGAGAGTCGTCGATACCGCCTGGCGCGAGCAGCCGGTGGAGAAGCGGCTGGCGCACGCGCTGGTGCACGGCATCACCGAATTCGTCGAGCAGGACACCGAGGAAGCGCGCCAGAAGGCCGAGCGGCCGCTGCACGTGATCGAAGGCCCGCTGATGGACGGTATGAACATCGTCGGCGACCTGTTCGGCTCCGGCAAGATGTTCCTGCCGCAGGTGGTCAAATCCGCGCGCGTGATGAAGCAGGCGGTCGCTTATCTGATGCCGTACATGGAAAAGGAAAAAGAAGAGCAGGGCATCACCAGCAGCAATTCCAACGGCAAGATCGTGATGGCGACGGTGAAGGGCGACGTGCACGACATCGGCAAGAACATCGTTGGCGTCGTGCTCCAGTGCAACAATTACGAGGTGGTCGATCTCGGCGTCATGGTGCCGGCGGCCAAGATCCTGGAGACGGCGAAGGCCGAGAAGGCGGACATTATCGGCCTTTCCGGCCTGATCACGCCGTCGCTCGACGAGATGTGCCACGTGGCGGCCGAAATGGAGCGCCAGGGCCTCGACCTGCCACTGTTGATCGGCGGCGCCACCACCAGCCGCGTGCATACGGCGGTAAAAATCCACCCGAATTACCGGCGCGGCCAGGCGGTCTATGTCAACGACGCCAGCCGCGCGGTGGGCGTCGCGCAATCGCTGATGTCAGCCGACAACAAGGCGGGCTATGTCGCCGAGTTGCGCGGCGAATACGCCAAGGTCGCCGCCGCGCATGCGCGCGCGCAGGAAGACAAGGTGCGGCTGCCGCTTGCCGCCGCGCGTGCCAACGCGCCGAAATTCGACTGGTCCGGCGCCTACGTGCCGCCGAAGCCCTCTTTCCTCGGCACCGAGGTGCTCAACGATTACCCGATCGCCGACCTGGTCGAGATCATCGACTGGACGCCGTTCTTCCAGACCTGGGAATTGAGCGGCAAGTTCCCCGCCATCCTCGACGATCCGAAGGTCGGCGAGGCGGCGCGCTCGCTCTATAACGACGCGCGCGCCATGCTCGACAAGATCGTTGCCGAGAAATGGTTCAAGGCGAGCGCGGTCTTGGGCTTCTGGCCGGCGAACGCCGTCGGCGACGACGTGCATGTCTATGCCGACGAGACGCGCGACAAGCCGGTGGCGGTGCTGCATGGCTTGCGCCAGCAATTGTCGAAGCGCGAGGGCCGTTTCAACGAGTCGGTCTCGGACTTCATCGCGCCGCGCGACTCAGGCCTGGCCGACTACATCGGCGCCTTCACGGTGACCGCCGGCATCGGCGAGGACGTCATCGCCGAGCGGTTCAAGAAGGCGAATGACGATTACTCCGCCATCATGGTCTCGGCGCTTGCCGATCGCCTCGCGGAAGCTTTCGCCGAACGGCTGCACCAGAATGTGCGCAAGGAATTCTGGGGCTACGCGCCGGGCGAGTCGCTCTCGAACGCGGATCTGATCGGCGAGAAATATCGCGGTATCCGTCCGGCACCGGGCTATCCGGCGCAGCCCGACCACACCGAGAAAGGCACGTTGTTCAAGCTCCTGGAGAGCGAGCGCATCGGCGTCAAGCTGACCGAGAGTTACGCCATGTGGCCGGGAGCGGCGGTGTGCGGTTTATACTTCAGCCATCCGCAGTCGCATTACTTCGGCGTCGGCAAGGTCGAGCGCGATCAGATCGAGGATTACGCCAATCGCAAGGGCTGGACGCTGGAAGAGGCCGAACGCTGGCTGGCGCCGATCCTCAACTATGACCCGCGCCGCGCGCCGAGCATTGCGGCGGCGTAAAGCGAAAAGCACGCGCGTTATGCCAAATGCGGCGCCGCCGTCGTGAAAATCCGACGGCGCCGCCGCATTACTTTAGTTCAATGCCGGTTTCATTTCGCCGAACCATTTTCTCTATGCGGCGTTGTCAGTGTAGGCCGTTGACCGGCCGCGTTACCCTGTGCGTCAATCCCCCATAAGTTCTTAGATTCGCTTCGAATTCGGAAAGCAAATTCGATGTCGCTTCGACGACGGCTATTCCTTCCTGTCGTGACAGCCTTGCTGCCGATCATCGCGATTGAGGCCTACAATCAGGTCGAATTGCGTTCGACGCGGGAGCAAGAAGTCAACGACAAGGCCGTTGATCAGGCGCGCCGCGTCGCGGCCGAGCAGGAACGCATCGTTGATGGCGTGCGCAACGTGTTGAGCACGCTGGTGGTCCTCAATTCCGTCCGTTCCCAGCAGGCGGCGCGCTGCAACGGTCTTTTTGCGGCTATTCTGCCGAAATACGAAGGCTTTGAATCGTTGGTCGCGACCCGTGCGGACGGCACGCCATTTTGCGCTGCGCGCGCGAACGATAACGTGCCGGTCGAGGCGCTTGCGGTCGGGGAGCGGCCGTTTTTCAAAGAAGCGATGGGGAAGGAGGTCTTCGTCGTCGGGGGATATGCACGAGTTTCCGGCAGCGGCACCCCGATCTTTCACATCGCGCTACCGTACTTCGATCACGGCAACCGGCCGCGCGGCGTGGTTTACGTTGGCTATAGCCTGAAATCGCTCGCGAACCGCTTGAGTGGATCGCACTTGGCCAAAAATCAAACGCTTTCGCTCGTCGATCGCGATGGTGTGTTTTTGGTTCGCCAGCCGGGCTGGAAAGACCACGTCGGCCGCCCGATCTCGCATGAGGTCTGGTCGCGCATTGCGGCGGCGACCGCGCCGTTTCATTTCGAAGCGCGTTCGCCTCAAGACGGCGTCGCCCGCGTCTTCGGCGTTATCCCATCCGCGTTCAATTCGGGCGGTTTTGCCGTCAGCATCGGTCTGGACCGGGCGGCGGAATTCGGATCGCTCAATGAAGCGAACCTGCGGGAAATTCTTGTCATTGCGGGCGGCACGCTATTCGCGTTTTTCCTGGCCTGGCAAATTGGTTTGCGGTTGGTGCGCGCGCCCATCGAAGGGCTGCTGGAGACGACCAGGCGGTGGCGAAATGGCGATCTTGCGGCGCGTACGGGCCTAGTCGGCCCCACCGAGTTCGGACAGCTGGGGGAGGCGTTCGACGCAATGGCTGACGACCTTCAACAAGCCATGCACGCCAAAGATATGCTGCTGCAGGAGCTGAATCACCGGGTCATGAACAGCCTGCAGACGATCAGCGCGTTGTTCAGCTTGCAGGCGCGTTCCTTGCAGGACCCCGACGCCCGCGCAAAATTCAACGACGCTGTCAGCCGCATCAACTCGATCGCGGTCGCCTACCGGCGCATGCACACATCGGGTGGTGTGGATACGATCGACTTCGCCGAGTTTCTGCGGGAACTGTGCGCCGATATCAGCCGATCCTTGTTGCCGGAAGACAATCCCTGCCGCGTCACATGCGATCCAGTTCTGCTCGGCTCGCAACAGGCAAGTTCGCTGGCATTGATCGTCAATGAAATGGTGACCAATGCCGTCAAGCACGGTGGCAAGAATTCGCTGATCGAGGTTGTGTTCACCCAGTCCGCGGACGGCTACCGTCTTTCGGTGCGGAACGCCGGGACGCTTCCGCCGGATTACGACCCGGCGGCCGGTTCCGGTTTTGGGATGCGGATGGTCAAGATGCTGGTTGACCAGCTCGGTGGCGAGTTCACGGTTTCCAGCGGGGACGGCCACACAGCATTCACGGTTACATTCACGCCTGCGGCGCCCGCGCCAACGGATGTCACCGTGGTGGAAGATCAGAATGGTGCGGCCGATAAGGTGTTGGCCTGAAACGGCCACCCATGATCTGGCCTCCGCGCAATAGACCGATGGCCCGCGCTCAATCGAAAACGACAACACCGCGCAGGTTTTTGCCCGCTTCGAGATCCGCATAGCCCTGGTTGATCTCGTCGAGCCGGTAGGTCCGCGTCATCAGCTCGCGCAATTTCAGATCGCCGCTGCGATAGAGCTTGAGCAATTCCGGAATTTGCAGCCGTGGACTGGCGAAGCCGTAGACCGCGCCCATGATCGCCTTCTGCGTCACGAACAGTTCGAGCGGCGGGATCTTGATCTCAGCCACGGTGTCGGGCGTCAGTGCGGTCACGACGACGTTGCCGGCCTTGGCGGTGGCGCGGAACGCCGGCACCAAGTGTTTCGGGCGGATCGATGCAGACGAAGGCGTGATCGACCCCGACGCCTTCGGTGAGCTCGTGTACGGCGCGCGTCAGCGCTTCGCCGCGCGCGTTCACGACGTCGGTGGCGCCGAATTCGCGCGCCCATTCGAGCTTGGCGGGCACGATGTCGGCGGCGATGATCTTGGACGCCCCGCACAGGCGGGCGCCTTGCACGGCGTTCATGCCGTCGCCGCCGCAGCCGACGACCAGCACGCTGTCGCCGGGCTGGACCCGGGCACGATAACGCGCGGCGCCGACGCCCGCCGGCACGCCGCAGGCGACCAGGCTGGCGAGGTCGAGCGGCACGTCCTTGTCGATCACGATGACGGAGGCCTGGTCCACCACCGTGCGCTCGGCAAAGGCGCCGATCATGCAAAAGGCGCCGGCATCGGCGCCGTTCTTGTCGCGGCGGCGGTAGCTGCCGTCGAGCTGGGGCCCTTGCGTGATGCGCGGGCCTTCGGCGCAGAGGTGGTGCAGCCCCTTCTTGCACCAGCGGCAGGTCCCGCAGCCCGGAATGAAGGTCAGGACGACATGGTCGCCGGCCGCGATGCCTTTGACTTGGGGGCCGACCGTTTCAACCACGCCCGCCGCCTCGTGGCCGAGCACCATCGGCGTCATGGCGACGCGCCGCTCGCCGCGCATGACATGAAGGTCCGTGCGGCACAGGCCGACGGCCGCAATGCGGACCATGACTTCCGTGGGGCCGGGGGAATCGAGCGCGATGCGCTCGAGCGACAGCGGTTTTCCGATTTCGCGAAAGACGGCGGCGAGACAGTCCATGGCTTATCCTGAAGCAGACAAGCGAAACACGCAACGTTTCCGCCGTGTGCTCATTGCCGAAGACAATATGAGTGGCAGGGCTACTGCACCGGCCTTCCGAGCGCGTGTCTGGCGGCGCGGTAGCCGAAGGTGAGTGCGGGCCCGAGCGTGGTGCCCGGTCCGGGATAGGTGCCCTCCATCACGGACGCCATATCATTGCCGCAGGCGTAGAGGCCGGCGATGGGCGCGCCGGTTTCGTTCAGCACTTCGCCGTCTCGGTTCGTGACGAGGCCGGTCGAAGTGCCGATCTCCGCCGGCCATACCGCCACGGCGACGAACGGTCCGTTGCGGATTTCGCCCAGGCATGGGTTGGGCTTGACCGAAGGCGTCGCCATTGAAACGATTGAGCTCGCTCTCGCCCTTGCCGAAATCCGGGTCGTGGCCGGTCCTGGCGAAGCCGTTGTAGCGTTCGACCGTCGCCTCCAGCGCGGCCGGATCGATGCCGAGCTTGGCCGCCAGCGCGGCGAGGCTCGGCGCCGTGGTGAGATAGCCGGCGCGTTCGATGCGCGCGAGGTCGGTGGTGCCGGGATGGACCGTGCCCAGGCCGTAGCGCGCGACGAAACCGGCCTCGCAGATGAGATAGGCGGGCATGGTCGGCACCTCGCGATGCGAGCGGAACATGGCCTGCACGAAGTCGTGATAGGAATTGGCTTCGTTGACGAAGCGCTTTCCGGCGCCATTGACGGCGATCAGCCCCGGCTTGGCGCGGTCGAGTGACAGATGCGGGAACACGCCCTGGCTGCCGTCGGCGCGGTGGGTGACCGACACCGGCGTCCAGAACGCGCCGGGTCCCTGTCGTTCTGGCGCCACCGCGCCGCCGTGCGCAAGCCCGAGCGCGATGCCGTCGCCGGTGTTGCTGGCGCAGGCGAGCGAGTAAGGCGGGGTCGGTTCGGGCATGAAGCGCCGGCGCATGGCGGCGTTGTGGCCGTAGCCGCCGGTGGCGATCACGACGCCGCGGCGGGCGCGGATGCGCATCGTGCCTCCGGCGCTGTCGATCGCTGCGCCGACAACGCGGCCGTCCTCGAAGATGAGTTCGCGTGCGCTTGACTCGAACAGCACCGGCACGTGGCGCTGCACGAGGCTGTAATAGAGCCGCGCCACCAGCGCATTGCCCATGGTCACCCGTGTGCCGCGCGGAAAGCGCAGCCGGTCGGCGTAATAGCGCGCGGCGATCCGCGCTGCGTGCATGAAATTACCCAGGGAGCGATAACGTCCGATCAGGCGCGGGATGTCGGTCTTGTCAACCATCATGCCGCCGAACAGCATGAATTCGGGGATCGGCGCGCGCACGCGCGCGAAGTCGGCGCCGAGCTTGCGGCCGTCGAACATCGCCGGCGCCAGCGCGCGGCCGGTGACCGCTGCGCCTTCCATGTCGCGATAGTCGGGATGCTTGCCGCTCGGATCGAATTTCACTTCCGAATGAGCGGCGAGATAGTCGATCGCCGCGTCACCGGTCGCGAGATACGCTTCGCGCAAACCATGCGCATCGGGCGTGCCGGTGAGCGCGTCGAGATAGTTGCGCGCACGCTCGACACTGTCGTCGTAGCCGGCCTCGCGGCTCTGCCGGTTGCCGGGAATCCAGACCGTGCCGGCCGATGTGGCTGCCGTGCCGCCGACCTGCGCGCTCTTTTCGACGATCAGCGCTTCGCCGCCTTCGATTGCCGCGACCAGCGCCGCGGTCATGCCGGCGGCGCCGGCGCCCAGCACCAGCAGATCGACGGTCCTGTCCCAGCCGTGCGCGCTGTTCTCGCTCATGCCCCGCGCCGCCTTCTAGTCGAGGATAGCGGCGGCGTCCGCGGCAATGGTCGCGAAGCGGTCGGCGAGCGCGGCAAGCGCGTTGCGTTGCACTTCCGCCGCCGGCACGGCGTCGCCCGTCAGCGCATCGGGAAGGTCGCGCGTCGCGGTCGCGGCGGCGACAACCGTAGTCTTGAAACCGTGATCGAGCGCCGCGCGCGCGGTGGCTTCGACGCACATGTGCGTCATGAAGCCGGTCAGAATGAGTTGCTTGCGGCCGATGCCTTCAAGCGTTGCGCCGAGCGTGGTGCCGGCGAACGAATTGGGCAGGCTTTTTTCGATGACGGCTTCCGTGCCTTTCGGGGCCACCTCATCCGCAATGGCGAAACCACCGGTGTCCGGCCCGAACGCGCCGCCGGGCCGCCCGCGATGCTGAATGTGAATGACGGGCGTGCCGGCCTTGCGCGCCCGCGCCAGCAACGTGCCGATCTCGGCGAGCGCCGGTTTGACGCCGCTCAGCGGCAGCTTGCCGTCGATATATTCGTGCTGGGCATCGATGACGATCAGAACGGCGTCGGTCAGGTGCGTTGGGGCAGCGGTCGCGCCGGCCATTTCGAGAAGAGTCTTGGGGCGCATGGAATTCCTTTTCTAACCCGTTTGCGCCGCGTGCTCGCGTGCGATCCTGAGCAGACTGGGTCCGGGATTGGAACCGATTTCCGGAAAAGATCAAGCGCCGCGAAATTAGAGCAGGCGGTGGCGCGGCAGCTTCGTTGGGTCCGCCGCCAAAACAAAACACCGGAGAGCGGTGCTCTCCGGTGTTGTAACTGTTAGCCGGTTCGATTCCGGCGATATTGGATGGCGTTGTCGTCGAATTCCTGAACTCAGAATGCCCCCAGCAAAATCGCGCCGACGAATGCGAAGACCGCGCAAACGACGACAACATTCAGCTTCAAGGTCAGGTCCAAGGCAGGTGCCTCCTTCGTTGACATGACGAAAGACTAACACACAACGTCAATGCCCCGAAGCCGGTTGCATCTCACGCAAGCGAAATTTGTCCAAAACGTCATGCACGGGTGGAATGGCAGCGGCAACAGATTGATCGAACAAAGCAAAAATCTTCGCCGGCGGTGAAAATGCGGTGCACGACGCGTTTGACGGTAAAATCCGACAGCCCTTTGGATGGCAATTGCCGCCAAACTCGTGGCGATTTCGCTTTGCACAAAATTCAGTCGCTGCAAATTTGCATTGCGGGTTAACGCGGGTCGGTGTTCGTACGGATGCCGTGGCGGCCGTTTGAGATATTCCAATGCCAGAATTTGACGGTCCGCCGGCGGCGAGAGACCGGCGGCGGCGCCCCTTGGGGACGGGCGCGGCGTTAACGATTCCTTATCCCTAATGTATTTGCCGTTACCACCGTTGAAGCCCCGTTAAAGAAACCGCCCGCATTTTCGCTTGCATGAGAGTGAGCGTGCGTTTCTCGTTGGTGGCCGTGGTGGTGCTGGTGACGCTTGCCGGCTGCGGCCGCGGCTACTTCCAGGGCACCCGCGCGCCCTGGCGCCACGAGGCCGAGGCGCAGTGCCTCAGTTCGGGCGCGGTCAAGATCACCACCGCCGACGAGCGCCTCGATCCGATCGAGGGGCCGGGCGTCTGCGGCATGGATTTCCCGCTCAAGGTCTCGATGCTGGGTGAGCCGCCCAGCCTGAGCTTCGCCGATAACATGCGCCCGCCGGCCGCCATTCCGCGGGACTCGACCATGCCGCGCTGGCCGGTGCGCCAGCAATATTATTCGCCGCAGCCGCTGCAATCGGCGCCGGTCGCGCGGGTGGCGCCCCATCAGCAACTGCGCTGGGTCCCGGGCCCGCGGGCGGTGAACGCGCCGGAGAGTGAGCCGGCGGCGGGCGCGCCGATGTCGATCACGCCGCAAGACGCCCAAGACGCCCAAGACGCCTATGCGCCGGCTGCCTCCGCGCCGCGCCCTGTGCCCCAGGCCAATCCCCGCGCGATCCCGCCGGCGAATGCCGCGCGCGCCATGCCGGAGCCTGACGATATTCCAGCCGACGCCATTCTGCCCGGCGGCCGCCGCCCGCAGCCATCGCGCCCACCGACGCAACGCGCCTATAACGCGCCCGATTATCAGCCGCCGGCGCGGCCTATGCCGCCGGCGCTCGGTCCCCAGCGCGGGCCTTACAGCCCGGCTTCCATGCCGCAGGCCACGCTGAAGCCGGCGGCCAAGCTTGCCTGTCCGATCGTCTCCGCGCTCGACCGCTGGGTCAGTGACGGCGTGCAGCCGGCGGCGCTGCACTGGTTCCGTTCGCCGGTGGTCGAGATCCGCCAGATCGGTTCTTATTCATGCCGCAGCATGAACGGCGCCGGTGGTCACGGCATGTCCGAGCACGCCTTCGGCAATGCGCTCGATATTGCCGGCTTTACACTGGCCAATGGCCGCACCATCACGGTGAAGAAGGGCTGGCATGGTTCGCCGGAAGAGCAGGGCTTCCTGCACGATGTGCAGCTCTATGCCTGCCAGACCTTCGTGACCGTGCTGGGGCCCGGCTATAACGCCGCGCACTACAATCATTTCCACGTCGATCTGATGAAACGCAGGCCCGGTTATCGGCCGTGCCGGCCGACGGCGATCCGCGGCGAGATCGTCGCGGCGCGCGTGCGCGCGCATTATGCCAGCCGCCGGCACGGGCCGACCTATACCGGCTCGATCGGCCGAAGCATTCGCAAGATGCTGGACGCGATGGCCGGCGCCGACGGTCTTGCGGAAGACGATAACGGCGGCGGCGACACCGCGCCGGCGCCTATCGGACCCAAGGTGACCGGTTCGATCCCGCAATGGCTGCGCACGCCCACGCCGCACCCTGGCCGCCCCGAAGCGGACAAGTCCATCACCTATTAGCGCGCGGCCGGCCGCACATCCGCTCTAAGCCACCGCATCCAGCAGCATGGCCGCGAACAGGATCAGCCCGGCGTCGCGGTTGGACTTGAACAGCTTCAGGCAATGAGCCGTGTCGTCGATGTCGAGCCGCAGCACCTGCCAGGCCAGATGCGCGGCGAAGGCGATCACGCCGAGCGCGAAGATCATCCGGCCGCCGGCCATCAACCCGGCGGCGGCGATCAGCACCGCGGCGACGGCATAGAAGCTCGCCAGCATCGGCTTGGTGCGCTCGCCGAACAACAGCGCGGTGGACTTGATGCCGATCAGCAAATCGTCCTCGCGGTCCTGGTGCGCATAGATGGTGTCATAGCCGATCACCCATGAGATCGTGCCGGCATAGAGCACGAGCGCGGGCCAATCGAGGCGGCCGAAGGCGGCCGGCCAGCCCATCAGCGCGCCCCAGGAGAAGGCGAGGCCGAGCACGATCTGCGGCCAATAGGTGATGCGCTTCATGAACGGGTAGATCACGATCACCGACAGCGATGCGAGACCCACCAGCACCGTGAAACGGTTGAACTGCACGAGCACCGCAAGACCGATCAGCGACTGGGCGAGCATGAAGATGGTGGCCTGCATCACGGTTACCTGCCGTGACGGAATCGGGCGCGAGCGCGTGCGCTCGACGCGGACATCGAGATCGCGGTCGACCAGATCGTTCCAGGTGCAGCCGGCGCCGCGCATGGCGAAGGCGCCGACGAAGAACAGCACGATATGCCAGAGGCTGGGAAAGGCGCTCGCCCGCATGCTGGCGAGGCCTACCGACCACCAGCACGGTATCAACAGCAGCCAGGAGCCGATCGGACGGTCGAGACGGGCGAGCCGCAGGTAAGGCCGGGTCCACGTCGGCGCCAGGCCGTCGACCCAGTTACCGGTCGCATCGGCGACGCGTCCGGCGCCGCCCATCATCGGTTGCCGAGCGGCGAACCAGTCAGCGTGTCGAAGGTCCCGCGGCCGGTCCTGATATTGCCGGCGCTGGGCGCCGAATTGTTGAGTGCGTCGCTCAAGGTCGGGGCGCGCGGGCGCGCGCGCTGGGCGGCGGCGACGCCGCAGACGCGGCTGCGCGCCTTGGTGGTGCGGGCGTGCGACTTCTTCATGTTCTCCACCGCCTGCGGCGGGATCCCGCACCAGGCCTGGTTTTCGGTGGAGTATTTGATCAGTTTCGCCTCGGCCGCCGAGAAGGCGTTGAACAGGCTGCAGGCGACCTGCGCGGTCGGCTTCTGCTTGCGCTTGCCGGCCGCCTCGAGCGCCCTGGCCTTGTTCTGGGCGTCATTGCGCAGGGCAATGAACTTCTTGATGCAGGGCGGCGGTTCCTGCCCCGCTGGCGGTGGCGTCTGTGCCCACGCCGGACCGGCGGCGGCCGCCAAGCCCAACGCGGCGATGAACACTGCCCGACGCACGTTCATGGCTAAAACCCCTCCTGGTCCCGGCCGCGATAATAGCGGTGAATCGAGCCGAATGCGCGCTTATAACAACCCCGCGAATACGTCGGGAAGGCGGCAAATCGCGCGAAATTGCCGCTCCGGGACGGGTGGCTTGCAATGCCCACCGGCCGGCGCCGAATGTTCCCGGGAGAGAGCCTGAAAGAGCCGATAACGCCATGCCGCGCTACGATTTCCGCACCCCCCGCCTGTATCTCGAGGCGCCGCTCGCCGAGGGCCAGGAATTCGCCCTCGACCGCGACCGGGCCAACTATCTGGTCAACGTGCTGCGGCTCAAGCGTGGCGACGGGGTGCTGCTGTTCAACGGCCGCGACGGCGAATGGCAGGCCGAACTGGCGGGCGAGGGCCGGAAAACGGCGTCCGTCCGGGTCGGCGCGCGCACCCGCGCGCAGCCGCAGGCCAACGATCTGCATTTCCTGTTCGCGCCGCTCAAGCACGCGCGGCTCGATTATCTGGTGCAGAAGGCGGTGGAGATGGGCGCCTCGCGATTACAGCCGGTGCTGACCCGCCACACGCAGGTGGCGCGCGTCAATCTCGCGCGCATGCGCGCCAATGTCGTCGAGGCCGCGCAGCAATGCGGCGTGCTGGCGGTGCCGGAGGTGGCCGAGCCGGCCGCTTTCGAGGCGGCGGTGGCCGACGCCAACCGGCTGCTGGTGTTCTGCGACGAGGACGCCGAGGTGCAAGGATCCGATGGCCGCGCTTGCCGCTGCGCCGCGTGGCATGCCGCTTGCGGTGCTGATCGGCCCGGAAGGCGGCTTTGCCGACGACGAGCGCGCGCTGCTCCTCAAGCGCGCCAACGTAATGCGGCTGTCGTTGGGGCCGCGCATCCTGCGCGCCGACACCGCGGCGGTGGCGGCGCTGGCGCTGGTGCAGGCGGTGCTGGGCGATTGGGGCGGCGGGGCGTGACAAATTGCGGGCAGGCGCCCGCCTGGTCAAAGGGCCGGGGCGGGGCCCGCCGCAGGCCTGGACAGCGGCCTGAAGTGGCCCGCCATCCAGGCTTTGTTATTGAACTACCGAGTTGTCGAACTACCGACTTGACGTGTGAACGGAACGACACGCGGATACCGGACGAGAAAACCACGCAACAAACGGAAAGGCGCCGGCCGCCCGCATTGGCGACGGCCGGGGCCTCCTCCTGCCTCGGACGCTTACTTGCCGACGGCGTCTTCGATGCTGACAGATACCGATCCGGACGCCGTCTCACCGGCCCGATTCGCAAATCGGATGATGGAATCCCACAAGCGGGGGGTGGAGTCCGAGGGTGCGGAATCCTGTGGTCAATTCGTCCACGCCCCATAAAATCCTGTGATAAAGTGGCGGCCTCTTAGCGGGAGTATTCTCATGTCGTGCGCGCCCTGGTGCCTTCGGTCGTTCACTCTTGCCATGCTGCTCAGTCTGGGCTGGCTGGCGGCGGCGCCGTCGCCGGTATCGGCTGCGGGTTGGCTCGAGAAGAGCATCTGGATGAGCGGGCCGAACTACGACAACGCGGTGCCGCGCTGCGAAGCCGGGCTCAGCGAGATCGCCTCGGGATTTGCCGAGAAGGAGGGCCGCTTCTGGAACTCAGCCCTGCAGATCGTCGATTTCGACCGCGTGCGCCAGATCGCCTACTCGCCGTGGGCGAAGGGCACCATCCCGCGCCGCTACTGCCGGGCGGTGGCCTATGTCAGCGCCGGCGAGGGCGCTCCCCCGCGGCGGCACACGGTCTATTACTGGATCGGCGAGGACACCGGCATCATCGGGGCGACCTGGGGGGTCCGATGGTGCGTGGTCGGCCTGGACCATAACTGGGCCTACAACCCCAATTGCAAGATGGCGCGGCCCTGAGCGATCGCGCGTACGCGTGCCGGGAAGGCGTACCGGCTTCATTTGCTTTTTGTTCTTGTAATGTTCCGTTTACCAGTGTAGATTGTGCTGAACGATTGCGTTGGATCAATTTCCGGTTTGTTCCGGTCCCACTTGTTCCTGGGGGCGTCCATGTTCCGTAATCCGCTTCGCCTGACCGCGCGCGCCGCGGTTTTCGTCCTTGCTTTCATCCTCATCGCGGTTCCCGCCGCTTCGGCCCAAAACAGTAATGGTACCAAGGCCGGTGCCCCCGGCCGGTTCGATTTCTATGTGCTGGCGCTGTCGTGGTCGCCCTCGTTCTGCGCGAAACAGGCGCCAGCGCGGCGGGCGCGCGAGCCGCAGTGCAGCGGGCGGCCGTTTGCCTTCGTGGTGCACGGGCTGTGGCCGCAGTTCGAGCGCGGCTACCCGTCCTACTGCCAGGTGCCGACGCCGCGCCTCGGCCGCGCGCTGGTGGACAAGGCGCTCGACCTGATGCCGAGCCGCGGGCTGATCTATCACGAGTGGAATCGGCACGGCACCTGCACGGGCTTGTCGCCGCAGGCCTATTTCGCGGCCGTGCGCAAGGCGCGCGCGAAGGTGACAATCCCGCCGGCCTATCGCGATCTCGGTCAGCCGATTTCGGTTAAGACGGCGGCGGTGGCGGACGCCTTCATCAAGGCCAATCCAGGTTTGACCCGCGACGACATGGCGGTTTTCTGCGACCGCAAGCGGCTGACCGAGGTGCGGCTCTGTCTGTCGCGCGATTTCGCCTTCCGCGCCTGTCCGCAGGTCGTACGCCGCGCCTGCCGGCGCGACCGCGTGTCCATGCCGGCAGTGCGCGGGCCACGCGGCGGCTAGCGATTGGCGGCGACGATGGCGCGTTTGCAGCGCCTGCCTCATGCGCACCGGCGTCATGCGTGCAAAGCGTCCCCGCGCCAAACGCGAACCTGCGCGCGAACTAGCGCGAGAACTTGAGTTTGTCGTGTTTGAATGGGTGTCGGATTGTCGATTTGGCGTTGGATTGTCGTGCTTTCGCCGCCATGGCGCGCGTGAATGTTACGTGTTGTTAATGCGCGTCATGCAGGCGCCGCCAAAGATTCAATCGCTTGGGCGAATAAAGGTCCGCTTTCCTACCCATGATTCTGCGATCGGATTAAGCGACCAATAACGACGGTCTTAGGCATCGTAGGATAACGCGCCCGAGTCGAGAATTGGCGCAAGATTCCCGCAAGCGAAATCCGCAATGTTCGGCCCGCGCAAGACGCCGGGGAGGGCGTCGAATGAATCGGTGCAGAGACTATTTCGGGTTCGCTGTGTGGTTTACCGGGATCGGCTACACCGTGCTGTGGCCGTTCTCCGCGAACGGCGGTGGCGGCCATCCGTTCGGTGCGTCGATCGTCTGTGGCGATGGGCGCGGCGGCGTCATGGCGGCGTTGTGCGGTCTGCCGCATCCTTTCGCGCTGCCGCCCGGCCTGCACGTTTTGGGGATTGCCGCGGCGATCATGGTCGCCGCGCGCGTATCGCTCCGCCTGCTGGACCGCTGGCGGCTGCGTCCCGGCGTCGTTCCGGCCGCGGCGCTCAATGTGCGCCTGCCCGGTGCGATTCCCGCCCGGCGGAAACCGCCGGCGCGCCGCCTGCGCACGGTCAAGCCGCGCAAGCATTTCGGCCTGCGCGGCATGCCGCGCTAGTGTCCCGGTTCCGACGTTCGTATCCCGTTGCTGCACGCTTTCATGCGAAGGTCGGAACTGAAAGGATACCAGCCCATATTTGATTTTCGTGCGGCTTTGGATTCGACGTTCCGCCAAGGAGCGCATTGCGCTGGGGGGCGGAACGTCAAATCCGCCGCACGACGTGCTAAGGCTGTGCGGGACGCGGTGCGCCGCGGCCCCGGTTGGAGACAGTCACCTTGAACTACCGCCACGCCTTTCATGCCGGCAGCTTCGCCGATGTGCACAAGCACGCGGTGCTCGCGCGCATCCTGCATTATCTGTGCGAGAAACCGGCGCCCTTCCGCGTCATCGACACCCATGCCGGCGCCGGGCTCTACGACCTCGCCGGTCCGGAAGCGCAACGCAGCGGCGAATGGCGCGACGGCGTTGCGCGGCTGATGGCCGCGTCGCTCACCGGGCCCGTGTCGTCGCTGCTGGCGCCTTATCTCGATGTGATCGGCGCGCTCAACGCGCGCGACAAGCTCACGACCTATCCCGGCTCGCCGGCGATCGCGCGGGCCTTCCTGCGCGCGCGGGACCGGCTGATCGCCTGCGAGTTGGAGCCGCAGGCCGCCGGCGCGCTTGCCGGCAACCTGCGCGGCGATCCGCGCATCAAGTGCTATCGTCATCGACGGCTGGACCGCGATGTCGGCTTATCTGCCGCCGAAGGAGCGCCGCGGCCTGGTGCTGGTCGATCCGCCGTTCGAGCAGGAGAACGATTTCGCCCAACTCGCCAACGGCCTCGCGAATGCGCATCGCAAATGGACGACCGGCATCTACATGCTGTGGTACCCGATCAAGGGGCGCACGCAGCCGGACGCACTCGCGAAGCGGCTGCGCCGTCTCGGCATTGCAAAGTTGTTGCGCAGCGAACTAATTGTCGCGCCGCTCAGCGATCCGAGCCGCCTCAACGGCTCCGGCCTGATCGTGGTCAATCCGCCCTGGACTTTGGAAAAAGAACTAAGCCTGCTGCTGCCGGCGCTCGCCGATATGTTGCGCCGCGAAGGCAAGGGCGGCTATCGGCTGGATTGGCTCGCCGGCGAACGCGCGCCGGCCCGCGGTTGATGACCACAACCCCTTTCCACAGGCCGAGAACTGGTGTCTAGTTCCAACACTGGCAGTGACGTTCCGCCTCCGCTTGTGGGGGGCCGGCGGAGTGACTGAGGCCGTCCGGGGCCGACGCTTTCCCCGACTTGTGAATGTCCTAGCCGAGCCGTCGTGCGTGGGGCCGGCGGCGCAGCAATGTGGGGAGAGGAGTTTTCCCTATGGCGCAGACTGGGACTGTGAAGTTTTTCAACACGGAACGGGGCTACGGCTTTATCAAACCAGACGACGGCGGCCGCGACGTCTTCGTCCATATCACCGCCGTCGAACAGGCGGGGCTGAAAGGGCTGAACGAGGGGCAGCAAATCAGCTTCGACGTCGAGCCGGACAAGAAGGGCAAAGGCCCCAAGGCGGTCAATCTGGTGATCACCGGCTGACGCTGTGCCGCGCGGGCGGCCGCGCTAAGACATTTTCAATCGACTGCGGGCTGGTCGTCCTCCCCGGTCTTAGCCGGGAGCGATCGACTGTCCCATGATGATCCTGCGTTCTTCTCCTTCGTCGCCATTCGCCCGCAAGGCCCGCATCGGTGCGGGCGTGCTCGGCCTCTCCGCCAAGGTCGACGTGCGTGCGGTCGACCTCAACGATCCTGCCGACAGCCTCCTTGTGCAGAATCCGCTCGGCAAGATCCCGGCGCTGATCATGGAGGACGGCACCGTCTGGTACAACTCGCGCGTGATCCTGGAGGTGCTCGATCATCTCGCCGGCGGCGGCCGCATCGTGCCGCGCGAGCCGATGGCGCGCTTCGAGACGCTGCGTCTGCAGGCGCTGTGCGACGGCGCGATGGATGCCCTCGTGCTCATCGTTTACGAAAGCCGCTATCGCCCGCCGGAGATGCGCGTTGACGCTTGGGTCGAGCGCCAGACCGACAAGGCCGCGCGCGCGCTGAAGGCGCTGGAAGCCTCGCCCCCCAAGCTCACCGATCCGCCCGACGTCGGCCAGATCGCGCTTGCCTGCCTGCTCGGCTATCAGGATCTGCGCTTCGGTGACGGCTGGCGAAAAGGTCATCCGAAGCTGGTGGCTTGGCTCGACAAGTTCGCCGCGCAGGTGCCGGCCTACGCCGAGACCAAGGTGGAAGCGTAACGCAAGAAACCCCGGCGCTGTTCGCGCCGGGGCTTTGCACGTCCCGCGTATCTTCCGCGTCCTCAGAACTTGTAGTTGATGCCGCCGCGCACGATGTTGGTCGTGAAGTCGGCATCGGAGCCGGCGACCGAACCGCCCCGGCCGAGGTCGACGTGCAGGTATTCGAGCTTCGCCGTCCACGGTCCGGAGATATGGAATTCGGCGCCGCCGCCGGCGGCCCAGCCGGCCTTGACGTCATCGCCGCTGCCGATGCCAGCGATGTTGGTGCTGACGTTACCGACCGCGAGACCGCCGGTGACGTAGGGCATGATGCGGCCGAACGAATAGCCGAGGCGGCCGCGCACGGTGCCGAGCCAATCGTTGTTCACGCTGCAGGTGGTGCCGCCGCAGGTGGCGCTGCCGCCGATGCTGCTCCAGTCCATGTCGCCTTCGACGCCGAACACGGCCTGGCCGTACTGCCAATTATAGCCGGCCGTACCGCCGACCACGCCGCCGTTGGTATCGAACGAGCCGGTCGCGAACGGCGCGGAGAAGTCCGAACTACCCCAGCCGTAGCCGCCGTTGATACCGACGTAGGGGCCGGTCCAGCTCCAAGCCGGCGGCACATAGACCGGCGGCGCCTTGGTCGGCATGCGCCGCGGGATATCCGCCGCCGATGCCGCCGCCACGCCGAGTGCCAGTACGCCGACGCTCGCGAGCAGAAGTTTCTTCATCACGCACCTCATTTCCATTGCCGTTTGCATTGCCGTTCGCGTTGCGATGCTTGTGGACGGGCGCGGGCGCGCCGTCCCCCGATTGCAATGCTCAACGCAGTACCGCCAACTTCGGTTCCTCGATAAATCGCCGATCGCCGGCATTGCGTTCATTGCGCAACATTTGATGCGCGACCTTGCGCAGGCGATTGCGATGGTCTTGCGGCAAAACCGCGGCATTCATGCATTCGTTTTTGCGTGTGGTATTTATGTTTGTGGAACCGGTTCTTTTTGAGTTTCATTTTTTCTTGGGTTCCCGCGTTCACACGTGTGACACCGCGGCGCCACAAAAATGCCCGGAGGCATGTTGCGCCGGGCGCGTTACCGTTCACGGACGATGTACGATTTGAAATGGTCGTTGATGCGGGCAAAGAAAAACCCCCGGGCCGAAGCCCGGGGGTGCTCACGCCACGTGTTGGACGCTCGCTCAGAAGTGATAGTTGAGGCCGAGGCGCAGCAGGCTGGCCGAGAGGCCGTTGTCGACGCCGGTGGTGGAGAAGGTGCGGTTACCGAGATCGATATAAAGGTATTCGACCTTGGCCGACCAGTTGGCGTTGAAGCCGTATTCCGCACCGAGGCCGACGGTCCAGCCGACCTCGGTCTTGGTCTCCTCGATGCCGGTGGCGGTCGCAGTGGCGACGAGATCGCCGAAGGCGAGACCGCCGGTGACATAGGGCAGAATGTTGCCGAAGGCGTAGCCGAGGCGGCCGCGCACGGTGCCGAACCACGGATTGGCGAACTTGTAGGGGGCGAAGGTGTCGTCGGCCGCGGACAGGCCGATGTCGCCTTCGAGGCCGTAGACGAACTGGCCCTGCTGCCAATTGTAGCCGCCTTGTACGCCGCCGGCGAAGCCGCTCGGCTCCGGCGTCGCATTGGAGACCGAGCCCCACTCGTAGCCGAGGTTGAGACCGGCATAGGGGCCGGCCCAATTGAAGATGCGAGGCGCGCTCGGGGCCGGCGCGGAATAATAGGGCTGCGGGCCGAGATCGGCGGCCGATGCCACGCCGCCGGCAGCAGCCGCGATTGCGATGCTCGCAGCCAGCAAAATCCTCTTCATCTTACCCTCCACTTGCTGCCGCGCGGGCCCCGTCATGGGGGCGGATCGCGCAGCCTTTCCAGCTTTCGTCCCGCCGCCTTGCTCAAGCGGCTTTCCGATGATGCAAACCGGCCGGAGACCGGCCTGGCGGCGGGCGAAAGCACGACGTTTTTCGTGGAAGATTTATCGGGCTTTTTAAGTTAAACGCTTATGAATCGCTAAGTAATTCCGAGTTGTTATCCCTAAAGAACCGTTAGTTTTCGGGCGTCGTTGCCAACAACGGCCAAAATCGATTTAGCTTCTATTCACCATAACGGTGGCGATGGCCGGTGTTGCACCCCGCTAGTCGCGCCAGGCGGTGCGTCGTAAGACAGGAACGATGCCAGACTCGCGCAATACCCCGGCGCCGCGCGCCGCACTGATCACCGGAGGCGCCCGCCGCATCGGCGCGGCCATCGCGCGCGCGCTCGCCCGCGAGGGCTACGCGCTGATCCTGCACGCCAATCGCTCGCTGAGCGAAGCCGAGGCGCTTGCCGCCGACATTGAGGCCGCCGGCGGCCGCGCCCGGGTGGTGCTGGCCGATCTCGCCGACCCGGCGGCGGTCGATGGCGTGATGGCGGCCGCCGCGGCCTTCGGACCGCTGACGCTGCTGGTCAACAGCGCGGCTGAGTTCGAGCCGGATGAGATCGAGACGCTGGAACGCGCCCGTTTCGACCGCACCATGGCGGTCAATCTCGCCGCGCCCTTGTTCCTGGCGCAGGGCTTCGCAGCGCAGGCGGGCGAGGGCGCCTCGATCGTCAACGTGCTCGACCAGCGCGTGTTCAAGCCGACCCCGCGCTTCTTCTCCTATGCGCTGGCCAAAAGCGCGCTTCACACGGCGACTACCACTTTGGCGCAGGCCTTGGCGCCGCGGATCAGGGTCAACGCGGTGGCGCCGGGGCCGACGCTGCCGAGCCCGCGCCAGTCCGAGGCCGAGTTCGCCGAGCAGGCCGCCGCGCTGCCGCTGCAACGGGGGCCGAGCCCTGAGGACATCGCCGCGGCGGTGGTCTATCTGGCCGGTGCGCGCGGCGTGACCGGAGTCACCATCGCGGTCGACGGCGGCCAGCACTTGTCCTGGCGCACCGCCGACAGCGACGTTGCCGAGTAGCGCGATCCGCGCATGATCCCGAGAAGTGGGAACCGGTTTTCGGATAAGATCGTGCGCAACCAAGATTGGCTGATTATCTGATTGCCATGAGCGGCCGCAAAGACATCGACCCGGCAAGCGAGCTCAGCGAGGAGGACGAGGACTCCGCGCTGCCCGAGCTCGAGCTGGAGGCGGAGAACGCCGCGCCCGGCACGCTCGCCGCCGGGCGCGCGGCGATCGCGCGCTTTGCCAAGCTGGCGCCGTCGGCGCCCGGCGTCTACCGCATGATCGATGGCAAGGGCGACGTGCTCTATGTCGGCAAGGCGAAAAACATCAAGAAGCGCGTCACCTCCTACGCGCGCCCCACCGGTCACGACAGCCGCATCACGCGCATGATCGCCGGCACGGTGACGATGGAGTTCGTCTCCACCAAGACCGAGACCGAGGCGCTGCTCTTAGAAGCCAACCTGATCAAGCGCCTGCGCCCGCGCTTTAATGTGCTTCTGCGCGACGACAAGTCGTTTCCCTATATCCTGATCACGTCCGATCACTGGGCGCCGCAGATCTTGAAGCACCGCGGCGCGCGCTCGCGGCAAGGGCATTACTATGGCCCGTTTGCCTCGGCCGGCGCGGTCAACCGCACCATCAACGCGCTGCAGCGCGCGTTCCTGCTGCGTTCGTGCTCGGATTCGTTTTTCGAGTCGCGTTCGCGGCCTTGCCTGCTCTATCAGATCAAGCGTTGTTCGGGCCCTTGCACCGGGGAGATCGATTACGCCGGCTATGGCGAGCTGGTGCGCGAGGCCAACGCGTTTCTGTCGGGGCGGAGTTCGTCGGTGCAGAAGGAACTGGCCGGCGAGATGGACAAGGCGGCCGGCGCCCTCGATTTCGAGCGCGCCGCGGTCTACCGCGACCGGCTGTCGGCGCTGTCGGCGATCCAATCGCACCAGGGCATCAATCCGCGCAGCCTTGAGGAAGCGGACGTGTTCGCCGTGCACCAGGACGGCGGCTACACCTGCGTCGAAGTGTTCTTCTTCCGCACCGGGCAGAACTGGGGCAACCGCGCGTATTTCCCCAAGGCCGACCGCGCGCTCGGGGCCGGCGAGGTGCTCTCCGCCTTCATGGCGCAGTTTTACGACGACAAGCCGCCGCCGCGGCTCGTTCTGGTGTCGCATGACTTCGAGGAACGTGGCCTGCTGGCGGACGCGCTCGGCACCAAGGCCGGGCGCAAGGTCGAGGTCTCGCTGCCGCAGCGCGGCGAGCGCAAGGAGTTGGTGCAGCACGCGCTGGCCAACGCGCGCGAGGCGCTGGCGCGCAAGCTCGCCGACACCTCGTCGCAGCAGAAACTGCTTACCGCGTTGACCCAGACCTTTGCGCTGCCGCGCAGCCCGCGCCGCATCGAGGTCTACGACAACAGCCACATCGCCGGCACCAACGCGGTCGGCGGGATGATCGTCGCGGGGCCGGAGGGCTTCCGCAAGAACCAGTACCGCAAGTTCAACATCCGCTCGGAGGATATCACGCCGGGCGACGACTACGGCATGATGCGTGAAGTCTTGCAGCGGCGCTTCAAGCGGCTGATGGATGAAAGCCCGAGGACGGCGGGCCCGGCGGTGCCACAAGCACCCGCTCCCCAGGGGGAAGAGGTGACGGCGGAGCCTCCTGAACAAGACGACGCGCTTGAATCGCCGTGGCCCGATCTGGTGCTCATCGACGGCGGGCAGGGCCAGCTCAAGGCGGCAACCGAAACGCTGGCGAACTCGGCGTCACCGACGTGCCGCTGGTCGCCATCGCCAAGGGGCCCGACCGTGACGCCGGCCGCGAGACCTTCTTCATGGCGGGCAAGAGCCCGTTCAAATTGCCGCCGCGCGATCCGCTGCTTTATTTCATCGAGCGCTTGCGCGACGAGGCGCATCGTTTCGCCATCGGCTCGCACCGCGCGCGCCGCAAGAAGGATATCCGCGAGGCGGGCCTGCAGGAAATTCCGGGGATCGGGCCCACCCGCAAGCGCGCGCTGCTGCGCCATTTCGGCACTGTGAAAGCGATCGAGCGCGCGAGCCTGCCCGATCTCGCCCAGGTGCCGGGAATTAATGCGGAGACCGCGCGAAAGATATATGAGTTCTTCCATGAGCAGGCGCGTTAGCGCACCGATCGCATTCTGCGGGGAAGCGACATGATCATCCAGCGACAAGAAGACGTCACCAAGGCGGTGCTCGAGGCCTACAAGAACATCGCCGACCCGCGCCTGCGCGAGATCGTCGCCGCGCTGGTCAAGCATCTGCACGCCTTCGCGCGCGAGGTGCATCTGACCGAGGAGGAATTCCAGCAGGGCACGGCGATCCTCGCCAAGCTCGGGCAGATGACCACCGACAAGCCACAACGAAGTGGTGCTGATGTCGGGCTCGCTCGGCTTCTCCGCGCTGTCTGCCTGCTCAACAACGGCAACAACGGCCAGACCGAAACCACCGCCAACCTGCTCGGCCCGTTCTGGCGCATGAACTCGCCGCGCCACCGAAAACGGCGGCTCGATCGTGCGTTCGCCGACGCCGGGGCCGGCGCTGTTCGTCAACTGCTGGCTCAAGGACCAGAACGGCAAGCCGATCGAAGGCGCCGAGGTCGACATCTGGCATTCCTCGCCGGAAGGTTTCTACGAGCAACAGGATCCCAAGCAGGCCGACATGAACCTGCGCGGCAAGTTCATCACCGACAAGGACGGCCATTTCGGCTTCCGCAGCGTCAAGCCCGCCGGCTATCCGATTCCCGTCGACGGGCCGGTGGGCGACCTGGTGCGCGCCGCCGGCCGCCACAATTACCGCCCGGCGCATCTGCACTTCCTGATCTTCAAGGAAGGCTTCAAGACGCTTGATCTCGCAGATCTACGTCAACGACGACCCGGAGCTCGAAACCGACGTGCAGTTCGGCGTCACCCGGGCGCTGGTCGGCGACTACGTGCGCCACGAGGGCAAGGCGCCGGCGCCGGACGTGACAGGGGAATGGTATTCGCTCGATCAAACTTTCGTCATGGAGCCGGGCGAGGCTCGCCTGCCGAAGCCGCCGATTCAGTAGGCCCGCGTGGGCCGCGTCTTTACCTTCGCCGCAAGGTGGGGGCGCCGAGGACCGCGCGGCTGTTGACCTCGAGCAGGGGGGCGTGTTCCTTGTCCGGAATGAACGCCGTTGGTTCCAGGCCGCTGCCGGCGCGCCCGCTGTCGCTGCCGAATATCCTGACCTATGCCCGCATCGCCGCCGTGCCGGTGGTGGTGGGGCTGATGTATTGGCAGGGCATCGAGGGCGGCGGGCTGTGGCTGCGCTGGCTGGCGCTGGCGATCTTCATCGCCGCCGGCGTCACCGATTTCTTCGACGGCTATCTCGCCCGCATGTGGGGACAGCAGTCCTCGCTCGGCCGCATGCTCGACCCCATCGCCGACAAGCTCCTGGTCTCCTCCTGCCTGTTGATGCTGGCGGCGGAGGGCACCATCCGCGGCTGGTCGCTGTTCGCGGCCGTCATCATCCTGTGCCGCGAGATCCTGGTCTCGGGCCTGCGCGAATATCTCGCCGAGCTGCGGGTCAGCGTGCCGGTGACGCGGCTCGCCAAATGGAAGACCATCGGCCAGATGGTGGCGATCGGCTTCCTGATCGCGGGCGAAGCCGGCGACAAAGTCCTGCCCGGCATCGACCCAGATCGGCATCGTGCTGATCTGGGCGTCCGCTATCATCACGCTCTATACCGGCTGGGACTATTTCCGCGCCGGCCTGCGTTATGTGATGGACTAGCGCGCATGATCCCGAAAAGCATGTCCCAGACTTGATCGGGGATGGGAACCGGTTTTCGGACAAGATCATGCGCAGAGGAAGCAAACGAAAAAGATGCCGATGAAGGTGAAGCTGCGTTATTTCGCCTGGGTGCGCGAGCGCGTCGGCAAGCCGGAGGAAGAGATCGAGGTTCCTGTCGAGCGTTGCCACCGTGGGCGAGCTGATGGACTGGCTCGCCGGCCGCGGCGAGGAATACGCCTATGCTTTCGAGAACCGCAAGGTGATCCGCGCGGCCATCGACCGCGCCCATGTGCGCCCCGACCACCTGATCGGCGCCGCGCGGGAAATCGCCTTTTTCCCGCCCATGACGGGGGGCTGACGGGGCCCCGGGCGGCCGCTTCAAGCGGCCCCCGCGATGCACTACATTAGCCCCATGACCGGGAACCCGACGACTGCCCCTGCCACCGTGCGCCTGCAGCGCGAGCCGTTCGACGCCTCGGCCGAGGCGGCGAAACTGACGCGCGGCCGCACCGACGTCGGCGCCGTCGTCACCTTCACCGGCATTTGCCGCGGCGCCGAGGGCGAGGAGCCGATCGCCGCGCTGACGCTCGAGCACTATCCCGACATGGCGGAAGCCGAAATTTCGCGCCATGTCGATGAGGCGCGCACGCGCTGGCCTTTGCTCGGCGTGACCGTCATCCACCGCTATGGCCGCATCACGCCCGGCGAGGACATCGTGCTGGTGGTGACGACGTCGTCGCATCGCGAGGCGGCGTTCGCCGCGGCGGAATTCCTGATGGACTATCTGAAGACGCTGGCGCCGTTCTGGAAACAGGTGGAAAAAGCGAGCGGCGCGACAATTTCCAAGACTTGGGTCGACGCCAAGGCGACCGACGACGCGGCGGCCGCGCGCTGGAAATCCGACCGCAGGAATCAGGCTGCCGAATAGGTTTAATGCGTGTCGTTCAAGGAGGCACGTCCATGATCCGGATCGCGATTGCGGCATTCGTGCTTGTCACGCTCGGCCTCGCGCAGGCGGGCGCCGCCTTGGTCGCCTATTATCCGGTGCCGCGCGGCGCGCATCCGCATGACGTGGCGCCGGCGCCCGACGGCAAGGTCTGGTACACCGCGCAGCACCAGGGCGCGCTCGGCCTGCTCGATCCCAAGACCGGCAAGACCGTGCAGATTCCGCTCGGCCCGAACTCGGCGCCGCACGGCGTCATCGTCGGGCCCGACCGCGCCGCCTGGGTCACCGACGGCGGGCAGAACGCCATCGTGCGCGTCGATCCCAAGACCCACGCGGTGCAGCCGCTTCCCGCTGCCGGAAGGATTTCAGCGACGCCAACCTCAACACCGCGACCTTCGACCGCAAGGGCATCCTCTGGTTCACCGGCCAGAACGGCGTCTATGGCCGCGTCGATCCGGCGACCGGCAAGGTCGACGCCTGGAAGGCGCCCAAGGGCGTCGGCCCCTACGGCATCACCACCACGCCCGACGGCGAGGTCTGGTACGCCTCGCTCGCCGGCGACCATATCGCCAAGATCGATCACCGTGAGCGGCGAGGCGATGATGGTCGCGCCGCCCAAGCCGGGCGTCGGCCCGCGCCGCATCTGGTCGGACTCCAAGGGCACGCTGTGGGTGAGCTTCTGGAACACCGGCGAGGTCGCGCGCTTCGAGCCGGGGCCGCGGCGCTGGTCGGTGTGGCGGCTGCCGAAATCCGACTCGGGCTGCTACGCGGTGTTTGTCGACGACAAGGACAAGGTCTGGGTCAGCGACTGGGACGCCAACGCCATTCGGCGTTTCGACCCGGTGACCGAGCGCTTCGACACGTTCGTCAGCAACAAGGGAAGCGCCGACGTGCGGCAGATCCTCGGCCGGCCGGGCGAATTGTGGGGCGCCGAATCCGGCACCGACCGGCTGGTGGTGATCCGGGATTGAGCGTCGTTGTCCGGCTGCGGGTAGGGTAGGGGCACTTTTCCGGCGCGGTTTGTGGCACACTGCGCCCCATGAACGGTTTGGCTTTCGATCGCCGCCGCATGCTGCAAATGCTGGCCGGCAGTGCCGCGCTGGCCGTGGCCCCATGGCCGGCCGAAGCCGCCCGCGCGCGCATCGATGCGCTCATTCTGATGGCGCGCGCGCTGCCGACCATGGCCCAGCGCATCGACTTCATCTCGCGCGCGCTCATCGGCACGCCCTATCGCGGCCATACCCTGATCGGCGGTCCTCATAAACCGGAACGGTTCGTCGTGCGCGACGACGGCTTCGACTGCGTCACATTCTGCGAAACCGTGCTGGCGGCGGCGCGTTCCGAGCGGCTGAGCGATTTCGAGCCGGAACTGCGCCGCATCCGTTATCACAACGGCGTTATTAGCTGGCGCGCGCGCAACCATTACTTCGCCGATTGGAGCACGAGCAACGTTTCAAATGGCGTCTGCGCGCGGGTGCCGGTCCCCGGCGGCGTCGCCATCGACAAGACGGTCAGCTACATGCGCGCGCTCGGACCGCGGCGGGTGTCGTTCGACGCCATCCCGCGCGCGCGGCTGCTCGCCAACCGCGAACAGCTCCTGACCGGCGACATCATCGGCTTCCTGTCGCGGCGGCCGCGGCTCGACTATTTCCATATCGGCTTTGTGGTGGTCGGGCCCGACGGCGAGCTGCTGCTGCGCCATGCCGCGCGCAGCCGTCACCGCGTGCTCGACCAGCGGCTGGCGCATTTCCTGAGCGTCAACCGCGTGCGCCGGGTGTCGCTGCTGCGGCCGCTGGAGCCGGTGGACACGGTTGAGGTGTGAGGTGTTCTCGGCTGTCATTATCCGCGCGGATGAAACAAACACCGTTCGTCCCCGCGGAAGCGGGGACCCAGTCCTTTAGCCAGACTAACCGTGTTTTCTGGGTACCCGCTTTCGCGGGTACGAACGGAGAGGGCGTTAAGCCGCTTCCGCCTTCGGCTGCACCTCGGCGGTGTAGTCGTCCATCAGCGTCTTGGTGATGCCGCCGGGATTGAAGTTCCACTGCGCGATCTCGGAGACCGCGGTGACTTCCGCGGCCGAGCCGGTGATGAAGCACTCGGAGAATTCGCTGAGCTCTTCCGGCAGGATGCGGCGCTCGATCACCTCGATGCCGCGCTGGCGCGCGAGCGCGATCACGGTCTGGCGCGTGATGCCGTCGAGGAAGCAGTCGGCGATCGGCGTGTGGATCTTGCCGTCCTTGATGAAGAAAATGTTGGCGCCGGTGCATTCGGCGACGCGGCCTTCCCAGTCCAGCATCATGGCGTCGGCGCAGCCTTTGCGCTCGGCCGCGTGCTTGGAGATGGTGCAGATCATGTAGAGGCCGGCCGCCTTGGCTTTCACCGGCGCGCACTTCGGATCGGGCCGGCGGTAGTCGGCGAGATCGAGCTTGATGCCCTTGAGCCGCTGCTCGGGATCGAAATAGCTCGGCCATTCCCAGGTGGCGATGGCGAGGTGGATGGTGTTCTCCTGCGCCGAGACGCCCATCATCTCCGAGCCGCGCCACGCAATCGGGCGGACATAGGCTTCCTTCTTGCCGTTCTTTTCCAGCACCAGCTTCTTGGCGGCGTCGATCTCGGCGACCGAATAGGGGATCTCGAAGTCGAGCACGTTGGCGGAGCGCTTGAGGCGCTCGGAGTGCTCGGTGCACTTGAAGATCTGCCCGCCATAGGCGCGCTCGCCCTCGAACACCGCGCTGGCGTAATGCAGGCCGTGGCTGAGCACGTGCAGGTTGGCGTGGTTCCACGGCACGAGCTTGCCGTCGTACCAGATGACCCCCTCGAGTCGGTCGTAGGACTGCGCAGCCATGAATTCCTCCTCATCTCCGTCCGGGGCCTTGACGCCTCTTGCCGCCTTGATGGCGCATTTTTCGCGCCCATTCCAACACTTTGCGTCGCGGGGCAACACCCGGTAAAACGGGCCAAGTCCGGCGGCGCGCCGTCGTCGAGGCTTGAATAAGGCCCCGGCAGCGCCATCAGGAACGATCGTTTCGTCCCTGGCGGGCTTTTTGTAACATAAAACCAAAATATGTCAACATGGCTGACATAAATTTGAGCGCCAAATCCGCCGCGGCGGCCGCCGCCGAAGCCGGCGTTACCGAGCGCCCGGGCGTTCAACCCGCGCCGGCCGAGCCGGTCTGGGACATCATCGAGCTTCTGTTCTTCGCCTATCGCGATTTCGTCGGTGACGCCGACGAGGTGCTGCACAAGCTCGGCTTCGGCCGCGCCCATCACCGGGTGCTGCATTTCGTCAACCGCAATCCCGGCATGAAGGTCGCCGACCTGCTCGACATCCTCAACATCACCAAGCAGTCACTCGGCCGCGTCCTCAAGCAGCTCGTCGACCAGGGCTATGTGGTGCAGAAGGAGGGCGCGCAGGACCGCCGCCAGCGCCTGCTGTACGTGACGCCGAAGGGCGAAGCGCTGTCGCTCAAGCTCGCGGGCCTCCAGACCGAACGCATCAAC